>NZ_FONH01000002.1:168712-627886 GCF_900112865.1 Dyella marensis | reverse complement strand
TGTCCCGTCAAAAAGGCGAGGACTCCTGTCCTCGCCCCCTTCGGGGCCTCATCGTCCAGCCCTCACCGCCGCGCCAAGGGGGTTGAAGATCAAGAGCCAGAGCAAAAGCCAGAGCAAAAGCGCACAAGCGGAACGCCGCAGGCTGCGCCGCGAGCTCTTTCCCCTCGCCCCGCCCTGGGAGGGGGCGGGGCGAGGGGGAACGCTTATGCATGCGAGAAGAAGCACACCACTTGGCCTGACCATTTGTGCATGCGCGAGCGAAGCCGCCATCCTCTGCACACCCCATTGATCCCCCCAATGCCACCGTGCGCACGCTCGTCACCCGGAGACCGCCATGGTCCAACCCCACCGCCAGGCGCTGCTGATCATCGACGTGTTCAACGACTTCCGCTTCGAAGGCGGTGTCGCGCTGGCCGAGCAGTTCCGGCCGGTGATTCCCATGCTCGTGCTGCTGCTCGAACACTTCCGCGGCTGGGGTGTGCCGGTGGTCTTTGTCAACGACAACTTCGATTGCTGGCACGAGGATATGCACGGTGTCATCGCCTACACCCGCGAAGTCGGACACCCGGTTTCGCGCGAAGCGGCCGATGCGTTGATGCCCAGGCAAGGGGACGTGCGGCTGCTCAAGTCGCGGCATTCGGCGTTCTACCGGACCCAGTTGCCGGCATTGCTCGAACACTTGCTGGTGGAGGAGCTGGTGCTGGCGGGTATCGCGGGTGACGCCTGCGTGCTTACCACGGCGCTGGATGCCCACGTGCATGGCTACAAGGTGGCGGTGGTGCGCGATGGCATCGCCAGCCAGACGCCGGCGCGCAACCGCCGGGTGTTGGAGCACCTGCACGAGACGCTGGGCATGAAGACGCCCAGCGTCGAAGAGCTGGTCAGCCGGGTCCCCCGGGAAGGCCGGCGCTGAGATGGACGCCGTCGGCGGCCATGCGTACGCGGTGGTGTTCGACCAGGGCATGGCGTTCCTGCGCCAGGCGATAGCTTTCGCGCAGCTGGCCATAGCCGAACAGATGCCTTGAAGTGGCCCAGGTGATGCGGGCCACGTCCAGCAGCGGACGGAAATGGCTGTGGCGGAATTGCGCGCCGTAGCGCGAGGGGATGGGCACGGAGACGACGTCGACGCCGGCCTCGCGGCAGGCGCGGATCAGCAGCGATGCTTCGTAGGCGAAGCCTTCGGTGGTGGTGTCGGCCATCTCGAGCACGGCGGGCGGATACCAGCGCTGGCCGCTCTGCGTATCGGCGATGCCGCGCGCGCAGGCCCAGGAGATGCCCCAGTCGGCCACGCGGTTGGCCAGGTGCCTTGCGCGCGGTTGGCGTTCCGTGTCGAGCATGCGCGCGCCGATCACCAGGCTGCCGGGATGGCGCTTGGCCGCCGCCAGCATGTACGGCACATCGTCGGCCTGGTGCTGGCCGTCGCCGTCCATGGTCAACACCGCTTCGAAACCGCTCTGCCGCGCGGCGCGCAGGCCGGTGCGCAGCGCCTCGCCCTTGCCGTGGCGGCCATCGTGGCGCAGCAAGGTCACGCCGGGGTGGCGCGAGACGATCTTGTGGGTCGCGTCGGTGGAGCCGTCATCGACTACGCAGATCGGCACGCCCAGCCGTTGCGCACCGTTGAGCACGCCGCCGATGGCGCGTTCCTCGTTGTGGCAGGGGATCACGATGCACCAGCGCGGAAGGGACGAAGGCATGGCGCGCTCCTGGCGGCGTCAGGTACGCCAGTGTCGGTATAGACGGCGTGGCAGGGCGTGAAAAAGACATGCTGGCGTTCGTTAACGCGCGGCGACTGGCGTAGGTTGGGGTGAGCCGCAGGCGAACCCCAACGTGGCGGTCACGTGTGAGGTCCGTTGGGGTTCGCCTTCGGCTCACCCCAACCTACGCGTTCAATCGGCGCGGGAAGGGCCGCCATACTGCAGCGTATCGGAGATGTCCGCCGCCGCCTGGCGCAGATGCTCCAGCGTCAGCTTCTCGCTGATCGCCGAGGCGCGCCGTTCGATGAAGGGCACCGTCAGCGCGCATACCGCGCTGCCATGCTGCAGCACCGGCGCGGACAGGTCGGTCACGCCGTCGACGATATGGCTCGCCGCGGTGGCGTAACCGTGAGTACGCACCTGCGTCGCGTGCCGCAGCAGCTTCTTGCGATCCAGCTCCGGCTCGTGCGCGGCGATCATGTCCAGCCACAGCTTCTGCACTTCGTCGGTCTGGAACGCCAGCAATACATGGCCGGAAGTCGCCTGCGACATCGGGCGGCGGTGGCCGACGCGCACCACCAGGCCGATCTCGCCGGGCGGGTCGATGCGCGCGATCACCACGATCTGCTCGCGCGACGGCACCACCAGGTGGCAGGACTGGTCCACCGCGTGGGCAAGGCGATGCATCACCGGCAGGGCCGCTTCCACCGCGCTCTTCAACGGCGGCTGCTCCATCCCTAAGCGGAACAGCCGCGGGGTGATCGAGTAACCGGAGTCGCCTTCGCCGCGCATGATGTAGTCGCGCTCTTCCAGCACCTGCAGCATGCGGAAAATCTCGCCGCGCGAACGGCCCACACCCTCGGAGACTTCGGCGATGCTCAACGGGACGTGCGAGCCGGCGAGCAGCTCCAGGATGTCCAGGCCTTTGTCCAGCGCCGGCGCGCGGTACTTGGGTGTGCTCTTCTTCGGCATGCTTCAGTTCCCCTCCGTGACCGGCAAGCTTGCCTCAGCGCGCCGTGCCTTGCCATGCGCCGGGGGCTGCGTTGCTGCGTTGCATCTTGTGCTACGGGTGAAATTGCTGTTCATATTTGCACAATCAGTCGCGACTTGTCCCTGCGGGGACGACAGCTAGCGGGGTGGGCGGTTTGCAGACGACAACGGAAATGCCGCCGATGGCGGCGTCCTCATCCCGGGCGGCGGGCCGCTCGCCGCTACCGCTGGCATTGATCGTCAGCCTGTTCTTCCTGTGGGGCGTGGCCAACAACCTCAACGACGTGCTGATCCCGCAGTTCAAGAAGGCGTTCGTGCTGAACGACTTCCAGGCGGGCCTGGTGCAGAGCGCGTTCTACCTGGGCTACTTCCTGGTGGCGATGCCGGCCGGCATCTATATGCGCCGCTTCGGCTACAAGAGTGCGGTGGTGTTCGGGCTGGCGCTGTACGGGCTGGGCGCGCTGCTGTTCTGGCCGGCGGCGCAGCAGGGCACCTACGGCTTCTTCCTGTTCGCGCTGTTCGTGATCGCCAGTGGTCTTGCCTTCCTCGAGACCTCCGCCAACCCGTTCGTGACGTTGCTGGGGCCGCGCGAAAGCGCGGCGCGCCGGCTGAACCTGGCACAGGCGTTCAATCCGCTGGGTTCGATCACCGGCATCCTGATCGGCCAGCATTTCATCTTCTCCGGTGTCGAGCACACGCCCGAGCAGCTGGCGGCGCTGAGCGCGGCAGAGCGCGCCGCCTTCGTCGCGCACGAGACGGCGGCGGTGCAATTGCCCTATCTGGCGATCGGCCTGGTGGTGCTGGCCTGGGGCCTGCTGATCCTGCTGACGCGTTTTCCCGCCGTGCATGCGGTGGAGGAGGGCGCCGTGCCGCGCGACCACGGCGCGCTCGCGCGCCTGCTCGGCGATCGCCGTTTCCTCGCCACGCTGGCGGCGCAGTTCTTCTATGTGGGCGCGCAGGTCGGCGTATGGAGTTACCTGATCCGCTACGTGCAGGCGACCATGCCCGGTACGCCGGCCAAGCTGGCGGCCAACTACATGCTGGTGTCGCTGGCCTGCTTCATGGCCGGGCGCTTTGCCGGCAGCGCGCTGATGCGCTATGTCGCGCCGCGCCGGTTGCTGGCGCTGTTCGCGGCGGTGAACGTGGCGCTGACCGTGTTCGCGGTGGCGGTGCCGGGCGTGGCCGGTGCGTGTGCGCTGGTGGCCTGCAGCTTCTTCATGTCGGTGATGTACCCGACGATCTTCGCGCTGGGCGTGGAAGGGCGCGGCGATGACGAGCGCAAGCTTGGCTCGGCCCTGCTGGTGATGACCATCATCGGCGGCGCGGTGCTGACCGCGGCGATGGGCGCGGTGTCGGACGCCGCGGGCATCTCGCGCGCCATGCTGGTGCCGGCGGCGAGCTTCGTGGTGATCTTGCTGTTCGCGCGCCTGCGCGGTGCGGTGGAGCGCTGAGGTGCCGCGGATGTATTTCGCACTGGACCTGCACGACGATCCGCAGTCGATCGCCGAATATGAGCGTTGGCACCGCCCCGGGCAGATCTGGCCGGAGATCGTCGCTTCGATCCGCGAAGCAGGCGTACTCGACCTTGAGATTTTCCGGACCAGGAATCGCCTGGTGCTGGCGATGGACGTGACGGACGACTTCGACGGCGCCGCCAAGGCCGCCGCCGATGCCGCCAACCCGCGCGTGCAGGCGTGGGAATCGTTGATGGATACCTTCCAGCAACGCCTGCCGTGGGCGAAGCCCGGGCAGAAGTGGGTGCCGATGGAGCGGATCTTCTCGCTGCGCGAGTGCCCCTGAAACGCGGCTGTCTTTTCCTGGCAGCCCTCGTCCTTTGCGGCTGTATTTCAATCTTCATGTAGGCCGGAAGTCATGGCGGACTGCCGCGGCATATGAGATGCGCGTGTCATTTCATTTGGACCTCTAAATGAGAATGGCCATCAGACAGCTGTCATCTATGTGAGTGCGCTTTCGGCGAATGTCATGCCAGGCATGACGCAGAAGTTCGTCAACTATGCATTGCACGAAAATTGAGTGACGTGCATCGCAAGTCGACAAAATCGCGCCTATAACTTTCGCAATACTTGACCTAATCTCGCGTGCGCGTCACCGGACGATTCGCATTGAAATTTTCCGGCGATGCCAACCGATCGTTGCACCTCGTACCTTTCCGGAAGAAAGGCCTGCGATGCGCACGGTCTCACAGAGCGGAGTGCTACAGGGGGCAGTTCAAAAGCGGCATCGCGCGTAACGCGTAGTGGCAGCAGATCGTCGATGCGAGGAGTCATTCCTTCGCGTCGCGGGGGCGTGTTGCCGAGCGACAGTGGTGCAGCGGTTTTGCTCGCGGAGCACGATGCGGAAGGCACGCAGCGTGAAAAGAAAATCGCAAACCACTCTGTGGAAAAACGCAATCAAGCCTTGCACGGAAGTTCATGGATAGTGCTTGCGCTTCAGTCTTGCAGTCACCGTTGCCGCGTAGTTTCGCGGCTTGGAACGGTGAGGCCAAAGAGAGATGGAAAGGGGGGCCTTCCCATGGAGGGAAGCGGCATACGCAACGGATTCGTATCCATCCAGATGGTCAGGACGTAGGAGTAATCGACATGACGTTGGTCGAGTCGGAGCGACACCAGCGCCCGCTGTTCCAGGGGAATCTCCAACCCATCGCATCACCGCGGCCCCGAGCCGCCCCACCCGATTGAGCAACTGATCCGGTCCGGATTCCGGAGACCGTTGCCGTGACGCGCGCGGAGCATACCGCGCGCGGATAACACGGGGCCGCGGAAAACCGAATACGCGCGTCGAGCGCGCCGACGGCGCGGAGCCTGGATGGCTCCGGGCCCGGAGCGCTTTGCGCCCGCAACATGGTTCGCCGCCGCTCCTTGCGCACCCCGCCCGATGCAAGAACGAGGAGATGGTAATGAACAAGATCCACAGCAAAGTCTGGAACCGCGCGCTGAACCAGCTCGTGGTGGTTTCGGAGCTGGCCACCAGCAATCCCGGTGGCAGCGCGCACGGCGCCGTGCGCCATCGATCGCGGCATCGATTGAGTGCCGGCCTTCTCCTCGGGCTGGCGGCGTTGGGCGGGAGCGCTTGGGTGTTGCCGGCGCATGCGCAGACGGTGGATTGCAGCGGGGCGCCTTACAACGCCTATAACAGCACGGCTTCGTGCATGGGCCTGAGTTCCGCGGCCAGCGGCATCGGCGCCACCGCGCTCGGTTCGCTGGCGCATGCCGACGTGCTCGGTGGCCTGGCGGTGGGCTACAACTCGCACTCGGCCGGACAGAACAGCGTCTCTCTCGGTTTCCAGGCGCTGTCGACCGCAATCAATTCGATCTATATCGGCGCACGCACCGGCTCGGCCGGCGCGACGGCCGGCGGTGCGATCGCCATGGGTACCGACGTAACGGCTACGGGCGGCAACTCCATCGCTATCGGCACCAGTGCAGCGGCCTCAACCACCAATGCCATGGCGCTCGGGCCGGGCAGTTCGGTGGACGCCAATTCGGTGAACAGCATCGCTGTCGGCTACCAGACCGCTGTCGTCAACTCGAACAACGCCCTTGCCCTTGGCTCGGGCTCGACCATCACTGGCGGTACCCACGCGACGGCAGTCGGCTGGCAGGCTTTGGCGACTAACCTCAATGCGGTCTACCTCGGCGCGCGTACCGTCGGTGTAGGTGCAGCCGGGCAAGGCGCCGTAGCGATCGGCACGGACGTGAGTGTTGCCGGCGACCAGGGCATCGGCATGGGCTTGCAGGCGAATGCGAGCCAAGCCAATGCGACGGCTATTGGCCGGCAGGCTGCTGCGACGGGCGCGGCGGCCCTCGCGCTTGGCGGCAACGCGACCGCAGGCGCTGCGGCATCGGGCAATAATGCCATTGCGGTGGGCGGCCAATCGACAGCGACGCAGGCCAACGCCATTGCCGTGGGTCTGCAGTCGAACTCGGCCGGTACCAATGCTGTTGCGTTGGGCACTCTGGCTGCGGCAACGCAGGCCAGTGCGGTTGCCGTCGGTTTGCAGGCGAGTGCGGGAGCAGCCAATGCCGTGGCGATGGGCGGTGCGGCCAATGCTTCGGGTGCCCAAGGCGTGGCGCTCGGATATGGAACCTCGGCGGGTGCTGCCAATGCTTTTGCGGCAGGCAATGCGTCCAAGGCGCTGGCGGCATCCACGGTGGCATTTGGCGACAGCAACACGGTCGCTGCCGCCTCGGGCACCGGTTCCATCGCCGCCGGCCACAACTCGCAAGTGAAGGGCGGCACCGGCGCCGTCGCGCTGGGTGAGGGCCAGGTCGTCACCGGCAATGGCGCGGTGGCGATCGGCGATCCGAATATCACCAACGGCAACGGCGCCGTGACGATGGGTGCAAACAACGTTGCGGCCGGCGACGCCGCCGGCACGACAGCGGCGGCTGGTGCGGTGGCGATCGGCAATACCAACCAGGCCATCGGCCAGGGCTCGGTGGCGCTGGGCAATGCCAGCAAGGCGCTGGCTGCCGGTGCGGTGGCATTCGGCGATACGGCAGTGGCCAATAACGCGGGCGACGTCGCGCTGGGTTCGGGTTCGACCACTACCACGGCGGTCGGTACGGCCAGCTACACCATCGCCGGCACGACCTACAACTTCGCAGGCACATCACCGACCCGCACCGTCAGCGTTGGCGCCGCCGGCAGCGAGCGCACCATCACCAACGTCGCCGCCGGCCGCATCGGGCAGAACAGCACGGATGTGATCAACGGTTCGCAGCTGTATGCGGTGACGCAGGCGGTGAACTCCCTCGCGGCGTCCAGCACGCCCATTCACTACTACAGCGTGAATGACGGCGGCACGCAGGGCGGCAACTATCTCAACAACGGTGCCACCGGATCCAATTCGATGGCGGCGGGTGTCGGGGCTGCCGCATCGGGCAGCCAGGGCGTGGCGCAGGGCTACCAGGCGAACTCGTCGGGCGGCGATGCCATAGCGCTCGGCACCAACACCGCGGCGTCGGCGACCAGCAGTATTGCGATCGGCGTCAACTCCTCGGCATCGGGAGCCAGCGGTTCCACGGCGGTTGGCGCCTTCTCCAGCGCCAGTGCCACCAATAGCGTTGCGCTTGGCGAATTCGCCACGGCATCCGCTGCGAATGCTGCGGCGGTCGGTCCCGGCGCGAAGGCCGCCGCGGCGAATGCGACCGCAATCGGCAATCTCTCGCAGGCGCTGGCGGCATCGACCGTGGCCTTTGGCGATTCGAACACGGTCGCCGCCACCGCCGGCACCGGCTCCATCGCCGGTGGTCGCAACTCGCAGGTGCTGGGCGGCACCGGTGCCGTGGCGCTGGGCGAGAGCCAGACGGTCAATGGCGATGGCGCGGTGGCAATCGGCGATCCGAATTCCGCGACCGGCACCGGTGCCGTCACGGTCGGTTCGAACAATACGGCCAACGGCACGGGTGCCGTGGCGATCGGCAGCGGCAATAGCGCGGTGGGCGCCGGCTCCATCGCCCTTGGCAACGGCAGCACCGTGCAGGTCAACGGCGGCGTGGCGCTGGGCAATGGCGCCAACGCGGTGCACGGTAATGATGTGGCGTTGGGTTCCGGCAGCGTGACGGACGTGGCGGTTGGTACGGGCAGCTACACGATCGCCGGCAATACCTACACCTTCGCCGGCACCGGACCCGATTCCACGGTGAGCGTGGGTTCGGTCGGCGCCGAGCGCACCGTCACCAATGTCGCCGCGGGCCGCATCAACGGCAACAGCACGGACGCGATCAACGGCTCGCAGCTGTATGCCACCAACCAGGCGGTGGACAACCTGAGCAACGTGGTGGCCGCAGGTGCCACGCATTACTACAGCGTCAACGACAACGGCACGCAGGGCGGCAACTACGCCAACAACGGGGCCACCGGCGTCAACGCACTGGCCGCGGGTGTCGGTTCCACCGCCACGGCAGACCGCAGCACCTCGCTGGGCCAGGGCACGGGTGTGTCGATTCTGGGCGGTGTCGCGTTGGGCGCGGGAGCGGTGTCCGATCGCGCGATCGCGCCGGCCTCCGGCTCGATCATCGTCGGCACCAATGTGATCCCGTACAACACCACGGATCGCAACCTGCTCGGCGCGGTATCGGTGGGCAACGCCACCGACTTTCGCCAGATCACCAACCTGGCGGACGGCACGCAGGACCAGGATGCGGTGAGCCTGCGCCAGCTGAAGGGCGCGATGAGTTCGTTCTCGGTGACGCCGATCAAGTACTTCCATGCCAACTCCGCGGCGACCGACTCGGCCGCGATCGGTGCGGAATCCGTCGCCATCGGTCCGCAGACCACGGTGAACGGCGACAACGGCATCGGCCTGGGCAACGGCGCGATCGTGCAGCAGACCGCTCCTGGCGGCACGGCGATCGGCCAGACCGCCACGGTGAACCTGGCCGATGGCGTGGCACTGGGCACCAATGCCACCTCCAACGGCATCCAGGCGATGGCACTGGGCGCGGGCACGCAGGCGGCGTTCGCCGGCAGCGTGGCGTTGGGCGCCGGTTCGGTGACCGACGCGGCGGTAGGCACGGCCAGCTATGCGATTGCCGGCACGACTTACAACTTCACCGGTACTACGCCCGGTTCGACGGTGAGCGTGGGCGCACCGGGTGCCGAGCGCACCATCACCAACGTTGCGGCGGGACGGATCAGCGGCGGCAGCACGGATGCGATCAACGGCTCGCAGCTGTACGCCGCCACCCAGGCCATCGACGCGCTCAACACCAGCGTCGTCGCCAACGCGATCCACTACTACAGCGTCAACGACGGCGGCACGCAGCAGTCCAACTACGCCAACAACGGTGCGACGGGCGTCAACTCGGTCGCGTCCGGCCCCGGCACGCTGGCAGCGGGCGTGGGCTCGGTCGCCATGGGCCATAACTCGCAGGTGCAGAGCGGCACCGGCGCGGTGGCGATCGGCGAAGGCCAGACCGTGAACGGCGACGGCGCCGTGGCGATCGGCGATCCGAATACGGTCTCCGGCACCGGTGCGGTGGGCATGGGTGCCAACAACACGGTCAACGGCAATGGCGCGGTGGCGCTGGGCAACGGCAACAATGCGCAGGGCGTCGGTTCGGTGGCCCTGGGCAATGCCAGCAGCGCGCTGGCGGCCGGTGCGGTGGCGTTCGGCAACGCGGCGACGGCGAACAATGCCAATGACGTGGCGCTGGGTTCGGGCTCGACCACCACGGCCGCGGTGGGCACGGCCAACACCGTCATCAACGGCACCACCTATGCCTTCGCCGGCACCAACCCGACCAGCACGGTCAGCGTGGGCAGCGTCGGCAACGAGCGCACCGTCACCAATGTCGCCGCCGGCCGCATCAGCGGCAGCAGCACGGACGCGATCAACGGCTCGCAGCTGTTCCAGACCAACCAGGCCTTGAACACCGTGGGCAACACGGTGACCAACCTGGGCGACTCGATCGCCAACAGCTACGGCGGCAGCACCACCTACGATCCGACCACCGGCACGCTCAACACCAGCATCACCTATGCCGGCAATACCTACAGCTCGCTGCAGCAGATCTTCAACCAGATCAGCGGCGTGGTGGACGGCGCGGGCATCAAGTATTTCCACGCCAACTCGACCCTGGCCGATTCGCAGCCCACCGGCACCAACAGCGTGGCGATCGGCCCGGTGTCCAATGCCACCACCACCGATGCGGTATCGATCGGCAACGGTGCCACCGCGGGCGCCAACGTGGGTGACGTGGCGCTGGGCGCGGGCAGCACCACGGGTACGGTGGTGCAGACCGGTAGCGGCACCATCGACGGCAACACCTACACCTATGCCGGCGCGACGCCGACCAGCACGGTGAGCGTCGGTGCCCCCGGCGCCGAACGCACCATCACCAATGTGGCGGCCGGGCAGGTCAATGGCGGCAGCACGGATGCCGTCAACGGCTCGCAGCTGTTTGCCACCAACCAGGCGGTGGAGAACCTCAGCAGCACCGTCACTGCCAATGCCACCCACTACTACAGCGTCAACGACGGCGGCACCCAGGGCGGCAACTACGCCAACAACGGCGCGACGGGGGCCAATGCACTGGCCGCCGGCGTCGGCGCCAGCGCCACGGCAGCATCCGGCACGGCGCTGGGCCAGAACACCGGCGTCTCGGTGCTGGGCGGCGTGGCGCTGGGTTCGGGGGCGGTGTCCGATCGCGCGATCGCGCCGACTTCCGGCTCGATCCTGGTCGGCACCAATGTGATCCCGTACAACACCACCGACCGCAACCTGCTCGGCGCGGTATCGGTGGGCAATACCACCGACTTCCGCCAGATCACCAATGTGGCGGACGGCACGCTGGACCAGGACGCGGTGACCTTGCGCCAGCTGAAGGGCGCGATGAGTTCGTTCTCGGTGACGCCGATCAAGTACTTCCACGCCAATTCCACGGCGAGCGATTCGTTGGCGGCGGGTGCGGAATCGGTGGCGGTCGGTCCGCAGACCACGGTCAATGGCGACAACGGCGTGGGCATCGGCAACGGCGCGATCGTGCAGCAGACCGCTCCGGGCGGCACGGCGATCGGCCAGAACGCCACGGTGAACCTGGCCGACGGCGTGGCGCTGGGTACCAATGCCACCTCCAACGGCATCCAGGCGATGGCGCTGGGCGCGGGTACGCAGGCGGCGTTCGCCGGCAGCGTGGCCCTGGGTGCGGGTTCGGTGACGGATGCGGCGGTCGGTACGGCCAGCACCACGCTGGCAGGCACCACGTACAACTTCGCCGGTACTACGCCGGTCTCGACGGTCAGCGTCGGCGCGGTCGGTGCCGAGCGCACGTTGACCAATGTTGCGGCGGGCCGCATCAGCGGGAGCAGCACGGATGCGATCAACGGCTCGCAGCTGTACGCCACCAACCAGACCCTGCAACAGCTGTACACCAGCCTGCAGAACCTCACCACCACGGTGAACAACCTGCCCTCACAGGGGCCGGGTAACGGCACCACCATCAACACCTATCAGACCAGCGTCGACAACACCAAGAACGCCACCGCTACCGGCAGCAACTCCACCGCGGTGGGCGCGGGCTCGACCGCCACCGCCGACAACAGCGTGGCGATCGGCGCCAACTCGGTGGCGAATACCGCCAATACGGTGTCGGTGGGCTCGGTGGGCAACGAACGCACCATCACCAACGTGGCAGCCGGCACCAACGCCACCGACGCAGTCAACGTGGGGCAGCTCAACGAGGCGATCGAGAGTGCGAAGAACTGGTCGAAGGACTACGTCGACCAGCGCTTCCAGACGGTCGACCGCGACCTCAACCGCATCGGCAACCGCGCCAACGCGGGCATCGCCTCGGCGATGGCGATGGCCAGCCTGCCGCAGGCCTACCAGCCGAACCAGAGCTCGGCGGCCGTGGCGGTAGGCACCTTCCACGGCGAGTCCGGCGTCGCCGTCGGCGTGTCCACCATCACCGAGAGCGGCCGCTACGTGTTCAAGCTCAACGCCACCACCAACTCGCGCGGCGATACCGGCGCGGGCGTCGGTGCGGGCGTGGTGTGGTGAGGGCGGGCATGACCATGAGCGATATCCAAGGAGCCAAATCCATGCGTAATTCCATCAAGCACATCGCCGTCGCCTCGCTCGTGCTCGCACTGGCCGCCTGCGGCAACGTCAGCCACGACATCGCCAGGGACGGCGGTTCGGCCAGCCAGATGGTGTGGCCGGAGCCGGGCGCGACCACGCCCATGCACAAGGGCGGCACCTTCCCCAACCTGGCCAACCTCCGGCAGATGAAGGCCGGCCTCAACAAGCCGCAGGTGTCGGACCTGATCGGCTATCCGCACTTCAGCGAAGGCGTGTGGGGCGTGCGCGAGTGGAACTACCTGTTCAACTTCCGCAAGCCCGGCAGCGACGAAGTGACGGTGTGCCAGTACAAGGTGCTGTTCGACGAGAACAAGCTCGCGCGCAGCTTCTACTGGAAGCCGGAGTCCTGCGCGGCGCTGCTGGACGAGCCCAAGCCGGCGGCGCCGGTTGCGGCCGCGCCCGCGGCGGGCAAGCCGCGCGTGCTGTCTGCCGATGCGCTGTTCGCGTTCGACAAGGCCGAGCTGTCGCCGGAAGGCCGCCGCACGGTGGACGACCTGGCCGCGGAGTTGCGCGGGCAGGGCGACAAGCTGCGCTCGGTGCGCATCGCCGGCTACACCGACCGGCTCGGTGGCGACGCCTACAACCAGAACCTGTCGCAGCGGCGCGCCGAGTCGGTGAAGGCCGAACTGGTGCGCTCGGGCGTGCCGGCGGGCGTGGTGACTGCCGAAGGATTCGGCAAGGCGGATCAGGTGAAGGACTGCCCGGATGGCAAGCGATCGGAACTGATCGCCTGCCTCGCGCCGAATCGGCGAGTGGAAGTGAAGGTGGATACCACCGAGTAAATCCGTCGCTGCATGGTTCTCTTCCCTCCGGAGCGAACGGAGGGAAGAGAGCTTGAAGCGCCACAGCCGTTAGAGCGCACGCATCGGGTCTCGAAAGAATTTGCCTGTGTGATGCATCGCCGCTTTTGCGATCCGTACGGCTGCGCGCCTTGCCCGGCCTCGGTTACAAAGCGTCCGCGCAGTGGTCGCGCTTTGAAGGTCTGGAAAGATGCGGTATTGGAAGTCCGGTGGTAAGCGCGCGCCGACGCTGGTCGCGCGCCTGATGATGGCGGCGCTCGCGGTCTGCGGCGCCGGTGCGGCGAGCGCCGAAGGCTCGACCTTCGTGCATCCTGGCCTGCTGCATACCGGGCAGGATTTCACGCGCATGCACACCAAGGTGGCGCAGGGTGCGCAGCCGTGGAGTGCGGGCTGGCAACGGTTGGTCGACAACCGCCATGCCTCGCTGGGCTGGCAGCCGCGCGCGCAAAGCATGGTGTACCGGGGGCGCGACGGCGCGCATCCGGAGAACTACTCCGTGCTGTTCAACGATGCCGCCGCGGCGTACGCGCTGGCGCTGCGCTGGAAGGTCTCGGGCGATGCGGCCTATGCGGACAGGGCGGTGCAGGTGTTAAACGCCTGGGGCGCGACGCTCACCGGCATCGGCGGCAACTCCGATCGTTTCCTGGCCTCGGGCATCTACGGTTACCAGCTGGCGAACGCCGCCGAGATGCTGCGCGGCTACAAGGGCTGGAAACCGGCGGACGTCGCGCGCTTCCAGCACATGATGCTGAGCGTGTTCTATCCCATGAACCACGATTTCCTGGTGCGCCACAACGGCGCCCGGGTCGATCACTACTGGGCCAACTGGGACCTGGCCAATATGAGCAGCATGCTCGCCATCGGCGTGCTGACCGATCGCCACGACATCTATCGGGAGGCGGTGAACTACTTCCGCCACGGCGCCGGCAATGGCGCGATCGAGCATGCGGTATGGAAGCTCCATGGCGGTGGGTTGGGCCAGTTGCAGGAAAGCGGCCGCGACCAGGGTCACTCGATGCTCGACGTCGCGCTGCTGGGCGCGTTCTGCCAGATGGCCTGGAACCAGAGCGACGATCTGTTCGGCTATGACGACAACCGCGTGCTCAAAGGTGCCGAATATGCTGCGCGCTACAACCTGGGCCAGGACGTGCCTTACATCAGCTACAGCAACAGCGATGTCACCCAGCCTGGGATTTCCCCCGCGTCCCGTGGCAATACACGGCCGGTGTGGGAGTTGATCTACAACCACTACGTGGTGCTGAAGGGCTTGAAGTCGCCGGCGGTGGCGGAGTTCGCGGCGAAGGTACGGCCGGAGGGTGGCGGTGGGGATTACGGGCCGAACAGTGGCGGGTTCGATCAGCTGGGGTATGGGACGCTGACTTACAGCCGGTGAATCATTGGCCGCAGCGAACCTCAATGTGCCGTGCACCGACATGGCGTGGCGATGTTGGGGTTCGCCTTCGGCTCACCCCAACCTACGGTTAGCGGCGTAGGTTGGGGTGAGCGCAGCGAACCCCAACGTGCCACGCACCGATATGGCATGGCGATGTTGGGGCTGACCCCAACCTACGTCGATGGTTCAGTGCAGGATCCACTGCTGCGGCGCCAGGCCGTTATCGGTCCATAGCTGCAGCTGTGTTCCATGCGTGGTCGAGCCGGCCGGGTCGTCCAGGATCAGCGAACCCGAGGCCTGGTTCAGCAGCTTGTAGCTGCCGTTGCCCAGGTCCATGAACTGCCAGTTCTGGTTGGCGTTGTTGGCGCAGCCCCACAAGGTGACGAGATTGCCGGGCGATGTACTGCCGCCGGTATTGTCCACGCACAATCCGGTCGCCTGGTTCTGGATGCTGAACCAGCCGCCGCCCTTGGCATGCACGGTCCAGTTCTGCACGGACAGGTTGTTGCAATCCCACAGTTCCGCGCTGGTGTTGTTGGCGGTGGACCAGCCGGTGTTGTCCAGGCACAGCGCTGGCGCTTGAACGCTTTGCAACGCATGCGTCGAGCCGTCCGCGGGCAGGCGGTTCCACGGTTCGCTGGCGAAGTACACGATGCAGCCGCCGTTGAGGTAGTCCGAGGCCAGTTCCAGGATGCTGGAGCCATCGGCCGCCGGCAGCAGGGCCGAGGAATAGTTGGGACAGTAGTTGTCGTACGCGCCCGGCACCTGCACCGGCGCGGCGATGGTGTACCAGTTGCCGCTGCCGTCCACGTTGGTGTTGGCGAACAGCACCTTGCCGTTGGAGGCGGACACGTTGCCGTTGGACTCGTACATCACCTGGCCGACCAGCAGGATCGCGCCGTTGGCCGACAGCACCGACGGGCTCCAGCGGTTGAGCGGAGCGTGCTCAAGATACTGGCCGGCGGCAGTCTGCACCCGCGTGCCCATGTTGGTGGGGTCGCCGTAGTTCCAGCCGTCGGTGGAGGTGCGCGAGAACACCGTGCAGGCCGCCGGTCCGCACAGCTCGTTGCTCATGAAGTAATGCCCGTTGGGCAACTTGCTTACCGTGATCATGCCGGGGCGGTCGCCCTGGATGGTGCTGCGGATGGTGTCGGTCCGGTCCTGCCAGGTGCTGCCGTTGTAGCTGCGGATCTGCGCGAGCTTCTGGCTGCAGCACGGGTCGGTCTCGTCGGACCAGAACATCACCAGCGCGCCGTCGCTGGCTACGCTGAATTCCGGTTCCCACAAGCCGCCATGGTTGTTGTCGGCGGCAAGCGCGGGTGTGCTGTGGTAAGTCCACGACACGCCCTGGTTGGTGCTGATGTAGACCTCCACCGCCGGGTTGCCGCCCGAGAAATAGGAGCCGGCGGAGATCAGCGTGCCGGCTGCCAGCGAGCCCACCTGCTGCGGCAGCTCGTACAGCGTGGCGCAGCAGCGCTCGCTGCTGCCGGGCGCGGTGGGCACCGGGCCGAGCAGGTTCCAGCTGGCGCCGTTGTCATTGCTCTGGAAGATGATGCCGTTGGTGCTGGCGATAAGGCGGCCGTAGGTGTTGGCAGGGCCGTGTTCGAGCCGTACCACGCGCGGGTAGAGGGTGCTGCCTTGCAGGACGGTGCCGGTTGCCGCGTGGGCGGAGCCGATGCAGGCGAACAGGCACACGCTGAGTACACAGGACCACCAGGAACGGATGCGATGCATGACGTTCTCTCCGGATGAGTTGGTGGCGTGTGGGTGAAGGCGTGGTGCGCGCGGGCCGGTAGGTCCGGCCTCGCTTTGACTACTGCACGTAGCGATCGTGCTTGTATCGAATCCCAGACTGGAATCCTTCTCCCTTCGGGAGAAGGTGGCGGCAGCCGGATGAGGGTACGGGCGGAGTGAGGCGCACCACTCCGCCCGTACCCTCGCCCCAACCCCTCTCCCGGCGGGAGAGGGGCCGGTCGAAACGTTACCGGCCGATGTCGCGCAGCCGCTTGCCAGCCATCAGGTTCCGCTCGATCTGCTCCAGCGTCACGCCCTTCGTTTCCGGCACCAGCCAGAACGTCAGCACGATGAACACCGCATTGAGCGCGGCATACAGCCAGAACGTCGAAGCGTTGCCGATGGTGTTGAGCAGGCTGAGGAAGGTGAAGCCGACCACCATGTTGGTGATCCAGTTGGTGAAGGTGGAGACGCCGATGCCGAAGTCGCGGCCCTTCAAAGGCTGGATCTCCGAGCACAGCGTCCACACCAGCGGGCCGGCGGACATGGCGAAGCCGACGATGAAGAACAGCAGCATCGCCACGCAGGTGTACTGCTCGGTCTGGCCGTTGATGCCGCCGTTCATCAGCGCGCCCACCACGCCCAGGCCCACCGCCATCACGGCGAAGCCGGTGTAGAGGATGGGCTTGCGGCCCCAGCGGTCGATCAGGGCGATGGCAATGAAGGTGGCCAGCACGTTGGTCAGGCCGACCAGGGCGGTGAACCACATCTGCGCGGCCGTGTCGTAGCCCATTTCCTGGAAGATGCGCGGCGCGTAGTACATCACCACGTTCATGCCGGTGAACTGCTGCATGATCTGCAGCAGCGCGCCCAGGAACACCGAGCGGCGGAAATTGGGGTTTTCCGCGAACAGGTCCCAGCCGCGCTGCGGGGTCTTGAGCTGCTCCTCGATGTCGGCGGCCTCGCGCGCCACCACCACCTCGTCGCCGCGCAGGCGGCGCAGCACGTCGATCGCTTCGTCGCGGCGGCCGCGCATCATCAGCCAGCGCGGGCTGTCGGGCAGGCCGAGCACGCCGAGCAGGAACAATGCGCCGGGAATGGCGATGACGCCGAGCATCCAGCGCCAGGCACCGTGGTAGCTGAGCGCGGTGTCGGAGAGGAAGGCGACCAGGATGCCGATGGTGATCATCAGCTGGTAGGTGGAGATCATCGCGCCGCGGATATGCTCCGGCGCCACTTCGGCCAGGTACAGCGGCGCGGTGAAGGTGGCGATGCCGATGGCCAGGCCCAGGATCACGCGCGCGGCGATCAGGGTTTCCGGCGACCAGGCCAGCCCGCACAGCAGCGAGCCGATCACGAACAGGATCGCGCCCAGGATCAGCGAACGCTTGCGGCCCAGGTGCGAGGACAGCCAGCCGGCGCCCAGTGCGCCTACCGCGGCGCCGAACATCATGGAGCTGACGATCCACTCGATGGTGTGGTCGCTGATGGCGAACTCTGCCTTGATGAACTGCGAGGCGCCGGAGATCACGCCGATATCCAGCCCGAACATCAGGCCGGCCAGCGCGGCGAGCACGCAGGTATAGATCACGGTGCCCTTGACGTGGGCGGTGGGTGTGGCGATGGCTTGGGAGTTCATGGAACTGACGACCTCGCTGGCGTGAAGGGTGAACCGCCGATGGATGAGAGCGAACGATGGATCAGGAGGAGCGCCCGAAACCGGGCGGCGCTCCGCGGAAACGCGGTTCGGGCAGGCCGCTCGCGCCGGCGTCCGCCGCGAACAGCGCGCCGGCCAGCGGTTGCGTCGCCAACGCCGCGCTGGACAGGCCATCGCGTGCGCTGGTGATGTAAAGCGTGTCCAGCGGCGAATCGCCGAAGGCCGGACGGGTAGGTTGCGTGGCCGGCACCTCGACGATGCGGTCGACCCGGCCGTCCGGCGCGTAGCGCACCACGCGGCCCAGGCCCCATTGCGCATTCCACAGACAGCCCTGCGCATCCACCGCCGAGCCGTCCGGCTCGCCGCGCTCGTCGTCCACGCGGGCGAACACGCGCGGCTCGCCGCAGCGGTCGCCGTAGTCGCAGCACTGGATCACACGGGAGGGCGAGTCGCAGAAATACATGGTGCGGCCGTCGGGACTGAAGGCGACGCTGTTGCTGATGCCGATCCCCGGCAGATTAAGCCGCTCCAGCGTGAGGTCCGCGTTGAGGCGGTAGAACGCACCGATCGGTTGGCGCGTCTCGCCGGCGGCGGGCTCGTGCAGGGTGCCGAACACGAAACGGCCCTGGCGATCGCAGGCGCCGTCGTTGAGGCGGGTGGGCAGGTCCGGTTCCACCGAGACGAGCGGCAGCAGCAGGTCGTCTTCCGGACGGAAGAACGCCAGGCGCGTGGCGAGCCCGAGCAACAGCCAGCCATCGGCTTCGCACAGCGCCAGGCAGCCGAGGCGTTCGGGCATCTCCCAACTGCGCGTCGCGCCGTCGGCCGGCCGGTGCCGCCACAAGGTCGCGGCCTGGATGTCGGTCCAGTACAGCGCCTGCTCGCGTTCGCACCACAGGATGCCCTCGCCCAGCGTATTGGCAGGGTGGTGGACGACGCGCGCGTTCATACCCAGCCGCCGTCCACCAGGAAGGACTGGCCGGTGCACATGCGGCTGTCGTCCGCGCCGAGGAACAGCGCGGCGCGCGCCAGGTCCTCGGCCATCAGATAACCGGGCAGGCACTGCACGCGCTTGATTTCTTCTTCGCCCGCCGCGTCCAGCCACAGGCGGCGCTGCTTCTCGGTGATCACCCAGCCCGGCACCAGCGCGTTGATGCGGATGCGATCGTGGCCGAGCTCGCGCGCCAGGCCGTTGACCAGGCCGTGCACTGCCGACTTGGCCATCGCATAGATCGGATAGCCGGCGTTCTTTTTCATCCAGCCGGTGGAGCCCAGGCAGATCACCGAGCCGCCGCCAAGTGCGCGCATGTCCTCGCGCACGGCCTGGGTGGCGAAATACTGGTGGCGCAGGTTGATGGCGATGCTGCGGTCGAACTGCTCGCCAGTGGTATCGCCGAAGGTATGGCGCACGTCATTGGCGGCATTGTTCACCAGCACGGCAACCGGGCCGTGCGCTTCGCGCGCGGCGGCGATCGACGCCTGCAGCGCATCGAGATCGGTGATGTCGCAGGGCAGGAAGCGCGGCGCGTGGCGTTCGCCAGCCAGGCTCTGCGCGAGCGCCTCGGCGTGCTCGCGGTCGATGTCGACGAAAGTCACGCGGCTGCCCTGGCGCGCGAAGTGCTCGACGAAGGCGGCGCCGATGCCGGTGGCGCCGCCGCTGACGAAGACATGGCGATCGATCAGGCTGGGGTAGGTAGCGAACTGGCTCATGCTCACCACTCCGCCACGCTGCCGTCGGCATGGCGCCACAGCGGATTGCGCCAGCGATGGCCTTCGGCGGCGCGCTCGGCGACGTATTCCTCGTTCACGGTGATGCCCAGGCCAGGGCCGGTGGGCATGGTGACGTAGCCGTCCTGGTAGGCGAACACGCTGCGGTCGCTGACGTAGTCGAGCAGGTCGTTGGAGGCGTTGTAGTGGATTCCCAGGCTCTGCTCCTGGATGAAGGCGTTGTGGCTCACCGCGTCGATCTGCAGGTTGGCCGCCAGCGCGATCGGGCCGAGCGGGCAGTGCAGGGCGATAGCCACGTCGTAGGCTTCGGCCATCGCGGCGATCTTGCGCGTCTCGGTGATGCCGCCGGCGTGCGAGGGATCGGGCTGCAGGATGTCCACGCCGCCGGTTTCCAGCACGCGCTTGAAGTCGTAGCGCGAATACAGGCGCTCGCCCAGCGCGATCGGCGCGGGCGAGATGGAGGCGAGCTCGGGAATGCATTCGAGGTATTCGGACAGCACCGGTTCCTCGATGAACATCAGCTTGTACGGTTCCAGCTCGCGCATCAGCACCTTGGCCATCGGCTTGTGCACGCGGCCGTGGAAGTCCAGGCCCAGGCCCACGTGCGGACCGACCGCATCGCGCACCGCCTGCACGTTGGCAAGCACGCGCTCGACCTTGTCGAAGCTGTCGACATACTGCATTTCCTCGGTGGCGTTCATCTTGACCGCGGTGAAGCCGCGCGCCACCGCTTCCATCGCCGCGCGCGCGGTGTCGGCCGGTCGGTCGCCACCGATCCACGAGTACACGCGGATGCGGTCGCGCACCGGGCCGCCGAGCAGGTCGTACACCGGACGGCCCAGGTCCTTGCCCTTGATGTCCCACAGCGCCTGGTCGATGCCGGCGATCGCACTCATCAGGATCGGGCCGCCGCGATAGAAGCCGGCGCGGTACATCACGCTCCACAGGTCCTCGATATGGTGCGGGTCCTTGCCGATCAGATAGTCCGACAGCTCGTCGACCGCCGCCGCCACCGTGTGTGCGCGACCCTCGACGACCGGCTCGCCCCAGCCGCTGATGCCCGCATCGGTGTCGATGCGCAGGAAGCACCAGCGCGGGGGAACCAGAAAGGTGGTGAGGCGGATGATCTTCATGCGCGGTTTCCTTGCGAAGCAGGGTGTAGATGCCGCCAGGCGTCGGCGAAGTCGCGCGCGCGGGCGGCGACGTCGACGGCCGGGCGGCCGGGGGCGTACAGCGACGAGCCGATGCCGAAGCCGGCGGCGCCGGCGGCCAGCCACGGCGCCATGTTGTCGGGCGCGATGCCGCCGACCGGCAGCATGGGCACGTGCCTGGGCAGCACCGCGCGCCAGGCCTTGAGCACGGCGGGCGAGGACTGCTCGGCGGGGAACAGTTTCAGCGCGTCGGCGCCGGCGGCGAGCGCGGCGAACGCCTCGGTCGGCGTGGCGACGCCCGGTACGCAATACAGGCCGGCCTGCTTGGCGGCGCGGATCACAGCGACGTCGGCGTGCGGCATCACGATCAGGCGGCCGCCGGCATCGGCGATGTCCTTCACGCGCGCCGGATCGAGCACCGTGCCGGCGCCGATCAGGTAATCGTCGCCGAGGGCGTCGACCAGGCGGCGGATGCTGATGCAGGGTTCCGGCGAATTGAGCGGCACTTCGAGCACGCGGAAGCCGGCGCCGGCGAGCGCGCCGCCGATCGCCACCGCTTCGTCGGGATGCAGGCCGCGCAGGATCGCGACCAGCGGCAGGTCTTGCAGCCAGGTATGCATGGGCGGTAAGGCACTCATGAGGTGATGGTCGCGGGCGCGGGAACGAGGCCGGCCGCGGCGGCGATGCGCCACAGGCCGTCGGCGGTGGTGCCGTCCGGCGCGCGCGCCAGGCGCAGGCCGAACGTGTCGGCGGCGCGGCGGTAGCGGTCGCACAGCGGGCCTTCGCCGACCATCGGGATGGCGTCGTCGGCGTCGGCCCAGCCGGCGGCCAGGGCCATGCGCAGCTCTTCGCCGATCAGCAGGCCGGACAGATAGTCGGGCACCGCGGCGGGATCGAGCACGCCGTCGAGCATCAGCGCGCGCGCGGAGAACAGCAGCGACAGCGCGCCGGCCGGACCGCTGCCGCGCGCGGCGGCGACGCCGCGGCGGAAGGCGTCGGCGTCGTCGCGCGCCTCCGGCAGCGCAGCGCCCAGGATCGAATGCTGCCGCAGCAAGCCGTACAGCTCGCCGGTCATCACCGTGGCGAAATCGGTGACGATGCCGTCGCGCAGGCGCACCCACTTGCTATGCGTGCCGGGCAGCAGCAGGCGCGTGGTGGCCGGTTCGCGCGCCAGCACGCCGGCGATCTGGGTTTCCTCGCCGCGCATCACGTCGGGACGGTGCGTGTCGTGCAGGCCGGGTACCAGATAGAGCGCATGGCCGTCCGGCGCCGCGATGCGGGTCAGGTGCTGCGCCAGCCGCTCGACGCCGGTGGGCGTATCCAGATAAGGCACTTCCTGCCAACCGTTGCGGCTGCCGACCATGCCGCAGGCGAGCACCGGCAACGCGGGCCAGTCGCGCACGGCGCTGGAGAACGCTTCCGGAAACCCTCCTGCCGGCAGTTGGCGAATGCCGTGGGGCAGGGCGCGCGACTCGAGCGCATGGCCATCCGCGCCGTACAGATAAGCGCGCAGATGAGTGCTGCCCCAATCCAGGCCGATCAGGCCGGCGCTCACGCCGAAGCCTTCCGGCGCGTGCGCGGGCGGCTGCGGCGCATGTTGTCGCGCGAGTCGGCGATCATCGCCAGCATTACCTTGCGCGCCACTTCCGGTTGCTTGCGGCGGATCGCCTCCAGCACCTGGTGGTGGTAGGGCAGCGAATACTTGAAGTCGCCCGCGCTGCGCGCGGACAGGCTGAAGAACGCACTCAACGCGGTTTCCACCACCGAGAACAGCGAATGCAGCAGCTCGTTGCCGGTGGCATGCAGCACGGCGTCGTGGAAGCGCACGTCGGCTTCGGTCCAGGCATCCAGGGTCTGCGCGGCATCCATCGCCTGGTAGGCGGCGTCGATCTCGGCCAGTTGCGCCGCGGTGCGGTGGCGCGCGGCGGAGGCCGCGGCGGCCGGTTCGATCAGTTCGCGCATCTCCACCAGCTTCTCGACGAAATCGTCGGTGGGCATGGAGGCGCAGCGCCAGGCCAGCACGTCGGAATCCAACTGGTTCCAGTAGCGTTCTTCCTGCACGCGCGCACCCACGCCGGTGCGCGAGGCGATCAGGCCCTTGGCCGACAGCACCTTCAAGGCTTCGCGCAAGGCGGTGCGGCTGACGCCGAGGTTTTCCGCCAGGGTTTCCTCGCGCGGAAGCACGTCGCCCGGCTTGACCCGTCCGCTGACGATGCGCTGGCCGAGTTCGTGCATCACATGTCCGTACAAGGTGCGAACGGCGGACGGCTTCTTCATGAATTCCTCGTTCCCCAATGTCTCTCTGACGCGAGAGGCGGCGGTGCCGCAGCTGCCCGGCTTTCGCGGCGCCGGGTCGTTTGTCATACAAACCGACTATAAGCACTTCGCTCGGTTCCTGCCAAGCGTCGAGCGCACTTTCGGACACTTCGTCACATGGACGGCTATTCGTCAGCGATGACGCATTGCGATATTTCTCAGGTCGATTGCGAAAATTTCGGGTCTAGGGAAGTCGCGCAATGGCCTGAAATGACCAAACGAAAACGCGAAGCGATGTCATCCGGATAACCGATGTTGCGTCGCGCAAGGCCGAAAAATCGCGCCGAAGATCACTTGCACGATAATCATACAATGTGATTGCATGCCCCGTCCCGTAAGGGTGGCGAAGGGGAAATGCGACATGCGACGTGCGATGCTCCTGGGTTCCTTGGGTGCGATGGCGATGACGATGGCGACGACGGTGCAGGCGGTGGAAGCGAAGCGCAAAGCATTCGGGGCGCTGCCCGATGGCACCAAGGTCGATGCCGTGGTGCTCGACAGCGGCCATGGGCTGCGCGTCCGCGTCATTGCCTATGGCGCCAGCCTGCAGGAAGTGGTCGCGCCGGATCGCCACGGCAAGGGCGCCAATATCCTGCTGGGTTACGCCAAGCTCGATGACTATCTGAAGAAGCCGCAGTACTTCGGCGCCACGGTGGGGCGTTATGCCAACCGCATCGCCAAGGGCCGCTTCGTGCTGGACGGCCACGCCTACCAGGTGCCGGTCAACGACGGCCCCAATTCGCTGCACGGCGGCGGCAAGGGTTTCGACAAGGTGCTGTGGACGGTGGGCGAAGTGAAGAGCGGCGCCGACGGCGCCAGCGTCACGCTGACCTATGTCAGCCCCGACGGCGACATGGGCTACCCCGGCAAGCTCACCGCCACCGCCATCTATGCGCTGGACGCGCACAACCGCCTCACCATCGAATACCGCGCGAGCACCGACCAGCCCACTATCGTCAACCTGACCAATCACGCCTACTGGAATCTCTCCGGCGAGGGTTCCGGCTCGGTGATGGCGCAGAAGCTCACCATTCCGGCCGAGACCTTCCTGCCGATCGACGCCACTTCGATTCCGCTTGGTCAGTTCAAGCCGGTGGCCGGCACGCCATTCGATTTCCGCCAGGGCAAGCCGATCGGCCGCGACATCCGCACGCCGGATCCGCAATTGCTCAACGGCCGCGGCTACGACCACGACTTCGTCATCGCGCACGACGTGGCGAAGGAGCCGCGGGTCGTCGCCAAAGTGGAAGATCCGGCCTCCGGCCGCGTGATGACGCTCAGATCCACCATGCCGGGCCTGCAGTTCTATTCCGGCAACTTCCTCGATGCGACCAGCGTCGGCACCGGCGGTCAGGTGTACCGCCAGGGCGACGCCTTCGCGCTCGAGCCGCAGTTCCATCCCGATACGCCCAATCAGCCGGCGTTCGGCTCGGCGCGGCTGGCGCCGGGGCAGGCATACCGCCACACCATCGTGTACGAGTTCGGCACGGAGCCGGTGCAAGGCAAGCACTGACGGGCAGGCAGGCGCCCGCCGCAGCGATCGAGCGAAGACGCCCCGAGCGGGCGTCGCGGGAGCGCTTTGCCCGGATATCAACCCAAGGCCTCCGGCAGGGACCGGAGATCGTCTGAAAAAGGGGAGTTCGAAATGAAGCATGCATTGATGGCGACGGCTCTGGGACTGGCGGCGCTGCTCGCCACGCCCGTGTCCCTGGCGCGGGAAAGCACCGCGCGCTGGACGCCCGCCGAAGCCAAAGCCTGGTACGCCAGGCAAGCCTGGCCGCTGGGCAGCAACTATCTGCCGGCCAACGCGATCAACGAGCTGGAGATGTGGCAGGCCGATACCTTCGATGCCGCACGCATCGACCAGGAACTGGGCTGGGCGCAGCAGCTGGGCATGACCACCATGCGCGTGTTCCTGCACGACCTGCTGTGGCAGCAGGATGCCGCCGGCTTCAAGCAGCGCATCGACCGGTTCCTCGCCATCGCCGACAAGCACCACATCAAGCCGATCTTCGTGCTGTTCGATTCGTGCTGGGATCCGGAGCCGAAGCTCGGCGCCCAGCATCCGCCGATCCCCGGCGTGCACAACTCCGGCTGGGTGCAGAGCCCGGGCGTGGCGCTGGCCGATCCCAGCCAGTACCCGCGCCTGGAGCAGTACGTGAAAGACATCGTCGGCAGCTTCGCCAAGGATCCGCGCGTGCTCGCCTGGGATGTGTGGAACGAGCCGAACAATCCCGGCGGCGGCAACTACGACGCGAAGGAGCCGAAGGACAAGTTCACCCTGGTCGCCAAGCTGCTGCCGCAGGTATTCGCCTGGGCGCGCAGCGCGTCGCCGACGCAGCCGCTGACCAGCGGCCTGTGGGAACACGAGGACTGGTCGGATCCTGCGAAACTCGATGCGGTCGAGCGCACCCAGGTCGAGCAGTCCGATGTAATCAGCTTCCACAACTACGGCTGGCCGGAGGAATTCGCCCGCCGCGTGAAGCAGCTGGAAGGCTATGGCCGTCCGCTGATCTGCACCGAGTACATGGCGCGCGGCAACGGCTCGACCATCGACGGCGTGCTGCCGCTGGCCAAGCGGCTCGACGTGGGCATGGTCAACTGGGGCTTCGTCGACGGCAAGTCGCAGACCATCATGCCGTGGGATTCCTGGCAGCGGCCGTACACCTTGCAGCCGCCGACGCTGTGGTTCCACGACCTGCTGCATGGCGACGGCACGCCGTACCGCCAGCGCGAGGCCGAGATCCTGCGCGCACTGTCGCATGCACCGCGCGGCGTGGTGCCGGCGGAGGCGGCGAGCTATCCGGTAGGGACGCTTCTTAAGACGCGCTAAGCCACGCGCGCCACATCGGCGCGCCCGCTGGAGCGGGCCGCCTTCTTTTCTTCCAAACGCATGCCGCCGGCACGCGCCGGCGTCGCTTTGACTCCGAAAACCGGGGAGGTTCATTCCATGACTCGCTACCGCATCCCGCTGTCCCTGCTCGCGATCGCCATCGCCGCCGCGCTGGCACCTGCCTACGCGGCCGATACCAAGCCCGCCGACCAGGCCGCCGATCCGCAACAGTCCACTGACCAGGCCGCACCCGCCGGCCAGGCGCCGGCCAAGAAGAAGGCGGGTACCGCCGACCAGGCTTCCACCCAGAATGCGGTGAATCTCTCCGGCGTGGTGGTGACGCCGCTGCGCGAAAGCCTGCAGAGCGCGCAGGCGCTCAAGCAGGACTCGCGCATGGTGGTCGATTCCATCGTCGCCGAGGACATCGGCAAGCTGCCCGACAACAGCGTGGCCGACGCCATGCAGCGCATCACCGGCGTGCAGATCGCGCAGGGTTTCCAGGGCGAGACCAGCTCGGTGGTGATCCGTGGCCTGCCCAACGTGATCACCACCTTGAACGGCCGCGAGATCTTCAGCGGCGTGGGCCGTGCGTTCGCCTTCCAGAACCTGCCGGCGACCGCGGTGAAGACCGTGCAGGTCTACAAGACCAGCGAAGCCAGCCTGCCCGACGGCGGCATCGCCGGCCTGGTCGACATGCAGCTGTACCGCCCGCTGGATTTCGACGGCAGCAAGGTGGCGGCGACGCTTACCGGCACGCACAGCAAGTACGGCGGCCACACCGATCCCAACGGCAGCCTGCTGCTGAGCAACCGCTGGCACACCGACGCCGGCGAGTTCGGTGCGCTGCTCAACGTCGGCTATGACAAGCAGCGCTATGAGTACAACGCCGTGTGGGCGGACTTCCCCAAGGTGCTCACCGGCGGCAACGGCGCACCGATCCGCACCTCCGCCGGCGACCTGATCTCCGTGCCCAACGGCTGGGGCGCCGACTACAACATCGGCAGCCGCAAGCGCCAGGAAGCCAACTACGCCTTGCAGTGGAAGCCGAACAAGGACACCGAGGTCTATATCGAAGGCCTCTACACCTGGGATTCGGACCGCTACAACCAGCCGTATTACTTCAGCTTCCCGGTGGGCGTGGTCAATCCGTCCAGCCTGTCGGTCACCAACCATTGCTATGCCGACCAGCTGACCGGTTCGCCGTATTACGGCCAGCGCATCTGCGACGCCTCCAGCGGCATGTGGACCGGCGACACCTACGCCGCCACCAGCACGCAGGCGCACGAGCAGTGGGGCCATGACATCCAGAACTCGATCGGCATGAAGTGGCATGGCGACAGGCTCAACCTGTCCACCGACCTGTCCTTCAATTCCAGTTCGTTCCACGACCAGACCTTCATCGTCGACACCTTCCTGAAGGGACCGGTCACCACGGTGTGGAACGGCGCGCAGAACTGGACGCTGGGCGGCAATCCGCAGCTCAACCCGTCGAACTACTACCTCAACGGCCTGTTCCAGACCTGGAACAACCAGCGCGGCGAACAGACCGCGTGGCGCGGCGACGGCACCTATGACCTGGGCGGCGACTTCTTCCAGTACATGGATTTCGGCCTGCGCTATTCCGACCACAAGGCCGAGTACCGCGGCAGCGTCGAGATCTCCACGCCGCCGCCGGGCGGCACCGGCCAGATCGCGCTCAACCCGAACCCCGCCAACCAGGTGGTGGCGCGCTTCCCGAACGGTTATTTCTGCAACCAGCCGACTACCGATGCGATTCCGGTGTCCTGGCTGAGCGGCTGCTACAACTTCCTGGTCAACAATGCCGATGCGATCCGCGGGCTGTACGGCCTGCCGAACGGGCTGGCGCCGGAGAATCCGGGCCGCTTCTATCACATCCAGGAGAAGTCGTACGCCGGCTACCTGCAGTTCGGCTACGGCAACGAATTGTTCGGCCTGCCGTACGACGGCCTGATGGGCATGCGGGTGGAGCGCGTGAAGCGCCATCTCGATGCGTTCTCGTTCGACGCGTCCACCGGCGTCTACTCGCCGCTGACCGCTTCCACCAGCGCGCCGGTCTACCTGCCGAACCTCAGCTTCAACCTGCATCTGCGCGACGACCTGCAGCTGCGCGTGGTGGCGGCCAAGACGCTGACCTATCCGGGCTTCGGCCAGTTGAATCCGTCGATCTCGCTCAATCCCGGCACGATCAACCGCGCCGGCGTGGCCAGCAGCGGCAATCCGAACCTGAAGCCGATCCGCAGCAACAACTATGACGCCTCGCTGGAGTGGTACTTCGGTCCGGCCAGCTATATCAGTGGCGGCGTGTTCTACCGCGACATCAATGGCTACATCCAGAACTACATCACCGACGTGACGATCGGCGGCCAGCCGTACCAGCTGAACTCGCCGCAGAGCGCGGGCTCCGGGCATCTCGACGGCGCAGAATTCGCCTACCAGCAGTTCTTCGACTTCCTGCCTGGCGTATGGAGCGGCCTGGGCGCGCAGTTCAACTACACCTATATCGAGGGCTCCACGCGTTCGCCGCAATACATCGGCGGGCCGATCACCGCCTCGCCGCTGCAGAACGTGTCGAAGAACAACTACAACGCGGTGCTGATGTATGAGAAGTACGGCTGGTCCGCGCGCCTGGCCTACAACTACCGCAGCCGCTACATCCAGGGCTTCAACCAGCCGACGGTGGCGGGTGTGAACGACGAGATCAAGCCGGCCAACCAGGTGGACTTCTCGCTGGGCTACGACGTCAACCAGAACTTCACCGTGGTGCTCAACGCGACCAATATCTTCGGCGCCAACCTGCACCAGTGGTGGGGCGACGGCACCACGCGGCCGCGCGACATCCGCTACCAGGACCGCACCCTGGGCCTGGGCGTGCGCTTCAAGATGTGATTCCTCCCCGGCGGGCGGCGTCGTGGCGTGGCCGCCCGCCTTTTTTATTCGGAGGCAAGTGGATGAAACGAACGATGTTCGCGCTGGCGTTCGCGCTGGCTTCGCTGGCGGCGCATGCCGACGAGCGCGTGGCCGGCGAGCGCATCGCCGACGGCACCGGTTATGCGTCGGTGGTGCGCGCCGGATCGGAGCATGACCGCCTGCTGATGGTGTTCGAGCAGGACGGCATGGCCGGCATTCCGTTGTGGGAAAGCCGCGACGAAGGTGCGCACTGGCGCTTCCTGATGAATGTCACCGACCAGCCGCACGCCGGCGACAAGCAGTGGCAGCTGCGCTGGCAACCGCACATTGCCGAGTTGCCGCGCGCCACCGCCGACCTGCCGGCCGGCACGCTGCTGCTCTCGGCCAACGCCACGCGCAACGACGAGCGCGGCCGCGTCCATGTCGAGGACCTGCAGATGTACGTGTCCACCGACGGCGGCAAGAGCTGGCGTTATCGCAGCTCCATCGTGCAGGGCGGCGGCCGTCCCGAGGACAAGGACAACAAGGGCGTGTGGGAGCCGAACGTGCACCTGCTGGACGATGGGCGCCTGGTCGCCTATTACTCCAGCGAGCAGCACAAGGGCGAGGGCTACAACCAGTTGCTGGCGCACAAGGTCTCCACCGACGGCGGTCGCAGCTGGGGCCAGGAAGTGTGGGACGTGGCGATTCCCGGCGGCGTGCAGCGGCCCGGCATGGCCATCGTCACGCGCCTGCCGGATCACCGTTATGCGATGACGTACGAGAATATCGACGGGCCGCGCAATGGCCAGGTATTCATCAAGTTCAGCCGCGACGGGCTGGACTGGGGCGATCCGCAGCGGCACGGCGAGCCGGTGATGACGCTGTCCGGCTTCTGGCCGGCGGCGTGTCCGGTGCTGCAGTGGTTTCCGCAAGGCGGACCGGAAGGCGTGATCGTGGTGTCGGCGCAACGCGCCGGTGGCGGTGGCGACGAAGGCGGGCGCACCTTGTACTGGAACAATGCCTCCGGCCGCGGCCCCTGGTGGGAAGTGCGCGCGCCGGTGCAGAAGCGCAGCGGCAATATCCACGCGGGCTGGACCCAGGCATTGCTGGAGCGCGGCGACGGTTCGTACCTGCACGTGACATCGTCATCCGCGGCGGATGCGCCGGAGCATGCGTCGCGCAACGAGATGCTGTCGGCCATCGCGCCCTTGCGCTTCGATCGCTATGAAGCCGAGGACGCGGAACTGGCCGGCGCCGCCGTGGTGCCGGATCCGGCCGCTTCCAACCTGCGCAAGGCGCGGCTGGGGCAGGGCGGCGAGGCGCGGCTGCGCTTCCTCGTGCATGCCACGGCCGGCGTGCACAGCTTGCGGGTGCGCTACGCCGACGTGGGCTTGCCGGCCACGCCGGTGTTGGCGGTGAACGGTGCGCGCATGCCTGCGACGATCGAACAGGCGACGGACGGCGGGCAGGTGGCGACGCTCACCGCGCCGCTGCTGCCCGGCTTCAACACCATCGATATCGAAGGCGGCGCGCACGTGCTCGATATCGATTATCTGCAAGTCGACGGCGATGCCGCGTCGCGTTCGGGAGGAAAAGGCAAGTGAAGCGTCATGCCTTGCTGTTCACCCTGTTGCTGGCGGCCATGCCGCTGGCGCAGGCCGCCAAGCCGGTCGGCCCGCTGCTGCCGTCCGGCCCCGATCCCTGGGTGACCCAGCGCGACGGCGTGTACTACTACATGCATACCCAGGGCGACCGCATCTCGCTGTGGAAGACGCGCGACATGGCGAAGCTGGCGCAGGCTGCGCCGGTGACAGTGTGGCGCGCGCCGGCCAGCGGCCCCAACTCCGCGGCGATCTGGGCGCCGGAGCTGCATCTGATCGGCGGCAAGTGGTACCTGTACTACTCCGCCGCCGACAAGGCGCACAACGACGACGCCCACCGGCACGTGTTCGTGCTGGAGAACGCCTCGGCGGATCCGACCCAGGGCCGCTGGTTGGACAAGGGCATGCTGCGCACCAGGCTCAGCGGCATCGACGGCACGGTGTTCGAGCATCGCGGCAAGCTGTACTTCGTGTACTCGGCCTACGTGGGCGATCACAGCGACCTGGTCATCGCGCCGATGCGCGATCCGTGGACGCTGGCCGGGCCGGAGGTGGACATCGCGGCACCGACGTTCCCGTGGGAGATGCGGGGCGGGCGGAAGATCCTGGAGGCGCCGGAATTCCTTCCCGGGCCACGCGGCAAGGTATTCCTCACGTATTCGGCCAGCGCGTGCTGGTCGGACGATTATTCGATCGGGATGTTGAGCGCCGACAGCGATGCGGACCTGCTCAAGCCGGCTTCCTGGTCGAAGTCGCCGCTGCCGGTGCTGAAAAGCTCGCCGCAGGACGGCGTATATGCGACGGGGCACAACGGTTTCTTCAAGGCCGCCGACGGGACCGACTGGATCGTGTTCCATGCCAATGGCGGGCCGGATTGGAAGTGCACCTCCAGGCGCGCGCCGTATATGCAGAAGTTCACCTGGGACGACCAGGGACGACCGGCATTCGGACCATAGCGGCGTAGGTTGGGGTGAGCCGCAGGCGAACCCCAACGGGCATGCGGTTTCACCAGGCGCCCGTTGGGGTTCGCCTGCGGCTCACCCCAACCTACGTCCTACGCCCGGTGGGCGGACATCACGACAACGCCTCCGTCCCCGGCACCTCCGCCCACGCCACCTGATTCCTCCCCGCCCGCTTCGCCGTGTAAAGCGCCGCGTCCGCCGCACTGAGCATCGCCTCGGCGTCGCCATACCGCGCCAGCTCGCTGGACGCGATCCCGGCACTGACCGTGACGAAGCCGCGCACGCCGCGCACATGCAGGATGCGCAGTGCCTCCACCCGCTCGCGCAGTTGTTCCAGCAGGGCGCCGGCGGCATGCGGCAGGTAGCCGCTGATCAGCACCACGAATTCCTCGCCGCCCGCGCGGGCCACGGTGACGCCCGGCATCGACGCGGCTTCGCCGGCCAGGGCCTGCGCGACGGAGGCCAGGCACTGGTCGCCGGCGAGGTGGCCATAGGTGTCGTTGAAGGCCTTGAAGTGGTCGATGTCCAGCATCGCCACCGCCAGCGGCACGTGGACTCGCCGCGCGCGTTCCCATTCGCGGTCCAGCGCGCGGTAGAAGCCGCGGCGGTTGAGCAGCTGGGTCAGGTCGTCGCGCAACGCCGCGCGGCGCAGGCCGTGGTGCAGGCGCTTGAGTTCGTCTTCCGAGGACAGGCGCTTGCCCAGCATCAGCGCGGCGCGCAGCGCGTACGAGGCGATGCCGGCGACCAGCGCGCCCACCGCCACCGCGGGGATGCGATGCAGATAGCCGAAGGCGAGCAGGCACAGTGCAAGGCTGAGGACGAAGGGACTGATGCTGCCGGCCAGGTAGCGGGCGCGGGTGGAGGGCCGGTAGCCGCGCAGCCAGTCGCCGCGGCGCCGGCTCAGCAGCAGGCCGAGCAGGGCGAACGGGACGCTCAGCAAAAACTCTGGCAGGTACGACTCGCTGGACAGCACAAAGCGGTTATGCGCCGCCGGCGCGAACAGCTCGATCCAGGCGAAGGCGGCGAGCACCACGAAGAAGCGCCGCTCGTCGCGGCGGCGCGCGCCCAGCAGGCGCAGCGAGGCGAATACCGCCACGAACAGCGCCATGCCGTCGAACATCCACATGATCGCGCGCGCGTTCTCTGGTTGCGCCTCGGCGCCGGCAACCAGGGCGCGCACCAGGCCGTAGAACATCAAGGCGATGAACACCGCCAGCGCGGCATCCAGCAGCCCGGTCCAGCGGTACACCGGCGGCACCGGGTCGTAGGTGGCGGCGAGGGTGAGCAGCAGGCTGCTCATGCAGAAATAGAAAGTGGGGTCGAAGGCCACCAGGGTGCCCTGGGGATTGGCCAGCGAATCGACGAACAGCAGCACGAAGGCCGCGCCCTGGCTGAACAGTGCGGCCAGCAGCAGCGACCACAGCGGCCGGTTGTGCGGGAGGCTCAGGCCGATGCGCCGGATGCCCAGGATCAGGGTGAGGCCGAGTACGGCCAGCACCAGCGCATAGCTCCAGCTCAGCACGCGCGGCGGCTCGGTCGCCAGCACGGCGAAGTGCGCCGCCAGCAGCGGCGCATACAGACGCGGGGCGAGGGCCTGCATGTTCATGGCGCGTCGTGGGGCAGGTGGTGCGATCACTTAAGCACGAATCCATGGGGACGGGGTATCGCCGGTTCCGACCCCCGGCGATGGCGCCTACGCGGCCATGGCGATGCCGCGCATGGCTGCGCGCATCCGACGTACGCGCCGTGCCGGCATCGGCCTACATACGCAGGCCGCCCGGCGCAGCAATCTGTACTTGTCCGGACGCGCTCCCCAGCGGGTTCCGGACCGCGGCAGCCCGGGACTCTTCCCCTCTCTCGCCCCGGGCCGGCGCGGGTCCCCCCGGTTATCGGGGGGGCCGCTTTTCGAGCGGTAAACGGAAACCGAAGGAGCAGCGCCATGACAGATCCGAACAGGCAGCCGACGCGGCCATCCGGCCTAGCGGTCGCGCGCCGCTTCGTCGCCGTGCAGGGGCAGGCTGACCCGCACGTGCAGCCCGCTGCCGAAGCGCGAATCGAGCAGCTCGATCCGTGCGTGGTGCATCAGCGCCGCGCGCTGCACGATGGAAAGCCCGAGGCCGTAGCCATCGCCGCGCGTGCCGGGCTCGCGATGGAAGCGCTCGAACAGGGCATGCCGGCGTTCGGGCGGGATGCCCGGTCCGTTGTCGGCGACATCGATCACAGCCATCCGTCCCGCCCGCGACAGCGCCAGCTCCACCATGCCGCCGGACGGCACGTGACGCATCGCGTTTTCCAGCAGGTTGCGCAGCATCGCCCTGAGCGCCGCCTCGTCGCCGTACACCAGCAGGCGCTCGGGCAGCGGCACCAGCACCAATTCGACGCGGCTGTGCACGATCACCGAGACCATCTCGTCGATCACGTCGCCGGTGAGCGCCACCAGGTCGACCGGCGCCAGGGCGCGCCGGCCCTCGCCGGATTCCAGTCGTGCCAGCGCCAGCAGCTGCTCCGTGCGGCGAGCGAGCGCGACCAGGCATTCGCGCGCATCGGCCAGGGCGCTGTCGGCGGTACCGGACTCGCGCGCGCCGATCGCGGCGTCGAGGTTGATCATGGTGGAGGCCAGCGGCGTGCGCAGTTCGTGCGCGACATCGGCGCTGAAGCGGCGTTCGCGTTCGAGCGCGCTCTCCAGCCGGCCGATCTGCTCGTTCAGCGCATCCAGCAGCGGGCGCAATTCCAACGGGGCATTGTCCAGCGTCACCGGCGCATGGCTGCCCGGCTCGCGGCGGAGCAGCCGGCGGGCCAGGGTGTCCAGCGGCCTGAGGCCGCGCCGGATCGCCCAGCCCATCAGCAGGGCGAGCAAGGGCAGGGCGACGAACAGCATCAGGCCGTACTGCACCCACAGCGCCTGGCTGATCTCGGTGCGGCTGTCGTAGCGTTCGGCCGTGCGGATGAGTTCGCCATCGCCGGTGCGAGGCAACTGGAACACACGCCAGCGGCGCTCGCCGAAGGAGACGTCGCGGAACGATGCATCGTCCGCGCGCGGCGCGGGCATGCCGTCGAGGTTGGCCGTGGTGGCCAGCAGCCGGCCATCGGCGCCGAACACCTGGTATCCCACTTCGGGCTCGTACGAATGCATGTTCCTGCCGTGCACGGCAGGCGTGCGCGAAGGCGTCGGCACCACCACGGCGTGGCCGTCGTGCGGCATGCCGCCGGTACGCAGCAGCACGTCGAGCGTGCGCGCGGACTGGGCCAGCCGGCCGTCGAGCAGCTCGTGCACTTCCTTCAGCGTGTACCGGTAACTGAGCGCGCCGAGCAGGAGCATCGCCGCAGCGAGGATGGCGATGACCATCCAGCGCAGGCGGGCACGCAGGCTGGGGAAGCTCATTGCCGGTTCGCTCACGAATGATCCAGCGGAATGGTGTAGCCGAAGCCGCGCACCGTCTTGATCGCATCGAAGCTCAGCTTGCGGCGCAGGCCATGGACCAGCACGTCGAGCGCGCCGGAACCGACATCGTTGTCCCAGCCGTAGAGCGAGCTTTCCAGCTGTTCGCGGCGCACGACGCGGCCGGCGCGTTCCATCAGGTATTGCAGCAGGGCGAATTCGCGGCGGCTCAGTTCCACCTTCCGTCCCTGGTAGCTGACCTCGACCGCCGCCGAGTTGAGCACCAGCGGACCGACTTCGATGCGGTTGTCGGCCATGCCGTTGGCGCGGCGCGCGGTGGAACGGATGCGCGCGGCCAGCTCGTCCAGGTGGAAGGGCTTGACCATGTAGTCGTCGGCGCCCGCGTCCAGGCCGCGGATGCGCGATTCCAGGTCGTCGCGTGCGGTCATCACGATGATCGGCGTACGCAGGCGCCGGCCGCGTGCTTCGGTGAGGATCTCGAAGCCGTCGCGGTTGGGCAGGCCCAGGTCGAGCAGGATCAGGTCGACGGAAGGATCGTTCACCGCGGCCATGGCCTCGCGGCCGTCGCGGACCCAGGTGAGGGTATAGGCGAGCTGTTCGAGGGCCCGCTGGATGGCTTTGCCGAGGAGCGGATCGTCCTCGATAAGAAGTATGTGCACGAAAGCACCCAGGGTCGCGAATGGCGCGTATGGCGCGAAGTATCCTGGAAAATGATCCAGCCGGCGCATTAGCGCCGGCTTAGCGTGGAAGCTCAGGCCTGGCGGCCGGCTTCCGCGGCGGCACCGGCTTTCCGTGCACCGAATGCCTCGTGCGCGATCAGGAACGGCACGATGGGCAGGGCATATGCCATCCAGCCCAGTTGCTTCCACAGATAGATCCGCGCCAGCCAGAACAGCACCGGCAATACCAGCGACAGGCTGAAGGCGAATGTCGGCCGGCGCCGCACCAGCAGCAACACCGCCAGGCCGATCGGCGCACAGGCGACATAGGCGAGCTGCCACGGTAGAGCGCCATGGCGCACGGGTTGCAGCGCCGGATAGGCGGGCAGGATATGGAACGCCATATCCATGGCGGTCAGCACGACACCGGCCGCCATCAGGCCGATCAGCCATCGGGCGAAATGGAGAGCGGTCGAAGTGGCAAGCAGCGAGGGTGTCGGTTCCATCCGGGGGGCAACTCGTCCTGAGGCTCGGGGCGTGGGAAAGCAGCGCCACGTGCCAGTCCAGGCTGCGGCATCTGCTTAGGATTTGGACTATGACATAGCGCCAGCCACGCTAGGATGATTCCTTTGCGGCTTTAGGACGATGCCATGTCCGAACGAATCGTCGAGTCCACCATCATCGACGCCCCCGTGGCGATCGTCTGGGAAAACCTGACGCAGCCCGAGCTGATGCGCGCCTGGATGGGCGAGCCGGCCATGAAGCTTGAAGTCGAAGCGGACTGGCGTGTCGGTGGCAAGGTGAGCGTGCGTGGCGTCCACACCGGTCGCTTCGAGAACCGCGGCACGGTGCTCGCGTTCGAGCCGCCGATGCGGCTGAGCTATACGCATCTGAGCTCGGTATCCCGGCTGCCCGACTATCCTGCCAGCTACACGGTCTTCGAGTTCCGCCTGAGCGCGATGGGCGAACGGACCCGGCTCGATTTCGAGGCCAGCGGCTTCCCCACCGAGGTGATCTTCAGGCACCTGGCCTTCTACTGGGGCGGCACGCTCGATGCGATCGGCCGGCAGGCGGCATCGTTCTACAGGGACAGATCCATCTCCACCAGGTCTTAGCCACCACCGAACCCATCCGCTTCGACGCGCTCACGGCGAAGCCGAAGCGCGCGAAGAAGCCCTGGCTCATCGGCGTCGTTTCGACCAGCACGCAGGTGAAACGGCCTTGCGCACGGATGCGCGCCGGTCGCGCGGCCAGCAGGCGCGTGCCGGGACCAGGGCCGTGCAGGTCGCAACGGATCATGCCCCACACCAGGCCGGCGGTTCCTGCCCGCGGATGGGCCGCATAGCCGCCGCAGCCGAGCAGGGCGCCGGGCGCCGTCGGCATCCTCGCGCACGAAATACCGCGTGCCCTCCTCGTCGATGCCGGCAAGGCAATCCGTGCGCTCGTGCGCACCGAAATCATCGGGCACGTTGCCTTCGAACAGGGCGATGCAGACGGCCAGATCGTCGGGGCTGCAGGGGCGCAGGTCGGGGAGGGCGGTCATGAGGTCGGTGGATGCGGCGTCGAGTTTAGGAATTTACTCAATGGAAAATTCCATCGCTGCGCCACATGCTGAGGCTTAGTCATTCGCTGAGACCGGTCGCTTTCCACGCCTGCGGTGCTTTATCCATTTCCTAGTGTTTTGGATTGCGCCGATTGTTTTCTCTGCCGCTGCTGATGGAACGTTGCCGCCGGCGAAAGGGAAGAGTGTTGCAGGTCATCGGCATGCGAGGAGGACAACATGATCGGCCGGCTTCCGGGTATGGCCCTTGGAGCGTGCCTGTTCGTTTCGGTAGAGGCCGTGTCGGCCGATCTGTACTGGTGCGACCGATGCACGCCGGAGCAGGAAAAAACCATGCTGGCGCGCATCGATCACGGCCGGACCTGGTCCGAAGTCTATGTGGGCGACCCGTCCACGCGCAGCTTGCATAAGTACGGCGTGGCGCGCAGCTGGGGGCAGGCGGTGCCTTACGACGTGCGGCGCAAAGGGACGGAGCCGGAGATCGAATCGGCGTTCGCGCAGCTGCTGCGCTTCCACGATGCCGCACCGGCCGGCTGGAAGAAGACCTACACGCTGCGTATCGTCGATGCGGCGCGGGACGCCTCCGATTATTTCAACCGCCAGGCGATCCCGGTCTTCGACTATCCCGACCCGGCCGTCTCGGTCTACGACGTGCTCGGCGACGTACGGCAGCGCCGCTTCTTCGAGGGCTATGTGCAGGCGGACATCCTGCGCAGGATTCCGCTGGACCTGGGCATCACCCGGCGCAGCCTGGCCTATCTGCATACGGTGGACGACGCGCGCAGTCCGACCGTCAGCGTGCGGGTGCAATTCATGGACGGCAGCCGAGTCGTGGCGCGGCTGGAGATCGCCGATGGCCTGATGGTGAAGATCGACGAACGCAGCGCCCGCGATGCGCGGGATCGCGCCATATCCGCGCTGCCGCGGCCCGGCGGCAGCGCGCCGCGCATGTGCAGGGCTCCGGCATCCTCCGAGACGGAATTCGGCCGGTGGCATCGATCGCATCGGCCAATGGCCGGCACCGTGTCCGGCGTGGATGGCTGAGGCGGATGCGGCACGCGTAAATCGGAGTTCGCCCCATGGCGATGACTTCGATGTTTACGCATCCTTGTCGAGCTCGCTGCGGTCATGGTGGCGGCCTCGATGCTCGAGTGCAGAGCGGCCCGGGCTTCGAGTGTTCCAGCGGTACTCCAACGCCGTACCCTTTCACCTCCGAGGTGCGCATCTCGGGGGTGTTTTTTTGCCGCTCCGCCGCGCCCCCGCATGGCCGGCACTCACCGGCCTTACGGGACCCGGACCTCCATCGCCAGGAATGTGACGGCCCCAGCAGATGCCCGCCAAGGCCGCGGCCCCACCTCCAACCGTCATGGCCGTTGAGTTAGCTTTCGCCCGTATCCATGCGCCGGTCGTTCCCGGGGCCTGGCGGCATGCAGGACGCTGCCGCCTCCCGTGTCATCGCGCGCCGACTTGCCGTAGGGGGAATGTGAGCATGCTTCTTCGTCGTTCGACCTGGCGCGCCTTGCCGGTAGCGCTGGTATCGCTGTGGCTGGCGTCCTGCACCAGCGCGCCGGTCAAGTCCGGACAGCCGGTGGTGGTGGCCGACCACGCCCGCTTCTCCTTTCTCACGCCGACCCTGGTGCGCATGGAGTATTCGCCGGGCGGCGCCTTCGTGGACGCGCCGACCGCGGTGATGAAGAAGCGCGACTGGGCGCCGGTCACCGTGCACGTATCGCGCGAGAACGGCTGGCTGGTGGCCGGCACGGACGCCATGACCCTGCGCTACCGGCTCAATTCCGGCCCGTTCAACGCCACCAACCTCAAGGTGAGCTGGAACGAGACCAGGCCTGCCGGCAAGCCCGGCGAATGGCATCCCGGCGCCGACGACCCGCAGAACCTCGGCGGCCTGACCTATTCGCTGGACAACATCAGCAAGGCCAACCTCACCGGCAATCCGCTGGAAAGCCCGGTGAACAACGTGATTCCCGGCATCGAGGTGAAGCTGGAGCAGGCCAGGCCCGGCCTGCTCAGCCGCAGCGGCTACGCCTTCGTCGACGACAGCGGCACGCCGCTGTGGAACGCGGGTACGCAGTGGATCGAGCCGCGCAAGGAGCGCAACGAACAGGACTGGTACCTGTTTGCCTACGGCGGCGACTACCGCAAGGCGCTGGGCGAATACGCCCAGCTCAGCGGTGCGATCCCGATGATCCCGCGCTACGTGCTCGGTCCGTGGATCACCGACTTCAACTTCGAATACTTCCCCGGCACCGCGGAGGCCAGACAGCCGGCCTTCCAGCGCTACAACCAGAAGATGCTGGAGGACCAGGTGACGCGCCTGCGCAATGCGCGCATCCCGTTCGACACACTGGTGCTGGACTTCGCCTGGCACAACTACGGCTGGGACGGCGGCTACGACTGGAGTCCGCTGATCCCGCAACCGGACCGCTTCATCACCTGGCTGCACGGGCGCGGCGTAAAGCTCGGTCTCAACGACCATCCCGGCTACGCCAATACGCAGGAGAGCATCCTTTCCTTCGACGACAGCCATGCGCCGGCGGTGCTGCAGGACCTGGGCAAGCCGCCGCTGGTGCGGCCGTCGTTCGACCTGGACCTGTCCAGCCGCTGGCGCTTCGCCATCGATCCGCGCGACGTCGGCGTGAACGCGAAGTGGTACGCGGCGGATTTCGACGCGCGCAACTGGAAGGCGATCCAGGCCGACCGCTCGTGGCAGGTACAAGGCCAGCCGAACTACGCCGGCGTGGCCTGGTACCGCGCCGACGTGCGCCTGCCGGCCGACCTGCCCAAGACGCTCTATCTCGTGCTCGGCGAGGTGGACAAGAGCTACCGCGTCTTCGTCAACGGGCAGGAGCTTCAGCACAGTCAGGTCCAATGGCCGCAGCGGCTCACCTATACCGACATCGCGGCCGTGGCCAGGCCCGGCGACCTGCTCCACATCGCCTTGCGCGTAGAGCCCGGCCGCGGCGGCGGCGGACTGTTGCGCGGGCCGGTGGCGCTGCGCGACGTGCATCCGCCGGAGCGCATCGCCTTCGACCTGTCCAACCAGCGCGAGGCCGAGATCTTCATGCGTCGCCTGCACGAACCGCTGATGCGCCAGGGCGTGGACCTGTGGTGGGTGGACGGCGGCGGCGGGGCGACCGGCATGCCGGGCCTCAATCCGCAGTTCTGGACCAACAAGGTGTTCTACGACTTCAGCGCGCAGGCCACCGGCAAGCGCGCCTTCATCCTCGGCCGCTATGGCGACTGGGGCAGCCAGCGCTATCCCGGTTTCTTCACCGGCGATACCTATTCGGAATGGCCGGTGCTGGCTTATGAAGTGGCATTCACCGCGCGCGGCGGCAACGTGCTGGTGCCCTATATCAGCCACGACATCGGCGGCTTCCACGGCGCGAAGCTCGACTTCGACCTCTACGCACGCTGGATCCAGTTCGGCACCTTCAGCCCGCTGCTGCGCATGCACAGCGCGCACGCCAACCCGCGCGAGGGCAATACGCGCATGCCGTGGCTGTATGGCGAAAAAGGCATGGCACTGATGCGCAAGTACTTCACCCTGCGCACCCAGCTGATCCCCTATATCTATTCCTACGCCTGGGTGGCGCACCAGGATTCGCTGCCGCTGCTGCGGCCGCTGTACCTGCAGCAGCCGGAGCTGGAAGAAGCCTACAAGCAGCCGTACGAATATTTCTTCGGCGACGACCTGCTGGTGGCGCCGGTGCTGGAGGCCAGCGGCCAGCGCACGGTGTATCTGCCGCCGGGGCAGTGGGTCGATTTCTTCAAGGGCAAGCGCTACCAGGGCGACAGCACGTTCACTGCGCGCTACGCCGTCGACGACATGCCGGTATTCGCCCGCGCCGGCGCCATCGTGCCGATGCAGCCGCCGAGCGATTACTCGGATGCGAAGCCGCTGGATACGCTGATCCTGCACGTATTCGGCGATGGCGACGGCAGCTTCTCGCTGTACGAGGATGACGGCATCTCGCTGGACTACGACCAGGGCGGCCACGCCATCACCGCGATGCACCACACCACCGGGCAGGATGGCGGCAACGAGTTGACCATCGATGCGGCTCAGGGTGAATTCAAAGGGCAGGTGCAGCGACGCGCGTACGAACTGCGCGTGCATATGGCGAAGAAGCCCAGTGCGTTGAGCGTCAACGGCAAGCCCGGGCCGGCGTGGCGTTGGAATGCCAAGGAGGGTGTGGCAACGGCGACGGTGCCAACGCGTTCGGTGCATGAAGCAGTGCACTTGAGTTGGCATTGAGCGGACGTGACGCTTTGCAGCGCATGCTGCTTGCCGCGCTGTGCGCCGTTGCTCTAGGCGGTTGCGCCACCTCGATGGAGCGGACTTACCGTGGCGAGTATTTCCAGAATTTCGAGAGCTCCGCCTTGACGCCCGCCGGCGGTGGCGCGCCGCTATGTGTCCATAGCGCCCAGTTGGCCGAACGGTTGGGAATGCAGAGCGCAACCGTGCGTGCGAATGTCACGGTTCGCGGGCGGTTGAGCAAAAAGGGCCGTTACTGCAACCTCGGCGCGTATGAGCGCGTGCTGACCATCACCGGGATTGTCGATATCAGCGACGTGCGCGCAGGCAACGAATGAACTGCCCGGTCCCTATTGCGTTGTCTGCCCTTCGCGCCGATCGGTGCCAACAATCGCATGGAGCCTGGCGTAGGTTGGGATGAGCCACAGGCGAACCCCAACATGGCGTACCCAACGCACCACATGGTTGGGGTTCGCCGTTGGCTCACCCCAACCTACGCAGGCTTTGTACAGCCGCTGGCCCTGGTTCCCTGGCCAAGACAACCCCATCTCGGCGTAGACTCCACCGGCGCTGCCACCCGCCGACCCAAGGAACGCCATGACCGAACAGGCCACTCCAACGCCGCACGCGGTTTCCGTCCGGGGCATAAGCAAGACCTACAAAGGCGGCTTCCAGGCCTTGAAGTCGATCGACCTCGATATCCGCCGCGGCGAGATCTTCGCGCTGCTCGGCCCGAACGGTGCGGGCAAGACCACGCTGATCAGCATCATCTGCGGCATCGTCAAGCCCAGCGCCGGCACGGTGAGCGCCGATGGCCACGATGTGCTGCGCGACTATCGCCTCACGCGGGCAAAGATCGGCCTGGTGCCGCAGGAGCTGTCGACGGACGCGTTCGAGACGGTGTGGGCCGCGGTCAGGTTCAGTCGCGGCCTGTTCGGGCGCGCCCGCGATGATCGGCACATCGAGAAGGTCCTGCGCGATCTCTCGCTGTGGGAAAAGAAGGACGCGAAAATCATGACGCTGTCCGGCGGCATGAAGCGGCGCGTGCTGATCGCCAAGGCGCTGGCGCACGAGCCGAGCATCCTGTTCCTGGACGAGCCCACCGCCGGCGTGGACGTGGAGCTGCGCCACGACATGTGGGAGATGGTGCGCCGGCTGCGCGCCACCGGCGTGACCGTCATCCTCACCACGCACTACATCGAGGAGGCCGAGGAAATGGCCGATCGCGTGGGCGTGATCACGCGCGGCGAGCTGATCCTGGTGGAAGACAAGCGCGCGCTGATGCGCAAGCTCGGGAAAAAGCAGCTGTCCATCAGCCTGAAGTCGCCGATCCAGGCCTTGCCCCAGGGCTTGGACGAGTACGCGCTGGAGCTGGCCGACGACGGCGCGACCATCACCTACACCTTCGACGCCCAGGGCGAGGACACCGGCATCGCCGTGCTGCTGCGCAAGCTCGGCGATCGCGGCGTGGACTTCAAGGACCTGCACACCTTGGAGAGTTCGCTCGAAGATATTTTCGTCAGCCTGGTACGGGGAACGCGATGAACCTGCCCGCCGTTCGCGCCATTTACCGTTTCGAGATGGCTCGCACCTTCCGCACGCTCACCCAGAGCATCGTTTCGCCGGTGCTGTCGACCTCGCTGTATTTCATCGTGTTCGGTACCGCCATCGGCTCGCGCATGGGCGAGATCGGCGGCACCAGCTACGGCGCCTTCATCATTCCCGGGCTGATCATGCTGTCGCTGCTCAACGAAAGCATTTCCAATGCTTCGTTCGGCATCTACCTGCCGAAGTGGTCGGGCACCATCTACGAGCTGCTCTCCGCGCCGGTCTCGCCGCTCGAGGCGGTGCTCGGCTATGTCGGGGCGGCGTCCACCAAATCGGTGATGCTGGGCCTGCTGATCCTGCTCACGGCGCGCTTCTTCGTGCCTTACAGCATCCTGCATCCGTTCTGGATGGTGGCCTTCCTGCTGCTGACGGCGGTCACCTTCAGCTCGTTCGGTTTCATCATCGGCCTGTGGGCCGACGACTTCCAGAAGCTGCAGGTGATCCCGTTGATGGTGGTCACGCCGCTGACCTTTCTCGGCGGCGCGTTCTATTCGATCGGCATGCTGCCGCCGTTCTGGCAGAAGGTCGCGCTGTTCAATCCGGTGGTGTACCTGATCAGCGGGTTCCGCTGGAGCTTCTACGGCCAGTCCGACGTCAATGTCGTCTTGAGCGCGGGCATGACCGTGGCGTTCCTGCTGGTCTGCGCGGTGGCGATCGCCTGGATCTTCCGCACCGGCTACAAGCTGCGTTCGTAGCGCGCGCAGCCTAGCGCCAGAGCACGTCCCGCCCGATCCGCCGCACGTCGGTCTGCCCCGTCAGCGCCATGCTCACGCTCAGCTCGCGGCGGATGATCTCGATCGTGCGCGCCACGCCGTCCTCGCCCAGCGCGCCCAGGCCGTAGAGGAAGGCCTTGCCGATCAGGCCGGCGCGAGCACCCAGCGCGAGCGCTTTCAGCACGTCCTGGCCGCTGAGGATGCCGCCGTCGAACAGCACGTCGAGCTTGTCGCCCACGGCGTCGGCGATGCGCGGCAACACCTCGATGCTCGCCGGCGCGCCATCGAGCTGGCGGCCGCCATGGTTGGACACCACGATCGCGTCGACGCCGTGCGCAGCGGCGAGGCGTGCGTCTTCCTCGTCCATGATGCCTTTGAGGATCAGCTTGCCGGGCCACAGCTCGCGGATCCATTCCAGGTCCTGCCAGTTCAGCGTGGGATCGAACTGGTTGGCGATCCACTGCGCCAGCGTGGTCAGGCTGTCGGTGCCCTGGATGCGGCCGGCCAGGTTGCCGAAGGAGCGGCTGGGCGCGCGCAGCATGCTCCAGGCCCAGCGCGGCTTGCTCATGACGTCGAACAGGTTGCGCAGGGTGATCTTCGGCGGCACGCTCAGGCCGTTCTTGATCTCGCGATGGCGCTGGCCCTGCACGGTGAGGTCGGCGGTGAGCATCAGCGCCGAGCAGCCGGCGTCGCTGGCGCGGCGGATCAGGTCGCGCGCGAAGCCGCGGTCGCGCATCACATAGAGCTGGAACCAGAACGGCGCCTGCACCGCATCGCGCACCTGCTCGATCGAGCAGATCGACACCGTGCTCAGGCAGAACGGAATGCCGGCCTTGGTCGCGGCGCGCGCGCCGAGGATCTCGCCCGCGCCGTGCTGCAGGCCGGTGAGGCCGGTGGGAGCGATCGCCAGCGGCATCGAGATGGGCTGGCCGACCACACTGGTGGCCAGCGAGCGCTGGTCCACGTTCATCATCACGCGCTGGCGGAACTTGATGCTCTCCAGCGCGGCGCGGTTCCCGCGCAGGGTCACCTCGTCATAGGCGCCGCGGTCGGCGTACTCGAAGAAGGCGCGCGGCACGCGGCGGCGCGCCAGCTCGCGCAGGTCCAGCACGTTGGTGATCGGCGTGGCCATGCTGGTGCTCCCCTCAGTGCAGCGCCGCGACCGTCTGCTCGCTCCACACCGGGCCGTCGGGGAAGCGGTACTCGACCAGTGTGCTCTCGTGCATGCGTGCCGAGAAGCCCGGCGCGGTGGGCGCGAGGTAATGGCCGTCGCGGATCGTCACCGGGTCGTCGAAATGCTCGTGCAGATGATCGACGAACTCGATCGCGCGATCGTCCTTGCGGCCGGTGATCGCCACGAAGTCGGCCATGGCCAGGTGCTGCACCAGCTCGCACAGGCCCACGCCGCCGGCATGCGGGAACACGCGCACGCCGAACTTGGCCGCCATCAGCAGGATCGCCAGGTTCTCGTTGACGCCGCCGACGCGCGCGGCGTCGATCTGCACCAGGTCGACCGCGCCGGCCTGGAACAGCTGCTTGAAGATCACGCGGTTCTGCGTGTGCTCGCCGGTGGAGACCGGCACGGACACGGCGCGGCGGATCGCGGCATGGCCGAGCACGTCGTCGGGGCTGGTGGGCTCCTCGATCCAGGCCAGGTCGAAACCTTCCAGGCGGCGCAGCCAGTCGATCGCGGCGTGCACGTCCCAGCGCTGGTTGGCGTCCACCGCGATGGCCACGTCCGGCCCCACGGTCTGGCGCACCAGACTGCAGCGGCGCACGTCGTCTTCCACGCTCAGGCCGACCTTGAGCTTGATGGTGCGGAAGCCGTCGGCCACCGCTTCGCGGGCCAGGCGCAGCATCTTCTCGTCGGTGTAGCCGAGCCAGCCGGGCGAGGTGGTGTAGGCGGGGTAGCCCTCGGCCAGCAGCTGCTCGATGCGGGCGGACTTGGCCGGTTCCGCCGCACGCAGCATCTGCAGGGCCTCGTCGGGGGTGATCGCGTCGCTGAGGTAGCGGAAGTCGATGGTCGCGACCAGCTGCTCCGGCGTCAGTTCGGCGATATAGCGCCACAGCGGCTTGCCGGCGCGGCGGGCGGCCAGGTCCCAGCCGGCGTTGATCACCGCGCCGATGGCCATGTGCATCACGCCTTTCTCCGGCCCCAGCCAGCGCAGCTGCGAGTCGCCGACCATGCGCGCGGCGAAGCCGCCGAGGTCGTTGGTCACTTCGTCCAGCGTCAGGCCGACCACATAAGGACGCAACGCATCGAGCGCCGCCTTCTGCACGTCGTTGCCGCGGCCGATGGTGAAGGCCAGGCCATAGCCGGCCAGGGCCGGATCGTCCGTGCGCAGCACGGCGTAGGCGGCGGAGTAATCCGGATCCGGGTTCATCGCGTCCGAACCGTCGAGCTGGCGCGAGGTGGGAAAGCGGATGTCGTAGGTGTCGAGCGCGGTGATCTTCACCGGGGCGTGTTTCGCCATGCGGCCGGCCTCCCGATGCCGGTAGAGAAATGTGTAGGTGTGCGGCGCTCAGCGCGCCGCGGATGCATCGGCCGGATGGGCGCGGACCTGCTGGCGCTGCCGGCCGAGACCGTCGATGCCCAGCTCGATCACGTCGCCGGGACGCAGGTAGGTCGGCGGCTTCAGGCCCAGGCCCACGCCGGCCGGCGTGCCGGTGCTGATCACATCGCCAGGCAGCAGGGTCATGTAGCGGCTGATATAGCTGACCAGTTTCGCCACGCCGAACACCATGTCGCTGGTGTTGCTGTCCTGGTAGCGGTGGCCGTTCACTTCCAGCCACAGGTGCAGGTTCTGCGGGTCGGGCACTTCGTCGATGGTGACCAGCCAGGGGCCGAGCGGGCCGAAGCTGTCGCAGCTCTTGCCCTTCACCCACTGGCCGCCGTGCTCGAGCTGGAACTCGCGCTCCGAGAGATCGTTGATCACGATGAAGCCGGCCACGTGCGCCAGCGCCTCGTCGACCGAGACGTCGCGCGCGGTCTCGCCGATCACCACGCCCAGTTCCACTTCCCAGTCGGTGCAGGTGGAGCCGCGCGGGATCACCACGTCGTCGTTCGGACCCATGATCGCGGTGGTGGCCTTCATGAACAGCACCGGCTGCGCGGGCACTGGCTGGCCGGTTTCCGCGGCGTGGCGGGCGTAGTTCATGCCGACGCAGATGATCTTGCTGACCGGCGCCACCGGCGCGCCGAAGCGCGGCGTGCCTTCCACCTCGGGCAGGCTGGCCGGATCGATCGCCGCCAGGCGGGCGCGGCCTTCGCGGCCGAGCACGTAGGGATCGATGTCGGCGACGTGCTCGGACAGGTCGCGCAGCGCGCCGTCCTTGTCGATCAGGCCGGGTTTCTCGTTGCCGTGGGCGCCGTAGCGGACCAGTTTCATGTTCGATTCCTCAGTTGGACCAGCCGCCGTCCACGATGTGCACGGTGCCGGTGGTGAAGGCCGCTTCGTCGGAGGCGAGATAGAGCGCGAGCATGGCGATCTCCTCGGGATTGCCCAGGCGCCCCATCGGCTGGCGCTCGACGAAGCCGCGCCACACCGCGTCCTCGTCGCCGCCCAGCGCGCGCACGCGGTCGCCCAGCGACGGCGTCTTCACCGTGCCCGGGCAGATCGCGTTGCAGCGGATGCCGCGGCCGACGAAGTCGGCGGCGACGGACTTGGTCAGGCCGATCACCGCGGCCTTGGTGGTCGAATAGGCGAAGCGGTTGGGCACGCCCTTGATGCTCGAAGCGACCGAGGACATGTTGACGATGCTGCCGCCGCCGCGCTCCAGCATGGCCGGCAGCACGCGCTGGCACAGGTGGAACATGCTGTCGACGTTGATGGCGAAGGAGCGTTTCCAGGCCGCGTCGTCGGTGTCGAGGATGGTGCCGGCGTGCACGTAGCCGGCGCAGTTGAACAGCACGTCGAACGGCGGATGGCTGGCGACCAGGCGGTCGATCTGCACGGGGTCGGTCACGTCCAGGCGTTCAGTGCGCAGTTCCGGCGCTTCGGCCGACAGCGCGGCGAGCGCCTGTTCGTCGATGTCGGTGGCCAGCACGCGCGCGCCTTCGCGGGCGAAGGCGAGGGCGGTGGCGCGGCCGATGCCGGCGCCGGCCGCGGTGACCAGCGCATGCTTGCCGGCGAGACGGCCGCTCATGCCGGCAGCTCCGACGCGGAACGAAGATGGCGAGCGATCATGAGGTGATCTCCTTGCGGTGCGGATGGGAAGTCGGCGCGAGGCGGTAGAAGGCGGCGGCGTTGCCGCCGAAGATCGCGGCCTCGTGGCCGGGGGCGAGGCGGTGCGCATAGGCGCGCGCCAGGTCGATCCAGTGCGCGTAGTCGCCGCGCAGGGTCAGCACCGGCCAGTCGCTGCCCCACAGCAGGCGCGACGGGCCGAAGCAGGCGAACAGGTGCTCGACGTAGGGCGCCAAGGCGCTTTCCGGCAGGTTCGGCGCCAGCTGGGTGAGCAGGCCGGAGAACTTGCACTGCAGCGAGCTGCGCTGCGCCAGCGCGGCGATCGGCGCGGCCCAGGCGTCGAAGCCGGCGACGCCGTCGATCGCCGGCTTGCCGCCATGGTCGAGCACGGCGCGCAGCTGCGGCTCGCGTTCCAGCCGCGCGAGCAGCGCCGGCAACTGGTCCGGGCGCACCAGGGCGTCGAAGGCCAGGCCGTGCCGTTGCAGGCTGGCGAAGGCGGCGTCGAGTTCGGGACGGGCCAGCCAGTGCGGGTCCTCGATGTCCTGCGCCATCGGGCGCAGGCCCAGCAACAGGCCGTCGCCGTCGCGCACCAGCGCGGCGATGCGCGCATCCACGTCGGTCGCCTCGAAATCCACCCAGCCGACCACGCCGGCCACGGCGCGGTCGGCGCGGGCCAGTTCGAACAGGAAGCGCGTTTCCGCCTCGGTCGGTGCGGCCTGCACCAGGATCGCGCGCGTTACGCCGGCGGCGGCGCGGTGCGGGTCGAGTTCGAACGGCAGGAAGTCGCGCCGCAGCACGTGTGGCGCGTCGGCCAGCCAGCCGTAGTCGCCGCGCTGCACGCGCCAGTAGTGCTGGTGGGCGTCGATTACGCTGGCGTGGAGCGGATTCATGGCGTCACCGCATGCTCGCCCAGCAGGCCGGCGGCGCGCAGCCGCGGCCACAGCTGTTCGGGCAGCGCCGTATCGCGCCGCGCGGCGGCGGCGTCAGCCTCGGCCGGCGTGCGCATGCCGCACACCACGGTGGCGACGGCCGGATGGAACAGCGGGAACTGCAGCGCGGCGGCACCGACGCTGGCGCCGGCCTCGGCGCAGACGTCGTAGAAGCGCTGCGCCCGCGCGCGCACCGCGGCATCGGCGGGCGCGTAGTTGTAGGTGTCGCCGGGCTGGTCGCCGCCCAGCAGGCCGGAGTTGTACGGCGCGGCGGCGAAGATCGACACGCCGCGCTGCAGGGCCTCGGCCATCACCTGCGCGCCGTGCTCCTGCTCGAACAGGGTGTAGCGGCCGGCCAGCATGATCACGTCCAGCTCGAAGCGCGGCATCACTTCCAGGCAGACCGCTTCCTCGTTCACGCCCAGCCCGATCGCGCCGCACACGCCCTGCGCGCGCAGCTCGGCCAGCGCGGGCAGGGCCTCGTCCAGGGCCTGGCGCAGGATGCGCGGATGCCCGGCGCCGTGGGTGAGGGCGCCGATGTCGTGCAGCAGCAGCACGTCGACATGCTCCACGCCCAGGCGGCGCAGGCTAGCGTCCACCGCGCGGCGCACGCCGTCGCGGCTGTAGTCGAACACCGCGCGTTTGCCGGCCACGTCGAAGCCGTCGGCCAGCGCATCGCGGCCGGGCGCGTCCTCGATCAGGCGACCGACCTTGGTGGACAGGGTGTAGCTGGCGCGCGGCACGCCGGCCAGCGCGGCGCCCAGGCGCTGCTCGGCCAGGCCGTAGCCGTAGTAGGGCGCGGTGTCGAAGTGGCGGATGCCGTGCTGCCAGGCGCGCTCCACCGCCAGCCGGGCGATGGTCTCGTCCACCCCGGCGTACAGGTTGCCGATCGGGGCGCCGCCGAAGGCCAGCCGCGATACCGCGGGGCCTCGCCGGGGCGCGTGCCGTCCGGCGCCGTGCGGGTTGGGAATGCCTGGATCAGCCATGCAGAAACTCCGCTGAGCGTCCCCCGGAGCCGGCCTCGAAGGCGGACCTGGCGGGGACTTTGGCCCATGCGCGCGCCCCTCTCCGTGCCCCGCGCCGGGTATCGAATCAGTGTGCACCTATGAAATGTGTATTTACAAGTGGAATACGGCCAGTTCGTAAGGACGATGAAATTTGTGTTGCAACGCGACTTGAAACGATCTAAGTAAATATGAACCATCGGTTCGCCGGTGAATGTCGGCGACGTTCCGTTGGCCGGCGCCATCGCCGCTGCGGCGGCATCTGGGGATGAAGGGGAGGCTAGGCGTGGACCGGCACGAAACCACTTCAGCGTTCGCTGGCGCCGCCTGGCCCGTGGACGGCGCGCCTCCCGCGGCGGACCGTACACCCGCATCCCCCATCGCGACATCGGAAGGCTCGCCCACCATGACCGCGCACGCCAGCCGCCGCCCGTTCCTCGCCGCCGACGTCGGCGGCACCCATGCGCGGCTGGCGCTGATGGCGCCGGGCAACCGCGGCGGCGGCCCGGTAGTGCAGGCGTACCGGATCTTCCGCTGCGGCGAGCACGCCAGCTTCGCCGCGATCGTGCGCGCCTTCCTCGACGGCCTCGGCTCGCGCCCGCGCGAGCTGGTGCTGGCCTGCACCGGCTGCGCGCACGAAGGCGTGCTGATCAACGAAAGCCTGCCGTGGCGCATCGAGCCGGCCGCGCTGGCCGCCGAGTTGCGGCTGGACGAAGTGCACCTGCTCAACGATTTCGTGGCCCTGACGCATGCGGCGCCGTACATCGACACCGCGCGTTCGCCGCTGCTGCATGCCCCCGCGCGCGCCGCCTCGGCGCCCGGCCCCATCGTGGTGGTGGGACCGGGCACCGGGCTGGGTGCCGCCGTGCGCCTGCCGGGTTCGCCGTCGGTAGTGCTGCCCAGCGAAGCGGGCCAGATGCAACTTGCTGCGCGGGTGGGCCGCGAACAGGACGTGATGCGCCTGCTCGCCGGGCGCGATACGCACATCTCGTACGAAGCCGTGCTGTCCGGGCCTGGCGTGCTGCGCGTGTACGAGGCGCTGTGCCGCGAGCAGGGCAAGGTGCCGGCCTGCGCGGAGCCTGCCGCGGTGACCGCCGCGGCCATCGAAGGCAGCGATCCGCGCGCCAGGGAAACGCTGGACCTGTTCTGCGGCTGGCTGGGTTCCTTCGCCGGCGACCTGGCCATGCTGTACCAGGCCACCGGCGGCATTTACCTCGCCGGCGGCTTCCTGTCCCGCCTCGCCGGCTATGTGCGCGGCAGCAGTTTCCTGGAGCGCTTCCTCGACAAGGGCGTGATGCGCCCATTCCTGGACAACGTGCCGGTGCGCGTGGTCGATCACGGCCAGCTCGGCGTGATCGGCGCGGCCAGCTGGTTGCTGGACCGGCCGGCGAACCGCTGATGCAGGCATCCCTGGTTCGTCCCGGCGCACTGGCGCTCGCGCTGCTCGCATCCGGCGCGGCCGACGCGCGCGCCACGCCGCTGGCGGCTTGCGCCGACATCCCCTTCGAGCAGCAGGCGGACGGCCTGCACTTGCGCCTCCCCACTGCCCCCACAGGACTGCATGCCCATGCCTATCGCATCGAACTGCACTGAGCCGCGCCCGCTGCGCTGGCGTTTAGCCGTCGCATTGCTGTGCGCCTGCGCCGGCTTCGCCGCGCACGCCCAGGACGCCACCGCGCCCACTGCGCCCACCGCCAAGACGCAGAGCCCGCGGCGCAACAGCGAGATCTGGCAGCAGGCCAGCGCCAAGTTCGAGCCGCAGCGCCAGGCGCTGCTGGCGGAAGTGGAGAAGGGCGACGGCGCCGGCCCGTTCCGCGCCGACTGGGCGTCGCTGCAGGCTTATCACTCGCCGGCGTGGTACGACGACGCCAAGTTCGGCATCTTCATCCACTGGGGCGTGTACTCGGTGCCCGCGTTCGGCAGCGAGTGGTATTCGCGCAACATGTACGTGCAGGGCAGCAAGGAGTTCGCCCACCACGTGGCCACCTACGGGCCGCAGGCGAAGTTCGGCTACAAGGACTTCATCCCGATGTTCAAGGCGGAGAAGTTCGATCCGGCGGCATGGGCCAGGCTGTTCCGCGAAGCCGGCGCGCGCTACGTGGTGCCGGTGGCCGAGCACCATGACGGCTTCGCCATGTACGACTCCAAGCTCAGCGACTGGACTGCGGTAAAGATGGGCCCCAGGCGCGACGTGATCGGCCAGCTGGCCAAGGCGATCCGCGCCGAGGGCCTGCATTTCGGCCTTTCCTCGCATCGCGCCGAGCACGACTGGTTCATGGGCAACGGCCGCGAGTTCGCTTCCGACGTCAACGATCCGAAGTACGCCGAGTTCTACGGCCCCGCGCAGCTGCGCATGAGCGGCCCGGACAGCGACAACCTCTCCGGCGACTTCACCTACGTCTCGCAGGCCTGGCTCGACGACTGGCTGGCGCGCACCACCGAGCTGATCGACGACTACCACCCGGACCTCATCTACTTCGACTGGTGGATCGGCCATCCCACCTTCCGCAACTCGCTGCCGAAGATGCTGGCCTACTACTACAACCAGGGCGCGACGCGCGGCGGCGTGGTGGTCAATTACAAGTTCGGCGAGTTCGCCGACGGCGCCGGCACCTACGACGTGGAGCGCGGCCGCCTCACCGGCATCAATCCCACCCATTGGCAGACCGATACCTCGATCAGCAACGACTCCTGGGGCTACGTCGAGCACGACACCTACAAGCAGCCGCAGGAGCTGATCCAGCTGCTGGTCGACGTGGTGAGCAAGAACGGCAACCTGCTGCTCAACATCGGCCCGCGCGGAGACGGCAGCATCCCGCAGGCCGCGCAGGACACCCTGCGCTCGATCGGCCGCTGGCTGAAGACCAATGGCGAGGCGGTCTATGGCACCACGCCGTGGCGCCAGTTCGGCGAAGGTCCGACCGAGGTCCAGGGCGGATCGTTCCAGGAAACCAAGACCAAGCCGTTCACCGCGCAGGACTTCCGCTTCACCAGGCACGGCAACAGGCTCTACGCGATCGAGCTGGCCTGGCCGGCGGACGGCAAGGCGGTGATCCATGCGCTGAAGGCGGAAGACGGCGTGAAGTCGGTGACCCTGCTCGCCAACGGCAAGTCCGTGCCGTTCAAGCAGGCCGACGACGGCCTGCACCTGACCTTGCCGGCCAAGCCGGTCGGCGAATACGTGTACGTGTTGCGTATCGAGCTGGGGAGCAAGTGATGCGGCGCCTGTTCTTCCTCGCCTTGCTGCTGGCCCCCGCGCTGGCCTGCGCGCGCATTCCCGGCGCGATGTTCTATCTGATGGGCACGCCCAAATCGATGGCCTCGTTCGAGGCGCATGCCGACAAGATCGGCGTGGTGGTGCCGACCTGGTATCACGTGGACGAAAGCGGCCTGGTCTCCGGCGAGCCCAATCCGCTGGTGATGCAGCTGGCCAGGCAGCACCGCATGCCGGTGATGCCGATCCTCTCGGCCGGCGGGCTGCGCGACAAGTTCCACCAGCTGCTGCACGACGAGGCGGCGAAGAAGGCGATGATCGCCGCGCTGGTGGAGCAGGGCACCAGGCACGGCTATCTCGGCTTCCAGTTCGATTTCGAGAACATCGACTGGAACGACCGCGACGCGCTCAGCCTGATGACGAAGCAGACCGCCGAGGCGCTGCACAAGCACGGCCTGCAGCTGTCCATCGCGGTGGTGCCGAACGCTCCGGGCTACGCCGGCGGCGGCGGTTTCGCGCAGTGGATGTGGAAGTACTGGCGCGGTGCCTACGACCTCAAGGCGCTGGGCCAGTCGGCCGACCTGATCTGCCTGATGACCTACGACCAGCACACGCGCTGGACCACGCCGGGCCCGGTGGGCGGCATGCCGTGGACGGTGCAGCACCTGGAGTACGCGCTGACCCTGGTGCCGAAGGACAAGCTCTCGGTCGGCATCGCCACCTATGGCTACCACTGGTACACGGCGGATCCGCGCCGCGAGGACGGCAAGGAGGAATCGAACATCGCCGCCGCCTACATCGACGCGGACGAGTCTTTCCCGCTGGCCAGGCAGTACGGCGCCACCATCCAGTGGGATCCGGTGGAGCACGAAAGCTGGTTCTGGTTCTACCGCGACGGCATGCGCGAATGGGTGTTCCTGCCCGATGCGCGCGCCTTCCGCGACCGCGTGGCGCTGGTCAAGCAATATGGGCTGCAGGGCTATTGCTCGTGGGTGCTGGGCGCCGAGGATCCGAAAGTATGGGACGAGCTGCCGGAGGCCACGCGATGAGGAAGGCTAACGTCCTGCGCTGTGGCGTGGCCGTGGTAGCCCTGGCCTGGGCTGCGTTCGCGCATGCCGGGCTGGCGCTGGTGCCGTATCCGCAGCACGTGGAAGAGGGCAAGGGCAGCTTCGTGCTGGACCCGAAGGTCGGCATCGAGGCGCCGGCCGATGCGCGCTCGAAGGAGATCGCCGCGTTCCTGCACGACGCCGTCGAGGCGCAGGCCGGCATCGACCTGCACATGGCGGGCAAGGGCCGCCGCATCGCGCTGCGCCTGGATCCGGCGCTGGCCGGCGAGGAAGCCTATCGCCTGGAGGTCACGCCGCGCGGCATCGAGATCCGCGCGTCCACCGACCAGGGCCTGTTCTGGGGCGTGCAGACGCTGCGCCAGCTGCTCCCGCCGGATGCTTCCGGGTCGGCCAAGGTAACGATACCAACGGTGCGCATCGAGGACGCTCCGGCGTTCGGCTATCGCGGCCACATGCTCGACGTGGGCCGGCATTTCTATCCGGTGTCCTTCGTCAAGAAGCAGTTGGACCTGATGAGCTACTACAAGCTCAACGTGTTCCGCTGGCATCTCACCGAGGACCAGGGCTGGCGCATCGAGATCAAGCGCTATCCCAAGCTCACCGAGGTCGGCGCCTGGCGCACCGAGGCCGACGGCAGCCGCTACGGCGGTTTCTACACGCAGGAGCAGATCCGCGAAGTCGTGGAGTACGCGCGCCAGCGCAACATCATGGTGATTCCCGAGATCGAGATGCCGGGCCACAGCTCGGCGGCGGTCGCGGCCTACCCGGAGCTGTCCTGCGCGAAGAAGCCGATCGCGGTGCCGACCGGCTGGGGCGTGTTCAGCGACGTGTTCTGCCCGGCGGACGAGAACGTCTACGTGTTCCTGCAGAACGTGCTGGACGAAGTGCTGCCGCTGTTCCCGTCGCCGTACGTGCACATCGGCGGCGACGAAGTGCCGGCCGGTGCGTGGAGCCACTGCGAGGACTGCGACAAGCTGATCCGCGAGCAGGGCCTGGAGAACGAGGCCGGCCTGCAGAGCTACTTCATCCGGCGCATGCAGGTGTACCTGGCCGGCAAGGGCAAGACCATGATCGGCTGGGACGAGGTCCTCGAAGGCGGCGTGGACCCTGCCGCGGTGGTCGAGGTCTGGCGCGGCGATGCCGGATTGGGCAAGGCGTTCGCCAATGGCAACCGGGTGATCAACGCCAGCCCGTACTACCTCGACTCGCCGCTGACGCGGCTGACCGTGGAGAAGCTCTACCTGGTCGATCCGCTGGGCAATGCCGACTTCGCGCAGAGCAAGCAGGTGCTCGGCGCCGAGGCCCCGTTGTGGAGCGAGCGCGCCGATCCGCTGAACGCCGAGCAGCGCCTGTACCCGCGCCTGCTTGCCTTCGCCGAACGGCTGTGGCGCGGCGGCACGGCGGACGCCGCCGCCTATGCGGATTTCCACCAGCGCCTGGCCGCGCAATACCCGCGCCTGGACGCCTGGCAGGTGGCGTATGCGCCGGAAGACCGCGACACGGCCGCTTACGCGGTCAGCGCCAATGCCGCGCACGACGGCTGGCGGGTGAGCGCGCAGCGCGGCTTCGACGACGTCGTCAGCCACTACACGACCGACGGCAGCGAGCCCACGGCGGCATCGCCTTCGTTCACGGATGTATTGGACTTGAAACAACCCGGCACGCTGCGCATCGTGCCGTTCCGCCGCGGTCGCGCCTACGACCATCCGCGCTCGTTCCAGCTCGAGCGCAGCGCCGCCTTCGGCGCCGCCGCCAGCACCGATCCTGCCCCTGACGCCGCCTATAGCGGCCATGGCGCGGCGACGCTCACCGACGGCCTGCTGGGAGGCGTGGAGTTCAAGAACGGCGCATGGCTCGGCTGGGAAGAGCAGGACCCCAAATTGAGCCTGGACCTGGGCAGCGTCACCGAGCTGCACGAGGTCAGCGTCGGCGTGCTGCAGCAGGACGAATCGTGGATCTGGTGGCCGCGCAAGGTGCGCTTCGCCGCCTCTGCGGACGGCAAGCACTGGACCACCCTGCGCGAGGTGAAGATCAAGCCGATCGAGCGCGACCACGTGGGCCATATACAGCGTGTGGCCTATACGGCCTCCCGGCCGTTCAGCGCACGCTATCTGCGTATCGAATTGACCCGCCATCCGGCGGAAGACGAGCGCCATACCTGGACGTTCGTCGACGAAATCCTGGCGCGCTGAGGGAGCGCGTCGGGCAACAGGAGCAACAAGCTGTACCTGCGCCTTCGGGGGAAGGCATCCATCTAACGGGGAGGAGTTAACCATGTCGCACATCGCACTACGCCGTCACAGACTCGCCAGCGCACTCGCGCTGGTGCTGTTGCCAACGTTCGCGCTGCACGCGCAGGACGCCGGCACCAACCAGGCCCAGTCGCAGGACCAGGCCCAGCAAGGGGACAAGAAGGCCAAGACGCTGGACAAGGTCGTGGTCACCGGCTCGCGCATCGCGCGCGCCGAAGTGGAAGGCCCGGCGCCGGTCAACATCATCAAGGGCGAGGAAATCCAGAAGCAGGGCTTCAACACCGTCTACGAGGTGATGAACTCGATCACCCAGGCCGGCATCGCCGAGACGCCGCCGAGCTGGGGCAGTACCTCGGTCAATGCGCGCCAGCTCAACCTGCGCAACATGGGTTCGAACCGCAACCTGCTGTTGATCGATGGCCATCGCGTCACCGATTACCCGATGCCGGCCAACGGCAAGACCAATTTTCAGAACTACAACAATATCCCCACCGGCATGATCGACCGCATCGAGATCCTGGCGACGGGTGCCTCGGCGATCTACGGTTCGGATGCGATCGCCGGCGTGGTCAATATCATCCTGAAGAAGAACTACCAGGGTGACGACATCAAGGTGCAGCTGGGCACCTCCACCCGCGGCGGCCGCGATTTCGGCGACCTCAACTTCGTCGGCGGCCGTTCGGGCGACAACTGGAACGTGATCTACAACCTGCAGCGCAGCCATCGCACGCCGCTGTGGGGCCGCGACCGCCGCTACACCGATTCGGATGCCGATGCCGGCTACGGCGCCTGGGACCAGAATGCGCGCATGTTCGGCTATCCGCGCTACACCGGCCTGATGCTGGCCGACGGCGACGGCAAGTACATCACGCCGCCGGCGGGCGCCTGTAACCAGCGCGGCTTCAAGAACAACTTCAGCCAGTACCACAAGCAGAGCGTGGCGACCAACGGCAACACGGTCGATCCCACCAACATCACCGACGGCGGCAGCTACTGCGCGCAGAACGACCTGTTCGGCAACTGGGTGCTGACCCCGGGCCGCGACGATCGCGACGCCTTCCTGGCCGGCAATTACGACTTCGGCGGCGGCCTGCAGGCCTACGGTTCGGTGGGCTACTGGGAAACCCATGGCGTGTCCAACACGGAGTTGCCCTTCCTGTATCCGATGGGCGGCATCCCCGGCTCGTTCTACGACCAGGGCACCGGCCAGGTGATCACCAACTATTTCCGCCAGCTGACGCCAGGCGAAATGGGTGGCTACGGCAACACCCACGACGACGAGAAGAACTGGGACATCCACGCGGGCCTGCGCGGCACGCTGTTCGACAACCGCTTCAACTGGGACCTCAACCTCGGCCACGCCAAGTACATCGTGCGCGAGAGCTACACGGGCCTGAACGAGCAGGGGATGTTCAACTACTTCTTCGGGCCGCAGCAGGGCACCACCACGGTGGGCGGCGAGGAGTACCCGGTCTATACGATCAACCAGCAGCGCTTCTGGAATCCGATCTCCAAGGCTGACTACAGCACGTTCGCGGTGACCGGCCAGAACACCGCCGTGTCGTGGATGGACCAGGCTTCCTTGAACGTCACCGGCGACCTGTTCAGCACCTGGGCCGGCCCGGTCGGCTTCGCCGGCGTGCTGGAAGCCAACCACCAGGGCTACAAGCTGACGCCCGACGCGCGCGGCAATACCACCACCTTCGGCGATCCCTTCCAGGACTACAACGCCGGCGGCGGCACCCGCATGCGCCTGTCGGCGGGTACCGAGTTCCGCATTCCGCTGTCGGATACGCTGACCTGGAGCCTGTCCGGCCGCCTGGACAAGTACCGCGACGCCAGCAGCGCCGACATCGCCCGTACCTGGGGCACGGCGATCGAGTGGCGCCCGCTGCAGGGCCTGCTGCTGCGCGGCACCTACGGCACCAACTTCCACGCGCCGGACATGCAGTACCTGTACAAGCAGGACTCGCTGTCGACCAAGGGCATCTACTCCGACTACTACCAGTGCATCGCCGCCAATCAGTCGGTGTGTCCGGCGATCCAGCACACCACCTACTACACGCTGCATGCCGCCGGCGGCCATAACCTGCTGCCGGAAGAAGGCCATGCCTGGACCTATGGCTTCGTGTGGGACGTCAATTGGGTCGAAGGTCTGTCGGTGTCGGCGGACTACTGGCACATGGGCATCGACAACGCCATCGACAACGTCGGCGAAGACGACGTGCTGAAGGACGAAGCCGGTTGCCGTACCGGCCTGCAGGTGGGCGGCGCGCCGTACACCCTGCATCCGCAGGGCTCGGAGTACTGCAAGCAGATCGAAGCGAACGTGGTCCGCGACGCGCAGGGCAATATCACCGCCGTCTACACCGGCCCGATCAACCAGAACAAGCTGTACGTCAGCGGCGTGGACGCCAACGTCAGCTATCGCTGGAAGACGCAGAACTGGGGCGCGTTCAACTTCTCGCTCGACTGGACCGACAATCTCTCGTACAAGCTGCGCAAGTACGCCAGCGATCCGCTGCTCAACACCCGCTACGACCGCGTTGCCACGCGCACCCGCGCCACCTTGAACTGGCTGAACGGGCCGTGGGACGTGACGGTGTACGGCGAGCGCCAGGGCGGCGTGCGTGCGCCGCACTACGGCGGTTGCGAAGTGCTGGCCAACGGCATCACGCCGGCGCTGGGCGATCCGTCCTGCGTGGTCTATCACGCCTACACCTCGCCGTGGGTGACCTTCAGCAGCACCGTGGGCTACCGTTTCGACGAGAAGCTGCGGCTCGGCCTGACCGTCACCAACCTGTTCGACAAGGTCGGCAAGATCCCGTACTACGCGGGCGGCTTCGAGTTCATCCCGACGCTGCAGGGCGCGAACTACAACGGTCGCGAGATCTCGCTGCAAGTGGAATACAAGCTCGACTAAGCAAGACGGCGGGGCGCCCCTTGGGCGCCCCGCCGGCAGGTCCGGCTGCCCCGGCCGGGTACATCACAACAACGCAGGAACAACTCATGTCGAAGTGGTCGCAACGTCTCCTCTGCCTGGCGCTCGGCGCGGGCCTGGCCTTCGCCGCCAACGCGCAGAACGCTTCCGGTCTGACGCCCTCGCCGCAGCAGACCCACTGGCAGGACCTGGAATTCGGCGTGATCGTGCACTTCGGCACCAACACCTTCCTCGATCGCGAGTGGGGCGACGGCAAGGCCGACCCGAAGGTGTTCAATCCGGACAAGGTGGACCCCGTGCAATGGGCGCGCGCTAGCCGCGCGGCCGGGGCCCGCTACATGGTGATGGTGGCCAAGCATCACGACGGCTTCGCGCTGTGGCCGACCGAGCAGAGCAACTACTCGGTGAAGAGCAGCCCGTGGCTGGGCGGCAAGGGCGACCTGGTGAAACTGGCTTCCGACGCCGCCGCCAGGGAGGGCCTGGAGTTCGGCATCTATCTGTCGCCGTGGGATCGCCACGAGCCGCGCTACGCCGATTCCAAGGCCTATGACAGCTATTACGTGGCCCAGCTCGGCGAGCTGGTGCAGCACTACGGCATGCTGGTCGAGTGGTGGCTGGACGGCGCCGGCAGCGGCGGCCACGTGTACGACTTCAAGCGCTATATCGAGGAACTGCGCACCTACCAGCCCAATGCGGTGGTGTTCGCCGACATGGCGCTGTTCGAATACGGCGACGCGCGCTGGGTGGGCCAGGAAGATGGCCATATCCGCTACGAGAACTGGAACGTGATCGACCGCCACGGCTACCAGCGCTGGCGCCCGGTGGAAGTGGATACCCCGCTGCACAAGCTGCACTGGTTCTGGCATCCCAACGACGAGGCCACGCTCAAGAGCGTCGCCGAGCTGATGGACATCTGGGAAAGCAGCGTGGGCCGCGGTGGCCAGCTGATGCTCGGCATCGCGCCGGACCGCCACGGCCTGTTGCCGGACGCCGACGTGAAGCGCCTGGAAGAGTTCGGCAAGGCGGTGGAGGCGCGCTACGGCGAGGCCGCCAACCTCGCGCGCAAGCACGCGAAGACCGACGAGAACACCGAGCGCGCGCTCGACGGCAACCGCGACAGCTTCTGGTCCGCGCCGGCCGATGCGCGCAGCGCCACCGTGGAAGTGGATTTCGGCAAGCCGGTGACTTTCGACCGCACGCTGGCGATGGAATGGCTGGACGAAGGGCAGGCGGTGCGCCGCTATGCGGTGGAGATCTGGGACGGTCAGGCTTGGAAGGCGGTGGCCCAGGCCGAGGCGATCGGGCACAAGAAGATCGATACCTTTGCGCCCGTCACGGCACAGAAGGTACGGTTGCATATCCTGTCCAGCGCGGGCGTCGCGCGCATCCGCGAATTCCAGGTGTTCGACGCCAGGCATTAGAGCCCCTCTCCCCGTTTACCCATTTGTGCACGGGAGAGGGGTTGGGGTGAGGGTACGGGCGGAGCGCAAGCGTGATGTGCGCCGCTCCGGCCGGACCCTCATCCGGCTGCCGCCACCTTCTCCCGGAGGGAGAAGGGTTCCAGTCTGGAACGGTGAGGTGATCCCCTCTCCCTCCGGGAGAGGGGCTGGGGTGAGGGTTCGGGCGGAGCGCGAGAATGATGTTCACCGCTCCGCCGCACCCTCATCCGGCTGTCGCTACTTTCTCCCCGTGCACCATCTGGTAAACGAGGAGAAGGGATTCCAGATCGAAAACTGACGACTACATCGGAACCTTTCATGCAGAGAAGCGCAACGTTCCCCTACTGGTCCGCATTGGCGGTGTCGCTCATCCTGGCCGGACCGGCCACCGCCGCGCAGCTGAGCGCGCAGTCCCTCGAACAAGGCTGGCAGTTCCACATCGCGCCGAAGTCGGCCGAGGCCAAGACACACCCGGAGGCGGCCGAATGGCGCGCCGCCGCGGTGCCGGGCAGCGTGCAGACCGACCTGCTGGCGGCCGGCGTGATCACCGATCCGTTCTATCGCGACAACGAGGCGCGGCTGCAGTGGATCGGCCTGGCCGACTGGGACTACCGGCTGGCCTTCAAGGTCGACCCGGCCACGCTCAAGCGCGGCCATGTCGAGCTGGTGTTCGACGGGCTGGATACGTTCGCCGACGTCACCCTCAACGGCCGCAAGCTGGTCTCCGCGGACAACATGTTCCGCCGCTGGCGCGTGCCGGTGAAAGGCATGCTGCGTTCCGGCGAGAACAAGCTGGAAGTGCACCTGCATTCGCCGATCGCGCGCCTGCAGCCGTGGCTGCTCAAGCAGCCCTATGCGCTGCCGGGCGAGTTCGACTCGGCCTTCGGCGACGAGCCCAAGGGCAAGCAGACCGCCAACTACATCCGCAAGGCCAACTACCAGTACGGCTGGGACTGGGGCCCGCGCTACGTCACGCTCGGCATCTGGCAGCCGGTGCGGCTGGAAAGCTGGGACGAAGTGCGCCTGAGCGATTTCCACATCGCGCAGCAGCACGTCGACGCCGACCTCGCCCAGCTGCAGGCCGAAACCAGCGTGCAGGCCGACCAGCCGGGCAAGGCCAGGCTCACCGTGAGCTGGTCCGATCCCGACGGCAGCCACCAGCAGGCCAGCCAGGAGGTGGAGCTGCGCAAGGGCGACAACGCGCTCAGCCTGCCGATCCGCATCGAGCACCCGCGCCGCTGGTGGCCGACCGGCTACGGCGCGCAGGACATGTACCGCTTCGAGGTCACACTGAGCCGCGACGGCGACACCCTGGCCACCGCCAGCCGCGCCACCGGCCTGCGCAGCGTCGAGCTGCGCCGCGACAAGGACCAGTGGGGCAGGGGCTTCGCCTTCGTGGTCAACGGCGTGCCGGTCTTCGCCAAGGGCGCCAACCTGATTCCGTTCGACAGCTTCCCCAACCGCGTCACCCCCGAGCGCATGGCGCAGATCCTGCGTTCGGCCCACGACGCCAACATGAACATGCTGCGCATGTGGGGCGGCGGGCATTACCAGAGCGATGCGTTCTACGAGGAAGCCGACAAGCTCGGCCTGATGATCTGGCAGGACTTCATGTTCGGCGGCGCGATCCCGCCGTATGACGAGGCTTACCGCGAGAACACCCGCATCGAGGCGGTGGAGCAGGTGCGGCGCCTGCGCGACCATCCCAGCATCGTGCTGTGGTGCGGTAACAACGAAGTGCAGACCGGCTGGGAGGCGTGGCCAGACCGCAAGGCGCTGCGACAGTCGCTGGCGCCCGAGGAAGTCGCGCGCATCGAGAACGGCATGAAGACGCTGTTCGGCGAAACCCTGCGCAGCGTGGTGCGCGAGAACGCGCCGGACGTGCCGTACTGGGCCAGCTCGCCCAGCACCGACTACGAAGGCGCGGCCAACCAGCTCACCGACGGCGACTACCACTCGTGGAGCGTGTGGTCCGGTTCCAAGCCGATCGAGCAGTACCTGGGCGAGACGCCGCGCTTCCAGTCCGAATACGGCCTGCAGTCCTTCCCGGTGATGGCCACCGTGCGCGCCTTCGCCGAGGAGCGCGACCTGGAGCCGAACTCGCCGGTGATGCGCGCGCACCAGAAGTTCGCCAACGGCGACGGCAACGACCGCCTGCTGCTGTACATCCGCAAGTACTACGGCGAGCCGAAGGATTTCGAATCGTTCGTCTACCTGAGCCAGGTGATGCAGGCCGAAGGCATCGAGCTGGCCGCCGAGCACCTGCGCAGCGTGCGGCCGCAGGCGATGGGCTCGTTGTACTGGCAGTTGAACGATGTGTGGCCGGGCGCGTCGTGGTCGAGCGTGGACTATTTCGGGCGCTGGAAGGCGCTGCAGTTCCATGCGCGCCGCTTCTACGCGCCGGTGCGCGTGGTGGCGATCCACAACGACGGGCATAGCGATGTGTTCGTGGTGTCCGACCGCACCGCGCCGTTCCAGGCCACCTTGCGCAGCCGTGTGATGAGCATGGACGGCAAGGTGCTGCGCGAGCGCAAGCAGGCGCTGAAGGTCGAGCCGCTGGCCAGCACCAAGGTGGCCAGTCCCACCGACGCCGAACTGCTGCGCAAGGCTGACCCGGCCGCCAGCTTTGCCGTGTACGAACTGCTGGACGACAAGGGCGCGGTGCTGTCGCGCCACCTGCTGTTCGTCAAGCCGCCGATCGAATTGAAGCTGCCCGATCCGGATCTGAAGGCCGAGCTGCGCGACAACGGGCAGGGCGGCGTGCTGGTGCTCAGCGCCAGGCACCTGGCGCGCGAGGTGTGGGTGGACTTCGGCACGCTCGACGCCACGCCGGACGACAACGCCTTCAGCCTGCTGCCCGGCGAAACACGCGAACTGCGCGTCGTCAGCGAAGCGGGTATCGACGCGCTGCGCGGCGCGCTGCGCGTGCGCTCGCTGGCTGGCGCGACCAAGGGAGACGCCAAGTGAGCGCCTCCCGCCGCGACGTGCTCAAGATGATGTCCTTCGCGCTCGGCGCCGCGGCGGTCGGCGGTCCGGGCCTGATCGCCAACGCGCGCGCTGCCGCCTCCGGCTTCGTCAGCAAGCGTCCATCACTGGCCAAGCGCAAGTTCACCAGCAAGGCGGTGGAGCAAGTGATCGCGCGCACCAAGGCGAAGATCGCCGATCCGGAACTGGCCTGGCTGTTCGAGAACTGCTATCCCAACACGCTCGACACCACGGTGCAGCTGGACACGCTGCGCGGCAAGCCGGACACCTTCGTGGTCACCGGCGACATCGACGCGATGTGGCTGCGCGATTCCTCGGCCCAGGTATGGCCCTATGTGCCGCTGGCCAAGGACGACGCCGACCTGCGCCGGCTGTTCCGCGGGCTGATCCGCCGCCAGGCGGTGTGCATTTCGATCGACCCTTACGCCAACGCGTTCCTGCCCGATCCCACGGCGAAGACCAACCTGGACTGGGCGCAGCACGACGTCACCGACATGCGCCCCGGCGTGGCCGAGCGCAAATGGGAGATCGATTCGCTGTGCTATCCGGTGCGCCTGGCCGCGGCGTACTGGAAAGCCACCGGCGACCGCGAGCCGTTCGACGACGACTGGCGCGCCGCGATGCGCCTGGTGGTGAAGACCTTCCGCGAGCAGCAGCGCAAGGACGGCCCCGGGCCGTACCGCTTCCAGCGGCAGTCGCTGGTGCCCACCGAAAGCCTGTTCCTCGGCGGCTACGGCAGCCCGGCCAAGCCGGTCGGCCTGATCCATTCGATGTTCCGTCCCTCCGACGACGCCTGCCTGTATCCGCTGTTCATTCCCGCCAACCTGTTTGCCGTGCACGTGCTGCGCGAGCTGGGCGCGATGACGCAGGGCCTGTTCAACGACACCGCCTTCGCTGCGCAGTGCACGGCACTCGCCGACGAAGTGCAGCAGGCCGCGGAAAAGTACGGCGTGATGCGCGACGAGCAGGGCCGCGAGTTCTGGGCCTACGAAGTGGACGGCTACGGCAACCAGCTGTTCATGGACGACGCCAACGCGCCGGGCCTGCTGAGCCTGGCCTATCTCGGCTGCTGCCCGCTCGACGATGCGCGCTATCGCCATACGCGCGAGCTGGCGTGGAGCAGGCGCAACCCGTATTTCTTCGCCGGCAAGGCCGCCGAGGGCATCGGCGGTCCGCATGAGGGCCTGCGCATGATCTGGCCGATGTCGATCATGATGCGCGCCTTCACCAGCACGGACGACGCCCAGACGCGCCAGTGCCTGCACTGGCTGAAGACCACCCATGCCGGCAGCGGCTTCATGCACGAGGCGTTCGACCAGGACGATCCCGCGCATTTCACCCGCGCCTGGTTCGCCTGGGCCAATACTCTGTTCGGCGAATTGATCGTCGGACTGGCCGACCATCGGCCGGCGCTGCTGCGCGGCTGAGACGAAAGCTGAATTGTTCTCCCTCCATCCCCCTCTGGAGTTCCCCTCATGGTGACACGCAGGCGATTCCTGCAAGGCGCAGTGGCCGCGGCCCTGCTGGGCAACCGGCTCGATCCGTTCGGCAGCATGGCGCAAGCGCATGCTGCGGGCGCGAAGGGCGGCGGCGCGGCCGAAGCGGCCACTGGCGTCTCGCGCCATGTGGACGTGTTCATCGGCACCGGCGGCCACGGCCACACGTATCCCGGTCCGTCGCTGCCGTTCGGCATGGTGCAGCTCAGTCCCGATACCTACGACGCGCAGTGGGACGCCTCGTCCGGCTACCACCAGGGCGACGGCTCGATCATGGGCTTCTCGCACACCCACCTGAGCGGCACCGGCGCCGCCGACATGCTCGACGTGCTGGTGATGCCGTGCACCGGCCCCGTGCGCCTGCAGCCGGGCGAGCGCGAATACCGCGGCACCAACTACCGCTCGCGTTACGACGGCGTGCCGGCGACCAACGCGCCGGCACCGTCGAACCAGGGCCAGCCGGCCACGCGCGGCTATCGTTCGCGCTACGACGCGGCCGACGAGCATGCGCGCCCCGGCTATTACCAGGTGCGCCTGAAGGACTACGACGTGCTGGCCGAGCTCACCGCCACGCTGCGCGCCGGCCTGCATCGCTACACCTTTCACGGCAAGGAGGAAGGCCACCTGCTGGTCGATTTCGCGCACGGCTTCCATGACGATCCGGCCACGCCGACCAAGGTGACCGACGCCAGCCTGCGCCTGGTCGGCAAGGACACCCTGGTCGGCAGCCGCCGTGTGCACCAGTGGGCCAATAATCGCTACATCCACTTCGCCATGAAGGTATCGCGCCCGTTCGACCGCGCGGTGCTGTACAGCGGCGATGCGCCGCTGGCCGGTGCCAGGGAGGCCGCCGGCACCAACCTCAAGGCCACGCTGCACTACACGCATCCGGACAAGGCGCCGCTGCTGGTGAAGGTGGGCATCTCCGGCGTGGACATCGACGGCGCGCTGCGCAATCTCGACGCGGAAGTGCCCGGCTGGGATTTCGACGGCGCGCGCGATGCCGCCGCCGCGGCGTGGGAGAAGGAACTGGGCCGCATCCGCGTCGATGCCGCTACGGAAGACACCAAGAAGGTGTTCTATTCCGCGCTGTACCACACCATGCTCGCGCCGACGCTGTTCAGCGACGTGGATGGCCGCTATCGCGGCATGGACCTGCAGGTGCACCAGCTGCCCGAAGGCAGCCACAACTACAGCACCTACTCGCTGTGGGATACCTATCGCGCCGCGCATCCGCTGTACACGCTGTTCCAGGCCGAGCGCGTGCCGGACCTGGTCAACGGCCTGCTGCGCATGGCCGCGGAAAGTCCCGACGGTCCGCCGGTATGGCCGCTGCAGGGCGTGGAGACCGGTTGCATGATCGGCTACCACTCCGCCGTGGTGGTGTCCGAAGCGGTGGCGAAAGGTTTTGCCGGCGTCGATCCGAAGCAGGCCTGGCCGTTGTTCCGCAAGCGCGCGATGGAAGACGACTACCGCGGCCTCGCCTACTACCGCAAGCTCGGCTACATCCCCGCCGACAAGGAATGGGAAGCCGTCAGCAAGACGCTGGAATACGCCTACGACGACTGGGCGCTGTCGCATCTGGCCGATGCGGCCGGCGCGAAGGACGATGCCGAGGCGTTGCGCCGGCGCTCGCGCAATTATCGCAATGTGTTCGACAAGAGCGTGGCCTTCATGCGCCCGCGCGGCGAGCACGGCCAGTGGCTGGAGCCGTTCGATCCGCGCAGCATCGGGCACAGCAAGCAGTGGCGCGATTTCACCGAGTCCAACGCCTGGCAGGCGACCTTCCTCAACCAGCACGACCTGTACGGTTACATGGAACTGTTCGGCGGCCAGCCGGCGTTCGAGCGCAAGCTGGACGAGCTGTTCACCACCAGCTCCGAACTGCCGGCCGACGCACCGCCGGATATCGCCGGCCTGGTCGGCCAGTACGCGCACGGCAACGAGCCCGGGCATCACATGCCATATCTCTATGCCTACACCGGCGCGCACTACAAGACCCAGTCGCGCGTGCGCATGCTGCTGACCGACATGTACCGCGCCGATCCGGACGGACTGGCCGGCAATGAGGATTGCGGGCAGATGAGCGCGTGGTACGTGCTCGGCGCGATGGGCCTGTACCCGGTCGATCCGGTCAGCACGCACTATGTGTTCGGCAGCCCGGTGCTGGACCGCGCCGAAGTGGACATCGCCGGCAAGCGGCTGGTGGTGGAAGCGAAGGACAACGCCGCGGACAGTCCGTACATTCAGTCCGTCACCTGGAACGGGCAACCGTGGAGCAAGAGCTGGATCGCGCATGCGGATCTCGCCGCCGGCGGCACGCTGGTGTTCCAGATGGGCAAGGCGCCGAACAAGCAGTTCGGCGCGGCGCCGGCGGACCGGCCGCCGTCGTTCGGTGCGGCGATGAAGGCGTGACACAACGATCGGCGTAGGTTGGGGTGAGCGCAAGCGAACCCCAACGTGCCCCGGCTTCGGGCAGTCCGCAACGTTGGGGTTACAGGCTGCATCAGCAGCCTGCCTTTCGGGCCATCCGCTACGCGGATGTTCGCTACGGCATCCTGCCTTCGCAGTCGCTCGCGCTCACCCCAACCTAAGAAAACGGCGCCACCAGGGCGCCGTTTTCTTATCGCGGGTGCGAGAGGAATTACATCCCCAGCGCCGTCTCCGCCTTCACATACGGCAGGCCATGCGCCTGCGCCACCGGCTCGCACACCACCTTGCCGTCGATCACGTTCAGGCCGTTGCGCAGGTGCGCGTCGTCGGCCAGCGCCTTCTGCCAACCCTTGTTGGCCAGGGCCAGGGTGAAGGGCAGGGTGACGCTGTTGAGCGCGAAGGTCGAGGTGCGCGCCACGGCGCCCGGCATGTTTGCCACGCAGTAGTGCACCACGCCGTCCACCACGTAGGTCGGATCGGAATGGGTGGTGGCCTTGGAGGTCTCCACGCAGCCGCCCTGGTCGATCGCCACGTCGACGATCACCGAGCCCGGCTTCATGGTGCGCACCATGTCGTGGGTCACCAGCTTCGGCGCGGCGGCGCCCGGCACCAGCACGGTGCCGATCAGCAGGTCGGCGCGGCGCACCAGTTCCTCGATCGCCGAGCGGGTGGAGAACACGGTGGAGATCGAGGTGCCGAACTGCGTGGCCAGGCGCTTGAGCGCGTCGGCCGAGCGGTCCACCACGGTGACCTTGGCGCCCATGCCCACGGCAATGGTGGCCGCATGGGTGCCGGATACGCCGCCGCCCAGGATCACCACTTCCGCCGCCGGCACGCCCGGCACGCCGCCAAGCAGCACGCCGCGGCCGCCCTGGGCCTTCTCCAGCGAATGCGCGCCCACCTGCGGGGCGAGGCGGCCGGCGACCTCGGACATCGGGGTCAGCAGCGGCAGCGCGCCGTTGGCGGCGGTGACGGTCTCGTAGGCGATGCAGACGGCGCCGGAGGCGATCAGGTCATGGGTCTGCTCGGCGTCGGGCGCCAGGTGCAGGTAGGTGAACAGGATCTGGCCCTTGCGGAGCTTCTTGCGCTCCACCGCCAGCGGCTCCTTCACCTTCACGATCATGTCGGCCTGGGCAAAGATCGCGTCCGGACCCTCGACGATCCTGGCGCCCGCGGCGACGTAGTCGGCGTCCGACAGCCCCGCGCCGAGGCCGGCGCCGGCTTCGATCAGCACTTCGTGCCCGTGGTGTACCAGTTCCTGCACCGACGACGGGACGAGGCCGACGCGGTATTCGTGGTTCTTGATCTCTTTCGGTACACCGATGCGCATGGCTGGGAATCTCTCTTGAGAGTGAGGGTTTGCGGCGGGTTCCGGCGCGGGCGCCGGAGGCGTAGCAGTATGATCGGTGCTACGAGCAATTTCTCGCTCATTTGGACGGGTCGAGAGCTAGAATGTCGAACCTTGTTCGATAGATTGGCCAACGGATAGATATTTATGCCAAGCCTCGATCCCCTGCTCGACGACCGCGACCGCGCCATCCTCAAGCTGCTGCAGGAGGACGGCCGGCTGACCAATCTGGAGCTGGCCACGCGCATCAATCTGTCCCCCTCGGCCTGCCTGCGCCGGGTGAAGCTGCTGGAGGAGCGCGGGCTGATCTCGCGCTACGTAATGCTGCTGGACGAGAAGGCCGCAGGCCTGGCCGGCACCGCCTTCGTGCTGGTGACGCTGGACCAGCAGGGGCGGGCGGCGCTGGATGCGTTCGAGGCGGCGATCCAGCGGCACCCCGAAGTGACCGAGTGCTGCCTGCTCGCCGGCGCGGCGGATTACATGGTGCGCGTGGTGTATGCGGATTCCGCCGATTTCGAGCGGATCCACACCGATATCCTCACGCAGCTGCCGGGGGTGGTGAGGGTGCAGTCGACGCTGGCGCTGCGTACGGTGAAGAGAACCACGGCGTTACCCGTGTAGGTTGGGGTGAGCCGGAGGCGACTGCGAAGGCAGGATGCTGATGCAGCCTGTAAACCCAACGGTGCGCGATGTTGGAGTTCGCTGCGCTCACTCCAACCTACGCATTGGGGCCTTGCGCGCACCTATGCGGAAGCGGCAGCAGGCGCCGCCGCGCACGATGCATTCGAGGTGCCGCACCTCGCGCCCGCCGGCTGCTTCGAGATAGGCGAGGTCGAAGCGGCATACTTCGGGATGGCGGCGCGCCATGTCGTGGAAGACGCAGTTGAAGGCTTCGATCTGCCATTCGCCGTTGCGCCTGGCCGGCACCGCTTCGTAGCCGAGGCGGTCCAGCTGCGCGGCCAGCATACGGGCGACGGCCTCCTGCGAGCTGTCCTCGCCCGGCGCGACTTCGCGCTGGCCCAGTGCCTGGCCCATGTCACGCATCAGCTGGTCCAGTTCCGCGCCGCCCATGCGGTCGCGCAGCAGTTCCAGCAGTGCGGTGGCGATCGTGCCGTAGTTGCGCGGAAACAGTTCGCGTCCCGCCTCGGTAAGACGGAAGACGGCCAGGGGCCGTCCTCCGCTGGGACGCGCGTGGGCGCGCTCGACGAAACCGTCGGCGAGCAGGCCCGCCAGGTGCTGGCGCACCGCGTTGTGCGTGATGCCCAGGCGTTGGCACAGCAGTTCCACGGTGCCGCCCTCCTGCGCGGACAGCAGCGCGCGCAGCAGGCGCTGGCGGGTTTCGCCGAGCTGGCGCAGTGCGCTCATCAATGCGCCTGGTCCGGGAACTGTTTGGCGATGCCGGCGGCCAGCGCGTCGGCGACGGTGTCCATGTGCTTTTGCATGGCGTCCCAGGTCGCCGCCTCGCCCTTGCTGTCGCCGGCCATGATCTGGCGGATCTGCGTCGCGTGATGGGCGACGTGGCCGGTGAGCAGGCTGAGCAGGGTCGGCTCGGGCAGGTTGGGGTTGGCGCCGGCGAGGAACCTGGCGATCTCCGCGCCGTTGGCGTTGAGCGTGTCCATCGCCTTGGCCTGGCCGGAGGGGTCATTCGCCGCGGCGGCATCGGTCAGCGCTTTTACGCCGCCCCAGTGGCCGGCGAGCAGGGCGAGCATGCGTTCGCCCGCGGGCTTGCCGTAGAAGCCGGCCACGGCGTCGGCGATCTGCTTGGCGTCGGCAACCACCGCGTCCGCCGCGGTCTTGGCCTTGGCCTGGTCGTGCGCGTGCACCGCCATGGCGTAATCACGCGTGGCGACGATATGGCCGTGCCACAGCGAACGCATCGCGGCCTGCAGTTTCGGCGCGGCGGGAGTGGCCGCGGTTGCTGTCGCGTGGTCGGCGTGCGGGGTCGCCGGCAGCGCGAAGGCCAGCGGTGCGGTAGCGGTGAGAAGGGCGGCGAGGAGAATGGTTGAGGTCTTCATGACGTGCTCCGGAGAAGGTCGCTCGGTGCGACAGGGCGATCTTCCGGGGCTTAGGCATACGCTCAAGACATCTATGTGTAAAGCCTGCGAATCCGTCATTCCGGCGCAGGCCGGAATCCAGTGACGTCACGGCCCGGTTGTCGCGGCAACTTTCAAAGGCAAGCCCTTCCACGCCAGGTATTTATAAGGGTGATCGTCACTGGATTCCGGCCTGCGCCGGAATGACGGCTTTGCTGGAGCGCGCCTTTCGTCCCTGGATCGGGCCGTTTCGTCGCCACACCCGCGGTTCCGTCGCAACCCCGGCGCAACCCTCCGCACGCCCCCGCTATGCTCCGCCCCGTCATCGCTTCCGGGGAAAGCCTTCCATGACCAGTTTCTTCTTCGTTATCCGCCTCGCGCTCGCCTGGTTCATCGCCTTCATGGTCTGCGTGATCGCCTGGAACGGGGTGGTCGAGAATTATCACGGCCCGGCCTGGCCCTTCGTGCTGTTCTGCATGGCCCTGCTGGGCATGGTGATCACCGGCGCCTTCTCGCATGTGCGGCGCGTGCGCCTGATCACCGGCCGCGTCGACAGCGGCAACCTGAGCAGCCGCCAGCGGCGCCAGGTGGAGATTCCGTTCGAGGCCGGCGACGCGTTCCGGCTGCTGGATGCGGCGGTGCGCGAATTGCCGCGCAGCGAAGCCGTGGAAAGCGCGCCCGACAGCCTGCAGCTGCGTGCCAAGGTGCGTCGCCTCGATCCCTACGGCAATCGCCTGCCGCGCCGCTTTTCGCTGTTCGGCTGGTTCAACCACCGCGACAACCAGATCCTCGCCACCGTCACGCCCGGCGACGGCAGCAGCAGCGTCACGCTGATCTGCGAACCGTGCAGCGGCGCGTGGAGCGACTGGTTCCGCGTGGACGACGGCACCAACCTGGAGAACGCCGAGGGCATCACCCGCGCGATCACCCGCCGGGTGGCGGAACTGCGCCGCGGCGAACAGGCGGTGGCGCGACAGACCGCCACCGAGAAGGAACTCACCGTGGCGCGCCTGAACCTGCTGCACGCGCAGGTCGAGCCGCACTTTCTCTACAACACGCTGGCCAGCGCGCAATACCTCACGCGCACCGATCCGGCCCGTGCGGACGAAATGCTCGGCCACCTGATTGCCTATCTGCGCCACTCGCTGCCGCGCACCGGCGATGCGCTGTCCACGCTGGCTGACGAACTGGAACGCTCGCGTGCCTACCTGGAGATCCTGCGCATCCGCATGGGCGATCGCCTGAAGCTGGAGATCGACGTGGCGCCGGACCTGCTCGCCACGCCACTGCCGCCGATGATGCTGCAGACCCTGGTGGAGAACGCGGTCAAGCACGGCCTGGAACCCAAGCCCGGCGGCGGCACCATCTGGCTGCTCGGCCGCGCCAAGGACGATGCGGTGGCGATCACCGTGGCGGACGACGGCCAGGGCTTTTCGGAAGCGGGCAGCGGTACCGGCATCGGCCTGAAGAACGTGCGCGAGCGGCTCGGGCTGGTCTACGGCAGCACGGCCTCGCTCGCCATCCTGGCCAACTTCCCCAGCGGCGTGGCCGCCACGCTGACCGTGCCGGCCAAGGCGGTGGGCCATGCTTAAGACCGTGGTCGCCGAAGACGAACCGCTGCTGCGCCAGGCCTTGTGCGAACAGCTGGAGCATGCATGGCCGGAGCTGGAGATCGCCGCCGAATGCGAAGACGGCGCCGCCGCACTGGAAGCGATCGCCGAGCACCGTCCCGACGTCGCCTTCCTGGATATCCGCATGCCCGGCCTGACCGGCCTGGAAGTGGCCGCGGCCGCGGCGGAAGCCAGCCCCGCCACCCAGGTGGTGTTCGTCACCGCCTACGACCAGTACGCGGTGGATGCCTTCGAGCGCGGCGCGGTGGATTACCTGCTGAAGCCCATCGCGCCGGAACGCCTTGCCGCCACCGTGCAGCGGATCAAGGCACGCGGCGCGGGCGAGGGACTGGCCGGCGACGCGCTGGCCGCACTGGTGCGCCAGCTCGATGCCGGGCGCTTCGCCGAGGCACGTCCGCCGCTGACCTGGATCACCGCCAGCGCCGGCCGCGAGACGCGCCTGATCATGATCGACGACGTGGCGTATTTCCGCGCCGACCACAAATACACCACCGTGGTCACCGCCGAAGGCGAGGCGCTGATGCGCAAGCCGATCCGCGAACTGCTCGGCCTGCTCGACCCCGCGGTGTTCAAGCAGATCCACCGCTCGACCATCGTCAATCTCAAGGCGGTGGCGGCGGTGATCCGCGACGACAGCGGCAAGGGCACGCTGCGCCTGCGCCAGCGTCCGGAGACGCTGCTGGTGAGCCAGCCCTTCATGATCCTGTTCCGCAACATGTGACGCGGCCCGCGCCCAGGAGAGCGAACATGCGCAACCTACTGGCCCTGTTTTATTACCTGCTCGCGGTGGTGGGCTGCTCCAGCGGCCACGTCACCGATATCCGCAGCGAGGCGGACGGACGCGACATCGTGCACGGCAAGATCGTGCTGAACGCCGGCGTGGCGAAATTCGAATGCCTGGCCAGTGCGACTGGACAGTGCCAGTTCGCGCTGTTCGATCCCTCGTGCACGGATCCGACGGCGACTTGCGACAAGCCGCCGGAACGTTTCGCGCTGGCGCAGGGCACGAGCCGAGAAATTGTCGGTCTCGCAGCGGGTTTCCGCCCTTGCGTGAGCGCGGATGGAACAGCCGCACGGCCGGATTGCGCCCATTGACGTAGGTTGGGGTGAGCCACAGGCGAACCCCAACGTTGCGTCGCCCCCGAGGCGCTATGTTGGGGTTCGCCTGCGGCTCACCCCAACCTACGTTCCGCTTGCATCAGCGTGCGTCGACCGCCTGCAGGGCCCGCTCGATCACCTCGTCGCGTCCGGCGCGGAAGCCCGCGATCGTCTGCACCGCCCACACGTCCGGCGCCGTGCCGACCAGGTGGATGGGCGTGTGGCCATCGTGCCGCGTCACACGCAGTCCGCTGAACCGCAACAGATAGTTGCCCGGCACGACGAAGCTCTGCAGATCGCCGCTGGTGCCGGCGGTGCGCGAGCCGACGATGAGCCCGAGATGTTCGTCGTCCACATAGCTGAGCACGGAGTCGCCGAAACTGAGGGTGTCCGGGCCGGACAGGAACACGCGGCGGCCACGGAAGCGCGGTGCCAGCGGCTGCAGGTCCCAACCCTGGCTGTCATAGCCGGAGACCTGTTGGTACGGCCCGTCGACGAAGGCCATGTGCGCCCACTTCGCATGTTCTTCGTGATCGATCAGCTGGCCCAGCAGATCGAAGGTAACGGCCACGTCCTTCGGGTATTGGCGCATGTCGAACAGGACGGCGTCGGCATAGACCAGGCGATCCATGTAGGGCTGCAGGTCGGCCCGCACCACCCGGGACAGATCGACGTACCACACGCGCGGGCGCAGTTGCGCGATCGGCGCCGGCAGCACGGCGCTGTGCATGTCGGTGACGGTAGTGCGGTCGTAGTGCAGGGTGATGTCGAGGTAGCGCCCGCCGCGTTCCAGGCGCAGCGCGATCGCGGTGTTGCGCGCGCCGTAGGCCAGTTCATCCAGCGCGCGTTGCGGCCGGAACTGCGGCGAGCCCGAGGCGAGGCGGGTCTGGCGCGCCAGCCAGCGGCGGGCCGGTTCGCCGTTGACGGCGACGATGCGGTCGCCAGGCTGCACGCCGGGATCGCGGCTGTCCGTCACCACCAAGCGGCCTTCGAACGTGTCGACCAGGATCTGCAGCCCCGTCTGTTTGCGCAGACGGTCGAGCACCATGCCATGGCCGTCCTGCACCAGCGAGACCAGATGCCGCAGCAGGTCGCGATGCTCGCCGCGGTCCGCCGGCCGGTTCGCCTCGCGCAGCAGCGGCAGCAGTTGCGCATCCCAGTCGACATCCACATCCATCCAGTACGGATAGAAGTGCCGGTAGACATTCCACGCCACCACCACGTCGGCTTCGCGCTGCGCCGGAGTCAGCGCTAGGCCCTCCGCCGGCTCGGGAACCGACTGGGCCATGCGCGCCTTCAGCACGTCCAGTGCTGCACGCTGTGCAGGTGTCACCAGCGCATCGGCTGGCGCCAGGTCGAGCGGCACGCGTGCTTTCCAGCCATTGCCGAGCGGGAAGTCCACCACGCGGCCCAGCACTTCGGGCAGCGGATACAGCACGGCATCGGGCGCGTCGTAATCGGAGCCCGGCGGCGTGGGCGTGGCCGGGATCGATGCGGCCACGCCCGCGCGGTGTGTGCGTTTGGCCTGGTAGTTCGTATAGGGACTGACGCCGTCGGCGTAGCCGCGGTGCTGCCACAGGATGCGCGAGGGATCGCGGGTCGGTGGCGGTACCGGCGGGTAGGGCTGCCACGCCGGCAGGATCTGCACACCGGCGGCGATCGGCATGAACAACTCGCGCAACACTTGTCCCTCGGCCTGCCGGTCGGGCGCAGCCTGCACTTGCTGCACGCCGTAGACGGCGAAGCGGTTCCAGTCCACTTCCTGCACGGCGTCGCCGGGATGGAAGTGGCGCACCACGCCGTAGAGGCGGGCGAATGCGGCCACCTGCCGGGCATCGTGCGCGCCGCGGTCGGTATCGGCGCCGGTCGCGCCGGCAGTGGCGGTGGCGAGAAACAACAGCAGGCCCAAGGTCCGCAACATCTTCATGAGAGGACTCTCCGTGGTTACCAGGTTGTCGAAAACGGCGCCGCGGCGCCGGGGATTTCCTGCAGCGTTATTGCGAGAAATCGAGATTGGCCGGCGCCGTCGGGAAGATGGGCTGGGCCATGCCGGTCACCGGGATGTCCTTGCCTACTTCCTCCAGCCTGAAATCGTCGGCCGCGACTTCGCCCCTGCCTTCCAGCAGGAAGCCGAAGGCGATCGCCTGGGCATTCGGCGGCACGTCGAGCACGATCTCGTAGCGCTTCCACTGGGTATCGCCGTGCAGCGCGCGCGGCCCCATGTTGTCGAAGGCCGCTCCCCGCTGCGTCGCCGAATCGATGCGCATCCACAGCGCGGCGCTTAAGACATCGCGCGTGCGCAGGTAGCCCGACAGGCGCAGGCGCTTGCCGCGATAGGTCTGCGCGTCGATGGTCTGCATCAGCGTGGCGAAGCCGCGGGCCTGCGCTTGCGCGCGGATATAGGCATTGCGGCCGCCGGGATGCCGGTCGCCCGGGCGCACGCCGAAGTCGTAGCTTTCCGGTGCGGAGCCGGAAGTGAACCAACCCTTGGGCAACTCGCCCGCCTGGGCCTGGCCGGCGAGCAGCAGGGCGACGAGTGCGATGGTGGAGCGCTTGATCATGGCATTTCCCGGTAAATGTCACCGTGCGTTCCGGCGGCCAGGCCGACCTGGCTTCCGACGGCAGGCGGCGTGACGTCCATCTGCAGCAGATAGGCGCGGGTGGCTTCGTCGGCCGCGCCGGGACTGGCGGCTCGATACGTGCCCAGCCACAGCAGCAGGCTCGCCGCGAAGGCCAGGGCCAGCCAGGGCCAGGCGCGGCGCGCGGACGCATGCGCCACGGTGGCGCGCAGCACGCGCGCGTCCAGCCGGCGCGGCGCGGTTTCGTTCGCGCTCTGGCGATAAAGCGCGACCAGTTCGTCGAAGGCATCGTCGTTCACAGCCAGGGCTCCAGCGCTTCGCGCAGCCGCTGCTGCGCATAGCGCAGGCGGCTCTTGACGGTCTCGCGGGGCACGCCGGTGGCGAGCGCGATGTCTTCCAGGCTCAGGCCGCCCTCGGCTTTCAGCAGGAAGGCCTCGCGCTGCGGCAGCGGCAACGCGCGCACGGCATGCTGCAGCGCCTGGCCCAGGGCGTCGTTGTGGGCGCGGCCTTCGGGTGAAAGTCCGGCGGCCGGCGCATGTTCGCGCACGGCATCGGCTTCGTTGCGCTCCGCCGCGTGGAGTCCGTCGGGTGCATGGCGCTCCAGCACGCGCCAGCGATCGGCGGCGCGGCGATGGGCGATGCCGAACAGCCATGCCGCGAACGATGCACCCGTGACATAGCCGTGCTTGCCGCGAACCACCGCCAGCCAGACCTCCTGGAACACTTCCTCCGCCTCCTGCGGATGCGCCGCCAGCCGCAAGGTGTAGCGATAGAGCTTGTCGCGGTAGCGCAGGTAGAGCACGCGGAAGGAGCGCTCGTCGCCGTCCTGGTAGCGGGCCATGCAGTCTTCGTCGGTGGGGGCGTCGAAGCGCAGGGGCGGCGGCAGCACGGCTTCGTGCTTGGCGAGCCACGGCCACGGTGATTGCAGGAAACCGATGGCCCCGGCCAGTAACGGGCCGCCGGGCAGTGTGCGGGTGGTCATGGGCATCCGTTCCTAAAGGGTATCCCCGGTATTCGCTGAGTTCGACAGAATGGGGTTAAGAGGGCTCTGTCCATTCGAATCCTTCTCCCTTCGGTGATTCGATGTGGCCATTGGGGAAGGTGCGGGCGGAGCAGCGCACATCACTCTTGCGCTCCGCCCGTACCCTCACCCCAACCCCTCTCCCGAAGGAGAGGGGCTCAGCGCCGCGGTACGCGCAAACGTTGCGGCCCCTCGACCTCCAAGGTGGAACCCTTCTCCCTCCGGCGACCCGAAGGTAGTCCCCGTGGGAGAGAAGGTGGCGGCAGCCGGATGAGGGTACGGGCGGAGCAGCGCACATCACTCTTGCGCTCCGTCCGTACCCTCACCCCAACCCCTCTCCCGAAGGGAGAGGGGCTCAGCGTCGCGGTACGCGCAAACGTTGCGGCCCCTCGACCTCCAAGGTGGAACCCTTCTCCCTCCGGGAGAAGGTGGCGGCAGCCGGATGAGGGTACGGGCGGAGCAGTGCGCATCACTCTTGCGCTGCGCCCGTACCCTAACCCCACCCTTCTCTGCCACGGGGACTACCTTCGGGTCGCCGGCGGGAGAGGGGCTCCAAGCTCAGGCGCTGCGCGCCTTTCGCTCCGCGCGCAGTTCCAGCCATTCATAGAGCGTCGGCAGCAAGACCAGTGTCAACAGCGTCGAGGTGATCAGTCCGCCGACGACCACGGTTGCCAATGGCCGTTGCGTCTCCGCGCCCACGCCGCTGGACAGCAGCATCGGCACCAGGCCAAGGATCGCCACGCTTGCGGTCATCAGCACCGGCCGCAGGCGCAGCGCCGTGCCGCGCAGCACCGCCTCGCGCACGCCGAGGCCCTGGCTGCGCTGCTCATTGAGGAAGCTCACCAGCACGATGCCGTTGAGCATCGCCACGCCGAACACCGCGATGAAGCCGATCGCCGAGGGCACCGACAGATACTGCCCGGTCACCGCCAGCCCGACGATGCCGCCGATGGTGGCGAACGGCACGTTGGCGAGGATCAGTGCCGCGTACTTCATCGAATTGAACGCCGTATACAGCAGGATGAAGATGAAGAAGATCGTCGCCGGCACGATCAGCGACAGGCGCCGCAAGGCGCGCTGCTGGTTCTCGAAGGCGCCGCCCCATTCGGTGTAGTAGCCGTTCGGCAATTTCACCTGCTGCGCGATGGCGGCATTGGCATCGCGCACGAAGCCGTCGATGTCGCGGCCGCGCACGTCCATCTGGATCACCGCGTAGCGCTGCAGCTGCTCGCGGCGGATGAAGGAATAGCCTTCCGCCTGCGTCACCTCCGCTACTTGCGACAACTGCACCAGGGCGCCGCTGGCGGCGCGGATCGGAATGCGCTCGATCGCCGGCAGCGAGGCCTTGCTGGCGTCGTCCAGGCGCACCGCGATGTCGAAGCGCCGCACGCCGTCCAGCAGGGTGGAGACCGGTTCGCCGCCGATGCCGTTCTGCACCACGGTCAGCACGTCCTGCGCATTGAGGCCGTAGCGGGCCAGCGCATCGCGGTCGACGCGGATGCGGATCTGCGGCTTGCCTAGGTTGGCTTCCAGGGCGAGGTCGGCCACGCCCGCTACGCCTGCCAGCACGTCCTTGATGCGGCCGCTCAGGCGATCGAGTTCGCCCAGGTCGTCGCCGTAGAGCTTGAGCGCCAGGGTGGCGCGCACGCCGGATATGAGCTCCTCGATGCGCATCTGGATCGGCTGCGTATAGCTCACCACCGCGGTGGGCAGGGCGGCGCTCAGCTCCTGCTGCATGGCCGCCTCGATGCTTTCCAGCGTCTGCCCCTTGCGCCATTGCGTCTTCGGCTTGAGCGGCGTGTATACCTCCATGTAGTTGACGTCCGCGGTCTCGCCTTTCTCGGCGCGGCCGATCATCGCCAAGGTAGTGTCGACCTCGGGGAATTTCTGCCTGATCAGCGCCTCGACCTGCTGCGAGATCGCGATCGATTCGTCCAGCGAGGCCGACGGGATCGAGGTGATGCGCCACATGATCGAGCCTTCCTTGAGGTTGGGCATGAATTCCTTGCCCAGGAACGGGAACAGCGCAAGGCTCCCGGCCAGCGCGACAAGCGCGATCGCCAGCACCGCGCGGCGCCGCGCCAGCGACCAGTCCAGCACCCTGCTGTAGTGGCGCTTGAGGAAGGCCACCAGGCGAGTGTCCTTTTCCTCCTTCGGTCGCAGCACCAGCGCCGCCAGCACGGGAATCAGCGTCAAGGCCAGGATCAGCGAGCCGGCCATGGCGAAGCCGATGTTGAACGCCATCGGCTTGAACATCTTGCCCTCCAGCCCCTGCAGGCCGAACAGCGGCAGGAACACCACGATGATGATCAGGATCGCGAACGCGATCGGATTGGCCACTTCGCGCGCCGCCGCCAGCACCGCGGCGGTGCGGTCCACCGGCAGGCCCTGGGCCTTGCGTTCGGCCATCAGGCGGAACGCGTTCTCCACCATCACCACCGCGCCGTCCACCATCATGCCGATGCCGATCGCCAACCCGGCCAGCGACATCAGGTTGGCGGACAGGCCCGCCTGCTCCATGCAGATGAAGGCGATCAGCATCGCCAAGGGCAGGGCGACCACCACCACCAGCGCGCTGCGCAGTTCGCCGAGGAACAGGAACAGCACGATGGCCACCAGGATGGAGCCTTCGATCAGCGCGCGGACCGCGGTGCCCACCGCCTCGTTCACCAGTTCGGTGCGCTCGTAGACCGGCTTCACCACCGTGCCTTCGGGCAGCGCCTGTTGGACGGTGGCGAGCCTGGCCTTCACTGCGTCGACCACGTCCTTGGCATTCTCGCCGATGCGCGCCAGCGCCTGGCCCATCACCACTTCCTTGCCGTCGCGGGTGACCGCGCCGGTGCGCGGTGCGCCGGCTTCGGCGACGGTGGCGACGTCGCGCACATAGACCGGCGTGCCGTCTTCGCTCTTCAGCACGATATTGCCCAGGTCGCGCGCGTCCTTGACCAGGCCCAGGCCGCGCACCAGGTATTGCTCGCGGCCGACGTCCACGAAGTTGCCGCCGACCTGGGCGTTGTTCGCCTCCAGCGCTTCGATCACTTGCCTGAAGCCCAGGTTGTGCGCGATCAGCTTCATCGGATCGATGCGCACCTGGTATTGCTTCTCCTGGCCGCCCCACGACGTGACATCGTCGACACCCGGCGCGGTGCGCAGGATCAGGCGGATGGTCCAGTCCTGCAGGGTGCGCAGGTCCATGTCGCCGGGCGCGTTCCTGAGCTGGTCGTCGGCGCGCTCGACCGTGTACCAGAAGACCTGGCCCAGGCCCGAGGTGTTCGGCCCCATCTCCGGCTTGCCGTAGCCGGCCGGCAAGCGGTCGCCGACTTGCTGCAGGCGTTCGTTGACGAGCTGGCGGGCGAAGTAGATGTCCATGTCGTCTTCGAAATAGACCGACACGTACGAAAGACCGAACAGGCTGACGGAGCGGATTTCCTGCACCTTCGGCAGGCCGGCGAGCGCGGATTCCACCGGCGTGGTCAGCAGCTGCTCGACATCCTCGGCGGCCAGGCCGGAGGCCTCGGTGTAGACATTGACCTGTACCGGCGTGACATCGGGGAACGCATCGATCGGCAGCGAGCGCACGGCCCGGTAGCCGGCCGCGGCGACGATCAGGAACAGGATCAGCACCAGCAGCTTGTAGCGCAGGGAGAGTTCGACGAGGCGCCCGAGCATCATTCTTCTCCCAGCTGCGAACGCAGCAGCCGCGCCTTCAGGCCGAAGGCGCCCTTGCTGACGTAGCCGGTGCCGTCCTTGAGGCCGTCCCTGATTTCGACCCAGCCGTCGCGCGTTTCGCCGGTGAGCACCGGCGCCGGCTCGAACTGGCCGTTGCCCTTGGCGACGAACACCGTGCTCTGGTTCTGCAGCAGGATCACCGCTTCCGCCGGCACGGCGAGCACCGGCTTGCCCGCGCCGACGGCCAGGCGCGTGTCGACCAGTTCGCCCTGGTGCAGCAGGTCGTCGCGGTTGTCGACTTCGATGCGCACGGGGACGGTGCGCGTTCTCTCGTCGGTCTGGTGCGAGCGCTGCACCACCTTGCCCGGCAGGGTGCTGCCGTGGACCAGGATGCGGGCGTCGCCGCCGGGCTTGACGCGTTCGGCGTCGGCAGGCGGCAGTTGCGCTTCCACCCAGACCGAATCTTCCTTGACCAGGGTGAACAACATGCGCCCCGCATCGACGCGTTCGCCCACCAGGAACTGGTCGGTGGTGATGCGGCCGTCGGTGGGCGCGAGCAATTCGTAACTGCCATCCGCCTTGGCGGAACCGTTGCGCAGCACGTTGCGGATCTGCCCGTCCGAAAGACCGTAGGCGCGCAGCTTGGCCTGCGCCTGATCGCGCTGCACCTTCACTTCGGTGTAGCGGCGTCCGGACACCGCCTGCGGACCCAGTGAGGCGACGCGCTGCCAGTCCTGCTCGGCCACGATCAGCGAACCCTGCGTTTCGGCGACCTGCACGCTGGACAGCACCACCAGCGGCTGGCCGGCTTTCACCACATCGCCGAGCCTGACCAGCCGCTTGAGCACCATCGATTCGATGCGCGGGGCGACCAGCACGGTGGAATAGGCATCGGCCTTCACTTCGCCGGGCGCCTTGATTTCGTCGGTCAGCGCGCGCGTGCCGAGCCGGGCCAGCACGATGCCGGCATCCTTGATCGCTTGCGCATCGAGGGCGAGCGGGTTGGCGCTTGGCGTTTCCCTGGTTTCTTCGGCATGCACGGTTGCGACAGCTGTCGTCATGGCGAGACAGAAAAATGCGGAACGGAGAACGGGGCGGGTCATGGCGAAGCATCCTTCTGGCTGCCGTCGACCCAGTCGGTCAGGCGGCCGGCGGCGGAGAGGTAGTCGAACCAGGCCTGCCAGGCCTGGCTTTGCAGTTCGAGGCCGGACAGCGCGGTGTCGAGGCTTTGCTTGAGCTGGACGAGGTAGTCCGAGGTGCCGAGTTCGCCGGCGCGCCAGAGCCTTTCCAGCAGGGCGGTGCGCTCGTCGAACGCCGCGGCGCGGCTGCCGCGAAAGGCCTGGGCAGCGTTGAGCAAGGCGTCGTAGCGCGCCTGTGCCTCGCGCAGGCGCGCCTTGGCGCCCAGCTGCTGCGCATGCACGCCGGCCGCGGCGGCCTCGGCCTCGGCGCGCGCAGCGTCCACTTCGGCGCGGCCCGTGTTGAGCACGGGCAGCGGAATGGAAAGGCTTACGCCGATGACCCGATCGCTCATCTGCCTGTTGCGCACCTGCCCGCCGGTGACGCTGACAGTGGGATCGGGGATGCGTGCGCGCCGGGCGACCTGCACGCCGGCTTCGGCCCCGGCCTGCAGCGCGCGGGCCCTGAGCAGTTCGGGGTAGTCGTCGAAGGACAGCGGCGCGACGGATGACGACGCAGGCGGCAATGCATCCGGCAGGCTGCCCGCATCCGCGGCGGCGCTCTCGCTGATCGAGGCGAGCGATGCCAGCGACGCCGCTTCGTTGCCGACCAGCGAAGCCTGCTGGATCTGCGCCTCGCCCAGGGCCAGGCCGGCGAGGTCGCGTTCCGGGCTGCTGATATCGCCCACCTTCAGGCGCTGCGCCGCGAGGTCGTCGAAGCGGCGCATCAGTTCCACGCGGCGTTCGCCGAGCCGGCGTTGTTCGGCGGCGAGCGCCAGCGTGGACCGCGCCTTCAGCCAGCGCGCGGCGATGTCACGGCGCAGCAGGTCGTAGCCGGCCTGGCTGGCCTGCAACTCTGCCGCGCCCTGTCCGGCGCGCGCCTTGCGCTTGCCGGACAGGTCCAGTGCGAGGCTCAGCCCGGCCGTGCGCCGGTTGACGTCGGCGTTTTCGGCATCGAGCGCGAGGGTGGGGTTGTACAGCGGCTGCGCCGCGGCGCGGGCGCGCGCCTGCGCCGCGGCGAGGTCGGCGCGAGCGACCTGTACGCCGGGGCTGCCATCCCAGACAGCGCGCACGGCCTGTCGCAGTGATGGAGGGGCAACAAGGGCCGGATTTACGGCGTTTTCGCCGGCCGGCGCCGACCAGACGGCACCGGCACAAAGCATGCTGGCAACCCCGAGCAGGGCTGCGCGTAGGACGGACATGAGCAACGTCTCCTAAAAACCATCAGGGCGCCTCGCTCGTAGAGCGACGCGGATGCGAGGGTTTTCAGGCGGCGATGGGCGGGCGCAGCAGGGATGCCGTGGGTTCGGCGCGATAGCCGGAGGCGGCCGCGGGCAGCTCGGACGGCAGGATCTCGGCGGCGAGGTGGAACGTCACCATCGTCGGCAGCGGCACCGCATGCGTGCAGGCGCAATGGCAGGCACCGCCTTCGCCGAGCAGGCAATCGCCATCGTCGCCGGCGAGGTCCGCCGCGGCCTGCACGACGGCGGAGCGCTGCGCTTGCGTGTCGTAGCTCACGCCGTCGGCGGCGCACAGCGAACCGCCGACGAGCTTGAACATCAAGGCGAACATGGCCAGCAGCCACAGGCCGCGATAGCGGCGAAGCTGGGTCAAGGATGGCCTGGATGCACGGGACATAGTGCTGGATCGTAGACGGCGGGCGATGTGTTAGACAATTTCATCCGCCGCCAACGATGGGAACGAGCATGCCCTGGATCATCTTCAAATACCTGATCACGGCCGCCGTGGTGGTGGCCGTGTCGGAACTGGCCAAGCGCAGCGACCGCCTGGGCGCCGTGCTGGCTTCGCTGCCCCTGGTCACCCTGCTGGCGCTGATCTGGCTGTATGTCGAGAAGCAGCCGGCGTCGAAGATCGCCAACCACGCCTGGTATACGTTCTGGTACGTGGTGCCGACCTTGCCGATGTTCCTGGCCTTCCCGCGCCTGCTCAACCGCTTCGGCTTCTGGCCGGCGCTGGGTTGCAGCGCCGTGATCACCATGGTGTCCTTCGTGCTGTTCGCGCTGGCGGTGCGGCCGTTCGGCATCAAGCTGGTGTAGGGCTAGAACCCCAGCTCGCTCAACTCCGCGTGCCCGTCCGGCCTGCGCCCCGATGGCCAGTGGTATCTGCGCTCCGCTTCCGCGATCGGCTTGTCGTTGATGCTGGCGTGGCGATTGACCATCAGGCCGTCCGCGTTGAACTCCCAGTTCTCGTTGCCGTAGCTGCGATACCACTGGCCCGCATCGTCGTGCCACTCATAGGCGAAGCGCACCGCGATGCGGTTGCCTTCGAATGCCCACAATTCCTTGATCAACCGGTAATCCAGCTCGCGATCCCACTTGCGCCGCAGGAACGCCTTCACCGCCTCGCGGCCGTCGAGGAACTCCGCGCGGTTGCGCCAATGCGTGTCTTCCGTATAGACCAGCGCGACGCGCTCGGGGTCGCGGGTGTTCCAGGCGTCCTCGGCGAGGCGCACCTTTTGTCGGGCGGTTTCGAGGGTGAACGGAGGAAGGGGCGGGCGGGTAGTCATGGGGCACCTCGACGGATGGCGATAGAGAGGAGTGGGCCATCGATTATGCCGCCGTTATGCCACTACCAGGCATCTCACCGATGCGGCGAGCCCTCGCTCACCTCTAAGCAATAGATGTTCCCTGGCTGATTCATCCGCTGATTCGTCGATCCATTGGACAGGCAGGTCGACGCGCGGCAATCGTTCCATGGATATTCCGGCGCTTCCCGTCGTCGTTCCCCACGTCCGCTGCTCCCAAAATTTCAGACACTTCTGATTGATTATTCGGACGAGATTGCGAAGTGAACGTCGTCGCATGTGCAACTACTTCCGCAGGGCGGCCGGCTGTGATTTAGTTCACGTCGTTGCGGCCGCGCAGGGAGCGGTTCCGCCGATGGGGCGAGCACCGCGCGCGGGCGCCGACATCACGTCATCGTCACGCCTGCGTCGCGTCCGTCACGCTGACATGTGGTGCATGGGAGCCGGTCTCGTTGGCAAGGATTCACCATGCAAGGTGTTGCCTGTCACCTATCAGCCTCAAGGAGCCATGGCCTGCGATGGACAAACTCGAGACCTTGATCGATCTGCTCACCCGCGGCGGGCTGGAGCACGCCGAACTGGCACGCCGCGTCAGCGGCGTGCGCGAAGCGGACAAGGATGCCGAGCTGGCCTGGCTGCGCGATGAAGGCCAGCCGCGCCTGATGCAGGCCGCGCTGCTGCTGTGCCTGAAGGATGTCCTGCGCACCAGCGTACAGCTCGATGTGCTGCACGAGCGCATCAGCGACGGCCTCGACGAACCGCTGCCGCCGTTCCCCAGCGACCGCAGGGATTTCTGGTCCGACGATTACTTCGAATGGCTGGACGAGATCGTCGCCGCGCGCGGGCTGGAAGTGATGATGCTGCCGGACAGCTTCGAGGACAGGCTCGTGGCGGTGGTGGTACGGCGCGCGGATACTCAGCGCATCCTGGTGCTGGCCGACGCGCTGAAGCTGATCGTGGAGAAGTCGACGCAACGCCGCTACGCCTGAGGCGCCACGCGTCAGGTCCCCGTAGGGAAGCGCCGGACGAACCTCGTCATGCACATCGTGCGGGAACCGATGTCACGCGCCAGTGGTCCATCTGCGTCGAGCCACGCCTGCCCAATGAAGGAGGCCATGGCTTCGCCGTTGGCGCGATCTCCTGCGACGCCGGTCAACAAAGCGGCGATCGCTTGCGAGCAGACTGCGCCGTCCGCGCATGGGCACTCCGGCTGCGATGTTTCGTCCGGGTGAGCAGCGCGGCGCCCGTCTGTTCCGACGTCCCCATCCGCACCCTACGGAGATCTGCATGAAGCATGCCCCCGCATGGAAGTTCGCTCCCGTGTTCTGCGCCGTGCTCGCCGCCTTGCCCTATGCGCAGGCTCGCGCCGACGGCCACACCTATTACGTCGCCACCAACGGCAACGACAGCGCCGCCGGTACGCTGGATGCGCCCTGGCGCAGCATCGGCCGCGCCGCGCGCGGCGTGATGCCGGGCGACAGCGTGTACGTGCGCGGCGGCACCTATAACGAAACGATCGACGTCAACACCTCGGGCTCGGCCGCGGCCGGTCCGATCGTGTTCGCCAGCTATCCGGGCGAAAAAGCCGCGGTCAGCGGCGCAGGCCTTGCCGTGCCGGCCAATGCGATGCGCGGGCTGTGGAACCTCAACAATGTCAGCTACGTGACGGTGCAGGGTTTCGACATCGGCAACTACAGCACGTCGAGCACCTCGGCCACGCCGGTGGGCATCTACCTCAACGGCGGCGGCACCCAGGTCAATATCCTCGGCAACCGCGTGCACGACATCGCCAACCGGATCGAGAGCTGCCCCAACGGTAACGCGTTCGGCATCGAGGTCTATGCCAACGACGCGGCCCATTCGATCAACCACCTGACCATCAGCGGCAATGAGGTCGATCACCTGCGCACCGGCTGCAGCGAATCGCTGTCGCTCACCGGCAATGTGGAGCAGTGGACGATCAGCAACAATGTGGTGCACGACAACGACAATATCGGCATCGCGGCGCTGGGCTTCGAGAGCATGTCCGGCCGCAACGGCGGCAGCTTCCAGAGCCAGGCGCGCGACGGCGTGATCAGCGGCAACTCGGTGTACAACATCAGTTCGGAAGGCAACGCCGCGTATCCGGCGGGCGACTTCTCCGCCGACGGCATCTACGTCGAGGGCGGCACCCGCGTGACCATCGAGCGCAACCTGGTCAACCGGGCCGACGTGGGCATCGAGCTGGCCAGCGAGACCAAGGGCAAGTTCACCAGCGACGTCATCGCGCGCAATAACCTGGTGATGTTTTCCAATATCACCGGTATTTCCATCGGCGGGGCGGCATCCGGCAACGGCGGCACGCAGAACGCCACCATCGTCAACAACACACTGTTCCGCAACGACCAGCAGGCCAGCGGCAGCGGCGAGTTCCAGATCCAGTTCCACGCCAGCGGCACGGTGTTCGAGAACAACCTGCTGTACGCCACCACGGACGGCCTGCTGGTGAACTTCTGGCCGAAGACGACGAACAACGCCGGCTATGCCAACCCGGGCACGCTCGAGCACAACCTGTATTTCGCCGACGGCGGCGTGGGGAATGCCAACTGGGTGTGGCTGGGCAAGAGCTATACCGGCATCGCCGGATATCGCACGGCCAGCGGGGCGGACAAGCTCACCATGCTGGTCAACCCGATGTTCGCGAGTTTAACCATGCCCGATCTGCACGTGGGCAGCGGCTCGGCAGCGCGCGGCGCCGGCGTGGTGCTGCCGGCGTCGACGGTGGGTACGGTGGATTTCGATGGGCAGCCGCGTTTGAGCGGGGCGGGGAAGATCGATATCGGTGCTTACCAGCAACCTTGACGGCCCGACGTAGGTTGGGGTGAGCCAAAGGCGAACCCCAACAGGCGCGGCACCTCGCCGCTCTGTTGGGGTTCGCTGCGCTCACCCCAACCTACCTCGGTGGAAGGGCTTCAACCCTGCTTCACCGTATTCGCCGGCACAAACGTATACCCCATCCCCTGCAAGCCCTGCACGATCTGCTTGAGGTAATTGATGTTGACGTAGGGATGGAAGAAGAAGCTCTGCACGCTGTCCTGCACCACCGTGTTGGCGTTGGCGCTGGCCAGGATGTCCGCCGGCAAGCGCGGCGGGTTGTTGTTGAACGCTTCGGTTTCCACGTTGCCCAGCTGCTCGCCGATCACCACGCTGCCGTAGATGTCGCGCACCAGGTAGGGGAAGAACTGGCCGTAGATCCTGGTGTAGTCCGGCGTGCCCGTGCCGCAGGCGCCGTTCGGGCACCAGCCGCCCGCATACAGGCCGCGGTCGTAGCGTGCGGAGAACATGCTGTTGATGACTTTGTAGTCTGTCGCCGAGGCCGCGTAGTGCGGCGGCTCGAAGATGGTCGGCGCCAGGAAGCCGGCGGCGGCGAAGTCCATCAGGCCCTTGACGATGCGACCCTGGGTCCAGAGCGCGGAATCCTCGGCCGGCGGCGTATCGTAGATGACGTAGTTGTCGGCGTTGATGTGCGCGCGGAAAAACTCGAAATCGTCCGCCGACACGCCGCTGTAGGGATTGGGCACGTTGGAGTACTGATGCGTATAGCCATGCATCAGGATGGTGCCGCCCTTGGACTGCATGTATTTCAGCGCACTGACCACGTTGCGCGCCTGCGACAGGTGGATCGCCTGCGGCACGCCGTTGCTGTAGTAGCCCTTGGGGTCCAGGTAGTAGGGGATCACCGCCACCGTGAACGGCACGCCCTTGCTGAACAGATAATCGGCGATCGCCCGCAGCGCGGCCGGATCGTCGGTGGCGTTGACGTCCTCGATGCGCACCAGCGCCCGCTTGCGCGCCGGCATCGACGGATTGGAGACCTTGCCGATCAGGTCGGCGGCGATCAGGTAGCGATCGTTCATGCCGATATAGCTGAAGGGAATCTCGCCGATATAGGTCAGGTTCGCACCCTTGGTCGCCCAGTTCACCGTGCCGCCGGTGTCGTTGGTCGCCACGGCCACGGCGGTCGCCTTGGCCGGATCGACGATGGCGGTCTGCAGCAGGCCGGACGGCACCGCCAGCGCGTTGCGCTGGATCGCCACGCCCTTGTAGCTCACCGTCACTGCATTGCTGAAGTCGAAGAACATCGGCGTGAAGCCGTACTGCGCGCCGAAGTTCGGCGAGCGCGCGGCCAGCTGCCAGATGTTGTCGTTCATCCACAGCACTGGCTTGGTGGTGGCGAGCACGTCGTCGAGCATGGCGGTCGGCAGCGGTTCGTCATACGTCGAACCGACATAGACCAGGCCGGTGTAGTTGTTGAGTTCGCCGGCGGTGTAGGTGGCCGCCGTATGCAGCGTGTACTTGCTGCCGTGCGAGACCAGGTTGGCGGCCATCACCGCATAGGCTTCGCCCAGCCATGCCCATGCGCCGGTGCTGTCGTACAGCACCAGGGTGTTCTGGTTGGCATTGGCGCCCGGCGCGCCGGCGAAGGCGTTGGCCGGTGCGCCGAGCAGGGCACTCAACGACACGTTGCGCTGGACCGGGCCGGACGTGGTGTACGTCGAGGCGGTAAGCGTCGAGGCGGTCTGGATCTTCTTTATCGACGGTGCCGCGACGAACGAGCGCGGCGGCGCCGGCAGCAGGCTCATGCCGCTGTGCTCGGCGGTCTGGGCTTGGACAGGAGAGGTCAAGCCGGCTGCCGTGGTTAACACCAGGGCGGCACTGGCGAGAAGAGACCTCACGACGGAGGGCTTGAGGCGGGACCTGGTCATGGGAGTTCCTCACATGCTGCGATGGAATCGACGCATGCCGGGTATGCCCCGTGCCTGCGCGCATGGCGGAGAACGATTTTCCGAAGCCCAGGTCCCTGTTCCCGAGAGTGGAGAGGCATCGCCCCCAAGTTGAAGCTTACGGGCCGGCAGCGCGCGTTTTTATTGGTCTGTCGAGGTATGGCTTTTAGTCAATCGTCAGGTGCCATCGCGCGACCCCAATATGCGACCCGAACGCAACACCTGATCGCGAGTCGACAACCACCACGCGGACTCCTCAGCCGACTACGTCTATCCGGGCGCCAGGGACCCCGGACGACCGCTCTTCCTCTCCGTTCGCGGGGAGGGCGCGGCGCCGGACATCTGGGCCCAGGAAGACGCGTCGCCATCCTTAGGGGGAAGGAGTCATGCTGGATATCCTGATCATCTGCGGCACCCGCCCGGAAATCATCAAGTTGGCGCCGGTCTACCACGCGCTGCGCAACTGCGGCTGGGCGCGGCCGGTATGGCTGCACACGGGGCAGCACGGCGACATGGCACGGCAGATGCTGGCCTGTTTCGACATCGAGCCGGATATCGAACTGTCACGCGCAGGTGACAGCCTGGCGCAGTTCAGCACCCGCTGCCGCGAGCTGCTGGACGGTGTGATGGCCAGCCGGCCGTGGTCGCTGGTGATGGTGCAGGGCGATACCGAAAGCACCTTCCTGGGCGCGCTGGCCGGCTTCTACCACCACGTGCCGGTGGCGCACGTGGAGGCCGGCCTGCGCACCTACGACCTGTCACGGCCGTTCCCCGAGGAAGGCCTGCGGCAGATGGTCAGCCGCATCGCCAGCTTCCATTTCGCCCCCACCGCGCGCGCCTCGCAGGCGCTGCAGGCGGAGGCGGTGCCGGACGAGCGCGTGTTCATCACCGGCAATACGGTGATCGACGCGCAGCACTGGGTGATGCGGCACCGCCGTATCAAGCGCGGCGGCACCGGGCGCGGGCACCTGCTGGTGACCGCCCATCGCCGCGAGAACTGGGGCAGCGACCTGCGCGAGATCTGCTACGCCATCGCCGACGTGGCCAGCCACCACCCGGAGCTGGACATCTTGTTCCCGGTGCACCTGAACCCGACGGTGAGCAAGCCGGTCCACGCCATCCTCGGCGAGCTGTCCAACGTGCACCTGAGCGGCCCATTCGATTACCTGCGCATGCAGCAGGCGCTGATCGACGCCTGGCTGGTGCTGACCGATTCCGGCGGCCTGCAGGAAGAAGCGCCCACCTTCGGCGTGCCGCTGCTGGTGCTGCGCACCGAGACCGAGCGGCCGGAGGCGATCGAAAGCGGCTGCGCGCGGCTGGCCGGGACGCGACGTGTTTCGATCGTGAAACAGATCGAGGACCTGTGGGAGGACGGCGAGGCCTACGCCGCGATGGCGCGCGCGGGCAATCCGTTCGGCGACGGGCAGGCCAGCGATCGCATCGTGGATCTGCTGCAGGGGGCGCTGGAGGGCGGCGAGCGCCGGCGCGAGGCGGTCTGACGGGGGAGACACTCAGGATGTGGTGGCTGGATGCATTCACGACCTACCTGTACGGCTTGAGCGTGGCCGTATCGGTGATCGCCGTGCTCATGCTGGCGAGCGGCATGGACGATCTGTTCATCGACCTCGTGTACTGGACGCGGCGGACCTGGAAGGCGCTGGTGGTCTACCGCCGGCACGAGCGGACCTATTACCACGAGCTGTACCGGCCGGCGGAGAAGCCGCTGGCCATCATGGTGCCGGCCTGGCACGAGACCGGCGTGATCGGGCACATGGCGGAGCTTGCCGCCAGCACGCTGGACTATGAGAACTACCACATCTTCGTCGGCACCTATCCGAACGACGCCGATACGCAGCGCGACGTGGACGAGGTCAGCGCACGCTTCCCCAACGTGCACAAAGTGGTGTGCGCGCGGCCGGGTCCGACCAGCAAGGCGGACTGCCTCAACAACGTGCTGGATGCGATCCTGCAGTTCGAGCGCCGCGCCAAGCTGAGCTTCGAGGGCTTCATCCTGCACGACGCCGAGGACGTGGTGTGCGCGATGGAGCTGCGCCTGTTCAATTACCTGGTCGGCCGCAAGGACCTGATCCAGATCCCGGTGTATCCGTTCGAGCGGCAGTGGAACAATTTCACCAGCCTGCATTACCTCGACGAATTCGCCGAGCTGCACGGCAAGGACGTGCCGGTGCGCGAGGCGCTGGCCGGCCAGGTGCCCAGCGCCGGCGTCGGCACCTGCTTCAGCCGGCGCGCGGTGCTGGCGCTGCTCGAGGAGGGCAACGGCGTCGCCTTCGACGTGCAGAGCCTGACCGAGGACTACGACATCGGCCTGCGCCTGAAGGCGCGCGGCATGCAGGAGATCTTCGTGCGCTTCCCGGTGCTGCGTTACCGCAGGCATCAGAAGGCGCCGCCGTTCGGGCAGAGCCGGCGCGAATCCAATGTGATCTGCGTGCGCGAGTATTTCCCGGACCGCCTGTCCACCGCGGTACGGCAGAAGTCGCGCTGGATCATCGGCATCGTCTACCAGGGCTACCGCACGCACGGCTGGAAATGGCGGCACGGCCTGGTGCTGAATTATTTCCTGTGGCGCGACCGCAAGGGCGCGATCGCCAACTTCGTCAGCTTCGGCGCGATGCTGGTGCTGACCCAGCTGCTGATCATGCTGCTGGTGCAACAGGTCCTGCCGGGGACGCCGCGCTTCCTGTCGATCTTCGAGGGGCAGCACTGGCTGGATATCGTGCTGTACACCAATGCGGGGTTGATGGCCAACCGCATCCTGCAGCGCGTCGTCTTCGTTTCCTCCTACTACGGCGTGAAGCAGGGCCTGCTGGCGATCCCGCGGCTGCTGTGGAGCAACCTGGTCAACTTCATGGCCAACTGGCGCGCGATCAAGCAGATCCTGCAGACCGGCGATCCGCGCCGCGTGGCCTGGGACAAGACTACCCACGACTTCCCCAGCATCGGCGGCGAGAACCGCGCCAAGCGCTCGCTGGACGAACTGCTGGTGACCCAGGGCGCGCTGACCGAGGCGCGGCTGCGCGAGGCGCGCGCGCATCCGATCGAGGGCTTGCATGCGGGCAGCACGCTGGTCCATCAGGGCGTGATCACCGCGGAGCAGTTGGCCCAGCCGATCGCCGAGCAGGCAGGCGTGGCCTGCGAGCCGGTGGATGCGAATACCTTGAACGGCGAACTGGTCAATGCGCTGCCGATGGCGGTGGCGCTGCAGTACGCGGTACTGCCGCTGCGCGTGGACGGCGGCACGCTGGTGCTGGCGAGCGAGTCGTATATCGACCCGGTGTCGCTGGCGGCGATCGCGCGCAAGCTCGATCGGCCGGTGCGTTACGTGGTGGCGCACAAAGGCCAGGTCACGGTCGGGCTGCGCCGCTGGTACGTCAAGTCGGACGAGCACGATCCGCGCGGCCTGCTGGATGCGGCGACGCGCAGCGGACGCATCGGCGCCGAGCGCGGGCGGATGCTGTGGGACAGTTATGTATCCCGGCAGGTGATGCTGGGCGAGATCCTGGTGGCGCAGGGGCACCTGGATGAAGTGGCATTCAAGGCATTGCTGTTGAGCCATGCGCGCAGCGGACAGCCGCTGGGCGAATTCCTGGTGGCGCAAGGCGTCATCGCACAGGACACGCTCGACCGCCTGCTGGCCCTGCAATCGGCGCTGCAGCCGAGCATCGCGTCGCTCCTGAAGACGGAGGCGCTGCCCCCGGTGCAGCTGATCAAGCAGTGGACGGAGCGCGTGGCATGAAACGCCCATGGCCGACTCGTTGCGCGGCCGCGCTGTTCGCGATGGCACCGGCCTTGCCGCTCTGCGCGGCGGGCCAGCAGCCCGACAGCGCCAGCCGTTACCAGCAATTCCTGTTGTATCCCCACCGCCAGGCCGGCTTCGCCGCGCTGCGCGCCAACGACGAGCGCACCGCGCTGGCCGAGTTCGAGCGTGCCCGCGCGCTGGCGCCCAGGAGCATCGATACCGCACTGGACCTGGCCGAGGCGTACCGCCATTTCGGCCATGCCGACAAGGCGCGCACGGTGCTCGACGACCAGCGCCGCTATACGCCGGCCGATCCGCGCCTGCGCGCGCCGCCGCCGGCGGAGGCGGCGGTCGACTGCAAGGTCGACAACCGGCCGGTGTGCCGCGCGCAGCGTGGCTTCGACGCGCTGCAGGCGGGCCAGCTCGAGCGCACCCAGGCGGAACTGGCCGCGGCCGATTTCGCCAGGTCGCCCGAAGGCCTGGCCCTGCGCCGCGCGCTGGTGCAGCGCTCGATCTACCTGGGCGACCGCGTGCGCGCCGGCGAGCAGCTGGCGGCGCTGGACGCGCTGGGGCAGCTCGGGCCGGACGAACGCGCGCAATGGTTCAACCTGCTGCTGCTGCAAGGCAAGCCGCTGGAAGCGCGCGACCTGCAGGCACGCGGTGGCCTGGGCACGCCGGCGCAGGACCTGGCGGTGGCGCTGGGCCTGTCCGCCGCGGGCGAGCGCAAGGCGCTGGCCGATTACCTCGCCGTGCACCAGCCGGCCTTCGACGACGAGAAGGACGAGCGGCAATGGGTGAACCTGCTGGCGCAGGTGGGACGCACGCGGCCGGAGCTGCTCGACCTGTATGAAGCGCGCTTCCCGGCCAATGCCGCATGGCAGGCGCGCTCGTCGCTGCCGCTGGCCATCGCGCGCCACGACGACGGCGCCGCGCAGCGGCTGCTGGCGCGCCTGCCGAAGGACAGCTATCGCGAAGAGCGCTTCTCGCTGGCCCTTGCGCAAGGGCGCTACACGGATGCGCGCGAGCAGGCCGAGGCACTGGTGGCACAGCCGGACGGGCATCGCCTGCTCGATCCTTTGAGTTACCGCCTGATGGACGCCGGCGCGCCGGACCAGGCGCAGCGGCTGCTGCTGGCCTCGTATCCATTTGGCGGCAATCCGCAGGCCGGCACCTTGTTCGCGCGTCTGGCGGTGCTGGCGGCGAAGCAGGCCGCGGCATTCTCCGCGGCGGACCGCGCGCAGCTGGCGCGCCCGCTCGAAAGCGTGCCGCTGCGCATCGCCCAGGTGCCGATCCTGGCGGCGCTGCGTGACTGCGACGGCATCCGCCAGGTGATGTCGGATCTCTCGCCGGACTATCCGGCGGAACTGTGGCGGCAACTGGGCGACTGCTACGGCAACGAGCGTCCCGGCCTGGCCGAATACGCCTACGCGGAAGCGAACAAGCGCAAGCCCGACCCCGACACCACCCGCGCGCTGGCCTACCAGGCCTACGGCGCACGCGACTACGCCACGGCCTTGCAGGCCTGGCGCGCGGTGCCGGTGGAACACATGAAGCCGGACGACCTGCTGGCCGCCGCCACCACCGCGATGAGCGCGGAGCAGCCCGGTGTCGCGCGCGCCTGGCTGGACAGCTACGCGGCGCAGGGCGGGCGGCAGGACCATGCCTACTGGTGGTTGCGCGCGCAGGCCGACGAGCCGCGCGATGCGGCGCTGGCGCGCACCGACCTGGAAAACGCCATCGCCCAGCATCCGGATGCGCGCTACTACCAGCGCCTTGCCGCGCTGCAGACCCAGGCCGGCGAAGCGCGGCCGGCGCTGACTTCGCTGCAGCGCGCCGCCGTGCTGGCGCCGGAGGACGACAAGCTGGCCGCGCAGCTCGGCTATGCCTACCTGCAGAACGATGCGCCGGAGCAGGCCGTGGTGCAGTTCGAGCGTGCGCACCGCGCCAACCCCGACGATCCAAAACTTACCTGGCAGTTGCTGTACGTGCACCAGAAGCTGGGCGATAACGTGCAGGCGCGCAGCTATGCCGCACAGGCGATCGACCAGCTCGACGCCGGCGGCACCGGCGCCGCGGTCGCCGACAGCGCCGCGCAGGACGAAGGCCAGCAGCGCTTCGAGCTGCGCCGGCTGCACGAGGATCTCGGGCGCAAGTGGCGCTTCAATGCCGACATGACCCTGGGCGATACGGTGTCCTCGGCGGCGAACGCGGCCAATCCAGGCCAGTCGTATCGCAGCTATTTCCAGCTGGAGGGGCAATACCGCTTCGACCCGCCCTGGGCCGGCGCGGACATCAATACGCTGGCCGCCTATGCGCGCCTGTTCGCTGGCAGCGGCAGCGGCGGTTCGGTATGGCCGATCCACAGCTGGATGCTGGGCGTGGGCGTGCACTGGAAACCGCTGACCACGCAGAACATCGTGCTGTCGGCGGAGCAGCAGACGCCGGTGGGCGGCAGCCGCTTCACCCGCAACGACACCATGCTGCGTGCGGCCGGCTCGTGGTCGTTCGGCCCGCATCTCAACGACGACTGGCATGCGGCCGGCCACGGCTGGTGGTCGCAGAATTTCTATGTGGACGTGGCACGTTACCTGCGCGCCAAGCAGACGGTGCTGACCGCCGATTACCAGCTCGGCTGGCACCACAAGCTGGCCGACGGGCAGTCGATCGAGCCGTATGCGCGAGTGCAGTTTACCGGCATCGATCGCAACCGGGGCAGCTTCCAGCGCGACGGCCGCGTGGGCCTTGGCGTGCAGTGGAACCTGTGGTTCGGCGAGACGCGCTACGACGCGTATCCGCATCGCTTCAGCGTGGCGGTGGAAGGGCAGCATGCCTTCACCAGCTATCTGCGCGAGAAGAACGCAGTGTTCCTGATCGTGAGGACCGCGTGGTGAGGCGCGCGCGGCGGTGGTGTCTGGTCGCGGCGCTGCTGCTGGCGCCGTGGCTGGCGCAGGCGACGACAGCGGTGTTCTACCAGCCGCAGACGCGCGACCGCGAGTTGGCGGTCGCGCAGTGGCCGGGGTGGTTTGCGCAGTTGCGTGCGCGCGGCTTCGACACCCTGGTGGTGCAGTGGACGCAGTATGGCGATGCCTTCGCCGATCCGGCGGGGCATGCATGGCTGTTGCAGCGGGTTCGCGAGGCGCGCGCCGCCGGGTTGCGCATCGTGCTGGGGCTGCACAGCGATCCGGCGTTCTTCCAGCGCCAGGAAATGCCGGCAACGGCACTGGACGACTACCTGCGTACACTGGCCCGCCAGGATGCCGAGGCGGCGCGCCGTTGGAGCGGTGAGCTGGGCGAGGATGCCATCGCCGGCTGGTACCTGCCGATGGAGATCGACGACCGGCGCTGGCGCGAACCCGAGGCGCGCGAGGTGCTGCGCGATTATCTGGCGCTGGAGCGGCGGCAGCTGGATCGGGTGGCGGCGCGGCCGGTATATGTCAGCACGTTCTTTGCCGGGCATATGGCGCCGGCGGCGTATGCGCAGCTGGTGGCGGATGTGCGCGACAGTGGCGTGCGGGCGTGGGTGCAGGATGGGGCGGGCACCGGGCGTTTGAGTCGCGGGGAGAGTGCGGTGTATCTGGCGGCGGTGCTGTCGTGCGATCAGAAGGCTGCGGCTGGCGTGGTGTACGAGGTGTTTCGGCAGACCGGCAGCGATGCGGCATTCAAGGCGGAGTCGCTGGATGGGCGCGAGGCGGATGCGGCGCTGTTGCAGCGTGCGCCTTGCGGCGATACGGCGTTCTTCGAGTTGCGGTATTTGCCCGAGATGCAAGCGCTGCGGCGCGAATGAAAAAACGCCTCCTCGCGGAGGCGTTTTTCGTTGCGGCGCAGGTTGGGGTGAGCCAACGGCGAACCCCGACGTTGCGATGCGCCTGATCGTCGCGCATGTCGGGGTTCGCTGTGCTCACCCCAACCTACGGTAGGCCTGCGGCCTTACTGCGGCACCTTCAGCGTCGAGATCGTCTGGTTCAGGGTACCCCAGTACGTCTTGGTGTACGGCACCATCTGCTCGGCGTAGTTCCACCAGAACACGCCACCGATGAAGCGCGGATCCTTCATCGTGTTGACCATCGGGTAGTAGGTCTTGATCAGGTTGGTCTGCACGGTGGTCGGCGCGCTCAGGCTCGAGGTGCCGATCTCGCCGAAGCCCACCTTGGCGTTCGGGAAGATGCCTTCCAGCGCGGTGAAGTCGCTGGTCCACGACGGCGACAACCCGGGGCAGTCCTGGTAGGGGTAGTAGCTGAACAGCGCGTAGTCGGTGTTCTGGCGCACGCTCAGCGGCAGGAAGGTGGTCGGCCAGGTCTTCCAGTTGTCGACCGGCTTCTCCCAGCAGTTGGTGCCCTTGCTGTCGTCGTTGTAGTACAGCGTGATGGCGGTCTTGCCACCGGCAGCCTTTACGATCTGGTGGGCCGCGGCGACCATCTGGCCGATCTGCGTTTCCTGCGAGTTGACCACTGTGTTGCTGCCGTTCGGGTTCGGACGCAGCCACTCGCCGTTGATCTCGTTGGCGATCTCCCACACGTCGACCAGGCCGTTGAGCTTGCCCACCAGTTCCTTGGTGCGCGCGGTGTAGGTATTGATGTCGGTCGGGAAGTAATACGAGTCCATGATCTCGCCCATCGTGTAAGCCACGGTGTGCAGCTTGACCAGGGCGGCGTAGTAGTCGGCGGTGCTGGTGTCCGGATCGAACACCACGCGCACCGTCGGACGGTACGGCAGTTTGCTGAGCGAGGTAACGATGGCGTTGATGTTGGAGATGTCGTCGACCGTCACGCCGTAGATCGGGGCCTTGATGGTGGTGGCGGCCTGGGCATGCACGTCGGACGACAGCGGCGCCGAGCCGGCATACAGCGCGGCAGAGGCGAGGAGCGAAGCAAGGAAGGTCTTGGTAGCGGTCTTGTTCATTGAGTTTGATTAATTCGCTTGCGTGGGCGATCCGTTCCCCCGGTGAGCCGCGGCGAAAAAAAGGCCGCAGCAATACATCGGTCGCCCCCGAAAGTCGGGCGGCCGGGCTTGAGTCGTGCGTTCCGCGCACTGATGAAGGTCGTCCGTACAACGCAACCCCCAGCCCCTGGGCTCGATGGCCAAGAGGAAGGCGACGAAAGTCGACGCTGGGAGTGCCGGCGAAACGGCAGGAACCACCAGGAGCCCGTCACGGAAAAACCCCTTCCGCGCGGCTCCGCCCGTCCTGGAGAGCGGGCCGGACCGTAACACCCGGGAGACAACGCACCGGGCTTCGCTGACGTGAAAATTCTAGTCGCTGATTTTCACAAGTGATGAAAATTTGGTTAGCATGAACGATATGGATCGAGTCAAAGCATTCAATCTATGTCCAGGACTGTCGCCGGCCTTACATTGATGCGGCTAGTGCACGATCTTTCAGTCACTTGCGTGAACATGCGTGAAGTCACTGTATCGCGCATGTGACACGCGATCCGTTCATGTTACGTCACCCTGTGACACCTCTCCGCCATAAGCTGTGAGCCGCGCTTGTGCGCTGTATCACGCTCGGAAAAAACACAAGCGCCAATCCCGGAAATCGCAATGCGCTCTTGCCGAAGATGCGCTTCGGCACTCGAGCCGATCCCGTGGAGAGGAAGCGATGGCGTTGCGCGCTTGGATGGTGGCGTTGGGATGTTGCATGTCCTGGGGGATAACCGGTGTTGCGTTCGCGGCAACCGCCACCGCACAGGTAACCGTGCAGGTGGATCGACCGGGTGCGGTGATCCATCGCGAAATCTACGGCCAGTTCGCCGAGCAGCTCGGACGCGGCATCGACGAGGGCATCTGGGTCGGCGAAGGCTCGCCGATTGCCAATGTGCATGGTTTCCGCAAGGACGTGGTCGATGCGCTCAAAGCCATCCACGTGCCGGTGATCCGCTGGCCGGGCGGCTGCTATGCCGACGAATATCGCTGGCGCGACGGCATCGGCCCGCGCGCAAAGCGGCCGGTGCGCGCCAACTACTCCTGGGGCGGCGAAGAGCACAATGCCGTCGGCACGCACGAGTTCATGGACTTCGCCGAACTGGTCGGCGCGCAGGCCTACCTCGCCGCCAACATGGGCACCGGCTCGCCGCGCGAGATGAGCGACTGGCTGGAATACCTCACCGGCGACGGCCAGACCGACCTGGCGCGCGAGCGCCGTGCGAACGGCCGCGCGAAACCCTGGAAGGTCGCCTATCTCGGCATCGGCAACGAGAGCTGGGGTTGCGGCGGTCATATGCGCGGCGTGTACTATGCCGACCAGTACCGGCAGTACGCCACCTTTGCGCGGGCGCTGGGCGGCCAGACGCTGGTGAAGGTCGCCAGCGGCGCCAATGCCGACGACTACGCCTGGACCGAAGCGGTGATGGCCGGTGCGGCGGAGCAGATCGACGCCTTCGGCGTGCACTACTACACGCTGCCCAGCGGCGACTGGAAGCACAAGGGTTCCGCGGTGGCGTTCGGCGAAGACGCGTGGATCGCCACATTGAAGGCCGCGCTGCACATCGACGAACTGATCGCGCGCCACAGCGCGATCATGGACAAGTACGACCCGGCCAGGCGCATCACCCTGGCGGTGGACGAATGGGGCACCTGGTACGACACCGAGCCCGGCGCTTCGGCGCTGTACCAGCAGAACAGCCTGCGCGATGCGATGGTGGCGGCGGTCACGCTGGGGATCTTCCATGCGCACGCCGAGCGCGTGCGCATGGCCAATATCGCGCAGATGGTGAATGTGCTGCAGGCGATGATCCTCACCGACAAGGGGCGGATGGTGCTGACGCCGACCTATCACGTGTTCGACCTGTACCAGGTGTTCCAGGACGCGACGTCGCTGCCGGCGCAGGTGCGCGCCGACGACTACGTGCATGACGGCGTGCGCGTGCCGGGCTTGTTCGCCACGGCGGCGCGTGGAACGGATGGCGCGGTGCATGTGGCACTGGTCAATCCCGATCCGACCCGGGCGTTGCGGGTGGCGCTCGCGCTGCCGGGATGGAAGGCCGGCAAAGTGAGCGGCCGGGTGTTGAGTGCGCCGAAGATCGATGCGATCAACACCTTCGAGCGGCCGGATGCGGTCAAGCCGGTGGCGTTCGATGGCGCGACGGTTGGCAGCGATGGCGTTGTCGCGGTGTCGATGCCGGCGAAGGCGATCGTGGTGCTGGAGTTGCGCTAGGGCGATTCGCGCTTGCGCGATCTGGCTCGTCATCCCGGCGCAGGCCGGGATCCAGTAGCGTCATGGTCGGATTTTCGCGTAAGGCAAAAGCGTCGCCTTTCAGCGCTCATGGTTTCATGCAGCGTGTCGTTACTGGATCCCGGCCTGCGCCGGGATGACGGCTTTGTCAGGCTTCGGCGAGCGTCGTTCCAATGTTTGCCGACACATGCGCTGGAAACACGACGGTGACGCCGAAGCCCCCGCCATCCAGGCCTTCGTGGATCTCGATCGCCGCCGCATGCGACTGCGCAATCCGCGCCACCAGCGACAGGCCGATGCCGCTGCCGCGTTCGTTGCTCCCGGCCACGCGATAGAACCGATCGAAGATGCGCGGCCGATCCTCCTCCGTCACCCCCGGTCCGTTGTCCTGCACCTGCAGCTGCACCGCTGCCGCGACGCGCCGGCAACGTACCGCCACGCGCCCGCCCGGCGGCGTGTAGCGCAGCGCGTTGTCGAGCAGGTTGCCGATCAGGATGCCCAGTTCGTCCACGTTGCCCTCGATCGGGCTGGGGCAGGTGTCCAGCGTGATGGACTGATGCTTGGCCGCCGCGATGGTTTCGAACTCGCGCGTCAGCATCGCCACCAGGTCGGCCAGTTCCAGCGGCACGCGCTCGCTGCTCGGGCGATCGGCCTCGAGCCGGGCCGAATCCAGCAGCTGCTGCGATAGCCGTGCGCTGCGCTCCACGCCTTTCACCAGTTGGCGCAGCGGCGCCTGCGCTTCCTCCAGGCTGCGCGAACGCAAGGCCACCTGCGCATGGGTCAGCAGGGCTGCCAAGGGCGTGCGCAACTCGTGCGCGGCCTCGGCCAGGAACTGGCGCTCGTGGTGCATCGCGCGGTCCAGCCGGGCCAGCATGCGGTTGAAGGATTCGACCAGCGGGCGGACTTCGTTGGGCAGGTCGTGGTCGGGCAGGGGTGTGAGGTCCAGCGTATCGCGTGCGGTGATGGCCTGGCGGATGCGGGTGATCGGGCGCAGCGACCAGTACAGCACGCGCTGGATCGCCACCGCGAGCACCAGCAGGAGCAGGGCAGTGGTGATCAGGCCGATGCGCACTCCCTGGCGCAGTTCGGCGGCGAGGTCGGCGGTGGGCTTGCCGACCTGCACCTGCACTTCGCCGCGCGCATCGGTGATGGCGAAGATGCGCCATTCCTCGCCGTCGATCGTGCGGGTGACGAAGCCGTCCAGGAAATCCGGGCGCAGCGGCACGCGGAACGGATCGAGCGAATGCACCACCAAATGGTGCCGGTCCTTGATCCACACCTGGAAGATCAGGCGACCCAGCTTGCCGCGGTGCTCCGGCGGCGGCGCGGTGTGGGCCGGCAGGCGCAGGTTGGAGTTGCCGTCGAGGCGACTGACATCGGCCGGCATCGAGACCAGGATCTCGCGCCCGATGTCATTGAGGTTGCTGTCCCACAGGCCGGTGCGCTCCTTCGAAAAGCGTACGCCCAGGCAGGTGAGGGTGATGCCCCAGGCGACCACGAAGATCGCCAGCATCACGATGAACAGCCGCCGGCGCAGCGAGCGTATGCGCAGCGCCATCAGCGTTCCTCGCCCAAGCGGTAGCCGTAGCCGTGCACGGTGGCGATCACGTCGTCGCCGAGCTTGCGGCGCAGCTGGTGCACATAGACCGCGATGGTGTTGCTTTCGATCGCGCCCTGGCCGCCGTAGACCAGGTCTTCCAGCAGGTCGCGCGCCACCGCGCGGCCCTGGCGTTCCATCAGCGCCAGCAGGGTGCGGTATTCGTGCGCGGCCAGGCGCACCGGTTCGCCGTCGCGGGTGACGGTGCGGCGCGCCGGATCGAGCGCGATGCCTCTCCAGTTCAGCACGGGCGCGACGCGGCCTTCGCTGCGCCGGATCACCGCGCGCAGGCGCGCCAGCAGTTCGTCGATCTGGAACGGCTTGACCAGGTAGTCGTCGGCGCCGGCATCGAGGCCGCGGATGCGCTCGCCCAGCTGGTCGCGCGCGGTGATGATCAGCGCCGGCGTGGTGTCGTAGCGCTCGCGCATGCTGCGCAGCACGTCCAGGCCGGAGCCGCGCGGCAGGCCCAGGTCGAGCAGGGCCGCCGTGTAGGCGTGGTCGGTGAGCGCGATGCGCGCCGCGGCGGCGTCGTGCGCGCAGTCCACGTGCCAGCCGTCCTGGCGCAGGGCCGCGGCGATGGCGTCGGCCAGCATGCGGTCGTCTTCGACTAGCAGGATATTGGGCAAGGTCCCCTCGCGGCCCGGCAGGGCGTGTCGTCAGTCATGCAGCCTAGGCTGGCGTCTTTAAAGAATTCTTAAATACGGACGGCCAGACTGCCATGCATCCGGCACGGTCCGCCTCCACTCCATGTGGTCTCCACCCCGCATGCGGACAAGGAAGTGGCCGGCACCCCTCCGCACGAGAGACGATGCCATGAGCGCCAACCCCAGCCGCTTGCCCATCGATGCGCCGGATACCGCCGCCGCGCCGGAACCCGGCCCGAAAGGCTGCGCGATGCGCCTGAGCGTGAATGGCCAGAGCCGCGCGATCCAGGCCGATCCGGACACACCCTTGTTGCGCGTGCTGCGCCAGGAGCTGGGCCTGACCGGCGCCGGCTTCGCCTGCACCAACGGACGCTGCAGCGCCTGCACGGTGCACGTCAACGACCGGCCGACCCGCGCCTGCCGCGTGCCGGTATACCTGGTGCAGGGCACGGAGGTCGTCACCATCGAAGGCCTGGCCGCCCGCGAAGGCCTGCCGCCGGGCCAGCTGCATGCGGTGCAGCGCGCCTGGATCGAGTACGGCGTGCCGCCGTGTCCCTGCCAGTCCGGCATGATCATGGCCGCCACCGCCCTGCTCATGGACAAGCCCGATCCGAGCCCGGCCGAGATCGAGGCCGCGCTGTGCCTCGACTGCGGTTGCGGTGCGCGTCCGCACGTCTTGCGTGCCATCCGCTCGCTGGCCGAGCGCATGCGTTCGTGGTGAGCCGTTTTCCCCAACCCCCCCTGATCATCCCCACTGACTGGAGTTCCTCTATGCATCATCGTGCGCGTCGCGGTGCCCGTGCGTTGTCCATGCTTGTCTTGCTGTCCGGCAGCGGCGCCGCCTTCGCGGCGGACGACGGCTGGCATGTGATCGTCGGCGCCGGCGGGCTGGACCTGCCGCGCTATCCCGGCAGCGCCGACCGGCGCAGCCAGCTGGTGCCGATGCTCAGCGCGAGCTACGGGCGTTTCTTCCTGGGCGGCGCGCCGGGTTCGGGCTCGCCGGCCGGGCTGGGCATGTATTTCCACCAGGACCAGCAATGGCGCGCGGGTGTTTCGTTCGCCTATGACTTCGTGCAGCCGCGCAAGGAATCCGATGACCGCAGGCGCCTGCACGGGCTGGGCGATATCGACCGCACGGCACGCGCGACCTTGTTCGGCAGCTACACGGTCGATTGGTTCACGGTGCGCGGCAATGTATCGAGCGACGTGGGCGGGAAGGACCAGGGCACCACGGCCTCGTTCGATTTCGAAGGCAAGTATCGCGTAAACGACAAGCTCAGCTTCGTGGCGGGGCCTGGCGTGACCTGGGCCGATGGGAAGCACAACCGCACCTTCTATGGCGTGGACGAGGTGCAGAGCGTGCGCTCGGGTTATGCGGCTTATCGTCCTGGTTCCGGCATCGAGTCGTTGCGTTTCTCGCTGGGCGCCGATTATCGGTTAAGCGAACGGTGGACCCTCGGTGCGCGTGCCATTGCGGCGCGTTTGCAGGGAGATGCGGCGGATAGTCCGGTGGTGGAGAAGCGGATGCAGAACACGTATGTGGCGTATGCCTTCTATCGGTTCTGATCGAGCCTCAATCTCCACGTTGGAGCCCTTCTCCCTCCGGGAGCACGCGGGGAGGGCACAGGGATGTGCCCGGCTTTGAGGAGCGAGGAAGGTGGCGGCAGCCGGATGAGGGTACGGGCGGAGCGGTGCGCATCACTCTTGCGCTCCGCCCGTACCTTCACCCAAACCCTCTCTCCCACGGGACTACCTTCGGGTCGCCGGCGGGAGAGGGGCTTTTTAACGGACCGGTCGCTTGAACACCTTGCGCGCCTTCTCCACCTTCGCGCGGACCGCGCAGGTCTCGACGTGGTCGTCCACCAGCCCCATCGCCTGCATGAAGGCATACATCGTCGTCGGCCCGACGAACTTCCAGCCCTGCTTCTTCAGCGCCTTCGACAGCGCCACCGACTCATCCGAGGTGGCGATCGCCTGCGTCGGCGCCGGCCGGCCGCGCTCCGCTTCGTAGCGCCACAGATACGCTGCCAGCGAACCCTCGCTTTTCGCCAGTTCGACGGCATGGCGCGCATTGTTGATCACCGCCTCGATCTTGCCGCGGTGGCGGATGATGCCTTCGTTTTTCAAAAGGCGCTGCACGTCGCGCTCGGTGAAACGCGCGACGCGGTGGTAGTCGAAGCCGTGGAAGACGGCGCGGAAGTTTTCGCGCTTGGCCAGGATGGTGCGCCAGCTCAGGCCGGCCTGGAAACCTTCCAGGCTCAGCTTCTCGAACAGGCGGAAATCATCGTCGACCGGAAAGCCCCATTCGGTGTCGTGGTAATGCATGAAATCCGGGGCGGAGGCGGCCCAGCGGCAGCGCGGCTTGCCGTCGGGGCCGGCGATGGTGTCGCTCATGCAGGGCGTCCTTGGAGGTGACTGCCGGCGATCATGTCACTGCGGTCGTGCGCGGACCAGGTATTGCTCGACCATCGGCTTGCCCCATTGCTCGCCGGGCGCCTCCGAAACCAGGCGGAAGCCGACCTGTTCGTAGAGATGGCGCGCGGCATCGAGTCCCTTCACCGTCCACAGGTGGATTTCGCGGAAGCCTTGTTCGTCACAGTAGCGCAGCACCTCGTCCAACAGGCGCCGGCCCACGCCGCGCCCCTGCATGCGGCCATCGACGATGAAGGTGCGCAGGTGGGCGATGCCGGGACCCATGCCTTCGCCGTCGATCGCCACCGAACCGACCAGGCGCTCGCCGAGCATGGCGCGCCAGATCTGATTGCCGGGGCGGTCCAGGCGCGCAGTGACATCCGCCACCGCCGCCGCCACGCGGCTCTCGAACACCTGGCCGAAACCCACTGCCGGCGCGTAGTAGGCCATGTGCAGCGCGGCGACTTCGCCGATCACGCCGGGCGCGTAGCCGGTCTCGATGCGGATTTCTTCCTGCGCCGGCGCAACGCCGAGGCGATGCGCACGCAGCGCATCCGCGTAGGCGGTGAGGCTGGCGCACACCGTATCCAGTTGCGCGGGTGCGAAGTGCGCGGCGGCGGAGCCTACCTGCTTGCGGGCGTAGGCGTCGACGGCGGCCAGCGTGCGGCGGCCCTTATCGGTGAGCATCAGCGGCTTGCAGCGCGCGTCGCCGCCGCTGCCCAGCACGGTGATCTCGCCAGCGTCGGTGAGCTTGGTGAGCAGGCGGCTGACGCTGGACTTGTCCAGGCCCAGCAGCTCGACCAGGTCGACGGCGGTGAGCGTGCCGCGCCGGCCGAGTTCGACGATGGCATGCACGGCGGAGGGCGAATAAGTGGTGCCGGCCAGGGTGGGGCGGAGGAAGCCCCATTCGCGCGCCATCTGGCGCGAGGCGGCGCGGATGCGGTCGATGAGATCGGTCATGGTCGGCATGTTTCGGTTATTGGTTGCAATGTGCAACATTTATCCCGCTGTGCTGGAATTGGCAAGTGTTTGCCGCAAATCATTGATAAAGCTGCATCCAAGAGGGATGGCTCAGGAGGGCGAAGTCGATCTGTTGGCTTGTTTCTTATTTTATCCGGCATATATTGACTGAATGTGATTTGCCCGGGTATATATGCCATTGCCCTCAGGAATCGATTCCCATGCCTTCCCCCACTCATCCGCCGGAAACCACTCATCATCCCGCCGCCTCAAGCCGCGGCATCCGCCTGCTCGATCGCCATTGGGCCTGGCTGGATGCGCAACCGATCGGCGCCGGCGCCACCTTGCGCCGCCTGGTCGAGCGCGCCCGTCGCGACATCGACGGCTGTTACCGCAAGGCCGCGGCCAAGGAGGCCTGCTACTTCCACATGCGCGACGCGGCGGGCGATCGCCCACAGTTCGAAGAGGCGGCGCGCGCGCTGTTCGCCGACGACTATCCGCGCCTGCGCCAGTGCATCGCCGCCTGGCCGGACGACGTGCGCACACGCATCGAAGCCATGCTCGCCACTGCGGACGGAGCCGCCTGATGGACCGCGCCAGGCGCAAGGCCCTGATCCAGGCCTACAAGCTGGCCTTCCCGCCGATGGGCATCTATGCCATCCGCAACCTCCGCAGCGGACGCGTGCTGATCGAGCAGAGTGCCAACACGACCGGTGCGCTCAACCGCCAGCGCACCCAGTTGCGCTTGGGGCTGCACCGCATCCGCGATCTGCAGCGGGACTGGCGCGAGCTCGGCGAGGACGCGTTCGCGTTCGAGGTGCTGCAGGCGCAGGAGCCACGCGCCGAACCGACCTTCGACTACACCGCCGAACGCGAGGCGCTGCTGCAGTCGTGGCGCGAACGCATCCCGCCCGGCTCGAAAGATTCGTACCTGTAACTACGAGGCGCAGTGACGCGCGCATCGCGGCGTGAAGACGATGTCGAGTGTGATCTGAGTCGCGGTTATGTCACATCCCTGTGCGAGTCTGCGCGTCCCGCAGGTTCCAGTACGTAAGAAGAAGGGGATGGCTGGTGTCCATCGAACTCGATCAGGCCGACATCGATACGCTGCGCAACATCCACACCGGCCGGCTGAAGATCGTGGAAACGCGGCGCGCCGCACGGCTCATGCTGATGGGCTATCTCGCCCCGCTCGAAGCCGGTTGCGCCGCGCTGGCGCCGGCAAAGACGGAACGCAACGGCAAGCAGGTGCCCCTGCGCATCACCTACGGCGGCACGCGCCTGCTGGCGCGCTTCCGCGGCGACGGCGAGCACGACGGCGAGCACGGCGGCGAGGACGGCCCGGCGCCGCGCCCGGTGCGCGCCGCCGGCTGAGCGTTCATTCGAGCGATACCGCGCACTCGATGCCTTCGCGCGCCATCTTGGCGTAGGGGCAGATGCGCTCGGTATTGCGCACCAGTTCCTGCGCGATGGTGCGCTCCACGCCGGGCAGGCTGATGCGCACCCTGGCGATCAGGGTGAACAACCCATCCACCGGATCGCGGCCGAAGGTGACCGCGGCGGTGACCGCCGCATCCGGGATCGCCACGCCCGCGCGCGCGGCCAGCAAGGTCAGCGCGCCATGGAAGCAGGCGGCGAAGCCCGCCGCGAACAGCTGTTCCGGATTGGTGCCTTCGCCTTCGCCGCCGAGCTCCTCTGGCATGCGCAACTGCACGTCGAGCCGGCCATCGTCGGAGCGGGCCAGGCCGGAGGCGCGCGCATGCGCGGCCTCGCCGCCGGTGACGCACACCGTGCCGGTATACAGCGGATGGAAATCTTCGCCGTAGTACTTGTCGAGCAGCGAAGTGGGCGGGCGTTGCGGCTTGGCCATGGCGGGACTCGCGAAAGGCGGTGACGGCATCATGCGTCGGGGGTCACGCGCGGCGGAAGTGGCCGGGTCCGTTCCAGGCCGTAGCGCGTATAGATCCACAGGAACACGAAGAAGCCGAAGTAGCCGGCGGTCATCAGCCGGCCGAAGGCGTTCTCCCAGCTTGTCACGTCCGCGCCGGGAAACCAGCGGGCAACGACCTCGGCGGTGACGCCCGCACCCACCGCGCCCAGGCCGAGGAAGCTCGCCACGAACATCGCCAGCGCCACCTTGAAGCCGGTGCCGCGATAGCGCACCGAACGCACCTGGCCATGGTCGATCCACGGCAGCAGCATCAGCAGCAGGATCGAGCCGAACATGGCGAGCACGCCCCAGACCGGCGTGCCGAAGTACGACGGGATCATGCGCAAGATCGCGTAGAACGGGGTGAAGTACCACTGCGGCTTGATATGGCTGGGCGTGACCAGGTTGTTGGCGGGCGTGAAGTTGTCGTGCTCCAGGAACCAGCCGCCGAAGGTGGGCGCGTAGAACACCACGAAGGCGGCCAGGGTGACGAAGAACACCGCGGCGAAGATGTCGTGGATGGTGTAGTAGGGATGGAAGGGAATGGCATCGATGGGCTTGCTGGCGTCCCAGCGGTTGCCTTTCGGGCCGTGCTTGACGTCGATGCCGTCCGGGTTGTTCGAGCCCACCTCGTGCAGCGCGAAGATATGCAGCACCACCAGCAGGAGCAGCACCAGCGGCAGCGCGATCACATGCAGCGCGAAGAAGCGGTTGAGCGTGGCGTCGGCCGGCAGGTAGTCGCCCATGATCCACTCGACCAGGCTGTGGCCGATCACCGGCACGGTGCCGAACAGCGAGATGATCACCTTGGCGCCCCAGAACGACATGTTGCCCCAGGGCAGCACGTAGCCCATGAAGGCCTCGGCCATCAGTACCAGGAAGATGATGCTGCCCAGGAGCCACACCAGTTCGCGCGGCTTCTTGTACGAGCCGTACATGATCCCGCGCAGCATGTGCAGGAACACGGTGACGAAGAACAGCGAAGCGCCGGTGGAGTGCATGTAGCGGATCAGCCAGCCCCACGGCACGTCGCGCATGATGTACTCGACCGAGGCGAACGCTTCGGCCGCGCTGGTCTTGTAGTTCATGGCCAGGAACAGGCCGGTGGCGATCTGGTTGACCAGCACCAGCAGGTTGAGGCCGCCGAAGAAGTACCAGAAGTTGAGGTTCTTCGGCGCGTAGTACTGCGTGTAGTGCTTGCGCACCAGGGCCCCCAGGCCGGGCGCCCGTTCGTCCACCCAGTCGCGCAAGCGTATCAGCGTGGTCATGGCGAAACCCTTCGACGGGCGGGCTGCGCGCATCGCGATGCCGGTGCGATGCGCGCAACACGCGCGATCATGCCGACTGCGCGAACTCAGAACGGTCGAACCAGGTCTGGAAGTTCACCGAGCCGAGGCGCGCGCCGGACGCCGGCAGCAGCGACTCCTCCTGCAGGACGGCGCCGAAATAGCGCGCGTTGACGTCGGTGTACACCTGGTGCGGATCGTGGGTCAGGGTGAGGAAGCGCTCGACCAGCGCATCGAGGCCGAACGCATCGGGGCCGGCGATCTCGACCATGCCGTTCACCGGCTTGGCCAGCGCGACGTCGGTTACCGCGTCGGCCACGTCGTCCGAGGCGATGGGCTGGATCAGCGCGGGCGACACGTGCACCTGGTTGTCCCTGGCGGCGGACTTGATGATGCCGCTGAGGAACTCGAAGAACTGGGTCGAGTGGACGATCGTGTAGGGGATGCCGGATTCGCGGATGATCTGTTCCTGCACCACCTTGGCGCGCATGTAGCCGCTGTCCTTGAGGCGTTCGGTGCCCACCACCGACAGCGCCACGTGGTGCTTCACGCCGGCTTTCTTCTCCGCCGTGGCGAGGTTGCGACCCGCGGTCTGGAAGAAGTCGAGCACCGCCTGGTCCTCGAAGGACGGCGAATTGGCCAGGTCGATGACGATGTCGGTGCCGGCCATCGCGGCATCCAGGCCTTCGCCGGTAAGAGTGTTGACACCCGAGGCAGGGGAGGCGGCGATGGCCTCGTGCCCGCGCTGGCGCAGGCGCGCGACGACCTTGCTGCCGATCAGCCCGGTACCGCCGATGACCAGGATCTTCATGGGAATGCTCCGTCGAGGGCGCCGGTGGCGCGTCGAGGTGATGCTAGGCAGGGCGGCATCGGACCGGTAGGCGCGGCGGCGGGCGCATGGTGTTGCGCGTGGCGCATCAATCGGAGCGCCCACCTTTGCCTCAATCCCCCCGTCATTCCGGCGCAGGCCGGAATCCAGTAGCGGCAAGCTGTATGCCGTGCAGAGCGTTGCAGGAGCTGCTCTTCGGCTCTTCGGCGACAAGCGAACGGTGTCGCCACTGGATTCCAGCCTGCGCCGGAATGACGGTGGGGGATGTGGTGGGTTATCCCGGCAGCGATAACGCCGGCGAAAGCCCGCTGACATGCAGCAGATCCAACGCCCGCACCGCCTCCGTCATGTAATCGATGAACACCCGCACCCGCGTCGGCAGCTGCTGCCGGCTGAGGTAGCACAGGTAGTGCCCGCGGTCGTCCGGCGCGTACTGTGCCAGGCAGGCCACCAGGCGACCCTCGCGCAGGTAGTCGCAGACCAGGTAGCCGGGCAACTGCGCAATGCCTTCGCCGCGCAGCACGCTCTCCAGCACCAGGTCGATATCGTTGAAGGAGCAGCGCGACGGCGGCACCAGCTTGCGCTTCTGCCCATCGAGCTTGAATTCCCAGTCGGCGATGCGGCCAGCGACCGTCCGGTAGTTGATGCATCCGTGTGCGGACAGCTCGTCGACATGGCCAGGCAGGCCATGCGCCTGGACATAGGCGGGCGCCGCGCAGACCAGCATCTGCATCGGCACCAGCCGCTTGGCGATGACCTGGCTGTCTTCCAGTTGCCCGTCGCGAAAGGCCACATCCACGCGGTCGGAAGTGAAGTCGGTCAGCCGGTCGTCCAGCAGCAGGTCGATGGCGATCTCCGGATAGCGCGCGCGGAAGCCGGCCAGCAACGGCGCCACCACGCGGCGCCCGAAGCCCACCGTCGCGCTGATCCGCAACTGTCCCTTCGGCGGCCCCTCGCGCAGTTCGCGCATTTCCTCCAGCGCCTGCACGATCCGCTGCACGCCCGGATGGCAGTTGCGGAAGAACATTTCGCCCTCGCGGGTCAGCGAGGTGCTGCGGGTGGTGCGCTGGAACAGCCGCGCCTCCAACTGCGCCTCCAGCTTCTGCACGCTGCGGCTGACCGCGGAGCGGCCCACGCCCAGGCGGTCCGCCGCGCGGGCGAAGCTGCCCTCGGCGGCCACCGCGATGAAGGCGACCACGCCGGCATAGCTGGCGGTGAAGCTGGAGGCGAGGGCGTCGGCCTCGTGCTGCGGTTTGTCGGAGAAATTCAGGGTCATGCGCGGCTGGCCTCGTGGATGGGATCCGGGCGGATGCCGGCGCGCGCGCCGGCCGGTCCATGCACCCCAGTCGTATGAGGCGGGGCGTTTGTGACATCGCTGCCGGAACCGGCGCCTAGCGGCTGCCCAGCCGCTGCTCGATGCGCCGGTCCGGAATGAACCACATCGCCGCCACCACGGCGTACAGCACACAGGACACCACCGGTTGGCGGAAGGCGATGGCGGTCGCCGCGACATGGATGACGATCGAGCCTGGGGTCTTGCGGTCGGCGCCGAGCACCTTGCGCAACTCCGAGTCCTCGCCGCCGTTGGCGGCGGTCAGCACGCGCGCCAGCAGCCCCCACGACAGCGCGGTGAGCAGCAGGGTGACACCGTAGAGCACGGTGGGCACTGCCGCCGGTCCCGGTTGCGCCTTGTTGAGCCAGGCGGTGGAGAACGGGAACAGCGACAGGCAGAACAGGAAGAACAGATTCGCCCACAGCACCGTGCCGTTGACCCGCCGGACCAGCTGGAACAGATGGTGGTGGTTGGTCCAATAGATGCCGACGTAGACGAAGCTGAGGATGTAGCTGAGGAAGACCGTGCCGTCCTCAAGCAGCGCGGCCCAGCTGGCCGCGGCCGGCACGTGCAGTTCCAGCACCATCACCGTGATCACCACGGCGATGACGCCGTCGGTGAAGGCTTCCAGTCGTCCCTTCTCCATGTGCTCGCCCTCGGCCCGGTCCCGCTGCGCATGATTGGGCAGAACGCCACGGCGCATTGGTGCACTTCGGGCAACGCGCTATGTCCCTGGCCATGCCTGCCGGCGCCGCGGGCGCCGGCCTAGCATCGCCAGGCATGGTCGCGAGCCTTCCATCGCCATCGAACACCGGCATCGCCCGCTCGAGGTAGCGCATGAATATCGTTGTGGTAGGTGGTAACGGACTGGTCGGCCGCAACGTAGTGCGCCGGCTGCGCGCGAAAGGACACGCAGTCACCGCCGCCTCGCGCGCCACCGGCGTGGACATCGTCACCGGCGCAGGCCTGGCGCACGCACTGGACGGTGCCGAGGTGGTGGTCGACGTGAGCAACTCGCCCGTGCTGGTCGGCGAGGCGCCCTGCGAGTTCTTCAAGGCGGCGATCGCCAACCTGCTGGCCGCCGAAGCCGCCGCAGGCGTGCGGCATCACCTGGCGCTGTCGGTGGTGGGCACCGAGCGGCTCGACGACAGTCCGTACTTTCGCGGCAAGAAGTTCCAGGAATCCCGCATCCGCGATTCCGGCATACCGTTCACCATCGTCCATGCGACGCAATTCTTCGAGTTCCTGCTGGACATCGTCGAGGTCAGTGTCTACGACCAGGCGTTGCGCCTGGCGCCGGCGTATATCCAGCCGGTGGCTTCGGCCGACGTGGCCGCCTGCCTGGCCGAACTGGCGCAGCGTCCCGCGCTGAACGCGACGATCGAAATGGCGGGGCCGGAGCGGGAGCGCATGTCGGAGATCATCCAGCGCTTCCTGACCCAGATCGAAGCGCCGTACGAGGTGATCACCGACGCGCTGGCACCTTACTTCGGCGCGCGCCTGCAGGCCGACTCCCTCCTGCCCGGCGCGAAAGCGCGCACCTGCGCCACCGATTTCGGCGCATGGCTGGGGCAGTCCGAATACTGGGGCGCCGACTGGTGAGCGCATTGGTGCCCGCGGTGCAACACCGTGCGCCGCCGCGCATGCCTACCCGGCGCGATGGGCCTGTTCCAGTCTTCCGGCGGCAACGCCACGCATTCTCCCACTACCGAGGATAGGCCATGAGCCAGCGCATCAATTACCAGCAGCAGGCGCCCGAGCTGTTCAAGAAGTTCGCCGATTTCAGCAACGCCCTCGAACATGGTTCGATCGAGCGGCCGATCCACGACCTGGTCAACATCCGCGCCTCGCAGCTCAACGGCTGCACCTTCTGCCTGGACATGCACGTGAAGGAAGCCACCCTGCACGGCGAGCGCACGCTGCGCTTGTACCACGTCGCCGCCTGGCGCGAATCCACGCTGTTCTCGCCGCGCGAGCGCGCCGCGCTGGCCTGGACCGAAGTGTTGACCCACCTGCCGCGCGAAGGCGTGCCGGACGAGATCTACGAGCGCGTGCGTGCCCAGCTGTCGGAGCAGGAAATCACCGAGCTGACCTACCTGGTCATGGCGATCAACGCGTGGAACCGCATCAACGTGGCGTTCCGTCCGCAGCCGGGCGGCTTCGACAAGTTCCTCGGCCTGGACAAGGCCGGGCTGACCTGATCCTTCATCGGCAACCGAGGAAAAACCCATGACCGTTTGCAGAATCCTGGCAGCGCTGCTGCTGACCGTCGCCGGCGCCGCCGGTGCGCAGGAAGCCGCACATCGCCCCGACGCCCCGCATGCCAGCGTCGCCACGCTGATGACCAAGGCGTTGAGCGATTACCCCGGCAAGGAGGCGATGATGATCACCGTCGACTATCCGCCCGGCTCGGTCGATCCGGTGCATCGGCATCATGCGCATGCCTTCGTGTATGTGCTGGAGGGCTCGATCGTGATGGCGGTGAATGGCGGCAAGCCGGTCACCTTGAAGGCCGGAGATACGTACTATGAAGGGCCGGACGATGTGCATACGGTCGGGCGCAATGCGAGCCAGACGGAGCCCGCGAAGTTCGTGGTGGTGTTGCTGAAGGACAAGGGTGCGCCGGTGTTGACGCCGGTGCATTGATCCCTTGGCAGGCGTAGGTTGGGGTTCGCCTGCGGCTCACCCCAACCTACGCCGTTGCCGCGGGGTCAGAGCGGCGTCAGCAGCTCGACGCCCAAGCCGGCCGCCAAGCCCGCGAGCTTCTCCGGATTGCGCTGCACGAACACATCGGTCACGCGCTCGCCATCGATCTCGATTGCCAGCACCGATTCCAGCTTGCCGCCGATGTAGCGCAGGATCGCCAGCTTGCCGTTGACCGTCGCCATGTCGATGCGCAGATCGCTCTTGAAACGCAGCTTGCCCGCATAGAGCAGCTGCGCGATGCGCCGGCCCCCGGGCATCGGCCTGGGAAACGCGGTGGTCCTGCCGCCGCCGTCGCCGACCAGTTCCGCGTCGTCGGCGAGCAGGGCGGTGAGCAGCTTGAATTCGCCGTTCGCCATCGCCTGCGCGAAGCGCCGCACGATGCGCAGGTGCGCTTCGGCGGATACCGTGTAGCGCGGGCGGCCGTCCTGCAGCTGGGCCTTCGCGCGGTGCACGATCTGGCGCACACCGGCCTCGTTCTTGTCGATGATCCGGGCGATCTGGGGATAGTCGACGTCGAACACCTCGCGCAACAGGAAGGCCGCGCGCGCCTCGGGCGACAGCCGCTCGAGCAGGAGCAGCAGGGCGACCGACACTTCGCTGGAGCGCTCCTGGACCTGCTCGGGGGTATCCGGTCCCTCGGTCAGCAACGGCTCGGGCAGCCACATGCCGACGTAATATTCGCGCCGCGCCTTCAGCGCGCGCAGGCGATCGATCGCGGTGCGCGTGGTAGCGGTCACCAGCCAGGCTTCCAGGTTCTCGATCAGCGACTGTTCGGCACCATGCCAGCGCAGCCACACGTCCTGCACCACGTCTTCCGCATCGGCCACGCTGCCGAGCATGCCGTAGGCGATGCCCTGCAGGCGCGGCCGCAGCGCGTGGAAGACGGCATTGAGATCATTGGTGGCCATGCGCAGCGGTACCCCTTACGTTGGAGCGATCCCTCGCCCGTCACCATGAAGCGCCACCGCGCATTCTCACCCGGAAGCGGCCCCGTCACTGGTGCCCGCGCGGAAACACGGTAGCGCCTTGCGCGGGGCTACAGCGCGGCGGCATCCGCGTTCACGCTGTCGGCCCTGACACTACGGCACGCATCGGGAGACGATCATGCGGCCCATCACGCGAATTCTGCTGCAAACCACCATTGCTTACGAGTCCGACGATTGGCATATCGGCCGCTTCGGCCTGCTGCGCGAGTACCTTGCCGGCCTGCGCGACGACGCGGGCCTGCCTCTGTACGAGGTGACCGCGCGCGATCGCGATCCCCCGGGCAGCCCCGATCGCGTGCTGTCGCAACTGGACAGTTCCGGCTACGACGAACTGTGGCTGTTCGCGGTCGATACCGGCGACGGCTTGACGGCCGCCGACTGCCAGGGCATCAGCCGCTTCCGCCGGCGCGGCGGCGGCCTGCTGGTGGCGCGCGACCACATGGACCTGGGCAGCTCGGTGTGCACCCTGGGCGGTGTCGGCGCGGCGCATTTCTTCCATTCGCGCCATCCGGAGCCGGACCCGTCGCGGCGTTGCATCGACGATACGGGCACCACCAGCATCCTGTGGCCCAACTATCACTCCGGCGCCAACGGCGACTACCAGCGCATCGAGCCGGTGCTGCCGCTGCATCCGGTGCTGGCCGATCCGGAGGCGCCGGACGGCGCGTTGCGCTACCTGCCCGCGCATCCGCATGAGGGCGCGGTGGGCAAGCCCGAACACGACGCTTCGGCGCGGGTGATCGCCACGGGCCGCAGCCAGGCGAGCGGCCGCGTGTTCAACCTGGCGGTGGCGTTCGAGCCTTCGGCCGACGGTGGCCCGGCGATCGCCCAGTCCACCTTCCATCACTTCGCCGACTACAACTGGGATCCCTCGCGCGGCTCGCCCAGTTTCGTCTCCGAAACGCCGGGCGACGGACTGGCGCGGGCGCCGGAAGCGCAGCGCTCGGTGCGGCGCTATGTGCGCAATCTCGCCTCGTGGCTGGCGGCGGCCGCGTCCTGACCTGTCATTCAACCCGTTCGGAGAACATCATGACCGTATCGTTCGCCAAGGACATCGCCCCGCTGTTTACCGACGGCGATGCGCGCTGCATGCGCGGCATGGGCGTCTATCTGCACGAGTACGACTACATGGCCGATCCCACCGGCGACGCCAGCTTCGCCGATCACGCCAATGCACGCCATGTGCTGGCGCGCCTGGACGGCAGCGTGAAGCCGCGGATGCCGCCGGGCGGTCCTGCGTGGAGCGAGGCGCAGCTCGCGCTGCTGGTCGCCTGGATGAGCGCCTGGCTGCCCTGACATCGAGTTGACACGCTCTTCGCCGCGGCCCAATGTTCAGCGCTTTCGCGGCGCGGAAACCGCCGCCGCGGCAAGGCCCATCAACGCAAAGGATTCGACGTGTCTTCTGTCATGACGCAAGCGGTGACTGCCCCGCTGACCCAGGCGGCGATCTTCCTGGTGGTGACGCTCAAGCCGGACCCGCGCGGCGACGAGGCGGTGCGCGCGCTGTGCGCCGACCTCGCCGGCGTGGCGCGCTCCATCGGCTTCCGCTACCCGGAGCGCCAGCTCACCTGCGTCACCGGCTTCGGCTCGGCGGCGTGGGACCGCCTGTTCGGCCAGCCGCGGCCGGCCGAGCTGCACACCTTCCGCGAGATCAACGGCGCGCACCATGCGCCCTCCACGCCGGGCGACCTGCTGTTCCATATCCGCGCCGGCCAGATGGACCTGTGCTTCGAGCTGGCGACCGAGATCATGGCGCGGCTGGGCGAGTTCGCCGAGGTGGCGGACGAGGTGCATGGTTTCAAGTACTTCGACGCCCGCGACCTGCTGGGCTTCGTCGACGGCAGCGAGAATCCGGTGGACCAGGATGCCGTCGCCGCCACCATCGTCGGCGACGAGGATGCCGCCTTCGCCGGCGGCAGCTACGTGATCGTGCAGAAGTACCTGCACGACCTGAAGGCGTGGAACGCGATCCCGGTCGAGCAGCAGGAAAAGATCATCGGGCGCAAGAAGTCCTCGAATATCGAACTGGCCGACGAGGCCAAGCCCAGCTACGCGCATAACGTGCTCACCGTGATCGAGGAGAACGGCGAGGAGCTGGACATCGTGCGCGACAACATGCCGTTCGGCGAGGTGGGCAAGGGCGAGTTCGGCACCTACTTCTGCGGCTACGCGCGCTCGCCGTCGCGCATCGAGCGGATGTTGGTGAACATGTTCGTCGGCCGCCCGCCGGGCAACTACGACCGCCTGCTCGACGTCAGCCGGGCGATGACGGGGACGCTGTTCTTCGTGCCGTCGGCGGATTTTCTGGATGGGCTTTAATAAAGCTCCTCTCCCTCTGGCGACCCGAAGGTAGTCCGTGTGGGAGAAAGGGGAGGAGGGTACGGCCGGAGCGCAAGCGTGACGTGCACTGCTCCGCCCGTACCCTCATCCGGCTGCCGCCACCTTCTCCCGGAGGGAGAAGGGTTCCACCTTGAAGGTTGTGGAATAACGGTAGCGTCTGTACGCAGCGCGACGTAGAGCCCCTCTCCCTCCGGGAGAGGGGTTGGGGTGAGGGTACGGGCGGAGCGCAGGAGTGATGTGCACCGCTGCATCCGCCCCCTCATCCGCCCGCCGCCACGCTCTCTCCCGCGAGGACTACCTTCGGCTCGCCGGAGGGAGAAGGGCTCCAACGGGAAGATTCATGACGCCCCCGCTCGAGCGCACATGCGCGGCAGCTCGCTCCAACGCGGGCAGTACGGCTTCAAGCTGGCAGGGCTCGTTTGCAGTGCAACCCATCGGCGTAAGCGGCAACGTCACCGGCGCCGCCGCTTCATCCAGCGGCCGCAGCTCGCGCAACTGATCCAGGCTCTGCGCCTGGTAGAACAGCCGCACATAACGCTTGCCTGCATGGTCCCTCCACAGCTCGACCCCGAGCGCCCCGCCGATCGGCGGATCGTCCTTGGCATAGCCGGCCAGCTGGAAATGCAGGCCCAGCACGGAGGCCAGCGCCACGATGTTGTTGTCGCTGCCGACCAGCACGTTGAGGCGCGGCGCATGCTCGTTGCGCAGCACATCGAGGAGATGGCGGCTCATCGTCGAAGCCACGCGTTCGGCCATGTAGGCAGGGCGGGCGTGGATATCGAACAGCAGCGCATGCAATTGCGAGAGCTGCCGCAGCCGTTGCGCATCGGTGCGGCCCCAGCCGACTTCCGGCAGCGGGCGGCCTTCGGCGTAGGCCATCAGGATGACTTCGGCGGTGCCCGAGGTGGTGGCGATCGGACCGGTCAACTGCATGCGTCCCGTCTCCGGCGCCAGCGCCAGGCTGCCATGCCATTGGCCGGGCGAGCACCAGTCCGGATCGTGGGCGCCGCCACAGCCCATCACCTGCGCCATCGCCGCCAGCGCATCGGCGTGCGGCGCGGTCAGCGCATCCGGGCCGCCGGTGGCACGCTGGATCGCGGCGACGGCATCGGCGGCGTTCCAGTCGGCGGTCTTCGCTTCGATCGGATGGAACAGCGGATCCTCGCTGCCCTTCGGCTGGTGGCCGATGGCGATAGGGCAACCCGGCGCGAAGCCTTCCGCCAGCGCCGCGGCGCTGTCGATGGTGCGCTGGTCGGTATTGGCCCAGAACCACAGCTGCGCCGCGGGTGGGCAGCCGCGAGGCTTGAACAGTCCCAGCGCCGCGAGGCGCTGGCGATCGTAGCCGCCCATCAGCTTCACACCGGCCATGCCGTGCGGCGTCAGCTGGCTGGGGGCCTGTTGCCACGCGGGCCACGGCTTGCCCGTGGCTTCGTCCAGCTGGACCTCGCCGGGCAGCGGCGTGCGCACGCCGTGGCGATACAGCAGGACGACACGTTCCAGTTGCATGCCTGCTGCGGCGGCACCGGCCTGGGCGCAGACCAGCGCCAGGCTCAGGCCCAGCAACAGCCGCCCCGCAACGTGCGGCAGCCGGGAGGACATCGTGGTCTGCATCGTCATCGCATCGGTTCCCTGGATGGGGCGCCCCGCACCGATCGGCGCGGGGCGTCCACGCCTCAGAAGTTGTAGCTGAGGTTGAGCATATAGATGCGGCCCGTCTCCAGATACGCGCCGTCCGCGCCCGGATCGTAGGCGAGATAGCGGCGCGATTTGCCCTGGGTCTCGTGGAAAGTGCTGTTGTCCAGCAGGTTCTTCACCGCGAAGCCGACATCGAAGCCGTAGGGCAGGTGATAAGTGGTGTTGAGGTTCAGCGTGCGCGTCGGCTGCAGGTAGTAGTCCAGGCCGTTGCCGGTGAGGCCGAGCAGCTGCAGGCCGGTGTAGTTGTAGGTCAGGTCGGCGCGCAGGCTGCCGTCGTCGTAGAACAGGCCGAGGTTGTACATGCGCTGCGGCGCGCGCGGCAGCCAGGTCTTGCGGCCGTCGTGGTCGGGGCGCTGGCTGTCGGCCGAGCTGTGCTGCAGGGTGAGGTTGGCGTTCGCGCCGAAATGGCTCCACACGCCGGGCAGTTCGACGAACTGGCGGCGGCCGGCCAGTTCCAGGCCGTACAGGCGGGCGGTGCCGCCGTTCTCCGGCGTGGTGACCGGGATGCCGTCGGTGATCACCGTGCCGGTGGGTACGTTGCCACCCAGCGTGCTGTCGTTGCTGGTGGCGGACTGCGAGGTATAGATGAAGTTGCTGATGCGCTTGTAGTACGCCGCGGCGCTCAGTACGCCACCCTGGGCATCGTAGAACTCGGCGGAGAGATCGAGGTTGTCCGCGGTGCTGGGCTTGAGGTCCGGGTTGGGCTTGGAAATGCCCAGCACCTGGCCGGTGATGTCGTCGATCGAATAGGTGGTCTGGCCGGAGATCAGGCCGAACGCCGGGCGGCTGAAGCTGCGGCGCAGCGAGGCGCGGTACACGCTCAGCTCGTCGGGGCGGTAGTTGAGGCTGATGCCCGGCAGGAACTCGCCGTAGCTGCGGCCCATGCCGACGAAGCGGCCGGTGGCGTCGTCGCCGTTGGACTGCCAGGAGTCCGCCGAGTAGTGCGTGCGCTCGTAGCGCATGCCCGGCAGCACGCTCAGCGCGCCGAAGCGCAGCGTGGTCATGACGTAGGCGGCGTAGATGTTCTCGCGGCTGGAGGTGGTGTTGGCGTCGTAGTCGTTCGCGGTGTAGTTGCCAGCGCCATTGGGATCGTTGACGTACTTGTACGGCACCGCCTGCGCCAGAACCCAACTGCGGTCGATCAGCTTGAACGGCCCGGCATAGCGACCATCGAACGCGCCATGGACCACCTGGCCCGGCAGCGCGCCGAGGGTGGGGCCGCCCGGCGCGGTGGACGGATACTTCGGGCCGCCGAAATACGGGCCGCCATAGATAAAGTTGTTGTCGTCGTGGAAAAACGGATGGTCGTAGGCATCGCGCTTGGAGGTGTCGCCGGACAGGCCGAATTTCACGCTCTCGACCGGGCCGTCATCGAAACGATAGGTCGCGTCGGCGTGCGCGTTGATACGCGTATCCGTGCTGCCGGCGTCGTGGCCCTGCACCTTCCAGAAGCTGTTGGAATTGAGGCTGTAGAAGTAGTTCTTCAGCGCGGCGGAGCTGCCGGCGATGCTGGGCCAGGTCGGATCGCTCAGGTCGAAGTTGAACTGGCCGGCCGGCACCGCGCCGTACAGGCTGGCCTCGACGTAGTTGGGCCGTTTGCGCGCGCCGTAGCCGTACGACGTGCCGTAGTCGATGTCCCAGCCGTCCACCGCGCTGCTGCCGCCGAGCTGCAGCGCGGCGGTCTTCTCGCGCAGGTCGCGGGTATTGAAATAGCCGCCGCGCTGCGCGTTCGCCGCGTTCGGGTTGCGCGCGGAAGCCTGGTTCTGTTCGCCCTCCACGCTGTACACGCCGTAGATGGCACGTGCGTACAGCGACGTGGTCTCGCCGTGCCAGTCCAGCGAGGCGTTGGCGCCGTAGCGCTTGATCCGGTTGGTGTAGAGGCTGTACTTGTACTGCGAGCTCTGCAGCGGGCCGGCAGTGCTGAGGTCCGGATTCCTGGCCTGGGCCGGATCGACCGGCTTGTACGAGGCATTGGGCGCAACCGCTTCGGCCGCGTTGTCGTTCTTGCCGTAGTAGGCCGCGACATAGAGGCCGAGCGACTGGTCCGCACCGAAGCGGCGCGCGAATTCCTGCTGCACCGTGCCGCCCTTGTTGGACACACCCAGGTCCGAGGCCAGGCTGTTCATCTGTCCCTGCACGGTGGTGCGCGCGTAGCCGTCCTTGCCGAAGTCGAACGCGGTGGGCGTGCGCATGTCGATGCTGCCGCCGATCGAGTCGCCGGGCAGGTCCGGCGTCGGCGCCTTGGACACCTTCACCGACTGGATGCCGAACGGCGCGAGCATGTTCAGCGAGATGGCACGCGTGGAGGCATCGGTCTCCGGCAGGGCGAAGCCGTTGAGGGTGTAGGCGTTGTAGCTGGAATCGAGGCCGCGGATGGTCACGTACTCGTTCTCGCCAGTGGCGGCCTGGCCCAGATGCATGTCGCTGTAGGCGGACAGGCCCGGCATGCGCGCGACCACGTCGGCGATGTTCGCCGACGGCACCGCGTTCATCTCCTGCTTGCTCATCACGGTGTTGACGCTGACCGAGAGGCGCTGTTCGTCGATGGTGCCGATCTGCGGCATGGAGTCCGCACTGACGCTGACGGCGGAAAGGGTCTTCGGGTTCTTCTCGGCATCGTCGTCGGTGGCGTGGCCGGCGGGGCTGAGGGCCAGGCCGAGCAGGATCGAGGCGGCGAGCAGGTGGTGGCGGTGCAGGTGGCGCATGGGGATGGCTTCAGTAGGGGGAAGTGGGCAATAAGCAAGCCGCTCCCGTGCCGCGCTGGCGCGGCCGGTGCGATCAGGCGTGAGTGGTGCGCTTGCGTGCGCGAAGAGTCAGGGCGCGAGGTCGGCCTCGCTGCAGCGCAAGCCGGCAAATTGCGGATTGCAGCGTGCGCGCCGGTGGCCGGGGAAGCCGACGACATAGCCATGGGCGGCGGCTTCGCCGTCGGGGTAGTCGGTGCTGAGCAGCTGCGCGCCGCTGGCCAGCATGGCGTCGCGCCGGGTGCCGTCGTTGCGCAACGGCTCTTTCAGGTCGGCGTCGGTGCGCGTGCGCACCAGGTAACCCTGCCTGACCAGGCGCGCGATGTCTTCCGCGGGGCCGTCATTGAGTTCGGTGAAGGCGGCATCGTCGCCGCCGGGTGCGGCATTGGTGAACAGCACGCGGTCGCGCAGCGATGGGTGGCCTTGCAGATAGGCGGGGCCGACATGGCGCTGGTCGAGCAGGAAGACGATCTTGCCGCGCGCGCTGTCCAGCGTGGGCCAGCCTTGCGCGCGGATGGCGGCGTTGAGCGTGGCGAACTTGCCGCGCACGTCGTCGGGCGCGATGTAGTCGTGGCGTGCGAATACCGAGCGGATCTCCGCATCCAGGGCATCCAGCGCCCGAGTGTCGAACGGCTCCGGCTGCACCGTGGGGAACGCCAGCTGCAGCGGCGTCTCCTCGGTTTCCAGCAGCACGAACAGCGGCAGGTGGCGCGGATGCGCCTGCGACCAGGCGCGCACTTCGCGCAGGCACGCGACCAGCGGCTGGCAGGTGCTGCGCTGGTCCAGGTCCTGGATATGCATGACCTTGAAGCCGGGGCGGCGCATCACTTGCGCATCCGCAAACGGCGGATCCGCCGGCAATCCCGCCTTCGCCACCTGCTCGGCGATCGCCGGGTGCGCATAGCGGCCGCCCTTGGCATCGGCGTAGATGTCCAGCTCGATCTGGCGCACGCCGTCGTCGAACTGTCTGGTCAGCGGCGGATGGGAGTAATCGATCTTGGCGAACAGCTCCGGATCGGTGCGCTTCCACAACACCGCCTCGCTGGGTGCGATACCGGCGTGATAGCTGTTGTGGCTGCCGATGTACTGCAGCTGGTTCATGCGCAGCGGCGCCGATTCGGCGGCGAGCGACGGCAGCACCACGGCCAGGGCGAGCAGCGCCGCGCAGGCATGCGTGGCGATGGCCAGCACGTCGATGCCGCGCCAGGCGCGGGCAGGGGAGGTGCGCAGTTCGAATGCGGGACGCGTAGCGGACATGGCAGTGCTCATTGGCGGAAGGGCGCGGCCGCGTTGGGGAGCGCGGCATGACACCATGGCGAATTGGATCGATCCAAGTCAGGGGATTCTAGAAACCGGCGTTTTGCAATCAGGTGACGGCAGTGTGAAGTCTTTTACTTGCGTCCGGACGTCCGAATGACACGGCTGTCATCTTGGCAAGGCGATCGATGACAGATGCGACCGGTGTGTGTCGATGGTCACGCAAGCGAAGCTGCGCAAAGGCAACGCCAACTTTCGCGTGACTGACGACCCGTGCGTGAATGCAGCGGCTCCCTTGGCTGCGGCGCCTGTCACGCTTTTCCCGGAGTGCGTTTCTTACCATCGCCGGCGCGGGGGGGAGCCACCTGGAGGTCGTCATGTTCCCCGGAATTACCGGTCGCGCCGCCGTGTCCGTCCTGCTCGCCTGTCTCACCTGGAATGCGTGTGCCGCGGCCGATGCGCCGACGCCGGGCACCGATTTCCTCGTGCGCGCCGATCCACCGGTGCCGCGTCCGTCGAGCCGGCCTTGCAGCGTGGAACTGGTGCGCATGACCACCAACGGCGTGGGCAAAGGCAACTTCGACTATTCATCCCAGTCCTGCGGCAACGGGCCGTGGGCGAAGGTGGTGCTGGAGATGGATTTCGTGCTCACCGACGACCAGGAGGAGCAGGGCCTGGCCTTGCCGCTGAACCTGTGGCTGAGCGGCGTGAACCTGTATTCCGGCAATGTCGCGCTGGCCGGCAACCACGTGCAGATGCAGCCTTGCTTCGAACTGTATTGCGGACATACGGAGCGTGACGTCACCGACTATCTCCCCCTGCTGGCCTACCGCAACGGAGCGCCGGCCCTGGAGAGCAACTGGGTAATCGGCGTAGGGCAGGAAGCCTATGTGCCCGCCCCGTACTTCGCCGGCATCGCCACCTTGAAGTTCTATCCGGCCACCGCTGCCGAGCCGGCGTCCGCCGTGCCGGATGCCATCTTCCCGCTCGGCGCCGCCGGCTTCAGGACCGGCAACTATTACGCCGTCGGCGCCCTGGCCGACCTGCGTGGAACGTCGGACCGCCTTGCCGCCAACTTCAATGTGTCCGGCCAGCAGACGCTGCCGCGCAATATCGAGCGCGCCTACCTCGACGTGATCGTGCGGCCGTCCACCTACCACTACGTGCCGACCACGGGTTCGACGCAAGGCCACGTGGAACCTCACGACGCCTGGTACAGCTGCCTGCCGGCGCCGCTGGCGGTGGTGTTCCCGCGCCTGCTGCTCGACGCGAAGCACAACTTCGCCGCGCATTGCATCGGCGGCGCCTTCCGCGAGGCGCAGGTGAGCATCGACCAGCAGCCGGCCGGCGTGGTGCCGTTGTATCCGGCCTACCCGAGCCTGAGCGAGAGGGACGCGAAACTGTGGCGGCCGGCGACGCAGCCGCAGGAGCTGCTGAACCTGCCGCACCGGGTGGACCTGAGCCCGTTCGCCGCGCTGCTCAGCAATGGCGCGCCGCATACCGTCTCGGTGCGCATCGCCAGCAACAGCGTGCCTGGGCTGACCAATAATCCGGTGGCCGGCGCGTGGGCTTCGGCGACGCTGCTGGTCTATCAGGACCGACGGGTGCAACAGGTGACCGGCATGCTTACGCGCAACGACCTGGCCGGACAGCCGGCGGTGCCGAAACAGCGCAGTACGGTGACGCGCGACCGGCAGGGCAATCTCAGCGGCAGCGTGGCCACCACGCTGAGCCGGCATTTCGTCATCGACGGCTATGTGAACGGGTCCAGGGGACGCATCCGCCATCGGGTGGAACGCTGGGTCGGCTTCGACAACACCCAGGCGTTCAGCGTACCCGCCGAGCCGGTGGCGCCATTGCAGCGCAAGGTGTTGCAGAAGAGCATCACGCTGCGCAGCACGGAGACCGGCAAGACGCGTACCTATCTCAATGGCGTGCTGGCGGACGAGCACATCACCAACTACGGCTACCCGATATCCAGCTTCTACTACCTGTGGCGGGACCCTACCGTGGAACGCGAGATCAGGCGCCTGCGCCAGGACGTCGGCCTGCAGCTGGTGCATCGTGCCAACGGCAATACGGTCTACAGTTCGGTGACGCAGAACCTGACGGGTGCCGAACTCGATACCACGACCGGCCTGTTCCCGTATCGCGTGTTCACCAAGGTCAACGATCGCGGCGGTTGGCAGACCTTCCGCTTCAACGATTCCGTGGGCAGCTGCTACGACGCGATGCTGGCCACCCGCGACGGCAAGCTGGCGACCTGGGAAACCGGCGGCAACTGCACGGACGGGCAGAACCGCCTGTCCTGGCGCAGCCGGCCGGATGGCTCGCCGGATTCGCTGGGGTGGCTGCAGTATCCGTAGCCCGTGGGTTGGGGTGAGCCGCAGGCGAACCCCAACAATGCGATGCGTTCGGATATGGCGATGTTGGGGTTCGCCCGCGGCTCACCCCAACCTGCGCGACGCATTCAATCCAGCGGCCGCACCCAGATATTGCGGAAGCTGATCGGCGCCGACGGATCGCCGTGCGCCTGCAGCTTGATCGGCGCATCGGTGTAGGCCTTGTACACGGGCTTGCCGATGTACAGCGTCTCACCGGTCAGCCTGGTGTGGTTCTGCACCACGATGCCGTTGTGGAATAAGGTGACGTAGGCGGGCGATTGCACGCTGCCGTCGGCGGCAAACACCGGTGCGGTCCACACGATGTCGTAGGCCTGCCACTCGCCCGGCGGGCGCATGGCGTTGGCCAGCGGCGGCGTCTGCTTGTAGATCGCGGCGGCCTGGCCGTTGACATACGTCTTGTTGCGGTACGAATCGAGGATCTGCACTTCGTAGCCCTCGTCGCCGGGGCCGGTGGAAGCCACGAACACGCCGCTGTTGCCGCGCGCCTGGCCTTCGCCGCTGATGTTCTTCGGCACCTGCCACTCGAGATGCAGCTGGTAGTTCCTGAAGCGCCGTTTGGTCTGGATGTTGCCGGTGGTCTTGTCGACCGTCATCACGCCATCGTGGACTTTCCAGTGCGCGGGCGAGTGATCCTTCGAGGCTTCCCACTGGTCGAGCTGGTGGCCGTCGAACAGCACGATGGCGTCGGAAGGCGGCGCGGCGTCGCGCTGGCCCGGCGTCACCACCGGCGGCACCGGTTCCCATTGCTCGGTGGCCTTGGGATCGCCGGCCGGCGGTGCGTTCTGCGCCATGGCGACGCCGGTGGCGAGGGCGAAGGGGAGGAGGGCGAGAGCGAGGCGCGCAGTCATAAGCGGGTCCGGTGAGCGATCAGACGGTGCAGATCTTGTAGGCGTCGGCGAAGGCGGCGAACGGATCGGGTCCCGCCGGCATGAACTCGTGCGCGATGTAGCCCTGGTAGCCCAGGTCCGCGATGGCCTTGGCGACGGCGTGATAGTTGAGCTCCTGGGTGCCGTCGATTTCGTGGCGGCCGGGCACGCCGCCGGTGTGGAAATGGCCGATCCACTGGAAGTTGTCGCGGATGGTGCGGATCACATCGCCTTCCATGATCTGCATATGGTAGATGTCGTACAGCAGCTTCACGTTGGGTGAGCCGATGCCTTTCATTACCGCCACGCCGAAGCGCGTGCTGTCGCCCTGGTAGCCGTGGTGGTCGACCTTGCTGTTGAGCAGTTCGACGCACAGCGTGACGCCGTGCTCGGCGGCAAGCGGGGCGATCTTCGACAGGCCCGCGATGCAGTTGTCGCGCGCCTGGTTTTCGTCGATGCCCGGCACGCGGTTGCCGAACATGGTGATCACATTGGTCACGCCGGCTTTCTGTGCGAGCGGGATGGTGGTCTCCAGCTCTTTCAGCAGGGTGGCGTGGTTGGCCGGATCGTTGAAGCCCATGGCGATGAAGTTGTCGCGCTTGGCCGGATAGCCCATGGTGACCTTCAGGCCGCTGTCGTTGACCATCGCCCATTCGTCCGCATACAGCAGATCCACGCCGGCGAAGCCCAGGCTCTTGAGGCGCTTGCACAGCTCCGGCAATGGCGCTTTCGAGGTCCAGCGGCTGAGCGATTGCTTGAGGCGGCCAGGGCCGGCCTTCTGCGGTGCGGCGGAGGCGGTGCCGGCCGGAGCCAGCGCCGCGGTGGCGCCGAACGCCGCGGCCGCGGCGAGCTGGCCGAGCATGGCGCGGCGGGTGATGCCTCGGGAATTGGTCATTCGAGCCCCAGCACTTGGCGGTTGAATCCACGGTCGGCGCCGGTCGCGGCGAAATCGTCGAACGCGCGCGCGGTGACCTTGATGATGTGGTCGCGGATGAACGCCGCGCCTTCCTTCGCGCCCTGCTGGGCGTCCTTGATGCAGCATTCCCACTCCAGCACCGCCCAGCCCGGATAGTCGTACTGCGCCATCTTGCTGAAGATCGCGCCGAAATCGATCTGCCCGTCGCCGAGCGAACGGAAGCGGCCGGGGCGGTCGATCCAGTTCTGGTAGCCGCCGTAGACGCCGGCGCGGCCGTTCGGCCGGAACTCCGCATCTTTCACGTGGAAGGCGCGGATGCGCTGGTGGTAGAAGTCGATGAACTCCAGGTAGTCCAGCTGCTGCAGGACCATGTGGCTGGGGTCGTACAGGATGTTGGCGCGCGGATGGTTGTCGACCGCTTCAAGGAAGCGCTCGAAGGTAGCGCCGTCGTGCAGGTCTTCGCCGGGATGCAATTCGTAGCAGACGTCGACGCCGGCTTCGTCGAAGGCATCGAGGATCGGCCGCCAGCGCCTGCCCAGTTCGGCGAACGCTTCTTCCACCAGCCCCGCGGGACGCTGCGGCCAGGGATAGAACAGGTGCCAGGCCAGCGCGCCGGAGAAGGTGGCGTGCGCGGTCAAGCCGAGATTGCGGCTCGCCTTGGCCGCGAGTTTCAGTTGCTCGACCGCCCAGGCCTGGCGTTCCCTGGTCTTGCCGCGCAGCTCCGGCGGCGCGAAGCCGTCGAACAGGCGGTCGTAGGCCGGATGCGAAGCGACCAGCTGTCCTTGCAGATGGGTGGACAGCTCGGTGACCTGCAGGCCGTGCCCGGCCAGCATGCCGGCGATATCGTCGCAGTAGGTCTTGCTGGACGCGGCCTGTTCGAGGTCGAACAGGCGCTTGTCGTTGGATGGGATCTGCACGCCGACGAAACCGAGGGACGCCGCCCAGCGCGCGATCGAAGGCAGCGAATCGAACGGCTCGACATCGTCCGCGTACTGGGCGAGGAAAATGCCTGGACCCTTGAGCGTCTTCATGCCTTCAGATCCTCAGCACCGTCTCGACTGCCCAGGCCCGGCCGTTGCCTGCCTCCGACAGCGGGATATCGCCGTGGTAGGCGCCCGGCACCGGCATGTACTGCATCACTTGCGTGCATCCAGGCTGGGAGATGAAGAAGCCCGAGGTCGCCAGCCTCTTGGTCATCAGCACGAACGCCGCCGCCGACTCCGGATCGAGGTCCTTGCCCTTGATCAGCGCCTGCTCGTGCAGCTTGGTCACCAGCGCCAGGCGCTGCTTGGCGTCGAGCTGGGCGAACGGTTTGCCGCCTTCCTTCTCGAACGCCGCCATGGCGGTGAGGTAGCGCTTCTGCTCCTCGGGCGTATAGACGTCCTTGAACATCTGGTCGATGAAGCGCGGCACGCCGGCATCCACGGCGCCGGGGGTATCCGTGCGCGGCACGATGATGTCCACCACGGCGGTCACCGTGTCGTGCTGCGGCGGGGTGAAGAACTGCGGCGCCGGGCCGCCTTTCTGCGCGGCGGCATGCGCGTCGAACACGGCCAGCAGCGAGGGTGCGGCGGCCACGCCGACGGCCAGCGTGGTCATGCTTTTCAGCCATTCGCGACGATTCATGAGGGTTCTCCTTAGATATTGCCGCGCTTGAGTTCTTCCACCGCATGGCTGGCCGCGCGCGCGGTCATCGCCATGTAGGTGAGGGACGGATTCTGGCAGCCGGAGGAAGCCATGAACGAACCGTCGGTGACGTAGACGTTCTTGCAGGCGTGCATCTGGTTCCAGCCGTTGAGCACCGAGGTCTTCGGGTCGCGGCCCATGCGCGCCGTGCCCATCTCGTGGATGCCGGCGCCGACATTGGCCTGGACCTTGAACGAGCGCACGTCGCGGTAGCCGGCGGCGCTCATCATTTCCAGCGCGTCGTCCACGATCGCCTTGCCGATCGCCAGTTCGTTCTCCTCGTGCGCGGCATCGAAGTTGAGCACCGGCAGGCCGTACTTGTCCTTGCGGTTGCGGTCCAGCGTGACCTTGTTGCGGTGCGAGGGCAGCATCTCGCCGAAGCCCATCATCGAGATGCTCCACGGGCCAGGCGTCTGCGCGGCGCGCTTGAGGTCGCCGCCGATCAGCGGCGTGTTGACCAGGCGCGTCCAGTCCTGGCGGCTGGCGCCGCCCTGGTAGCCGTAGCCGCGCAGGAAGCTGCTCTTGTCGCTGCCGACGTTGCGGTAGCGCGGGATATAGAAACCGTTGGGGCGGCGGCCGGAGTAGTAGCGGTCGTCGTAGCCGTCGACCATGGCGCGCGCGCCGCTGCCGAACAGGTGGTCCATGATGTTGTGGCCCAGCTCGCCGCTGTCGTTGCCGAAACCGTTGGGGAAGCGGCTGGAGGTGGAGTTGAGCAGGATGTGCGTGCTGCCGAAGGTGGAGGCGCACATGAAGATGACCTTGGCGAAATACTCGGTCTGGTGCCCGGTCTCGGCATCCAGCACGCGCACGCCGGTGGCCTTGCCCTTGTCGTTGTCGTAGATCAGCTCGTAGACGATGGCATTGGTCACCATGGTCATGTTGCCGGTCTTCTCGGCCGCGGGCAGGGTGGAGGAGTTGCTGCTGAAGTAGGCGCCGAACGGGCAGCCGCGCATGCACAGGTTGCGGTACTGGCAGGGCGCGCGCTGCGGGCTCTTGTCGTGCTTGAGCGGCGCGGAAAGATTGGCGGTGCGGCCGATGATCAGCTTGCGGCCGCCGAACTTGCCGGCGATCTTGTCGCGGAAATCCTTCTCCACGCAGGTCAGCTCCATCGGCGGCAGGAAGTCGCCGTCCGGCAGCTGCGGCATGTGCTCGATCGAGCCGCTCACGCCGATGAAATGCTCGACGTAGTCGTACCAGGGCGCGATGTCGTCGTAGCGGATCGGCCAGTCCACGCCGACGCCTTCCTTGCCGTTGGCTTCCAGGTCCATCGGGCTCAGGCGATAGCTCTGGCGTCCCCACATCAGCGAGCGGCCGCCGACGTGGTAGCCGCGGAACCAGTCGAACGGGCGGGTTTCCTCGTAGGGGTTGTCGATGTCGTCGACGAACCAGTGCTTGGTCGACTGCGTGATGCCGTAGAAGGACGGACGCGTGTGGATCGGGTGGCGCTCGATGTCGTGTCGCGTCGGCTCGTCGCCGTAGGGCAGCTCCCACGGCGCTTTCATCGCGGTGGGGTAGTCGCCGTGCTTGACCATGGGGCCGCGGTCCAGCACCAGGGTCTTTAGGCCTTTCTCGGTCAGTTCTTTCGCGGCCCAGCCGCCGCTGACGCCGGTGCCGACGACGATGGCGTCGTATACGTGCTTGTTGTCCATGTGTTTCCCTATGGAGCGGAAGGTGGAGGGCGTGGGGTCAGCGCAGCGGCTTGAGGTAGGCGTAGTCGATACGCGCGGCCTCGAGGTCGCTCATGCGGCTGAACGGACCTTCCTGTTCGACGAAGCAGTGCTTGAGCCCCGCGCGATCCGCGGCGGCCATGATCGGCTTGTAGTCGAGCGTGCCGCGGCCGAGCTCCGCGCCTGGGAAATCCTTGCCGCCGGCGCCGGGGAGGAAATCCTTGGCATGCATCAGCGCGATGCGGCCGGCATTGGCCTTGAAGTAGTCGGCGGGATTCTTGCCGCCCATGTGCACCCAGCCGCAGTCCAGCTCGAAATGCACCAGCTGGTGGTCGGTCTCCTTCAGCAGCACGTCGTAGAAGGTCTGGCCGCCGCCGACGTCGGTGAACTCGAGGTGGTGGTTGTGATACGCGTACTGCAGGCCGGCCTTCTTCGCCTTCTCGCCGAGGCGGTTGGCGTATTCGGCGGTGCGCTTGGCTTCGTCGAGCGAGTAGGTGGGCTCGGGCGCACCGGCGCCTTTTTCCTTCTGCATGATCGACGGCAGCATGCTGCTGACGATGAACTTCGCACCCAGCGTGTGTGCGGCCTCGACGCCGGGATCGAAGCCCAGGCTGTCGAAATGCATGCTGGGGCAATTCAGGCCCGCTTCTTTCAGCTGATCGCGCAGCGTGGCCGCGGTGGTGGTGACGATCGCCTCGATCTCGGTGTAGCCGATGCTCTTGAGCGTCTTGAGCGTGCCGAGCGGATCGGCCTGGTAGGACTTCAGCACCATATAGAGCTGGATGCCGAGCGCCTTGCCCTGCGCGCCGGCGGCGAGCAGCCGGCCGGAGGGACTGGCGGCAAGCCATGCAGCGGCGCCGAACATTGCGGATCGAGCGAGGAACTGCCTGCGATTCATCATCATGTGGATTCTCTCGGGGCGGCCGGTGGGTAGCTTGGGAAAGAATTAATCGGTGACGGCGACGGGCTGGCCGGCGGCGCTTCTGCGGTCCTTGAAGGCCAGCACGAACAGCACCAGCACGGCCGCCGCGCAGCCGCCGGCGATCAGCCAGATCGACCGCCAGTCATGCGCATTCTGTGCGCCGGCATAAGTGTCGACGACCACGCCGGACAGCCAGGAGCCGACGAACATGCCCAGGCCATAGGTCAGGAAGGTGATCAGCCCCTGCGTCGCCGCGCGCAGCGCGGACGGCGCTTCGCGGTCGATATAGATCTGGCCGACCACGAAGAAGAAATCGAAACAGATGCCGTGCAGCACGATGCCCAGCCACAGCATCCACATCAGGTCGCCCGGCGCGCCGAAGGCGAACAGCACATAGCGCAGCACCCAGGCCAGCATGCCCACCGCCAGCATGTACTTCACGCCGAGCCGGCGGAAGAACCACGGGATCAGCAGCATGCACAGGATCTCGGACATCTGTCCGCCGGTCATCTTGCCCGCCGCGTTGACCACGCCCACCTCGTTGAGGAACAGGTTGGTGAAGGCGTAGTAGAACTGCAGCGGGATGCAGATCAGGAACGAGGCCAGCGCGAACACCGCCATCGAGCGGTCGCGCAGCAGGTGCAGCGATTCCAGCGGCAACGCGTGGCGAAGCTCGAAACGCTGGTTGCGCGCCAGCGGCGGCGTGGGCGGCAGGGTGAGGCAGTACAGCGCCGTCACCACCGACAGGCCCGCGGCCAGTTGCAGCGGCGTGGCGGTGGCCTCGACGCCCCAGGCGCCGACGATCAGGCCGACCACGATCCAGCCGATGGTGCCGAGCACGCGGATGCCGCCGAATTCTTCCTGTGGATCGCGGATGTGCCGCATCGCCAGCGAGGTGGTCAGCGCCAGCGTCGGCATGTAGCAGAGGCTGTAGGCGAGCAGGGTGCCGTAGAGCAGCGGAAACGAGCTCTGCCTGGCGGCGAACATCAGCAGCACCGCGCCCAGCACGTGCAGGGCGGCGAGCACGCGGCGCGTGTCGAACAGGCGGTCGGCCAGCAGGCCGACGAACAGCGGCGAGATCATCGCGCCGATCGCGGTGGTGCCGGCAATGGCGCCGATCTCCTGGCCGCTGAAGTGCAGGGTCTTGCCCAGCCAGGTGCCGACGGTGACATACCAGGCGCCCCAGATCGCGTACTCGAACAGCATCATCAACCTAAGGCGCCACTTCATCCCCGTGCTCCCCTTTTGCGTGGTGTTGCGGATGGGTCTTCGACGTCCTGCCAGGCGCCGCCCGCGGCATGGCTTCTGAGCATGGCGTCGACCAGCAGGCTGTTGCGATATCCGTCCGCGAAGGTGGGCAGGGCGGCCGGCTTTTTGGCCGGCGCGCCGCCCTGGCGGATCCATGCGTAGGCATCGGCGATCAGGTTGCGGAACGCATCGGGCCAGGCTTCCGGATGGCCGGCCGGCAGATGCGCATAGCCGCGCGCGGCCGGATCGAGCAGGGCCGGATCGCGCGTCAGCACGGTGTTGGGTTGCGCGTGGTGGCCGATCCACAGATCGTTCGGCTGTTCCTGGCGCCAGGCCAGCGAAGCCTCGCGGCCGCTCACTTCCAGGCGCAGGTCGTTCTTGTGGCCCGGCAGCACCTGGCCGATGGTGACGCAGCCGCGCGCGCCGTTGTCGAAGCGCAGCAGCACGCTGGCCAGGTCTTCGCTGGCGATCTTGATCTTCTTGCGCGGCGCGCTCTTCGACGCCTTGGCGAACGCCTTCGGCGAAGCGGCGGGCACTTCGCGCACCGGCACCGCCGTGTGCAGGTCGGCCAGCACGGCGACGATGCGCGCGCCGGTGACATGTTCGGCCAGGTCGCACCAGTGCGAGCCGATGTCGCCCAGCGCCGAGCTGGCGCCGCCGCGCTTCGGGTCCAGCCGCCACGAATAGGCGCGCTCGTCGGTCAGCCAGTCCTGCAGATAGCAGCCATGCACGAACACCTGGGCGCCGAGCTTGCCCTTGGCGATCATCGCGCGTGCCTGCTGGATCAGCGGATAGCCGCGGTAATTGAAAGTGACGACATGGGCGACACCGGCCTTGCGCGCGGCCTCGTGCAGCTCACGGCTTTCTTCCAGGTTGCTGGCCAGCGGCTTGTCGGAGATCACGTGCTTGCCGGCCTGCAGGGCGGCAAGCGAGATCTCGCGGTGCAGATGGTTGGGCGTGGTGTTGTGGATCACCTGCACGGCCGGATCGGCCAGCAGCTCCCGATAGTTGGCGTAGGCGCGTTCGACGCCCAGATCGCGGGCGCGGGCCTGCGCCGATTCGAGGCTGGAGCCGGCGATGCCGACGATGTCGACGTCACCCAGGCGGCGCACCGCATCGAGGTGGTGGGCGGCGATGAAGCCGGGGCCGACCAGCCCCATGCCGAGGCGCTTCATCGGCGCTTCCTGTGCTTGCGGGTCGCTACGGCCATGTTCCCCCTCCGAGATATCGCTACCACTGAAAATGTATTCGATTACATCCGCATGGAAACTGGACTTCCAGAGCACAACCAGGAAAAGTGCGATGCAGGCCACGCAAGTGGAAGCTGGCAAGCCCGCGAAAAAACTGCGCTGGTATGTAACAGACTTGGAAATGCCGATGCAACGATTTCATGTAATCCATTACATTGCGGCGCAGCATGCGCGGCCGTCGATGGCCCGGCGGAGCGCTTGCCGGCTCGCCCGCGGGTGGTATCGTCCCGCACCAATCGGCGGCATGGGAGGCCGGCATTCGTGAGTTCCAGGGGATCCGCCAAGGGACAGGCCGGGCGTGCGCGCAAAGACGGCAAGCGCGCGCAGGCCGAAGCGCAGCCGGCCCGCGTCAGCACGGTCAAGGAGATCGCCGCCATCGCCAAGGTGTCGGTGGCCACCGTGTCGCGCGCGTTGCAGCGGCCGGAGGTGGTCAGCGAGAGGACGCGCCAGCGCATCCATGAAGTGGTCAAGCGCCTCGGCTACACGCCCAATGCCCTGGCGCGCAATCTGCGCACGGCGCGCACGCGGTTGATCGTGGCCCTGCTGCCGGACATCGCCAACCCATTCTTCTCCGAAGTGATCCGCGGCATCGAGCAGGTCGCGCACGAGAACGGCTATTCGGTGCTGCTGGGCGAAACCCAGAGCAGCCAGGTGCGCGAGCAGGCCTATGCCGACATGGTCGCGGCGCGCCAGGCCGACGGCATCATCACCATGTCGCCGCGCGTGCCGTCGATCCCGATCCAGGGCCGGCTGCCGGTGGTCAATGCCTGCGAGTACGTCAAGGACGGGCAGATTTCCAGCGTCTATATCGATAACGTCGCCGCAGCCGGCGTGGCGGTCGACTACCTGGCGATGCTGGGGCACCGCGAGATCGCCTTCGTCGCCGGGCCGCCGTCGAGCCCGATCTGTGTCGATCGCGAGCAGGGTTATCGCCTGGCCCTGCAGCGCGCGGAGCTGCCGGCGAATCCGGGCCTGGTGGTGACGGGCGATTTCTCGATCGAAGCCGGCGAGCGTGCCGTCGAGCAGCTGCTGGCGCAGGGCCAGCCGTTTACCGCGCTGTTCTGCTCCAACGACGAGATGGCCATCGGTGCGCTGCGCGCGCTGCGTTCGCACGGCCTGCGCGTGCCGGAGGATGTCTCCGTCGTCGGCTTCGACGACATCCGCTTCGCCCGCTACACCTCGCCGCCGCTGACCACCATCGTCCAGCCGAAGAACGCGCTGGGGCGCGAGGCGATGAGCATGATGCTCGAGCTGCTCAACGATGCGGAGGTGCCGCCGCGCAAGCGCGTGCTGACGGCGGACCTGGTGGTGCGCGGTTCGACCATGCCGCGCCGCAAATAGCCCGTCATTCCGGCGCAGGCCGGAATGACGGGCTATGGAGTCTTCTCTTTCTTGGCGCGGCCGCGCTTGCGGCCAGGTGTGACCTGGGCCATTTCCTTGCTCGCGCTGGCACCGGCGCGGATCTGCTCCATCCACGACAAGGCGTCGACGTAACCGAGGAAATGCTGCAGATACCCCGGCGACAGCTCGCGCATCAGCGCGATCGCGCGATGCGCCAGCGCGCTGGAATTGAGCGGGCCGGCATTGGAGGGAGCGGGTTGCAGCGACTGGCGCAGCTGGCTTTCCGTGCGCAGTCGCGACCAGAGCTGGCGAAAATCGCCAAGCAGGGGCAGCTCGGCAACGTCGGCGAGCTTGCCGTTGCGGTTGGCGAACCCGTCGACCAGGTTGGCGAGCGGGCGATCCTCGCCTGCGCCTGCGGCAACTGGCTGTTGCGCCGCCCTGCATTCGACCAGTTCGGCATAGCCGGCAAGCAGGGTGTCCAGGCGCGCGTCGAGCCAATCGCGCACTTCGCCGTCATGCGCGGCCGCGCGCCGCTCGAGTGCTTCCATCCGATGAAAGCGCACCGGATCGAAGCGGTCGGCGCCTTGCTCGCGCCACGCATCGAGCCTCCGCCGTGCGGGTGTCCGCTGGTCACTCATGCGCCGGCGTTTCATGCCCGTTCGCGGCGGGACGCGGCACCGGCGCGATCTCCACGCGCCGGTTCTTCGAGCGACCTTCCTCGCTGGCGTTCGAACCCACCGGCTGCTCCGCGCCGAACGCAGCGGCGAACACGGACGACGCGGGCACGCCATCGGCGATCAGGGTGCGCGTCACCGTAAGCGCGCGCTCCGCCGACAACTCCCAGTTGTCGGCGAACAGGCGGTTGCCGTCGCGCACCTGGCGGTCGTCGGTGAAGCCGCTGACCATCAGGATCTCGTCGCGCGATGTCAGGTATCCCGCCAGCGGGCCGGCGAGGCTCTTGAGCAGCTCGCGTCCTTCCGGCTGCAACTGGTCGGAGTTCAGCGCGAACAGCACGTTGCCGCGGATGCCGATGCGGCCGTCGACCAGGGTCACGCGGCCGGCGGCGAGCGGCGCGGCCAGCGCCTGTTCCAGCGTCTGCCGGCGCTGCGCCTCGGCCTGGCGCCGCTGCACTTCTTGCTCCAGCTGGTTCGACAGCTTCATCTGCATGCCGAGCATGCCGACCAGGATCAGCACGAACACGCCCAGCAACACCGACATCAGGTCGCCGAAGGCGGCCCAGATCGGCGTCGATTCGGTTTCGGCCTCGATCTCGCCGCTCATGCGGTTTCGGCTCCGGCCGCCGCGCGCTGGTCCGCGAGTTGCTGCATCTCTTCGATGATCTGCTTCTGCGACAGCATGCTCAGGTCGACCACTTCGCGGGCCTGGGCCACGTAGTAGGCCAGCTGCTCGTCGCTGCGGGCGAGCGAGCTGTCCAGCGCGGTGGCGATCTGCTGCAGGCGTTCCATCAAGGCCTCGTTCGACTGCCCGAACATCTGCACGGCGACGCCCAGCGCCTCGCCCAGGCTGGCTACCTCGGCGGCGCCGCCGGCGACATGCGCGGCGGCCGTGCCGAGCTTGCCGGTCTGCGCTTCGACGTGATCCTGGAAACGCGTGCCGACGCGGTCGAGCAGGTCGGCCGAGGTGGCGATCAGGCCATCGACGGCCGCGCGCTGCTCGGTCGAGGCGTGGTTGACCGCATCGAGCAGGGTTTCCACGGTGGCGAGCAGGCGGCTGCGTTCTTCCAGCATCGCGGTGTCGCGCACCATGCTGTCGGAGAGTTTCTGGCGTAGCTCGGCGACGACTTCGGCGGCGGCCTTCGGCGCTTCCGAGGCGGCCTGCACCAGGCGGGAGATTTCGGCGATGGTTTCGCCGGCGTGGCTGCGGTTCTGCTCGGTGATGTCGCGCGCCGTCTGCGCCAGGGCATCGCAGATCTCGCGCTGGCGATCGGCGGCATGGGCGGCGGTCTGCTCCCATTGTCCGTGCAGCGCGGTGGACATATGGCCCAGCGTATCGGTCCAGGCGGCGAGGCGTGCCTGGTCGCGTGCGGCCAGCGCAGTCTGCAAGTCCTCGTGCGACTGGCGCACGACGCCGACCAGCGAAGAGGCGTGTTCCTCGAACGTCGCCGCGGCCGCGGCCAGCGCTTCCTGGCTGCGCGCGGCGAGGCTCTCGTTGGCAGTTTCCTGGCGCGACAACGCCTGCTGCCAGGCGTCGGCCGCGCGGCCGGCGGCGTTCTCCAGGCGTGCCGATACTTCACTCACCAAGGCGGCGGAGCGCTGCTCGAACGCGCCGGTGAACTGCGCGAGCGAATCGCGCAGGTCGCCGGTAAGCGCTTCACCGGCGCGGCGGTGCTCAGCCAATGCATCCTTCCACAGCGTCGCCACGTTGGCGGTCGTCGCCTCGAAGCCGCCGGCCACGCCATCGAGATGGCGCTGCACGCCTTGCTCGACCGCTTCGCGCAGCGCCGCCGTTTCGCGCGCGAGTCCCGCCATGGTGGCTTCCACCACCGGCTGGATCGAGGCGCTGACGGCGCGCGCACTGTCGGCCACGCCTTGCTGCAGCGACTGCTCGACCGAGCTGGCCAGGCGCGCGTAAGTCGCCTCCGTCCGGCCGTGGAACGCCTCCTGGCCGGCCAGCTGGCGCTCGTGCGCGGCGCTGCTTTGCTGTTCGATGCTGCTCATCAACGCCTGCAGCCGGTCGACCAGGGTGGGCATCAGCTCGGTCTGGCGTTGCAGCAGGCGGAAGGCTTCGTCGCGCTGGTGTGCCTGCGAGAACACGCGCAGGGTGGTGGCGGCGTGCGCATCCAGCTGTTGCGTCGCCTGCTGGCGCTCGCGGCGGCACAGCGCCGACAGCAGGCCGAGCATGGCCGAGCTGGCCACGCCGGCGATCGAGGTGCCGAACGCAAAGGCCAGGCCCTTCACCGGCGCGGCCAGCGAACCGCGCATGGCCTGCAGGTCGCTCGCGCTTTCCAGCGCCAGGCCGGTGCCGCGCAGGGTGGCCATCATGCCGAGCAGGGTGCCGAGCATGCCCAGCAGCACCAGCAGGCCGACCAGGTACGGCGTCAGCGCCGGCGCCGGCAGCGCCACGCGCTCGCCCTCGATGCGCAGGCGCACGGCGTTGCGCAGGCTCGGATCCACGCGCTTCAGCCAGTCGCCCAGGCTGGGCGGCGCCACCGCCAGGTCGGCGCCGGCATCGTCCAGCGTGCGCGTGGCCTGGCGATAGCGATAGAGCTCCCATCCGCCGGCGAGGTAACACGCGCCGATCAGCAGCGCGACGCCGGCGCCGAGCGGACTGGAGCCGACATAGCCAACGCCGATCCAGCACACGGCCGCCAGGCCGACCAGGAAAACGAGGGGATAAACAAGACTTCTGAACATGACGTCCCAGTTAGCTGGCGCGAAGGGCCGCGAGCAGGCCCTCGACCGGTTGAAAACGAACATCCAGTTCGGCGAGCAGCACGCTCTGCATGTCCTTGCGAAACACGTCCAGCCACGCGGCCGACGCTTCCCCGGAAGGGAGCTGTGCTCCCTGTGCGCCATCCGCGGCTTCCGCGGCCTGGCGCAGACGTTCGAAATGCACTTCCAACAGCCTGGGTGCGGCAGCCAGCAGCTCGTGCTCGCGCGGACTCAGGACGATTTCCATGCTGGCGTCCAGCGCGGCGAGCCGCGCCATCCCGGCGCTGGCGCCGGCCAGCCGATCGCGCAACTTGCCGCGCAAGCGGCCGGTGGCGGCCTGGATCGCGCGCTGATGGGCGATATAGCGCTGGCGGAAGATGGCGTAGTCGATGCCAACTTCAACGTGCGTTGCGTCCTGCCGCGCGAAGGCCTGCTCGCCCGCGATGGCCTGGGCCAGCGCAGCGCGCAGTTGCGCGCATTCGTCCTCGTCGTCGCTGCCGAACGGCACGCCGTCGCCCTGCGCCGGCCGGCCATCGAGCACGGTGGACAGCGCAATGGCCTGGTTCCAGTCGAGCCATTGGCTCAACCGGTCCGGCAGCGGGGGCGGAGAGGACGGGGCGGCGGCGTCCGTCAGGCTGGCGAGCAGGCGGATGAACGTCGGGCCGCGGACGGGCGTCCGGTGGAGGGCTTGCACCATGCGGCTGGGTAAAAAAGACGACGATTCTACACGGGGGGTGGGACGCGTCGATTAACCCAAGGGCCGGCGGTGCGGGCCAATGGCGGCGAAATCCGCCATGCATTTCCTGCAACTTATTGATTAGGCGTGCCTTTGCGAGGCGCGCCCATGCTCAGTCCGCCGCCAGCACGCCAATCGTGCGCAACCACCGCTCCACCAGCACCGGCCATTGCCCGATCGGCAGCCTGGTCGGCCGCAGGCCGAAGGCGTGGCCGCCCTGCGCATAGAGATGCAGCTCGGCCGGAACGCCGGCCTTCTGCAGCGCGACGTAGTAGGCCAGCGATTCCTCCACCGTGTCGGTGGGGTCGCCCTCGGCCTGCAGCAGGAAGGTGGGCGGCGTATCGGCGCGGACGCGGATGTCCGGCCGCAGGCGCAGATCCGTCTGCGGGCGGGTGGCGCGGTCCTCGTCCTCGTGCAGCCATAGATGGCCGGGGTAGAGGGCGATGGCGAAATCGGGACGCGAACTCAGTCGATCCGCGGCGTCGACCGCCGGGTAGGTCCGCTTGTCGACATGCGTACTCACCGCGGCGACGAGATGGCCGCCGGCGGAAAAACCGATCACGCCGATCTTGTGCGGATCGACCTGCCACTGGGCCGCGTGCTGGCGCACCAGGCCGAGCGTGCGTTGCGCATCCTGCAGCGCCGTCTGCACCTTCGGGTAGTAGCGCCGGTCGTTTTTCCAGGTCGGGCCCGAATCGGGCACGCGGTATTTGAGCAGCACGCAGGTGATGCCACGCGAGACGAGCCAATCGCAGATCTCGGTGCCTTCCAGGTCCATCGCCAGGATCTGGTAACCGCCGCCGGGGAACACCACCACGGCGGCGCCGGTGTTGCGGCCCTGCGGCGCATAGATGGTCATGGTCGGCTCACTGACGTTCTCGACCTTCGCCCAGTCGGCGGCGACCGATTCCGGCTTGGTGGCTGGCAGTGCGTCGGGCATCTTGCCGGCGGGCCAGATCGGCAGTTGCGCATGGCCGGGCGAGGGTTGCCACGTGGCGGCGGACGCCTGCGCGGCATGGCAGGCGAAGGCAAGCAGGAGCATGGCGAAGACCGGTCTTGGCATGGCGTGGCTGGATCGTCCGGGATGAGGCCGGCAGCGTGGGCGGGCAGCGGGGCGCGGTGCGGGCGAGGGCGGGCCTTTCGCGTGCGCAGAACGGCGCTTTCCCGTGCCGAGGTGGCCCGGCGCGGTCGCGCGATGCATAGTGCTGCGGTGAATCGACCGACGCGCAGCGACGACTGGATCCATATTCGCCGGGACCATGACACCGGGATCGAGAGCGTGCACGCGCATTTCCGCGGCCATGCCTACGATCCGCACGATCATGACGAGGTCCTGGTCGGTGTCACCCAGCAGGGCATCCAGCAGTTCCGCTGCCATCGGATCGTCCACCGCAGCACGGCGGGCCGCGTCATCCTGATCGAACCCGGCGCGGTTCATGACGGCGATGCGCCGGAGGATGTCGGCTTCACCTACGCCATGCTGTACCTGCCGCAGCGCTGGCTCGCCGGCATGGCCGGCCGGCTCGAGTTACCCAATGCCTCGGGTATCGGCGCCGCCTTCAGGAATACGGTGGCCATCGACGACGGCTTGCGCGAAATCATCCAGAACGCCTTCCTCGCCCTGCATGGCAACGAAGCCAGGCTGGCGCGCGACCAGTGCCTGGACGAGCTGGTGCGACGACTTTCCGCACAGGCCGGCGAGCTTGCCCTGCCCGAAGCGGGTTCGACCGATCAGCTGCTGCGTGCGCGCGATTTTCTGCACGACCGGATGGCCGGCGACATCGGCCTGGACGAGCTGGCCCGCCATTCCGGCATGGATCGCTTCCGCCTCACGCGGCAGTTCAAGCGCAGGTTCGGCCAGTCGCCGCACGCTTACCTGGTGCGCTTGCGATTGCGCGCGGCCAGGGCGCTGCTGGCCGGTGGCGGCGAGCCGAACCAGGTTGCGCTGGACGTGGGCTTTGCCGATCAGAGCCATCTGGGGCGATGGTTCCAGCGCGCCTACCGGTTGTCGCCGGCGGCCTATCAGCGCGAATGCACAAACGTTCTAGATCGCCATGCCGGTCGTGCCGAAGATGAGCGTCATCGATCCGTGACCGGAGCTGTGGATGTTCGACACCAAGGTGGCGCTTATCGTCCGCGATGACCTGGCGGGCTGGCAGCGGCTGAATGTAACCGCGTTTCTGGCTACCGGCATCGCCGCCGCGGCGCCCGAGGCGCTGGGCTTGCCTTACCGCGACTCGGCGGGAAATCAGTACGGCAACATGCTGGGCCAGCCGATGCTGGTGTTTCAGGCCGATCTGGCCGGTCTGCAATCCGCGCACAGGTCCGCACTGGAACGCGGGCTGGCCATCGTGCCCTATGTCTACTCGATGTTTTCCACGGGGCACGACGAGGCGAATCGGCAAGCTTTCCTGGCGGAAGATCCGCAGGCCCTGAACCTGGTCGGCCTCGGCTTGCGCGGACCGAAGAAGGCGGTGGACAAGGCGATCAAGGGCCTTTCGCTGCATCCCTGAGCGAACGCCGGCCCGCATCGCGTGGTCAGTCGACAGGCCTGTTGCTCGGCGCGGCGCTTTCGACTGAAGCGGATACACTCTGCCGCGACTCGAATGACAGGAATGCTCAGTGAAGCCCGAAGACTTGCAGCGTCTGGTCACCATGACCATGCCTTATGGCAAGTACGAGGGACGCCTCATCGCCGACCTGCCCGGTGCCTATCTGGCGTGGTTCGCGCGCAAGGGTTTCCCGCCGGGCGATCTGGGCAACCTGCTCGCACTGGCGCATGAGCTCGATCACAACGGCTTGAAGCGGCTGCTCGATCCGCTGAGAACGCGTTCGCAGGCGCCGCGGCCATGAAACGATCCCGCGTGGTCCTTGGCGTGGTGTTGGCGCCGTCTGCGTTGCCGCTGGCCTATGCGCTGTTCGCGCTGCTGTTCTCGAGCTATGCGATCGAGGCGCCCGAGCACCTGGATCAATTCCTGCTCGGCCTCCTGGCGATGGCCATCGTCTGCTATGCGGCCAGCTATGTGCTCGGCGCGCCGGTGATCGCCTGCCTGCTGCTTGCACGACGGCTTACATGCTTGCCTTGCATTGGATTGAGCATCCTGGTCGGGGCGGCTGGCGGGGCTGCGGCCTACAAGTACTACCTGCGGGACAGCGGAGAGATCGTCGTGGCTGCCCTGCTGGGCGGTTGTGCCGCGCTGCTGGTTGCCGCGGTCTTTTGCACGATTGCCGGTGTGCCTTGGAAGAGTGCGCCGGCCGGCGCCGCGGCTTGAATGGTTGGTGCGCGATAATCGCAATTAATTACCGACCTGCAATTAATTGCGCCGGCGCGATATTCGCAATTAATTACCGATCTGCAATTAATTGCGTCATTTACCCTGCATTCCTGCGGATTTCTCTATAAGACTATGATATTGCGACAAATATCGTCGCTTCGCTGTATATAATGCAGCGCCATGCATAAATGTTTTCACTAAGTCTTGATTTATCCCGCGAAAATCCGTGATTTAAATCACGCGATATTTCCTCGATTCCTATTGACGCCTCTCGACGTCTCGCCATTCAATAAATGAATTCATCAGTCGGGGACTGATGAATGATCCTGTGATTAGCGCGGTACGGCGTAACGCACTTCCAGCACATGGAAGGGCGTGTTTCGTGCAGGAGATCGGGCGGGGGGACTGCGACGCGCCTTGGATCGCTGGGCAATTCCGGAAAAACACAAAGCGGCCGTGCCTGTTCACGGTTTCCATCGATGAGGGTTCTCGCAACCCCATGGGGTTCGTTTGTCCTCAAAATCCTTCGGAGTATTGCATGCCAAGCCATTTCCGCCACAAAGCCATGAAGAACGGTCATGCCCTGAAACAGCAGGGGCTCGCAAGCCGGATCCGGTTGGTTCTGGGTCTGTCCATATGGGTTGCAGCATCGGGTCTGTGCGCGATTCCTGCTGCCGGCGCGACTGACGCCGCGGTAGCGGTCGTCGGCACGACGGCGACGCAGCACGTGCCATTGGCCGTGAGAAATGGCGCGGCGCCGCTGGTCAGCAACCTGGATACGCAAGAGCATCTCAAGCTCGCCCTCAGCCTGCAGCCGCGCAACCAGGCCGAGCTCGATCAGCTGCTGCGCGACCTGCAGGATCCGAAAAGTCCGCAGTACCACCAGTACCTCAGCGTCGAGCAATTCACCGCGCGCTTCGCGCCGACGCAGGCTGATTACGACACCGTCGTCGCCTGGGCGCAGGCCAACGGCCTGACCGTCACCGCCACCGCCGCGAACCGCCGGCTGGTCGACGTGGAGGGCCCGGTGGAAACGATCAACCGCGCCTTCAAGGTGAAGATGGGCAACTACGCGCATCCGAGCGAGAACCGCACGTTCTTCGCCGCGGATCGCGAACCGACGCCCGTCGGCCTGAGCGTGCCGCTGCTGCACATTTCCGGACTCGACAACTTCCGCCTGCCGCATACGCACTATTCCAAGAAATCCAGCGCGACGCCGATTCCGCATGGCGGTTCGGGCCCGGGCGGCGAATTCCTGCCGAGCGACATGCGCACGGCTTATTACGGCAGCGGTTCGCTGACCGGTTCCGGGCAGACGGTCGGCATCTTCTCGTTCGATGGCTACGTCAGCAATGACATTTCCGTGTACTACAGCAATACGGGCATGAGCTCGAGCGTGCCGGTCAGCAACGTGCTGGTCAGCGGTTTCGACGGCAAGTGCGGGCACGTCGGCAGCAGCTGCGACGACGGCGAGCAGATCCTCGATATCGTCAACGTGATCGGCATGGCGCCGGGCCTGACCAAGGTGTTGTTCTACGAGGGCGACAGCGCCACCGACATCCTCAACAAGATGGCCTCGGACAACCAGGCCAAGGTGCTGAGCTGCTCCTGGGGCGGTGGCGATTTCGATAATGCCACCGACGATCCGATCTATCAGGAAATGGCGGCGCAGGGCCAGACCTTCGTGAACGCCACCGGCGACAGCGGTTCGTATAACGCTTCGTCCAGCGCCTACGATCCGCCCTCGGCCGACTCCAATGTGCTGGAAGTCGGCGGCACCGATCTGACCACCAGCAGCAGCGGCGCGTGGTCGGCGGAAACGGTCTGGTCCGATGGCGGCGGCGGCTACACCAGCGCCTCGGGCGAAAGCACGCCGAGCTATCAGAAGCTGGCCGGCGTCATCACCTCGGCGAACAAGGGCTCGACCACCTATCGCAACGACCCGGATGTCGCGGCCGAGGCGAACTTCGACAACCCGACGGTGAGCAACGGCTCCTTCGAAACCGGCTACGGCGGCACCAGCTTCGCCGCGCCGCGCTGGGCGGGCTTCCTCGCCCTGGTGAACCAGCAGGCCGTGGCGAACGGCAAGGCCACGGTGGGCTTCGTCAATCCGGCGATCTACAACGTCGGCATCGGCAGCAGCTATACCAGCAACTTCCACGACGTCACCAGCGGCAGCAACGGCTTCAGCGCCGTGGCCGGCTACGACCTCGCCACCGGCTGGGGCAGCCCGCAGGCGGCACTGGTCAACTCGCTGGCCGGTTCCGGCGGCGGTGGCGGCAGCACGCCCGTGGCGAACTTCGGCGACACCATCAGCGGCCTGACGGTGAGCTTCACCAACAGCTCCACGGATACGGGCGGCACCATCAGCTCGTATGCCTGGGACTTCGGCGACGGCGGCACCTCCACCGCCCAGAACCCCAGCCACACTTATGCGGCTGGCGGCACCTACAACGTCAAGCTGACCGTGACCGACAACCTCGGCGCGAGCAACAGCAAGACGCAGGCGGTGACGGTGAGCGGCGGCGGTGGCGGTTCCTCGCAGCTGCTCGGCAACACCGGCTTCGAAAGCGGTGCGGCCTCGCCGTGGTCGATCAGTTCCGGCGTGCTGTGCAGCAACAGCAGCTGCTCCGGCGAGACGGCGCATGGCGGTACGTGGTTTGCGTGGATGGACGGCTATGGTTCCAGCCACACCGATACGGTGTCGCAGTCGGTGGCCATCCCGAGCGGCAAGACCAGCGCGACCTTGCAGTACTACCTGCATGTCGATACGGCGGAGACCACCACCAGCACCGCCTACGACACGCTGAAGGTGCAGGTGCTCAACAGCTCCGGCACGGTGTTGGCGACGCTGGCGACTTACTCCAACCTCAACAAGGGGACCGGGTATACGGTGCACACGGCGAATCTGACGCCGTATATCGGGCAGACGGTGACGATCAAGTTCACCGGCGCCGAAGACTCGTCGCTGCAGACCTCGTTCGTGCTGGACGATGTGACCTTGACCGTGCAGTAAGTACGTGCTCCCGACCGCCGCATGGAGCGGGCGGCGGTTGCGCTTGCTTGTCACCAAAGAACCCGGCTGCATGGCCGGGTTCTTTTTGCCTGGCGCCGGCTTGACTCTGGACCTTGATCAATGGTCTAGACTTCGCCCCATGGACACTCATAACCCCACCCTGACCATCGGTGCCGTCGCCAAGCGCGTCGGCGTGAATATCGACACCATCCGCTTCTACGAGCGCGAAGGGCTGCTGCCGGAGCCGGTGCGCCGGGCCTCCGGCTATCGCAGCTACGACGAAGGCGCGGTACGCCAGTTGCGCTTTATCCGGCGCGCCAAGGACCTGGGCTTCACGCTGGAGGAGATCCGCGACCTGCTGGCGCTGTCAGCCGACCGGCAGCGCGGCGTGAAGGCGGTGAAGAAACGGGCGCAGGAGCGGCTGGCCGCGATCGATGCGCGGATTGCCGAGTTGACCCGCGTGCGTGACGGGCTGGAGGAATTGATCGATGCCTGCCCGGGGCACGGTTCGCCGGAGCAGTGCCCGATCCTGCGCGCGCTGTCGGACGCGGAGGACCAGGCATGAGCGGGCAGGACAAGGCTTGTTGCGGCTCGAAGGCGGAGGCGGCGCCGGCCGAACCGGTAGCGGCGAGCTGTTGCCATGGCGGGGCCAAGGCCCAGGCGGAGCACGCGCATCACGAGCATGCGCAGCACGATCATGCACATGGCAGTCATGACGCCCACGCTCATCACAGCGTGAAAGATCCGGTCTGCGGCATGTCGGTCGACCCGCATACCGCCAGGCACCGCGCGGAATTCGAAGGCCACACCTATTACTTCTGCGCCGCCCGTTGCCGCGAGAAGTTCCTGGCCGATCCGGCCAGCTACCTCGGCGAACGTCCCAAGCCGGTCGACGCGCCGCCGGGCACCATCTACACCTGTCCGATGCATCCGGAAGTGCAGCAGGTCGGTCCCGGCGACTGCCCCAAGTGCGGCATGGCGCTGGAACCGATGATGCCCAGCCTGGAAGAAGACGGCGGCGAACTGCGCCACCTGTCGCGCCGCTTCTGGACGCTGGTGGCGCTGACTGTGCCGGTGTTCGCGCTGGCGATGGGGCCGCATCTGTTCGGTTGGCATCTGCCGATGCCATGGGATGGCGTGGCGGCGTGGGCCGAGGCGCTGCTGTCCAGCGTGGTGGTGCTGTGGGGCGGCGCCTCGTTCTTCGCGCGCGGCTGGCGTTCGCTGCGGCCGTGGTCGCCGAACATGTACACGCTGATCGCGCTCGGCACTGGCGTGGCATGGTTGTACAGCGCGGTGGCGTTCTTCCTGCCTGACGCATTTCCGGCAGGCTTCCGCGATGCGCACGGCCGGGTTGGCGTGTATTTCGAATCCGCCGCAGTGATCGTCACCCTGGTCACGCTGGGCGATTTCCTCGAGCTGCGCGCACGACGTCGCACCGGTGCAGCGTTGAAGGCGCTGCTCGGCCTGGCGCCGAAGACCGCGCGCCGCGTCAACGGCGACGGCAGCGAGCAGGACGTGGCCTTGGCAGACGTGCAGGCCGGCGACGTGCTGCGCGTGCGGCCGGGCGAGAAGGTGCCGGTGGACGGCGTGGTGCTGGACGGCGCCAGCCATGTCGACGAAGCCATGCTCACCGGCGAGCCGCTGCCGGTGGCCAAGCGCGCGGACGATCGCGTCACCGGCGGTACCGTCAACCAGGACGGCGCGCTGACCATGCGCGCCGAGAAGGTCGGCGCCGACACCATGTTGTCGCGCATCGTCGCCCTGGTGGCGCAGGCGCAGCGCAGCAAGGCGCCGCTGCAGCGCGTGGCCGACCGCGTGGCGGCCTGGTTCGTGCCGGCGGTGGTGGCAGTGTCGGTGCTGGCCTTCGCGGCCTGGGCCGCGTGGGGGCCGGAGCCGCGGCTGGCGCATGCGCTGATCGCGCTGGTGTCGGTGCTGATCATCGCCTGTCCCTGCGCGCTGGGCCTGGCCACGCCGATCTCGATCATGGTGGCGAGCGGCCGCGGCGCGCATGAAGGCGTGCTGTTCAAGGATGCCGCGGCGATCGAAACGCTGCGCGATGTCGACACCCTGGTGCTGGACAAGACCGGCACGCTGACCGAGGGCCGGCCGACGCTGAAGGACGTGGCGAGCCTCGGCACCGGCCAGGATGGCGCGCTGCCGTGGGATCGGCTGCTGGCGGTGGCCGCCGCGCTGGAACGTCCCAGCGAGCATCCGCTGGCGCGCGCCATCCTGGCCGGCGCCGAGGCTCGTGGGGTCAAGGTGCCTGAGGTGGAGGCGTTCCGCACGCTCACCGGCGGCGGCGTGCAGGGCAGGGTGCTGGGACGCGAGGCGGCGCTGGGCAATGCGCGCCTGTTCGAGACACTGGGCATCGCCCTCGGCGAGGATGCGCAGCTGCGCGCCGATGCCTGGCGCAAGGAAGGCGCGACGGTGATGTTCCTCGCCGTGGATGGCGCGCTCGCCGGCCTGCTGGCGGTGGCCGACCAGGTGAAAGCGACCACGCCGCAGGCGATCGCCGCCTTGCACGAAGCCGGCCTGCGCATCGTCATGCTCACCGGCGACAACGCCGTCACCGCGCAGGCCGTGGCGAAGACGCTGGGCATCGACGCGGTGCACGCCGATGTCTCGCCGGCCGACAAGGCCGCGGTGGTGAACGCCTTGCGCGCCGAAGGGCGGCGCGTGGCGATGGCCGGCGACGGCATCAACGATGCGCCAGCGCTGGCCGCGGCGGATATCGGCATCGCCATGGGCGGCGGCACCGACGTGGCGATCGAGAGCGCGCAGGTGACCCTGGTGAAGGGCGAGCTGACCGCGATCCTGCGTGCGCGCGCGCTGTCGCAGGCGACGGTGGCGAACATCCGCCAGAACCTGTTCTTCGCCTTCATCTACAACGCGCTGGGCGTGCCGCTGGCGGCGGGTGCGCTGTATCCGTGGCTGGGCCTGACCTTGTCGCCGATGGTGGCGGCGCTGGCGATGAGCCTGTCGTCGGTGTCGGTAGTGGGCAATGCGCTGCGCCTGAGCCGGGCCAAGGCCTGACGTAGGTTGGGCTGACTTCAGACGTCTCGCATCGTTGGGGTTCGCCTATGGCTCACCCCAACCTACGTGGCGCAGTCCATCCATGTCCAGCAGCTCCACGCCGCTGCGCGTCACCCGCAGCAGCCCCGCGTCGCGGAACCGCGCCAGCAGCCGGCTGACCGTTTCGGTGGCCAGGCGCAGATGATTGCCGATGTCGGCGCGCGACATCGGCAGCGGCAGCGCGGCACCGCTGCAGCCGAGCGCCTCGCGGCGCGCATGCAGATCCACCAGGAAGGCGGCCATGCGCTGTTCGGCCGAACCGTCGGCGGCATCCAGATGCTGGCGGTGAAGCTGCCGGCTCATCGCGTACAGCAGATGCGTCTGCACTTCTACCTGGCGGCTGGCCAGTTCGCGCAGTGCCGCATAGGGAAAGCGGCAGCACTGCGTGCGGCCCAGCGCGACCGCGGCGTTGTCGTGCTGGCCCAGCCACAGCGCGTCCAGTCCGAACAGCTCGCCCGGCAGATGAAAGGCCAGCACGCGCTCGCGGCCGGCGCGGTCCACCGCCACGCTCTTGGCCATGCCGGCCTGCACCGCGTACACCGCATGGAACGGCGTCAACGGGCGGTACAGGTATTCGCCGTCGCGCAACAGGCCGGCAGGTTCGGCGATGCACTGCAATCCGCGCAGCTCGCTTCGCCCGTAGCCGGCGGCCTGGCACGCCGGCAGGTGGGCGCAGCCGTTGCAGCGCGCCGGATGGAGCGGGCCCGGCGACGGGGTTTCGATGGCATGGGCGACGGACATGCGGCTTCTTCCTGCGATCCTGTTGCCACGCATGATGAGCACCGTATGCCACCTGCGCCGCGCCGGTGCGCGCTTATGCCGCGCGGCGTCGCGCCGCGGATTTCGGTCAAAACCGTACCCTGATCGGGCCATCCGGGGTCATGAAGCCGCCAGGCGGCTTGAAGTATCCTTGTCCATCGTCCGCGGCGATTTCCGGCCGCGGCGTCCCCATCCAGCCATTCCGCCGGTTTCCCCATGAGCGACAAGTCCTCTTCCATTTCCCGCCCGGCCGAGCCCGAGCAGCGCCGTCCCAGCGTCGGCGTGCGCATCGGCAAGGTGACGGTGGGCGGCGGCGCGCCGATCGTGGTGCAGTCGATGACCAATACCGACACCGAGGATCCGGCCAGCACCGCCAGGCAGATCGCCGAGCTGGCGCGCGCAGGTTCCGAGCTGGTGCGTATCACGGTGAACACGCCGGCCGCGGCGGCCGCGGTGCCGCGCATCCACGAGCGGCTGCAGATGATGGGCGTGGAGGTGCCGATCATCGGCGACTTCCACTACAACGGCCACCAGCTGCTGGAGCAGGAGCCGGCCTGCGCCGAAGTGCTGGCCAAGTACCGCATCAATCCGGGCAACGTCGGTTTCGGCAAGAAGAAGGACAGCCAGTTCGCCGCGATCATCGAGAAGGCCATCCAGTACGGCAAGCCGGTGCGCATCGGCGCCAACTGGGGCTCGCTGGACCAGAGCATGGTGGCCGCGCTGATGGATGAGAACCACACGCGCGCCGAGCCATGGGACGCCGCGCTGGTGGCGCGCGAGGCGCTGATCCGTTCCGCGGTGGATTCGGCGATCCGCGCCGAGGAAATCGGCCTGCCGCGCGAGCGCATCATTCTTTCCTGCAAGGTCTCCGGCGTGCAGGAACTGATCGCGGTCTACCGTGACCTGGCCAGGCGCTGCGACTACGCGCTGCACCTGGGCCTGACCGAGGCCGGCATGGGCTCCAAGGGCATCACCGCGTCCAGCGCCGCGCTGGCGGTGCTGCTGCAGGAAGGCATCGGCGACACCATCCGCATCTCGCTCACGCCCGAACCGGGCGCTCCCCGCACCGGCGAAGTGGTGGTGGCGCAGGAGCTGCTGCAGACCATGGGCCTGCGCGCATTCACTCCGCTGGTCACCGCCTGTCCGGGTTGCGGCCGCACCACCAGCGAGTTCTTCCAGGAACTGGCCAAGACCGTGCAGGAGCATGTGCGCGACCGCATGCCGGAGTGGCGGGTGAAGTACGACGGCGTGGAGAACCTTACCCTCGCGGTAATGGGCTGCGTGGTGAATGGCCCGGGCGAATCCAAGCACGCCAATATCGGCATCTCGCTGCCGGGCAATGGCGAGGCGCCGGCGGCGCCGGTGTTCATCGACGGCGAGAAGGCCATGACCCTGCGCGGCGAGCGGATTGCCGAGGAGTTCATCGGCATCCTCGACGACTACGTGGCCAGGCGCTATCGGGCGCTGCCGGGCTGACCGGGGCCCGGTTCCCGGAGCGCGGGGGCGGATGCGTCGCGCTGCCGGGGAGCGATCAAGCCACGCCTCTTGGACCTGAATGCGCGGCCCATGCCGGCGCATGGCGCGAAATTTCCGGTTGGTCCGGACGTTGCCGCTCACTAATTTCTGCGCCTCCTAACCCAAACCTGAGGAGTGGCAGACGTGAAGAAGATGATGGCGATCGCATGCGCGATGATGATGGTGGGCTGCGCGACGACGAAGCCGATCGCGGGTTCCGAAAAAGTCCGCTTTACGAACACGGAGCCGCAGGGGTGCAAGCTGCTTGGCGACATCACGGGCAGCCAGGCGGCGGTGTTCCGTACCGGAGCGGATATCGAGACCGGCGCGCGCGCCGACCTGAAGAATAAGGCTTCGGCGATGGGCGGCAACGTGGTGCAGATCCTGACCAGCAACCCCAGCCAGAGCCAGGTGGATGGATACACCGGAGTGAAGGCCACCACGATGAGCGCCAACGTCTTTTCCTGCGCGCAGAGGTAAATCCAGTACCTTTGTGGGCGCGGATGAGGCCCGCCAATGCCTCATCGCCGGCCATGCCGGATCAAGGCTTGTAGTTGCCGCCGACAAGGGAATACATGGACAGACGCGCCCAGGATTTCGAAGCCGCCATCCTGAGCGTGTGGCGTCAGAACGCCGAGCCATGGATCGCGGCAGTACAAGGCCAGCGTATCGAAAGCCGCAGGCTGGCCACGGACAACGCCGTCATCCAGGCGGCGTTGTCGCTTAAGCCGCGCAGCGCGATCGACTTCGGTTGCGGCGAAGGCTGGCTGGTCCGGGCGTTGGCGGCACAGGGCGTCGATGTGCTGGGCCTGGATGCGGTGCCCGAGCTGATCGACACCGCACGCGCAAAGGGCGGCGGACGTTTCGAAACCATGAGCTACGCGCAGATCGCCGCCGGCGAGCTGCACGCGAAAGCCGACGTGGCGATCTGCAATTTTTCCCTGCTCGGCGAGGCATCGACCGAGGCCGTGCTGGCCGCGGTGCCGGGCCTGCTTGAACCCGGCGGCGCATTGCTGGTGCAGACGCTGCATCCGGTCGTTGCCTGCGGCGAGCTGCCGTACCGCGACGGCTGGCGCGAAGGCTCCTGGGCCGGCTGCGGCGAAGGCTTCGGCCAGGCGGCGCCCTGGTATTTCCGCACGCTCGGCGGCTGGCTCGATACGTTCGCGGCCTGCGGCCTGCGCGTGGCGCGCATCGAGGAACCCCTGCATCCGCACAGCGGGCGGCCCGCCTCGATCATCTTCGTGCTCGAGCCCCGACCGCCCAGGGCTTGACGCACGTTCCTTCCTGCGCGGATAGCGGTAAGCTCGCGGCTCTCGCTGCCGGGACGGAGTTTCCCGGCGCGGCAAGGGGAGTCGGATGAGACTGAAGCCTCAAGTACGCACCGCGCTGGCGTACGTGATCGTGGCCAGCCTGTGGATCTGGTTGTCCAACCGCGTGCTGCGCCTGTTCGTGCAGGACACCGACACGCTGAGCCTGATGCAGAGCCTGAAGGGCACGTTCTTCGTCCTGGTCACCGGCGCGCTGCTGTACGTGCTGGTCGACCGCGACCTGCGCGGCATGAGCCGCGCCAACCGCCTGCTGCTCAAGGGCAACGAACAGGCCCTGCGCGCGCTGGTCCACGCGATGGACATCCGTCACAAGGAAACCAGCGACCACTCCGACCGCGTCATGCGCATGACCGTGGCGCTGGCCCGGCTGGCCGGCCTGCGCGGCGAGGAGCTGCGCAAGGCGCGCTTCGGCGCGCTGCTGCACGACATCGGCAAGCTGGCGCTGCCGGATGCGATCCTGATCAAGCCGGGGCCGCTGACCGAGCAAGAGATCGTGGTGATGCGCACGCATCCGCAGGTGGGCTACGACCTGCTGCAGCAGGTGGATTTCCTGCGCGATGCGGCCGAGATTCCGTACCACCATCATGAGCGCTGGGACGGCGGCGGCTATCCGCGCGGCCTGCGCGGCGAGGAGATTCCGCTCGCCGCACGGGTGTTCAGCGTGGTGGATGTGTGGGATGCGCTGAGTTTCCCGCGGGTGTACAAGCCGGCCTGGCCGGAGGACGAGGTGATCGCGCATCTGCGCAAGATCGCGGGAAGTCAGCTGGATCCGACGCTGGTGGAGCTGTTCCTGGCCAATTACGAGGACATCAAGCGGGTAGGGCTGGCCGACTAGCCGACGTAGGTTGGGGTGAGCCGAAGGCGAACCCCAACATGAGCTGGATACTGCGCGAGGCCTGTTGGGGTTCGCCTTCGGCTCACCCCAACCTACGTCGTGGTTTTCTATGCGGCCTTGCCTGCGTTGAAGGTTCTGCGGTAATTCGCCGGCGAGGTTCGGAACGCCCGCTGGAAATGCTGCCGCAGCGTCACCGGCGAACCCAGTCCGACCGCGCTGGCGATGCGGTCCAGCGGCAGGCCGGTCGTCTCCAGCAGGCGCTGCGCTTCGCTCAGCCGCTGCGCCATCAGCCAGTCCCCGAAGCTGCTCCCGGTCAGCTGGCGGAAATGCCGCGTGAAACTGCGCCGGCTCATCGCCGCGCGCACGGCGATCTCGTCGAGGTTCTGCGGCTGGTGCAGCTTGCGGCGCACCTCGTCCAGCAACTTCGCCATGCGCTCGTCGCCGGCCATGCTCGGCACCGGCTGCTCGATGAACTGCGCCTGCCCGCCGTGGCGGAACGGCGATACCACCATGCGTCGCGCAATGCGGTTGGCGGCCTCGCTGCCCAGCAGCTGGCGCACCAGGTGCAGGCAACAGTCGATGCCGGCCGCAGCGCCGGCGGAGGTGACGACCTGGCCGGCATCCACGTACAGCACGTCCGGGTCGACTTCGGCGGTGGGAAAACACGCGGCCAGCTCGTCGGTGGCGAACCAGTGCGTGGTGGCGCGGCGGCCGTCGAGCAGGCCGGCGTGGCCGAGCACGAAGGCGCCCATGCACAGGCCGACGATGCGCTTGCCGCGCGCGGCGGCGCGGCGCAGGGCTTCCAGCAGAGGTTCCGGCGGGCGTTCCTCGGCGCTGCGCCACGACGGCACGATGACGATGTCGGCGTTGCGCAATTCGTCCAGGCCGTAGTCGGTGGCGATCATGAAGCCGGAGGCGCTGCGCACTCGCCTGCCTTCGGCCGAGCACACGCGCAGCCGGAACGGCGACTGCTCGTCGCGCAGCACCGCCGCGAACACGCCGCAGGGTACGGACAGGTGGAAGGGAAGGATGTCGTTGAACGCCACCACGGCGATGCGGATCTTGCGCATGGGAATTCCGGTTGGCCCGATCACATCGATTATTGTCCTTCAGGCCACTCTCGCGCAAGTGGTCCGGAGCGCAGCATGTGCACACCTTTTCCAAGCCAGGGAACTCCAAGCCATGAACGCCAATGCTCCCCGTCGCGCACTGATCGTGATCGACGTGCAGAACGAGTATTTCGACGGCAACCTGCAGATCGAGTATCCGCCGGTAGCCGACAGCCTGCCGAAGATCGTCCGCGCGATGGATGTCGCCGCCGCGGCCGGTCTGCCGGTGATCGTGATCCGCCAGGACTCGCCGTCGAACGGTCCGGCTTTTGCCGAAGGCAGCCACGGCTGGCAGCTGCATCCGGAAGTGGCGCGCCGCCATCGCGACGTGCTGATCGGCAAGCCGCTGCCGAGCGCCTTCGCCGAGACGGGCCTGGGCGATTGGCTGCGGGCGCGCGACATCGACACCCTGACGGTGGTCGGCTACATGACCCACAACTGCAACGACACCACCATCAAGCACGCCTTCGATCGCGGCCTCGAGGTGGAATTCCTGCATGACGCTTCGGGCGCGGTGTCGTATGCCAACCGCGCGGGTTACGCGACCGCCGAGGAGATCCATCGCGTGTTCGCGGTGGTGGAGCAGTCGCGCTTCGCCGCGGTGTTGAGTGTTGAAGAGTGGGAGCGCTGCCTGGCGACCGGCGAGGCGCCGGTGCGGGAGGACATCCTGGCCTCGTATGCGAATGCGCGGAAGCTGCGCGAGGCGAAGGCGGCCTGAACCTAATCGCTGGGCGTAGGTTGGGGTGAGCCGCAGGCGAACCCCAACATGGCCATCACCAAACACATCGCATCGTTGGGGTTCGCCTGCGGCTCACCCCAACCTACGCCGTCAACGCCGCAGCGTAGCCATCGTCTGTTCCACCAGCGGGGTGAACTCTTTCCAGCTCCCCGGCTGCCCCGGCAACTTCACCAACTGCCGCACCGTCTTCAGAAACAGATCCCGCGGATACTCCACCGCGCCGAGGCTGAGCAGGTGGTTATTGGTGACCTGCGCATCGATCAACGGATAGTCCCAGCGGCGCAGCAACTGGCCCAGGGCGAGCAGGGCCAGCTTGGACCCGCCGCTCTCACGGCTGAACATCGATTCCCCGCAGAACAGCCGCCCGACCGTCACGCCATAGATCCCGCCGACCAGCCGCTCGCCTTCCCACACTTCCACGCTGTGCGCATGCCCCATCTCGTGCAGCTGGATATACGCCTCCGCCATCGCCGGCACGATCCACGTGCCGAGCTGGCCGGAGCGGGGTGCCGCACAGGCTTCGACCGTTGCACGGAACGCATGATCGAGCGTGATCCGCCACGGCCTGCCCGCGAGCTGCCGACGCAGGCTGCGATTGGCGCGCAGTCGATCGGTATGGAATACGCAACGCGGATCCGGCGACCACCACAGGATCGGCTCGTCCTCGTTGTACCAGGGGAAGATGCCGCCGGCGTACGCCGCCAGCAGCCGGCGCGGCGTGAGATCGCCGCCGAAGGCGAGCAAGCCGTTGGGATCGGCCATGGCGCGGCCGGGATCGGGGAACTGCTCGGGATGGGCGGCGTCGAGCAGGGGCAGGCGGATCATGGTCAGGCGTCGCGGTGGGCGTACGGGCTGTGTTCGAGCAGGTCGGCGGCGTAAGCGTCGACTGCTTCGGTCTCGCGCGCAAGCGCCGCGCGCACCGCCTTGCGCAAGCCGGCGTCGGCCAGGTAATGGCGCGAATGCGTGTGGACCGGAAGAAAGCCGCGCGCCAGCTTGTGTTCGCCCTGGGCGCCGGGCTCGAAGCGCTGCAGGCCGGCGCGGATGGTATGTTCGATGCCCTGGTAGTAGCACAGCTCGAAGTGCAGGCCGGGCACATCGACGCGACTGCCCCAGTAGCGGCCGTACAGCGCTTCGTCGCCTTGCAGGAACAGCGCCATCGCCGCGATGTGCGCGCCTTCCCAGGCCAGCGCGAGGTGGGTGGCGGTGCCGAGTTCGCCGCCCAGCGCGTGGAAGAACTCGCGCGTCAGCGCGGCGTGGTTGCCCTTGGCGTCGAAGGTGTGCTCGTACAAGCCATGCACCTGGCGCCATTCGTCCGCACCCAGGCTGTCGCCCCGACGCCACTCCAGGCGCAGGCCGGCGCGGGCGACGTGGGCGCGTTCCTGGCGGATGTTCTTCCGCTTCTTGTGATTGAGCGCGGCGAGGAAATCCTCGAAGTGGCCATAGCCCCTGTTCGGCCAATGGAACTGCACGTCCGTGCGTGCCAACCAGTGGTTGTCGAACGCCGAAAGGTCGTCGGGCGCAAGGAAATTGGCATGGACGGAGGACAACCCATGCGCATCCGCCAGCTGGCGCATGGCCGACACCAGCGCCTCGCGCCGGCGCGGCGCCTGTGCTCCATCGCCGGCGAGCAGGCGTGCCCCGGGCACGGGCGAGTAGGGCACCGCATTGAGCAGCTTGGGATAGTAATCGCCGCCGGCGCGTTCCCAGGCGGCGGCCCAGCTCCAGTCGAACACGAACTCGCCATGCGAATTGCCCTTGACGTAGAGCGGCGCGGCGGCGACCAGGCGGTCGTCCTCGTACAGGCCCAGATGGTGCGCCTGCCAGCCCCAGTCGTCGCGGATGCAGCCGGTGCGTTCGAGCGCGGCGAGGAAGGCATGCGAGAGGAACGGATTGCCGTCGGTGCGCAGCGCGTCCCACGCCGCCGCGGGCACCTCGTCGATGCGCGGATGAAAGCGGGCTTCGAGCACGCCGTGCCGCTCGGCGGCCATCGACGGGCGATGGCCGCGCGTCATTCAGTGCACCGCCGGCAGGCGGGCCGCGATGCGTTCGACGAAGGCATCGGGCCGGCCGTAGTCCTGGTGGTGCGGCAGGACGTGGCGCTGGCCCTGGACTTCCAGCACCAGGGTGGGGAAGCCCTGGCCGCCCACCTCGCCGAGCAGGCGGCGGCTGGCCTGGACGTGCTCGATCAGTTCGTTGCCGCTGGCCTTGGCGAAGGCATCGGCGAACTGCGTGGCGTCCAGGCCCAGTTCCTCGGCCAGTTCGGCCAGCACGTCGGCTTCCACCACGCGCAGACCGCGCTGGTAGTGCGCGTGCTGGATCGCCACGAGCATCGGATAGCCCGCCTCCGGATGCAGCGTTTCGGCCGCCAGCACCGCCGCGATCGGTGGCAGCGAATACAGCACGGTGCTGGCCTCGGCCAGCAGCCCTTCCGTATAGGCCTCGCCGAACGGCTGGCCGCTGATCTCCTCGATGCGCTCGTCGGCGCGCACGATGTGCTCGGCCATCGCCGGCGTCAGCTGCTGCGGCTCGGCGAACAGCGCGCCGCCGTGCAGGCGCAGGGCCAGGCGGTTGCCGAGCATGGCGACCGCGGCGCTGACCAGCGGCTGGGCGCCGTAGCACCAGCCGCACAGTGGGTCATGGATGTAATGCAGGGTGGCGTGCGGCGCGTTCATCAGACCACCGGGGTCTGCTGGTCCAGCCAGCGCTCGGCGTCCAGCGCGGCCATGCAACCGAAGCCGGCCGAGGTGATGGCCTGGCGGTAGACGTGGTCGGCCACGTCGCCGGCGGCGAACACGCCCGGCACCGAGGTCATGGTGGCCATGCCTTCCTGGCCGCTGTGGATCTTGATGTAGCCGTCGTGCATGTCCAGCTGGCCTTCGAAGATGCCGGTGTTCGGCGTATGGCCGATGGCGACGAAGAAGCCGGTGGCCTGGATGTCGCGGGTGGCGCCGCTGTTGACATCCTTCACGCGCACGCCGGTGACGCCGCTGTTATCGCCCAGCACTTCGGCCACGGTGTGGTTCCACACCAGCTCGATCTTGCCGGCGGCGGCCTTCTCGAACAGCTTGTCCTGCATGATCTTTTCCGCGCGCAGCTTGTCGCGGCGATGGACCAGGGTGACCTTGCTGCACAGGTTGGACAGGTACAGCGCTTCTTCCACGGCGGTGTTGCCGCCGCCGACCACCACCACTTCCTGGCCGCGGAAGAAGAAGCCGTCGCAGGTGGCGCAGGCGGACACGCCCTTGCCCTTGAAGTGCTGCTCGCTCTCGATGCCCAGGTACTTGGCGGTGGCGCCGGTGGCGATGACCAGGGCGTCGGCGGTGTATTCGCCGGAATCGCCCTTCAGGCGGAACGGGCGCTGGCCCAGGTCGGCGCTGTGGATGTGGTCGAACACCATCTCGGTCTCGAAGTGCTCGGCATGCTCGGCCAGTCGCTGCATCAGCTCCGGACCCTGCACCGCCTTGTCGCCCGGCCAGTTCTCCACGTCCGTGGTGGTCATCAGCTGTCCACCCTGCTGCAGACCGGTCACAAGGGTGGGCTTCAGGTTGGCGCGGGCAGCGTACACGGCCGCGGTGTAGCCGGCGGGGCCGGAACCGAGGATCAGCAGGCGGCTGTGCTTGGGGGTGCTCATGGTTATAATCCTTGGGTGTTATCAGCAGCTTGGAATTGCTATTCGTTCCGGCCTTTACGGCGGTTTCCTCACACCGGTTCAAGGCTCCGGCGCCAGGTTGGAGCCCGACAGAATGGGGAAGACGGGTGCGCGATTCAAGGCAGCTGAGCCGGCAACCGGCGGTTGACGGGCCCCTGGGCCCGGCCCATCGGGAACGGACCGCGGGGGGCGGTAACGAGGTATCTGGAGTCCTGGCCTTTGCCCAGGCGACGCAGCAGAAGCGGGTCTCTTAAGACCGGCACGCGAGGAATACGGTGGCGCGTAGCGCGAACGTCAAGAAAGACAAGAACAAGGAACCCAGCGGCCTCAGCGAGGAGCTGAAGCGCCGCCTGCGCGAGGCCGGCGCATTGCTGCTGCTGCCGCTGGCGCTGTACCTGCTGGTCTGCCTGTTCAGCTACAACGACCAGGATCCCAGCTGGGGCCATGCCAGCACGGTGGAGCATGCGCGCAACTTCGGCGGCGCGGTCGGGGCCAATATCGCCAACCTGCTGCGCTACATCTTCGGGCTGGTCGCCTACTGCTTTCCGCTGCTGCTGCTCGGATTGGGCGTGCAGGTGCTGCGCCACCGCGGCGTGCGCACGGTGCATCCGTGGGAGCCGTCGCTGCGGCTGATCGGCTCGGTGTTCTTCTTCATCACCGCGCCGGCCCTGCTGTACCTGAAGTTCAGCGACGAGCCGGTGCTGCCCCAGGGCGTGGGCGGCATCATCGGCATGTGGGTGGGCCGCGGCCTGCTGCAGGCTTTCGGCGGCACCGGCGCGCCGCTGCTGCTGCTGGCGATCTTCCTGATCGCGGTGACCCTGGCCACCGGGCTGTCCTGGTTCAAGCTGATGGACCTGACCGGGCAGGGCATGCTGAAGATCGCCGGCTGGTTCGGCGGCAAGCTGAAGGAGGCCCCCGAAGTGCTGGCCGCGCGCCAGGCGCGCGCCGAGCGCGAGGTGGTCAAGAAAGTCGAGGCGGTCAAGCAGGCCAAGCGCGAGCCGGTGCGCATCGAAGCCCCGCCGCCGCCGCCGCCGAAGAGCGAGCGCGCCCGCGTCGAGACGCAGATCCCGCTGTTCACCGGCGCCTCTTCCGCCGGCGAGCTGCCGCCGCTGTCGCTGCTGGACGAGGCGCCGCCGCAGGGGCCGGGCTACTCCGAGGAAACCCTCGAGGTGCTGTCGCGCCAGGTCGAGCTGAAGCTCAAGGACTTCCGCATCGAGGCCAAGGTGGTCGGCGTGTATCCGGGCCCGGTGATCACCCGCTTCGAGCTGGAGCCCGCCGCCGGCGTGCGCGGCTCGCAGGTGTCGAGCCTGGACAAGGACATCGCGCGCGGCCTCTCGGTGGTGAGCGTGCGCGTGGTCGACGTGATCCCGGGCAAGAACGTGATCGGCCTGGAAATCCCCAACGCCAAGAAGCAGGTCGTGTACCTGTCGGAGATCCTGCGCTCCGAGAAGTACGACCTGACCAAGTCGCCGCTGGCGCTGGCCCTGGGCAAGGACATCGCCGGCCGCCCGGTGGTGGCCGACCTGGCCAAGATGCCGCACCTGCTGGTGGCCGGCACCACCGGCTCGGGCAAGTCGGTGGCGGTGAACGCCATGGTGCTGAGCCTCTTGTACAAGGCCAGCGCCAAGGACGTGCGCATGATCATGATCGACCCGAAGATGCTGGAGCTCTCGGTCTACGAGGGCATCCCGCACCTGCTGGCGCCGGTGGTCACCGACATGAAGGAAGCCGCCAACGCGCTGCGCTGGTGCGTGGCCGAGATGGAGCGCCGCTACAAGCTGATGGCCGCCGTGGGTGTGCGCAACCTGGCCGGCTTCAACAAGAAGGTGAAGGACGCCGAGAACGCCGGCCAGCCGCTGCTGGACCCGCTGTTCCGCCCCAATCCCGAGATGCCGAACCTGGCGGCCGAGCCGCTGGAGCCGCTGCCGTACATCGTGATCATCATCGACGAGTTCGCCGACATGATGATGATCGTCGGCAAGAAGGTCGAAGAGCTGATCGCCCGCCTGGCGCAGAAGGCGCGCGCCGCCGGCGTGCACCTGGTGCTGGCCACGCAGCGCCCGTCGGTGGACGTGATCACCGGCCTGATCAAGGCCAATATTCCCACCCGCATCGCCTTCCAGGTATCGAGCAAGATCGACTCGCGCACGATCCTCGACCAGTCCGGCGCCGAGGCGCTGCTGGGTCATGGCGACATGCTGCACCTGCCGCCCGGCACCGCCACGCCCGAGCGCGTGCACGGCGCCTTCGTCGACGATCACGAGGTGCACAACGTGGTGGCCTGGCTCAAGTCGCAGGGTTCGCCGCAGTACATCGAGGGCGTGCTGGAAGAAGTGCAGGCCACCTCCGACGGCAAGTTCATCAACGACTCCGGCCTGCCGCAGGAAGGCGAGGAGGGCGGCGACGCCGACGCGCAGCTGTACGACAAGGCGGTGCGCATCGTCACCGAGACGCGGCGCGCCTCCATCTCCGGCGTGCAGCGCCACCTGCGCATCGGCTACAACCGCGCCGCGCGATTGATCGAGCAGATGGAGCAGGACGGCGTGGTCAGCGCGCCCCAGCACAACGGCAACCGCGAAGTGCTGGCGCCGCCGCCGCCGAAGTAACCATTAAGCGATGACGGCGCAGACTCCGCCGCCATCCGCGACACGCAAAACAGGGAACCCCATGAACCGCTTGCTCACCTTCTGTGCCGCACTGGCCCTTACGGCCGCCGGCGCCGTCCATGCCGCCGCCGGCCCCGCGCGCGCGCGCCTGGACAGCTTCGCCACCGGCCTGCACGCGCTGACCGGCCAGTTCACCCAGACCCTCACCGACGCCAACGGCAGCAAGGGCAAGACCAGCGCCGGCACGCTGTCGCTGGAGGCGCCGCGCCAGTTCCGCTGGGAGACACTGACGCCGTACAAGCAGACCATCGTCGCCGACGGCAGCCGCGTGTGGCTGTACGACCCGGACCTGGAGCAGGTCACCGTGCGCGTGCAGAGCACCGAGGAAGCGCACAGTCCGCTGACCGTGCTCACCGATCTCAAACAGATGGACCGCGACTTCAAGGTGACCGAGCAGGGCGAGCACGACGGCCTGGCCTGGCTGCGCCTGACCTCCACCGCCAAGGATCCGCAGTTCGACTACGCCGATCTGGGCTTTGACGCCAACGGCCTGGCGCGCATGACCTTCCGCGACCAGCTCGGCGCGGTGACCGAGATCCGCTTTGCCAACTGGCAGCGCAATCCCACGATTGCGCCGGCGACGTTCAACTTCGTGCCACCGAAGGGCGCCGACGTGATCGGCGACGCGCCGGTGATCCAGACCCAGCCGCTGAAGGACTGATCCTTCCCCATGCTGCGCCAGCTGCCGCGCTGGGCCTGGATCGGCGGAGGCCTGCTGGCCTTCATTGCCGGGATGATCAATGCGGTGGGCTTCATGGGTTTCCGCCACCAGGCGATCACCCACCTCACCGGCACCGCCACGCTGATGGGCGTGGCGGCGGCGGAGGGCAACCGCGGCGAGCTGCTGCATTGGGCGCTGGCGATCCTGGCGTTTCTCGGCGGTGCGGTGCTCAGCGGTTTCATCGTGCAGCAGCACACCTTGAAGCTGGGGCGGCGCTACGGCGTGGCGCTGATGGTGGAATCGGCCTTGCTGTTCGCGGCGGTGCCGTTGATCCATGCGGGCAGCGACGCCGGCCTGTACCTGGCTTCGATCGCCTGCGGCCTGCAGAACGCCATGGCCAGCACGTACAGCGGCGCGACGTTCCGCACCACGCACCTGTCCGGCATCTTCACCGACCTCGGCATCTACCTCGGCCAGCGCCTGCGCGGATTGGAAGTGGATCATCTGCGCATCCAGGTGTGCGTGCTGGTGGCGGGGAGTTTCATCGCGGGCAGCGCGGTTGGCGCGTTGGCATTCGGTGTGATGGCGGAGCGCACCTTGCTGGTGCCGGCGGTGATGACGGGGGCGATCGGGTTGGTCTATGCGATCTACCGCCATCGCCACCTGGCCGATTAAGACGCGGCATCCCCCATTTGCCGTCATCCCGGCGCAGGCCGGGATCCAGTAGCGATAGTGGTGAGGCATGCGGTCACCATCAAAAGCTTGTCCATCCCCTCGCGACGATCGGGCTTATCGCCACTGGATCCCGGCCTGCGCCGGGATGACGATGTGGTGAAGTCGCCTGTCGGGCCCATGCTGCGTCCGTCCTGAGGCCATCCCCGCGCTATCATTCCCCACATGCCTTCCCGCGGTTCCTCCCCCGACCTCTTCCCCGAATCCGACGAGCTCAAGCCGCTGGCCGAGCGCATGCGGCCGCGCAGCCTGGACGAGATCGTCGGCCAGCAGCGCGTGCTCGCGCCCGGCAAGGCGCTGCGCCGCGCACTGGAAGCAGGCCGCGTGCACTCGATGGTGCTGTGGGGCCCGCCCGGTTGCGGCAAGACCACGCTGGCCTTGCTGGTGGCGCGCTATGCCGATGCGGATTTCCGCGCCATTTCCGCCGTGCTGTCGGGCCTGCCGGAAGTGCGCAAGGCCTTGGCGGAAGCGGAAGCCAACTTCGCGCAGGGCCGCCGCACCGTGCTGTTCGTCGACGAGGTGCACCGCTTCAACAAGGCGCAGCAGGATGCCTTCCTGCCGCATATCGAGCGCGGCGTGATCATCTTCGTCGGCGCCACTACCGAGAACCCATCGTTCGAACTCAACTCCGCCTTGCTGTCGCGCTGCCGCGTGCACGTGCTGGAAGCGGTGTCGGCGGACGACATCGTCGGCGCCTTGAAACGCGCGCTGGAAGACGCCGAGCGCGGACTGGGCGGGCAGGGGCTCACCGTCAGCGATGCCTCGCTGCAGCTGATCGCCCGCGCCGCCGACGGCGACGTGCGCCGTGCGCTCACGCTGCTGGAAATCGCCGCGGAGCTGGCCGAGGACGGCCGCATCGGCGAAGCCACGCTGGAGCAGGTGCTGGCCGACCGTACGCGCCGCTTCGACAAGGGCGGCGAGCAGTTCTACGACCAGATCTCGGCGCTGCACAAATCCGTGCGCTCCTCCGATCCGGACGCCGCGCTGTACTGGATGTGCCGCATGCTCGACGGCGGCGTGGACCCGCTCTACCTGGCCCGCCGCATGACCCGCATGGCAGTGGAAGACGTGGGCCTGGCCGAGCCGCGCGCCTGGCGCATGGCGCTGGATGCGTGGGATACCTATGAGCGCCTGGGCAGTCCCGAAGGCGAGCTGGGCCTGGCGCAGCTGGCGATCTGGCTGGCCATGGCGCCGAAGAGCAATGCCGCCTACACGGCCTACAACCAGGCCCGCGCGGTGATCCGCGAGACCGGCACGCTGGACGTGCCGATGCACCTGCGCAATGCGCCGACCAGGTTGCTCAAGGGCCTGGGCTACGGGCAGGGCTACCAGTACGACCACGACGCCGAGGGCGGCATCGCGCTGGACCAGCAATGCCTGCCGGACGCGCTCGACGGCACGGTGTTCTATGAGCCGGTCGAGCGCGGCCTGGAATTGAAGCTGCGCGAAAAACTGCTGAGCCTGCGCGAGGCGCGGCGGCAGGCGCGCGGCAAGTAGGCGGTTTTCCTTCGCGTCCTTGGTGGGACGCTCCATTTCGCCGTGTTCGAGGCCACCGCATGTCGATCGTCTGGTACTTCGATTTCGTCTCGCCGTTCGCCTGGTTGCAGTGGCCGCGCGTCAAGGAGCTGATGCGCACGCATGAGGTGATCTTGCGTCCGATCCTGTTTGCCGGCGTGCTCGATCGCGTCGGCCAGAAGGGGCCGGCGGAGATTCCGGCCAAGCGCGAGTTCATCTATCGCCACGTGCTGTGGCGGGCGCGCGAAACGGGACAGCCGCTGCGCTTTCCGCCGAAGCATCCGTTCAATCCGCTGGCTTCGCTGCGCCTGTGCATCGCCGCCGGCAGCGATGCGCGCGCGACCGAGGCGATCTTCGAGTGGATCTGGGGACAGGGGCAGGTGGCGGACAGCGCCGAGGCCCTGGCGCCGGTCGCCGCGCAACTTGGCATCGACGATGCGGCCGCGGCCATCGCCGATCCCGCGGTGAAGGCGCAGCTCAAGGCCAACTTCGAGGCGGCCATCGCCGACGCCATCTTCGGCGTGCCCACGTTGGCCATCGACGGCCGCCTGTTCTGGGGCAGCGACGCGCACGACTTCGCCCTGGCCTACCTGCGCGATCCGGCCATCTGGGACAAGGCGGAAATGCACCGCGTCGCCACCTTGCCGATCGGCGCCTCGCGCCTGTAGTTCTCCCTGCTGCGCGCGCCCTTGCAGGGCTTCGGCGCCCCGGCATAGATTCCGGCCACCGCAGCGTCTGCAACCGGGGGAGAACGGATATGCGCGTACTGATGGCTGCCTTGATCGGCGGCATCGTGATGTTCGTCTGGGGCGCCGTGGCACATATGGCGCTGGGGCTGGGCGAGACCGGCATACGGCAGCCGGTTGCCGAAGACGTGGTGCTGGGCAGCCTGCACCAGGGCCTGGGCCCGCAGGCCGGCGTCTACATCCTGCCTGCATTCGATCCCAAGAAGATGTCGGACCAGGCGGCGATCCACGCCTATTCCGACAAGGCCAAGTCCTCGCCGTATGCCTGGATCGTCTACATGCCGCAGGGCGACGACTTGATGCAGATGGGGCCGCAGCTGGGCCGGCAGTGGGCCTCGGACACCTTGTCCGCGCTGGCCCTGGCCTTCGTGATGGGCCTGGCCGCGTTCGGCTTCCGCAAGCGGCTCGGTATCGCAGTGGCGGCGGCGCTGTTCGCCTGGCTCAGCGCGATGGTGCCGTACTGGAACTGGTACCGCTTCCCGCTGGACTTCACCCTGGCCGCATTGGTCGAGCAACTGGTCGGCTGGCTGCTGGCCGGCGCCGCCATGGCCTGGTGGCTGGGACGCGCGGAGCGGCGCGGGGCCTGAGCGGGTCCGTATCGCAGGCGGCGGCGGGCGATGCGCCGCCGCCTGTCGCATTGCGGCCATCAGGGCCCGGCCGCCATAATCCGGTGTTCCCAAGCCATCATCCGGACCCATCATGCTGGACCCCGCCCTGTTGCGTTCGCGCCTGGCCGATACCGCCGCGCGCCTCAAGGAAACCCGCGGCTACGAACTCGACGTCGCCGCCGTGGAAGCGCTGGAGAGCGAACGCAAGCGGCTGTCCACCGAGACGCAGGAACTGCAGAACCTGCGCAACACCCGCTCCAAGGCGATCGGCCAGGCCAAGGCCAAGGGCGAGGATGTCGCCACGCTGATGGCCGAGGTGGCCGGCCTGGGCGACAAGCTCAAGGCCAACGAGCATGCGCTGGACGCGGTGCAAGCAAAGATCGCGCAGATCGCGCTGGGCATTCCCAATATTCCGCATGAATCCGTGCCGCACGGCAAGGACGAGGCCGACAACGCCGAGCAACTGCGCTGGGGCACGCCGCACGCTTTCGATTTCGCGGTGAAGGATCATGTCGACCTCGGCGCCCGCCATGGCTGGCTGGATGCCGATGCAGGCGCGAAGCTTTCCGGTGCGCGTTTCACCGTGCTGCGCGGTCAGCTGGCGCAGCTGCATCGCGCGCTGGCGCAGTACATGCTCAACCTGCATACCGCCGAGCACGGCTACCTGGAATGCAGCGTGCCGCTGATCGTCAACACCGAGACGATGCAGGGCACCGGCCAGTTGCCGAAGTTCGAGGAAGATCTGTTCTCGACCCAGGTGGGCGACAGCAAGCGTTACCTGATTCCGACCGCGGAAGTGGCGCTGACCAACCTCGTCGCCGACACCATCGTCGAAGCCGACGCGCTGCCACTGCGCCTCGCCGCGCATTCGATGTGCTTCCGCGCCGAGGCCGGCAGCTACGGCCGCGATACGCGCGGCATGATCCGCCAGCACCAGTTCGAGAAGGTGGAGATGGTGCAGATCGCCTCGCCCGAGCAGTCGCAGGCGCAGCTTGAGGAAATGGTCGGCCACGCGGAGAAGGTGCTGCAGCAGCTGGGCCTGCCGTATCGCAAGGTGCTGCTGTGCACCGGCGACATGGGGTTCGCGGCGCAGAAGACCTACGACCTGGAAGTGTGGCTGCCGAGCCAGAACACGTATCGCGAGATTTCCTCGTGTTCGAACTGCGGGGATTTCCAGGCGCGGCGGATGCAGGCGAGGTGGCGGAATCCCGCCACCGGCAAGCCGGAGTTGCTGCATACCTTGAATGGGTCCGGCCTGGCGGTGGGGCGCACCTTGGTGGCGGTGATGGAGAACTATCAGAACGCGGATGGTTCGATCACGGTGCCGGAGGTGTTGCGGTCCTATATGCACGGGTTGGAGAAAATCGCCTGAGCCTTTGATGAAAAAGCCCGGCCTTCGCCGGGCTTGTTCTTTTCGGGCCGGGGATGGGGTTGCCGGAATACAGACGGGTCGTCTGCTGCGGCGGATGACCGACCGGGCCGTCCGTTCGAGATGGCTCATGCATGGTCATTTGAACGGCGAAGACGACATGATCAAGACGTGGATGCGAATCGGTGGCCTGATTTTCCCTCTCCTGGCCTGCGGATCGGCGCTCGGCGCGGAAGCCCAGCCAGCGTCCATATCGGCAGCCAGCCTGCCCGGGCGCTACATCGAGTCGCTCAAACTGCATGAAGCGAAGCGATACGCCGACGCAGCGGCGATGCTTGAGCCGTTCTATGCGGCCGGCCCCGAGGGCATGGATTGGCACTGGAACGCCGCGATGTACCAGCTCGCCCGCGACGAAGCGCTCGCCGGCCGCAAGGAAAAAGCGATGGACGTACTCCTGGCCGCGCAAGCCAGGGGCGGCAGCGTGCCGGCGGAGCAGTTGGCGGCGGATGCCGATCTTGCCTCGCTTCATGGCGACCCGCGCTTCGCCCGACTCGTGGAAGCGACGCACAGCCAGGAACGCCTGTGGGCGCGCGAGCCCGGCCAGAACCTGCCTTTCGCGCCGAATCTGAGTGATGACGCCAAGATCGCAGGGCTGTCCGTGCTGTGGTCGGAGGCCCGCTTCAACTTTGCTTTCTTCGACCGGCAACCGGAGCTGGACTGGAACCAGGCCTATCTGGACTTCCTGCCCAAAGTGCGCGCAACCGCCTCGACCGAGGACTACTACCGCCTGCTGATGCGGTTCGCGGCACTGCTGAAGGACGGGCACACCAATGTCTATCCTCCCGAATCCATGCGCGACGCTTTTTATGGTCGCCCTGGGTTGCGCACGCAACTGGTGGAGCATGCCGTCGTGGTGACGCGGATCGACGATCCTGCGTTGCCCGGGCAGCGTTGGCGAGTGGGCGATGTGCTTCTGAAGATCGACGGGGAAGACATCGGCCGTTATGCAGAGCGCGAAATCGCGCCTTACCAGAGTGCTTCGACACCGCAGGATCTGCAGGTGCGCACCTACGACTATGCGCTGCTCAGCGGGCATGCCGGCAGCCGTTTGCGCGTCACCGTGAGGAATGCCGAAGGCAGGCAAGAAGAGCGCGAGCTGATGCGGCTGACCTTGGCGGAACGGTCGAAATTCAGAACCAACGGGGCTTCGTTCAAGCTGAGGCCGGATGGAGTTGCCGTCCTCACGATCGATGAGTTCGAGGACACGGAGGGCACCAAGGCGTTGCTTGCCAACTTACCGCTCGTCAATGCTTCCAAAGGGCTGGTCATCGATCTTCGCGACAACGGTGGCGGCAGCACGCCGGTGGATCTGCTGCAGGTGCTGACGCGGGATAGGATTCGCGGCGCCATGACCCGAACGAGAAGCTACGTCGCGGCAGATCGCGCGCGCGGTGTATTGCCAGGGTGGACTGACGTTCCGCCGTTCGAGGTTCCGGCCGATCCCGGGCATAAGGTCGATGTGCCGATCGCGGTCTTGACCAGTGCGCGGACTTTTTCGGCGGCGGAAGATTTCGTTGCGGCGTTCGATGCGATGCATCGTGGCATCACGGTGGGGGAGACGACGGCGGGGAGCACCGGGCAGCCGTTGTTCTTCCCGTTGCCTGGCGGTGGCAGTGGGCGTGTCTGCACCAGGAACGATCGTGGTCCGGATGGGATGGTTTTCGAGGGGGTCGGGCTTCATCCTGACATCGCTGTCTTGCCCACGGTTGAGGACATTCAGCGGGGTGTGGATGCTGCGGTGGAGCGGGCTGCGGGGGCGTTGTTGGTGAGGAGGTGAGGGGGCGCGCGGGGGCTCTGGTATGGAGCTTCGATGGAGGGTGCGCTTCGCCTTGAAGGGTGGGATTGTGAGGCCCATCCATGGGCCTCACCCCTCCGCGCTGCGCGCTGCGGGGCCAGCCTGCGGCTGTCCAAATTCGCTCCCGGCGAATTTGTCGAACCGGTGACTCGGCTGGCCGAGTCACCGGTTCTCTGCACCCACTCTCTCCGCCAGATACGCAAACGCCCCTTTCGGGGGCGTTTGTCATTGGTTTCGATGTGCGGTGCGCTTCGCCGTGACGCGTGGGATTGTGAGGCCCATCCATGGGCCTCACCCCTTCGCGCTTGCGCGCTGCGGGGCCAGCCTGCGGCTGTCCAAATTCGCTCCCGGCGAATTTGTCGAACCGGTGACTCGGCTGGCCGAGTCACCGGTTCTCTGCACCCACTCTCTCCGCCAGATACCAAAACGCCCCCGGTGGGGGCGTTTTGGTATCTGGCGGAGAGAGTGGGATTCGAACCCACGGAAGGTTTGACCCTTCGCCGGTTTTCAAGACCGGTGCCTTAAACCGCTCGGCCATCTCTCCGTAAGCGTGTTGGCTGTCCAGGACAGCGAAAGCCGCGTCATCCTAGCAGAATTGGCGCCGGCCCTCGCTTTGGGCGATAAGCGTCGTTCCTCCGCAGGCTTCCCGCCCCATGACCGCCATCGTCTGGTTCCGCCGCGACCTCCGCCTGGCCGACAACCCCGCTCTCGCCGCCGCCTGCGCGGAGCACGAGCGCATCCTGCCGGTCTACGTGCATGCGCCGGACGAGGAAGATGCGTGGGCACCGGGCGCGGCCAGTCGCTGGTGGCTGCATCATTCGCTCGCTGCGTTGTCCGCGGCATTGAGGCGCGAGGGTGGGCATCTGCATATTCGCGCCGGCGATACGCTGGCCAGCCTTGTCGCGATGTGCCGTGCCGCCGGTGCCACCGCCGTGTACTGGAACCGTCGCTACGAGCCTGCGGCCATCGAGCGCGACAAGCACATCAAGGCGGCGTTGCGCGAACAAGGTATCGAAGCGAAAAGCTTCAACGCGGCGTTGTGGGTGGAACCCTGGCAAGTTGCCACGCAGCAGGATGGCCCCTACCGCGTCTTCACTCCGTTCTGGCGTGCCATAAGGCCGCGACTGTCGCCGGAGGAACTGCTGCCGGTTCCCCCGTTGCGTTTCGCCACTGCCAAAGATGGCGAATCATCGGCATCCCTGGAACTGCTCCCGCGCATCCGCTGGGACCAGGGCATGCACGAGACCTGGACGCCGGGCGAGCAGGGCGCTCTCGAAGCTTTGGAAGTGTTCGCCGACGACGCACTCGGCGGCTACGCCCGCCTGCGCGACCTGCCGGCCCGCCACGGCACCTCGCGCCTGTCGCCGCACCTGCATTACGGCGAGATCTCGCCACGCCAGGTCCACCACATTCTCCATCGCGGCACGCAACGGCGCGCCGCGATGCATCGCCCGGACCTGGAGCCTTTCCTGCGCGAACTGGGCTGGCGCGAATTCGCCCACCACCTGTTGTTTCATTTCCCCGAAACGCCCACCGAGAATTTCAACCAGGGATTCGCCAGCTTCCGTTGGGCCGAACCCGACCAAGCACTGCTCGACCGTTGGCGCCACGGCCGTACCGGCATCCCGCTGGTCGACGCCGGCATGCGCGAGCTGTGGCACACCGGCTGGATGCACAACCGGGTGCGCATGGTGGTGGCGAGCTTTCTCACCAAGAACCTCCGCCAGCATTGGCGCGAGGGTGCGAAGTGGTTCTGGGACACGCTGGTGGATGCGGATCTGGCCAACAACACGCTGGGTTGGCAATGGGTGGCCGGGTGCGGTGCGGATGCGGCGCCGTATTTCCGGGTGTTCAATCCGGTGGCGCAGGCGCGAAAGTTCGATCCGGAGGGGGATTATCTGCGGCGATGGCTGCCGGAGCTGAAGGATGCGCCGGTGCCGTTGCTGCATGAGCCGTGGAAGGATGCTGCGCTGTTGTCGCGCAGTGGGTATCCGGCGCCGATGGTGGATCTGGCGGAGTCGCGGCGGGAGGCGTTGGGGGTGTATCAGGCGATGCGTGGCCGGGGTTAACAATAAGCAGGTTGCGGCTCGTTTTCCGTAGCGGCTTCCGCGCTTCGCCCGGCCCCTCACCCGGCCCTCTCACCGAGGGGAGAGGGGGAAGTACGGTCAGCCGCGCGTATCGGGTTCCGCCACGCCGCCGCCGTCGCGCTTGAGCATCACCGCCAACACCGGCGGCGTCACCATCGCCGTCAACAGCGACATCGCCACGATGATCGCGTAAGTACGATCGCTGAACACTCCGGCCGCCAACCCCAGGCTGGCGATCACCACACCCACCTCGCCGCGCGGCACCATGCCGAAACCGACGATGGTGGCCCCGCGCTTGCCCAGCGACAGAGCGCCGAGGAACCCGCCAGCCAGCTTGGAGATGATCGCGATGACGGTGACGACGGCGAGCGTGAGCAGCGCATCGCCGCTGGCCAGCTGCTGCAGGTCGATCTTGCTGCCGGTGATCACGAAGAAGAACGGTGTGAGCAAGGCCAGCAGCGGCTGTACCTGCTTTTCCAGTGTGTGCTGTTGGCGCGTTTCGGAGGCGATCATGCCGGCCAGGAAGGCGCCGATGATCGCCGCCAAGCCGAACAGCGTGGAGACATAGGCCAGGCCCAGGCACAGCGCCAGCACGATGCCCAGCGCGGAATGCTGGCTGTGCGGCTTGTCCAGCCAGCTGGAATTCCAGCGCATCGCGCGCGCGCCCCCTAGACCGATCACCGCGATGAAGCCGATCGCGCCGACCAAGGTGGTAACCAGGTGCATGGCGTTGAAGCCTTCGCCGCCCTGCAGCGACACCACCACGCCCAGCAGCAGCATGGCCAGGATGTCGTCGATCACGGCGGCGCCCAGGATCACCTTGCTCTCCGTGCGCTGCAGCGCATTGAGCTCCTGCAGTACGCGGGCGGTGATGCCGGCGGAGGTGGCGACGAAGGCCGCGGCGATGAACAGCGACTTGCCCCAGTCGTAGCCGCTGGCGTGCGCCCACACGCCGCCGAAGGCGAACGGCAGCAGCACGCCGAGCACGCCGACCAGGAAGGCGACCTTGCCGACTTTCTTGAGGTCTTCGAGCCGGGTCTCCAGGCCCACGGCGAACAACAATAGGACTACGCCTATTTCGGCGAGCACATCGAGCGGTGTGCCGGTGGCGATCTGCTCAGGCGTGATCCAGCCCAGCAGCGAGGGCCCGACCACGCAGCCGGCGGCGATCTCGCCTACCACGCCGGGCAGCTTCAGGCGTTGCGCGATCTCGCCGCCGATCTGCGCGGCGACGAAGACGATGAACAAGGTGAGCAGAATGTCGGCCGCGTGATGCATGCAGGATTCCTTCCGGTCGATCTGACCGGGGCATGCTACACGCTCGCGCCGCGTTTCGGCGCGTCGCGTCCGAGCCTGCTGAACACCCAGCTCGCCGTGGCGGTGACGATGCCCAGCAGCAGCACGGTCCAGCGGAACGACACCACGTAGTCGTCATGCGCATGGCCTTGCAGCAGCGCTTCCATCAGCAGCGAGGCAAGCGCGATGCCGAAGCTCATCGACAGGTATTGCGCGGTCGAGGCCATCGATGACGCCATCGAGGCGTACTTCACGTCCAGGTCGTTGTAGATCAGCGTGTTCATCGCGGTGTACTGCAGGCCCATGAAGCCACCGTAGACGAACACCATCGGCGCGATCACCCACATCGGCGAGTTCCTGCCCAGCAGGGCGAAGGAGGCCAGCAGCGCAGCGACCACCAGCGTGTTGGTGAGCAGGAAGCGGCGATAGCCCATGCCCTGCAGCAGCCGATTGATCACCCACTTGGCGCAGATCGAGCCCAGCGCCTGCGGCACCATCATCAGGCCCGCCATGGTGGGCGACCAGCCGCAGCCGACCTGCAGGAACAGCACCAGCAGCAGGAACATGCCGGACACGCCCAGGCGCGTGAACAGGTTGCCGGCGAGCGCCACCCACACGCTGCGCACGCGCAGCAGGTTGAGGTCGGCCACCGGGTATTCGGTGCGGCGGCTGTGCCACACATAGATGCCGCCGAAGATCAGCGCGAGCGTGCCGCTGACGGCGATCTGCGGCCACTGGCCGCCGCCGCCGCTGGCCACTTCCGACGCCGTCAGCAGCATGGCGGAAGCCAGCGCGAACAGCAGGAAGCCGGAGAGATCGAAGCGGTGCGGGTCGGCCAGGCGGTAGTCCGGCATCTCGCGGCGGTTCATCCAGTAGCCGACCACGCCCACCGGCACATTGATCAGGAAGATCAGGCGCCACGAGGTGTATTCGGCCAGCACGCCGCCGAGCAGCGGGCCGATCACCGAGCCGAGCAGGCCGACGGTGGCGACCGTGCTCATGGCGCGTACGAAGTCGCGCTTGTCGATGCTGCGCACCAGCACATAGCGGCCCACCGGCATCAGCGCCGCGCCGCCCAGGCCCTGCAGCACGCGCGCGGCCACCAGCTGGGGCAGGGTCTGCGAGATGCCGCACAACAGCGAGCCCACGGTGAAGATGGCGATCGCCGCGGCGAAGATGCGCCGCGTGCCGAAGCGATCGCACAGCCACGGGCTGGCGGGAATGAAGATCGCCAGGGTCAGCACGTAGCTGGTCAGCGCGATGCGCATGCCCAGCGGCGTGACCCCGAGCGCCTCGCCCATCGCCGGCACCGCGGTGTTGACGATGGTGGAGTCGAGCGCCTGCATGAAGAACGAGGCGGCGACCAGCCAGATCAACCCGCGATAGCGCTCGCGCGAGGAGACGGGAGGCGGCGCGGGCGGCACGCCGGGGTTGGGCTTGCCCAGTTCGGGCGGCACTTCCATGGCTGCGGAGGTATCGGACATGACCTGCGCATGATAGCTGCTATGGCAACTTGCTTTTCATGGCTCGCGCCGGTGGGCAGTGCCTTGCTCGGTTGGCGAAGGAGCAGCACATCGACTGGTCGATGCCGGATGGCAGGGGGCGGCGATTGCATGTAGTCGATATCGCGCATCCGCCGGAAGCGGCGGAGCACGACCGCCGCTGACGTAGGTTGGGGTGAGCCAAAGGCGAACCCCAACGGACTCCTACGTGGTCGCGGCGTTGGGGTTCGCTGCGCTCACCCCAACCTACGCCGGTGCCGTGTCCGTGCAGATGGCGTGAAAGCATTCAATCCCAATGCTTGGCAAAGCCCACCTGAAAGCCGCCCGGCAGGAAGCCCACGATCCACGGCGACTTGCGGTGCTCCGCCCACAAACCCACTCCCACGCCGATCGCCGCACCGACCAGCACGTCGCTCTGCCAATGCTCGTGCACCTTCATGCGTGCCACCGCGTCATAGGCGGGCAAGAGGGCGAGTGCGTAGACGGCAGGGTGTTCCTCGCCGTAGTGGGCCATGATCGGCGTGACTGCCGCACTGATCGCCGCCACTTCGCCGCTGGGGAAGCTCTGCGCATGGAAGCCCTTGAACCACTGATTGGGGCTGTTGCTCTGGGTCGGCCGCTCGCGCTGGAAGGTCCATTTCAGGGCCTGGGTGCCGGCGCCGGCGATCACGATGGCATCGACCGAGCGCCACAGGGTATCGCCCATCTCGTCCTGGTCGCCCAGCCACAGAGCCCCGGCGGCGACCGAGGCCAGGGAGCCGTAGTAGACGATCCGTTGATTGCCGCGTTTCCACACTCCGCTGTTGTCGTAATGCAGGGTGTGGTCGATCCCGAAGGGGCCGCCGGCGGCATGGGCGGCGGCAGGCAAGGCCAGGGCGGCCACGAGCAGGGCGACGACTGATCTGGGCACGAACACGTCCGGACCTCCTTGAGGGTGGTCTTGGTTGCCCCTGATGGATGTAAAACCAAAAGGAGGCTAGGGCGTGTGGCTTTCGGTTGTCTTAGTAAACTGCGCGGCATGAGGAGCCCCGCATGAGCCATTCATCTGACCCTAAGGTCCACGCCGCCGAGCTGCGCGAGCAGATCGAGCGCGCCAACTACCAGTACCACGTGCTCGACGATCCCCGGATCACCGACATCGAGTTCGACCGCCTGCTGCGCGAGCTGGAAGCGCTGGAAACCGCGCACCCGGAACTGGCCACGCCCGATTCGCCCACGCGCCGCGTCGGCGCGCGCGCGGTCGGCGGCTTCGCCGAGGTGCAGCACGCCATCCCGATGCTGTCGTTGAGCAATGCCTTCGAGCAGGAGGGCGACACCGAGCTGGAGCGCTTCCGCGAAGTGGCCGAGTTCGAGCGGCGCATCGAGCAGACCCTGCAGCGGCGCGAGCCGGTGTTCTCGGTCGAGCCCAAGCTGGACGGCCTGGCCATCAGCCTGCGCTATGAGGATGGCGTGTTCGTGCAGGGCGCGACCCGCGGCGACGGCGCCACCGGCGAGGACGTCACCGCCAACCTGCGCACGGTGGATGCGATCCCGCTGCGCCTGCGCGGCAAGGACTGGCCGCGCGTGCTGGAAGTGCGCGGCGAAGTGATCATGCTGCGCAAGGATTTCGAGGCCTTCAACGCGCATGCGCGCGAACACGGCGAGAAGGTGCTGGCCAATCCGCGCAACGGCGCGGCCGGCTCACTGCGCCAGCTGGATCCGGCGATCACCAAGAGGCGCAAGCTCAGCTTCTTCGCCTACGCCATCGGCGTGGTGGAAGGCGGCACGATCCCGGACACCCACTCGGCCACGCTGCAGAAGCTGCGCGACTGGGGCTTCCCTGTCTCGCACGAGGTGGGCACGGCCAAGGGCTTCAAGGGTCTGCTCGCCTATTACCGGCGCATCGGCGAGAAGCGCGACAGCCTGCCGTTCGATATCGACGGCGTGGTCTACAAGCTGGACGACTACGAAGGCCAGCGCGAGATGGGCTTCGTCTCGCGCGCGCCGCGCTGGGCCATCGCGCATAAATTCCCGGCGCAGGAACAGACCACTACGGTCGAGGCGATCGAGATCAATATCGGCCGCACCGGCGCCGCCACGCCGCTGGCGCGGCTGAAGCCGGTGCAGGTGGCCGGCGTCACCGTCAGCAACGCCACCCTGCACAACGCCGACCAGGTGGCGCGGCTGGACGTGCGCGTGGGCGACACGGTGATCGTGCGCCGCGCCGGCGACGTGATCCCGGAAGTGGTGCGGGTGATGTCCGAACTGCGCCCGCCGCATACCAAGGCCTGGCACATGCCGTCGCACTGCCCGGTGTGCAACTCCGAGTTGCTGCGCGAGGAAGGCGAGGCAGTGTGGCGCTGCTCCGGCGGCCTGATCTGCCCGGCGCAGCGCAAGGAGGCGCTGATCCATTTCGCCGCGCGCCGCGCCATGGATATCGAAGGCATCGGCGAGCGCTTCGTCGATGCGCTGGTGGACTTCGGCTACGTACACACGCCGGCCGACCTGTACCAGCTGACCCTGGACGACTTCCTCGAGATGAAGCGCCGCGCCGACGAGCGCGACGGCACCACGCCGGAGACGGTCAAGCAGGGCAAGGTCGCCACCAAGTGGGCGGAAAACCTGCTGGAGGCGATCGAGGCGAGCAAGCGCAGCACGCTGCCGCGCTTCCTCTACGCGCTGGGCATCATGCATATCGGCGAGAGCACGGCCAAGACGCTGGCGAGCTGGCTGGGCCGGCTGGAGCTGGTGCGTTCGACGCCGGCGCCGGTGCTGCGCGTGTTGCCGGATATCGGCGACGAAGTGGCCAACTCCATCGATGGCTTTTTCGCACAGGAAGGCAACCAGCGGGTGGTCGATGCGCTGCTCGCCGCCGGCATCGAGCTCGGCGACGAGAGCGCGCCGTCGCCCAAGCTGCGCGGCAAGCTGGGGCTGGGGGTGCTGCTGGATACGGCGAAGGTGTCCAAGCTCGGGCCCAAGAGCACGCAGCAGTTGGCGCAGCATTACCGCAGCTTGAAGCAGTTGGCGGATGCGGGCGCGTCGCACTGGGTGGTGGCCGGCGTGCCGTCGGCCGCCGCGACCAACCTGGAGCTGTTCCTCGCCGACCAGGAGAACCGCAAGGCGCTGGAAGAAGCAGAGGCGGCGATGCAGCGGCTGCTCGATGCGATTCCGAAGTCGGCCAAGGCGGAAGCCGCGCCACTGGAAGGCCAGACGGTGGTGCTCACCGGCACCCTGGCCGGGCTGACCCGCGACGAAGCGAAGGAGCGGCTGGAAGCGCTCGGTGCGAAGGTGTCCGGTTCGGTCTCGAAGAAGACCAGCTTCGTGGTCGCCGGCACCGAGGCCGGCTCCAAGCTGGACAAGGCGCAGGAATTGGGCGTCGAGGTGTGGGATGAAGCCCGTTTGCTTGCGTTGCTGGCAGAGCACGAGAGCGAGGGCGATTTATGGATTTGAGGAAATCCGCGCGCATCGTGCAGCTCCCCAGCGACCGCGGCTCGCTGCGCCTGCGCGCGCAGCTCAATGCGCTGGTGCGGCAGTTCTTCGCCGAGCGCGGCGTGCTGGAAGTGGAGACGCCGATCCTGTCGGCGGCCGGCAATACCGATCCGAACATCGAAAGCTTCAGCGCCAGCTTCAGCGGGCATGTCGATGCCGGTCCGCGCGAGCGCTGGCTGCGCACCTCGCCGGAATATCCGCTCAAGCGCCTGCTCGCCGCCGGCGTGGGCGACTGCTACGAGCTGGGGCGCGTGTTCCGCAACGGCGAGGCGGGCGGGCGGCACAATCCCGAGTTCACCATGCTGGAGTGGTACCGCGTCGGCTGGGACCATCGCCAGCTGATGGAAGAGAGCATCGCGCTGGTGGAAGCCGCGCTGGCCATGGCCGGTCGGCGCGCCGAGGTGGTGGTGGAGAGCTATCGCCAGCTGTTCCTCGACGAGCTGGGGCTGGATCCGCTGCATGCGCCGGTTGACGAACTGCGCGCGCCGCTGGCCGAGTACGGCATCGGTCCGGAAGGGCTGGGCCGCGACGATTGGCTGGACCTGCTGATCACGCACAAGCTGCAGCCGGCGTTTCCGCGCGACCGCATCACGGTGATCCACGATTACCCGGCAAGCCAGTGTGCATTGGCGCGTATCCGGCCCGGGGATCCGCCGATGGCGGAGCGCTTCGAGCTGTTCCTGGGGCGCTATGAACTGGCCAATGGCTATCACGAGTTGAACGACGGCGCGGAACAGCGGCAACGTTTCGAGCGCGATAACGCGGTGCGGCGCGAGCGCGGGTTGCGCGAGGTTCCGCTGGACGAGTCTTTGCTGGCGGTGCTCGATGCGATGCCCGATTGCGCCGGCGTGGCGATGGGCATGGAGCGCCTGCTGATGTGCCTGGCGGGGACGGATGCGATTGCGGACGTGCTGGCGTTTCCGTTCGCGGAGGCCTGATCGCAGGTTGGGGCGAGCGCAGCGAACCCCGACATGCCGCGACGCTGGGGTTCGCTGCGCTCACCCCAACCTACGGTCTTGTGGCAGAGTGGCCGCCGTCGCCTAACCACCGTGAGACCCATGAAACCCAGCGCACCCGGCATCATCCTGATCGTGATCGGCGCACTGTTCCTGCTGCGTAACCTCGGCCTCGATCTGCACCTTGGCCAGCTGTTCGCCACCTGGTGGCCGGTGGTGCTGATCGCCCTGGGCGTGGGCATGATGGTCCGCCGCACCAGCTGAGCATGCGTGAAAAAGGCCGGGCGCCTGGAGCATCTTCCCGATGCCCCCGGCGCCCGGCCTTTATCGTTTCGTCAGTCCCGGCTTTCCAGCAGGTGGCGATAGATCAGGCCGCCGACCGCGCCGCCGATCAGCGGCACCAGCCAGAACACCCACAGCTGCTGCAGTGCCCAGGTGCCCTGGAAGATCGCCACGCCGGTGCTGCGCGCGGGGTTCACCGAGGTATTGGTCACCGGGATGCTGATCAGGTGGATCAGGGTCAGCGCCAGGCCGATCGCCAGCGGGCCGAAGCCGGCCGGTGCGCGCTTGTCGGTCGAGCCGTGGATCACCAGCAGGAAGAACGCGGTGAGCACCAGTTCGGCCACGATGGCGGCGTGCAGCGAATAGCCGTTGGGCGAATGCTCGCCATAGCCGTTGGAAGCGAAGCCCGCGGTGGCGTCGAAGCCGGCCTTGCCGCTGGCGATCACGTACAGCACGGCCGCGGCGGCGATCGAGCCGATCACCTGCGCCACGATGTAGGGCACCACGTCCTTGGCCGGGAAACGGCCGCCGGCGCACAGGCCCACGGTCACGGCGGGATTGAAATGGCCGCCGGAGATGTGGCCCACGGCATAGGCCATGGTCACCACGGTCAGGCCGAAGGCCAGCGCCACGCCGGCGAAGCCGATGCCGAGTTCCGGATACGCCGCGGCCAGGACCGCGCTGCCGCAGCCGCCGAATACCAACCAGAAAGTGCCGAAGAATTCGGCGGTCAAACGCTTGCCAATGCTCATGAGCAGGTCTCCTTGCGAAGGCGGGAAGGGAAAAAGCAAAAAGTTCTTGTAACCCCTACGGCCCCGGTCGTCCTGTCCGGCGCGGCGCTAGCCTACGCAAACGTTGGAGGCATTGGAACAGCTGCGATGCTAGGTGGCCCCGAACCCGCCGTCATTCCGGCGCAGGCCGGAATCCAGTGGCGAAGCGCTTCGCAAGGACATGGAAGTCACGCATAGAGCTTTGTGCGCCAGGCGACCATCGAGCGATATCGCTACTGGATTCCGGCCTGCGCCGGAATGACGGCTTTGGGGCAGCATTCCGCTGTAGCGAGTGCTATGTTCCGCCAACTCCTTTCCCGCACGCCGTCTTCACGATGACGCAAGCCGCTCCGTCCGTTTCCCCGCTGGATTCCTCCGCACCGCGCTTGAACCGCAACGACCTGCGCACCCTGGCCCTGGCCGCCCTGGGCGGTGCGCTGGAGTTCTACGACTTCGTGGTGTTCGTGTTCTTCACCAAGGCGCTGGGCCAGCTGTTCTTCCCGGCCGACATGCCGGAGTGGCTGGCGCAGGTGCAGGTCTACGGCATCTTCGCCGCTGGTTATCTGGCGCGCCCGCTGGGCGGCATCGTGATGGCGCATTTCGGCGACCGCACGGGACGCAAGCGGATGTTCACGCTGAGCGTGTTCCTGATGGCCTTGCCCACGCTTTGCATCGGCCTGCTGCCGACCTACGCGCAACTGGGCGTGTTCGCGCCGATGCTGTTGCTGCTGCTGCGCGTGGTGCAGGGCGTGGCCATCGGCGGCGAGGTGCCGGGTGCATGGGTGTTCGTGGCCGAGCATGCGCCGCCCGGACGCGTGGGCTTCGCCTGCGCCAGCCTCACCTCGGGCCTGACCGCCGGCATCCTGATCGGCTCGCTGGTCGCGGCGGGCGTCACCGGCATGGGCGCGGAGAAAATGCTGGCCTACGGTTGGCGTCTGCCTTTCATCCTGGGCGGCGTGTTCGGCTTCTTCGCGGTGTGGCTGCGCCGCTGGCTGAGCGAGACGCCGGTGTTCGCCGAGCTGCGCGAGCGCAAGGAACTGGCCAGCGAGCTGCCGCTGAAGCGGGTGATGACTGGGCACCTGGGCGGCGTGCTGCTCAGCATGCTGGTGACCTGGATGCTTACCGCCGCGGTGGTGGTGGTGATCCTGATGACGCCGACCCTGGTGCAGAGCAGTTTCCATCTGCCGCAGAAGCTGGCGTTCCATGGCAACAGCCTGGCGGCGCTGATGCTGTGCTTCGGCTGCATTGCCGGTGGCGTGGCGGTCGATCGATTCGGGCGCGGCTGGTCGCTGCTGGTCGGGTCGGTGGCCCTGCTGGTCACCACGTACCTGCTGTACCGCGACCTGGGGCAGGGCGCCGAGCATTTCATGCTGCTGTATGCGCTGGCCGGCTTGTGCGTCGGCGTGGTCGGCGTGGTGCCCGCGGTGATGGTGGCTGCCTTCCCGCCGGCGGTGCGGTTCTCCGGCCTGTCGTTCTCGTACAACATCGCCTATGCGGTGTTCGGGGCGATCACGCCGCCGCTGATCGCATACCTGGCGGCGAAGCTGGGGCCGATGGCGCCGGCGCATTACGTGGCGGTGACGGCGGCGATCGGCGTGCTGTGCGCGGTGTATCTGCTGACGACGCGCCGGGAATTCCACGAGCGCTGAAAAGCGTCGGCGCGTAGGTTGGGGTGAGCCGCAGGCGAACCCCAACAGACCTCGCACGAATGCAGCCATGTTGGGGTTCGCCTGCGGCTCACCCCAACCTACGCCGGATGTTTTTCTCTAGAAATCGAGTTCCTGCGTAGCGCACAGATAATCGATCATCGGCGCCAACCGCTTATAGGTCTCCACCAGCCACGGCCGCAGCTCCGCCGAACACGCCAGCTTTTCGTCGAACCCTTCGCCCGCCGCGAAATCCTTCCGCTTGATGTCCTCGATCAGCTCGTGCGCCGGATCGAAGCCCCGCGGCGGCCGCGTCAGCGCCTCGCCCCAGAAGCCGAAATGCTCGCGGAAGGTCTTGCTCTGCGTCGCCCGCTTCCACGCCGCCGGGTTGTCGGCCAGGAACGCGCGGATGCGCTTGAGCGCATCCGATTCCGGATGCCACATGCCACCGCCGGCGAAGCAATCGCCCGGCTGGATATGCACATAGAACGACGGCGCCGGAATCTCATGCCGCCGCTCGTGGAAGAAGCGCGCCCCTTGCCACGGCTTGTACGGCTGCTTGTCGTTGGAGAAGCGCGTATCGCGATGGATGCGGAACAGCGAGCCGCCGTTCTTGCGCGCATCGGCGCGGTAGTGCGCACTGATTTTGGTCAGCGGCGCCTGCATGTCGGCGATCAACTGCAGGAACGGGTCGCGCACGTCGCGCTCGTATTCCGGCTTGTGCGCCAGAAACCATTCGCGGTTGTTGTTGCGGTCGAGGGCGCGGAGGAAACGGAAAGTGGCAGGCGTGAAATAAGCGTTGGCCATGGTCGATGAAAGTCAGGCGGGCAGGGGCGCAAGGTCGGCGGCGAGCTGTTCGCCCCAGACCTGCAGTTGATCGAGCAGGGCGAGCTTGCCGGCGTCGCTCGCCAGTTCGCCGCGCAGTTGCTCGATGCGGGCGAAATAGTCGGGCAGGGTGAGGCCGGTCAGCGCGGTGGACTTGAACAGGCGGTCGCGACGGAACGCATCCCAGCGTTCGCGTTCCTCCGGCGCCAAGGTCTCGGGCCAGTTGCGCGCGCGGTAGCGGAACAGCAGCTCGGGATAGCGCGGATCGCGGAACGGGAACTGGTGCGTGCCCAACTGTTCCGGCGGCGTGGCGCGCACCTCGGCCAGCAGGCGCTTGTCCGCGTCCGGCAGGAAGCCGCCGTAGATCGCCAGCTCCGGATCGGCCGGCGGCGGCAGGTCGCCCGCGCGCTGGAACACGCGGCGCAACTTCTCGGCCAGGCCTTCGGCGGCGGCGAGGATCTCGCGATTCGCCAGGCAGGCCTCCACGTCCAGCTGCAGGCGCGCGGTGTCCGCACCCTTGAGCACCGACAGCGGCGCCAGCGCCGGCGAGCGGTTGGCGCGTACGGTGCGCAGCGGAATGCGTTCGACGCCTTCGGGCAGGTCGGCGCGGGCGGTGAACACGCGGTCGGCGATTTCTTCCTCGTCCAGCGCGAGCAGCAGCGAGGGATCGCCGGAGAGGTCGTACACGATGACCTCGCCCGGCCGGGTCGGATGCGCCGCGATCGGTGCCACCATGGCCAGGCAGTAGCGGCTGGCCGGATAGCGCGAGGAGACGTGCAGCACCGGCGTCATGTTCACCACGTCGAGCAGCTCGAACACCTTCTGCTTGCGGCGCAGGGCAAAGTGCCAGTCCCACAGGCGCGGCTGGCGCACGCGGATCAGCCGGGCCAGGTCGATCAGCGCGTGCACGTCGGACAGCGCATCGTGCGCACGTTCCTGGGTCAGGTGATTGGCGGCGGCCAGGTGCTCCAGCCGGAAGCTGAGCGTGCCGTCCTCGCGGGTGGGCCAGGCGATGCCCTCCGGGCGCAGGGCCGCGCACATGCGCACCAGGTCGATCAGGTCCCAGCGCGAATTGCCGTTCTCCCATTCGCGCCCGTAGGGCTCGTGAAAGTTGCGATACAGCATCTGCCGGGTGAACTCGTCGTCGAAGCGCAGCGAGTTGTAGCCCACGCCGCAGGTGCCCGGCGCGGCCAGCTGTTCGTGCACGCGGGCGGCGAATTCGGCCTCGCCCACGCCGTCGCGCTCGGCCTGCTGCGGCGCGATGCCGGTGATCAGGCAGGCCTCGGGGCTGGGCGGCATCTCGCGCGGCGGCTTGCCGAAGAACATCACCGGCGCGCCGACGATGTCCAGGTCCATGGTGGTGCGGATGCCCGCGAACTGGAGGGGGCGGTCGCGCCAGGGATCGGCGCCGCTGGTCTCGTAGTCGTGCCAGAAGAACGTCTGCATGCGGGGATGATCGCATGGCCGTCCAGGTGTGTCCGCTCGCACAGCACGACCGGCCAATGGGCATACGCCGCCCAGGGCGGGCTTCCGCTGCTGCTAGACTGCGCGCCCAGGAGGGAGCATGAGCCTAGCGAACGAAGAAAATCTGATCTGGATCGACCTGGAAATGACCGGTCTGGATACCGATAACGACTCGATTCTCGAAATCGCCACCATCGTGACCGACAAGGAGCTGAACATCCTGGCCGAGGGGCCGGTGTTTGCCATCCGCCACGAGCTGGAGCGCCTGGAGGCGATGGACGCCTGGAATCGCAACCAGCACCGCAAGTCCGGCCTGTGGGAGCAGGTCCTGGCTTCCGCCGACGACCATGCGGCGGCCGAGGCGGCCACGCTGGATTTCCTCAAGGCCTGGGTGCCGGCGGGCAAGTCGCCGATGTGCGGCAACTCGATCTGCCAGGACCGCCGCTTCATGCACCGGCAGATGCCGCGGCTGGAGCGCTATTTCCATTACCGCAACCTCGACGTGTCCACGCTCAAGGAGCTGTCGCGCCGCTGGTCGCCGAGCATCTGCAAGAACTTCAGCAAGGAATCCGCGCATACCGCGCTGTCGGATATCCGCGACTCCATCGAGGAGCTGCGCTACTACCGCCAGTTCATGGGCGCGCTGGGCGGTGCGGGTTGACGGCAGTACTGACCGGCAAGGAGTGACCATGTCCGTCGACGAACTCTTCGCCACCGTGCTCGACTGCGCCGGCCGGCGCCTCGTGCTGGACCGGCCGCGCGTGGTGGGCATCGTCAATGTCACGCCGGACTCGTTCTCCGACGGCGGCAGCCACGCGACCACGGAAGCCGCGGTCGCGCACGGCCTGCGGCTGGCGGAAGAGGGCGCGGACATGCTCGACATCGGCGGCGAATCCACCCGTCCCGGTGCCGCCGACGTGCCGTTGGAAGAAGAGCTGCGCCGGGTGATCCCGGTGCTCGAGCAGCTGGCCGCGCGCACCGCGCTGCCGCTGGCGATCGACACCTCCAAGCCGGAAGTGATGCGCGCGGCGGTGGCCGCCGGCGCGGGCATGATCAACGACGTCTATGCCTTGCGCCGCGAAGGCGCGCTGGATGCGGCCGCGGAACTGCGCGTGCCGGTATGCCTGATGCACATGCTGGGCGAGCCGCGCGGCATGCAGGACGATCCGCGCTACGACGACGTGGTGGGCGAAGTGCACCGCTTCCTCACCGACCGCCTGTTCGCCTGCGAGCTGGCCGGCATCGACAAGCGCAAGGTGCTGGTCGACCCGGGCTTCGGCTTCGGCAAGACGCTGGAACACAACCTGGCCCTGCTGCGGGCGCTGGAGCGCTTCGGCAACCTCGGCAGCGGCTGCTACGTCGGCCTGTCGCGCAAATCGATGATCGGCAAGCTCACCGGCCGCGAAGATCCCGCGCAGCGTGCGGCCGGTTCGCTGGCCGCGGCGCTCATCGCCGTGCAACGTGGCGCCCGTATGGTGCGCGTACATGATGTGGCCGCTACGGTCGATGCTTTGGCAGTATGGCGGGCCGTGGCTGCAGGGGAGCCCGCGGTGCGCCGGGACACGCGTCCGGCCGCGCCGCGCTGGCCGGACGACGAATAACTCAATCGCGCAGGCAGCGCGTCGAAAGGACCCCCATGAGCGAACGCAAATACTTCGGCACCGATGGCATTCGCGGGCCGGTCGGCCAGTGGCCGATCAGCGCCGATTTCATGCTGCGGCTGGGCCGCGCCGCCGGCATGGCGCTGGCGCGCGATACGCGCGAGGGGCGGCCGAAAGTGCTGATCGGCAAGGACACCCGCGTCTCCGGCTATATGTTCGAGGCGGCGCTGGAAGCCGGCCTGGTCGCCGCCGGCGTGGACGTGGGCCTGCTCGGCCCGATGCCGACCCCGGCGGTGGCCTTCCTCACCCGCTCGCTGCGCGCGCAGGCGGGCATCGTGATCAGCGCCTCGCACAACCCGCACCAGGACAACGGCATCAAGTTCTTCTCCGCCATTGGCGAGAAGCTGTCCGATGACGTGGAAGCGGCGATCGAGCTGGGCCTGGATGCCGAGTTCACCACCGAGGCGCCCGAGCGCCTGGGCAAGGCCAGCCGCATCGACGACGCGGGCGGGCGCTATATCGAGTTCTGCAAGCGCACCCTGGTCGACAGCGAGTTCACCCTGCGCGGCCTGCGCATCGTGCTGGACTGCGCCAACGGCGCGACCTACCAGGTGGCGCCGAAGGTGTTCGCCGAACTGGGCGCCGAGGTGATCGCCATCGGCCACAAGCCGGACGGCTTCAATATCAACCGCGGCGTCGGCTCGACCCATCCGCAGACCTTGCAGCTGGCCGTGCTGGAACATCACGCGGACATCGGCATCGCCTTCGACGGCGATGGCGACCGCGTGCAGCTGGTCGACCGCGAAGGCGTGCTGGCCGACGGCGACGACATGCTGTTCATCCTGGCCCGCGCCTGGGCTGCGCAGGGCCGCCTGAAGGGTCCGGTGGTCGGCACGCTGATGAGCAACTACGGCCTGCAGCAGGCGCTCGCCGCGCTGGACGTGGATCTGATCCGCGCCAACGTGGGCGACCGCTACGTGCTGCAGAAGCTGAAGGAACACGGCGGCCAGCTCGGCGGCGAGACCTCCGGCCACATCCTGTGCCTGGACCGCGCCACCACCGGCGACGGCATCGTCTCGGCGCTGGCGGTGCTGGAGGCGCTGGGCGGGCGCGACCTGGCCGAGGCCCGCCAGGGTCTCTACAAGATGCCGCAGATCATGATCAATGTGCGCGCCAACGGCGCGCGCGAGTCGCTGCACAGCGACGAGGTGAAGCAGGCGCTGGCCGAGACCGAGGAAGCCCTGCGCGGCCGCGGCAGGGTGGTGCTGCGCGCCTCCGGCACCGAGCCCCTGGTGCGGGTGACGGTGGAGGCCGCCGACGAGGCCGAGGTGAGGCGGATGGCGGAGCAGCTGGCGGAAGTCGTAAAATCCGCGGCCGAACGCTCGTGAGCCAGTGGGGGCGGCCGTAACAGGCCTTGCCCCACCCAGGTCGCCAAGGATTGGCCCGACGTGCCCCGCCCCTGCGGTGGCGGGTTCGACAAATCGACCGCACGCCTACCTGTGGATCACGACACCATGAATACGACCGTCAAGCGGGTTCCCACCCTCGACATCCGCCGTTACGACACCGACCGCGAGGCCTTCGTAGCGGAGCTCGGCGCTGCCTACCGCGAGTACGGCTTCTGCGGCATCAGCGGCCACGGCATCCCGACCGAGCTGATCGACAACGCCTACCAGGCATTCCAGCAGTTCTTCGCACTGCCGGCCGAGACCAAGCTGAAGTACCACGTGCCCGGCAGCGGCGGCGCGCGCGGCTACACCCCGTTCAAGGTGGAAACCGCCAAGGACAGCAAGTACGCCGACCTGAAGGAGTTCTGGCATGTCGGCCGCGAGATCCCGCGCGACTCCCGCTTCGCCGACGTGATGGCGCCGAACCTGTGGCCGGAGGAAGTGCCGGCGTTCAAGCCGTACGGCTACGGCCTGTTCGAGGCGCTGGACCAGCTCGGCACCCGCGTGCTGCGCGCCCTGGCCCTGCATATCGGCCTGCCGGAGAACTACTTCGAGGACAAGACCGACCTGGGCAATTCCATCCTGCGTCCGATCCACTACCCGCCGATCACCGAGGAGAACATCCCGAACGTGCGCGCGGGTGCCCACGAGGACATCAACTTCATCACCCTGCTGGTCGGCGCCAGCGCCGAGGGGCTGGAAGTGCTGGGCCGCGACGGCGAGTGGCTGCCGATCACCACCGAGGGCGACGCCATCGTGGTGAACATCGGCGACATGCTGCAGCGCCTGACCAACCACGTGTATCCGTCCACCACGCACCGCGTGGTCAATCCGCAGAACGCGAACGCGCGCAAGCCCCGCTATTCGGTGCCGTACTTTCTGCATCCGAATCCCGACGTGGTGCTGGACCCGCTGCCGCAGTGCGTGACGCCGGATAACCCGAGCCGCTACGACACCTCGATCACCTCGCACGAGTACCTGCTGCAGCGGCTGCGCGAGATCAAGCTGATCTGACGGTCATGCATGACTTCCGGTCGGTTCGCACCGGCCGGGAGTCCGCTAGCCTCGCGGCACTGGATCCTGGGATGCCGCGATGCGTGTTGGATTCTTGTTCGTCCTGATGCTGGCCGGCGGTGCTGCCTGCGCCGCGGATGCGCCGACGTCCATGCAGGCCATGCAGCCGCTGCTGGGCAGCTGGCATTGCGACGGGGTGTTCCCCGCCAGCGGCAAGAAGATCGCTTCGACCATCCGCTTCGATACCGATCTGGGCGGCGCCGGCCTGCTCAAGCATCACGACGACATCGCGCCGAACACCTATCGCGCGGTGGAGGCATGGACCTACGACGCCAAGGGCAGGCAGTTCAACGCCGCCATCGTCGACAGCTTCGGCGGCGCGCGACGTTTCAGCTCTGCGGGCTGGGAGGGCGACACGCTGACCTGGACGTCGGCGCCGGAAGTACAGCCGGCGCAGAAGTTCGTCTATGCGCGCACGGCCGATGGCACGTTGCGGGTGGATTGGCAGGTGCAGCGCAACGGCAGTTTCGCGGTCGGCGATACGCTTACCTGCAAGCGCGAGTAACTCACTGCGGCGCGGCGTGCCGGTAGCGCCGCGATTCGCGCGCCGACAGCCACAATCCCATGCGGTCCGGCATCAGCTTGACCAGCGACTTGATGAAGCGATTGACGCGACCGGTGACGCGCACGATGTCGCCGCGCTCGGCCGCGTCGCAGCCTTCGCGCACCACGTCTTCCGCGGTCTGCCACATGAAGCGCGGCATCTGGTTCATCAGCTCGCGGGTGCCGGTGACGTCGTGGAACTCCGACCAGGTAAAGCCCGGGCACAGCGCGCAGACGTGCACGCCGAGGTGGCGGTTCTCCAGCGCCAGCGATTGCGAGAACTTGATCATGTAGGCCTTGGATGCGCCGTACAGCGTATGTCCCGCGGTGCCCGGCACGTGGCCGGCCAGCGAGGCGACATTGACGATGCGGCCATAGCCGCGCTCGCGCATGCCGGGCAGCACGCGCCACGCCAGTTCGGTCGGCGCGGTCATCAGCACCTGGATGAAGGCCGCATGGTCTTCCCAGGCATTGGCCTCGAAGGTGCCGGGCAGGCCGTAGCCGGCGTTGTTGATCAGCCAGTCCACGGCCAGCTTGCGTTCGGCCAGCGCCTGCTGCAGCTGTTGCGGTGCGGCGGGGTCGGCCAGGTCGGCCGGCAGCACCGTCACCTGGCAGTGGTGCTTGCCGCGCAGTTCTTCCGCAAGCGCCTCCAGCCGCTCCGTGCGGCGGGCGGTGAGCACCAGGTCGTGGCCGCGCGCGGCCAGTTCGCGCGCAAAGGCGGCGCCGATGCCCGCGGAGGCGCCGGTGATCAGACTCAGGGGGCGGGACTGCGGCATGCCGGTTCCTTCGGTGCGGTGTGGAGAGCGCGATCTTGCTGTCAGTTGGCCGAACGCGCCAGCGGGCGCTACGTTGCCGGCCCCGGGGACGCTCGCTAAGCTGCCGCGTTTTGAACGAAGGGAGACGTGCCGTGCGCAAGAAGCTCGTTGCCGGTAACTGGAAGATGCATGGCAGCCGCTCGATGGCCGCCGCACTGGCCAGCGACATCGCGGCCGGCATGCCGGCGTCGGTCGACGCGGTGGTGTTCCCGCCGTTTCCCTATATCGCCGAGCTGGCCGCACAGCACGCCGGTTCCGGCCTCGGCTTCGGCGGCCAGGACGTAAGCGAGCACGAAGGGCAGGGCGCGTACACCGGCGAAGTGTCCGCGTCGATGCTGCAGGACGTCGGCGCGCAGTGGACCCTGGTCGGCCATTCCGAGCGCCGCCAGTACCACCACGAGAGCGACGAACTGGTGGCGCGCAAGTTCGCCGCCGCCCGCGCCGGCGGCCTCACGCCGGTGCTGTGCGTGGGCGAGACGCTGGCCCAGCGCGAGGCGGGCGAGACCGAGGCGGTGATCGCCCGCCAGTTGCTGGCCGTGCTGGCGCTCAACGGCGTGGCCAGCTTCGATACCGCGGTGATCGCCTATGAACCGGTCTGGGCGATCGGCACCGGCCGCACCGCCACGCCGGAGCAGGCGCAGCAGGTCCACGGATTCATCCGTAGCCAACTGGCCCGGGAGGATGCTATGATCGCCCGTCTGACTCGGCTGCTTTATGGCGGCAGCGTCAAGCCGGCCAATGCCGCGGAATTATTCGCGCAGGCGGATGTGGATGGGGGGCTCGTCGGGGGTGCATGTCTGACCTCGGCCGATTTCCTCGCAATCTGCGCCGCCGCGCACTGAGCGCACGGACTCCCTGGAAACCATGTTCGTCATCTTCAGCGTCTTCTACATCCTGATCGCCGCCGCGATGATCGTGCTGATCCTGATGCAGCGCGGCGCGGGTGCCGACGCGGGTTCCGGCTTCGGCGGCGGCGCGTCCGCCACCGTGTTCGGTGCACGCGGTTCGTCCAGCTTCATGACGCGCGCCACCGCCGTGCTCGCCGGGCTGTTCTTCCTGCTCAGCCTCGGCATGGGCATCTATCTCGGCCGCCATGGCGCGCCGCAGAACAATGGCGCCGATCTCGGCGTGGTGTCCGGTCTTGCCAACCAGCCGGCCGCCACGCAGAATGCGCAGCCCTCGGCGCCGGCCACCGGCGACGTGCCGCAGGCCACCAAGCCGGCGGCGAGCAGCGAAGTCCCGGCGGCCACTCCGGCCCAGAGCGCGGAAGTCCCGGCGGCGACCGCCCCGGCCAAGCCGACCAGCGCCGGAAAGAAGTAACAGCAAAACACCTGCCCAGGTGGCGGAATTGGTAGACGCACTACCTTGAGGTGGTAGCGACGCAAGTCGTGGGGGTTCGAGTCCCCCCTTGGGCACCAATTGAAGTTCCATAGCGTCCAAGGACGTCCACGGAATACACGAAACCCCGCGTAGCTGCGGGGTTTTTTGTTTCTAGGCGTCCAGGGGTGTCCAGTGGAGTCTTGGACTTTTGGGTAGGAATTTGGGCATGATTTGCTCAATCCTACCCAAAGCGGTCCCTCCCTATGCCACGCCTAGCTGACCCGCTTACTGAGCTTCAGATCCGCAAAGCCAAGGCTGCGGCCAAGGCCTACGCCCTCTCTGACGGCAATGGCTTGTCCCTACTGGTCAGCCCAGCGGGCCGTAAGACCTGGTCAGTGCGCTATCGCCTTCTGGATGGCACCCGGCCCGCGCCCTGCGTGATTGGGCACTACCCGGGCATGTCCCTGGCTCAAGCTCGCGTGCGCGCGATGGAAATACAGCGTGACGCGGCCCAGGGGAGGGCTACTCAAGGCCTGCGCAGCGTGGCCAGGAGGGCAGCCGCCGAGGAGACCGCGGAGGAGCAGGCCGAGGCCTTTGCCAAGCAGGAGGCTCAGAACGCGTCGCTCCGGTCCGTGTCCGGGCGTTGGCTTTCAGAAAAGCGCCCCACCTGGGCTGCTGAGACCTATCGCAAGGCACTCCTTGTCGTGGACTCCTACCTAGTGCCAGCGATCGGCGACATGGACATGCGAACGCTGGAGACCAAGGATGTCCGTCCCGTGCTGCTCAAGATGGCGGCCGAAACGCCTCAGCTGGCGCGCAAGGCTCGGCAGTACATCGGGAGCATCGTTGACCAGGCGATCAATGAAGGTCTGCGTAGAGATGAGAGCCGGCTCCGGCTTGATCGCATGCTGCCCAAGTTCCGCACTGGCCATATGCCGGCAGTGACGGATGACGAGAAAACCCTTGGCGAAATCATGCGGGCGGTCTATGACTACCCCAATCGCACAGTACGCGCGGCCCTCATCCTCGCATCCCTCACAGTGATGCGTCCTGGTGTCGTGGCCAGTGCTCGATGGCCAGAGATAGATCTGGATGCAGGGGAATGGAAGATTCCCGGCATGAACCCTGACGGCAGCAATCGAATGAAGACGGGTGAGGATTTCACTACCTCGCTGCCCGAGCAGGCGCTAGTGGTCCTGCGGGAGATGAGGGAGCGGACGGACGGGAGTGAGTATGTGTTCCCGCCGCAGGGACGTCAGAGCAGCCCTCACCTCAGTCGCGATGCCCTGAGCAAAGCCCTCCGGGACCTCGGATTCCAGGGCAAGCACACGCCACATGGTAACCGGGCCTCCCTGCGTACCTTGGGGCGGGAGCGGTTGGGGATCGATGTGGATGTGCTGGAGGCCCAGCTGGCGCATGCTCCGAAGGATGAGGTGGAGGCGGCCTATGCCCGGGTGAAGTTCCGAGAGAAGCGCCGGGAGGTCATGCAGGCCTGGGCGGACTACTTGGATGGGCTAATGGCGAGCGGGCAGGTTGTGCCGATAAAGGCGCATGTGGCCCGCTAGGCGTGGTGAGAGGGATCGAAAATCCTTATCTGGCGCGGTTCAAAAGGGTTCTTATGAAAAATAGCCCCAAAAATACCCCCGAGGCATCGGTGCTAGCGGCCGTTTAAAGGGCGAGTGCGCCTGCATCGCATTTTAACCCTGGTGAAATTTGATGTCGTCGGGGCGGGCTGTGTTACGTGATCCAGTCCAGGCTAAGCGCCAGTTGTCTCAACTATTGCAATGGAACTATTTAATGCTTGGTCATCGGTCGAAATGGTGGCGATGCATATATTGAAAAAAAACAATGACTTATGTCGAGGTTGGTTGGCGACACATTTGTCTGACGGCGGTATTGTGGACCACTTCGCAAAATTTCTGAGTTCAGTGATACTGCGAATTCAGGGACCGACACCAGGGGAATGCCGTGGCAGCGATGAACGCTGTTCGTGCTTGCAACTACTGGCTAGTTGCATGCCGGCAATACGCGGACGCATACTCACTCCGAGCGGGGCGGTGACGCGTGTCGCAGTTGAGGAAGCTGCTCGATCGGCTAGCGTCGTCCCCGCGGGATTTTACGTGGGACGAAATGTGTGCGCTGCTAGGAAAGCTCGGATTTCAGCAGTCAGGCGGAGCTGGTTCCAGAGTTTGCTTCTATGACCCCCGAGACCCGTCGAAGGTGATTCATCTACACAAGCCGCATGGTCGAAATCCGCCGACCGTACTGGTTTGCTATGTCAACGATGTAGCAAAGCGTCTAAGGGAATGGGGCTACTACAATGACTAAGTTTGTCTATAGAGGCCTGAGGGCCGTGATTGAGTATTCGTCGGATGACGAACTACTCATCGGTAAAGTTGCCGATATCGACAGCCTGATACTGTTCTCCGGAGTGTCCTTGGAGGAACTCCAGGAGGAGTTCGTGAGGGCGGTGGACGAGTACGTTGCCCATTGTGAAGCAATGGGGGTGGCGCCTGAAAAGCCGTGCAAGGGGACATTCAACGTTAGGGTCGGAGCTGACGTCCATCGTCAGGCTGTAACAGTGGCGAAGACAAGACATGTTTCACTTAACGAATTTGTCAAGGACGCACTGTGCCAAGCGATCGAGCGGCATATGCATCAAGAAGCGAGCGAAAAGATCTTCGCAAGCGCGGATTTCTTGATTGCCAGTGCACCCAGCAAGCTTAAGTCTGCTTGGCGAGAATCAAGAGAAAGTGTGGTCACGGTTTCAGAGATATCTGGCGAATCCACCTACCGGCATTGAGGGACAGGATGAGCGGGTCGAATCGCTTCCGGCTTGTTGGACATCGTTTTCAATCCATTAGTTTGGATGAAAGTATCATTCGGGCAGCCCTAAAAAAGGCTGGCGGAGAGATTGATCTGACGGTTTCAATTGGATACAGCAATGCAGGTCTGTCGGACGACACCTTTAATGAGCGGCCAGTGGTTGAGTTGGCTCAGCGAGTAAGAGTACAACTCCCTCGTCCCACCTCAGATGAAGGTGAGCATTCTGAAGTTGCTGTAATTTCTTATGTGGCTGGCTTTGTTGGCAGGGAAAAAGATGATGATGGTAATTTGGATATCTTCAACGAAGATATCTACGACTACCGGAGGCTACTCTTCTGGGCGACTCGTCCCTCGGCGCAATTGATCCTTTCGCTGAGTATGCTAAGAGATGTGGTCCTGCCATGGGATCCAGCTCAAGAGAAACGTAAATCGGCTACTAAGCCAGGAAAGCCTATTGGTAATCGTAAGCGAAAAGGTTCCTAAGACTAACGCGATTCTGTCGACACACCTGAGCGATTTTTCTAAGTGTAAGGATTGGCTGAAGACTGCTCGCTAAGAGGCGCCTGAATCGGTGGATTTCGACTTGAGTTGCGAGAGGCACCGTGAGTTAGTGCTTTGGTTTGCGAGCTATTCCTGATCAATCGCTCCCATCTTCCGAAAGATCCGAGACCAGAACGCGATGCGGTCGGAATGTGCGGTTTGCGCTACGCCCGGTGTTTCCGTCGCGATCCCATGGAGCAGAGTGTTCGTGCTGGCCTCGGCGGCCATCTGCCGAAACGCTTCAGCAGCCTTCTCGATGTTCGGGTGTGCTATCAACAGCGCCCCAATGACCAACTGGTCTACCCGCTGCTGAGCATCCAGTCGGAGTATGGCCTCTAGGGCCGTATTCGTTTGCTGCGTGAAGAAATCCGCAGCCTCTTCCCAGTTCGTTAGACCCACTTCCTTCTTCATGACGATCCTCGTAGGACTAGGCACTTAGACGAGGCAACAGTAACTGCCTTGCCGCCCTTATCGATATCGTGATCGACGCTAATGAGCAGGACAAGGCCGATCATCTGGTAACGTGACGATTCCTTGGTCATCTCCCCTTGCGTGTGAACAATCGAATCAGGCACATCCGTGAGCTTAATGGGCTGTCCCTGGAGGATCTCGCCAGGGCAGCAGGGACCACAAACCAACAGGTCAGTCTGTTGGAGACCGGCAAGAGACGGCTTACTGTTGAGTGGCTTTTCAAACTCGCTGGAGCGCTCGACTGCCATCCCTGGAGCCTAGTCGAGGAGCGTCAGGTTCCTGGCCTTGTAGATGCCGAGTCGCAGCTGCTGAAGCTTTTCGAATCTCTTCGTCCGCAGCAGCAGCGGACATTGCTCAAATTCCTCGGGGTAATGGTTAGTCCGCCCTCCGTCTGACTATCACTTTGTTGACAAACTCCAACATTTTGTATAAATGGTGGAAGTTGGTGGCTGCGTCAGTGGCGGCTCATGGGATACAGCAGGCCCCAAACGGCAGAACGCGTGAGGGGAGGGCGACCTATCCGGGCCGCTCAGTACGTTCGCATGTCAACCGATCATCAGCGCTATTCGACAGAGAATCAGCGCGAAGCCATCCAGCGGTATGCCGCGCAACACGGCATGGAAGTCGTCCGCACTTATACCGACGAAGGGAAAAGTGGTCTCAGCCTAGAAGGGCGCGACGCCCTCAAAAAGTTGATCGCTGACGTACAGTCGGGCGACGCGGATTTTAATGCCGTGCTCGTCTATGACGTCAGCCGCTGGGGCCGGTTTCAAGATGCGGACGAGAGCGCCTATTACGAGTACCTATGTCGACGCGTAGGCATCCAAATCTTCTATTGCGGTGAGCCCTTTGAGAATGATGGAACCCCCATGGCGACCATCATGAAGAGTATCAAGAGGGCGATGGCTGGCGAGTACAGTCGTGAACTCTCGCACCGGGTCTTTCTAGGGCAATGTCGCCTTATCGAACTGGGTTTCCGGCAGGGAGGGTCGCCTGGCCCAGGGCTGCGTCGCATGCTCGTAGATGGACATCGAAAAGAGAAGGGACTTCTGTCTGCGGGGGAGTACAAAAGCCTGCAGACAGATCGAGTCATCTTGGTTCCTGGACCACCTGAAGAAGTAGCCATTGTCCGAAACATCTATACACAATTTCTCGTGCTTCGGCGCAGTGAGCAGGAGATAGCTCGTGATCTTAACGCCCGAGGACTGCTCACTGATCGTCAGCGCTCATGGACGAAGGGTACCGTCCACACAGTCCTCACAAACGAGAAGTATTTTGGCGAGAACGTCTACAACAAGAACTCGTTCAAGCTCCAGCAACGGCACGTCCGCAATGGACACGATATGTGGGTGAGGTGTAAAGAGGCGTTTCAACCCATTGTGCCGAAGCAGTGGTTCCTTGAGGCACGCAAGATCATTCTCCGTCGTGCCAGATGCTGGAGCGATGACGAAATGCTTGCGCGTCTTCGAGATGTCTATGAAAAGACCGGATGGCTTTCCGGTCCAATCATTGATGAACAGGAGGGCATGCCATCCAGCAGATCATACGCTCGCCGGTTTGGCGGCTTACTTCGAGCGTACGAGTTAATCGGTTTCGACACTGGCCACGACTATCGATACCTAGGAGCGAAAGCGGATTGCTGCGCAAAGTGCGTGGAGAAGGTTTGTGGTGATGATAATTGAGAGATACCTACATTCAAGTTTGACGGTGTGGTGGATGTTGTCCTTGCCAATCGGCAAAGGTGTCGCATGACCTCTGGTCGAGGGCATCCCTGCGCGGGAGTCATCACCTGTTTCGTGGCTATCTTGGGCTCCCGCCCCTATTTCGGCGCTTTCGCGTGCGCGGAGGCATGGGCACATCATCGATATCGCCTAGGCCTAAGCCATCGAAGCCAGCCGCATTCATCAGGATGGTTAGGGTTTCAGGGTGGTCACGCGCCAACCATATGACGACATCCTTGCGGTCCATGATCTGGAGCATCAGGCGCCTGGTCACTGCGAGCCTGAGCATCTTCGCACCCTGAATATCCGTGGGCTCCTCAAGAAGCTGCTTGGCTATCGAGGACAATCGGAAGGCATCTTCTCCCAGTATGTCCTCATAGATTGGGTCTCGTTGAAGGTGCATTGCGGCAGCAGCGATGGCCCTACATTGCTTTCCACAAAGAAATCCAACCATGTCGAGAGAAGCGATCATCTGCTGCTCGCGTATCCAGCGTACACTGTTACCGCCTGGCATCGTCTGGTGCCCTCCTTGAAAGGTTGGCCAGATCGCGAAGCACTTGAAGTGATTCGAAGAGGTAGAAGCGAGCGCCTGCGCCCGGTTTCTCCTGGATAACATCCGGCCATGTCTTAGCGCTGATCGCCGGCAAGATCAAATAATCGATGGGTCGGTCTCCTTTCATATCCATACGGATGCCCACCAAGATATCCGCAGCAACCCGAAGGCTAGGCAGTATCCATCGAATCTTTTTCGGGCCGCCTGCACTGGAAGACTGCATTAGATAGAACGAAGCGGTCCATGTTTCATCAATGCGGAGTGCTCGCCCTTTTTGAGTGACACTCGATCCATCATCCTCCAGCGCGTCGCGGACACATCCCATCACGCTAGGTAGCCATACTTGAATGCGGTCACGCACGTCGCCGTACCCGAGGTATCGATCTTGGGTATAACCGATACGTCTGTAAGCATATCGAAGGCTGCCAAAACGATGGAGATATGTTTGTGCGGTGGGCACTTTGGGGTCTGCGTTCATTAGGCGGGTTGTGATACGGCCATCGCGCTTCCATAGGACGCGCAGTGCTTCAAGCAGCTCGTCGTCAGTTAGCTTCCTTACCCTTTCCTCGCGCCTTGCTTGTGCCGCTTGAAACAGCTCATGGGTCACTATCGCGGGGAATGCATTGTCGACACGGATCGGCTCCCTAGGTGGATCTTGTGCGTCAGGCTTAATCAGCCCGCGCGGGTTAGGTCGACCAAAAATAATGGTTCCGGTATAGCGCAGATCGTTGAGCATGTCGTTGATTGTGGACATGCGCCATGGTTCGCCGTTGGCATTCCGTTTGCCGCGTTTATTGAGCCGTTCGGTAAGGTCTTTAATGCTCGCGCCTGCGGCCGACTGCCTAAACATCCATTGGACCACCTCCACCTCTTCCGGTGGACCTGGCACCAGGCGCACGCGGTCAGTGGCAATGCTTTTGCGTTCTCCACGCTTCAAAATGCAGCGTGGTTTTCCCGATGCATCGACCAGCAAGCGGCTTAGGCCATATGCAGCTGGGCTGCCCATAACGAAGCCTTGGCGAACCAATCTAGCTTGGCCAGCAAAGACTTTGGCTGACAGCTCCCGGCTGTACTCCGCGGCCATCGATCGCTTGAGGCTCTTTAGGACTGATTGAAGCGGTCCATCATTGTCCCCGAAAGGCTCGGCCACATAGATAACGCGAATGCCATGCTGAGTACACAGGAACTCATAGAAGGCTGACTCATCGACGTTCTGGAACCGGCCCCAGCGGCTAACGTCTAGAACTAAAATGGCCACGCAGCCAGTGCAGTGATTCTGTACATCACTTAGAAGCCGCTGAAGGCCGGGGCGTCCTTCGACATCCAGACCGCTACGCCCCTCGTCCACGTAGCTTTGAGCAACGCGCATGTTGTGATCGGCAGCGTAACTAGCGATGGCGGTTCGTTGGTTGTCCACAGACATGTCCTGCTTGTCTGTAGACATACGGATGTACTCGGCCACGGGGACGGACGAGCCATCCTTGCCATAGCGGTGTTGGGCAGACATGGGTTTTTCAACGCTGGCGGGCTAGGATCGACGCTACGCCTTAGAAGTTGCAGTAGTTAGTCGGACTCTTCCGGAAGTGGACGGAATGAGGATTGTTCTGCTTCGGTGCACAAGCTATCGGTAGGGAGTTCCATGGTCGGGTGTCACTTTTACTTAGAAATCTACGCTCCTCTTGGCCTCAGTGGTATTGAGCCATATTTGCCCGAATGCCAGTTGTCGTTGGAGCCATGGGTCTCCGGCTTCAACGGCCAAGTGATATTGCGCTACACGGGCGGCGACGGCACGGAGTTCGACATGGATCCCTCAACGCGCGAAGTCATGAATGCGTCGGGTATATTGAATACCGGTTGGGCGGAAGCATGGCGATTGCTGGAATCACTTTCACATGTCCTATGCCGTGCAGGATTTCCGCACCAAATCGGAGCAGATGATCCGGCTACTGATAGGACGTTCTGGTTGACATACAAGTACACCCAAAGCGGTTCGGTACTTGAGTCATAGCACCAGCTCAGAAGTCCGTCACTGCCTTGCCAGCGAGGCTTTCCATTGCATGAACCACTCGCGGAGAGCTTTCAACGCCCGTTTCGTATCGCTTGAACTTCGGATGCGCCTGCTTGAACTCATCGAAGATGGGTGTTCTCTTATGCGCGACGCCACGAGGGAGGTTTCTGGCTGACCTATGGAAGAGTGATGTTCTCGTTCCATCGCCGGATGCAATTCATGAAGCGCGAAGAAATCTACCAGGCAATTTGGGCGACCCCGATGACCAAGCTCTCCAAAGAGCTTGGCGTTTCCGGAAGCTATTTGACTCGCGTTTGCGAAATTCTGAATGTGCCGAGGCCGGGCAGAGGGTATTGGGCCAAGCTTCAGGCCGGCGCGAATATGAAAGTTCCTGCTCTTCCTCCACAACGATTTGGTGAGCCCTTGGAGTGGTCCAAGGAGGGCGGGTATCAAGGTACGCAGCGCTTCACGGAGTCGGCGCCGGAGCCATCAGAGCCGCGGCAGAAACGCAGGGCATCGGGCACCGGAACGCACGCTTTGATTAATGGAGCACGGAAGCACTTTGAGTCTGGAAGGCCAGCTAGCGAAGGGGCCTTGGGCGAGGGAATTTTCCTGAAGCCTTATAAAAAGCTGCTTGTCGATATAACGACATCATCGCCAGCTTTGGTTAGAGCGCTTAGTGTGTCCAACGAACTATTCAACTCGCTTGAGTTGCGAGGTTTTCGTGTGGCTATAGCGCCTCACGCTGGAGGGTTGAGTCGGCCAGGTATCGATTGGCACGAGATACCCAAAGAGCCTCGATCTTACTATCCGACTATTTGGAAGCCATCTCGCCCGACAGTGGTGTATGTCGGTGAAATCGCTATAGGGATAGCAATTCTCGAAATGGCTGAGTCGGTGCTCATGCGGTATGTGGGTGGAGATAAGTACATCAGGGATTCCGACTACATTCCGCCGAAGTTGCGTCGTGGTGAGAGAGATTGGTCCTGGACGACAAACAAAGACCGACCTACAGGGCGATTTCGTCTCCAACTCTATGCGCCATACCATCATGTTTCTTGGACAAGGCATTGGCAGGAGACAGAGACTGATTCCTTAGAGAGCCAGATTCCCAGCATCGTCAATGAGATGAGGGCCATGGGCGATGAGCTGTCGAAACTCGTCCTGGCGGCGGATAGGAAGGAGGAGCTTAGGCGTCAAGAGTGGGAGCGAGAACTAGAGCTCATCGATCGCCGCGATGATCGGCTCGAAGCCAAGGAGTCGAGAGAGCAAAGTAGAGCCTCCTTAATCAAACTCATAAGGATGTGGGAACGCGCTGAGAGCACTAGGCGTTTCTTCGAATCCATTGAGGTGCGTTTGGGCGAATTGCCAGAAGAGATGAGGGAAGAGGTTTCCGCTCGGATAGCGCTAGCTAAGGAGTTCGCTAAGACTTCGAGTCCTTGGGACGTGTTCCTGGATTGGAGGACGCCCACGGAGCTATATGCCCCGCGCTACCCGAGAGACGATTCCGAAGAGTAGGTACTTCAAACATAATGCTCTTGACTGCATTAGGCAGTCGGCGCATATTTAGGTTGTCGCCGCCAATTCGGCGACCAGGTTTGGCGACCTGAAGAGATCAAGGCGCAACGGCGCCGAAGGCGCTTTTTTTGTGCCCGTTGCGCGCATGCCCGTCTTTTGCGGTGGGCGTGCAGGGCAGCCTTCGGGCTGGCCGGGTTTCCTTGATCCCCGGTTCGCCAACCCTGCACGTCCGCCACCTTGCCGCAACGGCGAGGCTGGTCCCGAAGACCTATGCAAGAGGTGGGTTATGACCGTGAAACCGAAGTCCGGATCCCGTGCCGTAGAGGCCGCCATTTTGGATGGTACGCGCCAAAACATCGACAACGAAATGAGCCTCACTCGCGAGGAAGTCAGTTGGATTCGCGAGGCTCTGTTGATTGGACTCTCGTGCCTGGGGCAGGTGGAGAAGGTCATCAGTGTCAGGCAAGTGGCGACACTAGCCGGGCATCAGTGGATGGATGTACTCGATGATATCCGTCACCCGACAGGCTCGGGCGGCGATGCCGTGTCTGCCTTCGCCACTGCTCTCACCACCATCGACCGCTGACTCTTTGAGCCGCGCAATGCAGGCATAGGGGCGACATCATGAGCAAGCAAACCAGCGTCAAACCCGTAACAGTCGGGCAGGGCTTCTGCAATATCCCCGTGGCGCAGTGCGACCTGATGCGGGTGGAGGATGGGGTGCCGCTGGAGTTCGCGGTCACTCAGCTCAATTGCATTCTTGATTGCATCAAGGAGCTGGCCGGCGACGGTGTCCAGGATGATGGCATCAGCTCGCGAAAAGCTTGGCTGATCGAGTTCTGCTTGGATGTGGCGCAGGGGCTCGGTCATACCATCGAGGTGTCCATTGAACGGGGTGGCACGCCATGATCATTGTGCCTACCGCTGTGATTCTGCAGTTCCCGCGCGGGGCGATCGTCCGCGAAGTTCCAGCCGGCGGGTTTCCCAAGCATTGGACTGGTTGGGACCAACACTTCTACGAGCACCTCCAGTGCTGCGACGGGTTAAGCCCGAAAGAGGCGTGGGCCAGGGTGGAGCAGGACATCGCCGATGAGCGGGCAGCTGATGCGCTGCCGCCGGGAGGGGACACGCTACTGTTCCTTGCGCGCATGGCTATGAGTCGGCTGCCGCGGCTTTAGTCTGTGTGGTTGGCAATGGTTTTGAAAAACAAGGGAATTTTTCCGCTGTCTGGCTGGGAGGCGCGTCTTGAATTGGTCCCCTCTCGTTGCATTTAAAATGGCGCTGCCGCGTCTAGGACGGCCATCCGAAACCCGGGCACCTTCCCCGGTTGGCGCGGCACCCCTTGAAGGGCGTAGAGGTGAGCGCAGATGAAAAAACCGCTTGAGCTTGTGCAGGAGGCTGGAAGGAACCTTCCAATCGCGGATCTTGCGCAAAGTGTCAGAGGCGCACAGGTCGTATCGAAAGCGAGCTGCGAGGTGAGGTGCGTGAATTCACGGCGCTTGAGAAGAGCATGGTTGATCGGTTGTTTGGATATTTTTCGAGTGAGGCCTACCAAAGGACCGCCGACAATGTCGCCCTGTTGTACTGCTACCTTTTCATCAGGTCCGATATGAAGATGGGGGATCTTCCTGAATGCTATGACCGTGCATTGATCAACCAGCTAGATTTTTCCCAGACCGCCGCTTGTGTGGGGCTGTACTCGATACTTATGTCTAAACGCGTTGGTCTGCAAGATGGCCAGCTAACAGATGTAGGTGGGTTTATTGTAAGAACTGCATTTGAGGCAGCTTCGCTGCGTCAGGCGGAGTCGCATCGCGATAGCACGGTGGCTAAAGCGCGCAAAGCAGTTAACGCTAAACACGGCGCACCTGGCGGCAGTAGATCGAAGCGAGATGCTATACGGGATATCTGGGCTTCCGGTAAGTACGATAGCCGAGACCGTTGCGCAGAAGAGGAATGCGGAGCTTTAGACATTTCCTTCTCTACTGCCCGCAAGGCACTTCGTAATACCCCGGAGCCAGGGCTAGCCGATGCGTAGTACGGGCTAGCCTGTGCATTGCAAGGAGCATTCTGCCGAACCTTCTGGGCGGGCAACCTGGGCACACCTAACCCAAGGGTGTATCCATGGAATCCATTCCCGTCCCAATCCGTTTCCTCCGTCTCCCCGATGTTCTCTCACGCACGCGCCTTAGTCGCTCCCAGATCTACCGCCTTGAGGCAGCCTCTCGCTTCCCGCGGCATGTGAAACTCGGCGCCGCCGTCAGTGCCTGGGTAGAGTCTGAGGTTGACCAGTGGTGTGCCGATCGCATCACCGCTTCCCGCGAGGTGGTGGCATGAGGCCGCGCCATCCAGACACGCGACCGCTGGCGCTTCTTCTCTGCGCCGTGCTGGCCCTGCTGCTATTGGGGGTGACGCGGTGACCGCTGCCCCCCTTCTTTCTCGCCTTAATGGCGTCCGGCAGCACGGCAATGGCTGGCGTGCGGACTGTCCCAATGGCCACGGCAAAGCCCGGGGCTCGCTCAGCATTACTGAGGCCGATGATGGCCGCGTGATGCTTCATTGCTTCGCCTGCCATGACACGCCGGGAATTCTCGGAGCACTTGGCCTGGAAATGGCGGACCTATTCCCTGAGCGAATCAAAGACCTGAGCCTAGAGGGCCGCAGGAAAGCCTCTGAGGCGTTCAAGCAGAATGGCTGGCGAGCCACCCTGGGCGTCCTGGCACGCGAAGCCACGGTGGTGGCTATTGCTGCGCAAGACATGCTTGGCGGTCGCACCCTGGTTGGTCCTGATCATGACCGCCTTAGGGTGGCCGAGGGGCGGATTCTGATCGCCCGGGAGGTTCTGGTATGAGCGCCCCCAATCCCGCAATTCGGTCCATTGAAGAGCGCGCCGAGCGCGACTTGGCGTTGCTGGACAAGATGACGCCGCGCCCGTTGGCGGATGCCATTCGCCGGGCAGGGGATGCCGTTGGACAGCATGAGACGACCTATGAGAGTTGCACGATTGCAAACACTAGGAATGCAACGCTGCAACAACATGCTGATGCGCCCGTCGCGCCACCTGTCATCCTGTCGATAGCGGAGCTGTTGGGGCGGCCCTTCCCAATTCGGGAGGTGCTATTGGCCCCGTGGCTCACTACACAGTCCCTGTCCATGATCTACGCCACCCGTGGCACGGGTAAGACGCATGTTGCCTTGGGCATCGCCTATGCGCTTGCCTCGGGCGGGGAGTTCATTGGCTGGCGAGCAAGCCAGCCCGTACGAGTGCTGTATATCGACGGAGAGATGCCCGGGGCGGATCTTCAGCAACGCCTCGCTGCGATCATCGCCAGCCGGATAGAGGAGGCTCCGGCCGACTATCTACGCATCATGACACCGGATGCGCAGCCCCTTGGGATCATGCCCAATCTGTATAGCCTGGAAGGTCAGGAGGCAATCAACGCGTGCATGGGAGACGCTCAGGTTGTCATCGTGGACAACATCTCTTGCCTGGTCCGCGGGGGCAAAGAGAACGAGGGTGAGAGCTGGGAGCCTGTGGCCTCCTGGGAGCTGGCACAACGTGCGGCGGGCCGTGCGGTGGTGTTTATCCATCACGCCGGCAAGGGTGGGGCGCAGCGAGGCACCAGCAAGCGCGAGGACTTGCTAGATATCGTTATCAAGCTAGGGCGACCGGCGGACTATGTGCCCAATGAGGGGGCGCGCTTTGAGGTCTATTTTGAGAAGGCTCGGTCACTGAGTGGTGATGATGTTGAGCCGTTTGAGGCAAAGCTGGAAACGCTACCGGACGGCACGCAGGCCTGGGCTACTCGGAAGGTCATAGATGCGACCGACATGCAGATCATCGAGATGCACGACCTTGGTATGACGATGGCTGAGATTGCCAGCGATCTTGGCGTGAATAAGTCCACTATCTCCCGAGCGGTGCGCCGCCTTCGGGACGAGGGCAAGTTGCCGTCCGATAAGACTAAGCCGAAGGCGCGCCATAACACGGGACAGGGGGCGGATGATGACCGCGATTAACATTCCCGACGCCCGTTGCACAGTTGCACGCCTAGAGAATGCAACAGCGAAACTTTCGCTAAAGCAGCTGGCTTGGCGGGCTTTATCCCCTTCAGCTGTTGCGGATGTTGCACACGTTACGCCAGTTGCATGTGTTGCAACAGTTGCGGATAGACCGGTCTACGATCTTCGGCTAGCCCTTTTAGCATTAGCCGGTCGCCACGGATTCAATGCCGTCCATATCCATAGGCTGCAAGATCCGGACGTGGCAGCTTGTGCTGGCCTGGATGACGCCCAACTTGTGGCTTATCTAGCACTGCTGGATGACTCGGCCGCGAGGTGGGCGGGGAAGAGGCCCGCTGGCCACGATGCCGCGATCCTGTGTCATCACTGCGGGCCGGTATGGGCCCATCCCGACATAGCTGCGGTACTACCCATTGTGGGCGGCTGGCCACGTGCTCTGGGATGTCCTTGGTGTGCGATTCGGAAGGCGGGAGCCTACATCCCCCGTCCGTCAGTGCAGTGCATGGGGTGCAGTGGCCACCAGTCAAGCGCGATCAATCAGGAGGCGGCTTTAGGGCAGTGCACCCACGGTAAGGGTTCGTACTATCCGATGCAGAAGCACACATGCGATTTGTTCTCGCCATCCGGCGGGGATTGAGCTATGGCCAATGGTGGGCGGACCATTGACGAGCGGGAGCGAGCAATCATCGACTTGGTCGCACAGCGGTTGGGAACGGCCATGTCTGTCCAATCGAGCTGGCGGACGTTCGATATCGATTGGGCTGACGGAGGCGGTCTTTCTGCGCGCTCAACGCGTGACTCAGAGTACTTCGCCGATAGGGAGCAGTATCTATCGGTACTGAAGCGCGAACGGCGACGCTTCATGCTGGCCGAAGACAAAGACGAGAACGATGAGACTGATGACACCGTTTCTAACACTGGGCAAGTTGCGCTGCTCGCAAAGCAGGCGAGTGCCATTCTTAAGAAGGTCAAGCACCGCAAGCCTAAGAAGTGGAAGCATCAACACTTTCAGGTTGCCCCGAGGATACGGCGAGACGTAGACGCCATTGCTGCTTTGGGATTCGCCAAACTGGCGGCACCCGAGGAGGCCATCCTCATGCTTTACGCAACGGAAGATGTGCCGCGGTATTGGCCCGTGGTGAAGCGGTGCGGACTTCGGGGAAATACGTCGTCGGCCCATATTCATGCCATCACCGACGCCATGCAGGCGATCCTGTTCGGGAACGCGGAGCTTGCCCAAGACAGGCGGGCGAAGGCATTGCACATGCGCGCTTCGGCCTACAGGGCGATCCTGGCCGACTACCTATCCCTCCTATGGATTTGGATCAGACGGGCCGCTGACGCCTATTCGCGTTCGCTTACGGGCCTATCTATCGGCCAGGTTCGGGCGGCCATGGATCGGATGGCAGGGCAGGCTTATGGCGATACCGCCGCCAACCTAGCTATCGCGCCATTGCAGACAACAGTAAACAACAACACCGATCCGGCGAACGAGGCTGGATTAAGAGGAGTGGGCCGCTGAGGTTTGTCAGGCCTAGTGCTAACACTTCATTGAGAACAATCGATATCAATGGTGCAATTCAGTTCAATACCTCCTTTGCTAAAGTAGATTTAAGTAGAAAATGGTGGCCTTTCTGTGGTCTCGATCACTCAATTTATCCGCATGCGAAGCGGACAGTTTGCGGACATTGACGCCAGACTGCTTGAGCTGAACGGGACTGAAAAACACCACGTCGCGACCTATGTATATAGGGGACAAGCCCGCTCGCTTGCCTCCTCCCGTCGCCGTGCCGGGTCATGCACGGCCCTTTGTAGTAACGGCATGTTCAAACCAAAAACCATTTATCGCTATGAGGACTTGACCATGGGCGGCAGCAGCCAACCGAAGAACACGACGACCACCACAATCACCTAGATCCCCGACTGGTTGAAGAGCGACTATCAGAACTTCATCAACCAGACCAACGCGGTGAACTAGCTTCCCTACTAGTCCTACCCGGGGCAGCTCAATGCAGCCCCCACCGAAGACCAGTACAAATCCCTCTGGCTGGCCCAGCAGGGCGCAGCGGGTCAGCTCGGCAGCCAGCAGAATCAGCAGAACGCCCTGCAGCAGATCTTGGGCGGCCAGTACAGCGTCAACCCTGGTGCCAATCCCCTCACGGGACAGACCACGCAAGTGGGGACGAACCAATACGCCGGACAGAACCCCTACCTCGGCCAGATGGTGAACCAGGCGCAGCAGAGCATCGTGGACAGCTACAACAAGAACACCTCTCCGGCGCTGGCGGCTTAGTTCGCCTCCAATGGGGCGTTCGGTGGTAGCGCCTACAACGATGCCATGCAGCAGTCCCAGAACACCCTCGCCTAGAACCTTGGGCAGGTATCTACGAGCCTCTACGGCCAGGACTACCAGAACCAGCAGCAGTTGGCAGAGAACGCCCTAAATCGCAATGTGCAGGCCCAGCAGACCGACCTGGCACGTAACGCCGGCCTCTATCAGCAGGACATCGCCAACCGCATGGGGGCTGCCCAGTAGAACGCAGGGCTCATCCTCAATGCCTCGCAAGGCGTCACGGGTGCGAATGCGCTGCAGAGCCAGTTCTTGGGGCAGTACGGCAGCTTGTCGCCGTTGATCCAGGACTACAACCAGGGCGCCATTAATCAGAACTACAACGACTGGTATATGCGCAACTATGGCTATGCCCAGCAGCAGCTCAACAACTATGGCAATGCCTTGAACTCGATCTCTGGCAACTTCACCGGCTCTGCGACCAGTGGCCTCAATCCCGCCTATAAGCCCCGTACTGCTGGCGGTGCGTTGGCCTCGGCTGGCGGTGGTGCCGCCGCGGGTGGTGCCATCGGCTCCATGATCGCTGGCGGTGCAGCTGGTTCCGTAGCTCCTGGCTGGGGTACGGCTATCGGCGCCGGCGTCGGCTTGCTCGGCTACTACTTGTGAGGTGACCTATGCCATTCAATTTCCTCACCGGTTAGCCGTAGATGGCCTATGACCCGTCGTCTCTCTCGCCCTATATGCCTCTTTGGGACACTGGCAACACTTAGGGTATGAACTATTCAAACGTCCTTGGCGGCGGAAATGCTGTGCCCGCATCGCAGGGAATCGATTGGTCGTAGCTGGGGCCATGGGCCCTCTCCCAGCAGGGCAGGCAGAGCACGGACATCTACGGCCTCCTTTCCGCTCTTGCGGGCGGTACGTCCGGCCTGCCAACTGGAGGCCAAGCGCCAACTGGATTGCTTGGCGGCGCTCTTCGGCGTCCACAGCTTGGCCAGGTCAATGGTCAACCGGCCGGCTACATCGGTCCTGGCTTGAACATTGGCACGCGCCCGGTAGGGGCTGCCGCTCGCCGAGCGATCCGCGGTCAAGGCTACTTTGGCAACTGAAAGGATTGACGACTATGGAAAACACACAGATCGCTGGCATTGACTACGTGAAGCAATACCGCGTCATCATCGATGGCACGTCACCACTTGCCTAGCTGCACAAAGAGGGAGCATCTGCATTCATGCAGTTCCCTCAGGAGGTTGGTTAGGAGGGTGGGTCTAGCCATCCGGTGCTGCATTGTTCTGGCATAAACATCCTTCACTCAAGTTTGCTTGGCTTCACTGTCGCCGGCTATGAAGATGATCCGTCGCCACTGACGGTATGGATCCCATATGCGCACGTCCTCGGAATCATTGAGGCGTGGGTGCCGGTTCCGAAGGTGGTTACCGATGGTGACGAGGACGGGAAGGTTGTCGCTATTGGCAGTGCCAGCGGAAAGTCGGCGTCCAGGCAGATCCACTAAATCCGTACTTTGATTCTCAATCAAAGCAAATCAAAAAATTCATTCGCTGAGGATAGACACATGTACAACATTCGACAGAACGGCTAGGAGGTATGAGCCATGGGACTCTTTGACTCAATGTTTGGCAGTGCCTAGCCTACGACCACGGGTTACGGTCTGGGCTTGTCTAAAGACGACTAGCGAGTACTCATTAACCAGGGCCTGCTTCGCGCAGGTTTGGGCATTCTCTCTGCGAACGGCCAGCCTGGCGTCACGCCTTTCTAGGCGATCTCCAGTGGCCTTCTCGGCGGCCTAGATAGTGTCCAGTCGGGCGCGGACGACCTACAGCGTCGCCGCTACACGGGTGCCATCGAGCAAGCGACCCTGGGGAATATGCAGTTTGCACAAGCCAACTCGAAGCGTGAGGCAGACCAAAAATTTGCGCTCCGGCAAGCCATCGCTAACAACACGGACGCCAACGGCAATGTAGACGTTGCATCAGCTGTCCGTGAGTACGGCAAGTCTTATCCCGAAGACGCTACGAATGCACTGTTCATGCTCCATGGCGGAAAGCCTGAATTGAGAGACACGCCCAAGGGAGCGATGCAGGTGTATCCAGATGGATTCAACTCATACCTTCAGGACGGGAGCGCTCAGCAATAGAGCAGTCGCCCCTCGCTATCTCTGCCGATCACCAACAGCGAGTCACCGTACGATGTTTCGCCGCAGATACTTGCTCGCGTCCAGCAGGTAGAATCTGGCGGCAACCCCGATGCCGTGTCCCCCAAGGGCGCAACTGGTTTACTGCAGGTGATGCCGTCCACAGCCGCCAGCGCCGGATTTGGTATCGCGCCTTCTAACGGAACGCCGCGGGACACGTACCGCGTTGGCCAGCAGTATCTTGGGGCACTTACCAACAAATACGGTACGGCGGGTGGTTTGGCCGCTTACAACTGGGGGCCGGGTAATTGGGACAAGGCTCTTGCGACTAATGGCGGCAATACGCAGGCCGCTCTGGCGAGCGCTCCTGCAGAGACGCAAAATTACGTACCCAAGGTATTGGAACTGGCTGGGCGGTCAGACGCCTCATCCGATGCCAACCTGCCACCGGGCCGCATTAGCTTTCAAACTCCGTCCAAGACGATCAATGCCGAGGATGAGAAATACGCAAAGCTGCTTAAATTTGGCGTGCCTCAGCCTGCCGCACTTGAGGCTGCTTATGGGGTAAAGCCGTAGACGGTCATGGGTAACGCCACAGCCGTACCCATGCCTGATGGCAATCTTCCTACCGGTCAACAATATTTGGATACGCTCCCACCTGCCAGGAAGCAGCTCGCACAGTCTGTTATTGATGGCCGTTATCCGATCCCAAAGGGATTCTCGTTGAAGAATCCGCAGTCTTGGCAGCTCATGCAGGATGTTGTGCAGGCTGACCCCGATTTCGACGCCACGAATTACGATGCGCGAGCCAATGCGGCGAAGCAGTTCACTAGTGCCACGTCGCCGAACGCTCCAGCCAATCAAATTCGGTCTGTATAGACGATTGCAAATCATCTGCAGACTATCTCAAGCATCATGCCCAAGCTCGACCTGAGCAGCGTTGCAGATTACAACCGAGCGAAAAATTGGTGGGCGACCAAGCAAGGAAAGACCGATCCTTAGTACACGCGTGCACTTGGTGCCTATCAACAGGCCGCCAAGTCCATAGGTGACGAAACGGCAAAGCTGTTTGCGGGGACGGGATCCGCACTGGCCGACCGCGAGCATGTCGCTCAGATGCTTGATCCGTCGCAGCCGATCGAAAAGCTCCAAGGATCCTTGGGCACCCTTGCGGATCTTGTTCAGGGGCGCCTTACGGCGATCAATGATCAAGCCGTAACCGCTCTTGGTCCAATGGCAGCTTCTCGGCTTAACATCCTTTCCACTGATCAACAGAAAGTGCTGGACGATATCAAGTCGCTTGCCGGCAATGCTCTCTATGGAACAGGAAAGGATCAAGGCAAGGCACAGCAGGGTAGTGCTCAGATGCAAAGGAGCGATGTCAAAGCCAAGCGCTACATGATTGGACAGGTACTCACTGTCAATGGCAAGAAATGGAGGGTGATTGGCTTGTCTGATCCGACCGATCCCGAAATGCAGGAGGTGCAGTGATGCCCAAGTTATCTGAACTCAACGGCCAGACTCAGAAGCTGTCCGATCTTTAGAGTCAGCCCGGAACGAGCGCTGTTGTTTCTTCCGAGCTGGCGCCGCCCGAGCGCTCGCTTTACCAAAGAGTCAACGACTTCGGCAACAATATGGGGGATGCCGCGCTTCATCATCTTGGCAATCTCCCTCTTGGCATTGCCTAGGGCGTCATGCACCTCAATGCCGCCAGTCCGATTGGTGGTGGCCTGAAGGGAATGACGCGCGACCTCGACAGCTATATCCAGCGACGCGAGCAGGCCTACCAGCAAGCCACGCCAGATACGGCAGGTTCGTATATTGGCGCCGGTGTAGGCGAGACGCTTCCCTGGCTGACTGGAATTGGCGAGCTTCGCGCGCTCGGTGTGCTGCCCAAGGCAACCACGTACCTAGGCAAGCTCGGCACTCTGGCAACGGAGGGGGCCTTGATTGGCGCCTCCCAGCCCGTCACCAGCGGCCCGCAGAACAACCTGCAGGATTTGGTGGAGGGTAAGGCTCCTACGCCCTCCTACGCTGACCAGAAGGCCTTGCAGATTGGGTTTGGCGCGGCCACGGGGCCGCTGATGAAGGTTGGCCTAGATACTGGCGGCCTACTGGGAGGTGGTGTCAAGAATGCCGTTCAACACATCACAAATCCCAGCGCCATTGCTAACGCCAATGTGGCGCGTATGACTGGTAACAATCCGGTGGTGGCCGGGCTCCTGCGTAGCGCGCCTCAGCTCGTGCCGGGAGAAAGCCCTTCGGTTGCTCAGGTGTTGCAAACGCCGGAGGCGGTGTAGGTAGAACGTGCGCTGCGCAACAACCCCGCGACAGCTCCGTCCTTTGCTGCCCAGGATGCAGCGAACAATAATGCACGCTTGTCGCTGGTGCAGCAGCTTGCCGGCACGGATGCTGACATGCAGGCTGCCAAAGCAAATCGCCGTACCGCAGTTGATCCGTTCGTGCAGCAGTACTTGACGGACTCACGCCCCATTGTTCGGTGGGCCGGAGCATAGGATGCATTCGACTCGATATTGAACAAGCCGGGGCGCATGTCAGCCAATGACTTTGACTCGCTCAAATCGGCCAGGAGTGTCGTTGACCAGGTGAAGAGCGGTGCCATGCAGGAGGATGATGCTTGGGCTGCGCTCAAGGATCTCGAAGACGGCGTGTTTAGCAAGAAGACGCAAGATGCATTTGCTCAGGCACGTCAAGCGATCGACAACAACATGGTTAACCCCAAGCCTGTTCTGGATGTCCTGCATACACTCAAGAATGGTCCGCTAGGCGTTCTTGGAAACAATGGTGCCCGGTTCGGTGAACTCATTGACTCCATCAATGGGGCTGCAAATATCCGTGGTAAGGTTGGAACGGACATGCTGGACGCCGTGAGGCAAGAGGCGTCCAAGATGCTCGCCAACACCAACGGCTAGGGTGCGCTCGGTTATGGGCCTGCTAGGGATTCGATTGTCAACGCTATCGAACGCGTCGCACCGGGCTATCGTGATTACTTGGCCACGTATGCAAGGGCGTCCGAGCCCATCAATACGATGGAAGCAGTTGGTGGGCTTCTTGACCCTAATGCTCCAGGTAGCCTTAACGCTTCTGGTGATCCGTAGCTTGCGCTGGCGAGGGTGAAGCAATTGCTTCGTCAGGACGACGACGCCTAGTACCCAATGGCACAGGCTGCTCGCACGTAGATGGAGAACCTACGCGATAGCCTTATGCGACGCTCTATCTCGGATGCCAAGGTAGCCGCATCGGGTCCGAGCACGGCGGCCGATTTATAGGCTACCGGGTTGCTCTCAAAGGCTATCTATGGGCCTAGCCTCGGGGTGAAGGGCGGCTTCCTAGGTCGCGCCATTGGTGCCGCCGCGGGCGGGATTCTCGGATCCTCGTTCGGTCCTGTCGGGACTGCCCTGGGTACCGCAGCCGGCCTTGGCGTTTCGGACACCATCGGAGCGATCAACAGCCGCATTGCCAATAGGGTTGGCTAGAAGATGGCCAACTCCACTGCGGCGGCTGATGCGATAGATGCCTACTTTGCTCGCCAGAGAGCGACGTAGCAGCAGGGCTTGTTGGGCCACTATGTCTATGGATTGCCGGCTATTGCCACGACTAGAAATCCGTAAGCCTCGCCATGCCTGGGAAATTCAGTGGCACTTTGTCTCACTTTGCGATCCGGGCAGCAAAGTGACGCCTCGCCGCTCGACCCGGTGGCTACGCTGCCGGACTCATGTTTTACCTCAAGCGAAAACTTAGGGGCCAAACCGCCAGTGCCGTGCGGCTGGCCCCTCCTTTTTTGCGTTTAAAGCCGCATGTCGTAAATCTGGTTGTCGATAACCATTTTTACTTGCCTGCCGTCAGACAGGATGACCGCTTTAGGGTGGTAACCGTATTGATACCGGTAGGTTGCGCAATGCAGAACCTTGCCGTCCGTGAAGACGATGGTTCTATCAAACTCGCATCCCTCGAAGGAATCACCTTTCTTCCCATCGGGGTCATACCACCCATCAATAGTCTTGCTGGCAATTATCGTGTAGCCGACGAAGTCGCCAAGATCGTCAGCAAGGCCTGCGAACGCAGGAGAGGTGACAAATAGGAAGCCTGCAATAAGGCTATGCAGGCCTATGCGTTTGCTCTTAGTGCGCATACGGGTTCTTCGTCCCTGCTTTTCCTGTATAGGGATTGACGTTGCCCTTGGTGGACCAGTTGTTTGACTTGGAGCTGTCGGCCCCGGTGCGATAATGGGACGGGACGTAGGTGCCAGTCTTGGTCGTGTGCCCGCTGACATGGACGACCGAGGCATGGCTACCGCCGTGACCACCGCCTTTGGCAACTGCGGCAAAGGAAAGAGTCAACAAGCAGCCCGCCAGCAAGATGCTGAGTTTGCGCATGAGTTGTTCCCCTGTGGTTGACCTGGCCGTTGCAGCCAGTTAGGGCCAATCCTATGCCCTGGCTAGCTGGGCCGGGTAGTGCCCATTAGACGATGCCGACTATAGGGGGTTTCCTACACGGGGTTTATTTGACTAGTGGAACCAATGCACCTTTGGCCTTATTGGCCCCCGTCTTGAATTACCCAAATCGGTTAATGTCAGCCCACTCACGAATGGGGGAGGGGGTATGGCAGAGGAACAGGGAGTGGAGGCGGCTGGTTTGCCGCCCCAGGGCGATAGTCAGATGGGAACGCCGACAGTTAGCCAAGTTTTGAAAGATTCAATCTCTGTAGAAGATTCAATCGGGCTGGCGCTAACCAAGATTGATGAGGCGCGACGCGCAGCTGAAGCAGTATTGATAGACATGAATAGTAAGGCTGACGCCTTGAATCTACTAAGCGGTACGGCGAGTTCGTCAGCGGCGCGAGTGGATGCTGTACAGACAACGGTTGAGGGGCAGCTTAAGGTAGTTCAGGCGGCGCAGGCAGAGTCCGAGAGACTTCGCGGGGAGCTTGCGCAAGCGGTAGCTAAGGCGAATGCAGATGTTTCGGGGATTGATGGTCTTAAATCGAGAGGTCAGTCTGCGTCCGACGATGTAGTGCGAATGGCTGCGGAAATATCCTCGGCTAAGTCCACGGTGGATGCTTCTTCCGGAGCCATTGCTGAGGCTTTAAAGACATCTCAGCAGGCATCCAAAGATACAAAGGCCCTTGCGGACAAGGCATCTAAGCTTGAAGCAGAAATTCTCTCTTATGAGCAGCGCCTGAAGAAGCTCATAGAGGAATCAGATCAGCAGTTAAAGACAATTGTTGGATTACTTCCTGGCGCAACGAGTGCTGGACTGGCGCACGCGTTTAATTCAAGGGCCGAAACATTCAAGATGCCTCAGAGGCGTTGGCAGTGGGTATTCATCGGATCGCTGTTCGCCCTGATTGCTTTAGGGTTGACGGGGCTTTGGCATGCTCTTACGTCGCAGACGGTACTTTCGTACGACGAGTTGGTACGTCTTTGGTTAGCCAGATTCCCTGTTGCGGCGGCTCTACTTTGGCTAACTCTGCACTCTGGTCGAGAGTCTGCGCTCGCCAAGCGACTGGAGGAGGACTATGGCTACAAATCTGCGATTTCGTCTTCCTTTGAAGGTTTCCGGCAGCAGATGAAGGAGGTGGGAGAGTTAGCCGGCGAGGGAAGTCCGTTGGCAAAACTTTGCCAGGACACGCTAGCCACAGTCTCCAACCCACCTGGGCGGATCTATGACCGGCATAAGCTGACAATTTCTCCGAGTCAGGAGATATCCACCATAGTGGCGGCTGTTGTGGCCACCATTAAGAAAGAATCAAAGAAGGACGACGGGTGATGAAGTGGGCTTGGGTGGGTCATGCTGCTTGATCGCCAAGACCTTTCCGCCGCTGTGTAACTAGTGTTATCTGACGTAGAAAGGGCGCCACATGGCGCCCTTCGGTGCAACGCCGATTAGCTCCTTAAGTTTCGTCAACCACGGGAGCCGTTGGCCCAACGGTTTTGGTTGCCTCGATGCCGCCGTCCCTTGCGCCAGTGGATGAATAGGTCTCACTGGTGCCGATGGGCTCGCCGTTGGCGGCCTTCAGTACGAAGTAGGGGCTTCCATCTTTCGCGGTAAGTCGGTTGTACCGCGCATCGTTAGGAGAGTTGACGCGTACAGAAGCGATGCCCGCTTCTGCACTTTGCTTCGTCGTATAGCGTTCGCTGGTAATGAGGGTCTGATAGTTGGCTGCTTGCAGTACAAAGTCGTACTGAGTGCCCGAACGCCTTAAGAGATATCGACCTGCCATGGCACGCTCCCTGTTCACTGAGGCAACTCCGGCCCCGACCACCGAGACCGGTAGCGCTCGGCGAACCTATCAGCTATCTATGGGGCAGGGGATAGGTCATGGGTTCTAGGGTAGTCCCGATGCAAGCGACACCCTTTGGGCATGAATTTGGGCATGAATTTGGAAGGCTGCTCATTTTTTATCTTGAAAATCAAGATGTTGACTTTCATATTGGGTCTCCCCTTGGCACCAATTGAAATTCCGGGGTGACATCCCGGTTCCAAAAAACCCCGCATTGCTTGCGGGGTTTTTGTTGCCGGACATCCAAGGTATTCAGAGACTGTCACCGACTTCCGCGACACCAGGAAAGCGGGGCCGCTTCACAGCGGCCCCGTGCATGCGAGCGGCGGGTTTATTTGCCTTGCTGCTCGCCTTGATCGGGCTGGCGCTGTCTGGTGTCCTTTTGCTCCTGAGACTGTTCATCTGCCTGCTTCTTCTGCGGATCGTTGGTCGGGTCGACCGGCGGTGCCTTCTGGGGAGGATTGTTGGGGTTGTTGGGGTTGTTGGAATTGCTCATGTCGTACTCCGCTGCGGCGAATGCCGCAGCTCGCACCGTGGCATAGTCGAAGTTGCCCCTGGGTGACGCGCTCGTTGTGAGGTCAACACGGTGCGCATAGGGCTGTGACGCTTGGGCGGGGTGTCGAGGATGTCAGCTCGGTTGCTGCCGAGCCTGGACGGAAGAGGCATAGCCATGGAAGCCGATCGATCTGCGATATTTCGAAGTGCCGCCGAGGTGGTGGGGTGCTTGATTGCTCCAATTTCCATCATTGTCGTCGGCATGGTGGAGTCGATTTTTTACGCGAGCTTCGATGTTGTAACCAGTGTCGTGTTTTCGTTGATTGCTTATGCGATGGCTCTCGGATTCACGGTGTTACTCGGTTATCCGCTTTATCGCCTGGTGGTGCGGATCAACGCTTTTCGCTGGTGGACCAGCATGCTGTCGGGCGCGGCCGTTGGAGCGCTGGTAACGATGCTTATCGCCCACCCCACGCACATTCTCTCAAGCGATGTTCCGATCAACGCTGCGGCCGCCGCCGTATCGGGCTTGTTGTTCTGGACGGTTCAATGGCGTGCCGAAAGAGCGAAGGCGGCAAGGGAGCAGTGACGGGCCTGCTCCGATCGATATGGACCCGTGATCAACCTCCCGTCTGGCCATGCGGCGCATCGACGGGCTTGGACTGCGGAGAGTCTTTCTGGTGCAGGAAGATCGACAGCACGATCAGCGAGAAGACGGCCAGGAATTCGCTCTGCCAGTTCTGGAAGGATTCGAACCAGAACGATGGATCGGTCGCATACGCGCTCAGCGTCATGGCCGGCTGGGCATGCGCGATGGCTTCTTCCAGGGCCTTGCGCCAGCTGCCGAGCAGGTGCCCGGCGAAGCACAGGCCGAACAAGGCGATGAAGGCGATCGACAGCGAATTGGCGTAGAGCCAGCGCAGGATGCCGCCGTGACGCCATGCCCTGGGCTGGAGATGCAGAGGCGTCGGTTTTGGCGTTTCGTCGTCGTCATCGAATGGCCGCGACTCGGCCGAGCCTTTCTGGCGCAGCCATACCGTCAGCAGCACATAGACACCCATCTGCAGGAATTCGCTCTCCCAGTTCTCGAACGTAGCGGCCCAGAAGTCGCCGCTGGCCAGGTAGGCGGCGAAGCCTATGCCCGATTGTCCGTGCCGGTGCAGCTCATCGTTGTGCGCGGCATGTCCGGTCAGGGCCTAGCCGAGCCAGGAGGTAAGCATCATCAGGATGACGGCGATGCTCAGGCCGTTGCGTTTCAGGAACGAGGCGTCGGTCATGGCGATCTCAACGTGGCCTGGTCGGGCCATCTTGGGCGCCATGCCGCAACGGGAATGCGCAGGTCGCACGAAGGCGAAATGAAGGTGGGCGGATGAGGCCGGCTTTGCCCTGGGCAGTAGCGGCTGGCGGCCTGTCATCCCTGTTTGTAGGGGTTCCCCTACACAACGACGCGCCTTTCACCTCTACACCTACCTACGACAAATCCGCAAACTATCTCTCGTCCGGCAAGTCAGGCTCCTTTGCCGATGCCCCGGACACTAAGGACGAAGCGGCTACGGATGGCTGCAAGCCCCACGGATGGGGCTTTTCTTTTTGGGGCACAGGAGTGCAGCCGGATCACGGCAACCCCGCATTTCGTGCCTGGAAGCGCAGCCCGCCTTATGGCGGGTTTTTTATTGCCCGATCCATAGGCCCGCGCGGCTGGTAAGGCTGTGCTGACGGGCTGTTCGATGGCGCACTCCAGCCGCTCCGGCGGCGATGCCGACGACGCTCATCGGAAATCCCTTACAAAGACTCGCGCTGTTCGCCGCTACGTGCTCATTGCGAAAAGGCGCAATCTGAATTCGTCCCGCGAGTCAGGCGGTGAGCTTCCCGCTCGCGCCAGCCGATGACCGGGGCGTTCTTCTGTATGGCTCATGCCCCTGAGCCCCAGGCTTTGGCGCCCCGCACCCCGGGGCGCCTTTTTGTTTGCGCGGAATAATCCTGGCAGTGCCCGCGGGCATGGCAGCGTCTCGCTGCCATGACATCAAAAGCCTAGGCCAAAACCCGTCTTGGAGGGCAAAACTGAGACTTGGCCCACAAATACGTAGTCCATCGCCTACACATCGCGGTGCCGCTCGCCGATAGGACGCATCCCCAAGCCAATGCATGCTTGTCATGCTGGCGAAGCGGGCGTTTGCACGGATGCGCGACCGATGGCCGGCGTACTTCATCCCAAAGGGGGCACGCACGATGATCATCTACGCGCTCAAGCCATCGACCGAAGGCCAGTGGAATATCTGCCGTTCGGGATTCTGCCTGTTCAGCGATCTGCGCCTGGGGCCGGCCATCACGCTGGCGCGGGAAGTCGCGCGCGACGAGCACTCGCGTTCCGGCCGCGCGGTCTGCGTGGAGATGCCGGGGCTCGGTTCGGCGATCCGGCTGGCCCAGTACGAAACCCGCGCGATCGGACCGCGTGCGGTCGGAGCGTTCGCCGTCGCAGGCTGATCCGCCGCCGCGACACCATCCGCTTCTTGTCATTCCTGCCCGGCCGCGGGCAAAGTGGCGCGATTCCCTCCCCAGGACGCGCCCATGCACCTGTCCCGCCGTCTCGCCGCCGCCGTGCTGCTGGCGTTCGCCATCGCACCCCTGCAGGCCGCCACGCTGCTCGTCAACGCCCGCGTGCATACGCTCGATCCGTCCAGACCGGAAGCCACGGCACTGGCCTGGGACAGCGAAGGCCGCCTGCTGGCAGTAGGCGATACCGCCGATCTGCAGCAGAAGTTCGCCGGCACCGAGTCGGTGGATGCCCACGGCGCGACGGTGATCCCCGGCCTGATCGATGCCCATGGACACGTGCTGGGACTGGGCATGATCCGCGGGCAGGCCGACCTGGTCGGTGCGCATTCCAAGGCCGAGATCGTGCAGCGCCTGAAGGATTTCGCGGCGAAGCTGCCCAAGGACGCCTGGTTGATGGGCCGCGGCTGGGACCAGAACCTGTGGCCGGATAAGCAATTTCCGAGCGCGGCCGATCTCGATCAGGCTTTTCCGGATCGCCCGGTCTTCCTCGAGCGCATCGACGGCCATGCTTCCTGGGCCAATACCGCCGCGATGAAGAAGGCGAGCAAGTCGCTCGACGGCGACTGGCAGCCGGACGGTGGCCGCATCGTGCGCGTCGGCACGCGCGCCACCGGCGTGCTGATCGACGGTGCGCAGCCGCTGGTGGGCAGTGCGGTGCCGCCGCGGACCCCGGCGCAGACGCGCGAGATGTATCGCCGCGCCTTCAAGGAACTGGTCGCGCAGGGCCTCACCGGCGTGCACGACGCCGGTGTCAGCCTGGACGATTTCCGCGTGCTGCAGCAGATGGTCAAGGAAGGCGATATCCCGCTGCGCCTGTATGAAATGGCCGACGGCAACCATGCCGCGCTGGAATGGCTGTGCATGCAGGGCGGCCAGTGGAGCGATGCCAGCGGCCGCCTGCGCATGCATACGGTGAAGCTGTACATGGATGGCGCGCTGGGCAGCCGCGGCGCGGCCCTGCTGCAGGACTACAACGACGACCACGGCAACCGCGGCATCTTCGTCACCTCGCCTGAGGATTACCGCGTCGCGGTGGACAAGGCGCACAAGTGCGGCGTGCAGGTGGCCACGCATGCGATCGGCGACCGCGGCAATCGCATGGTGCTGGATACCTACCAGGCAGCGCTGGGCAAGGACGCGCAGGGCGATCACCGTTGGCGTGTCGAGCATGCGCAGATCCTGGCGCTGGAGGACATCCCGCGCTTTGCCCGGCTGCACCTGATCGCCTCGATGCAGCCGACCCACGCCACCTCCGACATGCCGTGGGCGGCGCAGCGCCTGGGCGTGGAGCGCCTGAAGGGCGCCTATGCCTGGCAGCGCTTCCTGCACGAGCAGGTGCCGCTGGCCTTCGGTTCGGATTTCCCGGTGGAAAGTCCCAACCCGATGCTGGGCATCTATGCGGCGATCACGCGGCAGGATCTGAAGGGCCAGCCGCCGGGCGGCTGGCTGCCGGACCAGAAGGTCAGCCGCATCCAGGCACTGGCGGGCTTCACCCGCACCGCGGCCTACGCGGCTTTCATGGAACGCGAGGTGGGCATGCTGAAGGAAGGCATGCGCGCCGATTTCGTGGTGCTCAACGCCGACCCGCTGACCATCCCGCCGCGCCAGATCGCGGACCTGAAGCCGCTCAGCACCTGGGTGGACGGCAAGGCCGTGTACGAGGCCGGAAAAAACTGATGCCGCGAGACGGAACGGCGCAGCATCCATGGGATGCTGCGTAGGCCTTGGTCGATATCCCGACGAATGGTGCGTGGCCCAGCCGCGCGCGCAGGCAGGGCGGTATGGGAGAACGGGGAGATCAGGTATCTGGCGGAGAAGCTGTATCACGGAGACCCGGTTCGTCCAGGCGAGGGAGTCCCCGTCTGGACGATTTTCGGGACCGAGATGATGCGCAAGCTGGAAGACCTCGGCTTTGTGGCAAGAGCCTGGAACCTATACGAGCCGTCCAGCGGCATCGTGGGTAACTGCAATACCATTTTCGAGGCAGTCAAGCCCGGCCAGGGCGGGTGACCATCTGGCTTGCGCAGGCCCCGTGCCGTTCGGCACGGGGCCTTTTTACATCCGGCGGCTCCAGATTGCTGAGTCTCGGAACCTTCGATGGAGGTGCTGGGGTCAGCGGAACTCAAGCGGCCTTGCGAGCCACCACGCCGATGCTCGCCTGCGCCGTCTTCAGCGCCTCGGTCTTGTGGTCCGCGCTGACGTTCACGCCTTCGGCGCGGACGAATTCCACCTCGGTGATGCCGAGGAAGCCCAGCACCGCGCGCAGGTAGGGCTCCTGGAAGTCGAACGACTGGGCGGCGCTGCCCTGGCCGTAGAAGCCGCCGCGGCTGGAGGCGATGATCACGCGCTTGCCCTTGGCCAGGCCCTCCGGACCGTTGGCGGTGTACTGGAAGGTCTTGCCGGCGACCGCCACGCGGTCGATCCAGGCCTTCAGGGCGCTGGGCACCGAGAAGTTGTACATCGGGGCGCCGATCACGATCACGTCGGCGGCCAGGAACTCTTCCAGCACCTCGCTGCTGAGCACGGCGGCCGGATCGGCGGCGTCGGCCACCGGGCTCCAGTGCGGCAGCGGCTTGGCGGCCAGGTCGCGATAGCTCACTTCGACGCCCGGCTGTTCGCGGACCAGCTCGGCTACGATGGCGGCGGTCAGGCCGCGGGAGACCGAGTGGCTGCCCAGGGCGCTGGAATCGATATGCAGGAGTTTCATGGCGCTATGCCTCGTTCGGGGGCCGGTCGGTATGCCGGCGACGGGAATAACGATATTCTTGGAACAATCTCCCGATAAGACGGGTGATGACGAACTAATTGTTTCATATTGGAAACGACGATGAGCGTACTCGACGGCGCCCTGCAGGACCTCAACGACCTCTATTTCTTTGCCGCGGTGGTGGAGCACGGCGGTTTCTCGGCCGCCGGACGGGCCCTGGGGATTCCCAAGTCCCGCCTGAGCAAGCGCATCGCGCAGCTGGAGGACCGCCTCGGCGTGCGCCTGCTGCAGCGGACCACGCGGCGCTTCGTGGTGACCGAGGTGGGCGAGCGCTTCTATTCGCATTGCCGCGCCGTGCTGGAAGAAGCGCGCGCCGCCCAGGACGCCGTGGACGAGCTGCGCACCGAGCCGCGCGGCGTGGTGCGGGTGAGCTGCCCCAATTCGCTGGCGCAGACCATCGTCGCCCACGTGCTGCCGGACTTTTTGGCGCAGTACCCCAAGGTGCAGGTGCGCCTGCAGGCCACCAACCGCCGCGTCGACCTGATCGGCGAAGGCGTGGACCTGGCGATCCGCGTGCGCGCCAAGCTGGATACGGACGCCACCCTGGTGATGCGCACCTTCGGCCAGTCGCGCGTGCTGATCGTGGCCAGCCCGAAGCTGATGGAGCAGACGGGGCGCCCGAAGCTGCCGTCGGATCTGTCGACGATTCCCGCGCTGGCCATGAACGAGCACGAGGGCGCGCACAGCTGGGAACTGCTTGGCGCGGACAACGAGCGCGTGGTGGTGGACATCCAGCCACGACTGATCTGCGGCGATTTCTCCGTGCTGCTCGAATCCGCCCGCCGCGGCATCGGCGTCACGCTGCTGCCGGAATTCGTCTGCGCGCCGGCCATCACCAATGGCGACCTGGAAGTATTGCTGCCGGATTGGAGCGTGCCCGAGGGCACCATGCACTTCGTCTATCCGAGCCGCCGCGGCCTGCTGCCGGGCGTGCGCGCCTTCGTCGATTTCCTGGCCGAGCGCCTGCCGCAGGCCACGCTGCAGAAGCACGAGCAGTGCCGCAAGCGGCCATGCCCGGAAGTCTGAAGGCGGCCCCGCCGGAAAGCCGGCAAGCGCGCGCGTGCTAGCATCCCGTTTGGCCTTCCAAACCCTTAGAGCATCGATGCATATCGACACCAAGCTTCCGAAGGTGGGCACCACCATCTTCAGCGTGATGAGCCAGCTCGCCGTCGAGCACCAGGCAGTGAACCTGGGGCAGGGCTTTCCCGATTTCGAACCGCCGCAGGCATTGCGCGAGGCGATCGCCCGCGCGATGGCCGAAGGGCGCAATCAGTACGCGCCCGGCATCGGCCTGCCGACCCTGCGCGAACAGATCGCGCTGAAGACCGAGCGCATGTATGGGCGCCGCATCGACGCCGCCGGCGAGGTCACCGTCACCTCCGGCGCCACCGAGGCGCTGTTCGCGGCGATTGCCGCGGTGGTGCGCGCCGGCGACGAAGTGATCGTGTTCGACCCGGCCTACGACAGCTACGAGCCGGTGATCGAGCTGCAGGGCGCGAAGGCGGTGCACATCCCGCTCACCGTGCCCAGCTTCGGCGTCGACTGGCAGCGCGTGCGCGACGCCGTCACGCCGCGCACGCGGATGATCCTGATCAACAGCCCGCACAATCCTTCCGGCGCGGTGCTGTCCGCGGCCGACCTGGACCAGCTGGCCGCGATCGTGCGCGACACCGAGATCGTGGTGCTGTCCGACGAGGTGTACGAGCACATCGTGTTCGACGGCGCGCTGCACCAGAGCGTGCTGCGCCACGCTGAGCTGGCCGCGCGCAGCATCGTGGTGTCCTCGTTCGGCAAGACCTATCACTGCACCGGCTGGAAGCTCGGCTACGCGGTGGCGCCGGCGGCGCTGTCGGCGGAGTTCCGCAAGGTGCACCAGTACCTCACCTTCTGCACCTTCCATCCGGCGCAGGTGGCGTTCGCCGAATTCATGGCGAGCACGCCGGAGCATTACCTGGAACTGCCGGCGTTCTACCAGGCCAAGCGCGATCGTTTCCGCGCGCTGATCGCGCCGTCGCGCTTCAAGCTGCTGGACGTGCCGGGCGGTTACTTCCAGCTGGTCGATTATTCGGCGATCCGCGACGAACCCGACGTGACCTTCTGCGAATGGCTGGTGAAGCAGGGCGGCGTGGCGGCGATCCCGCTGGCGCCGTTCTACGAGACCGCGCCGGATACGCGTCTGGTCCGCCTGTGCTTCGCCAAGAGCGATGCCACCATGGACGCTGCGGCGGAGCGCCTATGCAAGCTCTGACCGTCAGCCTGGTGCAGGGCGCCACGCGCTGGCACGACGCGCCGGCCAACCGCGACTACTACGGCGCGCTGGTGCGCGGCGTGGCGGGGAAGAGCGACCTGATCGTGCTGCCGGAGACGTTTCTCTCCGGCTTCAGCAACGACACCCGCGCCAGCGCCGAGACCATGGACGGCGAGGGCGTGGCATGGCTGCGCGCGCTGGCGCAGGAAGTTGGCGCCACCCTGTGTGGCAGCCTGGCCATCCGCGAAGGCAACACGGTCTACAACCGCCTGCTGTGGGTGCGCCCGGACGGCAGCTTCGCGCAGTACGACAAGCGCCATCTGTTCCGCATGGCCGGCGAGCACACCCGCTACGGCGGCGGCCGCGAGCGGCTGGTCGTGGAGCTGAAGGGTTGGCGCATCCTGCCGCAGGTCTGCTACGACCTGCGCTTTCCGGTGTGGCTGCGCAACCGTCGCGCGGAAGCGGCGGCGGGCGGCATGGACTACGACCTGGCCGTGTTCGTCGCCAACTGGCCCGCGCCGCGCCGCCAGCCATGGCGCACGCTGCTGCGCGCGCGTGCGATCGAGAACCTCAGCTATGTGATCGGGCTCAATCGCGTCGGCGTGGACGGCAACGACTTGCCGTACGCGGGCGACAGTGCAGTGCTCGATGCCGTCGGCGAGCCGCTGATCGAGCTGGGCCCGCAGGAGCAGGTGGCGACGGTGACGCTGGATCCGGCGCCGCTGCTGGCGCATCGCGAGCGCTTTCCGGCGTGGATGGATGCGGATGAGTTTTCGCTGCAGCCGTGAGAGCGGCTTCGTTCCTCAAGATGCCGTAGCCCGCTTTTTGCTCGTCATTCCGGCGCAGGCCGGAATCCAGTAACGGTAACGCTCGATTGTCGCCCTGATGGCCCAGCCGGTTGCCGGCCACGCTATCGCGACAAGCAGACGATATCGAAACTGGATTCCGGCCTGCGCCGGAATGACGGAGAGGGTTTGCGACCTGTGCCCAAAAAAGCCGCCGAAAGGCGGCCTTTTCGTAGGTTGGGCTGAGCGCAGCGAACCCCAACAGACCTCGCACCGCCAGCGTCACGTTGGGGTTCGCTGCGCTCACCCCAACCTACGCCGTGCGTGTCAGAGGATACCCAGCACCGACTCCGGCGGACGCCCGAGCTTCGCCTTGCCGTTGGCGACCACGATCGGCCGCTCGATCAGCCGCGGGTACTGCGACATCGCTGCAATCAGGTCATGCTCGCTCAGCGCAGGATTGTCCAGGCCCAGCTCGGTGTATTCCGCCTCGCCCGTGCGGATCAGTTCGCGCGCCGTCATGCCGAGCTGGTCCAGCAACTGGACCAGCTCCTCCACGCTGGGCGGCGTGTCGAGGTAATTGATCACCTCGCACTGGCAGCCGCGCTCCTGCAGCAGCGCCAGCGTCGCGCGCGACTTGGAGCAGCGGCTGTTGTGGTAGATGCGGACCGCGTTCATCGCCGGAGCGATCCTCAGCGGTTGCCGCCGCGCGGACCGCCGCGGCCGCCGCCGTGCGGACGAGCGCCACCGCCGCCGTGGCGATTGCCGCCGCCCTGGGTCGGGCGATTGCCGCCCTGGCCGCCCGGACGGTTGCCGCCGCCGCTGCGTGCCTGCGGACGGCCGCCCTTGTTGCCCTGAGCGCCCTGGCCGCCGCCATAGCCGCGATTGCCGCCGCCACCGCCACCGCCGAAGCCGCCGTAGGGATTGCCGCCGCCCTGGGCCTGGCCGCCCGGACCGCGCTTGCCGCCACCGCTGCCGCTGCGACGATTGCCGCCGCCGTAACCCTGGCCCTGGCCACCACCGCTGCCGCCACCGCCTTCGCGGCTCTCGCCGGCGAACCAGGTGCGCACCGAGGGCAGTTCCTGGCCCGGCGCGACGCCGCGCTTGCCGCCGCCTTTGCGGCGGCCGGCGTTCGCATTCGGCCCGCGCTCGGGGCGGGCGACGTTGCCGTTCACTTCCTTGCCCGGGCGGCGGCGCTGCTGCTGCTTGCCGCGCGCGGGTTCTTCGCGGATGCGGTCGAAGGCGCGCAGCTCGCGCGCTTCGTCGGCATAGGCGCCGCTCCAGGCGCCGCCGGCGCCGCGCTCGGGGCGGTACTCGGTGACGTTGCGGGTGGCGCGGCGCTGGTGCAGCACGGGGCTGAGCGTCAGCACCGGCTGCGGCGCGCCGAGGCCGCTGACCTGGCGCAGTTCCTTCACGGCTTCCTCGCCCAGCGTTTCGCAATCGCCGCGGCGCAGCGCGCGCGGCAGCTGCACGCTGCCGTAGCGAATGCGCTTGAGGCGGCTGACCAGGAAACCCTGCGAATCCCACAGGCGGCGCACTTCGCGGTTGCGGCCTTCGCGGATCACCACGCGGAACCAGCTGTGGCTGCCGCCGCGGCTGATCACGCCGATCTCGTCGAAGCGCGCGGGGCCGTCTTCCAGCTCCACGCCCGACTTGAGCTTCTCGATGATTTCGTCCGGCACCTCGCCATGCACGCGGCACAGGTACTCGCGTTCCAGGGCGCTGCGCGGATGCATCAACGCGTTGGCCAGCTCGCCGTCGGTGGTGAGCAGGAGCAGGCCGGTGGTGTTGATGTCCAGGCGGCCCACGGCGACCCAGCGCGCGCCCTTCAGGCGCGGCAGCTGTTCGAACACGGTGGGACGGCCTTCGGGGTCTTCGCGCGTGGTCACCACGCCTTCGGGCTTGTGATAGACCAGCACTTCGGTCTCGTCGCGATTGTCGGTGGCGACGACGAACTGCTTGCCGTCCAGCACCACGCGATCGCCGGCATGCACGCTGGCGCCGATGCCGGCCGCGCTGCCGTTGACTTCGACTTCGCCGGCCTGGATGCGCTGCTCGAGCATGCGGCGCGAGCCCAGGCCCGCATTGGCCAGCACCTTGTGCAGGCGTTCTTCCAGGGCGGGCGCGTCGGTGGTGCGCGTGTCGCGCTTGAGGGTCAAAAGGGATTTCTGCGGCGCATTCATGCGCGGTACTCCTCGGTGTCTTTCGTGGCGTCGCCGTTACCGGCGTCCGCTTCGTTCGCTGCCTCGTCGGCAGTGAGGGTGGATGGTTCGGCGGGGGTTTCCTCGCCGGTGTCGGAAGACGCGGTTTCGATCGCAGCGGCTTCGTGGTGTTCTTCGACCGGGGCGGCGGGAGCCGCTGGCTCCGTGACGCTTGCCGGTTCGGCTTCGGGCTGCTCGCCGGCGACGTGGAACTCCTCCTCGCCTTCGGTGCGGCCATCGGTGCCGTCTTCGTGCTGGTTTTCTTCGTGGGCGCCTTCTTCGTGCCGGCCTGCTTCGTTCTCAGTCGCCTCGCCGGCCGGTTCTTCGGCCTCGGCATCCGGATCGGCATCCGGATCGATCGGCAGGTCGCGCACCACGCGCGCCGGCAGGTCCTCGATGAAGCGCAGCTGCGGGTCTTCCATGTCGCGAATCTCGGACAACGGCGGCAGCTCGTCCAGCGACTTGAGGTTGAAATAGTCCAGGAACGCACGCGTGGTGCCGAACAGGGCAGGCTTGCCCGGCACGTCGCGATAGCCCACCACGCGGATCCACTCGCGCTCCTCCATCGTCTTGATGATGTTGGAGGACACCACCACGCCGCGGATCTGCTCGATCTCCGGGCGCGTGATCGGCTGGCGGTAAGCAATGAGGGCCAGCGTTTCCAGCAGGGCGCGCGAGTAGCGGCTGGGTTTTTCCGTCCACATGCGCGAGATCCACGGATGGACCTCCTGGCGCACCTGGTAGCGGAAGCCGGAGGCGACCTCGCGCAGCTGCACGCCGCGGCCGGCGCAATCCTCGGCCAGCGCTTCCAGCGCCCGCGACAGCTGCTCGCGGTCGACCTCGTCCTCCTCGCCGAAGAGGTCGCCCAGCTGCTGCACGGTGAGCGGCTGGGTGGCGGCGAGCAGGGCTGCCTCGATGATGTTCTTCAGTTGCTCGATCTGCATGGCCTGATCGGTTGAGGGGCTTGGATGGGGGCTCGGATGGCCTTGGGGTCAATCGGCGGCCGACGCCTGCGCGGGCGCTTCGGCTTCGATCGATTCCTCGGCCTGGGTGACCTTCGCCTTCACATAGATCGGAGCCAGCGGCTCCTCCTGCACGATTTCCACCAGCATTTCCTTGGCCAGCTCCAGCATGGCCAGGAAGGTGACCACCACGCCGAGACGGCCTTCGGTCGGGTCGAACAATGTCTCGAAGCGGTGAAAGCTGGCGTCGCCGAGCCTGCCGAGCAGCTCGCCCATGCGCTGGCGCACGCTCAGCGCCTCGCGTCGGATGGCGTGATGCCCGAACAGTTCGGCGCGGTGCAGCACGTCCTTCAGCGCCAGCAGCAGTTCCTTCAGTTCCAGCGGCGGCGGCAGCTTGATCACGGTGCGCTCGCCGCTGTCGGCGTGCACCACCACCGTGTCGCGCTCCACGCGGGGCAGGGCGTCGATATCCTCCGCCGCGCGCTTGAAGCGCTCGTATTCCTGCAGCCTGCGCACCAGCTCGGCACGTGGATCTTCCTCGACGCCTTCTTCCACCGGCGGCCGCGGCAGCAGCAGCCGCGACTTGATCTCGGCCAGGATCGCGGCCATCAGCAGGTACTCGGCGGCCAGTTCCAGCCGCATGTCCCGCATCATGTCGATGTATTCCAGATACTGCCGGGTGATCTCGGCGATCGGGATGTCCAGGATGTCCAGGTTCTGCCGGCGGATCAGGTACAGCAGCAGGTCCAGCGGGCCTTCGAACGCCTCCAGGATGACTTCCAGCGCATCCGGCGGGATGTACAGGTCCTGCGGCATCTGCAGCACGGGTTCGCCGCGCACGATGGCCAGCGGCATTTCCTGCTGTTGCGGTACCGACGCGAAAGCGTCCTGCGGTGCTGTCACCGGCTGAGGCTCGACTGGCTCAGTGCTCATCAATACATGTCGTTGGGCCGCCCATGACGGCTTGCAGTGCGTTCAACACGTTCGGAACCGTTCGATTCCACCGGCATTCGCTGAAGGCTTCCCCCGCTCGCAGGTAGCGGCCATCCGGCGCGGCACCCGTGAAACTCCTTCTCGATCACTACGGGCGGCTGGCGTCCGTCGCGGCGCTTCATGACGAAACCGCGCCTGCGGCGGCATCGGTCAGGCTGGCCGTGAGCGATTCCTGCGTGCCGGGCCGGGAGGCGATCCACAGCCAAGCCCGATCGCGCGATGCACTGCGCCACGGCGTGAACAGGAGGTCGGCTGAGTGTCGGGCGGGTGCTCCGGCGGCGTCTGGCTCGATCGGCAGGCGCACCCTGTGACTCATGTGCGATCAAGGTTAACGGCTGCATGCGGCCAAGTCCAGTGTGCGTACGGCCTACCAAGCGCACGGGAGCATCGGCAGAATGCGCCGCAGCCAGCCTGCCGGGCGTTCGATCACCCATGTCGCCATGAACACGTTTACGCGTCGCCTGCCTGCGATCGGCGAAATGGGCAGCATGTGACCCGGTACGTCTGCCCCGGGCGCTGGGAGGTCAGGCCGGCATGCTGCAGGCCCTGGCCTGCAGCAAATACGAGCGCATCACAGGCCCGGCTGGGCGCTCCCGGCAACATGGGGGCAGAATTTTACGAAGTGGCACGACGCTTGCTTAACGCCAGGGGCAGGGGCGGTTGGACGTATTTGCCTCCAGTCCCAAGGGGACGCCATGGACCGGCGCAGGATCGGATCAATCTGCATTTCGGTACGGGTAGCTTGGTGCGTGCAGGAAGACATTCGCACGCGCGGTGGGGATCGGGCGGGACCAGATCGCTTCACGGGCGCTAGCGCCCGCCGCGAATAAGTTGGACAGACGCTGCGCAGCAGCGGGGACGGGAGGGAAAGGCATGACCAAAGCCGGCGGCAAGCACCTTAACGATGGTCCGGAGCAGCTGCGCCCCGCGCGGATGCGCATCGAGACGACCGTACTGATGAGCCGCGGCAGCCAGTCACAGCCGACGGAACTGGTGGACATCTCGGCGACGGGCGCGCTGCTGCGCCGCCCGCTGGGATGGCAGGGGGAAGTGGGGCAGAGCTGGATGCTGGACATGATCTTCGGTCACGACCTGCACATCCACCTGGAAGCCCAGGTGGCGCGCATCTCCGACCGGCACATCGGTTTCGCGTACACGCGCATACCGGAGGACAAGCAGGTCCCGCTGTGGAACCTGCTGGGCGGCTACGCCGACATCCTGGAGACCTGGCACGACGATTGATTCGTCGCGTCGACCGCTTGCAACAGCCCGCGCAGCGCGGGCGGGGAAAGCCAGGAGCCTGTCCGAACTCCCTGGGGAGGACAGGCTCCTCGCCGACTTCAGGCCGCCGGCGAGGCGGCCTTTTTCTCGTCGCGCAGCTCGCGGCGGAGAATCTTGCCGACGTTGCTCTTGGGCAGCGCATCGCGGAATTCGATCAGCTTGGGGCGCTTGTAGCCGGTGAGGTTCTCGCGGCAGAACTCCTTGAGCGCCTCCACCGTCAGGTTCGGGTCCTTGCGCACCACGAACAGCTTCACCACCTCGCCGGAATGCTCGTCCGGCACGCCGACCGCGGCCACTTCGGCCACGCCCGGGTGGGTCATCACGATGTCCTCGACCTCGTTCGGATACACATTGAAGCCGGACACCAGGATCATGTCCTTCTTGCGGTCGACGATGTAGACATAGCCGTTGGCGTCCATGCGCGCGATGTCGCCGGTATGCAGCCAGCCGTCCGCGCCGAGCACCTTGGCGGTCTCGTCGGGGCGTTTCCAGTAGCCCTGCATCACCTGCGGACCCTTCACCATCAGTTCGCCCACTTCGCCGATCGGTAGCGGCTGGCTGTCCTCGGACCAGATCGCCACATCGGTGGAGGGAATCGGCAGGCCGATCGAGCTGTTGTAGTCCTTCAGGTCCAACGGATTGATGCAGGCCGCGGGCGAGGTCTCGGTCAGGCCGTAGGCCTCGGCCAGGGTCACGCCGGTGACTTTCTTCCAGCGTTCGGCCACGGCGCGCTGCACGGCCATGCCGCCGCCCAGGCTCAGGTGCAGGCGCGAGAAATCCACTTCGGCGAAGCCGGGCGTATTGAGCAGGCCGTTGAACAGCGTGTTGACGCCGGTGAGTGCGGTGAAGCGCGATTTCTTCAGCTCCTTGACGAAGCCGGGCATGTCGCGCGGATTGGTGATCAGCCAGTTCAGGCCGCCCAGGCGCGTGAACACCAGGCCGTTCGCGGTGAGCGAGAAGATGTGGTACAGCGGCAGCGCGGTGATGATCACCTCTTCGCCGGGCTTGGCATTGGTGCCGATCCAGGCGCCGGCCTGCAGCATGTTCGCCACCATGTTGCCGTGCGACAGCATGGCGCCCTTGGCCACGCCGGTGGTGCCGCCGGTGTATTGCAGGAAGGCCAGGTCGTCGTGGCCCAGGTCCACCTTCGGCACCGGATGCGCGGCGCCCTGCGCCAGCGCGTCGCGGAAGCGCACCGCGTGCGGCAGCCGGTAGTCCGGCACCATCTTCTTGATGTGCTTGAGCACGAAGTTGATCAGCGTGCCCTTGAGGCCGAGCAGGTCGCCGATGCCGGTGGTGACGATGTGCTCGACTTCCGTCTCGGCCACCACCTGCTGCAGGGTGGCGGCGAAGTTGTCCAGCACCACGATGGCCTTGGCGCCGGCGTCTTCCAGCTGGTGCTTGAGTTCGCGCGCGGTGTACATCGGGTTGGTGTTGACCACCACCAGGCCGGCGCGCAGCGCGCCGAACAGCGCGATCGGATACTGCAGCACGTTGGGCATCATGATCGCGATGCGGTCGCCCTTGCCCAGCTTCAGCACACCCGTGAGATAGCCGGCGAACTGGCGGCTCAGCTCATCGATCTGTCCGTAGCTCAGTTCCTTGCCGAAACTGTGGAAGGCGGGGCGGTCGCGGAACTTCGCGAAGGCCTCTTCCAGTACCGCGGCGACGGAGGCGTAGGCATGGAGGTCGATCTGCGCGGGTACGCCTTCCGGGTAGTGGGCCAGCCACGGACGCTCGTTGCTCATGTTTATTCCCTGCTCCTGTATCGAATGCCCGCGCGCACGTGAGGCATCATGGTGTCGCGGCATTGGAGCATACGCCCGCGTACAGCGGCAAGCCGCGTCGCAGCGGGCTTTCGAGGGTTTCCAGAACGATGCGCAAGGTGCTTTTTCTGCTGGTTTTTGGTGCGCTGGCGCTGTGCCTCGCCGGTTGCCGCCGCACGCCCGACGAGCAGCGCATCCGCGCCGCGATCGAGGTGGCGCGCACGGCGGCGGCCGAGGTGGATGCCGGCGGATTGACCGGCGTGCTGACCGAGGATTTCGACGGCAACGGCGGCGCCATGGCCACCAAGGACCTGGGCAACCTGCTGCGCCTGGCCCGGTTCCGCGGCGAGACCGTGCATGCGGTGCTCGGTCCGATCGAGGTGGAGCCGCGCGGCGAACGCTATATCGCGCGCTTCACCGTCACCCTGGGCAGCGGCGGCAAGCTGTTCCCAGCGGAGCTGGGTGTGTTCAAGGTGGAGACGGGGTGGCGCAGGGAAGGGCGCGAGTGGCGCTGCTTTACCGCGAGCTGGGAGCAGCAGTTGTAGTGCTGCGACGCTGAGCCCCTCTCCCGTCGGGAGAGGGGTTGGGGTGAGGGTACGGGCGGAGTGATGCGTTGCGCTCCGCCCGTCCCCTCATCCGGCTGCCGCCACCTTCCTCGCTCCTCAGAGCCGCGCACATCCATGTGCGCTCCCCGCGTGCTCTCCCACGGGGACTACCTTCGGGTCGCCGGAGGGAGAAGGGTTCTAGCGTGGAGACTGAGAGGTAACTTAGGCCGCTTTCTTGCTCGCCAGCTGCCGCAGCACATACTGCAGGATGCCGCCGTGGCGGAAGAATTCCCGCTCCTTCGGCGTCAGCAGCAGCACCTTCACGATGAACTCCTTCCTGCTGCCATCCGGTGCGGTAGCGGTGACCTTGGCCACCTTCGACTCGCCGTCGTTCAAGCCGGTGATGTCGAATACTTCCTTGCCGGTCAGTCCCAGCGTCTGCGCGCTCTGGCCGTCCTCGAACTGGCAGGGCAGCACGCCCATGCCGACCAGGTTGGAGCGGTGGATGCGCTCGAAGCTCTCCGCGATCACCGCCTTCACGCCCAGCAGCAAAGTGCCCTTGGCCGCCCAGTCGCGCGAGGAGCCGGTGCCGTATTCCTTGCCGGCCAGCACCACCAGCGGGGTGTGTTCGGCCTTGTACTTCATCGCCGCGTCGTAGATCGCCAGCTGTTCGCCGCTGGGCACGTGCAGGGTGTAGCCACCCTCGACGCCGTCCAGCATCAGGTTCCTGATGCGGATATTGGCGAAGGTGCCGCGCACCATCACGTCGTCGTTGCCGCGGCGCGAGCCGTAGGAGTTGAAGTCCTTCGGTTCGACGCCCTTGCCGATCAGGAAGCGGCCCGCCGGGCTGTCCTTCTTGATCGAGCCGGCCGGCGAGATGTGGTCGGTGGTGATGGAGTCGCCGAACAGGCCCAGCACGCGGGCGCCGTGGATGTCCTCCACCTTGCCGACCTCGCGGGTCATGCCGTCGAAGTAGGGCGGGTTCTTGATGTAGGTGGAATCGCCCCACTGGTACACCGAGCCGTCCGGCGAGGCGATGTGGTTCCAGCGGTCGTCGCCCTGGAACACGTCGGCGTAGTTCTTGGCGAACATGGCCGGGTTGATTGCGCCGGCGATGGTATCGGAGATCTCCTGGTTGCTCGGCCAGATGTCCCTCAGGTACACCGGCTGGCCGTCGCTGCCGGTGCCGAGCGGATCCTTGCTCAGGTCCACGTCCAGCGACCCGGCCAGCGCATAGGCCACCACCAGCGGCGGCGAGGCGAGGTAGTTCATCTTCACCTCGGGATGCACGCGGCCTTCGAAGTTGCGGTTGCCCGACAGCACCGAGGCGACGGCAAGGTCGCCCTCGGCGATGCCCTTGCTGATCTCCGCCGGCAGCGGGCCGGAGTTGCCGATGCAGGTGGTGCAGCCGTAGCCGACCACGTAGAAGCCGACCTTCTCCAGCTCCTGCAGCAGGCCGGTCTTCTCGAGGTAATCGGTGACTACCTTGGAGCCCGGCCCGAGCGAGGTCTTCACCCACGGCTGCGCCTTCAGTCCCTTGGCCGCGGCCTTCTTCGCCAGCAGGCCGGCGCCGAGCATCACGGCAGGATTGGACGTATTGGTGCAGGAGGTGATCGCGGCGATCACCACGGCGCCATCGCCGAGGCGGAAGCTCTCGCCGTTCTTCTCCACCAGCACGCCGCTCTCGGACACCGCATTGGCCGGATTGCCGATTGCGGCGGAACCGCCTTCGTTGATGAAATTAGAGGTATCGCCATTGCGCGGACGGCGGTTCGCGGTGAGCGGGCCGAGCGCGTCGCGGAAGCTCTTCTCGACATCCTGCAGCAGCACGCGGTCCTGCGGACGCTTGGGACCGGCCAGCGAGGGGCGCACGTCGCCCAGGTCCAGTTCCAGCGTGGTGGTGAACTGCGCGTGCGGGGTGTTCTCGTCGTGCCACAGGCCCTGCGCCTGCGCGTAGGCCTTGACCAGCTCGATGTGTTCTTCGCTGCGGCCGGACAGGCGCAGGTAGTTCAGCGCTTCCTGGTCGACCGGGAAGATGCCGCAGGTGGCGCCGTATTCCGGCGCCATGTTGCCGATGGTGGCGCGGTCGGCCAGCGCCAGATCCTTCAGGCCCGGGCCGAAGAACTCCACGAACTTGCCCACCACGCCGAGCTTGCGCAGCATCTGGGTGACGGTGAGCACCAGGTCGGTGGCGGTGACGCCTTCGGCGAGCTTGCCGGTGAGCTTGAAGCCCACCACCTGCGGAATCAGCATCGACGACGGCTGGCCGAGCATGGCCGCCTCGGCCTCGATGCCGCCCACGCCCCAGCCGAGCACGCCGACGCCGTTGATCATGGTGGTGTGCGAGTCGGTGCCGAACACGGTGTCCGGATACGCCCAGGACTGGCCGTCCTTCTCGCCGGTGAACACCACGCGGCCGAGGTATTCCAGGTTCACCTGGTGCACGATGCCGGTGCGCGGCGGCACCACCTTGAAATTATCGAAGGCCTTCTGGCCCCAGCGCAGGAAGGCGTAGCGCTCCTGGTTGCGCTGGAACTCGATCGCCACGTTCTGCTCCAGCGCCGATTCCGAACCGTATACATCCACCTGCACGGAGTGATCGATCACCAATTCGGCCGGGGCCAGCGGATTGATCTGCTTGGCGTCGCCGCCGAGCTTGACCACCGCGTCGCGCATCGCCGCCAGGTCGACCACGCAGGGCACGCCGGTGAAGTCCTGCAGCACCACGCGCGCGGGCATGAAGGCGATTTCGGTGTCCGGTTCCGCCTTCGGGTTCCAGCGGGCGACGGCCTCGATCTCCTTGGCGGTGACGTTGACGCCGTCCTCGTGGCGCAACAGGTTCTCCAGCAGGATCTTCATCGAGTAGGGCAGGTGCTTGATGTCGAAGCGCTGGCCGAGCTTGGCGAGGCTGGCGATCTGGTACGAGCTGCCGTTGACCTTGAGGGTGTCGCGGGTGGCGAATGAATCCAGCATGGGTGAGCTCCTGTTGCTTGAGTCTGCGGCGCACGAGGCGTCGCCGGGGGATGCTAGAGCAGCTGGCGTGAGCGGGAGGCGCAAAGGCGAGCTTCCCGCTTCGCCGATCCCGGGGAGTTTGAGGCAAACCGCGCTACGCGCAAGTTACCGGCGGGGCGATTCGCGGTTGCCGTCATTGCAAGATATCGAACGCAGGCGGAAACAACGTCTTGCGTTGCGGCAGATGGCGTGCGGCTGGCAAAATAAGCGGCTGTGACGACGCTGCGGAAGCGGCTTGGGGACTGGCTTTGCGGTCTCCTCGCCAGGATCCGGCATCGTTCCGCTTCCCGCCACGCCAACGGACGAGAACCACATGCTCAACGCCTATCGCCAACACGTCGCCGAGCGCGCCGCCCTCGGGATCCCCGCGCTGCCGCTGACGGCCCAGCAGACCGCCGACCTGATCGAGCTGCTGAAGAACCCGCCCGCCGGCGAGGAGGCTTTCCTGGTCGACCTGATCAGCAACCGCGTGCCGGCCGGCGTGGACGACGCGGCCAAGGTCAAGGCCTCGTACCTGGCCGCCGTGGCGTTCGGCAAGGAGCCGTGTCCGCTGCTCAGCCGCGCGAAGGCGACCGAACTGCTCGGCACCATGCTCGGCGGCTACAACATCCATCCGCTGATCGAGCTGCTGGACGACGCGCAGGTGGGCGGCATCGCCGCCGACGCGCTGAAGAAGACCCTGCTGATGTTCGACTCCTTCCACGACGTGAAGGAAAAGGCCGACAAGGGCAATGCCAATGCCAAGGCCGTGCTGCAGAGCTGGGCCGACGCGGAGTGGTTCACCAGCCGTCCGGAAGTGCCGGCCAGCCTGACCATCACCGTGTTCAAGGTGCCGGGCGAGACCAATACCGACGACCTGTCGCCAGCGCCCGACGCCACCACCCGCCCGGACATCCCGCTGCACGCGCTGGCGATGCTGAAGAACAAGCGCGAAGGCGCACCGTTCCAGCCGGAGGAAGACGGCAAGCGCGGCCCGATCCAGCAGATCCAGGACCTGGCCCGGCAGGGCCACCTGGTCGCCTACGTCGGCGACGTGGTGGGCACCGGCTCCAGCCGCAAGTCCGCTACCAACTCGGTGCTGTGGTGGACTGGCGAGGACATCCCCTTCATCCCGAACAAGCGCTTCGGCGGCGTGTGCCTGGGCAGCAAGATCGCCCCGATCTTCTACAACACCATGGAAGATGCCGGCGCGCTGCCGATTGAGCTGGATGTCTCCCAGATGGACATGGGCGACGTGGTCGAGCTGCGTCCGTATGAGGGCAAGGCGCTGAAGAACGGCGAAGTGATCGCCGAGTTCCAGGTGAAGTCCGACGTGCTGTTCGACGAAGTGCGCGCCGGCGGCCGCATTCCGCTGATCATCGGCCGCGGCCTCACCGCCAAGGCGCGCGAGGCGCTGGGCCTGGCCCCGTCCACGCTGTTCCGCCTGCCGCAGAACCCGGCCGACACCGGCAAGGGCTACACCCTGGCGCAGAAGATGGTCGGCCGCGCCTGCGGCCTGGCCGAAGGCGAAGGCGTGCGCCCGGGCACCTATTGCGAGCCGAAGATGACCTCGGTCGGTTCGCAGGACACCACCGGCCCGATGACCCGCGACGAGCTGAAGGACCTGGCCTGCCTGGGCTTCTCCGCCGACCTGGTGATGCAGTCGTTCTGCCACACCGCGGCTTATCCGAAGCCGGTGGACGTGAAGACCCACCACGAGCTGCCCGCCTTCATCTCCACCCGCGGCGGCATCAGCCTGCGTCCGGGCGACGGCGTGATCCATTCCTGGCTCAACCGCATGCTGCTGCCCGACACCGTCGGCACCGGCGGCGACAGCCATACGCGCTTCCCGATCGGCATTTCCTTCCCGGCCGGTTCCGGCCTGGTGGCCTTCGCCGCCGCCACCGGCGTGATGCCGCTGGACATGCCCGAGTCGGTGCTGGTGCGCTTCAAGGGCGAGCTGCAGCCGGGCGTGACCTTGCGCGACCTGGTCAATGCGATCCCGCTGTACGCGATCAAGCAGGGCTTGCTCACGGTCGCCAAGCAGGGCAAGCAGAACATCTTCTCCGGCCGCATCCTGGAGATCGAAGGCCTGCCGAACCTGAAGGTGGAGCAGGCGTTCGAGCTGTCCGACGCCTCGGCCGAGCGTTCCGCCGCCGGCTGCACCGTGCGCCTGGACCAGGCGCCGATCATCGAATATCTCAACAGCAACATCACCCTGCTGAAGTACATGATCGCGCAGGGCTACCAGGACGCCCGCTCGCTGTCGCGCCGCATCAAGAAGATGGAAGAGTGGCTGGCCAACCCGCAGCTGCTGGAGCCGGATGCGGACGCCGAGTACGCCGCGGTGATCGAGATCGACCTGGCCGACGTGCACGAGCCGATCGTGGCCTGCCCGAACGACCCGGACGACGTGAAGTCGCTGTCCGACGTGGCCGGCGCGAAGATCGACGAGGTATTCATCGGTTCCTGCATGACCAATATTGGTCATTTCAGGGCCGCGTCGAAGCTGCTGGAAGGCAAGCGCGATATCCCGACCCGCCTGTGGGTGGCCCCGCCGACCAAGATGGACCAGCAGCAGCTGACCGAGGAAGGCCACTACGGCGTGCTCGGCACCGCCGGCGCGCGCATGGAAATGCCGGGCTGCTCGCTGTGCATGGGCAACCAGGCGCAGGTGCGCGAGGGCGCCACGGTGATGTCCACCAGCACCCGCAACTTCCCCAACCGCCTGGGCAAGAACACCAATGTGTACCTCGGCTCGGCGGAGCTGGCGGCGATCTGCTCGCGCCTGGGCCGGATCCCGACCAAGGAGGAGTACATGGCGGACATCGGGGTGATCAATGCGAATGGCGAGAAGATCTATCGCTATATGAACTTCGATCAGATTGCCGACTTCAAGCAGGTCGCGGATACCGTCGACGCTTAATCGTGGAATCCTTCTCCCATCGGGAGAAGGTGGCGGCAGCCGGATGAGGGTTCGGCCGGAGCGGTGCATATCACTCTTGCGCTCCGGCCGTACCCTCACCCCAACCCCTCTCCCGATGGGAGAGGGGCTTTCAAGAGCCCGGCGCATGCCGGGCTTCGTCGTTTATGCTTTGCGCCGCCTCGATGCGGGGCGGCGACGAGGCGCAGGCAGCAGGATGATTTCCACCCACCTATCGGCCGTCTCCCTGCGCGACCTGATCCTGGTCCAGGCCGTGCGCCGCCACGGCAGCTTCAACAGCGCGGCGCGCGCCATGCACATCAGTCCCTCGGGCCTGTCGCACCAGGTGCAGAAAGTGGAGCAGGCGCTGGGTACGCCGCTGTTCGAGCGCGGCGGCCGCCGCGTGGTGCCCACCGCCGGCGGGCAGCGCCTGCTGGAGCAGATCGATGCGGTGCTGCTGGCCGCCGACCATCTGCAGCAGGCGGCACGTGCGGGCGAGACCGCCTTCGGCGGCGAGCTGCGGCTGGGCGTGCTGGCCACGCTGGGGCCATATCTGCTGCCGCATCTGATCGCGCCGTTCCCGCAGCATTTCCCGGGCGCCCGGCTGAGCCTGTCCGAAGGCAAGCCGCGCGGCCTGCTGCGCCGCCTGCAGGAAGGCGAGCTGGACGCGGTGCTGGCGCAGCCGGCCCCGCCGGTGAGCGGCATCGCCATGCGCCCGCTGTTCTTCGAGCCCTGGGAAGTGATGCTGCGCGCCGACCATCCGCTGGCTGGCCGCCGCACCCTGACCCTGGAACAGCTCGATGCCGCCGACGCCACCCTGATGGCGGAAAGCCGCGCCGACGACGTGCTCGGCGGCGGCCATGTGCAGGACGTCAGCCTGGAAAGCCTGGCCGCCCTGGTCGGCCTGCGCGGCGGCTACGCCCTGGTGCCGGCGCTGGCGCACGAGCGGCTGGCCTCGATGCCGGAGGTGGCGCTGGCCAAGTTCAAGGGCCAGGCGCCGGGCCGGCAGATCGCGCTGTACTGGCGCGAAGCCTCGCCCTGGGAAAGCGACCTGCAGGCGTTCGCCGAGCTGCTGCGCAAGCTGGCCAGGCAGCGTCCGGGACTGAAGCTGATCGACGCCGCCTGAGCGGCTTCAGCCGTTGTCGAGCGTCACCCCGGTCAGCAGGCCGCGCGCCAGCATGCTGCACTGGCGCCGGTACAGCAGCAGCTGCCACTGGCGCCCGCCGATCTGCCGCCACAGCACCGCCGAGCGCACCGCCGCCAGCAGGCTGGCACGCACCTTCTCGACCACCTTCGGCTGCTGCAATTGCTGCGGGTTGCCGGTGACCATCACGCGCGGCTTCAGCGGGGACAGCGTGGCGGCGTACAGCTCGGCCAGGCGCTTGACCACCTGCGGCGAGTCCTGGCCGAAATGCTCGACCTGGCGCTGCGCCGCGACGATGCCTTTCTGCAGGTCGTCCAGCAGGTGGCGGTGGCGCGACAGGCTGCGCTCCAGCCGCATCACCGTGACGGCCATGCGGGTGACGCCCATGTCGCGGCCGGTGTCGTCCAGCTGCGCGATCAACTGGCGCAGGCCCAGGCGCACGCCGCCGATCTTGCCGTAGACGCTCACCACGGACGGCGCATCGATGCGGAACACACTGCTCAGGCTGCTCTCGAACGCGGTTTCGTCGCAGCGGCCGTCGTTGGCCAGCTGCTGGGCCAGCGCGGCAGCCTGGAACAGGCCGGCGAGAGCGAGCACGCGCTCCTCGGTCATGGCATAGGTTTCAAACACGTTGTGCGGACTCTTCGGGGACAGGGGCGGCGTTCCAGCCGCCGTAGGGAGCGTCGGTGCGGGCGATCACGGCGCCGCCGAGGCAGGCCGCGCCATCGTAGAAAACTACGGATTGGCCGGGTGTGACGGCGCGCTGGGCTTCGTCGAACACGACCTCGACGCCGTCGGCATCGACGCGCACGCTGCAGGCCTGGTCGTGCTGGCGGTAGCGCGTCTTGGCGGTGCAGCGGAATTCGCCGGCGGGCGCGGCGCCGGCGACCCAGGTCGGCGCTTCGGCATGCAGGCGGTGCGAATGCAGCCAGTGGTTCTCGCCGCCCTGGGCCACGTACAGCACGTTGGCGTGCACGTCCTTGCCGACCACGTACCAGGCCTCGCCGCTGGCGCCCTGGCGACCGCCGATGCCCAGGCCGTTGCGCTGGCCCAGCGTGTAGTACATGACGCCCTGGTGCTCGCCGATGCGCTCGCCCTCGGGCGTGCGCATCTCGCCGGGGCGGGCCGGGATGTACTGGCTCAGGAATTCGCGGAAGTCGCGCTCGCCGATGAAGCAGATGCCGGTGGAATCCTTCTTGGCATGCGTGGGCAGGGCCGCTTCCAGCGCCATGCGGCGCACCTGCGACTTCTCGATCTCGCCGACCGGGAACAGCGTGGCCGCCAGCTGGCGCTGGCCGAGCGCGTGCAGGAAATAGGTCTGGTCCTTGCTCGCGTCGACAGCGCGCAGCAGGCGGTATTGCCCGTCGCGCTGGTCCACGCGGGCGTAGTGGCCGGTGGCGATCTTTTCCGCGCCCAGCGCACGCGCTTCGTCGAGGAAGGTCTTGAACTTGATCTCGCGGTTGCACAGCACGTCAGGGTTCGGCGTGCGGCCGGCGCGGTATTCGGCGAGGAAATGCTCGAACACGCCGTCCCAGTATTCCGCGGCGAAGTTGCGCGCATGGAACGGGATGCCAAGTCGCCCGCACACCGCGACGGCGTCCTTGCGGTCGGCGTCGGCGCTGCAGGGGCCGTTGCGCTCGTCTTCTTCCCAGTTCTGCATGAACAGGCCTTCGACCTGGTGGCCGGCCTGTTGCAGCAGCAGCGCGGCGACCGAGGAATCGACGCCGCCGGAGATGCCCAGCATCACTTTCACGGATAGCGGTCCTCGGGCAGCAGGCTGCTCAGGGCCGACAGCGGCACGCGCTGGCCGGCCAGCCAGGCGTCGATGCTCTTGAGCACCAGCGGGCTGCGCAGCCGGTCGCCCAGCGCGGCCACCTCGGCGCGGGTCAGCCACAGCGCGCGGCGGATGCCGCTGTCCAGCGGGCGGGCCGGATCGTGCTTGACCGGGCTGGCGGCAAAGCTGAAACGCAGCACGCCGTGGCCATGCTCGGTGCTGCGCCATTGGTGTACGCCGACCAGTGCGTCGAGCTCGACCGTCCAGCCGGTTTCCTCCAGCGTTTCGCGCACGGCAGCGGTGATCAGGCTTTCGCCATCGTCCAGATGGCCGGCCGGCTGGTTGTAGGCCAGCCGGCCATTCACTTCTTCCTCCACCATCAGATAGCGCCCGCCGTCCGCCACCACGCAGGCGACGGTGACGCGGGGGCACCACACGGGGGACGGGACGGGGTTCGGGGAGGCATTCATGGGCGAGGGATATAGCGCCTAAAGCCGGCACTGGAAAAGATGACATTGTGCCATCACCTGAAAGTGCTATTCCGGAACGCGGAAACCATCGCGCGAGCCGGGCGGTATACTGGCCACAAGATCGAGACAGCGGAACTCATGGCGCACGAACCCGAACACGAGCAAGGCACAGGGCATGGCCTGGCATTGGAAACCTCCCGTCCGGAGGTGGCACGGCCGCCGCTGTTCCAGGTGGTCCTGCTCAACGACGATTTCACCCCCATGGATTTCGTGGTGGAGGTGCTGCGCAGCTTCTTCAGCCTGGACCAGGAGCGCGCGGTGCAGGTGATGCTTCACGTGCATACTCGCGGCAAGGGCGTGTGCGGGGTCTTCACGAGGGAGGTGGCCGAAACCAAGGTGACCCAGGTGAACGAATATTCACGTGCCCATCAGCATCCGTTGCTATGCACTATGGAAAAGCTGTGAGCGCCCCCATTTCGTGGTCATCGCGGCGCTAGCCGCCCTGCCATCCAAGCGGAGAAGGTCCGGATGTTCAGCAAGGATCTCGAAGTCACCATCGGCCAGTGCTACAAGCAGGCCCGCGAGCAGCGCCACGAATTCATGACGGTGGAGCACCTGCTGCTCGCGCTCACCGAAAACCAGTCGGCCCTCGGCGCGCTGCGCGCCTGCGGCGTCGACCTGCCGCGGCTCACCCACGAGCTGGAAAAGATCATCGCCGAGACCGTGCCGGTGCTGCCGCACGGCGACGAGCGCGACACCCAGCCGACGCTGGGCTTCCAGCGCGTGCTGCAACGGGCCGTCTACCACGTGCAGTCCTCCGGTCGCAAAGAGGTCACCGGCGCCAACGTGCTGGTGGCGATCTTCGGCGAGAAGGATTCCCACGCGGTGTACTTCCTGCACCAGCAGGAGATCACCCGCCTGGACGTGGTCAACTACATCTCGCACGGCATCGCCAAGATCGGCGACGAGCCCTCGTCCGGCATGCCGGGCACGGATCGCGAGGGCGAGGAAGGCGGCGATCCCAAGGGCAATCCGCTCAGCGAGTACGCCAGCAACCTCAACGAGCTCGCGCTGGAAGGCAAGATCGATCCGCTGATCGGCCGCCAGGACGAGATCGAGCGCACCATCCAGGTGCTGTGCCGCCGCCGCAAGAACAATCCGCTCTACGTGGGCGAGGCCGGCGTGGGCAAGACCGCCCTTGCCGAAGGCCTGGCCAAGCGCATCGTCGACGGCGACGTGCCCGAAGTGCTGGAAAACGCCACCATCTGGTCGCTGGACCTGGGCGCGCTGGTGGCCGGCACCAAGTACCGCGGCGACTTCGAGAAGCGCCTGAAGGCGGTGATCACCCAGTTGAAGAAGCAGCCGGGCTCGATCCTCTTCATCGACGAGATCCACACCATCATCGGCGCCGGTTCCGCCTCGGGCGGCACCATGGATGCGTCGAACCTGATCAAGCCGATGCTGGCCTCCGGCGAGCTGCGCTGCATCGGCTCGACCACCTTCCAGGAATTCCGCGGCATCTTCGAGAAGGACCGCGCTCTGGCCCGCCGCTTCCAGAAGATCGACGTGGTCGAGCCCACCGTGGCCGACAGCATCGAGATCCTGAAGGGCCTGCGCTCGCGCTTCGAGGAACACCACAACGTGGTCTACACCAACGAGTCGCTGAAGGCGGCGGTGGACCTGTCGGTGAAGCACATTCCCGACCGTTTGCTGCCGGACAAGGCGATCGACGTGATCGACGAAGCCGGTGCTCGTCAGCGTTTGCTGCCGCTCGACCAGCGCACCGGCAAGATCGACGTGCCGGAAGTGGAATACATCGTGGCCAAGATGGCGCGCATTCCGGCCAAGCAGGTCTCGGCCTCGGACCGCGACGTGCTGCGCAACCTCGAGCGCAACCTCAAGATGGTGGTGTTCGGCCAGGATGCGGCGATCGAGGCGCTGGCCTCGTCGATCAAGATGGCGCGTTCCGGCCTGGCCGACCCGTCCAAGCCGATCGGCTCCTTCCTGCTCGCCGGCCCGACCGGCGTGGGCAAGACCGAGGTCACCCGCCAGCTGGCGATGCAGCTGGGCATCGAGATGATTCGCTTCGACATGTCCGAGTACATGGAAGCGCATTCCGTCTCGCGCCTGGTCGGCGCGCCTCCGGGCTACGTCGGCTTCGACCAGGGCGGTCTGCTGACCGAGGCGGTGACCAAGCATCCGCATGCGGTGCTGCTGCTGGACGAGATCGAGAAGGCGCATCCGGATGTGTACAACATCCTGCTGCAGGTGATGGATCGCGGCGTGCTGACCGATACCAACGGCCGCGAGGCGAACTTCAAGAACGTGATCCTGGTGATGACCACCAATGCCGGCGCCCAGCAGGCGGCGCGCCGCGGCATCGGCTTCGTCAAGCAGAGCCATACCACCGACTCGATGGAAGTGATCCGCCGCACCTTCACCCCGGAATTCCGCAACCGCCTGGACGCGGTGATCCAGTTCAATGCGCTCGACTTCGAGCACATCCTGCGCGTGGTGGACAAGTTCCTGATCGAGCTGGAGAGCCAGCTGTCGGAGAAGCACGTGGCGCTGGACGTGGATGCCGACGCCCGCCGCTGGCTGGCCGAGCATGGCTTCGACCCGCAGATGGGCGCCCGTCCGATGGCCCGCGTGATCCAGGAGAAGGTGAAGCGTCCGCTGGCCGACGAGCTGCTGTTCGGCAAGCTGTCCGAGGGTGGCAAGGTGCGCCTGAGCGTGGCCGACGGCGAGCTGAAGGTCGACACCGAGGAAGCGGAGAAGCTGCCGGCGGTGGTTTCCTAAGCCGCGGTTTCGGCAAGGCAGAAAGAAAAGGCCGCGCTCAGCGCGGCCTTTTCGTTTTCGGAACCCGGCCAGCTGGCCGGTCCGGCAGTCCCGCCCATCCAGGCGGACGGCCGGGTCATCACTTCATGCGATAGGTGATACGACCCTTGGTCAGGTCGTACGGAGTCATCTCCACCTTCACCTTGTCGCCGGTGAGGATGCGGATGTAGTGCTTGCGCATGCGGCCGGAAATGTGGGCGGTGATCACGTGCCCGTTTTCCAGCTGCACGCGGAACATGGTGTTCGGCAGGGTCTCCATGACCGTGCCTTCCATTTCGATGACGTCGTCTTTGGCCATGCGTTCCGGTCGGTAAGGGAGCGGCCGTCGCGGCCGCGCAAGCGGGCGAGTATGCCACGGAATGGCGGATGGTTAAAGATTCATCAGCCGAAGTGTTCGTCCAGCTTGCGGCGGATCTCCTGCTCGACCATGCCCTTAAGCGGGGCCAGCATCATGCCCAGCTCGGCCCGGACCTGGATGGCGTCCGCCTCGACCTCGATCGAGCCGTTGACCCCGGGGCGCTGGAAGCTGAGGGTGTCGCCCTGCCACTGGCCTTCCATGCCGAACTTCTCGCGCATGCGCGCCGCCACCTGTTCGACCACGGCGCGGGCCTCGGGCACGGAAAGCTGGTGCGGGCGGCGGATGTCGATCTTCGGCATGACAGGTTCCTGCAGGGAAACCATGCATATTAGCGGCGATGAGTGCGCATGGCGCAGCGAACGCGCGGCATTCAGCGCGGGTCGCATGGAGCGGACGCGTCTATCTGCTAGAGTCGCCGCGGTCTCTAGACTGGTTCACAGATGCGCATCGAGTTTCCTCATTCGGCCCGCGAAGATTTTCGTTGGGAGCAGCCGCTGCTGAGGATCGGCAGCGCGCCCGACAACGATCTGGTGCTGGCCGTCAGGCAGGCCGGCAGCCACCATCTGCGCATCCAGCTGGACCGCCGCGGCTGGGTGCTGCAGGTGTTGCCGCAGGGGAACCGCATCTACGTCAACGCCCGGCCGGTGCGCGAACGGGCGCTGCTGCGTCCCGGCGACATCCTGAGCGTCGGCGATTGCCGCATGCTGCTGTGCTCCGACGAACAGCCCGCTGCCCGCCCCCCGCTCGAGGGAGTGTCGGATGCGGCCCGTTGCGCGGTGGCGCTGCGGGCGATGGGCGGGCCACTGTCGGGCAAGGTGATCGCGGTCGACGGCGTGCTCGAATTCGGCCCGCTCGGCCGCTATCCGCTGGAGCTGCCGCAGGACGAGACGGCCTCGTTCCGGCTGGCCTGGAAAGACGGGCAGGTGTGGCTGGAATCGCTGCAGGCTTCGGAGCGCTATCCGCTGCGCGTCAACGGTGCGCCGGTCGAGCGCGTCGCGCTGCACCCAGGGGACCAGATCGGGCTGGCCATGCATCGCTTCCTGGTCGACGCCCCCGGCATGGAGCGCGAGCCCGAGTTGCCGCCGCCTCCGCCCGAACCCTCGCACCTGCCGGAAGAAGACGCCGGACCGCGCGGCGAAGTGTGGTGGCTGATCGTCACGGCCGCCGTGCTGGCCTTGGGTATCGCGCTGATCCTGCTCGTTCGTTTCTAACGCAACGGTTTTCTACGGTTGACGCTGGGTTGTTGCGGCGCGGCATAATGCGGTGCTTATTCCCTTCATAAGGCGTCGCACGTGAGCAGGGTCTGGAACTTCAGCGCGGGACCGGCCGCGATTCCCACCGCGGTGCTGGAGCGCGCGCAGCGCGAGCTGCTCGACTGGAACGGCAGCGGCGCCTCGGTGATGGAACTGTCCCACCGCGGCAAGCGTTTCATCGGGCTGGCCGAGCAGGCCGAAGCCGACCTGCGCGAGCTGTTGAAGATTCCTGCCGACTACGCCGTGCTGTTCCTGCAGGGCGGCGCCACCCAGCATTTCGCGCAGATTCCGCTGAACCTGGCAGGCGAGGGCGACAGTGCCGACTACATCGTCAATGGCCACTGGGGCGAGAAGGCCGCCAGCGAGGCCGCGTCCTACGTGCGCGTCAATGTCGCGGCGAGCAGCAGGAACGAGCAGTACCTGCGCCTGCCGCCGCGCGCGAGCTGGCAGCTGGATCCGCGTGCCGCCTACGTGCACTACACGCCGAACGAAACCATCCACGGCGTCGAGTACCACGACGTGCCCGAGGTGGGCGAGGTGCCGCTGGTGGCGGACATGTCCTCCAACATCCTGGCCGAACCGCTGGATGTCAGCCGCTTCGGCCTGATCTACGCCGGCGCGCAGAAGAACATCGGCCCCTCCGGCCTGGTGGTGATGATCATCCGCCGCGACCTGCTGCAGCGCGCCGCGCGTCCGATGGCGAAGATTTTCCGCTACGCCGAGCACGCGGCGAACGATTCGATGCTCAACACGCCCAATACCTGGGGCTGGTACCTGGCCGGGCTGACCTTCCAGTGGCTGAAGGAGCAGGGCGGGCTGGAGGCGATGGCGCACCGCAACCGCGACAAGGCCGGGCTGCTGTACCAGGCGATCGACGGTTCGGGCGGCTACTACCGCAATCCGATCGACCCGGCCGCGCGCTCGCGCATGAACGTGCCCTTCACCCTGCACGACAGCGCGTTGGATGCGGACTTCCTCAAGGAGTCCGAAGCCGCCGGCCTGCTCGCGCTGAAGGGCCACAAGGCGCTGGGCGGCATGCGCGCCTCGCTGTACAACGCGGTGCCGCTGGAGGCCGTGCAGGTGCTGGTGCAGTTCATGCGCGACTTCGCCGCGCGACATGGTTGATCGGCATGGTTGATCGCTTTTACCGCCGCCGATCAGGCACTATGCGTTTCCCCGTTTGGACATCTTTACTCCCGAATCCCCGCTCATGACCGAACCCAAAGCCTCGCTCGAACAGGTGCGCGAACGCATCGACAGCATCGACCGCCAGATCCAGGAGCTCATTTCCGAGCGCGCCGGCTGGGCCCAGGAAGTGGCGCGTGTGAAAGGCGCGGGCCTGTCGGCGATCGACTATTACCGCCCCGAGCGCGAGGCCCACGTGCTGCGCATGGTGGTGGACCGCAACCGCGGCCCCTTGTCCGACACGGAGATGGTGCGGCTGTTTCGCGAGATCATGTCCTCCTGCCTGGCGCAGGAAGATCCCCTCAAGGTGGGCTTCCTCGGCCCCGAGGGCACCTTCAGCGAACAGGCCGTGCGCAAGCACTTCGGCCATGCCGCCTACGGGCTGCCGCTGGGCAGCATCGAGGAGGTGTTCCAGGAAGTCGCCGCCGGCCATGCCGATTTCGGCGTGGTGCCGGTGGAAAACTCCGGGCAGGGCATGATCCAGATCACCCTGGACATGTTCCTCACCTCCGAGGCCACCATCTGCGGCGAGATCGAGCTGCGCGTGCACCAGTGCCTGCATTCGCAGGGCGGCAGGATGGAAGACATCAAGCGCGTCTATGCGCATGCGCAGTCGCTGCAGCAGTGCAAGACCTGGCTGCGCATCAATCTGCCCGACGTCGAGTGCATCGCGGTCAGCAGCAATGCCGAGGCCGCGCGCATGGCGCGGCATGCCGACGATGCGGCCGCGATCGCCGGCGAGACCGCCGGCCGCGTGTATGGCCTGAAGACTCTCGCCACCGGCATCGAGGACCGCGCCGACAACACCACCCGCTTCCTGGTGATCGGCCGCTCGCTGTTCCCGCCCTCGGGCAACGACCGCACCTCGCTGCTGATCACGGTGAACGACAAGCCCGGCGCGCTGTACGACGTGCTCAGCCCGTTCGCCAAGCACGACGTCAGCCTCAACCGCATCGAATCGCGCCCCGCGCATACCGGCAAGTGGCAGTACGCGTTCTTCATCGACGTGTCCGGCCATGTGCAGGACGCGCCGATCCAGGCCGCGATGCAGGAAATGGGCGGCGCCGCCGCACAGGTGCGCGTGCTCGGTTCCTACCCGGTGGCCTTGCCCTGACTTTCTGCGGCGGCCTCGCGCCGCCGCCCGGAGATTCTCGTGACCCGACTCGACTGGTTGAGCCAGCCCGCCCGCGCGCTGCACGGCAATGTGCGCGTGCCAGGCGACAAGTCCGTTTCGCATCGTTCGATGATGCTGTCCGCGCTGGCCGAAGGCCGCTCGCATATCCGCGGCTTCCTCGAAGGCGAGGACACCCGTGCCACCGCCGCCGTGCTGCAGAAGCTCGGCGTGCGCATCGAGACGCCGAGCGAAGGCGAGCGCATCGTCGACGGCGTCGGCCTGCATGGCCTGCGTGGCACTGCGCAGGCGCTGGACTGCGGCAACGCCGGCACGGGCATGCGCCTGCTCGCCGGCCTGCTGGCGGGACAGGCCTTCGACAGCACCCTGGTCGGCGATGAATCCCTGTCCAAGCGCCCGATGCGCCGCGTCACCGAGCCGCTGGCCGCGATGGGCGCGCGCATCGACACCCAGGACGGCCTGCCGCCGCTGCGCGTGCACGGCGGCCAGCCGCTCAAGGGCATCCGCTACACGCTGCCGGTGGCCAGCGCGCAGGTGAAGTCGGCGCTGCTGCTCGCCGGCCTGTATGCGCAAGGCGAGACGGAAGTGATCGAGCCGCATCCGACGCGCGACTACACCGAGCGCATGCTGGCGGCGTTCGGCTGGCCGATCGAGTTCGAACCGGGCCGCGCGCGCCTCAGCGGCGGCCATCGCCTGCGCGCCACCGACGTGGAGGTGCCGGCGGATTTCTCCTCGGCGGCGTTTTTCCTGGTCGCCGGCAGCATCGTGCCGGGTGCCGAACTGCGCCTGCCGGCGGTGGGCCTGAATCCGCGGCGCACCGGATTGCTGCAGGCGCTGCGTCTGATGGGCGCGGATATCGCGGTGGAAAACCAGCGCGAAAGCGGCGGCGAGCCGGTCGGCGACCTGATCGTCCGTCATGCGCCGCTGCACGGCGTCGAGCTGCCGGAGGCGCTGGTGCCGGACATGATCGACGAGTTCCCCGCGCTGTTCATTGCCGCTGCGGTGGCGCAGGGCCGCACTGTGGTGCGTGGAGCGGCCGAATTGCGCGTGAAGGAATCCGACCGCATCGCGACCATGGCTGCCGGCATGAAGGCGATCGGTGCGCGCATTGAGGAAACGCCGGACGGCGCCATCATCGAGGGCGGCGCGCTGCGTGGCGGCGAGGTGGACAGCCATGGCGACCATCGCATCGCGATGAGCTTTGCCGTGGCCGGCCTGGTGGCGCAGGAGCCGATCCGCATCGCGGATTGCGCGAACGTGGCCACGTCATTCCCGGGGTTCATGGAGCTGGCCAACGGTTGCGGTTTCGATCTGCACGCTGCATAGAACCAGGCGCCCGGCGTAGGTTGGGGTGAGCCGCAGGCGAACCCCAACAGGCCTCACATCACAGACGCCCCGTTGGGGTTCGCCTGCGGCTCACCCCAACCTACGCGTGCCCGGGCTCGTCTGGACACCGCCCAGCGGTTAGGCTTGGCGGCCTCTGCACGAGGTCCTCATGTCCGCACAGCTTCCCCCCTTCATCGTCGCCATCCCCGCCCGCTACGGCTCCACGCGCCTCCCGGCCAAGCCGCTGCGCGAACTCGGTGGCGTGCCGATGGTGGTGCGCGTCGCCCGGCGCGCGCTGCAGGCCGGCGCCGCCCGGGTGGTGGTGGCGGTGGACGACCCGCGCGTCGCCGCTGCGCTGGCGGGGCAGGAAGGCATCGACATCTGCATGACCCGCGCCGACCACGCCTCCGGCAGCGACCGCCTGGCCGAATGCGCCGCGCATTACGGCTGGGCCGACGACGCCATCGTGGTGAACCTGCAGGGCGACGAGCCGTTCGCACCCGCCGCCGGCATCCGCGAGGTGGCGCGCGCGCTGGCCGAGGACGATGCGCCGATGGCCACGCTGGCCACGCCCATCCTCGATGCGCACGAGCTGTTCGATCCGAACGTGGTGAAGCTGGTGCGCACCGCGTCCGGCCGCGCGTTGTACTTCAGCCGCGCACCGCTGCCGTGGGCGCGCGACGCTTTCGCCGCCAGCCACGACCAGCTGCCGCCCGGGGTGCCGTTCCTGCGCCATATCGGCATCTACGCCTACCGCGCCGGTTTCCTGCAGCGCTACACGAGCCTCGAACGCACGCCGCTGGAACAGGCCGAATCGCTGGAACAGCTGCGCGTGCTGGAACATGGCCACCCGATTGCCGTGCGCCTGACGCCGGAGCCGTTCCCACCGGGCATCGATACCGAAGCCGATGTGATCCGCGCGGAGCAATGGCTGGCGGGGCAGGGATGAGCGCGCTGCGCATTCTGTTCGTCTGCCTCGGGAATATCTGCCGCTCACCGTTGGTCGAAGGCGTCGCGCGCCGGCGCTGCGCCGAGGCCGGCCTGGCCGTGGAAGTCGCTTCCTGCGGCACCGGTCACTGGCATGTGGGCGAGGGCGCCGATCCGCGCATGCTGAGTGCCGCGGCCGCGGCCGGCTTCGATCTCTCGGCGCATCGCGCCCGGCAGCTGCGGGCGGCGGACCTGGACGAGTACGACTTCGTGTTCGGCATGGACGGCGACAATCTGCGCGGCATCGGCCGGTTCGTCACGCCGCGCTCACGGGCCGAAACCGGCCGGTTCCTGACCTGGTCCGGCGCCGCGCCGCCGGAGGATTTTCCGGATCCGTACTACGGCGACGCCGATGGCTTCACCCGCTGCGTGGCGCTGGCCGAGCGGGGCGTGGCGGGACTGCTCGAGCGCCTGCGCCGCCGCTGAGCCACGCCATTGCAATGGCGACGCCGGCCTCCATAAGAGAGAGGCGAATCCCGTTAGAATTCCTCCTATGCAGCCCACTCCGCCGCAGGCCTTCGACGGCAAGGCCTTCGTCAGCACCCTGACCACCTCGCCCGGCGTCTATCGTTATTTCGATGCCGAGGGCGAACTGCTCTACGTCGGCAAGGCGGGCAATCTCAAGAAGCGGGTCGGCAGCTATTTCCTCAAGCCGCGGATGGAACCGCGCATCGCCTCGATGGTCTCGCAGATCGACCGCGCGGAGATCACCATCACGCGCACCGAGGGCGAGGCGCTGCTGCTGGAATCGCAGCTGATCAAGTCGCTGAAGCCGCGCTACAACATCCTGCTGCGCGACGACAAAAGCTATCCGTACATCTATCTGTCCAGTAAAGAGGACTATCCGCGGCTGGCTTTCCACCGCGGCGCCAAGAACCTGCCGGGCCGCTATTTCGGGCCGTACCCGAGCGCCTTCGCCGTGCGCGAGAGCCTCAACCTGATGCAGAAGCTGTTCAAGGTGCGGCAGTGCGAGGACAGCTATTTCCGCAACCGCTCGCGGCCATGCCTGCAGCACCAGATCGGTCGCTGCACGGCGCCTTGCGTGCAGCTGATCGCGGTGGACGACTACCGCAGCGACGTGCGCCATGCCGAGATGTTCCTGGAAGGACGCAGCAGCGCGGTGATCGACGAGCTGGTGGCGTCGATGGAGCAGGCGAGCAAGTCGCTGGAGTTCGAGCGCGCCGCGTCCATGCGCGACCAGGTCGCCGCGCTGCGCGGCCTGCAGGCGCAGCACCACGTGCACGGCGCCAGCGCCGACATGGATGTCATCGCCTGCCGCATCGAGGCGGGCATGGCCTGCGTCAGCGTGCTGTTCTTCCGCAACGGCATCAGCCTGGGCACGCGCGATTTCTTCCCGCGCCTGCCGCTGGATGCCGAGCCCGGCGACGTGATCGCCCAGTTCATCGCGCAGTACTACCTGGACCGGCCGGTGCCGCGCGAGCTGATCCTGTGCGAAACCATTCCTGACCAGGCGATCCTGGCCGAGGTGCTGACCCAGCAATCGGGCCGCACGGTGGAGTTGAAGGCCAGCGTGCGCGGCGAACGCGCGCGCTTCCTGCAGATGGCCGAGCGCAATGCGCAGGCCTCGCTCACCGCACGCCTGGCCAGCCGGCAGACGCTGGGCGCGCGCTTCGACGACCTGCAGCGGCTGCTGGAACTGGACGAATCGCCGCGGCGGCTCGAATGCTTCGACATCAGCCACACCATGGGCGAGGCGACGGTGGCCTCATGTGTGGTGTTCGGTCCGGAAGGACCGGAGAAATCGCACTACCGGCGCTTCAATATCGCCGGCATCACGCCGGGCGACGACTACGCGGCGATGCACCAGGCGCTGACGCGGCGTTTCCGCAAAGTAGCGGAAGGCGTGGGCGCCAGCCCCGACATCCTGCTGATCGACGGTGGCAGCGGGCAGGTGGCGCAGGCGCTGGACGTGCTGAAGGAGCTGGGCGTCACTGGCATCCGCGTGGTCGGCGTGGCCAAGGGGCCTGGCCGGCGCGCGGGCGAGGAGACACTGATCCTGGCCGACAGCGGCCGCGAGCTGCATCCGGGTCCCGCCTCGCCGGCGCTGCACCTGGTCGCCGCGGTGCGCGACGAGGCGCACCGCTTCGCCATCAGCGGCCATCGCAAGCGGCGCGAGAAAGCGCGCGAACGCAGCGTGCTGGAGGACGTGCCGGGCATCGGCGCACGCCGGCGCACCGCGCTGTTGAAAGCCTTCGGCGGCCTCGGCGGGGTCGAGGCCGCCGGCGTGGAAGAGCTGACCAAGATCAAGGGTATCGACCGTGGCCTGGCGGAGCGCATCTATGCGGCGCTGCACGGCTGAACCGACGTGGCTGCCACGGCAGCGCGCTAGACGGCGCATGCGACACTGCGCCCATGAGAGCTGAGCAACCTATGCGCATCAATCTGCCGACCTGGCTCACCTTGTTCCGCGTGGCGCTGCTGCCGGTGATGGTGGTGGTGTTCTACTGGCAGTTCCCGGGCCACAACATCACCGCCGCGGTGGTGTTCCTGCTGGCGGCCTTGACCGACTGGCTGGACGGCTACCTGGCGCGCCGGATGAACCTGACCTCGGCCTTCGGCGCGTTCCTGGATCCGGTGGCCGACAAGCTGATGGTGGCGGTGACGCTGTTCCTGCTGGTGGAATCGCATCGCGGCGGCTGGGCAGGCATCCTGATGGCGGTCACCGCGGCGGTGATCGTCGGGCGCGAGATCAGCGTGTCGGCGCTGCGCGAATGGATGGCTGAAATCGGCATGCGCGCCGCGGTGAAGGTGGCCTTCATCGGCAAGCTCAAGACCGTGATGCAGATGATCGCGCTGGTGGTGCTGATCGTGCAGCACGAGAAGAGTGCGGAGGCGCTGCGCCTGTATCACATCGGCGAAGCCCTGCTGGTGGTGGCCGGTGTGCTGACCATCTGGTCAGGCTTGTACTACCTGCGTGCCGCGTGGCCGATGCTGCGCGGCGAACCGCCTCGCCGCGAGCCGGTAAACGCCCCCAACGACCCCGTATGACAGAGGCTTGACGACCGCGCTTTAGCCATTACAATGCGCGACTCCGATGCGGGAATAGCTCAGTTGGTAGAGCACGACCTTGCCAAGGTCGGGGTCGCGAGTTCGAGTCTCGTTTCCCGCTCCAGGTTTCGATGAAAGCCCCGGTAAACCCGGGGCTTTTGCGTTTTCGGGCCAGGCTCAAAGCCGGGACGGGCGCTCGGTGAAAACGGTAACGGCGCGTAAAAAAGGCGGGCCGGCCTCTTCACAAATCCCGATCTTCTGCTATGATTTCCGACTCCGATGCGGGAATAGCTCAGTTGGTAGAGCACGACCTTGCCAAGGTCGGGGTCGCGAGTTCGAGTCTCGTTTCCCGCTCCAGTTTTTCAGCAAAACCTCGGATCGCCGGGGTTTTGTTTTTTAAGGCGAAGCGTGATCTTTCCGGTTACGATTCGCCGGCAATGGCCAGGTGGCAGAGTGGTCATGCAGCGGCCTGCAAAGCCGTTTACGCCGGTTCGATTCCGACCCTGGCCTCCATTGCAGATGAGTCAATGAGCCCGCCTTGTGCGGGCTTTTTGTTGTGCGCGCGATCGAGCTGGTAGCTGCTGGCTCATGCGGCGCGACGCGCGGGGCGGACCATTCGCGCATGCTAGGATGCGCCGCGATGTCGCGTGCAGCGCGAGATCTCCCGCAATGCCCGGATGGCGAAACTGGTAGACGCAAGGGACTTAAAATCCCTCAGCCGAAAGGCTATGCGGGTTCGATTCCCGCTCCGGGCACCATCCGACCGTCCTCACGCCTCTTTCTCAGTCTACCTAAGCCCTCGGAACCCGCATAACAGCGCCATTTGTGCGTCTCCATGCGTATCCGCTTGACTCCGAGCAGCGACGTAAGCGAGTGAGTAAATCAGTGAGTACAGTCCGGCCCCGAGCGAGTCGACTCGGAGCCTTACTCACATGCTTACGGACACCCTGGTGCGCGCGCTGAAGCCGCGGCACAAGGTCTACAGGAAGGCGGACGCCGGCGGCCTCTGCATCGAAGTGCGCCCGACCGGCGCGAAGAAGTGGCGCTTTCGGTACCGCTTCGCGGGACGCGCCAATATGCTCGATCTTGGCGACTACCCGCGCGTGTCCCTGCAGGACGCCAGGCGGGAGCGCGACCGCCAGAAGCACCTTCTCGCGCGCGGGGAAGACCCCAGCCAGGCTAGGCGCAAAGAGCAGCTTCTGGTGAACGTCGCCAAGGACGACACGTTCGAGGCGATCGCCAACGAGTGGTTGGGGCAGCAGGACTTCGAGCCGTCGACCGCCAGCAAGGCGCGCATGCTGTTCGACCAGCACATCTTCCCCTGGATCGGCCGCCGGCCCGTGCGCGGCATCTCCCCGACCGAGTGCCTGGCCCTGATCAGGCGCGCCGAGCATGCCGGCAAGTACGACATCGCCAAGCGGATCCGGCAGCGAATCGGCCAGGTGTGCCGATACGCCATCACCACGGGCCGGGCGAACGTGAACCCCGCCGAGAGCCTCAAGGGGGCGATGAAGATCGTGAAGGCGGTCCACCACGCCGCCTTGACCGACCGGAAGGAGGTGGGGGCTCTCTTGCGCGCTATTCAGGCCTACCAGGGCCATTTCGTCACCAGGATGGCCATGCAGGTGGCGCCTTACGTGTTCGTCCGCCCGGGCGAGCTCAGGCATATGGAATGGACCGAGCTGGACCTGGATGGCGCGGAGTGGCGGCTTCCGGCGGGCAAGATGAAGATGCGCGTGCCGCACATCGTGCCGCTGGCCAGGCAGGTCGTTGCCCTGCTGAAAGAGATCCAATCGCTGACCGGGCGCGGCCGCTACGTGTTCCCCTCGATGAGGTCGGGAAGCCGCCCGATGTCCGATAACACCATCAATGCGTCGCTGCGGCGCATGGGCTACACCAAGGACGAAGCGACCGCCCATGGCTTCCGCAGCACGGCCAGCACCATCCTGAACGAGATGGGCTGGAACGGCGACTGGATCGAGCGGCAGCTGGCGCACTGCGAGAAGGACGGTGTCCGCGGCAGCTACAACTATGCCCAGTACCTGCCCGGCCGGCGGGAGATGATGCAGGCCTGGGCAGACCTGCTGGACAGCCTGAGGGACGGCGGGAAGGTGGTGAATCTGAAGGGCCGGCGCGCCTGAGGCGCCGGCTACGCCCCTAGGGGCTGGCCACGCTCAAGAGCGCCCGTACGCGCCGGCCCGCGCTCCTTCTTTTCGCCCGGCTCCAGCTTTACCCGGCCATCGAGCACGGCCTGCATCCACTCGTCGATTTCCGACTCGAGCCAGACCGACGTCGTGCCCAGCTTGGCCTGGGCAGGGAAGGCGTTGCGCGCGATCCGCTTGTAGATCGCGGCACGGCTCAGGCTGGTCTTCTTTTGGACCTCGGGTAGCTTGATGAATCGCTTGTCGCTCATGCGCGTGATTCCTTGGGCGTCGCCGGCCAAGGCAAAGGCCTGGCGGCGCCGCTGACATAGAGGGGATGCTTGGGGCTGCCGTTGCGGTTGGCACCAAGGCAGTGCAGGGGCTTGCCCGACGCATGCAGGATCTCGACCACCCGCGCGGTGCGCTCCGGCGTGGCGAACAGGTCGCCCCAGCCCACGACGATCAGGTCGACCGACCTGGCCAGCTCAGCCAACCACCGGTCGTTATCCGGGCCGACGGGATCATCCATCCCGTCGAGGTCGCCTGGGTTCGGCGAGCGGCCGCCGGCGTAGCGGTTACCCACCCAGAACCCGCCGAATTCCCAGGTGATGGAGAAGTTGCGCATCCGGGTCTTCGTGTTGTCGGCCTTGAGGTGGTCCGCCGTGCTGGGGTTGTGGCACACCCAGCCGACGATAGGGCCCGGCGCCCAGCGCTCGCGGATCAGGTACCGCCATTGGCCGCAGGGCGAGATGACCGAGTCGTTCTGCAGGGAGAAGAGGTCGCTCATGCCTTGCCAGCCTCCAGCGGGAATCCATTGTGTTCGCGGCCGTCCAGCATGCGCCCAGCGGCCTTTTTTCCGAATCGCTGCAGCGGGCGATCCAGTGAGTAGGGGCTGGCCAGGGTCGCCCCATCGGTTCGACCGCGGTCATAGGTCGCCCATTCGCCCCATAGCTTGAACAGGAATGGCACGCCGGCCGCGGCACACTGGTCCCGCAGGGAGCGGTACCAGTCGGGGTGGGCAGGGCGCGCCTGGGGGCCGCTCTCGCCACCCGCGATTACCCAGTCGATTTGGCGCAATGCCTCATATACGTTCACGGCGCCGCGGCGCTCGAGATAGGCGCGATACGACTCGCCGGATGCCTGGTGAGCGTACGGAGTCCATCGGAAGTTGATCGGTCCGAGCATCGGCTCGATAGACAGGAACCGCACCATGGCGGGGACGCGCAGCAGCTTGGGAATGTCGCGGTCGGCCTCGGCCTGGTTCGCCACGGTGGCGCCGAGCCAGACGTTCGGCAGCGGGTTGCGCAGAGCGTTCGAACCCATACCAGACCAGCCGCCGGCTTCGTCGATCATGCGTTCGGCGTTGCCGATCCGCTTCGTCAGCAGTAGCCAGTCAAGGTGCGGCGTCGCACGGATCAGGTCGAACAGCTCGATGCGCCAAGATGCCGGCACCTCGTTGTCGAACACGTCGGCAAGGCTGGCGCAGAACACGCGCCGGCGCGCCGGTCGAAGTGGGCAGGTAGGATGCGCGGCGAATTGATCCCATCCCCCCCGATGCCCGCACCGGCATTCGAAGTAGTTGTCGGCCTTGTTCCAGCGGAGCGGCAGCTTCCAGTTGGCTGCCGAGGTGCGGCGCCGAGGCTGGCCAGCGCCCCATACGATCCCCTGCGCGCGTGCCGGCGTGCTGACCGAGGCGTAGCAGTGGTCGCACGCCGGCGAAACCTTCGTGCAGCCGATCCACGGGTTGAAGGTGGCATCTGCCCATTCGATCTTGGTGCCATCAGCCATGGTGCGCCTCCGGTGGCGCGAGCATCGCGGCATCGATTGCGGCGCGCGGCGTCGCGCCAACTCCGATCACGCGCTCAGAAGGGGTCGCCATGTAATAGGTCACAGCCTCGAAGTAGATCTCTTCGCCACCGGCGTCCTCGCAGGCGCGAACTGTGTTCGCTTCCGCTTCCAGCCAGTCGAGCCGCACGGTGTCGGCGTGCAGGCGCATGATGTGGGCACGCATGATGCGTAGCGCTTCGCCAGCGCGGTGGGGTAGTGGGCAGTCCTGGCTGGCCAGGGCCATGGCTTCGTCAAGCGTCATGCGGAGCGCGCCTCTTGGTAAATCCGGCGGAACTCCACCACCCACACCAATGGATTGGCGTTCCAGCCGCCGGCGCCGTTGATCTGCTCCCACAACAGTCGAAAGCCTGCGATGTGCTCCGCGCCCTTCGTTGCCATATAGCCCGTGGGCGCGACTCCCTCAGCTCGCGCGTCGGCCTCGCTGATGTCCTGCAGGCTCTCCACGCGTACGCCAGTCACTTCCAGGGTAATGCGGCTGGCCCAGCGTGGCATGTGGATGGATGGAACGAAGTTGCCGCGCTTGGCGGCCATGGGCATGCACCAGCCGGGCGACAGAGATTCGATGTGGCTCTCGGGGAAGTAGCGAACGGCGCTGTCCGCCTGGTACTCGACATTGACGTCGGCGCAGTCGCATTCGCCCATGAAGTGGCTGTGGGCAATGCTGGGGCGATGGGTTTCTTTGCCCCACAGGCGATCGCCAGGTCCGCCGAAGGGGCAGGCCGCAAGCAGACGTTCGTGGCTGATCTCATGCCACCGAGCATGGCGGTCGTGGAAGGCCCAGTCATAGCCGCGGGTGTCGCTGGGCTGGAACTCCGATATCTGGCCGAAGCCGAGCAGGCGATTGATGCCGCGGCGGGTGAGCGTCTTGCGGCCGTCGAGGGTCGGGAGGACCATGGGCCCACTGAACAGGATGGGGGATTCAAGCATGGCCAATCCAGTTGTGATTTTTGGGCATTACCAGGCCGGATACACCTGGGGCATCATCGAGAACCACGTGAGTTGGTCCGCGGTGGTGCATAAGGGCGGGGCGCTCGTTGGAACCAGCAACGGACGCCTTTACGACCGGCAGGGTCCGGAGCACATCACCGAAGAAGGCGTCCGTGCGGCTGTCCTCGACACCATCAAGAAGCTCGCGGACGATGACGAAGATGATTTGATCACCGAGTTTCGGAACGACTGACATCAGCCGGGAGGTTTCAGCATGGCTGGTGTGCTCGTGCCGCACGGTCACTATGGTGGCGCGGTACCCGACTGGATGATGGTTGGCGGTATTCTGATCTTTGTGCTGGTCTGGATCAGCAATATCCGCGACGCATGGATTGAAGCGAACGCGACGGCGCGATTTCGAGCCGTGATCGCCAGAGTCCAAGTGCTGGCCACGATGGCGTGGCGCCGGCTGTTCTGAGTACCTCATATGACCTCCTTAGCGGCGATCGGCTCGAGGTCGATGTGATAGACGATCACGGGAAAAGCGCCGCGGTCTCGGGCGGACATGAATTGCTTACCCATGCTGCAGATGCGGCCGGTGGCGTCGACGCAGAGAACCTGCGAAGAAGGAACGCCGGAGCGCATGAACCAGGACTGCGCCTTGTTCACCCACTGCTGGAAGGAATCGAAGCGAAAAAGCTCGCGGCCGAGCGTCACGGTGACGTGCCGCAACGCGGCGTTAGCGGCCGATCCAACCCCCGAGGAATCCTCGGCAGTTGCCAAAGAGGGCGAGTCAACCGTCAAGTAATCCTTGACAGGCGCTTTAATTGAGCCCGGAACCTTGCCGCCGTGCGTGCTCATGCCTTGTACCCCTGCAGATCCTCATAGCTTCGGATCATCTGGACGACGTCACCGGCGACCATCGCGTCTTGCGCGGTTTTGATCGACTCGCGCATCATGGTGGCGGCGAAGATCCCGGTGGGGATCGCGTCGTAGAGCGGGAGAAGTTCTTGCACGCGCTCGATCTCGCGCGGCAGCGCCTCGGCAAGTGATTCGCTCATGGCACTCCGACCTTGTCGCTGGCATCGCCGGGCAGTGGGGTATCGAAGTGCAGCGCGTTCTTGGCCTGCTGCTTGCGCTGGATTTTCCTCATGACCTCGGGCTGCGAGATCCGCGCCAGCTCGGTTTCGCCGGCGGCGTGCATGTTTAGGCCGGCGATCCAGCAGAAACCCGCAAGCGTCACCATCACGCCGCCGACTTCCTGCGCGGGGTCGCCGATGGGGCGACCGAAGACGTAATCGACCAGCGTAGCGACGCGCGAGCGGTCGTAGCCATGCGCCTGCAGCAGCTCAAGCACCTCTTCTAGCAGGCGGTCGCCGCGTTCGGTCATGTCGCTGTACAGCGACGGGATAAAGCACTGGCGCATCCATTCGGATACGCGCCACTGGAACGAGTGCTGCCCGGCGAGCGTCGGGGCGGCTGCGACCATGGCGCGATAGGCTGGCGCCATGGTGGCGATGGCTGCGGCGCATGCATCGAGGGATGCGCCTTCGGCCGGCGCCATCATGCTGTGCAGGACAATCAACGCAGCCTTACGCGCCAGCTCCATGTCTTTCGCTGATGGAACGGGCCATGCTGCGGCAGCCGCCGCGCCGATGATCTCCGGCATAGGTTCGAGCGGTACGACCTTCCATCCAGGTGGTGCGTCCTGCGACATGCCGGTGACGAGGTAATGATCGCGGGTAACCTTGAAGCCGGCCGCGTGCTCATGGCCGCCGCCGCCGTACTGGCTGGCAATCGCGGCCACGTCCATGCCCGCCTTCGAGCTGCGCAGGCTGAACCTCCGGCCGTCCGGCTCGTCGATGTAGACCGCGGCGAACGGCTCGCCTTGGGAGAGCGCTTCGCCGGCGTCGCTGGCGTACTGATAGGGCAGATTGATGGCTGGGACGTCGTGCCCGCCGATGGTCATGCGCTGGGCGTTGGGAAGCAGCTCCGCCAGATCCTTCCGGTGCTTTCGAAGGATCGCCTCGCCATCCTTTGCCAGCATATGCACAGGATCCTGCATCAGCCGATCCCAGAGCATGAAGTCGTAGGGGTGGCTCATCAGTGCCGCCATTAGGGTCTTCGTCAGTGGCATTTCGAACTGCCAGAGATCTTGATCCTGGATGTGCACCAGGAGCGGCGGCGCGCACTGGTCGGGGAAGAAGTGCTTCCAGGCCAGCATGCAGCCGGACTGCTCCATCGAGAACACAGTCAGCACGTTCGCAGGAAGGTCGATCAGCTGCTCCGCCGCGGACTTGTGGTGATCGATGATCACGACCCGGTGGGCCTTTGCGGCCATGGCGAGCAGGACGTCGCGCGGATAGCTGAAGTCCACGATGTAGACGGTGCGGCCAGCGACGTACGGCGCCGGCGCGCCGTAGCGCGCGGGGATGCACTCGGCATCGGGGTTCGCCTGGCGCACGACCCATGCCGCGCCGAAGCCGTCCAGGCAGTTGCCGTGGTAGATGCAGAGGGGTGGAAGGTGGTTACTCATCGGAAGCGTCCTGTTTGTCGGCCTTCTTCAGCCAGCGCTGCCTGCGGGTTTCGGCATGGCCCTGGGCGGCGGAGATGTCGCGCTGAGCGCGTGTGAGGGCGGCGGTGACCTGGGGCTGGCACCGGCCGTCGACGGCATGGTTGATGGCGGTGTCGATCAGGCGGGCGACCTGGGTGAGCGTGTCGCGCGCCCGCGCGCAGCTGGTGGCCCGGGCTCGAAGGGTGTCGGGGGAGTTCTTCACGATTCCACCTCGTGCTCGCGGCAGGCCTCGCTGAAGGCTTGGTTGACTGCCTGGAACTCGGCGGCGGTGCCGCCGCGGTCGGGATGAGCGGCGGAGCGGGCGCGCAGATGCGCGTCGCGGATCTCGGACATCCGCGCGTCGCGGGCGCAGCCGAGCACCTCGCTCCAGTGGATGCGCTGGCCAGCAGCCGGCCCAGGAAGGGCAGCGAAGCCCTCGAAGGCCCGGTTGAGTACCTCGGCGCCGCCGTGGCGCTCGATCGCGCGCATGGCTTCCAGGGTGGCGGCGACGGCGGCGAGGTTGTCGGCCACCCGATCGTATCTGTCGACCGCCATACATTTGGGTGGCACGGAGAGGTCGAAGCGATCGGTCCAGTAAACCGCCACGCCCGGATCATCCGGCTCGCGCTGGCCACTGCGCGGCAGGCCATCGAGGCGGAGCGCGAGGTTGGTGCTGATGACCAGGTCGTCGTCCGCAATTCCCATACGAACCAGCTCGGCACGGACGCGCCCGGTCGCTTCGGCGATCGTCACCTGGGCCTTGCCGCGGTAGCTGTTGGTGCTGCCATCGCCCATGCGGTATTGCGTGACGGTCTGGCGATTGAACCGGGCGCGGCTGCGATCCGCCGCCGGCGTACGCTTCCAGCCCACCGGCCAGGACAAGGGATAGGCCGGGATGGTCATGCGTGCACCCCGCGCAATTCCGGTGCTAGGCTGCCAGCCGAGCTGTACCACAGAGGGGTAATCACATGGCAGTGAAGAAAGCGGCCAAGGCCGCAAAGGCAGCTTCGAAGAAGGCCGGGACCAAGAAGGCAACAGCCAAGAGGGCGGTGAAGCCGCGTCGGCAGACCGTGCTGCATGACGACGGATCCATCCAGAATGCCGTCAACGTGATTGAGCGGGTTTTCAAACTTCCGAAGGGAAGCGTCCGGCTCATCTATCCCAGCGGAGTGAAGGCGCACATCGACAGCACCGTGGGCAATCTGAGGAAGCGTTGGGCGAAGCACGGCTGACCTGCAATCAGCTTTCGGATCCGGACAGCAGCAGGCGGCATCCAAGGTGTTCATGCCGCCTGCTCCTGGTCGGGAAGGGTGTCGAAGAGGGACGGCATCGCGAGCTCGCGCTCGGCCGCCTGCAGGTGCTTCACGCCGTCCATGAAGTAAGGCGTGCTGAGCTCCACGGCGCGGCCGCGGCGGCCAAGCTTCAGGGCACGGAACGGCACGGTGAACAGTCCGCCGAAGGGGTCGAAGACCAGGTCGCCCTTGTTGCTGAAGCGATTGATGAGGCGGTCGACGATGTCGAACTGCAGCGGGCAGATGTGGTTTTCCAGGCCCTTGCGCGTCTGCTCACCGTTGAGCGTCAGCATGCGGATGACGTCGTGCCACACGTCGGGGTGGTGGCTGCCGGGCGCCAGGGACATGAACGTCGCCGGCAGCGCGCCGCGCGCTTCCAGCTCCTCGCCGATGCGCACATGGGCCTCATAGTCGTAGGTGGCCGCCAGGCTGTACTGGGTGAACACCTTCGACAGCTGGTCCGGCGGCAGGCTGGCCAGCTCCTCCGGCGTCAGAAGGCGGTTGCCGCTGGAGCGCCAGAAGGCGTGTGCGTCGACCTGCCAGCGGGCGCGCGTGTATTCCTGCTTCGACTTGCGCACCCGTTCGTCGGCATAGCCGCGCGAGCGGTCCGTCTGAGGCTTGTGCAGGATCAGGATGTATTCCGGCGAGCCGGCGCCCATCTTGGTGGCGTCCTTGCACTGCTCCGACCAGCTGAGCCGATAGGTCTGGTTGTTCTCGCGCACGACGTCGGTGACGACGGTGATCAGGCCCAGGTAGTCGAAGCCGTGCCCTTTGATGCCCAGGTCGGGCATCCCGGCGTAGTGGGCGATGGCTTCGGCATGGAAGGGGCTGACAGTGGGCACGCCGGCGCCGGTGACCGCGCCGAACTGGATGCGATCCTTGACGTGGATGCAGGCGATGCGGCCGGGCTTGAGCGCGCGCAGCAGCTGCGGCGTCAGAAAGTCCATCTGCGCCCAGAAATGCTTATTGTCGTCGGTATGCCCCAAGTCGTTGTAGCTGGGGCTGTACTCGTAATGGTTGGCGAAGGGGATCGACGTGACGATCAGGTCGAGGCTGTTGTCCTCGATCAACCGCATCTCGTAGACGCTATCGTTATTGGAGACCTGCCATCCCTCGCCCGAAGCCTCGATCCGCTCCACGCCGATTGAGCGCTGCAGGATGTTGGCCATTGCCTGGTGACTCAGGCCGTACTCCCGAATGATGTCGCTCATCTTGTTGACCATCTCGACGTGACGCGCCCACTTCGCCTGCAAGGTCGCCAGCACCTCGCGCTCGCTTTCGGCATAGACGATCCAGACCTCGACGGGGCGCGTTTGCAGGAAGCGCTGGATGCGGTGGATGGACTGGATGAAGTCGTTGAACTTGAAGCCGATGCCGGCATAGACGGCCAGGTGGCAATGGCGCTGGAAGTTGCAGCCGCTGCCGGCGATCACCGGTTTGGCCGACAGGATCCGGATGTCGCCTTCGCTGAAGTCGATGACGGCCTGCTCGCGCTCGTCCAGGTCCTGGTCGCCGTAGATGCTGACCGCATCCGGGATGGCTTCCTGCAGCGCGTGGCGCTCGGCCTCCAGGTCGTGCCAGAGCAGCCAATGCTCGTCGGGCCGGCTGGCCAGGATCTGCTGGACCGCGGCGACGCGCGCGGGGAGGGTGTCGCGCTTCTCGCGCGCGGCGTTGCGCACGCCGAGGGCGGCATCCCGGAACAGGTTGCCCTGGCCGTCGCGGTCGGCGTCGGCGCTGGCGTGGTCGACCGGCACCTCCACGTAGTGCACCGTGATTTCCGGCAGCTGATAGCCGTCGTCGCTGAAACCGAGGTCGCTGGGCTTCTGCAGGAAGAGGGCCCAGCTGGCTACCCACAGCCAGAACTCTTTCTCCTTGTGCGGGTAGAGGGTGAGATTGTTGGCCTTGGTGCTGTCGCGCTTGAACCAGCGCGTGAGTGCCTGGCCAGTGTCCATGACGCCCAGGAAGCCGGCGTAGTGGATCAGTTCCTTGTAGCGGTTCGGGCTCGGCGTAGCCGTGGCGACGAAGCGGTACTTCACCTGGTCGAACAGCATCAGGAAGGTCTGGTAGGTCTTCGACCCGAAGCTGCGCAGCACGGACGCCTCGTCCAGGCTGGCGGCGGTGAAGAGGTTCGGATCGAGCTTGCTGTCTCGGACGCTCTCATAGTTGGTGAGGTAGATGCCGTCGAATGCCGGTTCAACCTCGGCGCTGGTGCGGACGAACCGCGTCTCCACGCCCAGCATGGCGGCGTCGCGCTTGAACTCCTGGCGCACGCCCAGCGGCACGACGATCAGCGCGGCGCCGCCGGCGTGCTGGCGCGCCAGGCGCAGGATCTCGATCTGCTGCGCGCTCTTGCCCAGACCGAAGGCCTCGAACAGCGCGCGGCGCCCGCCCTCGCATGCCCAGCGCACACCAGCACGCTGGTGCGGCAGCAGCAGAGGATGGATCTCGCTGTCCGCTACGGGAAATCCCGTCGCGGGAGCCATCTTGACCTTGCGCTCGAGGAATTGGCGGTAGGCGTCGGTCACTTGGACGTGTCTCGCTGGAAGCCGGAGCAGTTGTGCTGCTCCATGGGGAAGTGATTGCCGCGGCCGATATCGCAGTCGCCGATGCCGGCGGCGGGATTGCGGGGGTTGGGGATGAAGTGCGTGCAGTGACCGCAGCATCGGATCAGCGCGGCGCGCGGCGGCAGGTCCTGTGGCCAGGACTGCCATTCCTTCGGGAGGGCGCCGCCGCGCTGCTGCATGGCCTACGCCTCAATCTCGGCCCGGATAGCTGACGTCGTACTCGTCGCAATCGATGATCAAGTCCGCAACGCCGAAGTAGAGGGCAGCGAGCAGACGTTCCCAGCGATTGCGAATCGAGAAGTCACGGCCGACGGGCTGGCCTTCGAGGCGTGCGTGATAGACGCGACCGAAGGGGTGGCTGTCGTCCGTTTCACCTAGCAAGTGCACGGACACTCGGTTCTTGAACTGATGATCCTCGCGCCGGCTTTGCGTCAGGCGCGAAAGCGATCGCCCGCTCAAATAGTCTTCTTCCGGTTCTTCGTCGAACGCGATATGGATGAAGCGAGCCGAGACGATTCCCTCGTCCTCTTTGATGCGAACGTGCGGACGATCCCAGCCTTTCTCCGCTGCGTCTTCGGCGTGGGACTCGACGAATGCCTCAAGCAGTTCGCTCAGGCGAACCTGGGCGGGAATGGCATCCTCGCGCAGCACTTCGTCCAGCGCCGCATTGGCGCGGCGCAGAAAGTCATCGCCGATCGTGGAGGCCTGCCAGCGCTCGCGGAGGGAATTGATGATGAGGCTGTTGTAGCGCGTCAGCTCGAACATGTCGGACACGTTCGACGGCATGGCAGCCTTCACGGATGCCTTCACCGCGGTGCCGAAATCACCCCACGATTTGAACGATTCGTCGATCAGCTCCTTGAAGAGCTTTTCGACGGCCTTGTCGATGATCTCGGTGGGCTTGTCGCCGGTCGCGAAGGTATCAATGCGGTCGGCAAGCAGCTGCTGGATCGTGTTCCCTTGCATCTGAAATCCCTTGCCGGCTTCAGGCCGGCGTGTTGTGTCTGGTGGTGCCCGGCGCCCTACAACTCGGCGGCGCCGGGTCCTGTCTTCCGCCCACCAGTAGCCGAATAGGCGGGCCGTCTTGGCGCGGGAGCGGGGCGAACAGGCGACCGGCTAAAGCTCGTGCGGATTGCGCCTGTCCACGCATCCGCCGGTATGTCTTGCCCCTTGCGCTCCCTGTTGAATCGCGTTCATTGGCAGTGGCCGGTGCTGCACTCGACTTCACCCGGCTTGGACTCATGTCGATTTCAGAGGCTCGTGGGTCCGTGACGCTCTCGAAGCGCATCAGCCTGCGCATTCACTGCCGTACAGATCAGGACACTTGGGCTGGGCCGTTACGCCCGTTCGTTTGCCCAGTGCAAGGTAGGGACCCTCCGAGTGTTCACCGGCTCGGTTACCGGAAACTCCCAAGTGACCTGATCTGTACCCCTTGTGCCGCGCAGGAAGGGGTCACCTGGTGATGGCCTGGCGATGCTTTGCCGCAGCGGTACGCTCTCGCTCGTGCCGGGCCTTCCCGGCGCTTCAACACACGCTGTGAGTGACACATCAAGGGAGCTCAGCGCCGGGGTATTGCGAACCAGGAGAGACCTTCGGCGCTGCCATCCATCACTGCCGGTGTTACTGCCGCCACCGCCGGCTGGGCGGCCCTTACTGCCTCAGCTGGTGATGTGCAGGGCGGACTCGCCCCACCAGGATTCGATGGCGCGGCCGTCGGCGGCCTTGTAGCGGACGGAGTAGCTCGGCTCGGCGTTGGTGAACTCAGCGCGGCCGATCACCACGCCGGTTTCTCCGCTGGCGGTGATCGTCACATTGGTGCCGAGGGTGAATCGCAGATGGTCCATGTATTGCTCCTTCATTGCGGTTGAGGGAAAACAGGGCGTATTGCGGGTACGTGAGGACAGTTGCCCTACTACTTGCTGTCGCGCGCCGGAATCTGGATGAAGGGCGTGGCACCTCCGAGCTGGTACACGGGGAGTGCCCCGTTCCATTTCTCGATCGCGTTCAGTTCGGCCACGGCGGGGTTGTTGCGGAGCGCGGCGCCGCGTAGCTCGATGGCTTTCGCTTCGGCTTCGGCGAGCGCGAGCTGCGACTTGGCCTTGCCTTGGGCGACAGCGACTTCTTTCTCAGCTTCGGCCTGGGCCTGCGCCACCTCGTTCTTGCGCTGCTCCGCCATTTGAGTCGCCTGGATCTTGGCGTTGATGGCGTTGGTTACGTTCTGTGGCAGCCGCAGGTCGCCGATCCAGTACACCTTCTCGACTTCAATGCCGATGGCAGAGACCTGGCCTTTGACGTCGCGTTCGACGGCCTCGATCAAGTCGGCCTTACCGCGGCCGTACACGGATTCGATACCGATGGTGCTGGCCTGCTTGACCAGGGAATCACGGACCATGTTGCGCAGGTAGGTGTCGGTGATCTCGTCCACGCCCTTGCGGTAGGTCTGGAAGAGCTTCGTCACCTTGTCCGGCGCGATGTGGTACGTGATGCCGACGTCGGCATTCACGGACAGGCCTTCGACGGTGCCGAACGTTAGGGATTCGTCGCGATTCTCGGCGCGCTGCCATGTATACGTCTGGGTGAAGGTAGGAAACTTGTAGAGCTCTTCGTTCCAGCCGATCCAGTAGCGGCCCGGCTGCAGCTCCTGCATCTGTACGCCCTTGTCCGAGCCGTACAGGTTGAACTTCACGCCGACGTTGCCGGCGGGCACCTTCGAGCAAGCGGCGAGCAGCACCACCAGCGCAAGGGCGAGGAAGCGATACATGCGTTTCATCAGGCGGGATCCTTCGATGTGGGCTTGAACAGCCAACGGTGGGTGAGCCACAGCAGCACGACGGCCTGCATCAGGCCGATCAGCACGGCGGCTGTGGACGGAGCGGAGATGAGCCAGGGCCCGGAAAAGCCCAGGAACACGACCCAGAGGAGGAGAAGGGCGAAGTGGCGGATGCGCATGGCTCAGGCATCCGCCGGGCGGGGAAGGGAGAACCATTCCTCGAACTTGCCCAGCAGCCGCTCCAGTTCGAGCGTGAGCAGGGCGAACTGCGCGTCCATCTCGGCCGCGGCGTCCTGGTGGCTGTCGGGAAGCTCGTCGATCACGACGTCTAGGAATTTCAGCTTGCGGACCACGAGGTCCTCGCCGAGCACGAAGGACATGCGGTCATCGAAGACCAGACCGAGCTTGAACACCTGCATGCCAGCGCGAAGATGTTCCTTGACCTCTTCGCCGTCGAGGTCAGAGCGGCGCCCGCGCCAGATAGCGCCGGTGGAAGTGGCCGGGTCGCGCAGCTCGCACTCGTCGCCCAGGGCCAGGCCACCGGGCAGGTTGCCGGTGGCCAGCCAGTCGGTCATCAGCACGCGCGGGCCTTCCTCAGGCGCCAACGGCACGGCCGGGAAGCTGCCCAGCGCGGAACGAACCAGGTTGAGGACCGTCTCGGCCGCTTTCAGGCTGCCCGTGTCCAGCACGACCCATCCGTTCTTGGTGTCGACGTAGCCATTCAGGCGGGAGCTGCGCACAAAGGCGCGCGGCAGCAGTTCGGTCAGTAGGTCTCCCTTGATGCGCTTGCGCTCGCGGCTGCCGACCTTGCGGCCTTCGTCCTCGGTGATCTTCTGCACCTTGCGATACAGCGCGTCGTTGACCACTGCCGCCGGCAGCATCCTGTCTTCGCCGCCGGCGGTGAACATGGTGCAGGCGGAAACCGAGTGGGTGAGCGCCGCGTCATCGCCGCGGCCAATCGGCGGGACGAAGCCGCGTGTGCCCATCTCCAGGGGACCGCAAGGGGGCAGCCGGTTGTCAGCCAGAGCTTCATCCAGGCGAACGAGGTCCGCGGCGACGGCGGGCGAGAAACGGAACAGGGTGAGGGCGCGGAAGAACATGGGTTACGCCTCGTGGGTATCGGTTGGTTCTGTGGCGGCGGCCACGCTGTTGGCGACGGTATCCAGGCAGCCGGTCACGACTACCTGTCCGTCTGTGCGCACCGTGAATGGCGGCGCGTGTTCGGCATCGGGGCTGCTCAACCGGAAGCTGTCGGCAGAGAAGAGGGGGCCGGGAACCGTAATTACGCGCGGGCCCCAGTCCTTGCGCTCGCGCCGAAACAGGCGACGGATTCGGGTGAAGATGCGCCGGCGATGAAGCTCTTCGAGCGCCGCACGAGCCCGGCCGCCGTGGTCGCGCACAATAGGCGATGCCTCGTAGCGCACCGGCGAGCCCTTCGGGTGTACGCCGCGGCGCTTGTACGATTCGGCGCATGCGTAGAACTGCAGCGCATCCACGAACTTCTTGCTGACGAAGGGCATCAGGTATGCCCTCCGAGCGCGACGATGACAATCCAGCCGAAGACGATGGCCAGGTCCATCAGCAGCGCGGTCTTGGCCAGCGCCACCCAGTCGGCGCGCGTGGCGGGCTGCAAGGCGTGCAGGTCACGCATCGGCAGGCTCCAGGGAGAAGACGCCGGCCCCGGTGAGAACGGGGGCTTGTTCCGGGATCGTCGAGAGAGAGGGCGACGCCGGGGCCGGCAAAACGGAAAGGGGGAGGCGGGCCTTGCGGACCACCAGCATTCGCTGCAGCGCGGCCAGCTGGAAGTCAGCGGCGCGGCGTTCGATGGGCGACAGGTCGGCATAGGCGCTCATGCATCGCTCCGGCGCACGGCGGCGTCGAACTGGCTGCCGGTGATTTCGCTGCCAGCGTGGGACAGGTCCAGTTCGGTCGCCAGGTACACGCCATCCTCGGCGCAGTGGTACCCGACGCCGCCGAACGGGAGGTCGCCCCAACTGTTCAGGCCGCAGGCCGCATAGACCGGTCGGAGGTCGGCGACAGCGGTCGGCTTCAGAGCTTCGAATCGGGCGCGCAGTTCGACCTGCGAAGCCAGGGCTGCGCCGCGCCTGCCGCTCGTGACGCGCGGCCTCTGCACGCCGGTCAGCGGGTCAGGGACCGTCCACTGCTGCGGTTCCATGGGCGGGGTGAAGCGCAGGCCCAGGAAGCTGTTTCCGTGCAGCGTGGTCGAGTAGAGCGGCGAGCCGCCGAAGGCATCGGCGATCGCCTTGCCCTGCTGCTTGAGCAGGGCGCGCTGCGCGAGGAAGGTGCGGCTGGCGACAACGGCCGCCGGCGAGGTGAAGGCGAAATACCGGCGGGTCACTGTGCACCCCGCACGGCCAGATAGGCCTGGACCACCTTGCACACGGCGAGGCAAATCACGCCGACCGCGATCACCGCCAGAGCGAGGTTGAAGACGCCCTCGCTGATTGATTGCGGCTCGCCGTCCTCGCCGGGCACCGGCACAACGTGGGCGTCCTGCGCGGCGCGCTGGCGCCGCTTGATGAACAGCAGGTTCTCGGCGTGGGTGTGACCCGCGCTTACTTCAGGTCGCGCAGGTCCCCGACAGCCACGTCGTACCCCATCGCAGCCAGGCACGCCGGGATCGCGATCTTGTCCAGATACGCCCGGCGCTGCGCCGGCGTGATGTTCCGCGGGACGTTCGCCATATACGCGCACTGCACCTTCGCGCGATCCGGCACGGCCGAGTAGTTCGACGCGGAGGTACGCGGGGAGGCCGTTGCGCACCCGATGAGAGAAATGCAGATAAGCGAAAGCAGCATGGTTTTCATGGTGTTCCCCTGAGAGTGGTGCTCCTGGCGCAGCCGAGACGGGCGTTCCCTCGGTCGCCGGCGCAAGGTACAGGTGGGAGGGCACCGCCCGATTGGATGCCCTGATGTGCGTAAGAAAACGGGCGCTCACAGCGCACCTCCCGCAAGGCGCGCAAGGGCCTCGCGGCGGCGCCTCGCGACTTCGGTCACGCGCGCGCTCGCCGCGGTCCGCTCCTCGCTGGGGCGGGCGTCGTCGGCCCGCACATACTTGGAAAGGACTTCTTTCCAGTCTTCCCAGGCCGCGTCGTAGTCCTGGTCAGCCTTGACCAGCGCCGTGACATCGCCGGCGCGCAGCACTGCCGCGGCGACGAACTGGGCGTCGTAGGCGATACCGTTGATGGTGAGGTAGGCCATCGCGCCGGGCAGGCTGCGATCGCGGTCGCCGGCGGCGACCAGATGGCGGCCACCCTGCCGTGCCGCGGACTGGCGATGATGCTGGGCGAGCTCCGCGCGATGGGATTGCGCCTGCTCGTCCGGTGCGTCGTCGCGCCCTGTAAAGGACAGCCCGTCCCGAAGCGTGAGGCAGGCGTCGCGTAGCGCTGACATCTGCGCATCGCTGATGGTGCACACCTGCGCCCCGCCGACCAAGGCGGAGGTGAAGGTCAGCTGGAAGACCAGGTCGACCAACCGGCCGGTACGTTCCAGCACGACCGCTGCGCGCCGGAGCGTGTCCTGCAGGTCTTCGATGCCTTCCTGGCTTTCGTCGCCCTGGAAGCCGCCGATGAACAGGTCGGCGTCGTGGAGGGCCAGGGCGATCGGCCGCATCGGAGGAGGGAGCGTGGCAATGATCACCGCGGCACCTCCTGCCCTGCGGGAAGCTCGGGCTGGGGGATGTCGAGGTGGAAGAAGTCGGCGAAGCGGATCAGCTCATTCCAGGCCAGATCCACGCTGGCGTAACCGATCCAAGGGGAGCGGTAGTCGTCGATGCGGACGCGGTGGCGAGGCGCGCAGAAGAAAGCGAGCTTCGGCCCGTTGGGCCAGCGGCCCAGACAGAGCGACGCGCCCACCATCTCGTCGGCATCCGCTTCAACTTGAACGTGCATGGTGACGCCGCCGGCCAGCTCGAAGACGGCCTCGTTCGCGCCGAACCGCGGGCAGGGTGCCGCCTGGCTGGCGGGCTGTCCCTGGCACTTGCTGGTGCTGCTCTCCATGGCACACTCCTCAGGCTGTTTAGCGCTTGAGGACCGAGTAAACACTGTGTTTAGTCGGAAGTCAACAAAATGATTAGTTACGTTTACTCGGCTGGCGTGCCGACAAGCACTTTAGCCGCCTCGGCAGCTTGGAAGGGAGGGGATATGTATATGAAATACAAGCGAATTGCTGCAGTCGTTGCCGCTGTTTACTTCGTCGCCGGCTTGTTTACGATCGAGGCCGCAGATGCCCCCAGCCTGGGCTCAAACTGGCCGAACAGCGCCGACGTGAGCCGTAGCGCGTACCACCACGTGTATCGATGGCAGCGTCAAGGGGTGACGTATATCCAGGTCAACTCGGCGAGCGGCCAGCCAGAGTTGGCATTCGCCTACACGGCGACTGGAAGCCTTTTGCTTCCGGTGGGTGATCCGGACAAGGTCCATATCGATCTGTCATCGACAACTGCGCCGCTCGGAGGCCAGTCGATCTTCGACGACGGCATGGTCAGCGTTGTCCAGGGAGCGACGGGGTTCAATGTCATTGCCTCACCGACCAATTCATCGCAGCTTCGCGCGATGGATGAGTCCACGTGCAACGGTGACCCGATCGAGTGCAGTCGCGTTAACTAAGAGTCGCGTAGCAGGATCGCGAGGGTAGGGCGCTGCCGTTTCGTGCGGTTGTGATAGATGCCGTGATAAGTGGCGGCGATGCCCTTGATCTCAGGCGTGCCAAAATAGGGGGCCGGCAGCTTTGGCGCCGGCCCTTTTCCTGTTGTCGCACGCACAACAATTGCAAAGGATGCCTTGCGTTCCTTTCCCGCGACAATTCGCACTCGGATTTTCCGAGCCGCATATCTCGTCGCCAAGCGCACCGTGAAGTCGTAGACGAGCCTATAGACCAGCGTATTCATGTCTGCTGGGATCGCGCGCACGTTGCCTGAGACGCGAACGGCATAGCTGATTCCGGCCTCCTCCATTGCGCTTGCGATGGGTCCGATCGCAAGTGCGATGGGCAGGCCATGGGTATCCAGCGTTTGAACTTGCAGAAGCTCGACCGCTTGGCGGATATCGCGCCTCACCCCGCCCAACGCCAGCCACCGGTGGTTGGCCCGCACCGTGGCGGTCTGCCCGCTTCCAGTGGAGATGAGCTCTAGGTCATCTTCTTGCTGAAAGATCGCATAGGCCGACTCAAGAATGCTGGCGCTTTGGCGGGCCCTTATCTCGCCCCACGCCAGGTTCTGACGAGCGAGTTCCAGATGCTTCCGACTTTCGCGCGCTAGGGCAGAAGCGCGGAGCTGAAATTCGGTGATCATCGATCCGCCGATGAGCATTGCTGACCCAAAGATGGCCATAAAACATTGCATCTCCATCAGCGGCGCCCTAAGGACGTTCCGCATAGTGGCCTGTAGTGCTAGGTTGCACATGAGTAGCGCGCAGGTAGCTCCGAGCCAGCCATGGCGAATACCCATGACAAGCAAAGGGATAAAGATCAGAGCTCGAGTCGCCACAATGGCTTCTTCGCTTGTCGAAGAGCGATTAATCGCGACTAGGACCACCATGAAGAATGCGCAGTGGGCCAAGATCCATACGAAGCCAAATGTCGATTGCGTACGGCGGTCATTCTCAAAAGCGGCCGGTAGCTGTTGGCGAACGAGCCAGTAAATCGCCACCAGGCCAATAAGCAGGATTCCGAGAAAGTCCCCCAGGGTGAATGCTCCATACAACCCTGCCCACGACAAGGGCATTTTGAACTTAGGCATGAGCGTGAGGCTGTAGGTCGCCGCTGTAGCCGAAAGCAAGGACGCAAAGACACCGCCGACCAAGAAGCCCGCGATCGTTCGAGCTAGGTTTCTTACGTCGCCTGCCCAGTTGAGCCATTTCAGCAGTGCGGCCGGGGCAGCACTTGATATGACGGGGCCGACGAGCTGAACGACAAACCACGGTATTCCGAACTGCTCAACCATGTGCCCACGGTATTGGGCAGAAGCTATGAAGTCGCCGGCGACGATTGCCGGCCAATAGCGATAGGGAAGGAAAAGGAGCGCGACAAAACGTAGCCCGGCCGGGAGCAGCCAGGTCGAAACAGAAATCTCTCGCAGAAGAGCGTAAACAACAGCGTAGCCAACTAGCAGCAGCAATCCCTTAAAGCCGACCTTGCGCATGGCCTATCCGTTCAATGCGCGGCTGCAGTTGGGGCGGCTAGAACTGCGAAAAGCCGATGCTCCCAACAACACGCCCGCCAATTTCCAACCCCTGTATCTGCGCTGCCGACAGCTCGATCGAATCCTCGTACGAGTGCGTGCCGTGCAGGCGCAGACTCCCTTGCCCCTGAATTTGGAACCGCTTGATCTGAGGGATTGTCGCGAGCTTGTAGACGTAGATACCGTCGCCTTCAACGCGCCGAACATCGGTGTCTACAAATGCCAAGTCACCCTTGTCGATCACGCCTCGCAAAGAATCAGTCGGGTTTATAAACACCCGGATAGAAGACTTCAGCAAGGCATCAATGTTGTTTAGTAAACAGACTGGAATGTCAACAAATCGTATACGTTCCTTCGAATAGCCCTGGAGAAATTCGAAGGTGACGTAGTCGCCATTTTGAGTCGGCGTAGCCGCATGATTTGTAGCCTCGGTCGCGGGCGCGCTGTCGACTTTGGCTTCCTCGCCCGTGCGTCCATGTCGCGGTGGCTTGCCCGTTCCCAGATTGATCCAGTCTTCCGAGAACCCCTCAATCCCCCGCATCATGGCGATGTTGCGCATGTGCTGGACAGCCGCACGCCCGAACCGGCCTCGGCTGAGCCAGGTGGTGATGTGCTGTTGTGTCATCCCTTCCAGGGCGGCAAACTCGGGACGAGTAAAGCCGGCCAGATCCAGGAATGCCTTGAAGCGGTGCTCCAAGGCAGTCCGCTGGGACTCATTTGAGGCCGAAGCGCGTGTATCAACCATTTGTTTATGGTTGTTTACATCACCCAGGCGCGCAATAAACATTTCGTTTCCCAAGTAAACAAGGTGTTGACTGCCGACTAAACACAGTGTTTACTCGGCAGCATGAACTATGTCCAGCGCGCCGTTGCTGCATTCCCGTCCCAGGCCGCCTTTGCCCGGCAGATCGGCCGCCACCCCCAGGAAGTCACTCGCTGGATAAGGACCGGGAAGGTTCCGGCGAAGCACTGTCAGGCGGTCGAGCAGGCTGTCGAGCAGGCGCTCGCTAGTCGTGATCGTTCCCTTCCGACACTGGAGCCGGTGACGCGGTACGAGCTGCGTCCGGACGTCTTTGGCCATCAGCCGGGCGCGCCCGATCCGGAGGGCGCCTGATATGGGCAACCGGATTTCGTTCATAGCGTCCTTTTCCTTGTTTTCATCCTTGGACCGCACTCTCGCATCGATGCCGCGGAGGGCGCCATGAGTATTTCTACTCAGCCGCCTCGGTTTGAAACCAGTTCATCCTCGCGCTTTGTCGCGTCGTGCACCAAGTTCATCGCCAGAAGCCCGGGCCCCGCCGTAAAGACGATCGTCTGGCCGGACGGAATGTGCAGTACGGCTTTCGTGCCATCCCGGAATTGCATTTCGCAGCGAAGTGGCTGGCCATTGGCGTTTTTGATCAAGGTTCCTTGGGATTCGCTGTGGCGCGCTCCAAGCGCTGAAGCATCAATTCCTGCACGTCCATCTGGCAAAAGGCCGCTAGTAATGCTGTTTGCGTACTCGATGAGTTTCTCGCCGAGGACGAAGTTGCAATCGGCTGTTGCCCCGCGCTTCAAGCGATTGATTGTGACCTGCGCGCAGCCGACAGCCTTGGCAATTTTCATTTCCGAAATGCCCCGTTCCAGTAGGGCGTGGACTGCTTCTGCTGGCGTCATGCTCCTAGTTCCCCTGTTCAGTGTTTGGGCAAAGATTACGCGGCTAGCCTGTAGGTCGACCAGCTATGACGACCTGACCAGTTGGCCGCAGCTAAGCGGGGTAGCGCCATGAGTACCTTTACTCATGAGACCCGGTCGGAGCTGGTCTGCCGCATCGCGCGCGCGGCGTGGGACGCCAAGGCGATCAGCCTGACCGGCTTCTCCCGGGCGGTGGTGGCGTACTACTTTCTCAACACCCCCGAGTCCTCGGTCAACACCAACCTCCGGCAGCCCAGCGCGACGAACGCTGACCGGATGGAGGAAGACGAGAAGCACAACCGCCAGATCATCGAGCGGTTGATGAAGGGCACGGTGAAGACGTTCCCAGCGGACCTGGAAGAGGGCTGGGTGATGTCGCTGCCGGATGCGTACCGGGAGCAGGCGCTGCGCGAACTGGCCGCCCGGTACGGGCTGTTGCCGGCGCGCGCCGTGCACATCGCCGACTTCCAGGCCAACGCCGCCACGCTGATGAAGGCCGTGGCTCAGGTGATGGAGACGTTCGCGCCCATCGCTCAGGACGGCGTGATCAACCACCTCGACCGGCCGCACCTGAAGCCGTTCCTCGCGAGCATCGCCGATGCCCAGGGCGTGCTGGCCAGCCTCGCTCACCAGGCAGCGCAGGCGCTCGCCGACGAGACCACAACCCAAGTCGTGCGCTTGGCCGACCGCAAGCCCGGCGCGCACGGGGAGGGCAACTGATGGGCGCTCTCGGACCGCTAGGTGCGCATGAAGCGGCGCTTGCCGCCGGGAATCTCGAAGCCGCCTCTGATGACGTTGAGCGGGGTGCCGTCAGCGAGCCGGTACTCGGCCAGACCGGACATCTTGGCGTGAGGGTCAGCGAAGGTGCCGACGGAAATCTCGCTGGTGATTTCGTACACGACCGTTCGCTGGCCGAGGTCGTCAATGACGTTTATTGCCGTCCGCTTGGTAGCCATGGAGCCTCTCCCTTGCCCGCAGGTATCAGTGAACTCGATTGCGCCCTGGTGCGCATCCGGAACTATGCCACGCAGAACGAGCTGACGGCCGACCAGGTCCTCGATTGCTTTCTGGCGGGCGTCCAGGCGTCGCGCGTGATTGGGGCTGGCAAGGTCGCTCCGAGCATCGGCTGGCAGTCTGCGGTCGTGGTTGCTGAGGCCGCGGCTGGGGAGGGCGGCTGATGCATATGCGCCACAACACCACATTCCGGCCGGTCATTCCCCTCGAAGTTTCTCCCAGCGGCGATTTCGCGACCACGAAGCTTCCGCAAGGGTCAGCACTGCGAGGGCCAACACCAATCCCTTGCTGGTCCAGTAAAGGGCTCGAGGAACGTTCTCAGGCGCATGCCAGAAGGCCTGGGCTATGAGCAAGACCGTGAGCGCATACAGCCAAAGAGGTAGGGCCATGAATGCCCATCTGCGCCGGCTGCGAACGATCCAGAACGCCAGTCTGGTGTTGATCCTTCTCGTCAGCCTGTTGATCGGCCTCATGAGCCTTTCCTTGGCTGCGGTGACTGCCCTGTACGGCCTGAGCATTGGCGCCTCAATCGTTGGTGGTGCAGCGATTCTCGCTCATTGGCGAGCTGACGTCGCGCGCCTCGCTGCGCGCAAGCCCACTGGATCACAAGGGGAGGGCATCTGATGGGCGCGCTGGGACCGTTGGGCGAAAGCGAGACGACCGCTGCCGCCAGGCAGTTCACGTCGACATTCAATGCGGCGCAGGCTGCCGCAGTCGGTGAGGTGGCTACCGACCTGCATTACGTCGACCAGCCACGCAATGCATTCGTAATCAAGCCGGCGTTCCGACCGATTGGCGACGGCACTTGGAAATACGTGGGCGAGCGCGTTTTCGAATCGCCGCGATTTGCAGCCAACCCGACGCCAGCGATTAGGCAGCCGCTGGCGTCGGAATACACCGTTGCGGTTATTGAGACGCCGGCTGGCCGTTATGCCAACGGGGTGTGCCACGTGTTTGAACAACGGACTCCGCGCATGCACGGAGTTCTTCCGTCACACGAAGGTATTCGCTGATGGCTGTGGCTGCCGTCGGCGAGCCCTGGAGCCCCGCGGCCGTACGTTCGCGCTGCAGTTTCATGTGTGCGACCAGATCTTCCGTTGGCCCTTCACGCTCAAGCACCAGCAACATCAGCACTTCGTGCACGGCGTTTAAGCGGCCATGCAATATCTGCTGCTCTCTTTCGAGGATAGCGATGCGATCGCATGCCTCGACGAGGCTTGTTGGCTTGTTCATGGATTCCTCCCTGGTGGTGGTTGGTGGTGTCGCGCTTCCAGCCTACCACCTGGGGGAATCCGCCTCGATCAGCTTAGGCGAGCAGCGCCTTGGGAAGTTGCTTTCCTACGACCTGCCCAAGTTGGAAGGCTGCCGCGAGGCTCGCCGTTACCAACGCGCCCGCAATTTCGCTGTAGCGATCAAGGTCGTCCGCGTTGATGTTCCATGTGCCTGTCCATTCTTCAACCAATTCGCGAAGCCCTCTGAGGAGGCGCAGCGATTCGTGGAGGTTGCTGTGGATTCTCCCGGCTGCGTGGAGCTCAAGATCGTTGATCCACGTTCGATTCGATGTGTACGCATGCAGTTCTGCGTGAGCCAAGAACCGAAGGTCGTTCGCGGCGGCGTCGCCCACCACGACGCCATGCATCTTGTGGTAGTCGAGTCCTCGGCTGCCTTTCTTCTGGTCTCGCAGACCCTCGGCCATCGAAGTGCTACTGCGGAAGCACTTCCTTGCTTCCGTCGCTACCCATACGGCTTCGTCAAATACCGGCAGCAAGAAATGGCTCGCGTACGCCTGTCGTCGCTTTTGTTGACGACGATCAGTGAGCCACGGAATGACAAAAGCGGCAGCGACAGCCAAGAGGGTCGCGATAGCGCTTGCGGCCGTCCAGAACTGTGCGGGATCCATGGTCTTCGCCCAGAAGTCGGGCGGTTGGTTCGTGTGCGCGACGGACGTTGCGTGCGTTGGCGGCGCGCTAGTGGCGCGGGCCGGCTGGTTTGCAGCCTGGTCCATGCTGATTCTCCCTGTGTCCTGCCGGCAATGATGCTGGCGGGCCGCGCTCCGAGCAAGGCGGAGGTCTCCCATGGCCGGTAGCCGCCTCTCGCTGACCATCAAGTACGGCCGCGAGCTTCGCGACCTGTACCAGATGACCGCCGTTCGCTTGGCCGAACTGGATTTCATCGATCCTGCGCTGTGTGAGCGCGCGAGCAAAGCAGTCGCGGCCGCGGTGAATGCCGGAGCTGTCGGTTTCGTCCAGGTGGACCCGCTGACCAGGACCGTTTGCGTCGACATCGACGGACTCACCAGCGCGATCGGCGGAGCGTTCACCGACGCCGGCGTGCAACCTGCATTTCTAAAGCCTCTCATCCGGTACGAGTGCGGTTGGTTCCGACACATCGGTTGGCGCCTGTCGGGGCCGAGCGATCCCAGCCAAGCCAATTCCGGCTGGAATCCGACCCACATACTGGTGGACGAGTTCGGGGTGGCTGGGTGAGCAACCGGCATTCGACCATCGCCTGGGGCATCGCCATGCCCAGCACGCCGAAGTTCGTATTGATCTACGTGGCCGGCAGGGCCAACGACGACGGCGACGCCTACTTCACGATCGAGACGGCCTGCGCCAACACTGGGCTCGGCGAGCGCGTGGTGCAGAAGTCGCTCGCCCAGCTGGAGACCTGGAACTTCCTGGAGCGGGTCATGCGGCGCGGCCGGTCGACGGTGTACCGGCTGACGGATCCGCTGACCTGGGAACCCCCGCAGCTGGTGCACCCCCGCACCACGTGCACCCCCGCACCAGATGCACCCCCGCACGAGGTGCACCCCTGTGACGTGGAACCCCCGCACCACGTGCACCCCCGCACTGAGTGCACCCCCGCACCAGATGCGGGGGCCCCCGCACCAGGTGCACCCGCCCCCGCACCAGGTGCACCCATAAGCTCTTCTTTAGCTCTTCTATCTCTTGATTGTTCTTCCGCGAGCGCGCCCGAGCAGCCAGCCGAAGAGCAGGCGCCGCCGCCGGCACCGACGCGGAAGGCGCACGTGCTGGCAGCCATGGCGATGATCGAGGCCGGCATCCCCGGAATCCAGGTCAATCCCCAGCACCCGGACCTGATCGACCTGGCCGCGGTGCTGCCGCTGCGGGAGTTCACCGCTGCCGCTGCCGCGGCCGTCAAGAAGCGCGTTCCGAACATGTTCGCCTACGCCCTGGGGATTCTCCGCGGCCGCGCCACCGAGCTGGCCGACCGCGCCGGCGCCGCCCGCGCGCCGCCGGACGGGACCAGCCCCGCCGCCGTACCTCCGCCGAACGCCACCTTCGAAGGCAAGGACTATGCAGGATCCTCAACACCCGCAGAGCAGTTCTCCCCAGCCATGCGCGCCATCATCGACCAGCGGCTTAAGCGTGATGGTGATGCTGTCGTGCCCGAGGCACGGACAGTTTGAGACCTACCGCGCGCTGGCCGGCCACGCTGCCATCTCGTCGCTGTGTCCGCACTGCGCTGATGTCCGGAACAACGCCGAGCTGAAGGCGAAGGCGGAGCGCCGGAACCTGCAGGGGCGGCAGACGCGGATGCGCGAACTGCACACCTTGGCCCAGGTGCCGCGGCGATATGCCGACACCAGCCTCGACGACTACGCCATCAACAACGAAGGCCAGCGCCAGGCCCAGGCGATCGTCTACGCCTATGCGAAGACATTCCTGGAGCAGCAGGAGAAGGGCGGCAACCTGATCATGGTCGGCCGGCCGCGCACCGGCAAGACGATGCTGGCCTGCGCGGTGGCCAACTCGATCATCCGCGAGTTCCTCTGTACCTGCACGTTCGGCACGGTCTCGGACTACTGCCGTGAGGTGCGCAGCTCGTTCGGCGCGAGTCGCCGCGGCGGTCGGACCGAGAAGCAGATCATCCAGGACCTGCGCACCGTTGACCTGGCGATCCTCGACGACATCGGCGCCAGTGCCGAGGGAGCGCACGACCTCAAGGTGCTGTTCGACATCGTCGACGGCCGCTGGCGCGATGGCCGGCCCACGGTGGTCACGTCGAATCTCGACCTGGCGGAGATGCGCATGCACCTGGGCGACCGCCTCATGAAGCGCCTGGAGGACAACGCCACCGTCGTCGCCTTCAACTTCGACGGCTTCAACGGTCGGCAGGGGACGTTACTGTGAGCGAGATTCCTCCGAGCGTCCTGGCCCTGCTGAAGAAGGGCGCGCGCACCGCGGACCAGATCGCGACGGAACTTGGCGTCGCCGTCAGCACGCTTCGCAAGGTGCTCCCGAAGATGGAGTTGAAGGGGCTCATCAGGGCGACGCGCAGCGCGACGGGCAACAGGTACGGGGCGCCGCCGCGCATCTATTGGCTCGCCAGAGAACCGATGATCCAGCTCGGCAAGGCGCACCGCGCCGATGTCTACCAGGCCGGTCGCCGGATCGGCGAGCTGCTGCTGGAACACGGCGAGGTGGCCGTGTTCGTGGACGATCGCTGGAACATCGGCGTCGCGCTGCACCACGAAGGCAACTACCAGGACCTGCTGGCCAAGCATGGCGCCTGGCTGGTGGGGCGATACCGCCGCAAGGAAGGCGAGCAGATCCGCACGTCTTTCATCGCGGAAGATATGCTCGTTCGGCTGGAACAGATCGATGCAGCGCGGCTCGCGAGGGCTCACGCGTGAGCCGCTTCCAGTCCCGCCCCGATGGCGAGTACTGCCAGTGCCCGCGCTGCGCGCGGCGCGGCTATGGCCAGGACAGCTGGCATCCGGTCACGACCGAGTACTGGCCCATGAACCGCGGCCGGCTATCGCTGGCGCGCTGCAAAGCCTGCTGCGGCGAAGTGATGGCCCACAAGAACGGTGTCGTGCCGGCGGCGGAGGCAGCATGAGCCGCGAATGGATCAACAGCCGCCATGGATACCGCCTGTCGAAGTCCAACGGCGGCGGCACGCTGATCCTCTGCCCGATCCACAACCGGTGGCATCCGCAGACGCTCCGTGGTCGCCATGGCCCGACCGGGAAGGCCGTCCCCAACACTTGTCCGGATTGCAAGCAGGACGAGATCACGCTCGGCCTCAGCGGCTATGCGCTTGGCATTCCGTATCGAGAACGGCTGCGTCCCGAAAACCTCGCGCGCATTGAAGAGCACTGCGGCAAGAAGCTGTTGAGGTACCACAAGCGTGGCTAAGGGAAATCGCTCTCTTCGCTTTGCCTCGCTGGAGGAGATGTCGCCGGCGATGCGCGAACTCGCGCTGGCGGCTCTTGCCAAGGGCCGCGGCCGGGCTGCGGCGACGCCGATCACTCCGCAGGCGGACCCGATGGCGCCAATTGTCATCGACCTGCCGCTGCGCACACCGCTCTACAACCAGTGGGTCCGGATGCACTTCAGGTCGCGGATGCGGTACTGCCGCGCTGTGGCGGTGCAGATCGCGATCCACGCCAGCCGCCGCCCTGACGAACCGCTGCAGCAGTGCCGGATCACGGTGGAGCGCTTCTCCACCCAGAAACCAGACCGCGATGGGCTATGGGGCAGCCTGAAGGCTCTGCTCGATGCCCTGCAGCCGAAATCGAAGACCCATCCATACGGCCTCGGCTTCATCGTGAACGACTCGTCGTCGTGCATAGCCGAGCTCACCCCCACGCACGTGCCGGGCAGCGAGAAGCGCACCCGGGTCACCATCGAACCCCTCTGAGGACAGCCATGGCAGACGGCGGCAAGCAGTCCGGCTTCAACTTCCCGCGCAATCAGCTGGTCTCGGCGCTGCGCCCCGGCGAGATCGTCGTGGATTTCTTCGCCGGCGGCGGCGGCGCGAGCGAGGCGCTGCGCCAGGCACTGGGGCGCGACCCCGACGTCGCGGTCAACCACGATCCGCAGGCGATCGGCATGCACGCGGCGAACCATCCGTTCACGCAGCACCTGCCGGCGGACGTGTGGGAGGTCGACATTCTGCGCGAGGTTGCGGGCCGGCCGGTGGGGTGGTTCCACGCCTCGCCGGACTGTACGCACTTCAGCCAGGCCAAGGGCGGACAGCCGCGCAGCAAGGCGACTCGGTCGCTGTCGTGGGTGGTGCTGAAGGTCGCCGGCAAGCTGGCGCGCGCCGGTCTGACGCCGCGCATCATCAGCCTGGAGAACGTCAAGCAAATCCAGGGCTGGACGAGGCTGGTGGCGAAGCGCGACAAGGCCACTGGCCGCGTGGTGAAGCTGGACGGCTCGGTAGCGGCGCGTGGCGAACGCGTGCCTGTGCGCGACCAGTTCCTAGTCCCGGACAAGAAGCGCATGGGCAGCACGTGGCGCCAGTTCGTCGCCGCGCTTAGTGCGCTGGGCTACGTGGTCGAGTGGAGGATGCTCAAGGCCTGCGACTACGGCGCCGGCACGAGCCGCGAGCGGCTATTCCTGATCGCGCGGCGCGACGGGTCGCCGATTTGCTGGCCAGAGCCGACCCATGGCCCGAGCCGCGCGCATCCGTTCGTCACGGCGGCGGACTGCATCGACTGGTCGATCCGCGGCAACTCCATCTTCGACCGCAAGCGTCCGTTGGCCGACGCCACGATGCGACGCATCGCCAAAGGTATCCAGCGCTACGTGCTCGGCGCGGCCGAGCCGTTCATTGTCCCGCTGACACACCAAGGCGAGCGACGCCTACATGGCAACGGCGAGCCGTTGCCGACGATCACCGGCGCCAACCGCGGTGAGCTGGCCGCTGTCGCGCCCACGATGGTGCAGGTTGGCTATGGCGAGCGGCCCGGGCAGTCGCCGCGTGCGCTGAACCTGGAGAAGCCGCTGGGCGTCGTTGTCGGTGGCGGCATCAAGCATGCCCTGGCGTCCGCCATGTTGGTCGGGGTAGGCGGCCGCGCTGGTCAGACCGAGCCTCGCCCCGCCGGCGAACCGGGGTACACGCTGACCGGGAAAGCGGACTGCGCGGTCGCCACCGCTCACCTGGTGAAGTTCCGCGGCAGCAGCGCTGGCGCCCCAGTGGACGGACCGTCGCCGGTCATCACCAGTGGCGCCGGCGCCGCGCGGCCCGCCGGGGCTGCCCATGCCCTGGGCCTGATGACGGCATTCCTGGAGCAGGCGAACGGCGGTGGCCTCAACGGCGTGCCGGCCCGCGCGCGTGGCGCCGTGGAGCCGCTGTCGGCAATTACCGGCACGGGATCCCAGCAGCAGCTGGTCACCGCCAACATGGTCACGCTCCGGCGCAACTGCGACGGACGAACAGCCGATGGACCCATTGGGACCGTGTGTGCCGGAGCCGAGCATCATGCGGTGGTCACAGGGCACCTCACGGCCTTCGGCCAGAACGCGAAGGGCAGCGGTGCCGACGAGCCGATGCAGACTGCGCTCGGTGGGGCGACGCGCTTCGGCGTGGTGGAGTGCACGCTGAGCCCGGAACAGGAAGAGAGCGCGCTCAAAGTCGCCGCCTTCCTGATGCGCTACCACGGCACCGGCGGCCAACACGCGGGCTTGGACGAACCACTGACGACGGCCACCACCAAGGATCGCCTTGCGTTGGTGACTGTGACCATCCAGGGCACGCCGTACGTGATCGTAGATATCTGCCTGCGCATGCTCCGCCGCGAGGAACTGTTCCGCGCGCAGGGCTTCCCGGCCGACTACATCATTGACCGCACCGCCGACGGCACGAAGCTGAGCAACAGCGCCTCGGTGAAGATGTGCGGCAACAGCGTCAGCCCGCCGCCGCTGGCCGCGCTGGCCCGCGCCAACCTCGATCCGGTGCGCGAGCCGGAAAGGCTGGCCGCATGAGCAGCGGACCTTCGATGACTGAGCAGCCGCTCCGTACCGGTGACGCGTCATCGCTGCACATGCGGCTATCGGCCCTGTCCAACCTGCTCGGCGGCGTTCGGTACCGCTATGCCAGCGAAGAGAAGCTGCACGCCGTCATGGCCGGCCTGATGCGGGAGGCCGGGCATGCCTTCGAGCACGAATACCGGCTCGACCAGCACAACAGGGCCGATTTCTGGCTCGACGGACTGGTGATCGAGGTCAAGGTCGATGGTTCGATTGGCGACGCCATGCGCCAGGTGGAACGCTACATCGGTCTGCCGCAGGTGCGGGGTGTGCTGTTGGCCGGCACGCCTTCATGGGCCAGCACGCCGCTGCTCAAGCGGCCCGCCTTTCACGGCAAGCCCTTCCACATGGTCCGTCTGCAGAGGCAGGCCCTATGAACTACGGGTCCGTGCAGTATCTCAGTGGTGGATGGGTGGTGACCTGCGAGCCCCAGGTGCGTGCGCGCCTCAAGCGTGTGTTTCCGCGCGTGCCGCAACACGCCGCCGAGCACCTTCTATTGAGCGCCTCGCCCGAGAACAGCCGGGAGCTGTCCTGGTTCCTGACTCGCTACCCCATGTCGGTCACGGATGGCGACCGGTCGCTCATGGACCAGCTGGCCAATCAGCACGTGGAGATGGAGGCCAGCCTGCAGGAGCTCCTGGCCGGCCGTAGGCCAATACCTCAGTTCGAACTGGCCAAGCCGCCCCGCGACTACCAGCGGTACGCCGCCGCGCAGATGGACATTCGCGGCGGGCTGCTGCTGGCAGACGACCTTGGGCTGGGCAAGACGGTCACGGGCATCTGTCCGATGGCCGCGCCGGCGAACCTGCCGGCCGTGGTCGTGTATCCGGCTGCACTTCCGAACCATTGGCCCGAGAAGCTGGCGGAGTTCGCGCCGGCACTCCGTGTCCACCGGATCCGGAAGGGCAAGCCGTATCCGCTGGTGCGCCAGCGCGGCCAGCGGCTGCCCGATCTATGGGACACCATCCCAGACGTCATCCTGGTCAGCTACCACATGCTGCGCGGCTGGGCGGAGACCCTGGGCGAGCTGGTGCAGTACGCGGTGTTCGAGGAATGCCAGCAACTGCGCAGCCCCGGTACCGACATCTACAGCGCCGCGATGTACCTGGCGAAGCGTGCGCGGCTACGTATGGGGCTCACCGCCACTCCGATCTACAACTACGGCACCGAGTTCTACCACGTCGTCAACCCGCTAATCCCCGATTGCATGGGCACCTATGACGAGTTCGTGCGCGAGTGGTGCATCACGGCGCCGGGTGAAAAGGCCCGCCTGAAGGATGCGGAGCAGTTCGGTACCTACCTGCGGCGCGAGGGCATCATGTTGCGTCGCACCCGCAAGGAGGTGGGCCGCGAGCTGCCCGCCTTGTCCAAGGTCCCCTACGAGATCGAGGCGGACGAACGCGTTCTGGACAGCATCGCCGGCGACGCCGCCGCGCTGGCAAAGATCATCCTTTCCGCGAACGAGCGGTACCGCGGCGAGAAAATGCAGGCCGGAGGCGAATTCGACCGACTGGTGCGCCAAGCCACTGGCATCGCCAAGGCCCCACACGTGGCTGAGTTCGTGCGTCTGCTGGTGCAGAGCGGCCAGCAGGTCCTGGTGTTTGGCTGGCACCGCGAGGTGTACGCCATATGGCAGGAGAAGCTCGCCGAGTACAACCCCGTCATGTACACGGGCTCGGAGTCGCCGAGCCAGAAGCAGGCGGCGAAGGATGCCTTCGTCGCGGGCCAGAGCAAGGTGATGCTCATCAGCCTGCGCGCCGGCGCGGGCATCGATGGCTTGCAGCACGTCAGCAGCACTGTCGTGTTCGGCGAGCTGGACTGGTCCCCCGGCGTGCACGAGCAGTGTATCGGCCGCGTGCACCGCGATGGCCAGACCGAGCCGGTGATGGCCTATTTCCTCATCTCCGATAACGGGAGCGACCCCATCGTTTCCGAAGTCCTCGGCGTCAAGCGCGAGCAGATCGAGGGCGTCCGCAATCCGGACGAGAACCTGGTCGAGCGAATCGATACCGGCGAAAACCAGCTCCGGCGCCTCGCGGCGGAGTTCCTCAAATCCCAAGGCCAGCGCCCAGTCGATGACGCCACGGTGGTCCCGCTCCGCGTGCGCGAGGAGATCGAAGCATGACGAACGTAACTTTCCCCATTCGGCCGCAGGTGGCGCGCGACCCCGACGGCCGGATCACCATCTACGTCGGCGGTTCGTACCAGACCATGGAGATCGATGTGGCCATGGCCATGCACCGCGCCATGGGTGAAGTGCTCGCCATCTCTGGTTGCCGCGTCCTCACCTGCGTCTACTGTGGCAAGGAGTACCCGCAGGGCACGCCGGCGGCCGGCAATGCGGTGCTGACCGACCACATCAAGGTCTGCGAGAAGCATCCCCTGCGCAAGGCCGAGGCAAAGATTGCGCGCCTGCGCTCAGCGTTGATGGGCTTCATGGGGGTGTCCTCGGTCAAGGATCTTCGGAAGCTGGAAGCCGGCATTAATCTCCTGCCGGTGTCGAAGGAGGATCGAGCGATAGCCCTTGCCGCCATCCAGGAGTTGCTGGACGTGGCCGACGAGGAGGCGGTCGGCGATATGGCGTTGAAGGCCAAACGAATTGAGTTCCTTGCCTCGCTTCAGAGCAACCACTTCTATCTGACGCGCAATGCCGAGCAGGCGCCGAACTATCAGACCGCGAGCAAGTGGATCGAGGAAGAGCGGCAGGACTTCGACGACGTGCCGGCCGAAGAACTGCAGCGGATGAAGGACGCTGACACGATCTGGTGCCTCCATGTGTATCCGGACACGCCGATCGGCTTCTGGCGGATCTACGGCGCCACCATCGAATCGGTGATCGACCGCGCCATGGCCATGCTGGCCGACGAAGGTGGCCAGTAATGGGCTGGTCTATCGGATATGACCGCCGGTGGAAGCGTGACGTTGGCTATGGCGTGCCGGCGACTTGCGACTACCCCGGGTGCAACGCTGAGATCAACCGTGGTCTCGCGTATGTGTGTGGCGGTGAGCCATACGGCGGCGAACACGGCTGCGGCCTCTATTTCTGCGATGCCCACCAGCTGATCGCCGGCGACAGGCGCAACAACGTCCAGCTGTGCAGCCGTTGCTACGGCGGCCGAGGCGGTCCGTACAAACCCACTCCGGATACTCCGGAATGGATCCACCACAAACTGACGGATGAGAGCTGGAAGCGCTGGCGGGAAACGAACGTCCACGAGGTGGCGCAGCTCGTGTCCCAGCTTGCAAAGCAGCCTTTCACCGGTGCCCGAGCAGCCAGCCAGGAGGGGCCTACCCCGTGATCATCAAGCGAATTGAAGGATTCTCGAAGGTGTTCGGTGCACCGCCCGACTGGAACGGCGAGGACATGTCTTGTGGCGCCCTGCCGGTGCTCGAGGTGATGACGCCGGAAGGCCCTTTCATGGTGTCGGCCTGGGAGCCGACGGCAGACGAGCTGAAAGCCATCATCGCCGGGGAGACCATCAAGCTATGGATCCGAGGCACCGGGCATCCGGTGGTGGCGCTGACGGTCGGAGCTGTGTCATGACCGCTGACGGAGAAGCGGGCAAGGCCATGGAATTTATCCCGTTGCCCCTGGAAGACGAGGTAATGGCCGCCGTCAAGCGCTACCCAGGTCGCGTCACATACTTCATCCGTAACTCGGTGCTGTTCGTCTACCCGGGCATCACGACGGCCAAGGTGCGGCGAGTCCTCATGCGGCTGGAAAAGGTGGGGAGTGTGAAGCGCGTTCCTTCGGTGTATGCGCGCGATATCGCTTGGGCGGTGACCGAGGCTGGCCAGGCATGAAGCAGACGCCCCTCAAGCGAAAGACCCCGCTGCGCCAGGTGTCGGAGAAGCGGAAGTTCGCCGCTATGACGCCGGCGGTGCGGCGGCCCGCCAAGCTGGCGCCGGGCAAGGCCCTCAAGGCTGTTTCCATCCGACCCCGCGCGCGCCGCCTGCGGCAGGGCCGGAGCACTGACAAGCCGAACGCCGCCGAGCAAGCGCGGTTCGGCCATATCTGGGCCTTGGGTTGCGTGGCCTGCATGCTCGGCGACCAGCGCGGGTATGGCCGTGCGCAGGTCCATCACCTGACAATCGGTGGCAAGCACGGACAGAAGCGCCGCGGCCACGTCTTCACTATCGGCCTGTGCGGCTGGCACCACCAGGGCGAGCGCCCGCACGGCATGCACGAGCGGGACGCCCGGAAGCTGTATGGCCCCAGCTACGCGCTGCATGCCCGGGCCTTCCGCCAGGTCTATGGCCATGACGACGAGCTGCTCTCCTACCAGAACACCCTTATAGCGCGCCGCGTCGAGGCGCTGGCCGGAATCACCCAGACAGGGGCATCTTCATGAACTTTGCAAAGCTGCTGGCGCGCCTGAATCAGACGACTGTGAGATACGACATCGGCATGGGTGGTCGACCGGAACTCACTGCGCAAGACATTGCCGCGGCCCTTGGACTGGTCCAGCCTGGCATTGGCCGAGACCTGATGGAGATGATCTGGTGGCCGGAGGGCGCCAAGCTGCGAATCGCCTATCTGAACGCGGTGCTGACGGAAATGCAGCTCGTCGAGCACAACCGCCGCGAGCAGGCAATGTACAGCGCACTTGCCGGAGTGGCCGTCGGCCCACTTGGTGAAGAGCGTATCCGTGCGCACTCGGCCTACAGCCACGCTCATAGCCGGCGCTGGCCAGCTTGGATCAAGCGGCTCGATCCGTTGGAAGTGGCGGAAGGATATGAGGGCATTCGCGCGACGGTACTGCTGGAACTGGCACGGCCACGACATTGCCAGACATGCGAAGGGCGAGGCGAGATTTTCAAGCGAGACCTGGTCGTGGCGTGTGCGCGGTGCGAGGGATCAGGCACGCGTGAGTTCGGGCCAACGTGGCGCGCCGAGCAGATGGGCATGACCGAGCAGGCGTTCAAAAAGACCTGGGAGGGACCGTACCTCTGGTTGCTCGATCGGCTCCGCGGCGAGTTGGAAAAGGCCGAGAACTCCCTGCGTGGCGCTCTTGCCTAAAACCCAACTTTCGCGGTTACAACTACGTCAGTAAACTGCCTTGGACGCTTCGTGCGACCGAAGCAAATTCACTCCAAGCCCCGCCATTGTGCGGGGCTTTTTCTTGGGCTGGCGACGCCAGCGCCGCATTCCTGCGCGCCCATAGGTTGATATGCCGGGTAAGCCCTGCGGGGGACGTCCGGTCGCAGGGATCTATCCGTTGAACAGGGGCGATCATGGAACAGTCTGGATTGGCGCGTGAGGTTGCAGCCGCCGCGGCCAAGGTGACGCCGATCGCCGGCTTCATTCTCGGCAAGGCCAGTGGCTGGGGGCCGCAAGAGTGGTCCTACGTCTGCATGGCAGGGTATGCGGTGCTGCAAGCCGCTCACCTGATGTGGAAGTGGCGCAAAGAGGCGAAGAAGCCATGAGCGGGTCGCGCGGCAAGCTAGTGGCTGGTGCGCTGGCGCTGCTGCTGTCGACTGCTGCCGCGTTCGTGCAGCCGTGGGAGGGCAAGAAGAATGACCCCTACACGGACATTGCCGGTGTTCCCACGGTCTGCATCGGCCATACGGGCAGCGATGTGCAGGCGCGCCACTACTCGGATGCCGAGTGCGATGACCTACTGAAGGCGGACCTGGCTAAGGCCAATTCGATCGTGCGTCGGTGCATCACCGTGGCAATGACGACTGGTCAGGAAACGGCGCTGACCAGCGCGGCATTCAACATCGGACCATCGGTCGTGTGCGGATCGACCCTTGCCAGGCTGGCCAACAGCGGCGACTGGGCTGGCGCGTGTGCACAGCTCGATCGCTGGGTCTATGCCGGCGGTCGGCGTGTCGACGGGTTGGTGCGACGGCGTGCTGCTGAGCGCGCCCTATGCGAGGGCAGGGCATGACCATCTGGGCCAAGTTCGCAGCATTCCTGCTGGTGCTTGGCGCCGTCTATGCGTGGGGACATCACGATGGCGGCCAAGCCGGCGCCTTACGTCTGGCCGAAGTTACTGCGAGCCAGGCACGCCTCGCGCAAGGCGTTGCTGAGAAGGCCGCCGCGGCAGAGCGCATGGCCCGCGCTGCCGAACGGGCGCAAGCAGCTGCATTCAACGCGAAAGACCAGCAATACCAACAGGACCTTCGCCATGCGAAAGATGATGCGAGCCAGCTTGCTTCTGATCTGCGTGCTGCTCGCCAGCGGCTGCGCGGACCATGGCGATGTGCGGCCAGTGTGCCCAGCGCTGCAGCTGGTACCGCCGGACCTGATGCAGGAGCCGACGACCGAGCAGCGAGTGCGGGGCGAATTGTTGGAGCCGCCGCCGCATGTGACGCCCAGGTCCGCGGACTCCAAGCCATCCTGAGGGCGGAGCGGTCCACTGACGGTAGGTGAGGCAATGACCGGGTTCAGTCCCACCGTCGATGTTCAGAACATGATGGGCCGCATGTCGGCGTGCGGCGCACAGCAGTATGAGGGCATGAGAGACCAAGTCGTCTGGTGCAGTCGTGGGTAGGTTGAAGACGCTGCGGCCGCGGCTTGGGTCTCTCGGGGCACGCGTGCAGTGGGCGCCGACGCCGTCGGAGAAGCGCATCACTGGTCGCGCGCTTCAGCGCCGGCGGCAACGGATATGGACGCAGGACCCCCGTTGTGCCCATTGCGGGCGTGTCACCGAGTACCCGTCAGGCTTCGAGCTCGACCATCGCGTGCCGCTACATCAGGGCGGCGACGATGTCGACTCGAACTGCCAGGTGCTGTGCGCCGGCCCCGATGGATGCCATGCCCGCAAGACCGCCGGCGACGCAGGGCGTCGACCCGATCCACCGGGTGTTCGGCGCAGGTGAGAACGACTCTCATCATATATAGGGGGGGTAAAAAGTCTGGTCCGTTCAGGTAGCGGAAACCGACCGTCCTCTCACGTAGAGATTTTTTCCCCTTTTTGAAACCGCAATTTTGATGCGCAGGAAATCAAACAGCCCGCGCTGCTATGCGGTTTTTGATTTCTTCTGGAGTGCGTGACATGCCACGTGGAGGCCCTCGACCCGGAGCCGGGCGCAAGCCGCTGTCCGAGGCTGAGAAGGCGCGCGCGCGCGCCGGCCGGGCGGCGAAGCGGCGGCCAGGCGCTTCGAAGGGCAAGGCGCCGACTCGCACCTCGGTGAAGCCGAAGAAGGCCGCGCCGCCAGCGCGCTCGGCGCGACCGGCTGTGGAAGCGGGCGAGACGCCGCCGGAGCAGCTGGACCCGCTCAGCTACATGCTGAAGGTGATGAATAACCCTCGGGCGACGCCGGAGCGGCGCGACCGGATGGCCGTTGCCGCGGCCCCGTTCGTTCATGGCAAGGTGGCGGAGAAGGGTAAGAAGGATCAGCGCCAGGCCGGCGCCCAGGTCGCCAGCCAGGGCAAGTTCTCTTCGGCGGCGCCCCCGCGCAGCCCTCGCGTGAACTGATTGTATGGAGTGGACAACCGCCTGCCCGGACTGGGCGGATCGGCTGCGCGCGCGAAAATCGATCATTCCGAAGCCCATCTATCCGGATGAGGCCGAGGCGGCGCTCAACGTCTTCAAGCAGCTGCGCATAGTCGACGCGCCGCATAGCCCGACGTTCGGTGAGGCCTGCGAGCCATGGGTATTCGACTTCGTCGCGGCCATCTTCGGCGCGTACGACGCGGAGACGGGCAGGCGCCTTATCCGCGAAGCGTTCATGCTGATTCCGAAAAAGAACAGCAAGAGCACGATCGCAGCCGGAATCATGATCACCGCCCTCGTGCGCAACTGGCGCACCTCGGCCGAACTGATCATCCTGGCTCCGACGATCGAGATCGCTAACAACTCGTACAATCCGGCACGCGACATGGTCCGGGCGGACGAAGAGCTGAGCGAGTTGCTTCACGTGCAGGACCACGTCCGCACGATCACGCATCGCATGACCAACGCCACCCTGAAGGTGGTGGCCGCCGACAACGAAACCGTCGGCGGCAAGAAGGGCGCCTGGATCCTCATCGATGAGGAATGGATCTTCGGCAAGCGTCCGAAGGCCGGCAACATGTTCCGCGAAGCCACGGGTGGCCTGGCCTCAAGGCCCGAAGGCATCGTCATCAAGCTTTCGACGCAGTCGGACGAGCCGCCGGCGGGGGTGTTCAAGAAGGACCTGGCGCGCGCGCGCGCCGTTCGCGACGGCAAGATCGTCGATCCGAAGTTCCTGCCGGTCATCTATGAATTTCCGGAGGAAATGCAGAAAGCCAAGGCGTATCTGGACCCTGCCAACTTCCATTTTGTGAACCCGAACCTGGGGCGATCAGTAGACGAGGAGTTCCTTACTCGCGAATTGATGAACGCGCAGTTCGATGGCGAGGAATCCCTGCAGAGCTTCCTCGCGAAGCACTTCAACATCGAGATTGGCCTGGTCCAGGCGGATGACAACTGGGCGGGCGCCGAATTTTGGGAAGACGCCTCCGAGCAAGGACTGACGCTGGACCAGATCCTGGAGCGAATCGAGGTGGCCGTCGTTGGTATCGATGGCGGTGGCCTGGACGACTTGCTCGGCCTGGTTGTTCTGGGGCGCGAGAAAGAAACGCGGCGCTGGCTGCACTGGTCGCATGCGTGGGCCCACAAGGTCGTGCTAAAGCGGCGCAAGGACATTGCGACGAAGCTGGACGACTTGAAGAAGTTGGGCGACCTGACACTCGTGGAGCAGCCCGGCGACGACGTCGATGCGGTTGCCGAGATCATCTGTCGCATCCGTGACCTGAACCTGCTGGCAGAAGAGAAGCCGATCGGCGTCGACCCGGCGGGTGTGAATGACATTGTCGACGAACTAACCGCACCGGATTGCGGGTTCGAGATCGATCAGATCGTCGCTGTCTCGCAGGGTTGGCGATTGAACAGTGCGATCAAGACCACGGAGCGCAAGGTCGCCGGCGGCGAGCTGTTGCACTGCGGACAAGAACTGATGGCCTGGTGCGTCGGTAATGCCAAGGTGGTTCCCATCGGGAACGCCGTCCTGGTAACGAAGCAAGCCAGTGGCAAAGCAAAGATTGACCCGCTCATGGCCACATTTAACGCCGTGGCGCTGATGTCGCTTAACCCCGAAGCAAGAAACGCCTCTGTGTACGAGTCGCGCGGCATTCGCGTCCTGTAAGGAATCCCATGAGCATCTTCGACAAGCTTCCCTGGCGGGCGGCCAGGGAGGTGGCTGCGCGCGCGCAGCCCCGGTCGCGCGGCCCATCGGATGCCGTAGCACAGACCAAGGAATTCAGCGGCCTGAACGACCCAGCGCTGCTGGAATACATCCGCCGCGGCCAGGCTGGCGGCGACTACGGCCGGCGCATGGCCGAGCTCCGCAACATGACGGCACTTCGGTGTGTTTCGCTGATTTGCGAATCGATGGGCATGTTGCCCCTCAACCTGATCCGCAATGACGCGAGCAAGGCCCTCGCTATCGAGCATCCGGCCTATCGGCTTCTGAAGCGCAAACCGAATTCGTGGCAGACGCCATACGAGTTCAAGAGCCAGATGCAGCTCAACGTGCTCACGCACGGCAACGCCTATGCGCGAGTCGTGTGGTCCCGCGGCAACCCCATCGGGCTTTACCCCATGGATCCTCGGGCTGTGAGCGCCACGCTCTCCGACGACTGGCAGATTACCTACCGGTACACGCGGCCCGATGGCGCAACGGTCGATCTTGTGTCCAAGGAAGTCCTCCATCTGCGCGACCTGAGCGCCGACGGTGTGCTCGGCATGTCCCGTATGCGCCTGGCCCACGATGCCCTGGAGCTGGCGAAGGATGCCGAGCGGGCGGCCTCGCGCGTGTTCCGCACTGGCGTCATGGCCGGCGGCGCCATTGAGGTCCCCAAAGCGCTGTCCGACGTGGCCTATGGCCGCATGCGCCAGTCGCTGGACGAGGACTATGCCGGCGCGGAGAACGCGCAGAAGTGGATGTTGCTGGAAGAGGGCGCGAAGTCGAACCCGTTCCAGGCCACCTCGGCAGCATCGCAGCATATCGAGAACCGGAACGCCCAGATCGAAGAGGTTCTGCGCGCCTTCGGCGTGCCCAGGCCGCTGGCCATGATGGACGACACCAGCTGGGGTTCCGGTATCGAGCAGCTCGGCATCTTCTTCGTCCAGTACGGCCTGGCGCATTGGTTCACCTGCTGGGAGCAGGCCTGCGGCCGAGTCCTGCTCGATGACTCCGAGCTCGAGGACCTGATCGTGAAGTTCAACGAGCGCGCGCTCCTGCGCGGAACGTTGGCGGACCAGGCCGAGTTCTTCGCCAAGGCGCTCGGTGCCGGCGGCCAGCGCCCGTGGATGACGCAGAACGAGGTTCGCGAGAACTCGGACCTGCCCGAATCGAGCGATAGCGAAGCCAACCAGCTTCGAAACCCGATGACCCAACCGAGGAAACCCAATGAGCCTCCTGCCGCTGCCTGAGGTCCAGGCCGATGCGCGCCTGGCGCATATCAATTTCGACATCCGCCCCGATGCGCTGGAGTCGTGGGAGCCCGAGCTGCAGGCGGCCGCGTCGGATCCGGCGACCTCGATTTCGATTTATGGACCCATCGGTCCGACGTTCGACGGCACCGGCGTGACGGATCGCGCCGTGGCCGCTGCACTTCGGTCGATGGGGGACAAGGACGTCACCGTCAATGTGAACTCGCCCGGTGGCAACTATTTTCAAGGCGTCGCCATCTACAACCTGCTGCGGCAACACAAAGGCAAGGTCACGATCAATGTGCTCGGCATGGCGGCGTCTGCGGCTTCGCTGATTGCCATGTCGGGCGACGACATCCTGATGGGCGAAGGCGCCCGCATGATGATCCACAACGCCTGGGGGGTGGCCATTGGCAACCGCCATGACATGGCCGCCGCGTCGGAGCAGCTCGCGCCGCTCGATGCGGACATGGCCAAGGCCTACGCCGGCCGCAGCGGCATCGCCGCGGATGACGTCGCGTCGATGATGGACAAGGAAACGTGGATGTCCGCCGGCGACGCGATCGCGAAGGGTTTCGCGACGGGAAATCTCCCCGCGTCCAGCGTCAACAAGGACCGAAAGTCCGCCGGCACGCGGAAAGCCATGGCCCTCGTTGAAGCAGCCCTTTCCCAGTCCGGCATGTCGCGCTCCACGCGCCGCGACACCCTCAAAGCCCTGTTTACCGGCATGCCGAGCGCTGCCGAAACCGCCACGCCGAGCGCTGGCAACGACGACGAAATCGCAGCTCTGCTGCGAAACACCATCTCCACTCTGCGAGGCACAACCCCATGAACATGAAGACCAAAATCCCGCGCGGCCTGGTGTCGGTGCGAGCCGATGGCGGCTCGGCCAACGCCGGTGAACTGAAGACGTTGGTCGAGTCGCTCAACAAGGCCTTCGCCGACTTCAAGGCCGAACACAACCAGCAGCTGGAAGACATCAAGAAGGGCAACGCCGATGCCCTCCAGGCGCTGAAGGTCGAGAAGATCAACGACGAGATCGGCAACCTGCAGGCGTCCATCGACGACATCAGCACCAAGATCGCTGCGGCCCAGATGAATGGCGGCGGCCGCAAGCTGCGCGACGCGGCCTACTCGGAAGCGTTCCACGCCCACTTCCAGAAGGGCGAGGTCAGGGCCGACCTGAACAAGGGCGCCGCCGGCGAGGGTGGGTACCTCACCCCGGTCGAGTGGGATCGCACCATCACGGACAAGCTGGTGGAAGTGTCGCCCTTCCGGCAACTGGCAACGGTGCAGCCCGTGGGCGGCGACGGCTTCACGAAGCTGTACAACGTGGGCGGCACGGCCTCCGGCTGGGTCGGCGAAACCGATCCGCGCACCAAGACCGGTACGCCGAGCTTCCAGTCGCTGGGCTTCGGCTGGGGCGAGATCTATGCCAATCCGGCGGCGACGCAGCAGATCCTCGACGACAGCGAGATCGATCTGGAAGCGTGGCTGGGTGGGGAGGTGCAGATCGAGTTCGCGAAGCAGGAAGGCGTAGCGTATGTCGCTGGCAACGGCGACAAGAAGCCCTTCGGAATCCTGACCTACGTCACGGGCGGCGCCAATGCGGGCAAGCATCCGTTCGGCGCCATCCAGGCGGTCAACAGTGGCGCGGCGGCGGACATCACCGCGGAAGGCCTCGTCGACCTGATCTACGACCTGCCCACCTCCTTCACGGGCAACGCCAGATTCGCCGCCAACCGCCGCACCTTCGGCGCGATTCGCAAGCTGAAGAATGCGCAGGGTGACTTTCTTTGGCAGCCCGGCCTGACCGCGGGTCAGCCTGCCACTGTTTGCGGTTTCCCGACGAGCGAGTTGCCGGATATGCCGGACGTCGCCGCCAATGCGGTGGCGGCTCTGTTCGGTGACTTCAAGCGCACCTACCTGATCCTGGATCGCGTCGGCGTGCGGATCCTGCGCGACCCGTTCACCAACAAGCCGTTCATCCAGTTCTATACCACCAAGCGGGTCGGTGGCGGTGTGCATAACCCCGAGCCGATGCGCGCGCTGAAGATCTCGGCGTAAGCCTTCCAACAGCCTAAGAAGGTGGCCGGTTCGCCGGCCACCTTGGAGAGTGATATGGCGAAGTTCAGCAAGGCATTCAAAGGCGTCAAGGACGGCGATATCTACCCGACCAGCTTCGCAAAGGGCGCGGACTGTCCGCCGGAACTGGAGGAAGCCGCGGCATCCGTCGGCGCCCTCGCGGCGGATAAGCCACAGAAGCCTACCAACGACAACAGCAGTAAGTAGTCGCCGGCAATGAGCATCGTGTCTCTCGATGAAGCCCGCGCCCATTGCAGGGTCGATGCGGGCTACCCGGCGGACCAGTTGCAGGGATATCTGGATGCGGCGATCCATGCCGCGGCGGACTACCTCAATCGCGACATATTCGCCGACTCGGACGCTCTGGACGCGGCAATGGACGCTGTGCCTGGTGCGATCGGGCAGGCCAGCGACGCCTACGAGGCCGCCAGGGCTGCGGCAAGCGGAATGACCAATGCTGCTGCGGCGTCTGCAGCGTTGTCGATCGCGGAACAGCGGTGGGCGATTGCCCAGCATTTGGCGACGCGAACCAGATTCGGAATCGTGGCGACGCCATCGATCGCCGCGGCGATCAAGTTGACGCTAGGTCACTTGTTCGCGAACCGCGAATCGGTGGTCAGCGGCGTCAATGCGGCGGCGGTCGAGTTGCCGCTTGGCGTGCAGTACCTGCTAAGCCCTTACCGCAGGGTGATGATGCCATGAGCATTGCAGCGGGCGACCTCGATCGGCTGGTCACGATACGTAAACGCGCTGGTGTCGACGCGGCTGGCCAGCCACTCGATACCTGGGTCAATGTAGCGGTCAGCGTATGGGCCAACATCGGCGGCCAGACTGGCAAGGGCGCGATCTTCAGGCCGCAGGCCGATGTGCCGGCCGCGGTGAAGCGCTACAGCGTTCGCGTGCGCTATCGCACCGATGTCATGGAAGGCATGCAAGTCCTGGAACATGGCGCCGACGGATTGCCCGACGAGGCATCGGCCATGCGCATCGTATTGGTCCAGATGGACAAGGCTCGCCGCCAATGGACAGACCTCGTCTGCGAGGTGGGTGGCAACAATGGCTGATCCCATCAAGGCGAAGTTCGACACTTCTGGCTGGGAGCGCGGACTCCAACAGCTGCTCGGGCCGGCGCGGATTAGTCTCGCGCGCACCATGGCGGTGGCCGGCGGCCGCGTTCTACGCGACGAAGCGAAGGTGCTGGCGCCTGTCGGCACCCTCGAAGAAGGAAGCATCTATCCGGGCGCGTTGCGCGATGCCATCTACGTCGCCTACAAACCAGCGAGGTCGATAGATTCGGCGCAGGTCTATTCGGTCAGCTGGAACGCCAAGAAAGCCCCGCATGGACACCTACTGGAATTCGGCCACTGGCGAACGAACGTCTCCTACACGGGAAAGGACGGCGAGTGGTATTCGAACCCGAATGTGAAGCTCCCCAAGCCAGTTTGGATTCCGGGCCACGCCTTCCTTCGCCGCTCGTTGGGCGCGATGGATCGAGCACGGGCCGCGATGATGGATGCCGGCCGGAAGCGGCTCTTCGAGCTGCTGGCAGATCCGACCGCGGATGAAGAGGTCCCCAATGGCTGACGAAGACACCCTCGAAGCGGCGCTTGCTGCTTTGCTCGGGCCGCTCGTCGCTGGCCGCATCTATCCAGATACCGCGCCGGACGATCCCGAGTTCCCCTTGATCATCTACCAGCAGGTGGGTGGCAAGGCCTATCAGTACCTGGAAAAGAAGCTTCCAGATTACCGCCATGCGCGGATGCAGATCATGGTCTGGTCCAAGCGTCGACTTGAAGCGAGCCGGATATCTCTTGAAGTTGGGCGGCTGATCATCGAGAGCCCTCTTATCGCCGAGTCCTACGGCGAGCCGGCATGGATGCCAAACGACGTACTCCACATTCGCGGCACGCGTCAGGACTTCGGGATCTGGTTCCCTCGCTGATCCGCCCACTTCCGAAGCCACTTTCCACATGCCCGGCCCTGGCCGGGCACTTTCGTTTCAACGCCAGAGGAAACCACCATGAGCTCGATTTTCCCGAACGGCACGCGGTACTCCGTGTCGAAGACCCTGGCGGCGGCCGTCGCCATCAGCGCCATCAGCAACGCCAACCCCGCCGTTGCGAGCGCCGCCACGCCGCCGGCCGACGGCTCGATCGTCATTCTGACCAGCGGCTGGGGCGATCTGCAGCCGGTGGCGCGCACGAAGGGCGGCACGGCCAACAACTTTCAGCTGGAGCGTGTCGACACGACAGATACCGTCGACTTTCCGGCCGGGCAGGGCGCTGGTTCCTTCGCGCTGGTCTCCGACTGGTTCGAAATCGACCAGGTGCGCAACAGCGCAATCACCGGCGGCGAGCAGCAGTTCTTCACGTACCAGTACGTCAACGACAGGAAGAGCCTGCAGAAGCAGAAGCCGACGTTCAAGACGCCGGTGGTGATCACGCTGACGCTCGACTACGACCCGGACAAACCCTGGTACGACGGGCTGATCGCCGCCGACGAGCTGAAGGATCCGATCGTGCTGCGGGCGATCCTCCCGAACGGGCAGGAGATGTACTACTACGCCTACCCGTCCTTCAATCCCGAGCCGATCGGCCCGGCCAACGAGAACCAGACCAACACCGCGACGTTCTCGCTGCTGGTGCCCTCGATCCGCTATCCGAAGGTGGCCTGATGTTCAAGATCGAGCCGAATCCGACGTTCCCGGCCACCATTACGGTGGTCGGGCAGGGGCGCGAGCAGACCCTGGAAGTGGTGTACAAGCACCACACGCTCGAGGAGTACGAAGCGTTGCTCAACGATATACACGAGGGCCGGAAGACGGCCATCGAGGCGGCGCTGGAGTTGACCGAAAGCTGGAACGCGGATATGGAGCTTTCCGCCGAAACCCTCGACCGCCTGCAGAAGGTGCAGCCTGGTTGCGTCGGCCTGATCATCGGGGCCTTCGGCCAGGAGTTGATGGTCGCGCGCAAGGGAAACTGATCGACGCGGTGCGGGCGCTGTACTGGCAGCGCCCCACCGCGGCTCAGCAGTCGGCCGCTGGACTATGCGCGGAGGATTTTCCCGCGCCGGAAGTCGGCCTATGGCCAGAGAACTGGCCGCCCATCCAGCTTTTCCTGCGCATCTCCACCCAGTGGCGCGTCGGCGCCGGCGGCGCAGTAGGCCTGGACTACAACGTGCTCTTTCACGAACTCGACCGGGCAAAGCTGGGCGATGACGCCTACGACGACCTGTTTGCTGCGATCCAGCTCATCGAACAAACAGCGCTCGAAGAACTCTATAAGGAATAGCGATGTCCACTGAAGGCGAAAGCATCGGCACTGCGCGCCTTGATGTAGTGGTCGATACTGCACAGTTCGACACGGCGATTGTGTCGGCGGAGCGCCGTGTCAGTTCCATGTCGCAGTCGGCGCAGGCTGCTTACAACCAGCTATCTAGTGCCGAAAAGCGCCGAGTCGACGGCCTTATCAAGCAGGCTGACACACTCAACCTAACGCGGCAGCAGCAGATCCTCTATAACGCCGCAATCAAGGGCATACCAACCAGCATCCTCGATGAGCTGAAAGCAAAATTTGTTGCCGCGGAAGTTGCTTCGGCAAATGCGGCGAGTGGCGCCAAGGCTCTCGGCGATGCGTTGAAGGGATCATCGCTCAGTGATGCTCAGCTTCTAAAGGCCAACCAAGCGCTAGCCGCGTTTCGAGTCAATGTCGAAGCGGCGAACGCGGCAAATCTAAAGGCGCCGAGCCTCGGCGATCAGCAAATATTCAAGGCCAACCAGGCGCTGGTCGCCTACAGGGCAAATATCGAAGCAGCCAGTGCGGCGAATCTCAAGGCTCCTAGCCTGGGTGATGCCCAAATTTTTAAAGCCAACCAGGCGCTTGCTACCTACAGGGCGAATGCTGAAGCTGCCCGCGATGCCTCGCAAGCTCTTGCTGAGAGTGATGCCGCGCAGACAGCGCGTATACGGGAGATGGTGCAGGCATCGACGGCGCGCACAAGTGCCGAACAGGCGGCAATTGCTGCCAAACAAAAATCCGTCAGCGCGTCGGACCTTGAGCGCGCTGCAACGGACAAGCTGCGGAAGTCGGCTGACGATCGAAACAGCATTGCACAGCGGGCCCAGGCCATACTCGCCGCCGAGGCAAGGTCACGTCAGCAGTCGACTTCTTCAGTGCAGGCCGAAGCCGCTGAGCTACAGAAGCTGCTGGGCAAGATTGATCCCGTATCTTCGGCCCTCGACAAGCTCGATCGCATGGAGGGTCAGTTGCGGGCAAGCCGCGCCAAGGGACTTATCAGCAAGGACGACTACGACGCCTACGCGGCGAAGATCGCCAAGACCCGCGAAGAGGTGACCAAGGCGGATGCCGCCATGGGGCATTTCACCTTCAGCTCGGCCGGTGTGCGCCGCGAGATCGGTGTCATGGTGGGTGAGCTGGCGCGCGGCAACTTCTCGAACCTGGAAGGATCCCTGATTACCCTGGCCAACCGCGCCGGCGTGCTCAGCGCCGCGTTTTCACCGATCGGCGCTCTCGTCGGGGCAGCGGTGCTGGCGATCGGCGGCTTGGCCGCCGCCGCCATTGCCGGCTCCCTGGAGCAGGACAAGCTCAATGCCTCGATCATCGCCACAGGCAACTATGCGGGTGTGACGGCTGGCCAGGTCAATGCCATGGCCGAGCAGCTCGGGCGCACCACCGGTGGCACCGGCAAGGCCCGGCAGGAGCTGGAGCTCCTGGTGGCATCGGGCAAGGTCACCGGTGACCGGCTTGCCGAGGCGGCGCAAGGCGCGGCGGACTTCGCGTTTGTCACTGGCGAAAGCATCGACAAGGCGGTGGAGCACTTCGTCAAGCTGCAGGACGACCCGGTCAAGTCGATCAAGGGGCTAGACGAGCAGTATCACTTTCTGACGCTTTCCCAGTACGAAAACATCAAGGCGTTGCAGGAGCAGGGCGATGCGGAGGCCGCCGCGGCCATCAGCCAGACCGCTGCTGCCCAGGCATTTGCACAGCGAGCGGCGCAGGTTCGGTCCGAGCTAGGATCGATCCAGCGCGCATGGATCTCTGTCCGGGAAGCGGCATCAGAAGGCTGGGATGCCATCAAGGGTGTGGGCCGGCCCACGTCGCTGCAGGAGGATGCCGCACATTACAAGGAACTCGCCGACACCTACAAAGAGAACCTTATGGCTGCCTTCGGGCAGTCGGATTCCCAGGCCGAGGCAAACCCGGTCGTACAGCGCAACCGGCAATTGCAGAACTCGCTTGCGGCGGGCGCCGACCTCGAGCGTTGGGCAGCCCAGACGGAGGCCGACAACCAGAAAATCCGCACGGAAGCGAAGAAAGCCAGCGACGTTATGGACGGCTTTCTGAAATCCGCAAAGGCGGACAAGGACAAGGCCGCCGAATACGCTGCGGTGAAGAAGGCGACGGCAACGCTCATAGCAGCGAACCCGGCCGACCGCGCAACCTACGAGAAAAACGAGAGGGACGCTCTCAAGGAGATCGACAAGAAGTTCACCGACCGATCGGCTGCCTCTGCCACGAAGGCCGTCAATACCGCTGAGGAATCTGGCCAGGTCAAAGCGTTCAAGGAAAGCCTGGCTCAGCTGGACGATGCGTTCAAGAACAGCCAGCGGGAATTGGATGCAGCGCGCAAGTCGGGACTTTCTTCCGAGGCGCAGTACTACAAGGAATCGCAGGACCTGCTGTGGAAGAACGAAGCCGCGCAGATAACGGCTATCCAGGCGGAGATTGATCGACTCGAAAAGCGCAAGGTTGCCGGCGCGGATGGCATCAAGAACACAACTCGTATCGCCGACCTGCAGGCACAGGCCAGCAAGATCGAAGCGGATGCCATCTCGAAGAGCAATGCGCTGGGTGAACAGCAGCGTGCCTCCTATGAGAAGCGTCAGCAGGCGATCGATGCGTATCGTCTTGCTCTGGACAAGACCAATGATTCGCTCGAACTTCAGGTCAACGCAGAGATTGCCCGAATTGGCATGGGTGATCGCCAGTACACCATCCAGCAGCGCGTCAATCAGGCCTATCAGGAGCAGGCCGAGAAGCTCCAGGATCTGGCGCTCAAGCGGCAGGCGGGTTCCCGCGGCGAGGTCGGTGGCCTTGATCAGGACCAGTACGAGGCCGATGTGGCTGCGCTGCAGAGCGCGACCGAGCGGCGCGTGGCCATCATCCGTGACGGCTACGAGCGCATGGCCGCGGCCGAGTCTGACTGGCGCAATGGTGCAGAGCGGGGACTCGAAGACTGGGTGCAGCAAGCAGGCAACAGTTCGAGCCAGGTTGCGTCGTTTACCACTAACGTCCTGGATTCCACAACGTCCTTCCTTGTCGACCGCCTGACGTCTAAGAAGCAGACGCTCAAGGCATGGGTGGCAGATGTCCTAAAAGACTTGGCTACGATCGAGCTTCGCGTGGCTGCGTCGAGGTTGCTCAGCAGCATCGTCGGTGCCTTTACCGGCATGCCGTCGACGGGCGTAGCCTTGTCCGGCCCCGCGTCCTACACCGGCCAGGGGGTGGCCGGCGACATCGCCAACTTCGCGTTCAATGCCAAGGGCAACGTCTATTCGTCGCCCGACCTGTCGGCGTACTCGGGCAAGGTCGTCAATCGGCCGACGGTCTTCGCGTTTGCGCGCGGCGCCGGCGTGATGGGCGAGGCCGGTCCCGAAGGCATCCTGCCACTCACCCGGACCTCCGGCGGCAAGCTGGGCGTGCACGCGGTGGGAGGTGGCGGCGACGTGGTGTTCAATCAGACCGTCAACTTCAACGGCGATGGTTCGGTGACGGAACAGACCACTGGTGGGGGCCAGGGTGAACTTGGCCAGCAGCTCCTGACGCGCATGCGTGACACGGCGCGCCAGGTCGTGGTCGAGGAACAGCGCCCGGGCGGCATACTCTGGAGGATGCAGCGTGCCTGACATATTCACTTGGCGCCCGATCAACAATCCGGTAGGGCAGGTCACGCTCCGCGTGCGGAGGGCGCAGTTCGGCGACGGCTACTCGCAAGAGGTTCAGGACGGCATCAACAACAAGGTGCAGTCGTGGCCGTTGCAGTTCGTTGGCTCGCGCGCGGAAATGCAGGCCCTGTCCGACTTCCTGGACGCACACGCCGGTGCCATCGGCTTCCTATGGACGCCGCCGGTGGGCGTGCAGGGCCTCTACAAGGCCGCGTCCTACAGCCCTGGCTACGAGGGCGGCGACGTCTACACCATCTCCACCACGTTCGAACAGAAGTTCTCGCCATGACCATCGCCGCCGATGTCCAGAAGCTCGAACCGGGCGCCCTCGTCGAACTGTACGAACTCGATGCCACCTTTATCACCGGCGGTGGCGTCGGCGATGTGCTCCGCTTCCACGGCTATACCCAGCAGGGCACGATCCTGTGGCAGGGCCAGGAATACTCGCCTTGGCCGATCCAGGCCGACGGCTTCGAACTTACGCCGGACAAGCCGCCGATGCCGACGCTGCAGGTCGGCAACGCCAATGGCCAGATCACGGCGTTGTGCCTCGCCTACCAGGATCTGGTGGGGTCGCTTCTGATCCGGCACCGGACGTTCGGTCGCTACCTCGACGGTCAGCCTGGCGCGGATCCGGCGCAGGAATTCCCCCTCGACAAGTGGTTCATCGAACGGAAGGCCTCCGAAACGAACGAGGTCGTGCAGTTCGAACTGTCGTCCGCGCTGGACTTCGGCCAGCAGCAGCTGCCAGGGCGGAAGATCATCGCCAACTCATGCAGCTGGCTGCAGCGCGGCGGCTACCGCGGCCCGTATTGCGGATACAGCGGCCCGCCGGTGGCCAAAGCGGACGACACGCCCACCAGCGACCCAGCGCAGGACGCCTGCGGCGGCCGGCTGTCGTCCTGCAAGCTGCGCTTCGGGGCAAATAACCCGCTGCCGTACGGTTCGTTCCCTGCTGCTGGCCTGCTGCGCTCATGAACGACACGACGATGGACGCGGCGCGCGCGCATGCGGCGGCCGAGTACCCGCGTGAGGCCTGCGGCCTGGTGGTGATCGAGAAGGGCAAGGAGCGCTTCTGGCCGTGCCGGAATATGGCGACCGACGCCACCGAGCACTTCGTGCTGCACCCGGAGGACTACGCCGCGGCCGAGGACGCCGGCGAGGTGGTGTCGGTGGTGCACAGCCACCCAGACGCCGCCTCGCGGCCCAGTGAGCAGGACAGGGCCATGTGCGAGGTCTCGGGCCTGCCCTGGTACATCATCGGCATGCCCGACGGTAAGCCGAACGACATGCTGCGGCTCAACCCGGCCGGCTATGTGCCGCCGCTGGTGGGCCGCCCGTTCGTGCACGGGCTGCTCGACTGCTGGACCTTGTGCCGCGACTGGTACGCCATGGAGTGGGGCCTGGCGCTGCCTAGCCCGCCGCGCGCCGATGGCTGGTGGGACGATGGCCAGTCGAACCTCTACGGTGATGCCGCGCTGGTTGGCGCGGGCTTCCGGGTGGTCTGGCGTAAGGGGGAGAGCACGGCCCCGCCGCTGCAGCGCGGCGACCTTATCCTGATGCAGGTGCGCAGCCGCAATCTGGTTCCGAACCATGCCGGCGTATATCTGGGCGATGGCAACATGCTGCACCACATGCACAGCCGACTTTCCTGCCGCGAAGTATTTGGTGGTTACTGGCTGGAGACGGCCGTGTTGGCGGCAAGGCACCTCTCAACGGTCGTGTAGCCACCATCTACTTTGGACATTTGTCATTTTACTTGGTGCTTTTCCATCAAAACTTGACGCATTGGCGCAGATACTTTTAGCATTGCCGGCAAGTACCGGTGAGGATGCGCCATGGATGCCAGCGTAATTGCGAAATTGATGCGGCTTAATCAGGCATTTACGCCTGGTGCACCAGTGAATAACGCCGACCTGTTCGCCGGTCGCCTGACGCAGATGCATCGAATATTCACCGCCACCGGGCAACGGGGGTTCCACGTTGTGCTTTTCGGTGAGCGCGGCGTTGGAAAGACGTCTTTGGCCAACGTGGCATCGCGGACCTTCCAGCAACATGGTCAGATCGTCGCTCGGGTCACTTGCGATGCCGGAGACACCTTCACGTCGGTTTGGAGGAAGGCGCTACGGGAAATCACGTTCAATTCACAGCGGACCCCAGCAGGTTTCGCCAATCCAAGTGAGCACTTAACGACACCACTTTCCGAATACCTGCCTGCGGTAGCAAATCCTGACGACGTGCGTCGATTGTTAGAGGCGGCCGCGAGGGAGCGGCCGGTGATCGTGGTGCTAGATGAGTTCGATCGCATCCAAGACCGCCAATCTGCCACGCTTATTTCGGACACGATCAAAGCGCTCTCAGACTACGGTGTGAATGCTACTGTTTTGATCATTGGAGTCGCGGATTCGGTGGAGCAGCTCATTGAAGGGCACCAGTCCATCGAACGCGCGCTGGTCCAAATTCCAATGCCGAGGATGTCTTCCGACGAGATTCGGCAGATTCTGGATAAGGGCAGCCAAGTGCTTGGAATAAACTTCAACATCCAAGCACAAGAACGAATTATTGAACTCGCCCAAGGCGTGCCATTTGTGGCGCATTTGCTTGGGCTGCATAGCTCGGACGCCGCGCTTCGCGCGGGCTCCGAAGTTGTCAATGCCGGCTACGTCAGGTTAGGCATCGAGGCTTCGCTAGATCAATGGCACGAATCGATCAAGCGCGACTATTATGCAGCGACGAAGAGTCACCAGCCTGGGAATATCTATCGAGAGGTCCTGCTTGCGTGCGCGCTTGCGGAGCTTGATGAGCTAGGATGTTTTACGCCTGTGGCAGTACGGGAGCCGCTAAGCCAGATCCTCAACCGCGATATCGATATTGCGAATTTTGCCCAACACCTGAAGGCTTTTTGTGAACCGGACCGTGGTCCGGTGTTTGTACGGGATGGACAACATCGCAGGTGGCGCTACAGGTTTGTTAGCCCACTAATGCGCCCATACGTGGTCATGCGCGGCTACGTTGATGGTCTCCGGGCCGATGGTTCCTCTGAAGAGGAAAGGCAAGAGAGGTCCGGCAAACTCGACCTCTAACGGCGCGCGATCTGAGCAGACACCTAGAAAATTGAAAGCCCGCCATCGCGCGGGTTTTTTTGTGCCAGGAGAAACTATGTCGACAGCACGCGAGATCATTCTCTACGGGGTATTGCGCCAAAGGTTTGGCCGTAGCTTCCACTTTTACCTCGACACGAACACGGTCGGCGAGGCGATCTCTGCGCTCAAGTCGCAGCTCGATGGTTTCGCTGAATTCATGGCCTCAGCCAGAGGAAATGGCCTTGGATTTACGGTGTTCCTCGGAACAAAGAACCTGAAAGAGGATGAGTTGCTGAAGCCGTGCGATGGCCCGATCCGCATTGCGCCGGTCATCATCGGCAGCAAGAAAAGCGGCCTATTCAATGTCGTTCTTGGCGCGGCACTTATCGCCATTTCATTCATCCCAGGCGTGGGTCAGGTCACCGCGGCATACCTGCTGAGCACCGGCATCGGCATGGCCGCCGGCGGCCTGGTGCAGATGTTGTCGCCGCAGCCGAAGGGCCTCAAGCAGGCCGATTCGCCACAGAACCAGCCGTCGTACGTCTTCAATGGCTCGGTCAACACGCAGGCGCAGGGCAACCCGGTGCCGCTGCTGTACGGCCGCATGATCGTCGGTTCGGCGGTGATCTCTGCCGGCATTCGCGCCGAGGACTACGCGCCGGCGAGCGGCGGCGTCGGCACCGGCACGCCGCTGGGAAGCTTCAAGAAGAACTTCTACGACATCTGATCGCCGCTCCACACCTGCGCCGAATCCCACGCCCGCCTCGCGGGCTTTTTTGTGAGTGAAGCATGGCCAACCCGCATCTCATCGAAGGCGCCAAGGGTGGCGGCAGTCAGCGCACGCCGGTGGAGTCGCCGGATAGCCTGCGCTCGATCGCATCGTTCCGGATCCTTGATGCCGTGAGCGAGGGCGAGATCGGCGGCCTGGTCAACGGCCTGCAGTCGATCTACCTGGACGAGACTCCGCTGGCCAACGCCGATGGCTCCCTCAATTTCCAGAATGTGCACGTCGACCAGCGCACTGGCACCCAGGACCAGGACGTCATTCCCGGCTATGCCGCCGTCGAGAACGAAGTGGCTGTCGGCGTGGAGCTCAAGCAGGTGGCGCCGTGGGTGCGCTCGCTGACGAACCTGGAGCTTTCGGCCGTCGGCATCACGATCAGCGTGCCGCAGCTGTCGAAGGCGAACACCTCCAACGGCGACATCAATGGCTACTCGATCTCCTACAAGATCGAGGTGCAGACCGACGGCGGTGCGTATCAGCTCGCCTACAGCGGCGCGATCACCGGCAAGACCACCACCAAGTACCAGCGCGAGCACCGCGTGGATCTGCCGGCGGCGACTGTCGGCTGGAACGTGCGCGTCACGCGCCTCACGGCCAATGCCAACAGTTCGACTATCGCCGACACCACGACGATCGACAGCTACACGGAGATCATCGACGCAAAGCTTCGCTACCCTAACACTGCGCTGATCGCCATCAGCGGCGATGCCTCGCAGTTCTCGAACATCCCCGCGCGCGGCTACGACCTCTGGGGCCGCATCATCCAGGTGCCGACCAACTACGACCCGCACGCGCGCACCTACACCGGCGCCTGGGACGGAACGTTCAAGCTGGCCTGGACCGACAACCCGGCGTGGATCTATTACGACCTCGCCACGCACCCACGCTACGGCCTCGGCCACCTGATCACCGCGGCGCAGGTCAACAAGTGGGATCTGTACCGGATCGCGCAGTACTGTGACCAGGCCGTCAGCGACGGCAAGGGCGGCACTGAGCCGCGCTTCACCTGCAATGTGTACCTGCAGACGGACAGCGACGCGTATCAGCTGCTCTCCGACTTGGCCAGCCTGTTCCGCGGCATCAGCTTTTGGGCGAGCGGCGCGATCGGTGTGGCCGCCGACATGCCGCAAGATCCGGTGTACGCCTACACCGCGGCGAACGTCATCGGCGGCAAGTTCACCTATTCGGCCACGACCCGGAAGACCCGCTACACGGTCGCCCAAGTCACCTGGAACGACCCGGCCGACATGTACCGCGCCAAGGTGGAGTATGTGCAGCACCAGGCCGGCCTGGCGCGCTACGGCATCCAGCCCACCGCCATCACCGCTTTCGGCTGCACCTCGCAGGGCCAGGCTCAGCGCGCCGGCATGTGGGTGCTGCTGACCTCGCAGCTGGAGACCGACACCATCACCTTCCAGGTAGGCCTGGACGGCGCGATGGCGGCGCCCGGGCAGATTGTGCGCGTGCAGGATCCGGCGCGCGCGGGCAAGCGGCAGGGCGGCCGCATCACCGTGGCCACGACCTCCGTGGTGACCGTGGACCGCGCCCCCGACGCGGTGGTGGCCGGCGACAGCATGACTGTGGTCTTGCCCTCGGGCGTCTCCCAGACGCGCACGGTGCTCAACGTGGACGGCAGGAACATCCAGGTTTCGCCGGTGTTCACGGAGTTGCCGGCGGCGGAGGCGGTGTGGACTGTCGAATCGACCACGCTGGTCAACCAGCTGGTCCGCGTGCAATCGGTCGGGGAGGACAAGTCCAGCGACGCGCTGACCTTCACCATTACCGGTAGCCAGCACGTCCCGGAAAAGTTCGAGGCGATCGACAACGGCACGATCATCCAGCTGCCGCCGATCAGCCAGTTGCCGGCCAACCTGCAGGCTCCGCCGACCGACGTGGTGCTGTCCAGCCATGTGGTGATCACCCAGGGCATCGCCACTAACGTCATGACGATCAGCTGGACGCCGGCTGCCGGCGCGCAGCGCTACCAGGTCGAATGGCGCAAGGATGATGGCGAGTGGGTCAGCGCTGGCCAGGTCTCCGGCCAGTCGGCCGACGTGCAGGGGATCTACACTGGCAGCTACCTGGCGCGTGTGCGGGCGATCAGCCCGGGCGGCATCGCGTCGGTGCCAGCGCTGTCGCCGCTGACCGACGTCCTGGGCAAGACGGGCGCGCCGCCGGTGGTGGCCAGCCTGACCGCGGCGACGAAGGTCTGGGGCATCCACCTGCAGTGGGCATTCCCGGCTGGCGCCGAGGACACCCTACGCACGGAGGTGTGGCGCTCCAACACGCCGAACCTGGCCGACGCCACGAAGATGGCGGATCTCGCCTATCCCCAGAACACGCTGGAGATGGACGGGCTTGCGGCTGGCGCCTCGTTCTACTTCTGGGCTCGGTTGGTCGACAAGACCGGCAACATCGGGGCGTACTACCCGATCGGCGCCGGCGTGCACGGCCAGGCGAGCAGCAACCCGGCCGATTACGAGCCGATCATCGCCGGCCTGATCGAAGACACGAACCTTGGCCAGGAGATCCTCGGCGCCGTGCAGCAGATGACGCCGGAAATGGCCGGTTCGGCCTCGAAGTTCGCCGGCAGCAGGACGCGCTACGCCGGCGTGTGGTCGCAGCTGACGGCCCAGCAGGAGGGCGACATGGCCATGGCGGCGCGCGTCGACACCGTGCAGGCGACGGTGGATGACACCACGGCCATCGTCCAGGAGACGGCGACCACGGTGGTCGACTTGAACGGCAGGGTGAGCGCGACGTGGAGCGTGCGATGCCAGGTCACAGCCGATGGCCACATCTACGGCGCCGGCATGGGCTTGGGCGTGGAGCAGCAAGCGGACGGCACCTACCAGTCGCAGGTGCTGTTCCAGGCCGATCGCTTCGCGGTCATCAATGTGGCCAACGGCGTGACCACGCTTCCCTTCGTCATCCAGGGCGGCCAGGTGTTCATTTCGCAGGCGCTGATCGGTACCGGCTGGATCACCAACGCCATGATCGGCGATGTCATCCAGTCGACGGACTACGTCGCCGGCGTCACGGGTTGGCGCATCAGCAAGAGCGGCAATAGCTTCGAGCTAAATGGCTCCGGCGGCGGCGGTCGGCTCTCTATCACCAACCAGCTCCTGCAGGTGTTCGACTCAGCGGGCACGTTGCGCGTTCGCCTCGGCCTCTGGTAACCGCACTCCATTCAAGGCAATCACCCAACGAAGCCGCCGCAAGGCGGCTTTCTTTTTTTGAGGTAGCCACATGGCACAACAGACCATCAATCTCGGAACGCCGCCGGAAGGCGAGGATGGCGATACCAACTACGTCGCCTGGCAGAAGGCCAATGGCAACTTCACGGAGCTGTTCGGCAGCGTTTCGGACCTGTCGGCCAGCGTCAGCGGGCAGGCTTCGTTCAAAAACAAGCTGATCAACGGCAACTTCAATGTGTGGCAGCGCGGCACCTCCTTCGCCGCGGCCGCAGGCACGCGCTACTCGGCCGATCGGTGGGTATCCGTCGGCGTGGGCAGCACCTCGGCGTTGAGCCAGCAGACGTTTGCGCTGGGGCAGGGCGTCGTGCCGTGGGAGCCGTCGTACTTCCTGCGCACGGTCGTGGCGTCGTCGGCTGGCGCCTCCAACCTGGCGGCGCTTCAGCAGAACATCGAGGGCGTCCGCAACTGTGCCGGCCGCACCATGACGCTGAGCTTCTGGGCTAAGGCCGATGCCGCCAAAAACATCGCCGTGGAGCTCAGCCAGGTGTTCGGCACCGGTGGTTCGCCATCGTCCCAGGTCATCAACATAGGCACCACCACGGTGGCGCTGACCGCGGGCTGGGTGAAGAAGACGATCACCTTCACGATCCCGGCAATCGCCGGCAAAACGCTGGGCACGAACAACAACGACTATACGCAGCTGACGTTCTGGTTCGACGCCGGCACGACCTATGCGGGCCGCTCAAACGGCCTTGGGCAGCAGTCCGGTACGTTCGATATCGCGCAGGTGCAGCTTGAACTGGGGACCGCGGCGACGGCGTTCGAGCTGGTGCCGCCGGCGATCGAGCTGACTCAGTGCCAGCGCTACTGCTTCGCGGCGACGCTGCCCGCTGGTGGTGCGTTCGCCGCGGGTACGCAGTACAGCACGACGGGCGCACTTGCGCAGTTCAACACCCCAGTACAGATGCGCGCTTTCCCCACCCTGACCATCACCGGTCAGGGCATCGGATGGGTTGGCAACGGCACGCCGAATTCCGGAAATCCGACTATCGCTGGTAGTTGGAATGGCCAGTTCGTCCTGCTGTTCACCATCAGTGGCGCGACAACTGGCCAGTCTGGCTTCGCGGCCGGCAAGTCGGGCGGGACGACGCTCATGATCCTCGATTCGGAGCTTTGAAAATGCCCGACTACACCATCGTTCACACGATTTTCGGCGACAGCATCATTCGCAACAGCGACGGCGCCTGCATCCCGATCTGCCCTGGTAACCGTGACTACGACGAATACCTCGAATGGGTCGCCGCCGGCGGCGTGCCAGACGAGATCGATAACACCTGATGCCGAGTAGCGCTGTGGGCGACAAGTGAGGTTGCCATGGGTCAAGGTATCCAGGTTTTCAATGCGGCGGGCCAGCTGATCTTTGACACTCCAGATCGCCTGTCTCGCATCATTGGCAAGGTCGTGGTGGCGCCTGGCGCCTCGGGCTCCATCACGCTTCCCACGGGCTATGGCGACTACTGGTTCTTCGTCTGGCCAAGCTCCGGCACGACGCGCTACACCCCCGTCATCACCCTGAGCGGCAACACATTGAGCTATTCCCCGGCCACGATTTGGACTCCGGCGGTGGAGTGCACCATTCTCTACGGCGCTTACTGATATGGCTGACGCAGGGTTTACCGTCTATGGCGATAGTGGTGTCGCGCAGGTCGACAACACGTATGCGAACTTGTCTCTGGTGGAGAAGGGGACTCTCACCACCAATCAGTCGCTCTACGGCGCGTCGGTAACCTACGGGACGATCGGGCCGCGCAGTGATCTCGTTTCGCCGATCATTTGCGTGGGTGGATCGCTTTATGCCAGGCCGGAGACTTTCTACGGCGCCGGGCAGATCGGCTTCAATATCTCCGTCGCTGGGCCACTCGGAACCCAGGTTCCTTATTACATCTTCGACGTGCCGCGGGCACCGCCGGCGCACGGCTTCGGCCTGCAGGTGTGGAACGCAGCCGGCCAGTTGATTTTTGATGCCAGCGCGGGGCCGATGCGGGTGGTCGGGTTCGTCCAAAATGCGACGGGCACGACTATCTTCGCCGGCACCGCGGGGCGCGCCTATGCCGTGGCACACGTCATCCGCGGCTTTCGATCGGCGCGGGTGGAGGGCTTCAACGTGCGCGCGGTGTTCACCCAGGTTGCCAGCAACGTGGTCAACCAGAACCTGCTCATCGTGCAGGACCTCACGTCAGGCGACACGCCGGTGCTGTCGGCGAACCTAATGACGGCTCTCGTGATCGACGTGACCAATCTGTAGCTTCGGCTTCGCCTGATCGCCTTTCTTCACTAAGATCGTCGGCACGGCGCCAAGGGCGCGAATTGGCGAAGGGGAGTCCGAGTAATGGGCGAGATGAGGGATGACCATCGCGGCATCGAGATTCGCTGTGCACATGATTCGCGCGACGGAATGTTCCACGCATATTTCGATCTGCCGGCGATGCCGATGCGGGGTTTTCAGCAGAAGGAGAAGCGTGAGGTCCAGGCTGAGTCGTCCGTCGCTGTACTGATGATGGCCAAGCAAGCCATCGACGAGTACTTGGATTTCAGGGAATCCATCTAGCCGGCCGATCGGCGGGATATCCCAGAGTTTGAGACCGCCCGGGCGTAGCCTCTGAAGATGGACGAAGCCCGCACCACCTTGATCGCCGCCGTATCCAGCCTGTCCAGGCTGCTGATCCGGCTCCACGATCTCTCCAACTCGGCGCGCCGCCGTCAGGGAGGGCATGTTACCGCCGCGGCCCATGCGCACTGGACCGTCTCGGACCTATCGCCGCCGTCAGCCTGGCTCGATGCAGCCGCACCCAGTACGGCGATCAGCGGGGTGATCAGCTCGGTCATGCTGACCCAGGCCCACCTTCTGGCCATGATCGAGGCACCGGGTGACGTCGACCTCAAGTTGGCCATCCGGGCGCTCGAACATGTCTGCCATGGCGCACACTGGAGCGCCAGGGTGGAGGCCATCTCCAAGCGCCTTGGCGTCGAGCTCCCCGAATCACCCAGCCAATTCCACCACGGGGCGAGCCTCCACCAGGTCAGCCTTCCGCGCCGCGGCGAGCGGCACAGCTACCCCTGACCAGGTGTAGGCTGTATTCCCACCCCGTTGGCGCGCTCCCATGTGCTATTCCGCCCAGGTGAAGGCTGACTACGCCGCTTTTGTGCGCCTGTTCGGCGCGGTCATGGACATCCATGAGTTCGTTAAGCTCTTCGTGGAGAAGCGCGCCGATGGCGGCTGGACGAAGTTGCCCAGGGCAATGCGCGAGTCCTTCCGGAAGCCTGCGAGCGAGGAAGGGTTCGAGCTGGCCAAGATCGTGGCCGAGGGCGACCGGGAGCTCGAGGCGAAGTTGGTGGCCGAGCTGGCCGCCCAGCAGGAGCGACTGGCCAAGGCCGAGGCGGTGTTGGCCAGTCCGAAGCCCACCAAGAAGGCCACGGAGGACCAGCGCATCGCCGGCAACAAAGTGAAGGCGGCCCAGCGCAACCTGGACGACCTGCGCCGCGCGGAGCCGGACCCGAAGGATTCGCGAATTTACCCGGGCAGCTACGCCCCGGTGATGATCGCTGACGCCAAGACCGGCCTGCGTCGCGTGATCCCCATGCGCTATCAGTGCCGGTTGCCCGGCTGGAATGTGGCAATCGAGCGCAAGTACCCCGGCACGTACAATGCGCGCAGGGACAACTTGGAAAGCGCTTGGTCGAAGCTCTTCGGCTACCACCACGGCATCATGATCGTCACTACGTTCTACGAGAACGTGGAGCGCGAGGGGAAGAACGTGGTGCTGCAGTTCACCCCGAACCCTCCGCAGGACATGCTGGTGGCCTGCCTCTGGTCGCACACCACGGACCGGGACGGCGACGAGCTCTGGTCATTCGCGGCGATCACCGACGAGCCGCCGCCCGAAGTGCTGGCCGCCGGCCACGACCGCTGCATCGTCCCCATCAAGCCAGAAAACCTGGATGCCTGGCTCAACCCGGATCCGCGCGACCTGCAGTCGCTCTACGCAATCCTGGATGATCGGCCGCGGCCGTACTACGAACACCAGCTTGCCGCCTAGGCGGAGGTGGCCCAGCTCCACGGGGTCACTTAGTTGGATTGTGAGTAAGGCTGTGAGTAAGATTCGCCTACGCCTGCCATAGGCAGGCGTTTTTCCCTGGAATCTTGCCCAAATTAGGTCCCCGCTCCGGGCACCAGGCCTCCCTCTTGTCTCGCCGCCGCGCGTCATGACGCCGGCTCTCGCATGCGATCGAGAGCGCTGTCCGCTTCGTTCATTTGCGCGCCAGTTCGGCGGTTGCGCCATGAAGCGCGGCTGTCTGTCTTATGGCCGGCAGATCAAAAGCACATGGCGGCGCAGTCACGACAGTGAATGCCATGCACGTCTTTGTTCGGATTCCTTCACGACCGGCGTTGTCCCGCCTGGACCTATGCGGAGAATGGTCGGCGGAGTCGACCGATGAAAGAACTCAAAGGCGATTACAAAGGTTTCCAGTACGACATTTCTTTTGTCGGAAATGCGGAGCAGACCGTGTGCGTGTTCGCCATCCGCTTCGGCGAAGACATCGTCGACATTCGCTCGGAAATGTTCCTGGGGCTTCCGGCCGGAGCGGACGGCGAGCAGGCCATACGGCAGCGCATCCACGATCACATCGACAGCCTTGCCTGAGGGATGCCCTACGACGCTCGCGTCCGGATTTGTCAGGCAAGGGGGAAGGGCTGTGTCGTCGAACAGCAGGTGCATAGCGGGGCCTTCGTGCGGTAAAGCGCCGGAATCACTCCTAAAACCATGTCAGCACAAGGATCGCCGCCGTCGGCGCTCGCGCTCGTCCGTGCCGCTGCATTTCCCGGCGCCACAACACTTTCAGGCCTGTCAAAAAAGGCGAATATCATCACGGGGGCATAACACTCGCCGGCTTATGACGACACTCCGTAGGTCATGACTGACAGACCTGGTCGGGACGATCGAGGATACTTGCGTCAATCCAAGCGGTGGCGGTCGGCAGTCCGAGAAAGGGAGGCGAGAAGAAGCTTTTATGTTGGTGGACGGCACATACAGGGGGGTGCTTGCATCGCATGCGCATGCCGCCTACTTTCACGGGCTTGACCCACGGAGGGCGGCGGCGTGATCAATCTGGTTCTTATCGACGATCACGAGCTGGTCCGCACCGGGTTTCGGATGATCCTGCAGCAGCAGCCGGACGTGCATATCTGTGGCGAGGCGGGTACCGCGGAAGACGGCTTGAAGCTGATTCGCGCGCATGAGCCGGAAATCGCCCTGGTCGACGTGCACATGCCGGGCATGAGCGGCATCGAACTCACCGAACGCGTCGCGCGCGCCAAGCTGCCGACGCAGATCATCATCATCACGGTGGTGGACGATGCACGTTTCCCCAAGCGGCTTTTGGAGGCCGGCGCCACCGGCTATCTCACCAAGGGCTGCACGGCCGAGGAGCTGTTGTGCGCGGTGCGCCAGGTGGCCGGCGGCCGCCGTTATCTAGCCCCCGCGGTGGCCCAGCAGCTGGCCCTGGCCACGCTGGACGGCGAGGCCTCGCCGTTCGACGCGTTGTCGAGCCGCGAGCTGGAGGTGGCCATGATGCTGGTGCGCGGCAAGGCGCTCACCACCATCGGCGAGCAGCTCAACCTGAGTCCGAAGACGGTGTCCACCTACAAGCAGCGCCTGATGGAGAAGCTGCAGGTGGACCATATCGTGAGCCTCGCGCACCTGATGACGATCCACGGGCTGCTCGATACGCACAACAATCAGATCGGCGGAAACTGAGCGGCTGCGCGTTCGCGCAGTCCGTTCCAAAAGGGAACGCGCCGCCGCATCCGCACCATAAAAAAAGCCGGGCCATGGGCCCGGCTTTTTCGTTGCGCGAGACGGACGCTCAGCCGTTGGAGGCGTGGCCGTCCTTCTTTTCTTCTTCCGTCGCCTCGTCGCCGGGGGCGGCATCGGCGGCCTGAGGGATCGTCGGGGCTGCGGTCGGCTCGGCCACGTGGCCCAGCAGGTCGCCCTGCGTGGGCAGCTGGGTGGCGGGCGCGGGCGCGGCGGCTTCCGGCTGCTGCTCGTGGACGACGGTGGGCTGCGCCTGGACAACCGCCGGTTCCGGCGTGGCTGCGGGCTGGACCGGGACTTCGACCGTCGCGGTCCTGGCTTCGACCGCCTCGACCGCCGGCTCGAGCTTGGCCGTCTCCACCATCGGTTCGACCGGCGCGGCTTCGGCCGCAGGCGCCGCGACGACAGGTTCGGCGACCACCGCCTCGGCAACCAACAGCGGGGCGGGCTCCGGCGTCGCCACCGGCGCCGTCACGCGTACTTCGCTCTCCGCCACGGCGGCAGGCGGTGCCGAGACATCGGCGACGACCGGCGCGGCTTCCATCGCCGGCACATGCGCCACCACCGGTTCGGCGGGTGCTTCCGCGGCTTCCGGCTCGTCCGTCTTCGCGGGGAGCGGCGGCAGCGCGGGCAGGTTGAACGAAGCCGGTGCCGGCGCAGGCGTCTCGACCACCGGGAGCTCAAGTTCCCGTTCGGCGGCCGGCGCATGGTTGGCGGCTTCGGCCTCGATGCTGTCGGCGGCGATCACGGCCGTGGCGGCTGCCGCGGCAGCGACTGCCGGAGCGGCCGACGTGGCAGGACGCGGCTCGGCCTTGGCGGTCTCGCCCGTGCCGTCTTCCTCGCGATCCTCGTCATCCAGATCGAACTCGTTGTCCAGCTGGCCCTCGGACGCACCGGGCTGGCCGGCATCCTCGTGGCGACGGCGGCGGCGGCCACCGCGGCGACCACGGCGACGACGGGGCTGGCTGCCCTCGGCTTCGGCGGCGGCCGGATCCAGCGCGTCGGGCGCCACGGCGTCGGTTACCGGCTTGGCGACGAGTGCGGCTTCCTGCGCGGCTTCATCGGCTGGAGCGGCGACCGGGCGCGGCGCCTGGGCGGCGGGCTGCGGCGGCATGAACGGTTGCGCGGCCACCGGCTGCTGCACGGCGGCAGGCTGCTGCGCAGCGGGGCGGGGCTGACGCGGCTCCTGCGCCTGCGGCTGTGCCGGCTTGGCCTGCTCCTGGCGCGGCTGCTGCTGAGGCTGCTTGCGCTCGACCTGTGCCTCGGCCGCCTTCGGCTGCTGTTGGCGCGGCTGCTGCTGTTCCTGCTTGCCGGGCTGGCGCTGCTGCTGTTCGTTGCCGCGCTGGCGGTTGCCCTTGCCCTGCTGCTGCGCCTGGCCCTGGTTCTGTCCCTGGCCCTGCTTGCCCTGCTGCGGTTCGCGGCGCTGCTGCGGCTGTTGCTGCTGGCGGTTCTGCGGCTGGCCGCGGCCACGCTCGTCACGACGCTGGTTGCGCCCGCCGCCGGCGGACGGAGCCGCCTCGCGCCTGGCTACCGGCGCGGGCGCCGGGGCCGGGGTGCTGCGGAACCAGCCCAGGAAGCGGGAAATCAGGCCGCCGCTCGGCACGGGCGCGGCGGCGGGACGCGCCGCCGGCTGCGTGGGTTGCTGCGCGGCGACCGGAGCCTGCGCGGTTTCCTCGCGTACCGGAGCAGGCGAGGCGGGCACGATGCCGCTGACCGCCGGCTGCTCGCCGCTGCCCAGGGCCTGGCCCATCTTCGGGATCGGCGCGGCTTCCACCACGGTCCGGCGCTCGTAGCTGGGCTTGCTGTGCTCGCCCATCTCCGCTTCGCGGATGCGCTGGATCTGGATGTGCGGGGTCTCGAGCTGGTCGTCGGCCACGATCACCACGTGGACCTTGTTGCGCAGTTCGACTTCGACCACGCCGGCGCGCTTCTCGTTGAGCATGAAGTTGGCCACCGCCGGCGGCGCCTGCACCAGCACCTGGCCGGTGTTGTCCTTCATGGCGTGCTCTTCGATCAGGCGCAGGGTCGACAGCGCCAGCGATTCCACGCTGCGGATATGGCCATGGCCTTCGCAGCGCGGGCACACCACCTGGGTGGCTTCACCCAGGCTGGGACGCAGGCGCTGGCGGGACATCTCCAGCAGGCCAAAGCGCGAGATGCGGCCGACCTGCACGCGGGCGCGGTCCAGCTTCAGCGCGTCCTTCAGGCGCTCTTCCACTTCGCGCTGGTGCTTGGGGCTGTCCATGTCGATGAAATCGATCACGATCAGGCCGCCGGCGTCGCGGATGCGCAGCTGACGGGCGATTTCCACCGCCGCCTCGCAGTTGGTGTTGAACGCGGTTTCCTCGATGTCGCTGCCCTTGGTGGCCTTCGAGGAGTTGATGTCGATCGCGGTCAGCGCTTCGGTCTGGTCGATCACGATCGAGCCGCCGGATGGCAGGCGCACCTGGCGGTCGAAGGCGCTCTCGATCTGGGTCTCGATCTGGTAGCGCGAGAACAGCGGGGTGTCGTCGCGGTACAGCTTGAGCTTGCGCAGGGCATTGGGCATGACCTGCTGCATGAACTCGCGCGCGTCGTTGTACAGGGCTTCCTCGTCGATGAGGATCTCGCCGATGTCATTGCGCAGGTAGTCGCGCAGGGCGCGGATGAACAGCTTCGATTCCTGGTAGATCAGGAACGGCGCCTTCTGCGCGCTGGCGGCGGCCGAGATGGCCTTCCACAGCTGCAGCAGGTAGTCCAGGTCCCACTGCAGCTCCTCGGCGTCGCGGCCCATGCCGGCGGTGCGCACGATCAGGCCGACGTCGTCCGGAACGGTGAGGTGCTCCAGGGCTTCCTTCAGGGCCTGCCGGTCCTCGCCCTCGATCCGGCGCGAGACGCCGCCGGCCTTCGGGTTGTTCGGCATCAGCACCATGTAGCGGCCGGCCAGGCTGATATAGGTGGTGAGGGCGGCGCCCTTGTTGCCGCGCTCTTCCTTCTCGACCTGGACGACCACTTCGTGGCCTTCCTTGATCAGGTCGCGAATATTCGCCTTGTTGGGATCCAGGCCCGGCGTGAAATATTCCCGCGCGATTTCCTTCAGCGGCAGGAAGCCGTGGCGTTCCGCGCCGTATTCGACGAAGCAGGCTTCCAGGGAGGGTTCGACGCGAGTGATGCGGCCCTTGTAGATGTTGGCCTTTTTCTGTTCGCGGGAGGGGATCTCGATGTCGAGGTCGTACAGGGTCTGGCCATCGACAATGGCCACACGCAACTCTTCACGCTGAGTCGCGTTGATCAACATACGTTTCATTGTAATTTTCCTTGGCTTGCCGCGCGTCGCGTGCCGCGGTGGCGCCTTCTGGGCGGCCTGCCGGGGATCGCGCCGCTGCGGTGAAGCGGCAAAAAGACGGCGCCGTTGCCGGCTCCGGGGTATTCGTGGCATCACGCCAGCCGCGCCGGTTTGTTAAGCATCTCGCTTAACAATCGGACAAACGGCAACCCGAACCGTTACGATGAAAGGGAGCAGCGACCGGCTGCCGGGTGAGCGGCCGGCGCTATCCTCGCCGGCGTCACGGGCGGGCGTCCCGACCCGGACCGGAAGTTCGGCGGGCTGGGACGTAGCGCCGGCCGAGTATCCTATCTAGTCAGGTTTTTTTCAATGCAGACGGCAACTTCCCACGACGCACCTCACGGAGTGCGTCAAGTCGAGATCGGCCCCGAACGGGACGGCCAGCGGATCGACAACGCCCTCATGACCCTGCTCAAGGGCGTCCCGAAGAGCATGATCTACCGTCTGCTGCGCACCGGTCAGGTGCGTGTGAACGGCAAGCGCGCCAAGCCGGAAACCCGTCTCACCGCGGGCGATATGCTGCGGATTCCGCCGGTGCGGATGGCCCCGGAGAAGACCGGCGAGCAGCCGCCCTCGGCCGGGCTGATCGACGCTGTCGCCGAAGCGGTCATCTTCGAGGACAAGCACTTCCTGGTGATCGACAAGCCCGCCGGCATCGCCAGCCATGGCGGCAGCGGGGTCAGCCATGGGGCGATCGAACTGCTGCGCGCGGCCCGGCCGAACGAGCACCTGGAACTGGTGCACCGCCTGGATCGCGATACCAGCGGCGTGCTCGTGTTCGCCCGCACCCGCGCCGGCCTGACCGGCCTGCAGGCGCTGATCCGTTCCAACGAGGTGACCAAGCAGTACCTGTGCCTGATGGTCGGGCATCCGAACAAGGCCAAGTTCGACGTCAACGCGCCGTTGCTCAAATCCGTGCTGCAGGGCGGAGAACGGATGGTAAGAGTGTCCGATAACGGCAAGGCCTCGCTCACTTTTTTCCGCGAGATGGAGCAGTACCCCGGCGCCCGCCTGATGCAGGCCACCCTGGGCACCGGCCGCACCCACCAGATCCGCGTCCATGCCGCGCATGTCGGCCATCCGCTGGCCGGCGACGCCAAATACGGCGACAAGGAAGCCAACAAGCGCTTCCGCGAGCTGGGCCTGCAGCGGCTGTTCCTGCATGCCGCGCACCTGAGCTTCGAGCTGGACGGGCGCGCCTACGGCTTCTCGGCGCCGCTGCCGGAAGACTTGAAGAACTTCCTGGATGTGCTTGCGGTGAAAGGAAAATATCCCGAAGGCTATCGGCCTAGAGGAAGAAACGCGCACTGACTTCCAGCGAGCGCAGCACCGCGCCGCTCAAGCCGCTTTCCACCAGCAGCGCGCAGCCGGCGTGAGCCAGGGCGATCGGCAGCAGGCGGCGGGAGCGTAGAAAACACCAGGCCCACCACAGCTCGGCCAGGAAGCACAGCTGCATGAGCGCCCCGTTCGGGACATGCAGCAGGGCGAACAGGGTCGCCGCGCCAAGAATCGGCAAGGCCGATCCGCCCGGCCAGCGTTGCAGCCGGCGCAGCACCACCGCCAGCATCAGCCACTGCTGCAGCCCGGCCCAGCCGACATATAAGAAGGCATGCCGCCATTCCGGCGCGGCGAAACCGTGGCCGAGCAGGATCGGCAAGCCGCCGGCGACCGGCAGCAGGGCCAGCGGAGCCAGCCAGTCCGTCGTCTTGCCGCCCAGCCAATGCCAGTCCGCCGGGCGCTGCCGTATTTCCCGCCAGGCCGCCCAGACCAGGGCGGCGACGAAAGCGGTCGCGGCCGGAGCCGACGCATGCAGTCCCCACTGCAACCCGGCGATCAGCCAGAGCGGGCCCGCGGCCACCAGCAGAACATCCCAGGCCGGATGAATCTCGCGGCGCGCGGCATAGAGCATGAGCAGCAGATAGGCGGCACAGACCGCCCAGCCCACCCAGGCCGGTCCGGTGTCATCCGCCATGGGGGTCAGCACGGTGCCGGCCGGGACGACGATCGCCGCCGGCCAGAGTCCGTGCAGGCGATCGCGCAGCTGCAGCCAGGTTTCCACGGAGCCATCGCGCGGCAGCCAGACCAAGGGCACGGCCGGCATGGTGGGAGCGGCCGTCACCTGTTCAAGCAGGTCGATCTCCCGTCCCGCCGACAGATCGACGGTGGGCGCGGCGCCGGGTAAACGCACAGGCCGCTCGGCGACCAGCGATGCCTCGCGCAGTTCCAGCGTTTCGCCGGCGGGCAGCTGCACGCGCAGGCGGAACAGGTAGGCCACGGTCGCCGGCAGCGCGCACGCCGAACTGTCCGCATGCCGCCAATCGAGCTTGCGCAGATCGAATACGAACGTGGCCGCATCGCCGGCGGGAATCGCGTCGGTCTGCGCCACGCAGGCCGGCGCCTGCGCCTGGGGCTGGACGACCAGGGACAACTGTGCCGCCTTGCTGACGCGCATGACCAGCCACAGCTGCGGCCAATGCGCCAGATCCATCGGCCGCATCACCGGCAGGCCCAGCTCGAAGGTTTTCCCGTCGCGGCTGCTCACCTTCAGCCCGGTTGCACCGCCACGGACCGTGGCGTTGCCGAACGCCCGCCCGGCCACGAGGTCGCGCGGCTGTCGCAAGCTCCAGCGCCACAGCGGCTGGCCAGCCTGCAGCGCATGCAGCTCGCGTCCGGCCTCATGCCGCAGGTGGTTTTCCACCATCCAGCCGGCCAGCGCGCGCAGCCCCAGCAACAACAAGGCCGCCGCCAGCACGAAGCCGGCGGCGCGTACTGCGGGGAGCAGGCGCGCGCCCAAGCTCAACGCGCCAGCAAGGCCTCGACGCGCGCGGCGCAGATGAAGTCGTTGAGCGAAAGCCCGCCGACGTCATGCGTCGACCACAGCACCTGGCAATGGCCGTAACCGGCCTCGAGGTCCGGATGGTGGTCTTCCTGGTTGGCCATGAAGCCGACGGCGTTGATGAAGCCCAGCGTGTGATGGAAATCCGCGAACTTGAAGTCCTTCACGATCGCCTTGCCCTCCGCCGCTACCCGCCAGCCCGGCAGCCGCGCCAGCAGCGTCTCGATCTGCACGCCGTCCAGCGCGTGTTCCTTGCCCTTGCGCGGGGTGCAGTGCTGGCTGGCGAGGTCGGCTTGGCTCATGGTCGAAACTCCGGCGGATTCAAAACGCGAAGCGTCGAAGCTGCGCGGCGAAAAGTCAAAACCATGCAGTCCGCGCGAAAGAGGACTAAAATGGTGCTGTTTCCCGGCCGCCGCGGGCTCGCACCCGCCGCCGGCCCGTTTCCCCGGAGCAGGCATGATCGATATTTCCGAGCGCGCGCAGCGGCATTTCCTGCGCCTTCTGTCCCAGCAGGGCATCGACGGACTGAGCATCCGCCTGCGCGTCACCGCGCCGGGCACGCCTGCCGCCAATTGCGAACTGGAGTTCTGCGAGCCGGACGAGCTCACCGGCAACGAATGGACCATCGAGTGCGATGGCTTCCTGTTCCAGGTCGAGGGCGACAGCGCGCCCTGGCTGGACGGCGCCAGCATCGACTACGAATCCAACGCCACCGGCGGCCAGCTCAATATCCGCGCGCCGCGCATCAAGGGCGACATGCCCGGCATGGAAGCAAGCCTGGTGGAGCGCGTGCGCTATGTGCTCGACGCCGAGGTCAATCCGCGCATCGCCGCGCACGGCGGGCGCATCAGCCTGTTGGAAGTGAGCGCCGAGGGCGTGGTGGTGCTGCAGTTCGGCGGCGGCTGCCATGGTTGCGGCATGGTCGACGTCACGCTCAAGCAGGGCGTGGAGAAGACGCTGCGCGAGCGCGTGCCGGAGATCACCGAAGTGCGCGACGCCACCGATCATGCGGGCGGCAGCAATCCGTACTACAGCAAGCGGGAAGGGCAGTCGGCGCTGGGGTGATACACGGCGTAGGTTGGGGTGAGCCGCAGGCGAACCCCAACATCGTCACCTTCATACGTTTCGCAGCGTTGGGGTTCGCCCGCGGCTCACCCCAACCTACGCCGGAAATCAAAAAGGCCCGCGCGAGCGGGCCTTTTTCATGCGGCAGTCAGCGCGACTTACTTGTCGCCCTGGATATGCCCTTCGAGCGTGCCGAGCTTGGTCGGCTGCGACGAGAAATACGCCGCCACATCCTCGATGTCCTGCTCGGACAGCGTGGCGACGAAGCCCTTCATGATCGCGTTGTTGCGCGCGCCGCTCTTGTACTCGTGCAATGCACGCTGGATGTACATGTTGTACTGGCCGGCCAGGCGCGGGTACTGCGGGTCGACCGCGTTGCCGTCGGCGCCGTGGCAGGCGAAGCAGGCGGCGGCCTTCTGCTTGCCGGCTTCGATATTGCCGGCGGCCTGCGCCTGGAGGGATGCGAACGCCAGGACGGCGCCGAACGAAAGCAGGGTAAGCGCACGATTCATGCGGAATCCTCGGATCCTTGGGCTACTTATTTGGCCAGGCTGGACAGGTAGGCGGCGATGTCCTCGATGTCCTTGTCGGACAGGCTCTGTGCCTGGGCGCCCATGGTCGGGTGGTTGCGGTCGCCGGCCTTGTAGCCGTGCAGCGCGTTGACGATGTACTGCGCGTTCTGGCCCGCGATCTTCGGTACGGGATAGCGCGGATAGGCGTTTTCGTAACCCTCGACGCCGTGGCAGCCATTGCAGGTATAGATCAGTTTGCGGCCGGCGGCCTTGTCGCCTTCGGCATGCGCGCTGCCAGTGACGAGTAGAGCGGCAGCGACGGTCAGGCCGAGCAATTGCAGTCGAGTCATCATCATTCCCACGATTCCGACGGGTACATGGCGTTAAAGTCTCGGAAGTATAGTCGGTGGGTCCGAGCAGGGACAATAACGTCGAGGGGCTGGCGCACGGCCCCGCCGAAGACACTTGAAGATAAGGAGCGGGCATGGTGGGGAATGCGTCGAACGGCCGCCCGGCGGCCTTCCGCTGGGTGCTGGGCCTGGTCGCCTTGGCGTTGATGGGGAGCGCGGTGGCGAAAGAATCGCCAGCCACCTATCGCATCGTGGGCTATGTGGCCGACGCCGATCCGCTGCCGGCGATCGATCCGGCCAAGGTCGATGTCCTCAACTACGCCTTCGGTACGCTCGACGAGCAGGGCCATATCGTGCTGCGCAGTCCGCATGCCACGGCCTCGCTGGCCAGCCTGGTCGGGCTGCGCCAGCGCCATCCGGACTTGCGTATCGTGCTCTCGGTGGGCGGCTGGAGCGCGGGGCATTTCTCCGAGGCCGCGCTCACCGAGGCCTCGCGCAAGCGCTTCGCGGACGATGCGGCGAAGCTGATCGAGCAGCACGACCTCGACGGCCTGGACGTCGACTGGGAATACCCGACGCTCCCTGGCGGCAACATCAGCCACCGTCCCGAAGACCGCCGCAACTTCAGCCTGATGCTGGAAGCCGTGCGTGCGCGCCTGGAAGTACTGGGCAAGCAGCACAAGGGCCGCCACTACCTGCTGACCATCGCCTCGGCCGACAATGAATTCGTCGCCGGCATCGAGCTGGCGCGCGTGGCGCGCTCGCTGGACTGGTTCAACCTGATGGCCTACGACTTCCACAACAGCCTGACGCCGACCACCGGCCATCATGCCGGCCTGCATCCGTCGAAGTTCGATCCGCCCGATGACCGCGCCGCGGACAAGGCGGTGAAGCAGTACCTGGCGGCGGGCGTGCCGGCTTCGAAGCTGGTGCTCGGCGTGCCCTTCTACGGCCGCGCCTTCACCGACGTGGCGCCGGAACACAACGGCCTGCAGCAGAAGTACGGCAAGTTCTTCGGCGCGCCGTCGTGGCGCGAACTCACGGCCGATTACATCGGCAAGCACGGCTACGTGCGCTATTGGGACGAGCAGGCCCAGGTGCCGTATCTGTGGAATGCGAAGACGCGCAGCTTCGTCAGTTACGAAGACCCGCAGTCATTGCAGCTGAAGACCGGCTTCATCAAGTCGCAGCACCTCGGCGGCGCGATGTACTGGGAGCAGAGCCTGGACCAGGACGACCAGCTGCTCGACGTGCTGGTCAAGGGCCTGCACCAGCCCTGAGCTTCAGAACAGGCTCTTGAAGATATGGATGCCGGCGGTGTATTCGCCGGCGATGGTGCCCACGCATACCAGCAGGAAGTTGAGCAGGGTGCGCGCCACGCGGTTCTTCCACCAGCCGGTCCAGTGGCCGATGTCGTCGCGCAGGGTCTCGAAGTCGGCCACGCGCGGCTTGCGCACCCAGGCTTCGGCCATCGCACTGATCGCGCCGGACGGCACGCCGGGGCGGAACGGCTTGATCGGCCCGGCCACCGCGGCGGCCAGCACGCTCAGCGGATGGCCGCCGGCGACGATGGCGCCCAGCGCGGAGAAGCCCGCGGTGTACATCACCCAGTCGCGCAGCGCCTGCGCGCCCAGCGCCGCGTTGCGATGGAACGCGATCGCGATGGCGGCGAACACCAGCAGCACCAGGCCGATGGCGATCCACTTCGGCCAGCTCGATTTCACCGGCAGCGTGGCCAGCTCCGCGGCTTGCGCGGCGGCATCGCCTTGCTGGGTGCGCAGCAGTTCGCACAGGCCCTTCAGGTGGCCCGCGCCGATCACCACCAGCACGCGGCGAGGCTCGCCGCCGTAGCCGGCCAGTCCGGCTTCCTCGCGCAGGCGTGCGGCCATGTAGGCGTCGCGTTCGGCGATCAGGCTGCGATACAGCGGCTCGGACTGGCTGGCGAATTCGCTGAAGGCACTCTCCAGCATGTCGCCCTGCTTGAGCTTTTCGATTTCCTTTTCTTCGATCGCCTCGCGCTCGAATACGCTGGCGAACAGGCCGCCCATCAGGCCGAAGCGCTGCCAGAAGCCGACGCTGCGCCAGGCGCGCTTGAGCGTGGTGCCGACCTCGCGGTCGACCAGCCATACCGGTACGCCGCGCTGTTCGGCGCCGTCCATGGCCGCTTTCATTTCGGCACCGGGCTCGATGCCGAACTGGTCGGCCAGGCGCTTCTGGAAGGTGGACAGCACCAGGCTGGCGGCGACCATGCCGGCCTTGCCCTGGCGGATCACCTGGAACAGATCCATCTTCTTCAAGGCATCGGGATCGCGCATGCCCTGCGCACGGCTGGCACACAGCTCGACCGCCACCGCGTCGAAACGCTCGCGCGCCAGCAGTTCGCGCACCGCTTCCACGCTGGCGCGCGAGACATGTGCCGTGCCGAGCACCACGTATTCGACGCCGTCGCGGACCACGCGCTCGATGGGCTGGCCTTCGAGGGCGGCGGGCAGGGTGGTGTCGGTGGAATCCAGGCTCATGCGTCGTGTCGGTGCGGAAGGGAAATCACTGCATGGGGTCGGTGGCCGGAGGGCGCAAGCCGCCCGGCCACAGGTCACGCTTCAGTCGCGGAAGCGCTTGAGCAGATCGCCGTAGGCGTCGATGCGGCGGTCGCGCAGGAACGGCCAGATGCGCCGCACGTGTTCGCTGCGCGCCATGTCGATCTCCACCACCAGCAGCTGGCGCCCGTCGGTGCCGGCCTGGCCGAGGAATTCGCCCTGCGGCCCGGCCACGAAGCTGGTGCCCCAGAACTGGATGCCGGCGCCCACGCCCGACGGGTCGGGCTCGTAGCCGGTGCGGTTGCAGGCCAGCAGCGGCAGGCCGTTGGCCACCGCGTGGCCGCGCTGCACGGTGACCCAGGCTTCGCGCTGGCGGTCCTTCTCGGCCTGCTCGTCGTTCGGATCCCAGCCGATCGCGGTGGGATAGAGCAGCAGCTCCGCGCCGGCCAGCGCCATCAGGCGCGCGGCTTCCGGATACCACTGGTCCCAGCACACCAGCACGCCCAGGCGGCCGACCGCGGTGTCGATCGGATCGAAGCCCAGGTCGCCCGGCGTGAAATAGAACTTCTCGTAGAACGCCGGATCGTCCGGAATGTGCATCTTGCGGTACTTGCCGGCGATCTTCGCCGAGCGGTCGAACACCACCGCAGTGTTGTGGTACAGGCCGGTGGCGCGCTTCTCGAACAGCGAGGCGACCACCACCAGCTTGAGCTCCTCGGCCAGCTTGCCGATGCGCTCGGTGCCGGGGCCGGGGATGGTTTCGGCATGGTCGAACTCGCCCACCGACTCGTGCTGGCAGAAATACGGGCCGTTGTGCAGTTCCTGCAGCAGCACCAGCTCGGCGCCGGCCGCGGCGGCTTCGCGCAGGCCGGCCTCGATCGCATCGAGGTTGGCGTCGCGGCTGCCGCGGTGGGTTTCCTGCAGCAGCGCGACCTTGAGGGTCTTGCGGGTCATGGGAGTCCTGCTCGCTGGGGGCGAAAGGACGCAATTGTAGCGGAGTCGCCCGCGGCGTTCCGTCAAACCCGCTTGCCGTGTCGTCCCGCCTCAGCGGCCGTAGCGCAAGGTGACCTGCGCCGTGCCCACCGTGTGCTGGCGGATCATGAAACCGGCCTTGGCCGGCGATGCATCGGCCGGCAGGCCCAGGTCGGGCACGTCCAGCGCATGCACGGTGAATACGTAGCGATGCGGCTTGTCGCCCTGCGGCGGGCAGGGGCCGCCCCAGTGGGTGTCGCCGAAGTCATTGCGCAGCGCGAACGCGCCGGCGGGCAGGGCGCCGCCCTGCGGCAGGCCGGTGCTGGCCGCAGGCAGGTCGAGCACCACCCAGTGCCACCAGCCGCTGCCGGTGGGCGCATCGGGATCGTAGACAGTCAGCGCGAGGCTGCGCGCCTTGGCCGGCACGCCTTCCCAATGCAGCGCCGGCGCGAGGTTCTGTCCCGTGCAGCCGAAGCCGTCATAGGTAAAGCGCTGGGCGAAGCCGCCGTCCGCGCCGGCATCGACCGCCAGCTTGAAATCCGCTGCCTGCGCCGACACGGCGGCCGCGACAAAAAACAGGGTGCTCAACAAGGTGCGCATGGTGTCCTCCATCGAAGTGGAGCGCAGCATGCGCGCTTGTCGGCGCGCCGCATGCCCGCGAACGCGCAAGGCGTCGCCCGAAACGCTCAGGCGGCGAGGCCGTCGCGCGCGGCCGGGTTTTCTTCGCCGCGCAGTTCGGACGGCAGGCAGCCGAAACGTTCGCGGAAGCGTTCGGCGAAGCGCGAGGCCGACTGGTAACCGCATTCCAGCGCCACCCATTTGAGCGGTTGCGCGCTGCCTTGCACCAGGGCGAGCGCATGGCTCAGCCGCACTTCTTCCAGCACCGCGCGGAAGCCGGAGTGCTCTGCCGCCAGGCGCCGGCGCAGCGTGGCCGCACTCATGGCCAGGCGCGCGGCGACGTCTTCGGCGCGCCAGTCGTCGCCGGGCGCGGTGGCCAGGAGCATGCGCAGGCGTTCGGCGGTCGGTTCGTCTTCGCGCGGCACCGGCATGAAACCGGAGAAGGCCAGGGCCTCCAGCAATTCGCCGACGCGATAGCGCAGCAGGGCCGGCGTCAGCGCTTCGCGCAGGCCTTGTTCCGCATGCGCGAAAGCCTGGTCCAGCGCGGTGTTCGGCGACAGGCGCGCCCAGCGCCGGGGCGGCAGGTCGGCGCGCGGGTAGGGCAGGTCCGAGAGAATGCTCAGGCAACTGGCGGCATAGACGCCCGCCGGCGCGGGAATGTTCTCGATATTGAGCAGCTGCCCGGACGCCACCGCGAGATATTGGCCGGTAGCGACTTCCACGCTGTCGGCACCGTCATCGATCCGCTTGCTGCCGCTGCCGATGCGCACCACGGTCAGTTCGGCGAACGGTGCCGAAGCGATGCGCTGGCGCAGCCGCGTATAGATATCCAGGCGGGCCAGGCGGGTCATGACGGAAGGCCTTCTCGTAGGGAGAGCGCGTAGGTTGGGGTGAGCCGCAGGCGAACCCCGACGGGACTATCACCATGGTCGCCACGTTGGGGTTCGCCTGCGGCTCACCCCAACCTACGCCGTGTTTCAGCCGTAGATGCCTGCCGGCAACTGCATGGTGATGCAATGCAGGCTGCCGTTCTGCCAGATCAGCGGACGGCACGGTACCTGCACCACCTCGCGACCGGGATGGGCCGCACCGATGATACGCGCCGCTTCGTCGTCGGCCGGATCGCCATACGCAGGCACCAGCACGCCGCCGTTGACGATCAGATAGTTCGCATACGACGCCGCGAGGCGGCGGCCTTCATCGACGATGGGCTTGGCCCAGGGCAGGGGATACAGCTCGTAGGGCTTGCCGTCCGCCATGCACAGCGCGGCCAACTCGCCGGCCATGCGCGACAGTTCGTCGTGGTGCGCGTCGTCGAGATCGTCGCAGGCCTGGAACACGATGCGGCCGTCCGGCGCGAAGCGCGCGAGCGTATCGATATGCGCGTCGGTGTCGTCGCCTTCCAGATAGCCGTAGTCCAGCCACAGGATGCGGCTGGCGTGCAGGCCGTCGCGCAGGATCGCGCTCATCTCCTCGCGCGACTGCTCCGGATGGCGCTGCACCAGGCAGCGCCAGGTGGTCAGCACGGTGCCGGCGCCGTCGCTCTCGATGCCGCCGCCTTCCAGCGCCCAGTCGATGCGCCGGTGCGCGGCGCGACCGAACACGCCGGCCTTCACCAGGCCGGCCACCAGCGCATCGTCCTGCTCGGCGCCGAACTTGCCGCCCCAGCCGGTGAAGCGGAAATCGGTAAGCTGGAACGCGCCTCGGTCATCCTTCAGGGTGATCGGGCCGGAATCGCGCAGCCAGGTATCGTCATACGGCAGCTCGATCAGGCGGACGCGGCCCAGGTCCACGCCGGCCTCGCGCAGCTTGCCTTCGACGTGCGCACGCAGCTCGGCGTCGGCGACCACGACGATCAGCGGCTCGAAGCGGGTGACCGCGGCGGCCAGCGCCACATAAGTGGTTTCCACCTCGGCCAGGCGGTCCGCCCAGTCGGTATCCGCATGCGGCCAGGCGATCAGGACGGCCGACTGGGGTTCCCATTCCGCCGGCAGGCGCAAGGTGGCGTGGCTCATGTGGGGACTCGCGTAACAGGAGGAAACGCGAATTGTAGGGCGCCGCCGTGACGAATGGGCAGCATGAACAGCGAAACGGGCCGCGCATGGCGCAGCCCGTTACTCAGACGCTGGATAGGCGTACTGCCGAGGGCTGGGCCCTCAGTTCACCGATTCCGGATTCTTGTTGTTGCCGGCTGGCGTATTGAGCACCGCATGGATCACATGGCTGTGCTCGAAATACACGATGAAGTTCGAGTAATCCCAGCGATTGATCACCGGATGCTTGGCCGTGTCGCCGCCGCGCGGCGAGAGCTTGCGCTTGGGCGCGCCGAACTTCTGCTCGACCTGCTCCATGCTCATGCCGCGGGTCGGGAGGTTCATGCCCTGTTCCTGCTTCACGCGATTGATCAGCAGGTTGTCCGCCCGGGCCGGCTGCGGCGCAACGGCGCCGGCGGCGAGCAACACGAGCATGGGCAGGCTGATGCCGAACTTGGTCATGGTCCCCTCTCCACGTTGACGGGGGCAGTCAGGCTGCGCCTCCGCACGTCATATGTATGTCGAATGCCCCCGAGCGGCAGCGACGCGAGGCCGCTGCGCAGTGCGGCGTCGTTGTAGCAGAAACCGCGGCGGGGACGCTACGAGCAGGGCGTGCGACTGCGATGGGGTGGGCATTCCGGCCGCGGGGGCGGGTGCCGCGTCCGCTATGATGGGCGGCTGAGGGTGCCTGGACGCCCTATTCATGGATACGTTGTCCCGATGATCGCCTTCCGCCATTTCGCCCTGCGCCGCGGCGCCCGCCTGCTGCTGTCCGATATCGACCTGGTGATCCAGAGCGGCTGGCGGCTGGGCGTGGTCGGCCGCAACGGCTGCGGCAAGTCCAGCCTGTTCGCCGCCCTGCAGGGCCAGGTCGAGGCCGACGCCGGCGAGCTGGATCTGCCCTCGCGCCTGCGCCTGGCCTCGGTGGCCCAGGAAACGCCGGCGCTGCCCGATCCGGCCATCGAATACGTCATGGGCGGCGACGAGGAGCTGGCCATCGCCCTGCGCGACGAACTCGACGCCCAGGCGCGCGGCGACACCGAAGCCATGGCCAAGGCTCACCACCGCATCGAGGAGCTGCACGGCTACGATGCCCGCGCCCGTGCCGGCCGCCTGCTGCACGGCCTGGGTTTCGCGCCGGAGACGCACGAGCGTGCGGTGCGCGAGTTCTCCGGCGGCTGGCGCGTACGCCTGAACCTGGCGCGCGCGCTGATGGCGCCGTCCGAACTGCTGCTGCTGGACGAACCCACCAACCACCTGGACCTCGACGCCGTGCTGTGGCTGGAGGAATGGCTGCGCCGCTACCAGGGCACCTTGCTGGTGATCTCGCACGACCGCGAATTCCTCGACGGCGTGATCACCCACACCCTGCATCTCAACGAAGGCCGCGCCAAGCTCTACACCGGCAACTACAGCGCCTTCGAGCGCCAGCGCGCCGAGCAGCTGCGCCTGCAGCAGATCGCGCACGAGCGCGAGCAGGCCGAGCGCGCCCACCTGCAGTCCTTCATCGACCGCTTCAAGGCCAAGGCCAGCAAGGCCAAGCAGGCGCAGTCGCGCATGAAGCGGCTGGAGAAGATGGCCGGCACCGAGGCGGTGCGCGCGGAGCGCGCGTTCCGCTTTCAGTTCGCCGTGCCCGATCGCCTGCCCGATTCGATGCTGCAGCTCGAAGAGGTGGCCGCCGGCTATCCGGACGAGCACGGCGGCGAGCCCGCGGTGATCCTGCATGATGTGCGCTTCCGCCTCGAAGCCGGCGACCGCGTCGGCCTGCTCGGTCCCAACGGCGCCGGTAAATCCACGCTGGTGAAGACCCTGGTCGGCGAACTGGCTCCGCTGGGCGGCGAGCGCAAGGTGCACAAGGACCTGAAGATCGGCTACTTCGCCCAGCACACGGTGGAGAGCCTGCACGAGGGCTCCAGTCCGCTCCAGCACCTGCAGGACAAGGCGCCGGGTGTCGGCACGCAGGTGCTGCGCGATTTCCTCGGCGGCTGGAATTTCGCCGGCGACCGCGCCTTCGAATCGGTCGATGGCTTCTCCGGCGGCGAGCGCGCGCGCCTGGCGCTGGCGCTGATCGCCTGGGACAAGCCCAACCTGCTGCTGCTGGACGAACCCACCAACCATCTGGACCTGGACATGCGCGAAGCGCTGGCCGACGCGCTGGCCGACTTCGACGGCGCGCTGGTGCTGGTCTCGCACGACCGCCATCTGCTGGGCATGGTCTGCGACAGCTTCTGGCGCGTCGCCGACGGCAAGGTCGAGGGCTTCGACGGCGACCTGGACGACTATGCCCGCTGGCTGCGCGCCCGCGGCGCGGCGCCGAGGAAGACCGCCGGGGATACCGACGGCGCGCCGGCTGTCTCCGCCGCCGACCGCCGCCGCGCGGCCGCCGCGCAGCGCGAGAACGAAAAGGCCACGCGCCAGAAGGTGAAGAAGCTCGAGACGCGTATGGCCGCCATCGATGACGAACTGGGCAAGCTCGAAGCGAAGCTGGCCGAGCCCGGCGTCTACAACGGCTCCACGGCCGAGCTGATGAAGCTCGGCCAGCGCCAGGGCGAGCTGCGCCGCGAAAAGGAAACGCTCGAAGCCCAGTGGCTGGAGCTGTACGAGCTGCTGGAGGCCTGAGGCGATGGCGGACGCGGCGCGACCGCTGGAACTGTGGCTGCCCGACCTGCCGCGCTTCGAGCCGGACCATCCGCTGCGCGCCTGGCTGGCGCGCGCCGACCGCCTCGATGACGGCCCGCGCGGTTTCCTCGGCGGCCTCGCGGGCTATTTCGATTGCGCGGACGGTTTCGCGCCGGCCGCGCTCACCCGCGAACTGCTGGCGGGCGATGCCGGTGACGCGATCTGGCTTAGCGCCGATCCGGCCTGGATCCAGCCCGACCTCAACGGCGCCCGCCTGCTGGCCTGCGGCCAGATGCAGCTGAGCGTGGACGAGGCCCGCACCCTGGCCGAGTCGCTGCAGCCGGCGTTCGCCGATGCCGGCATGGCGCTGGAAGTCGGCACGCCGGACCGCTGGCACGTGCGCGTGCCGCCCGGCCTCGCGCTGCCGGCGTTCGCCTCGCCCGACCAGGCGCTGGGCGAAAACCTCGTGCAGCATTTGCCGGAAGGACCGCAGGGGCGGCGCTGGCGCGCGCTGCTCACCGAGGCGCAGGTGCTGCTGCATCAGCATCCCTTGAATGCCCGGCGCCGCGAGCGCGGCCTGCCGCCGGTCAACAGCCTGTGGCTGTGGGGCGGCGGCCATCTGCCGACCGAGGTGCGCAGCCAGCTGCATGCCTGCGTCAGCGATGACGTGCTGCTCGGCGCGCTGGCCGCGCGGGCCGGCGTCCAGGTCGTGCCGCGCACGCCGCAGGCGATCGCCGAGGCCGGCTCCGGCTGGCTGGTCGACCTGCAGGATCTGCAGGCGAGCGAACTTGCCGGCAGCTGGTGGCCGACGTTACAGCGCCTCGCCGCGGCGCCGCTGCAGCTGTCCTTCGCCAGCGGCGAGCGCTGGCTGCAGCGTCCCTGGCATCGCCTGCGCTTCTGGCGCGGTGGGCGCCGATGAGTCCCCGGCTCGATCTGCGTCGCCGCCTGCCGAAGGGCGAGCCGCAGGGCTGGAGCGACGCGGTGCATCCGGTGCTGCGGCAGATCTATGCCGCGCGCGGCGTGCTCGGCCCGGCCGACGCCGATCACCGGCTCGCCTGCATGCTGGCGCCGCACCAGCTCGGCGGCATGGAGCGCGCGGTGGAGCTGCTGATCGAGGCGATCCGCGGCGACTGGCGCATCCTGATCGCCGGCGACTACGACTGCGATGGCGCCACCGGCACGGCCGTCGCCGTGCGCGGCCTGCGCATGCTCGGCGCACGCCAGGTCGATTACGCGGTGCCGAATCGTTTCATCCATGGCTATGGCCTGAGTCCGGCGCTGGTCGAATCGCTGCAGCCGCGGCCGCAGCTGATCATCACCGTCGACAACGGCGTGGCGAGCGTCAGCGGCGTCGCCACGGCGCAGGCGCTGGGTATCCGCGTGATCGTCACCGACCACCATCTGCCCGGCGAGCAGTTGCCGGCGGCCGATGCGATGGTCAATCCGAACCTGGCCGGCGATGCGTTTCCCAGCAAGGCATTGGCCGGCGTCGGCGTGATGTTCTATCTGCTGCTGGCCTTGCGCTCGACACTGCGCGGGCAGGGCGCCTTCGCCGAAGGCAAGGAGCCGGACCTGTCCGTGCTGCTGGACCTGGTCGCGCTGGGCACCGTCGCCGACCTGGTGCCGCTGGACTACAACAACCGCGTGCTGGTCGAAGCAGGCCTCAAGCGCATCCGTGCGGGCCGCGCCTGCCCGGGCATCGCGGCGCTGGTCGATGCCGGCAAGCGCTCCGTCGCCACGCTGTGCGCCAGCGACCTGGGTTTCTCGGTGGGTCCGCGCCTCAATGCCGCCGGCCGCCTGGAAGACATGCGCCTGGGGGTGGAGTGCCTGCTCACCGACATTCCCGCTGTGGCGCGCCGTTATGCCGAGCAGCTGAGCGCGATCAATCAGGAGCGCCGCGAACTGCAGGCGACGATGGTGGCCGAGGCCGAGGTGATGGTCGCGCGCGCCGCCGATATCGATGCGGTCGGCGTGGCGCTGTTCGAACCTTCATGGCATGCCGGCGTGGTGGGCCTGGTCGCGTCCAAGCTGAAGGAGCGGCTGCATCGCCCGGCGATCGCCTTCGCCCCGGCCAGCGAGGACAACACCGGCGAACTGCGCGGCTCCGGCCGTTCCATCGCCGGCTTCCATATCCGCGATGCGCTGGCCGCGATCGACGCGCGCCAGCCAGGTCTGATCGAACGCTTCGGCGGCCACGCCATGGCCGCGGGGCTGAGCCTGAAGGCCGATGATTTCGCCCGCTTCGCCGCAGCTTTCGACGCCATCGCCCGCGACTGGCTCGACGAGGCATGCCTGGAGCACGTGCTGTATACCGACGGCGAACTGCCGCCCGGCGCCGCCACCCTGGAGCTGGCACGCCAGCTGCGCTACGGCGGTCCCTGGGGTCAGGCGTTTCCGGAACCGGTGTTCGAGAACGAATTCGCCTGCGCCAGCTGGCGCGTGATGGGCGAGACCCACCTGCGCCTGAGCCTGAGCGATCCGCGCGACGGCGCCGTGCTCGACGCGGTGATGTTCGGCGGCTACACCGGCCAGCCGCCGCCGTCGCGCCTGCGCGCCGCCTACGAGCTGACCATCAACGACTGGCAGGGCCGCGAGAGTCCGCGCCTGCTGCTGCGCCATATCGAGCCGCTGTGATTTGTTGCGTGCTTCTTCACGGCGCCTAGCTGTCCGCGCAACGAGCGGCGCGCTTGGATAAGGTCAGTCTCATCCATTGAGGAGCTGATGCCATGATCGTGCAGATGACCGGCCTGCCGCCCGGCGTGATCGGTTTCACCGCGCACAACCAGGTCACCGCGGCCGACTACGAGCGGGTGGTGATTCCGGATATCGAGGCGGCCTTCGCGCTCAACCGCAAGCTGCGGGTGATTTTCCATATCGACCAGGACTTCACCGGCTTCGACGCCGCCGCGATGTGGGACGACGCCAAGCTGGGCTTCCGCCATTTCAGCGGCTGGGAGCGCGCGGCCCTGGTCACCGACGTGGGCTGGATGCGCAACCTGGCCAAGGCGCTGGGGTTCCTGTCGCCGGGAGAGTTTCGGCTGTACGAGACGGCGCAGTTGGAAGAGGCGCGGAACTGGGTCAGCGCCTGATACGTAGGTTGGGGTGAGCCAGCGGCGAACCCCAACAGGCCCATCCAGCGCGACCGCCGCGTTGGGGTTCGCCTGCGGCTCACCCCAACCTACGTGATTGGCGGGGCGAAAAATTCCTCTTGCGCGGCGCAGCAAAGCTGTGCTCTAGTCGGCCACATGTCCTCGACCTTCGCCAGCCAGCGCCCCGCCTTCGCCGCCTACGCGGCGAACCTGCGCTCGTCCGCGAACGTCCTGAATAACAACGCCAATAACAATCCCCGCATCGACGGGTGGGCCGGCGTGTAGACACGAAAAAGTCTCGAGAATCACGCAAAAGGGCCCGCCACAAGCGGGCCCTTTCTTTTTTCCCAGTCCGCAGTTTTGCGCGTCATACACCCTCAGGAGCGTCAAACCATGTGTTCCATCTTCGGCATGTTCGACCTGCAACCCGGCGACGACCTCGCCGGCCTGCGCCGCCAGGCGCTGGAACTCTCGCAGCGCCAGCGCCATCGCGGGCCGGACTGGAGCGGCGTGTTCGTCGACGCCGGGGTGATCCTGGTGCATGAGCGCCTGGCCATCGTCGACCCGGCCAGCGGCTCGCAGCCGCTGCGCTCGCGCGAGGAGACCCTGGCCCTGGCGGTGAACGGCGAGATCTACAACCACCGCGAGCTGCGCGCCGCCAGCGGCTACGACTTCACCACCGGCTCGGACTGCGAAGTGATCAATGCGCTCTACCGCGAGCTGGGGCCGGAGGAATTCCTGGCGCGCGGCATCAAGCAGCTCAACGGCATCTTCGCCTTCGCGCTGTGGGACAGCGCCACGCAGCGCTACCTCATCGCGCGCGATCCGATCGGCGTCTGCCCGCTGTACTGGGGCCACGACGGGGAAGGGCGGTTGTGCGTGGCCTCGGAGATGAAGGCTCTGGTCGGCGTCTGCGCCGATGTGTCGGCCTTCCCGCCGGGCCACGTGTACGACAGCGCCACCGGCGAGGTGACGCGCTATTACCGCAAGCACTGGCGCTCCTACGAGGTGACCCACGGCCAGCAGCTGGAGCCGTCCGCACTGCGCGGCGCCTTCGAACAGGCCGTGCACCGCCAGCTGATGACCGACGTGCCCTACGGCGTGCTGCTCTCCGGCGGCCTGGATTCCTCGCTGGTCGCCGCCTGCGCCGCGCGCTTCGCCCGCGAGCGCATCGAGGACGACGACCGCAGCGAGGCCTGGTGGCCGCGCCTGCATTCCTTCGCGATCGGATTGGAGGGTTCGCCGGATCTCGCCGCCGCCCAGGTCGCCGCCGATGCGCTGGGCACCGTGCACCACGGCTTCGTCTACACCTTCTGGGAAGGCCTCGACGCGTTGCCCGAAGTGATCCGCCATATCGAGACCTACGACGTCACCACTATTCGCGCCTCCACGCCGATGTTCTTGCTGGCCCGGCGCATCAAGGCGATGGGCGTGAAGATGGTGCTGTCGGGCGAGGGCTCGGACGAGATCTTCGGCGGTTACCTGTATTTCCATAAGGCGCCGTCGCCGGAAGCCTTCCACGAGGAAACCGTGCGCAAGCTCGACGCCCTGCACAGCTTCGACTGCCTGCGCGCCAACAAGGCCATGATGGCCTGGGGCGTGGAAGCGCGCGTGCCGTTCCTGGACCTGGAATTCCTGGACGTGGCCATGGGCCTGGACGCCAGGTACAAGATGGCCGGCCACGGCCGCATCGAGAAGGCGGTGCTGCGCGAGGCCTTCCAGGGCGCGTTGCCGGATTCGATCCTGTGGCGGCAGAAGGAACAGTTCAGCGACGGCGTCGGCTACGGCTGGATCGACGGGCTGAAGGCGCATGCCGAGCAGGTGGTCAGCGACCGCGAGTTCGCCGCCGCCTCCACGCGCTTCCCGCACAACCCGCCGGCGACCAAGGAGGCTTACCTGTACCGCCGCATCTTCGAGCAGCACTTCCCCGGCGAGGCCTGCGCGGCCACGGTGCCGGGCGGCAAGTCGATCGCCTGTTCCTCGCCGGCCGCGCTGGCCTGGGACCCGGCCTTCGCCGCGGCGGCGGACCCGTCCGGGCGCGCGGTGCGCGGGGTGCACCAGCAGGCGCTGTAGGTTGGGGTGACAACCCCAACGGACCTTTCATGCTGTCTCGACGTCCGTTGGGGTCACCCCAACCTACCGTGGGCGAGGTGCGCCTGTTATCCTTTCCGGCCATTTTCCAAGCCTTATCCATCCATGATCGAGACCAATCCGATCCTCGCGCAGATCGCGGACCTCAAGGGCCGCGTCGAGTCGCTTAGGGGGTATCTTTGACTACGCCACCAAGCGAGAGCGCCTCGAAGAAGTAAGCCGCGAACTGGAAAGCCCCACCGTGTGGGACGATCCGCCGCGCGCGCAGGAGCTGGGCCGCGAACGCGCCCGCCTGGACACCATCGTCAGCGGCATCGACACGATGACTGCCGGCCTCGCCGACGCCAGCGACCTGCTCGAGATGGCCGTCGCCGACAACGACGAGTCCACCGTGCTCTCCATCGTGGACGACCTCGGCAAGCTCGACGCCCAGGTGGGCAAGCTGGAATTCCAGCGCATGTTCTCCGGCAAGATGGACGCCGCCAATGCGTTCGTCGACATCCAGGCCGGTGCCGGCGGCACCGAGGCGCAGGACTGGGCCGAAATCCTGCTGCGCATGTACCTGCGCTGGGCCGAATCGCGCGGCTGGAAGGCCGAGCTGCTGGAAGTCAGCGGCGGCGACGTGGCCGGCATCAAGTCCGCCACCTTCCGCGTCGAAGGCGACTACGCCTACGGCTGGCTCAAGACCGAGATCGGCGTGCACCGCCTGGTGCGCAAGAGCCCGTTCGACTCCGACAACCGCCGCCACACCAGCTTCACCTCGGTGTTCGTGTCGCCGGAAGTCGACGACGACATCGATATCGAGATCAATCCGGCGGACCTGCGCACCGACGTGTACCGCTCGTCCGGCGCCGGCGGCCAGCATGTGAACAAGACCGAGTCGGCCGTGCGTATCACCCACATGCCCTCGGGCGTGGTGGTGGCCTGCCAGACCGAGCGCAGCCAGCATGCCAACCGCGACCGCGCGATGAAGATGCTCAAGGCCAAGCTGTACGAGCTGGAGCTGCAGAAGCGCAACGCCGAGAAGGACGCGCTGGAAGCGACCAAGTCCGACATCGGCTGGGGCAGCCAGATTCGCAACTACGTGCTGGACCAGAGCCGCATCAAGGACCTGCGCACCGGCATCGAGCGCTCCGATACGCAGAAGGTGCTGGACGGCGACCTCGACGAATTCGTCGAGGGCAGCCTGAAGGCCGGCCTGGACGCGGGCGCCAAGCGCATCGACGCCTGAAGCCAGCCATCCGATCCACCTGACCACTGACGAGGTGCCCGCATGAACAGCAGCAAGATCTCCCGGATCCTGATCGCCTGTGCGGCACTGGCGGCAGGCATCGGCACGGCCGGCGCGCAGGAAAGCACCGGCCAGACCATCAAGCAGGATGCCAAGGCCGCCGGTCACGCGGTCGGCGACGCCGGCCGCGATGTCGGCCACGCCACCCGGGATACGGCCGTCAAGGTCGGCCACGGTGCGCGCGATGCGGGCGTCAAGGTCGGCCACGGTGCGCGCGATGCGGGCGTCAAGGTCGGCCACGGCGCGCGCGATGCCGGCGTCGAGGTCGGTCATGGCGCGCGCGATGCCGGCCTGAAGGTGGGACACGGCGCGAAGGATGTCGGCCTGAAGATCGGCCATGGCGCACGCGACGGCTGGAACGCCACCAAGCATGCGGTGAAGCAAGCCGTCGGCAAGGAAGATTGAATGCGCAGCGCATTGCTCGCGCTCCTGCGCGAGCCGGACACACAAGGAAGAGCCCTCGGATGAGAAGCGCCTCGATCGCCCTGTTCGTACTGGCCGTGCTGCCCACGGCCGCGTTGCGCGCCGAAAGCCGCCTGCTGCGTGGCACCGTCGGCAAGTATCCGGTCGTGATGCAGCTGGACGAGTCCGACGGCGACGTCTCCGGCACGTATTTCTACGAGAAGTACAAGCAGGACATCCCGCTGCGCGGCGCGCCCGACAAGCAGGGCTACAAGCTCAGCTCGGCCGCCTACGACAGCGATCAGGCGAAGTCGGATCGTTTCCTGCTCACCAGGACCGGCGACGGCTTCAAGGGCACCTTTACCAGCGGCAAGGGCGCCAGCCTGCCGGTCGAACTGCATGCGGTGGCCGCCGGTTCGGTGCCGGCGCCGCGGCCCGACCTGAAGTTCGCGCGTCCGCTGGCGGACTACGAAAAGCTGCGGCTGGCGGATCTCCATTTCGTGCCCGGCAAGCAGGAAACCGTCGGCGGCAAGTACCAGATCCAGTGGTTCTCCGAGCCGCTGTCCAAGGTCAGCATGTTCCATGTGACCGGTGGCTATCCGGACGCCGCCATGGCCGCGATCAACCGCACCATCGACGCCGGCTTCTACACCGGCCTGCAGTCCTACTTCGGCTGCGCGAACGGCGAGGGCGGTTCGGGCGTCGAGTCGCTGGAGGTATCCAGCCATTACCTCGACGAGCGCTTCGTCAGCTATGCCGTGTCCAGCAGCTGGAGCTGCTATGGCGCGGCCCATCCGGATTTCTCCGTCGACGGCACCACCATCGACGCGGCCACCGGCAAGGAACTGGCGCTGGAAGACCTGTACTGGCTCGGCACCGGCAAGAAGCCGGCCGAGCATTCCGACGCGTGGTCCCAGTACCGCGAGAAGGTCTACGCGCCGGCCGTGGTGAAGCTGCTCCAGCGGCTCTATCCGGACGCCATGAAAGGCGACGACGGTGACGGCTGCGACTACACCGATCCCGGCGTGTGGGATTTCGGTCCCTGGTATCTCACCGACAAGGGCCTGTACGTCGGCGCCTATTTCGCCCGCGTCGCGCGCAATTGCGACAACCCGGACTGGTCGGTCATCCCGTACAGCGTCCTCAAGAAGAACAATCCGGCCTTATTCGGCCATTAACCCCAGCAAGTCCGTCGCGCGCTGGCGTCGATGGCGATATCCACGGAAATATCATGAGCGAACCGACAGATAACCTGCCCATCGACGAGAACAAGTTGATCGCCGAGCGCCGAGAGAAACTCAAAGCGCTGCGCGGGCAGGGCGTCGCGTTCCCGAACGACTTCAAGATCGACGCCTTCGCCGGCGACCTGCAATCCGCGTACGAAGACAAGGACACGCACACCGCCGAGGCGATCGACGCGCTCGCGCGCCGCGTGAAGATGGCCGGCCGCATCGTGCTCAAGCGCGTGCAGGGCAAGGTCAGCTTCGTGCAGATCCAGGACATGTCCGGCCGCATCCAGCTGTTCATCCACCAGGGCACGGTGGGCGAGGCGACCTACGACGCCTTCAAGGGCTGGGATTCGGGCGACATCGTCGGCGCCGAAGGCGTGCTGATGCGCACCAAGACCGGCGAGCTGTCGGTCAAGGTCGACACGCTGCGCCTGCTGACCAAGAGCCTGCGTCCGCTGCCGGACAAGTTCCACGGCCTGAGCGATGTCGAGCAGCGCTACCGCCAGCGCTATGTCGACCTGATCGTCACCGAGGAGGCGCGCCGCGCCTTCGTGCTGCGCTCGAAGATCATCGGCTATATCCGCAAGTGGCTGGAGGCGGAACCCTATCGCTTCATGGAAGTGGAAACGCCGATGATGCAGATCATCCCCGGCGGCGCCACGGCCAAGCCCTTCATCACCCACCACAACGCGCTGGACCTCGACCTGTACCTGCGCGTGGCGCCGGAGCTGTACCTCAAGCGCCTGGTGGTCGGCGGCTTCGACCGCGTGTACGAGATCAACCGCAATTTCCGCAACGAGGGCGTGTCCACGCGGCACAACCCCGAGTTCACCATGCTCGAGCTGTACCAGGCATACGCCACCTACACCGAGATCATGGACCTGACCGAAGGCGTGATCCGCGATACCGCGGCCAACGTCATCGGCAGTACGCAGATCCATTGGGACGGCGCCGACATCGACCTCGGCCCGGCCTTCCGCCGCTGGTCGATGGAAGACGCCGTGCTGGAGCACAACCCGGAAATCCGCCGCGAGGAACTGCGCGACCGCGACGCCATGGCCGCGCACGCCAGGCGCCTGGGCTGCCAGGTCAAGGCCGGCTACGGCTGGGGCAAGCTGCTGCTGGAAATCTTCGAGAAGACCGTCGAGCACACCCTGATCCAGCCGACCTTCATCACCCAGCATCCGGTCGAGGTCTCGCCGCTGGCACGCGAGAGCGATACCGACAAGGGCATCACCGACCGCTTCGAGCTGTTCGTCAACGGCCGCGAGCTGGCCAACGGCTTCTCCGAGCTCAACGATCCGGAAGACCAGGAAGCGCGCTTCCGCGCCCAGGTGGCGGCCAAGGACGCCGGCGACGACGAAGCCATGCACTTCGACGCGGACTACATCCGCGCGCTGGAAGTGGGCCTGCCGCCCACCGGCGGCCTGGGCATCGGCATCGACCGCCTGGTGATGCTGCTCACCGGCGCTACGTCGATCCGCGACGTGCTGCTGTTCCCCTATATGCGTCCGGAGGCCTGAGCCATGTGGTACGCCATCGTCGGTACCGATATTCCCGATTCGCTGGAGAAGCGCGGCGCCGCGCGTCCGGCCCACCTGGCCCGCCTGCAGCAGCTGCAGGCGGAAGGCCGCATGCTGCTGGCCGGTCCGTTTCCGGCCATCGATGCGGAAGATCCGGGCAGCGCCGGCTTCAGCGGCAGCCTGATCGTGGCGGAGTTCGCTACGCTGGCCGATGCCCAGGCCTGGGCCGATGCCGATCCCTACATGGCGGCGGGGGTCTATGCTTCGGTCTCGGTCAAACCCTTCCGCAAGGTGCTGCCCTGACATGACTGCCTCGATGGCCGCCCAGATCCGCGAACGCCTGCAGGCCGCGCTGGCGCCGGTCGAGCTGGACGTGGCCGACGAAGGCCACAAGCACGCCGGCCATGCCAACGAGGGCAAGGGCCATTTCCATGTGCGCATCGTCAGCCCGGTGTTCGCCGGCAAGCCGCCGCTGAAGCGCCACCGCATGATCTATGCGGCGCTGGAAGGGTTGATGGACAACGGCATCCACGCGCTTTCCATCGACGCGCGCCCGCCGGATACCTGAAAGCCTTTGAGCGACGGGGACATAGGCCTTATCCTGCGGCCTCAATCTTCCCGATGGGATCCTTCTCCCTCCGGGAGAAGGTGGCGGCAGCCGGATGAGGGTGCGGGCGGAGCGTTGCACATCGCGCTTGCGCTTCGCCCGTACCCTCACCCCAACCCCTCTCCCGACGGGAGAGGGGCTTAGCCGAATCGCAAGCCCTATACCAAGCTGCCGCGGAACCCGCATGCGCCTGACCACGATCAAACTCGCCGGCTTCAAGTCCTTCGTCGACCCGACCACCCTGCACCTGCCGACCAATATGACCGGCGTGGTGGGTCCGAACGGCTGCGGCAAGTCCAACATCATCGACGCCATCCGCTGGGTGATGGGCGAGAGCGCGGCCAGCCGCCTGCGCGGCGACTCGCTCACCGACGTGATCTTCTCCGGCTCCAACTCGCGCAAGCCGGTGGGCCAGGCCACGGTCGAGCTGATCTTCGACAACAGCGACGGCACCATCCAGGGCGAATACGGCCAGTACGCCGAGATCTCGGTGAAGCGCCAGGTCACCCGCGACGGGCAGTCGGCGTATTTCCTCAATGGCGCGCGCTGCCGCCGCCGCGATATCACCGACCTGTTCCTCGGCACCGGCCTGGGCCCGCGCAGCTACTCGATCATCGAGCAGGGCATGATCAGCCAGATCGTCGAGGCCGCGCCGGAAGAACTGCGCGTACACCTGGAGGAAGCCGCCGGCATCTCCAAGTACAAGGAGCGCCGCAAGGAAACCGAGAGCCGCATCAAGTCCACCCGCGAGAACCTCGACCGCGTGCGCGACGTGCGCGACGAGGTGGACAAGCAGCTCGAGCACTTGAACCGCCAGGCCCGCGCCGCCGAGCGCTGGAAGGCGCTCAAAGAGGAACAGACGCGCAAGGAAGCCGAACTGCGCGCGCTGGAATACCGGGGGCTGAAGAGCCAGCACGACGGCGAGGGCGCCGGCCTGTCCGCCGCCGAGATCGAGATCGAGAAGCGCATCGCCGGGCAGCGCAACGTCGAGGCGCAACTGGAAAGCGTGCGCGAGCGCCACACCGCCGCCAGCGAGCACCTGGGCCAGGTGCAGGGCGAGGTGTACAAGGTCGGTGCCGAGATCGCCCGCGTCGAGCAGCAGGTGCGCTTCAACCGCGAGACCGCCGACCGCCTGCAGCGCGCCCAGGCCGAGGCCGAGCGCGAACACGAGGAACTGGCCGCGCACATCACCACCGACCGCGAGCAGACCGAAACCCTGCGCCTGGCACTGGCCGAGGGCGAGCCCCGGCTCGAAGCCCTGCAGCAGATGCAGGAGGACACCGGCGACGCGCAGCGCGACACCGAGGCCAAGCTGTCCGACTGGCAGCAGCGCTGGGACGTCTACACCCGCACCGCCGGCGAAGCCGCGCGCGCGGCGGAAGTGGAGCGCACCAAGCTGGCCTACCTCGACCGCCAGTCGATCGACCTGGCCAAGCGCCGCGAGGCGCTGGAAAGCGAGCAGAAGGCCACCGACATCGAGGCGCTGGACGCTTCCTTCGAACAATTGCAGGGCGAGCACGAGACCCAGCGCGAGCGCCTGGAAACCCTGGGCAGCCTGCTCGACCAGCACAAGCTCGGCCACGAGAAGGTGCTGGACGAAGAACGCCAGGTGCAGTCCGCGCTCAACGAGGCGCGCCAGCAGCTGCAGTCCGCGCGCGGCCGCCAGTCCTCGCTCGAAGCGCTGCAGCACGCCGCGCTGGGCCAGGAAGAAAGCGCCGCCAGCGGCTGGCTGGCGCGACTGGGGCTGGACAAGTCGCGCCGCCTGGGCGAATCGCTGCAGGTGGAAGCGGGTTGGGAAACCGCGGTGGAAACCGCGCTGGCCGGCTTCCTCGACAGCGTGCTGGTCGATGGCGCGCACGACTACGCCAAGGACTTCGGCGACCTGAAGAACGCCGACCTGGCCCTGCTGGACGCCGCCGAGGGTGGCGCCAACACCGCCGGCACGCTGGCCGCGCACGTGCGTGGCCCGGCCGCGGCGATCTCGATCCTCAGCCATGTGCTCACCGCGGAACATCTCGACGAAGCGCACCAGCGCGTCGCCGGCCTGTCCGCGCTGGCGCCGTACCAGTCGGTGATGACCCGCTCCGGCGAATGGCTGGGCCCCGGCTGGGCCCGCGTGCGCCGCGCGCAGGGCAACCAGGTCGGCGTGCTGGCGCGCGAGCGCGAGATGCGCCTGCTGGCCGAGCAGATCGCCACCCTGGAAGCGCGCATCGAGGAGGCCACCGGCCAGCTCGACGACCTGCGCACCAGCAAGTTCGAAGCCGAGCGCGCGCGCGACGACGCGCAGCGCGAGCTGTACAACGCCCATCGCCGTCAGTCCGAACTGGCCGGCCAGCTGCAGAGCCACCGCGGCAAGATGGAAACCGCCCGCGCCCGCGCCGAGAAGGTCAGCGGCGAGCTCGGCGAGATCATCAGCCAGCTGGACGAACTGCAGACCCAGACCCGCGACGCGCGCGCGCGCCTGGACGAGTCGGTCAACCACATGGGCGACCTGGAAGACCAGCGCCGCGAGCTGGAGAACGAGCGCCGCGCGCTGCTGGAATCGCGCGAGGAAGCCCGCATGAACGCGCGCGAGGCCGCCGACCAGGCGCATGCGCTGGCGCTGTCGATGGAATCGAAGCGTTCCGCGCTGGCCTCGCTGGAGCAGGCGCTGGCGCGCATGGATACGCAGATCCGCCAGATCGCCTCGCGCCGCGGCGAGATCGAGGAGCAGCTCGCCGCCGGCTCCGACCCCATCGCGGAACTGGAAGCCGAGCGCCAGACCTACCTGGACCAGCGCCTGCTGGTCGACAAGCAGCTGGTGGAAGCGCGCCGCGCGGTCGAGGACTGCGACGCCGAATTCCGCCGCCTGGAGCAGGAGCGCCAGCGCATCGAGCAGGGCCTCAACACGCTGCGCGAACAGCTGTCGCAGAAGCGCCTCGCCGCGCAGGCGCTGGAACTGCGTGCGCAGCAGCTGGCCGACGCGATCGCCGCCTCCGGCCTGGAACTGGAACCGCTGCTGGCCGAGCTGCCGGAAGATGCCGACGCCTCGCAGTGGCGCGGCTCGCTCACCGACCTCGGGCAGAAGATCCAGCGCCTGGAGCCGGTCAACCTGGCCGCGATCCAGGAACACGCCGAGCAGAGCGAGCGCAAGACCTATCTGGACAACCAGCTGGCCGACCTGACCTCCGCCATGGAAACGCTGGAAGGCGCGATCAAGAAGATCGACCGCGAGACCCGCCAGCGCTTCAAGGAAACCTTCGACCGCGTCAACGCCGGCGTGCAGGAGCTGTTCCCGCGCCTGTTCGGCGGCGGCCACGCCTACCTGGAACTGACCGGCGACGACCTGCTCGACACCGGCGTGGCCATCATGGCCCGCCCGCCCGGCAAGCGCGTCTCCAACATCTCGCTGCTGTCCGGCGGCGAGAAGGCGCTCACCGCGGTCTCGCTGGTGTTCTCCATCTTCGGCCTCAACCCCGCGCCGTTCTGCCTGCTGGACGAGGTGGACGCGCCGCTGGACGAGGCCAACGTGGGCCGCTTCTCCAACATGGTGAAGGAGATGAGCGAGAAGGTGCAGTTCATTTTCGTCAGCCACAACAAGGCCACCATGGAGGCCGCGTCGCAGTTGTGCGGCGTGACCATGCGCGAACCCGGCGTGTCGCGCCTGGTGCAAGTGGACCTGGCCGAAGCGGCCAAACTCGCTGGCGCAGCCTGAGGAACCGAAGCCATGACCATGCAACCCCTGCTCGCCTTCGCCTGGAACCCCGCGGTAGGCATTCCGCTGCTGATCGTGGGCGTGATCGCGCTGGGCCTGATCTGGCTGTTCGGCCAGCCCAGGAAGGAACAGGGCCGCCGCCGCATGCCGGCCACCGCCGGCGGCGAGGAGCGGCGCGAGCCGACCTTCGGCGACGACGTCGACGTGGCCGACGATGCGCCCGGATTCCATGCGCGCGACGACTTCCGCCTCGATCCCCTGGACGAACCCAAGCCGAAGCAGGGCGAGCTGGACATGGGTCTGCGCGAGGAGCTGGAAAAGCTCGGCGCGACGCTGTCCAGCGAACGCGTCACCCCTGCGCCGGTGAGCAGCAAGCCGATGGGCGCCGCCGCTTCGATCATCGAGGCGCTGCGCGCGCCACCGGAGCAGTTCCTGGCCGCGCAGGGGCATGTCGACGAGCCGCTGAAAGCCGCGCCGGTCGAAGCCGCACCGCGCGCGCAGGCGCCGATTCCGCCGCCGGCCGCTCCCGCACCGGCGCCTGCGGCGCCGCGCGTGCCGCCGCGTTCCGAAGTAGGCAACCGCCCGGCGCAGCTGCCGGTAGAGCGCATCGTCACGCTGTTCGTGGTGGCGCGCGAAGGTTCGGTGTTTCTCGGTCCCGACCTGATCGTGGCGGCCGAAAAGGCCGGCCTCGAATTCGGCGCCATGGGCATCTACCACCGCCTGCTCGACGGCAAGCGCGAACACGGCCCGATCTTCAGCGTGGCCAACATGCTCAAGCCGGGCAACTTCGACCTGAGCCGTCTCGATGCGCTGCGCACGCCTGGCCTGAGCTTCTTCATGACCCTGCCGGCGCCGATCCCCGCGCTCGACGCCTGGGACGCCATGCTGCCCACCGCGCAGCGGCTGGCCGAGCTGCTCGACGGCCAGGTGCTGGACGAGGAGCGCAATGCGCTGGGCCGCCAGCGCATCGCGCATATCCGCGACGAGCTGCGCGGCTGGGACCGCGACCACGAAGGCAAGGAAATCATCTTCGGGCGTTGAGTTCGCGGGCTTTCCTCGGGGCTTGCAGGCCTGCTCCCAGGTGGCGATGCCGCCGCGGAGCGGGCCTTTTCGTATCCGCACATGCCATCGACGGCCGCTCCGCCACCCCCTGCAATTTCAGGTCCGGCGCCGATGGGCGGGGTGGCGAAAGCCTGTGTTTCGCGGGAAAAACCGCGGTTCGGCATGACTCGATCGTAAAAAACACCATGCCGTAAGACACATTTATGCGTTTGCGTCTTGGCGGCGTCGCTCGCATGCCATACATTCCACCTGCCGAAAGGCACCGGTTTAAACCAAACCCATCAAAACTACGGGGAATGTATGGCCAAGAAAGCCGCCAAGAAGACCACCGCCAAGGCCGCCGCCAAGCCGGCCGCGCTGAAGCCGATCAAGGAAGCTCTGAGCAAGTCCGGGCTGGTCGCCCACCTCGCCGAAACCACCGGTGTGGTGGCCAAGGACGTGCGCGCTGTTCTCGGTGCGCTGGAAGGTGCCGTCGCCGGTTCGGTGCACAAGAAGGGTCATGGCTCGTTCACGCTGCCGGGTCTTCTGAAGATCACCGCGGTCAATGTGCCGGCCAAGCCGAAGCGCAAGGGCATCAACCCCTTCACCAAGGAAGAGCAGTGGTTCGCCGCCAAGCCGGCCACGGTGAAGGTCAAGATCCGCCCGCTGAAGAAGCTGAAGGACGCGGCGGTCGGCTGAGCCGTCTGCTCGTGAAAGACGCGGCAGCGCGAGCTGCCGCGTTTTTTTGTGCCTGCGTTTTGCCTGCCTGTCTCGTCGTGAGCTGCTGCATGTCTCCGAGGAATGATCCGTAAGAGGCTTGCGATCAAGTCGCGTCTCGGAATCCGCTCGCTGAATTGGCCGGCATCGCGATGGTTCCTGTTTGGACGTCCAAACACTGGAGGCCGCGACAGGCTGCGCTATAGTCCGTGCCAGCGCATGGCAGCGGCGTCGCCTATGGAAGCGAGTTCTTCACGGTGGAACGAACAGCACGGATGGCGGGTGGCCGTGCTGGAGGACGATCGCCAGCTGCGCGACGACATCCTCGTGCCCGGGCTGCGGCAATTCGGGTTCCAGGCGGTCGGCCTGGGCCGCGCCGCGGAGCTCTACCGCTGCATGCTGGAGGATCGCTTCGACCTGGCGGTGCTGGACCTGGGATTGCCGGACGAAGACGGCATCTCGGTGGCGCGCCATCTTCGCCAGTGCTCGGATATCGGCATCGTAGTGCTGACCGGCAGCCGCGCCGAGCACGAGGAGATCCGCGCGCTGACCGCCGGCGCGGATATCTACCTGCGCAAACCCGCCGGCGTGGCGCTGCTCGCGGCGAGCCTGCGCAGCGTCGGCCGGCGGCTGCGCATCGCATCGCGTCCTGTTGCCGTCCCGCATGACGAGGCGGTCGATGGCACGCTTTCCGGCGCCTGGCGACTGGTCACTGACGATTGGAACCTGGTGGCGCCCGGCGGTGCGGTCATCGCGCTGTCCGCCTCCGAGCGTTGCCTGTTGCGCCAGCTGCTCGATGCCGACGGCGAGGCCGTGGCGCGCGACTGCCTGATCGCCGGTCTGCACGGCGACGAGCCGGACTACGATCCGCATCGCCTGGAAATGCTCATCTACCGCCTGCGCCGCAAGGCGAGGGAGCAGGGCATGCCGGTATTGCCGCTGGTCACGGTGCGCGGCAGTGGTTACGCCTTCATCGCGCGCAGCTCGGTGCCCTGATATCGGCATGCGTGTCGGAATGCTCGTAAAGGCAGGGCTTGCCTCACGCGTATTGCGCGTTCCGTTCTCTGCCTGGCGGCACGCTTCTGCGCCGTGCTGCGGGTAAGTGCCTGCTTCGCGGGCATAGATGCACGTGGCGATGACTGCCTTCAGCCATTGCCGGGTGATGTTTGGTTAGCGCGCGTGAGTGATCCCCGTCCGCCCATGCGGAAAGCTGCTCGTGGCCGATGCAGATCGATGGCGATGAAGTGCCGCCTTGACCTGTGTCTCCGCCTTCCTTGCAGCCCTCATGGAGCAACGCATGCGCATTCACAGCAAGACATGGAACGGGTCTCTTCCGGTCGTCCCGTTCGGGCATGGCAGGGGCGGCCCACGCCGTCCGCGCCTGCGCCTGGCCGCCCCGCTGCTGGCCGCGGGAAGCCTGCTTGCCGGTGGCGTATCGGCGGACGAGTCCGGGCCGGTCGCCACGTTTCCGGCAGCGGCGGCCAGCGTCGGCGTGCCGCGAACGGCGGCGGAGGTCGCGGCGGACGGCAGCCATGCCGATGGCGGCGCCGTAGCCGGTGGCCGCGATGCCTCGGCGGTGGGCAACGGCGCGCAGGCGTCGAGCCATGGCACTTCCGCGTTCGGTGGCCATGCCAGGGCGGACAAGCTCGCCGCGTCGGCATTCGGCAGCAATGCCCGCGCGGCTGCGGCCCACGCCACCGCTGTGGGCGCCAATGCGCAGGCACTCGCGGCGACCGCGACCGCGCTCGGCGCGAATGCGCAGGCGCGTGCGAATACCGCGATCGCCGTCGGCTTCGAGGCGAAGGTGCGGGAGGGGGCGACCAACGGAGCCACCTTCGGCGTCCGCAGCGAGGTCCTTGCGCCCGATGCGGTCGCGCTGGGCGCGGGTTCCGTGGCCGATCGCGCCGGGACCGTGTCGGTCGGCCGCGCCGGCGCCGCGCGCCAGATCGTGCAGGTGGCGGCGGGCAGCGCCGCGACCGACGCGGTGAACAAGGCGCAGCTCGATGCATTGTCGTCGGAGGTCGGCGACGCCGCGCATTACTTCAAGGCCGCCGGTATGCACGACGGCAGCGACGACGCGCGCGCCGACCACAGCGGCGCGATCGCCGCGGGCCGCGACAGCCACGCCCGGGCGGGCGGCGCGACAGCCGTCGGTGCCGCCAGCGTGGCCGGCGGCTACGACAGCACGGCGCTCGGCCATGCGGCCCAGGCGCTGGCCGATGCTTCCACGGCCATCGGCAGCGGTGCACAGGCCTACGGTTTCGGTAATACGGCGCTTGGCGTTCATGCCACGGCCGATGGAGAAGACTCCGCGACCGCCCTCGGCATGCTCAGCGCCGCATCGGGTACCGGTGCGACAGCACTGGGTGCCGTGGCGGATGCGAGCGGGAAGGAAAGCCTGGCGCTGGGTTTCTTTGCGGAAAGTTCCGGTGAAGAAAGCCTTGCTGCCGGCACCTACAGCATGGCGAGCGGAGCATTCGCTATCGCCGCGGGTAGCGATGCGTACGCGCAAGGCGACGAAGCCATGGCGATCGGACGACTCTCTCATGCCGCCGGTGTGGCGTCCCTGGCCATCGGCGCCAGCAGCCTGGCGGCGGGAGCACAAAGTATCGCCCTTGGCCGTGACGCCCAGGCCGGGCGGGACTATGGCACCGCGGTCGGCGCCGCCAGTTATGCCCAAGGCCTGGGGGCCACCGCACTGGGGCAGGGAGCCACTGCCTTCGGCGACCAGTCGATGGCGCTCGGCTACGGCAGCGCGGCGCTGGGCGCGGGCGACCTGTCCGTGGGTGCTTCGACCGCGCGGGGTCAGTTCAGCGTCGCCATCGGCACGGGCAATGTCGTCGACACGTTCCATGCCACCGCCATCGGTTCGTCGAGCCGGATCGAGCGCGATTCGTGGAACAGCGTGGCGCTTGGCCATGAGGCAGCGATTCTCGGCGATGCTCCCGGTGCGATCGCTATCGGCACGGGGACCCGGGTCGGTACGCATGCCTTGGGAGGTTTGGCCTTGGGGTTTCTCGCCCAGGTCGAGGGAGCGCGATCGATCGCCATCGGCGGCCCGGCGCAGGTCGATGGTGGCGACGGCTCATCGGTTTATCGGTCCGCCGCGGCCAAGGGGGCTTTCGCCACGGCCTTGGGCAGCGCTGCGCTGGCCGAAGCCGATCGCGCCACCGCGCTCGGCTTCGGCGCCTACGTTTCCGCGACAGGCGCGATCGCGTTGGGTGCGCGCTCCATCGCCGATCGCCCGGACACGGTGTCGGTCGGGCGCAGCGGTTACGACCGGCAGATCGCTCACGTGGCTGCCGGCACGGAGGCGACGGACGCGGTCAACGTCCAACAGTTGCATCAGCTCATCGAAAGCGGCGGCGCTACCGGTCGGGCGGTGCAATACGACGCCACCAGTCGAGACCGGATCACACTGAAAGGCGCCGAAGGCACGGTACTCGGCAACCTGAAGGCGGGCGCCATCACCGCCGGCAGCAGGGAGGCCGTCCGTGGCGGACAGCTTTTTGAGCATGGCGACCAGATGGCGCAGATGTTCGGAGGCGGAACGACGATGACGCGCTTCGGCTTGTCCGGGCCGGTGTATGCCATTCAGGGCAGCCACTTCTACAGCGTCGGCGATGCGTTCAGTGCCGTGGACGGCAAGCTCGGCGAACTCGATTTCCGGGTGAACCGGCTGGAGGAGGGCGATAGTGCGCAAGGCCGGCTCGTCGTCCGCCTGCGTTCGGTAGCCGCGTCAACCTCGCCGCAGCAGGAGCAAGTCGCGGCACTGGCACGGCAATCGCCCCCATCGCCAGCATCCGCGCCCGCGAGCATGGGCCATCGCGCCGGTGGCGCAGCTCCTGCCGATGCCGTCAGCACGAGCCAGGTGCAGGAGGCAGTGGTGACCGCCAGACAGTATGCCGACGAGGCGATCCGACAAGCCTCGAGCGAGGCCAGGGCCTATACCGACCAGCGCGTGGCCGCCCTGGTCGCCAATGCGGATTTCGACGTCTTCAAATCCGATGTGACCGGCCGTTTCCGCTCGTTGTCCACGCGGCTCCATCGCGTGGGCGCGATGGGCACGGCGCTGGCCGGCATGGCCGGCGCGGTCGCGGCGGCTGCGGGAACCGGCAGCCGGATCAGCGCGGCCGTAGGCGGTTATCGCGGACAAGGCGCGCTTGCGCTGGGTTTCGCCCAACGCATACCCGGCAACGGTGCCGTGCTGCTCGGCGGCTCGCTCGCCGGCGGCGGCGAATCCAGCGGCACGCTAGGCGTGAGCTTCGGCTGGTGAGACCAGGGCGCGCTCCCTGCGCGGAGCGCGCCACCGCGTTGGCGGCCCGGCCGCGCGCATGCCGCGCGGCGACCGGGAGTCTCGGGCCTGCGCACGGCCGTGGCCGCCTCTTCCGAACACTGCTCATCCCTTTCAGAGGTACTTCGTATGAACCGACATCTGCTCCATTTACCGATGATCGCTGCTGCCACGATGCTGGCCATGCCGTTTGCCCAGGCTCACGCCGGCACGGATGCCGCGCGAGCGATACCGGGCGGCCTGCATCATCGCGCCGTAACCGAACGCTTCATCGTCACCTACCGGCAGGACAGTGCCGAGGCGCGCGACCCGCATGCCGCCGTGCGCAGCGTGAACTTTGCCGTCACCCGCGCCGGACTCGACAAACCCGTTCCTGGCGCGAAGAGGACTGGAGTGGAGCGGCTGTCCGCCGGATACGTGCGCAAGCTTGCCTTGGGTGGCGACCTGGTTCGCCTGTCGCGTCCGCTTAACGACGTGCAGGCGCATGGACTGATGCGAGCGATCTCGGCCGATCCCGCCGTGCTGCACGTCGAGCGTGATGCGCGCTTGTCTGCATTACGCGATTCGCCGGCCGCAACTGCCGTATCGCCTCGCATGCTCACATCCGACGATCAGCCGTTCCCCACCATCCGATGGAACTATGACGATCCACGCGGGGGCGCCAATATCGCCAAGGCCTGGGAGCTGGCCGACGGCAACGACGTCGTCGTCGCCGTGCTGGATACCGGCATCGCCTGGCATCCGGATCTGGATCTTTCGCTGGCCGATGCAGGCTACGACTTCATCCGCGACGCCTTCACCTCGGGGCGTCCTCTCGATGGCCGCGTTCCGGGTGGCTGGGATCCGGGTGACTGGAGCAATACGCCGGAATACGAAGAGTGCTTCGACGAACCTGCCGGGGAAGCCAGCAGCTGGCACGGTACGCGAATCGCCGGCATCGTTGCCGGGCTGGCCAGCAGTCCGCTGGGCGGCGTGGGCATCGCCCGGCGGGCGAAGGTGCTGCCGGTCCGCGTGCTCGGTCATTGCGGCGGCAATCTGGCGGATCTCGCCGACGCGATCGTCTGGTCCGCGGGCGGACACGTGAAAGGCGTGCCGGACAATAAGCATCCGGCACAGGTGATCACGCTGGGTCTCAGTGTTCCATCCGAAGACGGCTGCGACGAAGCCATGAGCCTGCAGGCCGCCATCGAGGAAGCCAATCGGCGCGGGACAGTGGTGGTGGCCGCTGCGGGCAATGGCAACGGCGAGGTGGCCTTGACGATGCCGGCGAGCTGCCCAGGCGTCATCGCCGTTGCCGCCAATGGCATTACCGGCCAGCGGGTCTCCGATTCAAATTTCGGATCCGGTATTGCGCTGGCGGCGCCGGGCGGTGGATGGACGGACGGCATCTCCAATGGCTTGATCTGGTCCACGTCCAATCATGGAGCGACGGTGCCTGCCGAGCCCGGCTATGTCGCTTCCACCGGCACGGGCCTGGCGGTGGCGCATGTCGCTGGCGTCGCGGCATTGATGATCGGTGCGGTGAAGCAGGCCTACCTTCCTGCGCTTACTCCCGAGCAGATACGCGAGTGGTTGGTGGGCACCGCACGTATTTTTCCTGTCGCTCCGGATCGGCCGGTCGGCGCCGGCATCCTCGACGCTCACGCCGCCGTGGTGAAGGCCTTGATGGGGAAAGCAGAGCCGGAGCCGGTCATGCGCCTCGAACGTGGCGTGCCCCAGCCGGGGCATGGCATCGCGGCAGGTGCGAGCCTGCTTTACGCCATCGAGGTTCCGCCGGGGGCGCGTTATTTGAATCTTCGCGCGTTCGGAGGCAGGGGCGACGTCACGCTCCATGCGAAAGCCGGCCAGGCACCCGTCGCCGACGGCACGGATGCGGACGCCGCCTCTGACCGGCCGGGTAACAACGAAGCCGTCGTGAAGCCCCGTCCGCAGCCAGGGATCTGGTATCTGCGCATCACGGCCAGGCAGGCGGTGGACAAGCTGAGCGTGCTAGGAAACTACGTACTCTGATCGTGTCTCTTCGTGCCGGAAGGCCCCGGCCTTGCGCCGGGGCTTGCCGATGGCCGCCAAGGTACGGATGTCTAAACGGCCGAACGCGCATGAGCTTATGCGCAGCGATCATTTCGCCGCCAAGGTTAAACCCGGCAACCTGCGTCCCAGGCCCATCCGCCCGAACGGGGTGCTAGCACGTCGCTGACGCTCTCTGAATGCGCCGCATGGGACAAAGCCGCCAGGGCCGGGTATGCCGATCGTTCCGCTCATCCGTTATCCCGCCTCCTGCCATCCGACCCTTCGCCGCCGGAGCACGACCTTGAAACGCCTTGGCCCGACCTTGCTGCTCGCCATCGCCATTGGCGCTCTCGCCTTCGGCAGCGCCGTCCAGGCGCAGGACAGCCGCCTGCTCAACGTTTCCTTCGACCCCACCCGCGAGCTCTACAAGGAGGCCGATGCCGCCTTTGCCACGTCCTGGAAGCGCCAGACCGGCAAGGACCTGCGCATCACCACTTCCAACGGCGGTTCGGGCAAGCAGTCGCGCGCGGTGCAGGACGGGCTGGAGGCGGACGTGGTCACGCTCGCCCTGGCCTGGGACATCGACGTGCTGGCGGACCGCGGCCTGCTGGCCAGGGACTGGCAGTCGCGCCTGCCCGAGCACAGCACGCCCTACACCTCGACCGTGGTGTTCCTGGTGCGCAAGGGCAATCCCAAGGGCATCCGCGACTGGCCGGACCTGGTCCGCGACGGCGTGCAGGTGATCACCCCCAACCCCAAGACTTCAGGCGGCGCACGCTGGAATTTCCTCGCCGCCTGGGGCTGGGCGCAGCGGCAGCCGGGCGGCAATGCCGACAAGGCGCGCGCCTACGTCGCCCAGCTGTACAAGCACGTGCCCGTGCTCGACACCGGCGCGCGCGGCGCCACCAACACCTTCGTCCAGCGCGGCATCGGCGACGTACTGATCGCCTGGGAGAGCGAGGCGCTGCAGGCCCGCCAGGAACTGGGCGCGGACAAGTTCGACGTGGTGGTGCCCTCGCTCACCATCCTGGCCGAGCCGCCGGTGGCGGTGGTGGACAAGGTGGTCGACAAGCATGGCACCCGGGCGGCAGCCGAGGCTTACCTCAAGTTCCTGTATTCCCCGGAGGGCCAGGCCCTGGTGGCCAAGCACTATTACCGGCCACGCGATACGTCCGTGGCAGCGAAGTACGCCACGATCTTCCCGCCGGTGAAGACCTTCACCCTGGCCGAGCAGTTCGGCGACTGGCGCAAGGCGCAGGCCACTTACTTCGCGGACGGCGGCATCTACGACCAGATCAGCGAAGCGGGGCGCTGAGGCATGTCCCGCCGCGCCTTGCCGGGATTCGGCCTCAGCCTGGGCATCACGCTGGCCTGGCTGGGCGGGATCGTGCTGCTGCCGCTGACGGCGCTGGCATGGAAGGCGGCGAGCCTGGGTCCGTCCGCCTGGTGGGCGCACCTGGGCACGCGCCGCGTCCTGCTGGCGCTGCAGCTCAGTTTTGGGGGCGCACTGGTCGCGGCTGTGCTGGATCTGCTGCTCGGCCTGCTGCTGGCCTGGGTGCTGGTGCGCTACCGTTTCCCGCTGCGCCGCGTGTGCGACGCATTGATCGACCTGCCGTTCGCGCTGCCCACCGCGGTGGCCGGCATCGCGCTCACCGCGCTGTACGCGCCGAACGGCTGGGTCGGCCAACTGCTGCAGCCGTTGGGCGTGCAGGTGGCCTATACACGCCTCGGCGTGCTGCTGGCGATGGTGTTCGTCGGCTTGCCGTTCGTGGTGCGCACGCTGCAACCGGTGATCGAGAGCCTGGAGCGCGAGGTGGAAGAAGCGGCGCTCACCCTGGGCGCCTCGCCGTGGCAGAGCTTCCGCCGCGTGCTGCTGCCCTTGCTGGCGCCGACCCTGCTGACCGGCTTCGCGCTCGCGCTGGCCCGCGCAGTGGGTGAGTACGGCTCGGTCATCTACATCTCCGGCAACCTGCCGCTGCGCACCGAGATCGTGCCCCTGCTGATCGTGCAGAAGATCGACGCCGGCGACGACACCGCGCCAGCTGCGCTGCTCGGCGCGGTGATGCTCGCGGTATCACTGCTGGTGCTGCTGACGGTGAACGGCCTGCAGCGCTGGAGCCGGCGTTGGAGCGGGGTGTCCTGATGGCTGCCGTAGCTGCCTACGCCGCGAATACCGCCCGCCGCTCGCGCAGCGGGCGCTGGCGGCATGCGCTGCTGATCGCACTCGCCCTGCTGTGTGTCGGCGTCCTGCTGGTGCTGCCTCTGCTGGCTGTGTTCGCCGAGGCCTTCGCCAAGGGTTGGGCGGTGTTCGCCGCCGCCGTGACGGATCCGGATGCGCTCGCCGCCGTGCGGCTGACCCTCACCGTCGCGGCCATCGCCGTGCCAGCCAATACCGTGTTCGGTCTGGCCGCCGCCTGGCTGCTGACGCATCACCAGTTCCGCGGCAAGGCGCTGCTGGGCGCGCTGATCGACCTGCCGTTCTCCGTGTCGCCGGTGGTCGCCGGCCTGGTCTGCGTGCTGGTGTATGGCGTGCACGGCTGGTTCGGCGGCTGGCTGGAGGCGCACGGACTACGCGTGATCTTCGCCTGGCCCGGCCTGGTGCTGGCCACGGTGTTCGTGGCGTTCCCCTTCGTCGCGCGCGAGCTGATCCCGCTGATGCAGGCGCAGGGCAGCGACGAAGAGCTGGCCGCGCGCACGCTGGGCGCCGGCGGCTGGCAGATTTTCTTCCGCGTGACCCTGCCCAGGATCCGCTGGGCGCTGCTGTACGGGGTGCTGCTGTGCACGGCGCGCAGCATGGGCGAATTCGGCGCCGTGTCGGTGGTGTCGGGGCATCTGCCCGGCCTCACCAATACGCTGCCCCTGCAGGTGGACCAGGTCTACAACGGCGGCAGCGATACCGCGATCGCCTCGGCTTTCGCGCTCGCCTCGCTGCTCGCCTGCCTGGGCCTGGTCACGTTGCTGGCGAAGCGCCTGATGGAATGGCGGCACGGCGGCGAACTGGCGCACTCCCTACGACGTTCCGAGCCTTCCGCATGAGCCTCTCGATTCGCCAACTCACCCGCCGCTACGGCGCCTTCGCCGCGCTGGACGACTTTTCCCTGGATATCGCCGAGGGCGAATTCGTCGCATTGCTGGGGCCGTCCGGTTCGGGCAAGAGCAGCCTGCTGCGCATCCTCGCCGGCCTGGACGATCCGGATCGCGGCGACGTGTTGCGCGACGGCACCGACCTGCTGGCCCTGCCGGCCCAGCGCCGCGACATCGGCCTGGTGTTCCAACACTACGCGTTGTTCCCGCACATGACCGTGGCCGACAACATCGCCTTCGGCCTGCGCGTGCGGCCGCGTGCGCGCCGCCCGTCGCGGCGCGACATCGCCGCGCGCGTGGAGGATCTGCTGCGCCGCGTGCAGCTGGAGGAACTGGGGCGCCGCTATCCCACGCAGCTCTCCGGCGGCCAGCGCCAGCGCGTCGCCCTGGCGCGCGCGCTGGCGGTGGAGCCGTCGCTGCTCCTGCTCGATGAACCGTTCGGTGCGCTCGACGCCCAGGTGCGTGGCACGCTGCGTGTGTGGCTGCGCGACCTGCAGCGCTCGCTCGGACTCACCACGGTGCTGGTCACGCACGACCAGGACGAGGCCTTGGAACTGGCCGATCGCGTGGTGGTGATGAATCGCGGACGCATCGAGCAGGTCGGCGCACCCAGCGAGATCTACCGCGAACCGGCCACGCCGTTCGTCCATGGTTTCGTCGGTCGTGCCAACCGGATCCGCGGTCACGTCGAGCGCGACCGCCTGCACCTTGGCGGGCACAGCTTCCAGGGCGAGCTGCCCGGCGATCTCGCCGGACGCGAAATCGAGGCCTGGCTGCGGCCGGAACACCTGGCGCTGGCCTCCCGCGGCCTCGGCGGGTGGACCGGCCGGCTGCAACATCTCGACCTGGCGGGTCCCGTGGCCCGCGCGCGGCTGGCCATGCACGGCGATGGGCTGGTTCTGGATGCCGAGTGGAACGCCGCCGAGGTCGCCGCGCACGGTCTGGCCATTGGCGAGGTGGTGACACTGCAGCCGCGTGAATTCACCCTGTTCGCCGATGTGCCCGGCGGCGTGCGGCGCCTGCGCTTCGTGCCGGCCCCGGCCGGACCGCATGCCGACTCGCATCCGATCGATTTCGCCGCCTGGCTGCATCGCAAAGCCTGAGTCCGCTCCTTTCGCTCGCCTGCCGCGCCTGTGACAAGGTGTCGCGGCGGGTCGGTTTTGGCCGCATGTCCACCATCGGAGCGCGCAGGCGACGTCCGTGCACGGGGCAGGGCCCTGCGGCTTGCCGCGACCGGCGCGTGAATTCCAGTCGAAACGTCGGAAATTTGGCGCTGAGTCTTTCAGGGGGCTTGCATCCACCCAGGCGGATAGACGTCTTTTCACGGCGGTCAAGCCGGGCCTGGAATTATTCCTATGACCAATGGCCTAGGCGTTCGCCATGGCACGCTTCTTTCTTACGTCATGCATAGGACAGATATCGGATGCACACTGACGCCGGTGCTTGACGCGTGGCAAAATAAGCATCCGGACGCGGTCGGTTTCCTTCAGCCTCACGCCACCAGCGATTCTCGAAACAACGAGCGTGAAGCGCATCACACATTTCAAGACTTGCTTCTTTGTTACCGGTCCGACGACGTAACGCACAGGCTTTTTCGTCCGATCATTGCGGCTTGATGCCCGGATGGTGGTTGAGCAGGCCGTCGGGGAGGCGACCCACACAGGGCTGACGATCCAGGCGACAGGTACAGGCGACAGGTACAGGCGGCCGGTGAAAACGGTCGGAGGACGATGGCGACGACGGGGAGGGAGGCTATGCGGGAGGAATCGATCCGGTTCGTATGGTGGCGCCATCTGCTGGTGGCTGTCGGCTATGCCGCCGTGTACGCCTTGCTGCGCAGCGTTTCGGTGTCCAACTGGAACCTGCCGGCCAGCCTGCGCCTTGCCGCGCTGCTGCTCGTGCCGATGCGCTATTGGCCCGCCCTGGTGCTGGGCGAAGCCATGCCGGTCGCCTACCAGGCATGGCTCAGCCATGGCATGTTCGGCTGGGCCTGGGCGAGTTTTGCGGCCTTCCCGCCGATCGCATTGTGCGCACCGTTCATGGCGTGGTTCCGCCGGCGCACGAGCGTCGTGCAGGCGGACGGCCGCATCGACGTCCCCGCCGTGCTGATCGCCGCGCTCGCCTGCGCCGTGCTGACTGCCGCAGGCAATATTGCCGCGCTGGCATCGGTGCATCTGCCCTCCGGGCAGGCGGCACCGGCGATCACGGCGCGCATCGTATTCGGTTACTTCCTGGGCAATTACCTGGGCGCCTTGACCCTGACCCCGCTCGCGCTCGTCGTACGGGGCTGGCTGGTCGAGACGCGTCCGGCCACGGCCTGGATGGCGCTGCGCCGCAGCGGCCTGCTGCGCGATGGCGCGATGAGCCTGGTGCTGCCGCTGATCGCACTTACCGCGATCGGCTATGCCAGCGAGAACGCGGATGCCATGCAGGTGTGCCGCATCGCGATGTTCGTGCCGGTGGCCTGGCTGACCCTGCGCCACGGCTGGCGCGGCGCGGCGATCGGCGGCGCGGCGGCCAGCTGCGCGGTGGCGCTTACCTCCACCATCGTGCGCGACCCCTCGGTGATCCAGGCGCAGGCGATCATCGCCTTTGCCATCTCCACCTTGCTGATGCTCGGCACGCGTCTGGCGCATACGGTCAGTGGCGAAGTCAGCGCGCAGCGCGAGCGCGTCGACCGCGAGTACGGCCTGTTGCTGGCGCAGCAGGGCCTGTACCAGGAAGAGCTGCGCATGAAGCATGCCGCCGAGGCGCTGGAGCAGGTGCGCCAGTCCATGCGCGACATGCAGAACCGTCTGCTCGATCGCCTGCGCGATCGCATCCCGGCCAACGAGGAGCGTGCCTATTCCCGCCAGGCCGCCTTGGCCCAGCACGAGATGCACCGCCTCACCAATGCGCTGTATCCGCGTGTGTGGCGCGAGCAGGGCGAGCCGTCGACGGTGCAGCTGCGCGACGGTCCGGTCGCGATGGCGGCGGCGGCGATCGGCGCCACTTACGAGTGCGAGCTGGTCGGGCAGGATCTGGATCATCTGGCCTCCGACGTGCACATGACGCTGTATCGCCTCGCTGGCGAGTCGCTGGTCTATGCGCTGAGCTGCCAGCCCACGCGCCATGTGGACCTGGTGATCCGCGGCGGTCATAGCCAGGGGATGCGCTGGGTGGTGATGCGGATGGATTGCCATCGCGCTTCGGCGACCGATGGCGGCGTGCGCCTGGCACAGGAGCAGCACAAGAAGGCGATGTCGCTGCTGGGAACCAGCGGGCAGGGGATCGAGACGATCCGCGAGCGCGCGCAGATTTATGGTGGCGATGCGCATGTGCGGGAGAATCCACTGGGGTTGCGGATTACGATTCTGCTGCATGACGCGTTGCGGGTCAGTCGCGCGGCGCCTTGAGAAGGGTTCGGTTTTGTCCTGATCGCATCGGACGCCGCTTCGCTCTTCTTTTCTTCTCTCCGTCTTGCGAGTCCATCGCACTTCTCCCTCTCCCCGCCGGGGAGAGGGTCGGGTGAGGGGGCTGGGCTCGCCCCGACGGTTCTGCTTTAGCCTTTTTTTGTCGTCATTCCTGCGCAGGCAGGACGAGCGCGTAGCGCGAAGAACGCCCGAAGGGCGGCCCCGAAGGGGCGAGCGAAGCGAGTCATCCAGTAGCGACCACGCCTAGTTGTCGCGTTGCGCGTAGCTTTGTCTCGCCGTTGGCGAGGGTTTCGTGCCGCTGCCGCGGCCCGACCTACTTTCTCTTGCTTGCCCAAGAGAAAGTAGGCAAAGAGAAGGGCACCCTGCACGGCGCCCTCCGCAGCTTCGCTGCTGCGGGTACGTGAGGGCTGGCCGGGCTTTTTGACGGGACATCCATGTCCCGTCAAAAAGGCGAGGACTCCTGTCCTCGCCCCCTTCGGGGCCTGATCGTCCAGCCCTCACCGCCGCGCCAAGGGGGGTGGAGATCAAGAGCAAGGTCAAAAGCCGGAGCAAGAGCGCAGAGCAAGAGCGCAAATGCCAACGATGATTTACTCCCACACAAAAATCGGGCGCGAGTGATAACACCCGCGCCCGATTATTTCGACTTGAATCAACGCATCAATTGACGCGCGAGCTGCATTCCACCGGATCGTTGCAAGTGGAGTCCACTGCCTGCAGCGTCATGACGCTGTTGGCCTGTGGCGTCACTTGGACTTTCACGTCGCTGTCCTGGTAGACGATCTCGCCCTGCGTGTTGGCAGGAGCAGGTTGCGGATCCTGCGGCGTGGCGACGCGGGAGGCGTCGGTGCCGATCGGGAGGACCAGGAAATTGCCGCCGTGTGCGGCGAACGCGGCACGCACGTTGCCGTTGAGGTCGTTGACCTGCACGTAGCGAATACCGTTGCGCACGAAGACATAGACATGCCAGCGCGGGCTCGAGCTGACGTCCGGCGCATTGGGCCATGCCTGGCCCAGGCCGCTCTGGCCCTGGCCGTTCTGATTGTCCGCCATGGCCGGTCCGCAGACCGCCATCCCCGCGAGCAGCGCGATGGCTGCGAGCGCCTTGAAACCAAAAGTCGGCAGATGCCGCATATGCGTCCCCTCCATTTGCTAACCAAATTAGGAAAGATGCCGTAAGAAAGCATCCCACTGCAACCAGCGCCATGTGGTGGCGCTGAGTGTGGTTTGCGCTTCCGGCCGATAAGCCACAAGTGGCGAAAATGTGATCTACGTCAAAATATTGATCAAAACATGACCAAATGGGCGCGAATTTCGGACTAGTCAATTGTGGCTAGTGGGAAATCCATCTGGGATTATCATTCGTTTCGTAACGATTATTTGTATTTCACTTCATTATCATCGTTATTTCACCCAGAGAAAAATGCCGCCAATCATGGCAATCAAAATACGCATGGCCACTATTCGATTCCCGGGCAAATCGCCTTCCTATTAATAAAAAGAGCCGCACGCGCCAGGCGCACAAAGCCGTTGCCGGGATTCCCGCTGCTCAGCGTTTCATCAATTTCGCCAATGCCATCGCATCGAACGGCGCGCGTACTTTCTGGTCGTTATCGAAATAGACATACACATCGCGCGAGGCGCGCTTCGGCGGCCTGGTGTCAGGAGACGCGCGCCGCGCATCGCGCGGTTGTGCGCCTCTCATCCACGCGCGCAGTCGCCTGGCCCATGCCCGCAGCGCGGCAGGTGTGTAGCCGCTGGCATAGAGTTCCTTGTCGCCATGCAGGCGCAGATACATGAATCCGCCGGTCACGTCCTCCAGCAAAGGCCAGCGTTGCGCTGTATCGGCCACGACCAGGGCGACGCCGTGACGGCGCAATTGCGCGATGAAGGCCGGATCGCGAAAGCTCTCGTGCCGCACTTCCAGCGCATGGCGCAGGCGGCGGCGCCGATCCGTTTCCCAGGCGCGGCGATCTTTCGCCAGATTGCCATGACGCTTGGCCAGCGCCGCGGCGCTCTCCGTGTCTTTCGGTAACTGCGCCAGAAAGTCTTCGAGCACGTCTTCGCGATAACGGAAGCTCGGCGGCAGCTGCCACAGGATCGGCCCGAGCTTCTCGCGCAGGCACAGCACGCCGGAGGCGAAGAAATTGGCCAGGCCTTCTTCCGCGTTGCGCAAGCGGCGAATGTGCGTGATATAGCGCGGCGCCTTCACCGCGAACACGAAGCCGCGTGGCGTGTCCTCGCGCCATCGCGCATAGCTGGAAGGACGCTGCAGGCTGTAGAACGAACCATTGATCTCGATGCTGGCGAGCTGGCGCGAGGCATAGGCCAGTTCCTCGCGCTGCGGCAACTCGTCCGGATAGAACACGCCGCGCCATGGCGCATAACGCCAACCGGAAATGCCGATGCGCGCCTTGGCCATGTGCGGCCTCGGCTAACGCACGCCCATGTCGCGCTTGGCGGCCTTGTCCGTGGCCTTTTCGCCTTCGCGGATCTTGCGGTCGCGGTCTTGTTGTCCCTTGCGGTCCTGGCGCGCTACCGCGTTGACGTTGCGGTCGCCGCTCCCATGGGGGCGCTTGGCGGGTGGCTTGGGCATGTGTCGATAACCTCTCTATCCATCCTCGTCTCTAATCAATCCTCGGCGCCGAACAGGCCCGCCAGCACCTGACGCACCGTCTGGCGCGCCACGGGACCGCGGTCGCTGTCGGGGCCGGCCAGCGCGGCCAGATACTCGCGTGCCTGTTGCCAGTTCACATGCGGCGGCAGGGGCGGCACATTCGGATCGGTTTCCGCCTCGATCACCACCGGGCAATCCGCGGCGAAGGCTTGCCGCCATGCATCCGTAATCTGTTCAGGGCGATCCACGCGCAGGCCACGAAAACCGAGCAGTTCGGCATAGCGCGCGTAGGGAAACGGCTCGACATCCTGCGCCGCATCGAACTTCGGATCGCCGGCCAGCGCACGCTGTTCCCAGGTCACCTGGTTCAGATCGCGGTTGGACACCACCAGCACGACGAAGCGCGGATCGCTCCAGCGCCGCCAGTATTGCTTCACCGTCACCAGCTCGGCATTGCCGTTCATCTGCATGGCGCCGTCGCCGACGATGGCCAGCACCGGGCGATCCGGCCAGGCCATCTTCGCGGCGATGGCGTACGGCACGCCGCCGCCCATGGTGGCCAGGCCGCCGGAAAGCGAGGCCAGCATGCCTTCGCGCAACTTCACGTCGCGCGCAAACCAGCCGGTATGCGAACCGCAGTCGCCGCATACGATGGCGCGATCCGGCAGGCAGTCCGACAGCTCCCAGAACACACGCTGCGGGTTGATCGGCGAGGCCGGCGCCATGGCGCGGCCTTCCAGCAGGCGCCACCACTTGCGCACATCGACCTCGATGCGCTCGCGCCAGTCGGCATTGCGCTTTTCGCTGAGCAACGGCAGCAGGCGGCGGATGGTTTGCGCGGCGTCGCCCACCAGGTTGACCTCGGCCGGATAGCGCAACGACATGTTGCGCGGCGCGATGTCGATCTGCACCGCGCGCGCCTGCCCATCCGGCGGCAGGAACTCCGAATACGGAAACGTGGTGCCGATCATCAGCAGGGTGTCGCAGCCGTTCATCAGCCGCCAGCTCGGCTTGCTGCCGAGCAGGCCGATCGGGCCAGTCACGTACGGCAGGTCATCCGGCAGCACGGTCTTGCCGAGCAGCGCCTTGGCCACGCCGGCATCGAGCCGTTCGGCCAGCTGGCGCACTTCGGTCGAGGCATCCAGCGCACCGGCGCCGACCAGGATCGCTACTCTTTCGCTCGCATTGATTACCGATGCCGCACGCTCCAGTTCCATGGCCGTGGGCTGCGGATGGGGCAGGGCAAGTCCCACGCCCGAGTACACGTTGCCATGCTTGCGCGGCGGACTGGGCACGGCCGGCATCAGCTGCAGATCGTGCGGCACGATGACCACGGTGACGGCACGCTCGGCCTGCGCGATGCGAATGGCGCGATCCAGTACATGGCGCACCTGCGCCGGCGTGGTGACGGTCTGCGCATAGTTGGCGACATCCTTGAACAGCGCCTGCAGATCCACCTCCTGCTGGTAATCGCTGCCCAGCGCCGCGCGCGCCTGCTGGCCGACGATCGCCAGTACCGGCATATGGTCCAGCCGCGCGTCGTACAAGCCGTTGAGCAGATGGATCGCACCGGGTCCGGAAGTGGCCAGGCACACGCCGATCCGGCCGGTGAACTTGGCGTGGCCGCAGGCCATGAATGCGGCCATTTCCTCATGGCGCACACGCACGTAGTCGAAGCGTTCTGCTGCCCGCCCCATCGCGCCCATCAACCCGTTGATGCCGTCGCCGGGATAGCCGAAGACGCGCTGGATGCCCCAGTCGCTGAGGCGCTCGAGGATGAAGTCGCCGACGGTCTGCATGCCGACGCAGTCTGGAGAGGCGGTGTTCAAGCGCGCGGCACGCAGGCGTGAACGGGCTGTTGCACGCGATGCGCGCGCACACGCCATGACATCAACCGCGAGCGCGTTCCTCACCCACGGAATGTCGTCGCACTCTTCACGGTCGACCAACACGCTGTCCACCTTGCGCTGACTAGATTTCCAGCGCACATCGACATCGGGAGCCAACGCATGAACGAACGGAACCGGCGGACGAACGCACGCATCGCCGCGAAGTTATCGACGGCCGTACTGCTCGCCTGCGGAAGCGGCGCCGCCGCCGCACAGCAATCGCCGGCGCTGGACAATGTGAGCGTGTGGCTTGGCGGTTTCTACGCCAACACCGACACCAAGATCAGCGCCAACGACCGCAACAATCTGGTCCGCGGCAGCGTCAACCTCGAGGACGACCTGGGCTTCCCCGATCACAAGTTGAGCCCGCGTGCGCGCGTCGACGTGCTGCTGGGCGAGCACCAGGGCTTCTCTTTCGACTACTACACGATCAACCGCGAAGAATCCCGCTACCTGAGCCGCGACATCAATTATCGCGGCGTCACCTACGGCGCCTCCGCCAAGGTCAGCGGCAAGCTCAATTTCGATTTCGGCAGCGCGGCGTATCACTGGTGGTTCGGCAATGGCAATAGCGTGTTCGGCGTCGGCGTGGGTGCGGCCTACTATGGTGTGAGTACGCGCATCAGCGGTGAGGCGACGGCGCTTGGCCAGACCGCGCAGGCAACCGCCAAGAGCGACGACAACGCCTGGGCGCCGATGCTGCAGCTGGGGTGGCGTTATGCCGTGAGCGACCAGTTGCGCGTATATGTCGACGCCTCTGGCGTGAAGAAGAATGGCCGCAAGCTGGGTGGCCATATTTATAACGGCGCGGTCGGCGTGGAATGGTTTCCCTGGAAGAATGTCGGCCTGGGCGCGGAATACGGCTATACCAAGATCAAGGTCAAGCAGGGCCACAATGCCTATGACGACCAGCTGGACATGAAGGTCAACGGGCCCTCGTTGTTCCTGAGATTGCGCTTCTGAGGCCCGACGGTAGCCGTAGGTTGGGGTGAGCCAAGGGCGAACCCCAACGGTGCGCTCCATCCATGCGTCCGTTGGGGTTCGCCTTTGGCTCACCCCAACCTACATCGGCTTTGGTTATCGCCGGCGATGGCCAGTCCGTTTGGCCGTCTTCTTCGCGGGCGCCTTTTCCTTCGTCCGCGTCCTCGCCTTCTTTGCCGGCGCCTTCTTCGCTGTTGGCGCCTTCTTCGCCGCCGGCGTCCGCTTGTTCTCCGACAGGCTCTTCTGCAGCAGCGACATGAAGTCCACCACATTGGTGGCGGTCTCCTCGGCCGGCTCTTCCTCGCGCTCGACCGGCCGCACCACACCCTTGGACTTCATGCGCTTCTCGATGGTCTTCTTCAGCCGGTCGCGATACTCGTCCTTGTAGTCCGAAGCCTTCCACTTCGCGCTCATCGCATCGATCAGCTGCGCGGCCATGTCCATCTCGCGTGTGGAGATGCGGTAGTGCGACGGCGGCTGGTCGGGGATGTTGTATTCGCCGGCGTCGATGATCTCCTGCGGATAGCGCAGCAGCATCAGGTACAGCGCCTTGTCGCGTGGCACCACCTCGCACAGGTATTCGCGCGAGCGGATCACCACCCGCGCGATGCCGACGCGGCCGGTGCGGGCGAGGATCTCGCGCAATAGCACATAGCCTTTCTCGGCTTTCTTGGCCGGCACCAGCACGTAGGGCTTCTCGACAAATTCGGGCCCGACGGCGCTGGCCTCGACGAAGGCCTCGATCTCGACCATTTCCTTGCTTTCCGAACGCGCGGCCTGCACGTCTTCCGGCTCCAGCACCACGTAGCTGCCTTTCTTGTATTCGAAGGCACGCACGATGTCCTTCCAGGGCACTTCCTCGCCGGTCTCGGTGTTGACGCGTTCGTAGCGGATGGGCGCGTTGTTGCGCCCGTCCAGCATGCGGAAGTGCAGGTCCACATTGCGCTCCGCCGGCATCAGCGACATGGGGATGTTCAGCAGGCCGAACGAGAGCGAGCCGTTCCAGATCGGGCGAGGCATGGCAGGGCCACCGGGGTTGCCGAGGGGAACCCCAGCAAAGCGTGGCGGGAGTAAAGCGAGCGTGACCGCGATGTATCGGCCATGGCATGCCTGGTGTATCGACCTGGTGGTCACGGGGCCGCCGCTAGGCTCGCCTGCGACTGCCGGCGCGGCTCGCCGCGCCCATCGCCACCGATGATCCGAGGCCGCGCATGAAACTCCAGGAGTATCGACGCAAGCGTAACTTCCGGCAGACCGCCGAGCCGTCGCCGAGCGCGAGGGCGAAGGCCGGCGGCAGCATCTTTGTGGTGCAGAAGCATGCGGCACGGCGCCTGCATTACGACTTCCGGCTCGAGATCGACGGCGTGCTCAAGAGCTGGGCGGTGCCGAAGGAGCCGAGCTTCGATCCCTCGGTGAAGCGGCTGGCGGTGGAGGTGGAAGACCATCCGCTGGCCTATGCGGATTTCGAAGGCGACATTCCGAAAGGCAACTATGGCGCCGGCCATGTCGACTGCTACGACCGCGGCGTGTGGTCGGCCGAGGGCGATGTCGACCAGCAGTTGCGCAAGGGGCACCTGCATTTCACCTTGCACGGAAAGCGCCTCAAGGGCAGCTGGCACCTCGTGCGGGGGCACCGGAAGGAGCGGCAGCCTTCGTGGTTCCTGATCAAGGCGCATGATCGCTATTCGGTAGAGGAGGGCGGCGAGCCTCCCTCCACGCCCACGGCAGGCAAGAGCGCGAAGAAGGTCGCGGGCAAGAAGACTGCCGCGAAAACCGCGGCGAAGACCGCCAGGCCGCGCCGCGCGAGCACCGCCCGGCGCAGCTCGCTGGCAACCCTCGCCAAGCAGGCCGCTGCCTTGCCCGGCGCGCGCAAGGCCGCCATCGCCGCCGAGTTCTTCGCCCCCGAGCTGTGCCGCCTGGTCGAGCAACCGCCGCGTGGCGAGTCATGGCTGCACGAAGTGAAGTGGGACGGCTACCGCCTGCTCGCCGCCATCGCCGACGGCGAAGTGACCTTGTGGTCGCGCAACCGCATCGCCTGGACCGGCCGCGTCCCGGCGATCGTGCATGCGCTGGAGATGCTGGGCCTGGACAGCGCGCGCCTGGACGGCGAGCTGATCGCCATCCGCCATGGCCATAGCGACTTCGGCACGCTGCAGCAGGTGCTCTCCGGCGAATCGCGCGCGCCGCTGATGTACGCGCTGTTCGACCTGATCCATCTGCAGGGCCATGATCTGAGCCGCGTGCCGCTGCGCCAGCGCAAGGAGCTGCTGCAGCGGCTCCTTGCCGCCGCACCGGACACGCAGGCGCAGCTGCTGTTCAGCGCCCACCATGTGGGCGGCGGCGAGCGCATGATGGGCCTGGCCGAGCAGTGGAAAGTCGAGGGCATCGTATCGAAGGCCGCCGATTCGCCGTACCGCGGCGGCCGCGGCGACGATTGGCGCAAGGCCAAGCTGATGGAGAGCGACGAGTTCGCGGTGGTCGGCTATACGCCGGGCAAGGGGACGCGCGAAGGCTTCGGCTCGTTGCTGCTCGGCCGGCCCAACGCCAAGGGCGGCTGGGATTTCGCCGGCCGCGTCGGCACCGGCTTCGGCGCGCAACAGCTGCGCGAGATCGCCACGCAGTTGCGCCGCCATGTGCGCAAGTCGCCGCCGGTGGAACGCGACACCATCGACCCGCTGCTGCGCAACGCCACCTGGGTGGCGCCCGCGGTGGTGGTGGAGGTGTATTTTCGCGGCTACGGCAACCATGGCCTGCTGCGCCAGCCCAGCCTGAAGGCGGTGCGCCTGGACAAGGGCATCGGCGACCTGGGTCAGGGCGACCGGCCCGCCGTATCCACCAGGCAGCGCGGCGACAAGGCGCCGGCCAGGCGCCGTATTTCATCCGCGAAGGAGCCAGCCATGGTCACCATCACCCACCCGGAGCGCGTGATCTATGCGGACCTGGGCATCACCAAGCAGGACGTGGCCGATTATTACCAGGCCGTGATGAAGTCCTTCCTGCCCGGCGTGGCCGGCCGCCCGGTGTCGGTGCTGCGCTGTCCCGAGGGCACCGCCGGCGACTGCTTCTTCCAGAAGCACATGATGCAGGGCCTGCACCATGTGCGCGGCGCCAGGCTGAAAGAGCAGCGCGGCGCCAGTGCGATCTATCTGTGTCCGCACGATGCCGAGGCGGTGCTGGAGCTGGTGCAGTTCGGCGCGATCGAATTCCACCCCTGGGGTGCGCTGGCCAACGATCCGGACCACGCCGATCTGATGGTGTTCGATCTCGATCCCGCACCCGACGTGAAGTGGCCGCGCGTGGTCGCCGCGGCGCGCCTGGTGCGCAAGCTGCTGGGGCAGGTGGGCCTGCAGTCCTTCCTGCGCGTCACCGGCGGCAAGGGCCTGCACGTGGTGGTGCCGCTGCGCCCCGCATGCGCGTGGCCGGCGGTGAAAGGCTTCGCGCACGCGTTCGCCGATGCGCTGGCGCGGGCCTGGCCGGACGAATTCATCGCCCAGGCCAGCAAGAGCCGCCGCGAGGGCCTGATCTTCGTCGACTACCTGCGCAACGCGCGCGGCTCGACCAGCATCGCTTCGTACTCCCTGCGCGCGCGCAAAGGTGCGCCGGTGGCGGTGCCGGTGCGCTGGGAGGAACTGGGCAAGCTCAAAGGCGGCGATGCCTTCGATATCCGCACGGCGGTGCAACGGCTGAAGCGGCTGCGCAAGGATCCGTGGGAGGGCTTCGGGGAGATCGAGCAGGGCGTGGAGGATATCGACGCGGGTCTGCTGTCGATGTAGCCGGCCGGGCGCAGGTTGGGCTGAGCCGAAGGCGAACCCCAACGTGGCGTCGTCATCAGGACAGGCAGGTTGGGGTTCGCTGCGCTCACCCCAACCTGCGCTGCGGCTTGCTTCGCTGCATTACGAATGCAGCATGTGCTTCATCCGGCTCATCTGGTCATGCCCGCTGCGCACCGAGATATTGGCATCGGCAATGATCGCCCGCGTGTCCGTCGTGACGTCGCCGTCTTCCAGCGCATCCTCGAACTTATGCTTGATGTGATCCTCGCCGCGCTCGACCTCGTCGATCACCGCCTCGTCGCTCTTGCTCAGGCTGTTGCGCAGATTGGTGAACATGCGATGCGCCGACGCCAGCACCGTGCCGCTGTCTTCCGGCTTGCCGCCGAGGAAGGCCACGCGCTGCTGCAGTTTGCCCACCACTTGTTCGCGCTCCGCCGCGCGGTCGCGGAACAGGCTGGCCAGCTGCGAGCTCTTGGCATCCTTGGAGGCCTCGCCGTAGCCGTCGGCGCTGTCGAGCGTGGTGGCGATCAGGTCGTTGAGAACCTTGACGTCATGTTCGTTGGTGGCAGTCATGAAAAGTCTCCGGTAAGGGTGGATGAACATGCGGTGGCCGGCAGCGGCGCATGGCACGGATGCTGCTGCATGGAAGTGCCACCGAAGACAGGAGAAAACGTCATGTCGTTGTCGATGATCCTCTTGATCGTGCTCATTCTTTTGCTGATCGGTGCCGTCCCGGCCTGGCCCTACAGTCGTGGCTGGGGTTACGGGCCCAGCGGCGGTCTCGGCGTGCTGCTGATCATCGTGGTCGTCCTGCTCCTGATGGGCGTGTTGTGATACGTCCCGTGCCGATGCGGCGGCAACGCCGCCGCATCGGTTATCGCAACATCCATGCCAGTGCCCGTCACCGCACGGCTGGCGACAATTCGACCTGCGCCTGCCCGAATGCAGGTGCAGCGCTGGTAGTAAGTGCAAGCATGAGAAGAAATTACACGCTTGCTTGCCAGCCCGGCAGGCAGGCAAGCCTGCGCCGGTCGCGCACGTCGATGCCGCATGCACGCTGTCTCGACGCAGCCTGGACGTTCGCGGGTCTGGGAGTTGTCGGCAGGCATGGTGCGGCACCGCGCTCACTGCTTGTGCGCAAGCTCGTCGCTCGAGGCGTAGCGGGCCAGCTTGTTGTAGATGGTCTTCAGGCTGATGCCCAGCACGTCGGCGGTGCGCGCCTTGTCGTGGTTGAAGTATTCCAGCGTGCCGAGCAGGGCGCGCTTCTCCATCTCTTCCAGCGACATGCCGACGTGCATGTCGAAGCGGGTCTTGTCGCGCAGCGGCGCCTCCATCGCCTCCGGCGAGGCCGGCACCTCGATGGTTTCCTCGGCCAGCACGAAGGCGCGCTGGATCACATGGCGCAGTTCGCGCACGTTGCCGGGCCAGTGGTGCGCCATCAGCCGCGCCACGGCCTCGGCCGAGAACTGCCTGGCGGTTTCGTAGCGCTCGTTGAGCTGATCCAGCAGGTGCGCGGCGATATAGGGAATGTCTTCCGGGTGCTCGCGCAGCGCGGGCATGCGGATGGGGAAATCCATCAGGCGGTAATAGAGGTCCTGCCGCAGCAGGCCCTGGTCGACCGCCTCGGCGGGCACGCGATTGCAGGCCGCCACCACCCGCACATCGACCGGCTGGCTCTTGTGCGAGCCCACGCGGGTGACGCGCCGCTCTTCCAGTACGCGCAGCAGGTGGGTCTGCAGCGCCAGCGGCATCTCGGTGAATTCGTCCAGGAACAGCGTGCCGCCTTCGGCCTGCTCGAAATAGCCGGCGTGATCGCGCACGGCGCCGGTGAAGCTGCCGCGCTCATGGCCGAACATCTCGCTGGGCAGCAGCTCCGGCGCCACCGCGCCGCAATTGACCGCGACGAAGCGGCCTTTGCGCCCGCTCAGTTCGTGCACGGCCCGCGCGGCCAGTTCCTTGCCCGTGCCGCTTTCGCCATGGATCAACACGGTGATGTCCATCGGCGCGACGCGCTCGATCTTGTCGAACAGCGCGCGCATCGCGCGGCTATGTCCGATCAGCGCGCCGCAGCGCGGCTCGCGGGCGCCCTCGGCATGGCGCAGCGCGGCGCTGGCGCGCGCGCGGTCCAGCAGTTCTTCCAGCTGCTCGCCGCGGATCGGCTTGACCAGGTAATCCGCCGCCGGCAGCCGTACCGTACGGATCGCGCTGTCCACCGTGGGATAGCCGGTGAGCACGATGGCTTGCCCATGGCGCGAGAGCGCGATGCGTTCGATCAGGTCCAGGCCATTGCCGTCGGGCAGGGAGATATCGACCAGCGCCAGGTCGTAGGTGTGCGCCATGGCGGCATCGCTGGCCGCGGCGAAGCTGGTGGCCGTGATGACTTTGCAACCCTTGAGTTTCGCGTGCGCACTGGTCGCTTGGAGGCATCCCGGATCGTCGTCGACTAGGAGGATCGTTGGTGCAATGGATGTCATGGGGTTCTCAAGGGAAGGTTAATCGCCGCGGTTCGCGCGATCGCGCGAGCCGGGCCTGCATGCATGGCAGTGGAGACGTATGCGCTCCACACGGGCGCTTCATGCAGGAATGGATGGTGCATGGCCCCGGGTGCACGCCTCGTCTAATTCGTGTGGACATGCCGATAGCACGAGGCTGCCGCGATGGCACATGGCTTGCTGGCTACGTATCGACGGCTTTCGTCGATGCTGCCGAGGAGGCTTCAGTCGCGATGTCCGAATTGCCGGTGGTGGTGCTGGTGCAAGACGAGCACGGCGACGTGGAGCGCGCGGCGGAACGCCTGCGCGGTGCAGGAATGCGCAACCCCATGGTTCATCTGCGCAACTTGTGCGAGCTGGCCGAATGGCGGACGGGGCGTCCATGGGAGATCGCGTTCCTGATCGTGCATGCGGATGCCTGTCACGAACTTGATACAGGCGAGACGCCGCCGCTGCTCCCGGCCTATCCGGCCTTCGCCGTGCACAGCACCGACGGCCGGCTGATGGCCTCGACCTGGTTGTCGCCTGGAACACGCGGCACGACGCCCAGGCCGTTCGACGCTTCCACGGTGATGCGTTCGCTGCAGGCGCTGGGCCTGCGCTGGCTGGTGGTCTGACCCGCGAACGGGGCTTGGCATACCGTCAGAACGGTTGCGTGTCCTTGCTCTCTACCTTCAGCCGGTTATCCACTTCGCGCACGCCGCGCACGCTTTCGGCGATCGCCTCCGCGTCGCGCCTGGCCTGCCGCGACGGCACCATGCCGGCCAGCACGACGCGGCCGTCGCGCACGCTCACTTCGATCTCGCTCGCATCCATGTCCGAGTCGCCGGCGAGGCGTTCGCAGATCGTGTCGAGCATGTCTTCGTCGCCTGGCGGCGAGCGGCGAGGGCCGTGGCCGCGGTAATGCTGTTCTTCGCCGGGCTGCGGCCCGTCCTGGCTCCAGCCCGCTGCATGGTCGCGGGAGTAGCCGCGAGCGTAGCGAGCGGGATCGCCGGGTTGCTCGCCCGAGGGGCGCGGATGAGCGTGGCCGCTGTACCCACGCGTCGAATCCTGCTGGGCGGCCGGGTAGTCGTCGTCGCCCGAATCCGCGTAGCCGGCGTAGCTCTCCGGGCGATTGACGTAGCGCGGGTCGCGTTCTTCGCCCCGGTGTTCGTGGTGTGGGCGCTGTCCGCGCGGATCTCGCTGCGATGGTTTCATGGCGTTCTCCTGGGGGCGGTGTTGCCTGGACAGGCATACAAGCGCCATGCCAACTGCTGCAGCTTCGGCGCACGCGTCGTGCGTTCACGCGATGCCGAGTCCGATTGCATGCCTGTTTCACCCCTGCCGCTCCATCCTGCCAGTGCCCGCCGAGGATGAGCACCATGAGCGACCGTGACCGCAAAGACTCGAAGCATCCGCTGGACTCGCCGCCGAAGGAGCGCGAGACCGAAGCCGAACGCGAGGCGCGCAAGCGCAAGGAGAGCGAGAACCAGGATCACTCGCTGGAGGAGACTTTCCCGGCCAGCGACCCGGTATCGCCATTCGTGCCGGCGAAGGCGCCGAAGGATGAATGACGACTAGGCTGCAGGGGAACAGGCCCCCTCACCGTCATTCCGGCGCAGGCCGGAATCCAGTAACGACATGCTGCATCGAGCGACAACGTCGATGCTCTGGCTGTGGATCTTGTCGCGACAATCGAATATCGACGCTGCTGGATTCCGGCCTGCGCCGGAATGACGGTGAGGGGGGCGTCGGGTTGCCGGCAAGGCCTGCCGCTGTGCCGATGCCTCAATCCACCCCCGCCAACGTATAAATCTTGCTGAGCAAGGCCCCCATGTCGAACGGCTTGGTCAGCATGTCCATGCCTTCCCCCAGCGGCGGCCCTTGTTCCAGCACCCACGAATCGGCGTAGCCGGTGGTGAACAGCACGCGCAGTCCCTGCCGGTGCGGCGGCGCGCGGTCGATCATGAGGCGGCCGTTGAGGCCGGGCAGGCCGACGTCGGCGATGGCCAGGTCCAGCGGCTGCGGCGAGCGCAGGATTTCCAGGCCGCGGTAACCGTTGTCGGCCTCGATCACCACGAAGCCCATCTCGCGCAGGCGCAGCGCCACCGGCTCGCGCACGGCCGGCTCGTCTTCCACCAGCAGGATGGTCGGCTGGCCCGGCAGCTTGCGCGGCCGTGCCGGCGCCGGCACAGCGGTTTCTTCCAGTTCGCGGGCGACCGGCAGGTAGAGCGTCACCGTGGTGCCTCGCCCCGGTTCGCTGCGCAGGCGCAGGCTGCCGCCCGACTGCACGGCGAAGCCGTACACCATCGACAGGCCGAGGCCGGTGCCATGGTCCTTGGGCTTGGTGGTGAAGAACGGATCCATCGCGCGCTTGAGCGTGTCCTCGTCCATGCCACAGCCGTTGTCGTTCACCGCGATCGCCACATAGCGTCCGCTGGCGAGGCTGGCGATGCGCTGCTGCCCGTCCAGGTTGTCGACCTGGCCCGCGGCGATGGCCTGCAGGCCACCGTCGCGCATGGCATCGCGCGCATTGATCGCCAGGTTGAGCAGGGAACTCTCGAAATGGTGCGGGTCGCAGCGCACTAGGCAGGGTTCGCGCGGAAAGTCCAGGCGCAAGGTGATCGACTCGCCGATGGTCTGCCGCAGCAACTGCTCCATGCCGAGGATCGACTCGCGCACGTCCACCGCGCGCGTCACCAGCGGCTGGCGCCGCGCGAAGGCCAGCAGGCGATGGGTCAGGGCGGCGGCGCGATCGGCCGCCTGGTGCGCATTGTCGATGAAGCGCACGGTGTCCTTCAGTTCGCTCTGGCCGGCGCGGAGCCTGGCTACTTCCAGCGAGCCGATGATGCCTTGCAGCAGGTTGTTGAAGTCGTGCGCGATGCCGCTGGTCAGCTGGCCCAGCGCTTCGATCTTCTGCGCCTGGAACAGCTGCGCGCGGGCTTCCTCCAGGTGCCGTTCGTTGTCGCAGCGCTCGGAGATGTCACGGATGACCAGCGCGAAACCCAGCAGGCGGTTGGACTGGTCGTGTACCGCGTCGACGATCACGCAGGCCTGGAAGCGGCTGCCGTCGCTGCGCACCTGCCAGCATTCGGCGGCGGCCTTGCCCTCCGCCCGGGCTTCCTCCAGCAGGCGCCGGGGCAGGCCGGTTTCCACTTCTTCCGGCGCGAACAGCAAGGCGCAGTGCCGGCCCACCATGTCCTCGGCCTGGAAGCCGTTGACCCGGCGCACGCCGCGGTTCCACTCGGTGATCAGGCCTTCGAGGTTGAGCATGCAGATCGCGCAGTCCGACACGCTGTTGACGAACAGGCGGAAGCGCCGCTCGCTCTCGCGCAGTTTTTCCTCCGCCATGCGCCGGTCGGTCATATCGCGCAGCACCTTGGCGAAACCGATCAGCTCGCCGTCCTCGCCGCGGATCGCATCCAGCGCCACATAGGCCCAGAAGCGGCTGCCGTCCTTGCGGATGCGCCAGCCTTCCTCGGCATGGCGGCCGGTGCGCGCGGCCATGGCCAGCTCGTATTCGGCGCGGCGGACGCGGCGTTCGGCGGTGGGATAGAACAGCGCGACGGGCTGGCCGATCACTTCCTCGGGCCGGTAGCCGAGGATGCGTTCGGCGCCCTTGTTCCAGCTGACGATGCGGCCCTCGGTGTCGAGCATGTAGATCGCGTAGTCCACGATGGAGTGGACGAGCAGCTCATAGGAGAGAGGCCTGGCGGTCGTCATGCGAGCTTCCTGAAACCGTTCCGGCTCGTCCAGCTCTTTCGCCGCGGTCGGCAGCAGGCCCGCCTCCTGCAGTCCCGGCTGCGGTGCGTCCCCTTGCCGGCGTTTTCCGGTGGTCACAGCGCTTGCGCGCGCCAGCCAGGGGCCGTGTCGTCGCCGGCGACCTGCTCGCGCGCCTCGTCGATCGCCGACAGCAGCTGGCGCCGGCCGTAGGGCTTGGGCAGGAAGGTGGCATGCGGGTGGCTCCAGCCGCTGAACGGATCCATGTCGCCGGAGACCACCACCATCGCGGCGCGCGAGCCCTGTTCGCGCAGCTTGTCCACCAGGTCGGTGCCGCTCATGCCGTTGCCCAGGTTTACATCGGTGAAGACGACGTCGATGTCGTCGCGCGACAGCGCGACGCGAAAGCCTTCTTCCGCGTTGCGCGCATGCACGACCTGGTACCCGGAGGAAGCCAGCAGCACGCTGGTGACTTCCAGGATTTCGAGTTCGTCTTCGATGACCAGGATGGTGGACATGCGGGCGTCGCGTGCTGCTTGGGGCATCGCGACTGTAGCGGCACGCGTGGTCACGGCAGCGTGACGGTCACGTGCATGCGGCAGTTCGCGAGCGTGCAGCGGTTGGCACGATGAATGCCGGCGTTTTTCCTCCGACGGAAAGAAAGTCGGCAGCGTGTCCATGCGCGAAGCTGGCCAGGGCACGTGAACCTGCAGCAGATGCCCGAGGGATCGCCGCAGACGCCGGTGCGTCCCCACCGCATGAGTGCTCTCGTGGTGGATGGCAGGGGCGCCGAGTGTCTATCGAACCGCCGGGCATTCACGTGCCATGCGCACCGCGGCGGGAACACTGCGATCGGGGCGAACGGGTGTCGCCCTCTGCTCCCCTGCGCCGGAGGAACCCGTGTCCATGGCCGAGAGCTCCCTGCGTTCCCGCGATGCAAGACGCGTGCTCGTCTACGCGCCCATGGGCCAGGCGCCCGGCGGCCACGAGCTGTCCTCCCACCTCTGGGTCGCCGAACGCCTGGCCGGCCTGCTGGGCATGAGCTATGGCGGCATCGGCCGCGACACCGAACGCCGCCCGCACGGCGAGCGCTACGTGGTGCCATATCGCACCTTGAATGCGCGCGAGGCGCGCCGCTTCGGCATCGCCGGGCCGAACGACCTGTTCGGTGGCGTGGTGAACGAAGATTTCGTCGGCACCAAGCTGATCAGCCACGGCCTGGTGCGTCCCGGCAGCGCCGCGCCGCCGGGCTGGTCGGAGCAGTTTGCCGAGCGCGTCATCGATGTCGTGTTGCCGGGCTATGCGGTGTTCACGCCGGAGGACCTGCGCATCGCCGCCGCCCGGCTGCTGCACGAGGGCAGCGTGCGTATCAAGTCGCCGTGGGATGCCGGCGGCCTCGGCCAGCACGTGGTGGCCTCGCTCGCCGACCTGGAGCCGTTGATCGAGCAGGCCGGGCCGGGGCCGTGGCTGGAAGACGGCTTCGTGGTGGAGCGCAACCTGGAGGAGGTGGCCACGGTCAGCGTGGGGCAGGTGGCGCTGGAGGGCATCCGCGCCAGCTATGTCGGCCGCCAGCGCCTGACCCGCAACCACGACGGCGTATGGGTGTACGGCGGCACCGATCTGCTGTGCACGCCGGGCGGCCTGGACACGCTGCGCCAGCTCCCGCTAACCGGCGATCAGCGCCTGGCGGTGGAGCAGGCGCGCTGCTATCACGACGAAGCGCTGCAATGCTTTCCCAATACGTATGCCTCGCGTGCCAACTACGACGTGGCGCAGGGCCGGGACGCCGGCGGCCGCTGGTATTCGGGCGTGCTGGAACAGTCCTGGCGCATCGGCGGCGCCAGTGCGGCGGAAGTGGAGGCGGTGGGTGCGCTGCTGGCGCATCCCGCGCGCCGTGCCGTCTGGGCCGCCACCCGCGAGAGCTACGACCCGCGCGAGCCGGTGCCGTCCGACGCCAAGATCGTGTTCCATGGGGAGGACGCACAGGCCGGCTTCCTGCTCAAGTACGTGAGGACCAAGCGCAGTGCCGGTACGTGACGACGTCATCCACATCAGCATGCGTGGCCGCGAACTGGCGGGCACGCTGATTTCCCCGGCGCCGCGCATGCCGGCCGTGCTGATGGTGCACGGCTGGGGCGGCAGCCAGCGCCAGTACCGCGCCAACGCGCACAAGGTCGCTGCCCTGGGCTGCGTATGCCTGACCTTCGACCTTACCGGCCACGTCGCCACCGCCAGCCAGCGCGACACCGTCTCGCGCGAGGAAAACCTGCACGACATGCTGGCGGCTTACGATTTCCTCGCTGCGCATCCGCTGGTCGAGCGCGATTCCATCGCCGTGGTGGGCAGCAGTTATGGCGGCTACCTGGCGGCCCTGCTCACCGAGCGCCGCCCCGTGTGCTGGCTCGGCCTGCGCGCGCCGGCGATCTATCGCGACGACGACTGGAGCGTACCCAAGCGCCTGCTGGCGCGCGTGCAGAAGCTCGGCGATTACCGCGGCCAGCCGATCGAAGCAAACGACAATCGCGCCCTGCGCGCCTGCTCGCGCTTTACCGGCGACGTGCTGATCGTCGAATCCGAACACGACGAGATCGTCCCGTCGCCCGTGCTGGCCAGCTACCGCAAGGCCTGCACGGAAACCCATTCGCTCACCTATCGCGTCATCCGCGGCGCCGACCACAGCCTGAGCGACGAGGCTTCGCGCGAGGCCTACAGCTCGATCCTGGTGCATTGGCTGGAGGAGATGATGCTGGGCGCGCGGGGACAGGTGCGCGCCGCGGCGGCGAAGGTGCGCGGGAGCGACAAGCAGGAGACACCGCTGCGGCGCGCGGGGCAGAGCTGAGGGTGAATGTCGACGCGCGTCAGCCCTTCATAGCTCGCCGTGCCCTTGTCCGCCGCTGGCGGATTGCAGATCATCAGTGGCGATGAGAACGCGCATTGCCCGCCTGAGCTTGGACAGGTTGATCGTCGGGGGCGGTGTGCAATCGGGTGCCTGAAGACTTCTTTTGTGGGACGAAGATGGGCAATCCGGAAAAAGCCCGGGATGCATGTAGCCGCTCGGCCCCGCTACGGCGACGAGATCTCCCTCGCAACTTGGTCCTGCCGGGCCGCTTCCACTTTCGTCGTCGCCGGTGGGTGGCATGGGCGGGCGGCAGGCTGAAGACGAAGCGCTGGTGACCGGCTCAGGTGCGGTGTAAGGATTGGGATTGGCGCGGGTATCGGCGTCGATGTAGTGGTGATTGTCGATCGTCTCGATCAATGCCAGGTTCAATCTGCGCTGCTGCATCGCGTGGTCCACTATGCGCACCACTCCCGTCGCCTCGAGAACATCGACAGAGGCAATCATGTTTGCCGGAATCGATCTGTCGCTTACGAATGTCGACTGCAGCGCGCTTTCGCTCATGAACGTTATTCCCCTGGAGACTTCTTGCAGCCAATCGGTGCAGACATTCGCATCTTCGGCACAGCCGGCGGCATGTGAGACCTCTCGTAAATGCCGTACGCTGAGATTAAGGTCGTAAAAGTCGTTGTTGGCGCGAATGCGATAGATGTATACGCGCTCCAGCCCTCTTTGAAACATAGTGGATTCGCTGATGCGGAGGGCTGCGGCCCGATACTCCGTGGTTGCAATGAATCCTGGATTGTTTGCCGGCCCGCGCGACCTGACGAATATGGAGTTGCTCATGTACCTTCTCAGGTCGAGGTTGGTCCCCCTCGTGGTGAAGCCGCTCGTGAAGATTTCTTCTGGAGGCCTGGTGTCGACGCGATAGACGAATTTGGGCTGGGCAAGGCATGGCATCGATACGACGGCGAACAAAGCCATCAACCACAGGTGCAGATAATTATTGGACAGGCTTCGTTGCATGGCGCTCTTCCATCTCATGGCGAGTGAATCCGAAATCTGTGCCGTCATAGCTCGTCGCGCCCTTGTCCCCCGCCGGAGGGCTGCAGCTCCAGGTCGGCCACGAGGACGCGCAACGCCCTGGAGCGTCTGGAGATATTGACGACGGGCAACTTCGCGCAATGCGCGGCATCGATACTTCTTTTCATGCGCGGAAGACAGACTGGAAGCATGCCGACCGCTATGACGCCGAACGCGCCGACGACCGCAAGCCTGTCACCGTCGCAGTCCGGTCCTGCAGCGCCTTCGTTGTTGTCGCTGCTCGACGCCTGCGGCGCTGGATTTGAACAGGAGGAAGGAGCGGATGAGGTGTCCGGGGCTGACCAGGCGATGGGGTAGGGGCTGAGGTTCGTATAAGAAGGATCGCGTTGGACAAAATCCTCGTTGTCCCACGTCTGGGTCATATCGATCTGCGGGGGAGCCGTAAACGAAGGTCCTGCCGTGTAGGTAAATGAAGAGGCGGAGATGATCATGTCTCCGGTGATCGACTGGTCGGTTACATACTGTTCGTGCGAATCGAAGCGATCCACGAGATCCTCCACGTCGAATGTCACGCTCCAATTCGCGCCCGCCGCCCGCATGCGCTGAAGAAGATCCCGCAGGCTGCTGTTGACGCTGTAGAAGTGTTGATCGACCTGGATGCGATAGATGTATCCGGAGTACGTACTCCTCGCCATGGACATGAGCGAAATGGCTGATTCCTCATCTCCGACGAGGTCTATGAATCCCGAGCTTTCTCCGTGCCCTCGCGCGAAAAGCCAGCTGTAATGGTTCATCAGATCGAGGTTGGCTCCCGGAGCAGTGAAGCCTTCGGCGAACACTACCTCCGGCGGCCTGGAGTCGATTCGGTAGAGGAACTGCTTTCTGCCCAAGGCCAGGCAAGGCAGGGCAGGAAGGGCGAGTAGCGCCGCGAGGCACACCTGGAGAATGATTTTCTTCATGATTGGAGTTCGAATTTCGGGCGACGGTGAAGATCGGTTTTCGACAGCACGATAGGTGTCCTCAGCTTTCGATCTTGATGCTGGCGATCAGTCGATGGTGTTGCGCAGCTGGCTGATTTCCATGTCGCATCCTTAATGGAAGAAACCTAAAACAATGACCGCCTCTTGCGGGTGTGGCCGATCCGATCTCGAGTCGGCCGGGCACCGAGAACGGGCATGGCGGGCCGGCTCGGCGGTGGGGGTCCAATGCAGTCCCCCCCGGGGGCGGAGATTCGAGATGCCTCGTGTGCTCACACGATCGCGTATCCAACTTGACGACCTGTTCATAGCCACAAATCCACCATCGATCGCACCACCGAGGCGCACCCAGGCGCACTCCCACCCATCGACATGCGGCAGCCCGCCGCGAGGAATTCCCTGATGGCCGTCCGCACCCGCTCCAAAGCCACCGCTGCCGCCGATCGCCAGCGCGCCGTGCAGCGTGAAATCGACGAGAAAGACAGCGCCAAGGCGAAGTCGGGCAAAAGCGCCGCCGCCGAAAAATCCGCCAAGCCCAAGCAGGCGACGGCGCGCAAGCAACCCGAGACGCCGCTACCTGAGCAGCACCAGGCCAAGCCCGGCAAGGAGCATCAGCTGCAACCCCGTCCGCACTTCAAGGCGCCGCAGTACAAAGGCAGCGACAAGCTCAAGGGCATGGCCACGCTGATCACCGGCGGCGATTCCGGCATCGGCCGCGCCGTCGCGGTGCTGTTCGCGCGCGAAGGCGCCGACGTCGGCATCGTCTATCTCGAATCCAGCGACGACGCCGAGGAAACGCGACGCCATGTCGAGCAGGAAGGCGGCCGCTGCCTGCTGATCCAGGGCGACGTCACCGATCCCGACTTCTGCCAGCAGGCCGTGGAGGAGACCGTGGAGGAGTTCGGTCATCTGGACGTGCTGGTCAACAATGCTGCGTTCCAGGAGCACGCCGATACCCTGGAAGACATCACCGAAGAACATATGGACCTGACCTTCCGCACCAACCTGTACGGGTACTTCCACATGGCCCGCGCCGCGTTGCCGCACATGAAGGCCGGCGCCAGCATCATCAATACCGGTTCGGAGACCGGCTTGTTCGGCAATCCGAAGCTGCTCGATTACTCCGCCACCAAGGGCGCGATCCATGCCTTCACCCGCTCGCTCTCCGCCAACCTGGTGAAGAAGGGCATCCGCGTGAACGCGGTGGCGCCGGGCCCCGTGTGGACGCCGCTCAATCCTGCCGACCAGCCCGCCAAGAGCGTGGCGAAGTTCGGCAGCAGCAATCCCATGGGGCGTCCCGCGCAGCCGGAAGAGGTGGCACCCGCCTATGTATTCCTCGCGGCGCCGAGCTGCGCCAGCTACATCTCCGGCGCGATCCTGCCGGTGATGGGAGGTCCGACCGGCTGAATGCAGGAGGGTAGGCAACGGCATGACCATGACCGAACTCACCATGCCCTGGTACATGTTCGTGGTCCGGGGCGCCATCGCCTACATCGGCCTGCTGGTGCTGCTGCGGCTGGCCGGCAAGCGCACCTTCGGCGAGCTGTCCGCCTTCGACATCGTGGTGCTGATCCTGGTCGGCGGCACCTTGCGCACGGCGATCGTCGGCGACGACAACTCGCTGCTCGGCGCCTTCATCGGCGTTGCCACCATCCTGGCGCTGGACCGGATCATCGCGTTCTTCACCGCGCGCACGTCGTCGCTCAATCGCCTGGTGGAAGGCGAGCCAGCGGTGCTGGCTCGCTATGGCCTGGTCGACCGCGAGGCGCTGCGACGCAATAACGTACCGATGGCGATGTTCGAGCGCGCGCTGCGCGCGCAGGGCGTGCGCAATGTCGGCGACGTGGTGGAGGCGCGGCTGGAGCCGAACGGCAAGATCACCATCCTGCACCGATGAACCGCGCCCACGCCAGCGACGCGGTGCGCCGCCTCGATATCGCACAGCCGGCCAAGGGGCAGCCCTCGCGCCGCGTGATCCTGGCCGCGCTGCTGGGTAATGGCGCGATCGCCGTGACCAAGGCGCTGGCCGCTTTCGTCACCGGCAGTTCGGCGATGTGGAGCGAAGCGGTCCATTCGGTGGTGGACACCGGCAATCAGTTCCTGCTGCTGCACGGCCTGCGCCGCGCGGCGGTGCCGGCGACGCCGCGGCATCCGTTCGGCCACGGCCTGGAGCTGTATTTCTGGGCGTTCATGGTGGCGATCCTGATCTTCGGCCTTGGCGCCGGCGTTTCCCTGTACCAGGGCATCGAGAAGATCCGCGCGCCGCATCCGATCCAGCACGCATGGGCCAGTTATGCCGTGCTGGTCGCCGCGGCGATATTCGAGGGCAGCGTGTGGCTGCTGGCGCTGCAAACCTTTCGCCGCCAGACGCGCCAGGCGCCGTTGCTGCAGGCGGTGCAGGCCAGCAAGGATCCGACGGTGTTCACGGTGCTGTTCGAGGACACCGCGGCGCTGCTGGGCATCCTGGTGGCGCTGGCGGGGGTGACGGCGTCGGTGTGGTCGGGCAATCCGGTGTATGACGGCGTGGCGTCGCTGGTGATCGGCTTGATCCTGGCCGCGACGGCGCTGCTCCTGGCGAACGAGTGCCGGAGTCTGCTGGTGGGGGAGGCGGTACGGCCGGAGGTGGTTGCCGATGTGCGACGGCTGGTGCTGGCGCAGGCGGAGGTGCGCGGCATCAATGAGCTGTTGACGATGCATTTCGCGCCGCGGGAGGTGTTGCTGAATATCAGTCTGTCGTTTGTGCCGTCGTTGTCGGCGGCGGCGATTCAGGAGGCGGTGAATCGCATGGAGGGGGAGATCAAGAGGGAGCATCCGGAGATCCGGAGGGTGTTTATCGAGGCGCAGTCAGCGCGGGGGGGATGATCGCTGGTGCGATGGGGGGCGCTGCTTGCGCTTTTTTTCGTCATTCCGGCGTAGGCCGGAATTCTGTTTCCGTGTCGCCTGATGGTCGCGTGGCGGCGACTTGGCCGCTACGCAGCGGGCGTTCCTTTTTTTGCTCGTCATTCCGGCGTAGGCTGGAATCCAGTTTCCGTATCGCCTGATGGTCGCGATCCGGTGACCTGGCCGCTTATGCAGCGGGCATTTCGGACGCCTGCCGGCGCCCGAGTTACTTTTTCTTTGCTGGCCCAAAGCAAAAGTAACCAAAAAGAAATGGCCTAAGAGCGGGACTGGGGCGAGCCTTGGTGCTGCGCTTTATTTGCCACACCCTTGCACCCCTCTCCCCTCCGGGGAGAGGGCAGGGTGAGGGGCCGGGCGGAGCGTCGTACGAAACCTCGCGATCCGGCGTAGGTTGGGGTGAGCCGCAGGCGAACCCCAACGCTGCGAGGCGTATGAAGGTGACGATGTTGGGGTTCGCCTGCGGCTCACCCCAACCTACGCGTGGCCTTACGGAGCGATGCCTTCCTCGGCCTCATCGAGGCGATAGCTGAGCGATTCCGCATAACGGCTCAGGTAATGCACGGCGGTGAACACGCCTTCCACGCAGGTCGGCGGCAGTGGCCATTCGCCCTGCTGCACCGGCACGTTGCATGCCTGCAGGTCGCGGAAGGTGTCGCTGTTGGCGAGGATGCCGGTAAGGACGTTGATGGCCATGCTGATGCTGGCCAGGTCGTTGTGGGTGCGGAGCTGGAAGCTTGAGTCGGTGTCGGCGCCGTGGAAAGGACGACCCAAGGGGCTGGTAGGGGCATGTTCGGTCAGAACATTCGGGCAAAACGTTCCCGTATCATTGCTGATAGCCATGACTAACTCCGTGTAAGTTGGTTGTGGTCAGCGGGCCGTATGGGTCACTACCCCATGCGGCCCGCGCTTTCGCTTCATCGCGGAAGGTCGTCGATGTGTATCCGAGACGCGGTGCATCGACGACCTGCTCAGGCTATCGAGATGCGCATGGCGTGTCTGTAGGGAAAGGCTGATTTGTGGTTGGCATTTGAGCCGCAGGCGAACCCCAACGTCGTCACCTTACATACGCCTCGCAGCGTTGGGGTTCGCCTGCGGCTCACCCCAACCTACGCCGGGATCGCGAGGTTACACGACGCTCCGCCCGGCCCCTCACCCTGCGCTCTCCCCGGAGGGGTGAGGGGTGCAAGGGTGTGGCAAGAGAAGCGCAGCGCCAAAGCTCGCCTCAGTCCCGGCTCTTAGGCCATTTCTTTTTGGTTACTTTTGCTTTGGGCCAGCAAAGAAAAAGTAACTCGGGCGCCGGCAGGCGTCCGAAATGCCCGCTGCATAAGCGGCCAGGTCACCGGATCGCGACCATCAGGCGATACGGAAACTGGATTCCAGCCTACGCCGGAATGACGAGCAAAAAAAGGAACGCCCGCTGCGTAGCGGCCAAGTCGCCGCCACGCGACCATCAGGCGACACGGAAACAGGATTCCGGCCTGCGCCGGAATGACGGAAAAAAGCGCAAGCAGCGCCTCCCCATCGCACCAGCGATCACCCCACTCCCCCAAAAAACGTCAAAAACATCACCACATCCGCCACCCCCATCGCCACCGTGGCCGCCCACCCGCCCCATCTCACCCACGGCGCCACCACCTGCGCCCCCATCACCCGGCGATCCCCCGCCAACAACACAATCACCGCCATCAACGGCACCGCCGCCACCCCATTGATCACCGCACTCCAGAACAACGCCTTCATCGGATCGATCGGCGTCAACGTCAGCGCCGTGCCCAGCACCACCGCCGCCACCAGCAACCCATAGAACACCTTCGCCTCGCCAGGCTTCTTCTCCAACCCGCAGGGACACTCCCACGCATCGGCGAGGAAATAGGCGGTCGCACCCGCCAACACCGGAATGGCCAACAGGCCGGTGCCGACGATACCCGCGGCAAACAAGGCAAATGCCAATGCCCCCGCCACCGGGCGCAGCGCAGCGGCTGCATCCACGGACGTCTGGATCTCCGTCTTGCCGTGCGCATGCAACACCACGGCGGCGGTCAGCATGATGCAGAACGCCACCGTGTTGGAGTACACCATCCCCACCACCGTATCCACGCGGATGCGCCGCCGCGCCTCGGGTGCCTGGGCCGGCTTGCGCTTGAGCGGCTCGCGCCCGGGATCGTGGCGCAGCTCCTCCACTTCCTGCGCGGCCTGCCAATAGAACAGGTAAGGGCTGATCGTCGTGCCAAGGATCGCGACGATGGTCACCGCGTATTCGGCCTTCAGCTGGATCTGCGGTATCACCAGTGCCGCCAGCGCCTCCTTCCACGGCACCTGCACCACGAACAGCGTGCCGACATAGGCGAACAGGCTGAAGGTCAGCACTTTCAGATAAGGCGAGTAGCGCGAGAAAGGTACGTAGACCTGCAGCGCCAGCGAGAGCAGGGCGGCCACCGTGCTGTACAGCAGACGCGGACCGCCAGCGAGCAGTTGCACCGCCGCGCCCATCGCGGCGATGTCGGCGCCCAGGTTGATCACATTGGCGATCGCCACCCATATCGCCAGGGTGCGCACCAGCCAGAGCGGAAAGCGCTGCGACATGTTGCGCGCCAGGCCCCGGCCGGTGGTGCGGCCGATCATCGCGCTGGCGGCCTGGATCGCCACCATCAGCGGAATGGAAAGCAGCACGGACCACAGCGTGCCGTAGCCGAACCTGGCGCCGGCCTGCGAATAGGTGGCGATGCCGCTGGGATCGTCGTCGGCGGCGCCGGTGATCAGGCCGGCGCTGAGGCGTTTGAGCCAGGAGGTGCTTTTGCGGTCTTTCGATGCGTGTTCGATCTCGGCAGCGGGGCGCGGCGTCTTGCGATCGGGCATATGGCTCGGCTCGGCGTGGGGAAATCACAGCTTCTGCCGCGCGCTTTCACGCATGCGTGAAATCCGCGGCGCCGCGTCGTGAGTGCGCTTGCTCGGGTTCGCTGACGTCATGTGCACTGCGTCTTCAGCCGTCATCGGTTAAAGCGCTGCACAACTTCATCGCACGGAGCCCGCATGCCGCAGCGGATTCCATTCCGGCCCGATGTAGCGGACCTGCCGCTGGCCAAGCCGCCGGAGCGCATTCCTACCGGCTCGCTGGCCACGGTGCGCCGCAAGGCGAAGCAATGCCGCGACTGCCCGCTGTGGATGCATGCCACCCAGACCGTGTTCGGCGAAGGGCCGGCCGATGCGCAGGTGATGTTGATCGGCGAACAGCCGGGGGCGCAGGAAGACCTGCAGGGCGCGCCTTTCGTCGGGCCGGCCGGACGCATGCTGGACAAGGCGCTGACGCAGGCGGGCCTGAGTCGCGAAGCGGTGTATCTCACCAATACCGTCAAGCACTTCAAGTTCGAGCCGCGCGGCAAGGCGCGCCTGCACAAGCGCGCCAACGCGGCCGAGCAGGCCGCCTGTCGTCAGTGGCTGGCGGCGGAACTGCTGCGGGTGAAGCCGCGCCTGGTCGTGGCGATGGGCGCGATGGCGGCGCAGGCGCTGTTCGGCGCGCGTTTTCGCATGACGCAGCAGCGTGGGCAATGGCAACCGTTGGCGGCGCAGGCCGAAGGCATCGCCACCTGGCATCCCTCCTATGTGTTGCGCACACGCGGTGGCGATGCGCGCGAGCGCGCCTATGCCGAGCTGGTGAAGGACCTGCGGCAGGTTGCCGCGCGCCTTGCCGCGGGATGAACGTGGTGCCGCTGTGGAAGAGCCCGTTGACCCTCTGCACGCATCGCTTTCAATCCCCGGTACGCAACATGCATTCGTGCGAGACGCCAGCATGCGCTCCGCGCAGCACTCATTCGCAACCCCGGAGATGAATCATGAACGATAACAAGCGTGGCTTCGGCTCGATGGACGAACAGAAACAGCGCGAGGCTTCCGGCAAGGGCGGCAAGGCCAGCCAGGGCGGCCAGCAGCAGAATGCCGGCGGCAAGGACATGCAGGACAAGAGCGCCGGCAGCCGCGGCGGCAGCCACGAGCAGCACGTCCAGGCCGGCGAGCAGAGCCACAAGCATCGCTGAAGCCAAGGGCGGGCACGGGACTGCAGAGCACCGCGGGACCGAGGCGCGTGGAGAACCGCATGAAGGCCAAAGACATGAAGGCAAAAGACATCATGACCCCGCAGCCGCGCTGCTGTTCGACGGACGACACGCTCGAGCACGCCGCGCGGATCATGCTCGAAGAGGACGTCGGCGAAGTGCCCGTGGTCGATGCGCAGCGGCATCTGGCCGGCGTGATCACCGATCGCGACATCGTGGTGCGCTGCGTGGCCAATGGCGAGCGCACGGACCAGTCGAGGGTGGGGCAGTGCATGACCGCACCGGCCAAGACCCTGCAGGAAGACGCTTCGCTGGAGGAGGTCGCCAACCTGATGAAAGGCGAGCGCATCCGCCGTGTACCCATCACCGACGGCAGCGGCGAAATCTGCGGCATCGTCGCGCTGGCCGACCTGGAACGCACCGACGCCCGATCGCTCAAGGCCGAGGTCTCCGAGCGCGTATCCACGCCGCACTGAATGGCGCGCCGCGCGGATGCCGCGCCGGTGCGCGAACCGTCCCTTGACGATGCACTTTCGACACGAGGCTTCCCATGAAACGTTTCAGCGCTTACGCGACGACCGTCCTCACCGCCAGCCTGCTGGCCCTGGCCGGCTGCACCGGCCGCAACGACAACACCGACCAGAACGCGGCACAACCGGGCGCTTCCACGCCGGCCTCGCCGGCCTCCGCACCGGCCACCACGCCGCCGCCTCCGGCACAGACTTCGCCGTCCAGCTCCACGTTGCCGCCGGCATCGCACACCTCGCCGAACCCCGCGCCGGCCACCACGGCCGCGCATTGACCTGACGACGGCGCGGCGGGATGTCCTGCATGAAACTTTTCTTCGATGTCGACGATAACCAGATGCACGTTACCCGCTGCGCCACGGCCAGGCTGTACGCGCCATCGACTTTTTCCTGGACCGGCATCGCCGGGCCGGGCGAAGTGCCCGCCCCCACGCCGGATCCGGTGAAACCGCCCGGTCCGCCGCCGCCGGATCCGGCCACGCCGATGCCAGACTCGCCGGAAATCCCGCCCATGCCCGGGCCTGTGCCGCCGCCGATAGTCGATCCCGATCTGCCGGCGCCGGTTATCGACCCCGTGCCGCCGCCGGACCAGCGGCCGCGGGCATGGTGCTAGGACGCCGCGCGCGCTTTTGATCGGGCGGTCTTGCGCGCCGTCGACGCGCCGACATAAGCCGCCAGATGCTCGCCGGTCAGCGTGGAACGCTCCGTCACCAACTGCGCGGGCGTGCCTTCGAACACCACGCGCCCGCCGTCATGGCCGGCGCCCGGCCCAAGGTCGATGATCCAGTCGGCATGCGCCATCACCGCCTGGTGGTGTTCGATCACCAGCACTGACTTGCCGCCGTCGACCAGCCGGTCGAGCAGGGCGAGCAGTTGCCCGACGTCGGCCAGGTGCAGGCCGCTGGTCGGTTCGTCGAGCACGTAGATGCCGCCTTTCTCGCCCATCTGCGTGGCCAGCTTCAGCCGCTGCCGTTCGCCGCCGGACAAGGTGGTGAGCGGTTGGCCGAGGCCGAGATAGCCCAGGCCCACGTCGGCGAGGCGCTCGAGGATGGCCCGTGCGGCCGGCACGCCGCTCTTGCCATTGCCGAAGAACGCCAGTGCCTCGTCCACCGGCATCGCCAGCACCTGGCTGATGTCCTTGCCGCCGAACTTGTACTTCAGCACCTGGGCCTGGAAGCGCTTGCCTTCGCATTCCTCGCACACGGTGGCGACGCCGGCCATCATCGCCAGGTCCATATAGACCACGCCGGCGCCGTTGCAGCTAGGGCAGGCGCCTTCGGAGTTGGCGCTGAACAGGGCGGGCTTGACCTGGTTGGCCTTGGCGAAGGCATTGCGAATCGGATCGAGCAGGCCCGTATAGGTGGCCGGATTGCTGCGCCGCGAGCCGCGGATCGGCGCCTGGTCGATCGCCACCACGCCGTCCTGGCCGGCCACCGAACCGTGGATCAGCGAGCTCTTGCCGGAGCCGGCGACGCCGGTGACCACCGCCAACACGCCCAGCGGGATATCGACGTTGAGGTTCTTGAGGTTGTGCGTTTTCGCGCCGCGCACTTTCAGCGCGCCGGACGGTTTGCGCACCGAGGATTTCAGGCGGGCCCGGTCGTCCAGGTGTTTGCCGGTCAGCGTGCCGCTGGCGCGCAGGTCTTCGACGCTGCCCTCGAATACCACCTTGCCGCCGGCCGAGCCGGCGCCGGGACCCAGGTCGATCACGTGGTCGGCGATGGCGATCGCCTCCGGCTTGTGCTCGACCACCAGCACGGTGTTGCCCTTGTCGCGCAGCTGCAGCAGCAAGCCGTTCATGCGCTGGATGTCGTGCGGATGCAGGCCGATGGTCGGTTCGTCGAACACATAGGTGACATCGGTGAGCGCGGAGCCGAGGTGGCGGATCATCTTGGTGCGCTGTGCCTCGCCGCCGGACAGCGTGCCCGCGGGCCGCTCCAGCGACAGATAGCCCAGGCCGATCTCCACGAAGGAATCGAGCGTGTGCAGCAGCTTGGCCAGCAGCGGCGCCACCGAGGGTTCCTTCAGGCCGCGCACCCAGGCGGCCAGGTCGCTGATCTGCATCGCGCAGGCGTCGGCGATGTTGAGCTTGCCGATCTTCGAGGAGCGCGCGCCCGCGCTGAGCCGCGTGCCGCCGCAATCGGGGCAGGTGCTGAAGGTGATCACGCGCTCGACGAAGGCGCGCACATGCGGCTGCATCGCATCGACATCCTTGGCCAGCATCGATTTCTGGATCTTCGGGATCAGCCCCTCGTAGGTGAGGTTGATGCCGTCGACCTTGATCTTGGTGGGCTCCTTGTAGAGCAGGTCGTGCAGTTCCTTCTTGCTGAACTTGCGGATCGGCTTGTCCGGATCGAAGAGGCCGCAGCCGCTGAAGATGCGCCCGAACCAGCCGTCCATGCTGTAGCCGGGGATCTTCAGCGCGCCCTCGTTGAGCGACTTGCTGTCGTCGTACATCTGCGCCAGGTCGAAGTCGGTGACGGCGCCGCGGCCTTCGCAGCGCGGGCACATGCCGCCGGTGCGGCTGAAGGTTTCCTTCACCGTCCGGGTTTTCGCACCGCGCTCCACCGTCAGCGCGCCGACCGCGTTCACCGTGGCGACATTGAAGGCGAACGCGCTGGGCGGGCCGATATGCGGCTTGCCCAGGCGGCTGAACAGGATGCGCAACATCGCGTTGGCGTCGGTGGCGGTGCCGACGGTGGAGCGCGGGTCCGAACCCATGCGCTCCTGGTCGATCAGGATGGCGGTGGTCAGGCCTTCGAGCACGTCGACATCGGGACGTGCGAGCGTGGGCATGAAGCCCTGCACGAAGGCGCTGTAGGTCTCGTTGATCAGGCGCTGCGATTCGGCGGCGACGGTGCCGAACACCAGCGAGCTCTTGCCGGAGCCGGACACGCCGGTGAACACGGTCAGGCGGCGCTTGGGGATGTCGACGCTGACGTCCTTGAGGTTGTTCACGCGCGCACCGTGGACGCGGATGAGGTCGTGGCGGTTGGCGGTCTGGTCGGCCTTGCTCATCATGCATCCTCTCAAGAGCGTAGGTTGGGGTGAGCCACCGGCGAACCCCAACGAACCTCAAACGTTGCAGCCACGTTGGGGTTCGCTTTGCTCACCCCAACCTACGCCATGCGCATTCGCTCAGCGCAGCTGCTGGATCCGGATCATGTTCCCGGCCGGATCCCGCACCGCGCAATCGCGAACGCCATACGGCTGGTCCGTCGGCTCCTGCACGATGTCCGCGTCGCGCGCCTGCAGCTTCTCGAATGCTTTTTCCAGGTCGTGCGTGCCCAGCAGGATGATGCCGAAGGTGCCCTTGGCCATCATCTCGGCGATGGTGCGCCGCTCGTCGTCGGTGATGCCGGGGCTGGCCTCCGGCGGATACAGCACGACGTTGACACTGGGCTGGCCGGCGGGGCCGACGGTGATCCAGCGCTTGCCGCCGTAGCCGACGTCGTTGCGCACCTCGAAGCCGAGCGTGTCGCGGTAGAAGGCGAGGGCGGCGTCGGGGTCGTTCTGCGGGAGGAAGCTCGAATGGATGGTGATGTCCATGGCACGGTCTCCGGGGCTGAGTGGGGTTGGCGTGGTGTTGTCCACGGCGCTCAGTCTAGGTGCGGCTCGGTTTCCGGCGCTTCTCGATTCCTGATCGGTCGCGTGACCTGGCGGGCGACGCAGGAGGGCAGGCCGATGGTGGCTTCGGCCTGCTGCCTGCGGTAGGCGCTGGGGGACATGCCGACCAGTTCGGTGAAGCGGGTGCTGAAGGTGCCGAGCGAGGCACAGCCGACTTCGAAGCAGACCTCGGTGACGCCGAGGTCGCCGCGGCGCAGCAGGGCCATGGCGCGTTCGATGCGGCGGGTCATCAGGTAGGCGTACGGGGATTCGCCGTAGGCGAGGCGGAACTGGCGGCTGAGGTGGCCGGCGGACATGCCGATGTCGGTGGCGAGCGCTTCGACGTTGAGCGGTTGTGCGTATTCGCGGTCGATGCGGTCGCGGACGCGACGCAGGCGCGCCAGGTCGCGCAGGTGCTGCGGTGGGGTGGGTTTGGCGCTCATCGCGTGGATCGTGTCACGCGATCATGGGGGGCTCAAGTGTGACTCCTCATTCGGCGCGAACCGGCATCCGCTCCGCTCGTCATTCCTGCGCAGGCAGGACGAGCGCGTAGCGTGAAGAACGCCCGCAGGGCGGCCCCGAAGGGGCGAGCGAAGCGAGTCATCCAGTGACGACCACGCTCGATGGTCGCGTTGCGCGTAGCTTTGTCTCGCCGTTGGCGAGGGTTTCGTGCCGCTGCCGCGGCCCGACCTACTTTCTCTTGCTTGCCCAAGAGAAAGTAGGCAAAGAGAAGGGCACCCTGCACGGCGCCCTCAGCAGCTTCGCTGCTGCGGGTACATGAGGGCTGGCCGGGCTTTTTGACGGGACATCCATGTCCCGTCAAAAAGGCGAGGACTCCTGTCCTCGCCCCCTTCGGAGCCTGATCGTCCAGCCCTCACCGCCGCGCCAAGGGGGTTGAAGATCAAGAGCACGAGCAAAAGCGCGCAAGCGGAACGCCGCGGGCTGCGCCGCGTGCTCTCAGTTCGATTTTTGCGACGGCCTCCATCCCCCTCTCCCCACCGGGGAGAGGTTTGGGGTGAGGGGCCGGGGCTCGCGGAAACGTGTGCACATGCCAATTGGCCTTTGAAGCATGCAAGTGTCGTTGCATTCATCGCTCGCATGAGCACGGCGCGGATCAGCCAGCACTCCCGACACTGGCCTCCCTTGACGCCACCCCGGCCCGAAATCACCTGTCTTCATCGGCACAGATACGGATACTGGAGTCATTCCGTGATCGGGCGCACGCATGCACTGAGGTGTCCGCACGGTTCGTTGCGATGTCTCGCACGCCGTGGTTGGCAAGTTGCCAGGCCGCGGTCTGCAATCATCGTTCGCAAGCGCCTCCCCGTGTTGTCTTTGCCGGGCGCGAGGCTTCCTGTCGTCCTTCTGTTCGCTCCGTTGGTTCTCATGTCACGTCAAACCTCTCTGCTCGCGCGGGAACGGATCCCGCAGCGCCTGGACCAGGGATTGGAATGGATCGACGATCCGCGCTTCGCGTTTCCCTTCCTGCTGCGCAAGGGCGGCTACGGTTATGTCGCTTCGCTGCTCGTGCTGCTGCATGAGGCGGGTGAATGCGAAACGCAGTTCGCCGCGGTGGCGGATGGGATCGCCGAAGGTGTGGCGGTAGTGATGCCGCGAGCTTGCGTGCCGTTGCGGCGCGGGGCGTTTGCGTGGGATCTGCCGGCGCTCGATGCGTCAGGTTGCCATGACATGAGCGCCACGTTTCGCTCCAGCCTGGAGGGCACGCTCGGTTTTGTGGGCATGCTGCAGGCGTGGCTTGGCGTGGATGCGTCGCGTACGGCGATCGCGGGGTTCGGGCAGGGCGGTCTGCTGGCGGCGTCGGTGGCGCTGGATGCGACGCAACCGGCGCATGGCCTGGGCGTGCTTGGCGGGCGCCTGCCGCTGCCTGGCGAAATGCTGGCGATGGGGGCCGGGCATGGGCACCTGCATGCTTTCGTGGGACACGGCGTGCTGGACGAGCGGATGCCGCTGGAACACGCCGAGCGCACCGTGGCGCAACTGGCCGGGCAGGGCAGCGAATGCCGGCAGCGGCGTTACCTGGCCAAGCACGAACTGACGCCGCAGATGCGCGGCGACTTCGCGGCCTGGTTCAACGAATCCTGGCTGGATCGCACCGTGCTCGCTTCGCCGCTGGCGAACGGCGACACCAGCTTCTGGGGTTGATCGACAAGCGCTTGACCGGGCGCCCCGCTTCGTACCGTCGCCTTGCGCGGCGCTGCGAAGCGGGGCGTTTTTTCATGCCGCCGCGCGGAAGGCCTGGCGCAGCGGCGTCACCTTCGCCGCCTGTTCGGTGCGATAGGTGCCGGGGGCCTGGCCGGTCCAGCGGCGGAAGGCGCGGGCGAAGTTGGCCTGGTCGGTGTAGCCGACCAGGCCGGCGATGTCTTCCAGGCGCAGCGAGGGGTTGGCCATCGCGCGCAGGGCTTCGCGCTTGCGCACTTCGTCGACCAGGGTGCGGTAGCTCCAGCCTTCTTCCTGCAGCCGGCGCTTCAGCGTGCGGGTGGACACGCACAGCGCCTTGGCGGCGGCCTCGATCGGGAACGGCAGGTCCAGGCGGCGCTCCAGCAGGTGTTCGACCCGGCCGGCCCAGTCGCCGGGGCGGCGCACGCGCGCATGTTCGAGTTCGCACTGCTGCTGCAGCACGGCCAGCAGGGCGGCGTGCGCGCTGGCGATCGGCGTGGCCAGGCTGGTGTTGGACACGATCAGCCGCACCTGGCCAGGATCGCCGGCCAGCGCCGGCATCGGGTGATGGCGGGAGGCGGCCACGGCGCGGGTCAGCGCGCGGGCGGGCAGGTACAGCGCCATGGCCTGCGGCGGCAGGCCGGCCAGCTGTTCGCACAGGCCCAGGGTGAAGGCGACGAAGCGGTCCATGGCGAAGCTGCGGCCCGGCAGCAGCGGGTACAGGTCGCGGATGGTGAATTCCATGCCGCCCGGCACCACTGCCTGGCGGATCTCGAAACCGCCGGCGAGGGTGGGGGCGTAGCGGGTCCACAGCTTCAGCGCCTCGCCGAGGTTGGCGCAGCTCAGCAGGGCGAAGCCGAGCACGCCGTGTTCGGCGACCCGGCAGGCGCGGCCGGAAAGGTGGCCGAGTTCCGGCTGCCCCAGGCTTTCTACCCGGGCGCACCACTGGTCGTCCAGGCGCAGGGACACCGCCCCGCCCTGGCCGGCCTGGGCCAGCGGCCGGTCCAGCTCATCCAGAGCGTGAGTCACCGGTCCGCCGTGCGTGATGAGCAGGCGGCGCAGGGTGTAGACGTGGGTGGCGGGTACGACCAGGCGGTCGGGGGGCATCGGTGACATCGCGGTCTCCAGCACTCCGCGGGCTGCGGAGGGATGAGACGCAAGTCTCGGTTTTTACGCCGGAATGGCATTCGCGGGGGATGAATGAAGCATGCGTTTTCGATGTGGTGAGGTTCTTTGCTGAGCCCCTCTCCCTTCGGGAGAGGGGTTGGGGTGAGGGTACGGGCGGAGCGCGGAAGTGATGTGCGCCGCTCCGCCCGCACCCTCATCCGGCTGCCGCCACCTTCTCCCGGAGGGAGAAGGGTTCCACCTTGAAGGTCGAGGGGTCGCAACGTTTGCGCGTACCGCGACGCTGAGCCCCTCTCCCTTCGGGAGAGGGGTTGGGGTGAGGGTGCGGGCGGAGCGTGGAAGTGATGCGCACTGCTCCGCCCGCACCCTCATCCGGCTGCCGCCACCTTCTCTCCCACGGGGACTACCTTCGGGTCGCCGGAGGGAGAAGGGTTCCATCTTGAAGGTCGAGGGGCCGCAACGTTTGCGCGTACCGCGACGCTGAGCCCCTCTCCCTCCGGGAGAGGGGTGGGGGTGAGGGTGCGGGCGGAGCGCAAGGGTGATGTGCACCGCTCCGCCCGCACCCTCATCCGGCTGCCGCCACCTTCTCCCGGAGGGAGAAGGGTTCCACCTTCTTGAGGGGTGTCCACCATGTCCCCGAACACCTGTCCACCATGTGGCCGGTACATACACGGAGAAGGGGGGGGCAGGCGGAGCGCAACCGCGGATGTGCGCGGCTCCCTCCGGAACCCTGGCCTCAACTGACCCCACGCTGGCGCCTTCCGGAACTCCATTCGCCGGCGCAGGGCAGGGACACTGTCGCCATCGTCCGCACCCTTCCCGGTCAGGCCACCTCTCCGCGGCGCCCGCCCGGGCGGAGGTGCGGACGCTCTTTCGCCACAGGGGGCGACCGTCCAATGTCATGCAACCTTAAAGCGGCGCCAGTGCGCGTCCGCGGCTTTTCGCTGATCGAACTGATGGTGGTGCTGGCCATCGTGGCCGTGCTGTCCGCCATCGCGATCTCCTCGTACCTGTCGTACATCACCCGCAGCAAGGTGCGCACCGCCCAGGGCGACCTGGTGGCGCTGTCGCTGAATCTGGAGAACGCGCTGCAGCGGCAGCTGGCGTATCCGGTGATGAACACCACCAGCACGGCCGATACCGAGACCGGCCTGAAGGGCTGGCACCCGGCGCAGGGCAAGGACTTCACCTATACGGTCAAGTCCACCGCCGCCGGCTACCTGCTCACCGCCAACGGCACCTCCGGCCGGCTGGCGCAGTGCCAGCTGACCCTCGACGACGCCGGCCAGCGCAAGGTGCCGGGCGACTGCGGTTCGATCACCACATGGTGACCGGCCGGCATCCCCGCCGGCAGCGGGGCATGTCGCTGATCGAGCTGATGGTGACCATCACGTTGATGTTCGTCATCTGCCTGGTCGGCCTGCCGCTGACCAAGGCCTGGGTCGATTCGGCCCACCAGCGCGAGGCCGCGGGCATCCTGGCCGAAGGGCTGGGGCGTGCCAAGGCGCTGGCCATGCGCAATCCCTCCGGCATCGCCGATCCGGCCCAACCGGGCGCCTTCGTCTGCCTGAGCGGCAACACCATCGCGGTGGCGCGCCCGGACCAGAGCACCGCCTGCGGCAAGGGCACGCTGGCGTGGAGCGCCACGCTGCCGACCGGCAGTTCGATCGTGCTGGCCAGCAAGGCCGCCTTCCATTGCGTCGCCTACAGCGCCCGCGGCGCGGCGCTGGCCATGGACGTCGCCGCGGCGACGTGCACGACCACATCCATCGAGGCCCATGCAGGTGATGAAGATGCCTTCGTCGTATCCGTTCCCTGAGCGCCGGCCGCGGCGCAGCTCCGCCCGCCGCCAGCGCGGCGATGTCCTGCTCGAAGCGCTGATCGCCGTGCTGATCACCGCGATCATCGGCGCCGGCACCGCCTATATGACCGGACGCCTGGCGATCAGCGCCAAAGACCAGCGCCTGGAGGGCATCGCCTCGCAACAGATGCGCGAACTGCTGCAGCGCTACGGCGCCTCGCTGTGTCCCGGCGGGGCCAACCAGGGCATGGCCAGGCTGCGTTCGCCCAACGGCACCTTGTCCACCTTGCAGGTGATCTGCGCCGACGGCGCGGCGCGCACCGTCAACGGCATCAGCGTGCAGGGCACCACCCAGGTGTTGCTGTGCACCGGCGCCGATCCGGCCGGCAACAGCAGCGCGCCGTCCATCGCCGTCGGCAACGGCGACGTCACCGCCTGCGCGTCGTCGGATGACGGCGGCAGCGGGAATGGCAACGGCAATGGCAACGGCAATGGCAACGGCAATGGCAATGGCAATGGCAATGGCAATGGCAAGGACCACGGCCATGGTCACGGCTACGGAGACAGCGCGTCGTGAGAACCGGACAACTTCAGCGCGGCTACACCCTGATCAGCATGCTGGTCGGCCTGCTGATCGGCGTGATCACGGTCGGCGGCATGCTCATGCTCTACAAGTCGATGGTGGTAGTGGCCAAAGACGTGAAGACCCAGGCCATCCAGGACGGCGAAGTGGTCGCCAGCGTGCTCGGCGCGCAGGTGGGGCTGCAGGAAGCCGGCTTCGGCGTCAGCGCCACCGCCGGCCAGGACCTGATCGTCATCGCCAATGCCAAGTTCGACAAGGGCAAGCTGACCGGCACCGCTGCCGCCGGCTACGACAGCGCGGTGCGCGGCAATGCCGTGGTGTGGGGCTATAACCCCAGCGGTGCGAACGCCAATCCGGATCCGGCCGCCTATCGCTGCGGCGGCCTGGTGCTGCTGGGCGGTGCGAACGGCGCACAGCTGCTTGCGCTGCAGCCGATGGCCTGTACCGACGCCACCAGCTGGGGCCAGCTGACCTGGCAGACACGTGCGCTGACCTCGCCGGGCAACATGCAGGCCACCGGCCTGTTCGAAGCGCTCGCCAGCACCTGCTGGCCGTACACGCATACCGATGCGGTCAACGCGATGCAGCTGAACTACTACCCCGAACCGGCCAGCGCTTCCAGCAGCTTCGGCCGCGGCACCCAGCCGACCATGGCCGACCACGCCGCGTTCTCGGTGTGCCTGCCCAATTTCCGCCACTGACTTGAGCGATCGCGCCACCATGCCCAAGCACCGCCAGAGCAAATTCCGTCCGTACGACAGCGGCCGCCGCCAGCGCGGCATGGCCACCTTGTTGCTGGTGATCCTGGTCGGCCTGGCCATGACCGCCACCGCGTTCGGCGTGGCGCACGCGGTGCGCAGCACGCAGGAAGGGCAACTGAGCCTGCATGCGGTGACGCCCGCGCAGGACGGCGCCTGGGACGGCGCCGAAGCGGTGCGCCGCTATCTGCAGAAAGCCGACGAGAGCACGCTCGCCCAGCTCTCCGGCGCGCTGCGGATCACCGGCAGCACGCTCACCGCCAACGTGGTCAGCGTGGTCAAGGGCAAGGACGGCAAGGGCCGCAACACCTACCGCATTACGGTCGACCTGGTCGGCAGCGCCGCCGACGGCACCGCGGCGGCGAGCAAGTCCGTGCTGCAGGCGGTGTACGACGTCACGCCGCAGCCGGGCTCGGGCGGTTCCACCTCAGGCCTGCCCAACCAGCCGACGCTGATCAATACGATCAACATCTACAAGGATCTCAACCTCACCGGCGGCATCAAGGTGCTGGGCGGCAACAACGCCAACCTCAACGTGCAGGGCAACGTGACCCTGGACAGCGCCTCGGTGGACGGCATCAACACCATCCGTGCCACCGGCAACGTGACGGTGGGCAGCGGCATCCACGTCAACAACATCTACGCCAACGGCGACGTGACCGTCACCGGCGCGGCCAGCGCCGACCTGATCAGCGCGCTGGGCAATGTCACCATCAACGGCGGCGCCAAGCCGTTCGCGGTGCAGTCCAACGGCACGGTCACCTTCAACGGCGGCAGCGCGACCTCGGTCGACGCGATCGGCGACGTGATCGTGCCGGCCGGCGGCGTGACCATCTCCAGCATCCGCACCATGGGCAAGGTGGTGTGGACCGGCAGCGGCGGCAGCGCCGGCACCATCACCGCCAACGGCTCGGTGGTCTATGCCGGCGGCAACAACAACACGAAGATCACCGCCATCGGCGACGTCAAGCTGACCGGCGGCGGCGCGACGACGGTGATCACCCAGGGCAATACCAGCATGGAGAACTCCGGTTCGGTCGGCCAGCTGACCGGGCAGGGCAACCTCAGCGTGAACACCTGGACCGGCGTCACCGGCACCATCGGCGGCACCCTGACCAAGGGCTCGCAGTTCATGTCGGCCAACGTCACCGTGCAGCCGGGCCTGAAGGTGGACATCACACCGGTGGCGCTGGCCAAGCTGCCGGCGGTGACCGTCGACAAGCCCGCGATCGACGCCTATGCGCTGAAGGACTCGGCCAACTACGCGTTCGATTTCGTCGACGGCGCGATCCGCGTGACCGTGTCCAACGTCAACGGCATCGACAGCGGCACCTATTACCTGGGCTGGTATCCGCAGGCCAACGGCCGCGGCTACCAGGATTTCCTGTGCACCAAGCTGGTCCCCGGCACGCTCACCAGCGGCGGCAAGGGCCAGTGCATGAAGCCGACCACGCCGTACCGCACGATCTGCCAGGCCTTCTCCAACCAGAACGATTGCCTGAGCTACAGCAACGGTGCATGGACGCTCAACGGCAAGAGCTTCGCGCGCGGCGTGCTGTGGTTCCATGGCGATCTCAATCCGAGCACCGGCTATTACCTGGACAGCTTCATCGCCACCGGCAACATCAGCACCAGCGGCGCGCATCGCACCGACGCGCCGAACTACGCCGGCTACGACCAGATCTGCACGAACGCCACGCCGGCGGGGCTGGCCACCGGTTCGGGACTCACCGACCAGCAGGTGGCGGATTTCGCCGGCGTGTATCCGAGCAATTTCTGCGATATGGCCAACAAGACGCTGATCCCCAATTCGATCGGCAACGTCGCCCTGCTGGCCGGCGGCTACGTGGGCGATACCTTCTCCGGCGGCGACATCAATGTCGGCGCGTCCTCGGTGATCAACGGCTCGGTCATGGCCGGCAACACCATCAGCACCGGCGGCAGCACCAATATCAACGGCTATATCACCGCCGCGGCGCAGAACACGGCGGACACCAAGCCGGTCTCGCTGAGCGGCGCCACCTTGCTCGACTACAGCAAGTTGCCGGATACGTACCAGCCGGGCGCCGTGCCTTGCATGAAGAACTGCAACAACAGCACCCAGGCGACCAACGACAACCTGAGCACGATTACCTGGACGCGGTATCTCTGAAGCAGCTGGCAGCTCCCGTGTAGCTGGCATGGCCATCGAGCGGCCGGCTCCAGGGTCGTCATTCCGGCGCAGGCCGGGATCCAGTGGCGCCAATGCCCGGTTGTCGCTGAAGACGCAAAAGCTTTGCTTTTAGACCTCTTCGCTCCCTATGGCATGTCGCCACTGGATTCCGGCCTGCGCCGGGATGACGGCTGGCAGGGCGGCTTCGGAGCCTTGCCGACCACGCATGGACGCACCACAGCCCACGGAAAGGGCCGCGACGTATGATGCGCTTCCATGGAAAAGCCCGTTTATGTGTTCGGCCGGTTCCGCCTGGATCCCCTGGCCCGCGAGCTGCGGCGGGACGGTGAGCTCATCACCCTGCCGGCCAGCGCCTTCGACTGCCTGGTCTACCTGGTCGAGCACCGCCAGCGGCCGGTCGGCAAGGACGAGCTGATCGCGGCCGTCTGGGGCCGCACCGAAGTCAGCGACAACCTGCTGGCGCAGCACATCGTGCGGCTGCGCCGGCTGTGGGAAGGCGACACCTCGTGCATCCGCACGGTGCCGCGCATCGGCTATCACTGGATCGCGGAGACCGCGGTCGAAACCGTGGCGCCGGAAGCCGCGCTGGTGGAGCGTCCCGCCGCGCCGGCGGACGAGGAGGCCGGCATGGAGCCATCGCCGCCCACTGCCGCGCCGCGCCGCCGCCTGCTCTGGATCGTCCCTGCCGTGCTCGCCTGCCTCGTGCTGCTCGGCGCCGGCTGGTGGTGGACCGCGCGCAAGGCTTCCACGCCGGCGCAGGCGCTGGTTCCCGCGGCCCTGGTGGTGGTGCTGCCGGCCAAGGTGCAGGCGCAAGGCGAGTGGGGCTGGTTGCGCTACGGCGTGATGGACATCGTCGCCAACCATCTGCGCGCCGCCGGCCTGCGCACGGTGCCCAGCGAAACCGTGGTGGCCTTGTCGCGCGACGGCGCGTTCGACGAGGACGACAGCAGGCATCCGTTCGATGCCACCTGGCAGATCGCGCCGGAAGTGCAGTTCCTCGACGGCGCATGGCGCATCCACCTGGGCTTGCGCTCGGCCGACGGGCACGTCGATGGTGTCGACGTCATCGCCAGGGACGTGCTGGCCGCCGCCAAGCAGGCTTCCGACGCACTGGTGAAGCGGCTCGGCGTGCCCGGCACCGGCAGTGCGCAGACGCCTTCGCAGCTCGACGACTGGCTGGCGAGAGTGGCGGCCGCGCGCATGGAAAACCAGATCGATGCCGCGCAGAAAGTGATCGACGACGTGCCGGCGGAATGGCGCAACGACCCGAAGGTCGACTACACGCGCGCCATCCTCGAATGCGACCGCGGCCAGCGCGACGCCTGCGAGAAACACCTGCAGGAGCTGCTTTCGCGGCTGGAGCGCGAGCACAGCAAGGATCCGATCCTGCGCGGCCGCGTGCTGTTCACGCTGGGCCTGCGCTATGCCTCCGCGCAGAAATTCGACCGCGCCGCGGCGGCGCTGGACGAGGCGATCCACGTGCTGGAGCAGGCCAAGGCCAGCGACGAGCTGGCCAATACCTATCTCAACCGCGCGTGGCTGGCGCAGTCGCAGGACAAGATCGACGTGGCCATGACCTTCCTGGGCAAGGGCAGGGCGACGTATACGCTGACCGGCAATGTGTTCGGCATGTCGCGCGCGGATTTCGACATGGGCCTGATCGCCGCCAAGCAGGGCCAGCTCGACAGCGCGATGACCTTCCTGCAGCGCGCCTACGACCAGTATTCGCGCTACGGCGCGCGCACCATGCTGCCGGCCGTGCTGGACGGCATGGCCAGCGTGGCCAAGCAGCAGCTGAAATACCGCGACGAGCTGGCCATCACCGACCGCTTCTGGCCCTTGAGCGCGGACCTGGCCGATGTGCACATGCGCCGCGAACTCACCTTCGTGCGTGCGATCGCGCTGGCCGACAACGGCCGCATGCTGGAAGCTTCCTCGCTGGCCCGCCAGCTGCTGCGCGAGATCGATCCGCACGAGGATGCGGTCCTCGCCGCCGAAGTGCCGGCGCTGCTGGCGCAGATGGCGTTGGACATGGGCGACGACGCCGAAGCGGCACGGCAGGCGCGCCAGGCGATGGCGCCGGAAGAAGGACTGGACCAGCAGGATCGCGCCACCGTATGGCTGGTGCTGGTACGCGCGCTGGAGCGCGGCGGGCATGCGGACGAAGCCGCCGCCGAGGCCGCGCGCTTCGGCGCCTGGGCCGCCAGCCAGCCTGCGGGCGACGGCGACTGGTCGCTGCTGTATGCCAACCTCGCGCAGGCCGAAACCGTCGCTGCGAAAGATGCGCCGCGCGGCCTGGCGATGCTCGAATCCCTGCTGGCGCGCGCGCGCCGCGAAGGCGTGCCCTCGCTGATCGTCAATATCGGCTGCTCCTACGCCGCGGCGCTGCTGAAGGCGGGGCAGGCCGACCAGGCGCTGACGGTGAGCGGCACGCTGTCGGCCTGGGCGCAGGACGATGTGCGCGTGGTGGCGCTGGAAGCGCGCATCTACCAGGCGCTCGGCCACGCCGATGCGCGCGACAAGGCGGTGCAGCGCGCCAAGCTGCTGGCCGGCGAACGGCCGCTGCCCTCCGGCTGATGCATCCGCACCGAAGATTGGCCCGTGCTGACATGGCCGGGCCGGGGTGCCGACCCTAACCTGGGTCTACCTCGCACTGGCACCACCTTCGGGACTCCACTCCCACCGAAGGCCGCGGTGGAGGGAGCGGCGCCCAAAGGGCGCGCAACGGTCTATCGGCGCCGCGCTTTCTAACAACGTCTCGCTCGCCCCGGGGAGGATGCCCCGGTCCGGGCGGCCACGCAGCCCTCGCCCCCGGGGACTGCGCTGTCCGGCCGGTCGCGAGTGAAGACGCCGCCTCCCTAGGCTGTGTGGGCAGTGCAATGAACCTCCGACTCATTGGCTGTACCGTTCGAACCGGCGACCTACCATCGCCGGTTTTTTTTGCGCCGGATTTCTTTTTTCGATGATTTTCCCCGCCCGTTTTTATTGCGCTGATTTGCGCATCTTTCATGCGCCGATCCGCGCACGCCAGCGTGAGCGCTTCAGCTTGGTGAAGGATAGTTTGCGAAATATCACAGCGGCATTTGCGTTTTTTTCTGGATCGATTGAGCGCCGCTCGGTCCGCTCACTAGTCTCGCGGCCATTGCACTCGGATTTTCCGATGGCACGGATGTGGACAGGCAGTATGAAAGTGACAGCGAACCGGGCGGTGCCATGCGCGAAGCGGTGAAACGCCAGGTAGCCATCGTCACCGCCGACGCCGGCCTGCGCGGCAAGCCGGCGCTCGCGCAGTTGCACGAATCGGGTTTTGCCGCCGTCGCCATGGGCTCGGCCGCGGATCTCTACCGCGCCTGGGTCGGCCAGCTGTTCGATGCGGTGGTGGTGGACGTGGCCTTGCCGGACGAGCATGGCCTGACCGTGGTGCGTCACCTGCGCCATCTGTCGCGCACCGGCATCGTGCTGCTCACCGGTTTCGGCGCGAAGGAAGGGGCGCTGGAAGGCCTGCATGCCGGTGCCGACATGTGCCTGCCCAAGCCGGTGGATGCCGCGCTGCTGACCGCGGCGCTGACGCGTCTGGCCGAGCGGCTGGATCCGGAGCCGCAACCGCTGGCGCGCTCGTGGCACTTCGGTGCCGACGACTGGCAGCTGTGGGCGCCGAACGGGCGCGTCGCGCCGCTGTCCTTCGCCGAACGGCAGGTGCTGCGCCACCTGGCCGCTTCGCCGGAAGTACCGGTGAGCCGCGAGCAGCTGCTGCGCCTGCTGGAAACCGCGGAGCAGGAGCCGCGTACCGCGCGGCTGGACCTGCTGGTCCACCGCCTGCGCCGCAAGGTGGAACAGCGCACCGGCTTCGAACTGCCGCTGACTTATATGCGCGGCATCGGCTATCTGCTGGACCTGGAGAAAGCCGCGCCGCGCGCGCGCTAGCGCTAGCGGTGGTCCGGGCTGAGCACGGTGCCCATCGCCGCGAGCAGGTTGCTGATCTCGAACGGCTTGCCCAGGAACATGCTGCCCGGCACGCCCTGCACCTGCCATTCCCCGCCGGCGTGCCCCGACATGTAGATCACGCCGAGCCCGCGGTACAGCGCGCGGGCTTCGCGCGCGAAATGCCAGCCGTCGAGGCCGGGCAGACCGATGTCGGTGAGCAGCACGCCGATGTCCGAGCGTGCGCGCAGCACGGCGAGACCTTCCTCGGCCGATCCGGCCAGCAGCACTTCGTGGCCGAAGCGTTCCAGCAGGAAGCGCAGCGAATCGCGCAGCTCGACGCGGTCCTCGACGACCAGCATGGCGGTGCGCGGGACGCGGGCGGAGTGCAGCGGGCTGGTGGGCGCCGCGTCAAAGCTTCGGATGGGGGGCATGGATGGCGTTCTGGCGGGAGAGGATGGCGGAACCTAGCCATGCGCGCCGCTGGATTCCATGTCGCGACGGGCCAAAAGAATGGCCATCCGGGCCATCGGCTGGCGCAGGCTGGAATGAGCGAACGCGAACCCCGGCGCCGCGGTTTACGTGCAAGGCCGGCCGGCGAGCGCGGGCCTCAACTGACAGCGCACCTGTCCCGCCCTGACATGTCCATCGGCAGACCCGGCCAACACCATATGCCCATGCCACGCCGGCGCCCCACGCTCGGTACCTCAGGGGGTAAGGCATGCTGGCGCTTCACGACATCGAGATCATGCGCGGCACGCATTGCGTGCTGCGGCACGTGTCGCTCGATGTGCAGCGGCCCGGCGCGCTGTTCCTGGTGGGCGGCGGCGGCACCGGCAAGTCCTCGCTGCTGGGCGCGATCGCCGCGCGCGGAGACGCCAGGTTGCTGGGCACGGCGACCTGGGGCGGCCTGCCGCTGACAGCGGTATCGCCGTCGATCGCCTGGCTCGGGCAGCGCGACCTGTTGGAAGGGGGAATCCCGCCCGGAAGCCATGCGATGCATGCATGGCTGCGCGAGATCCGGCGCGAGGCAGATGCCGCCGCGGAAACCCAAGTTTCCGCGTGGCCGCGCGCCCTGCGCAGATACCTGGCGGTGATGGCCGCGCTCGCCGCGCCGGCCGACCTGTACCTGCTGGACGAACCGACCGCCGGCCTGGACGAGGCGATGGCGCTGGCGGTGCGCGCGCGGCTCAAGGCCGTCGCCGCGCGCGCCTGCGTGGTGGTCGCCACGCATAACCGGCTGGACTGCCTGCACGTGGGCGGCGCCACCGCCTTGCTGTCCGGCGGTGCGATGCAGGAATGGACGCCGACGCGCGCGTTCTTCCGCGAGCCGCGCACGCCGGCGGGGCGTATCTACGTCGATACCGGCAACTGCCACCTGCCGGCGCCGGCACGCCAGCTGCGGCCCGACGTCGGCGTGTGGTGGCTGCTGCCGGGCCTGCTGTGCGGCATGAGCCGTCCGGGCATCACTTCCAATGTCGACGCGCAGTTCCGCTACCTCGCCAGCGAAGGCGTGCGCACCCTGGTCTGCGCCGAAGAACGCTGCCTGTATCCGCTGGATGCCTTGCACGAACACGGCATGGCCTTGCACCACTTCGCCATCCGCGACCTGGCGCCGCCGAGCCTGGACCAGGCCGTGCGCATCTGCCGCCTGGTCGAGCGCGCCATGCGCGCGGGCGACGGCGTGGCCGTGCATTGCCGCGGCGGCCTGGGCCGCACCGGCACTGTGCTCGCCGCCGTGCTGGTGTGGCTGGGCGACGGCGCCGAGGAAGCCATCGTCAAGGTGCGCGCGGCGCGCCCGATGGCGATCCAGACCCGCGCGCAGGCCGACTTCGTGCGCGGCTTCGCGCAGGCCGCGCGGCAGCTGCATCCCAACCGTATTCCCTAACCGCAACTATTGACCCACAAGAGAGGACCCAGATGTCTCTGGATAAAGCACTGTCGGCGGCACAGACCGACGTTCCCGAATGCGTGGCGGTCGGCTACGTGGACATGTCCAGCGGTTTCCTGCTCGGCGTGAAGACCGTCGACTCGCATCCGGGCGAGATCCTGGACCTGGTGGCGGCCGCCACCGGCGACCTGTTCCAGGGCAAGAACGTGACCGAGATCGAGCGCCTGTTCGACCAGTCGCGCGGCATCACCAACCGCGCGGCCGGCGCGCACTACTTCAACGAGATCGTGGTGTTCAGCACCAACCTGATCCATGTGTTCATCCGCTCGAAGAAGAACCCCAGCCACGTGGCGGTGTTCGTCGCGCGCGTGGCCGCCAACATCGGCATGGTGCTGACGCGCTCGCGGCTGAGCATGGTGGCGCTGGAGGCTTCGATCTAAGGCCTGGTTTGCGCGGTAGCAGTGGCCATGGGCCGACAAGACGACAGCATCCGCGCGCTGCGGATCGCATGCCCCAACTTCAGCGCGGAAGAGGTCGGCGCCCTGCGTTCGATCCTCGGCCTGCTCAAGCCCTACCTGAAGCATGCCTGGGTGGCGGACACCGTGGCCGACGCCACGGTGCCCACCGATGTGTGCCTGATCAACGTGGATCATCCGGCCGCGCCCACGGTGCCGCCGGGTCATCCGCGCGTGATCGGCTGCTCGTCGCGGCCGCGCAATCATCCGCGCGGCACCTTGCACCGGCCGCTGCGCCCGCCCGAGATCCTGGCCCTGCTGAGCGAAGCGGGCAGCCGGGTGCTCGGCGAGCGGCCGTACGCGGATGCGACGCCGTCGCTGGAGTGGTCGTACCGCCTGGTAGCGTGGCCGCGCGACCTGGGCGACTGGCCCAGGTCGTGGTGGAAAGTGATGGCGAGCATCTGCGCCGAACCGCTGCCGCTGCCGCGTATCGCCGAGCGCACCGAGCTGCCGGTGCGCTACGTGGAGCTGTGTGTCGAGCGTCTGCGCGCGGCCGGCCTGGCCGAACGCATTCCGCGCGTGCGCGAGGTGGCCGCGGCAGTCCAAGAGCGGGGCGGGCGGCGCTGGTCGTCGCTGGCCGGCCGCATTCTGCATCGATTCGGATTGGGGAAATGATGGGCGAAGTCCACAAGATCGTTTTCATGGGGGCTCCGGGCTCGGGCAAGACCACCTGCATCCGCGCACTGAGCGAAATCGATCCGGTCTCCACCGACGTGCCCTGCACGGACGAGTTGCGCGACCTGAAGGAAACCACCACCGTGGCGCTGGACTACGGCGAACTGCAGCTGGACGGCGACAGCCGCGTGCTTCTCTATGGATTGCCGGGGCAGGAGCGCTTCAGCTACATGTTCGAGGTGGTGCGCGCCGGCCTGCTCGGCGCCATCGTGCTGGTGGATGCCACCAGCGGCGACGCCGTCGAGGAGCTGTCGCGCACGCTGGCCTGCCACCGCGGCGACCTGCGCAAGATGCCGTTCATCGTGGCGCTGAACAAAAGCGAGCAGGCCGCCGACGCCATCGCCGAACGCTGCCGCGAAACGGTGCGCGAGCACGGCCTGATGGCGCCGGTGATGACGGTCGATGCGCGCCGGCGCGAAGACATCGCGCACCTGATCGAACTGCTGCTGGTGATCCTGGAATTCGGCTTCGGCTTCGAGCCGAACGGCGAGCCGGGCCGCACCGAGGGCCTGGCATGAGCGGCCTGGACCTGCCCAGCCAGCGCCAGTGCCTGGCCGCGCTGGACAAGGCGATGACGCATTGCCAGGGCATCGTCGCCGGCATGTTCGCGCTGCGCGACGGCCGCTGCTACGCGGAGCGTTCGCGCGCGCGCGTGCCGGTGGGCAAGTTCGCGGCGATGAGCAGCTCGCTGATGGCGCTGTCCAACAGCGTGATGGCGGAACTGGCCGCCGATTCGCCGGGTTATCTGCTGATCGAAGGACGCACGCACAAGCTGGTGGCGTGCAAGGTGCCGCGCGGGAAGGTGGGCTTGATCGTGGCGGTGCTGGCGCAGAGCGAGGTGAGCCTGGGCTTGGTACTGGGGTATGCCAGGACGTGCGCGCGCGAGGTGTGCGAGGCGGAGCAGCCAGGGCCATAAGCAGGGCGTAGGTTGGGGTAAGCGCAGCGAACCCCAACGCACCTCGCACGGGCAAACGCCACGTTGGGGTTCGCTGCGCTCACCCCAACCTACGCCTTGCGCGTGGTGGCGAATGGCCTCGCCTGACCAAGCGCTGGCGCGCTGCGGCCCCTTCGCGCCTGGCCGCACCTTCCTACACTGGACTCGCAGGGTTGCGGCTCCCGTTTCCGGTTTTGCGAACGGGTCCACATAAGGATCGAACGGCAACCCTGGGGACGGAAGCGCAGCAATTCGCCGCCGCGATGTGGCCGGCGCCGCTTCCCGGATCGTCATCCACGCATCTCGTTTCAAACAGCGGCGCCAGGCGCCGCTGCTTCGCCTGCGTGCGCATCGGCGCGCACCGGCGAGCGCAAGCGCAAGGGGAATCCACGCCATGTGCCATCTTCACCAGAACGCGCCGCCGCGCATGCCCGCACGCTCCTGGCCGTCGCGCCGCGTGCTGTGCGTGGCGGTGTTGTCGAGCTTCGGCTGGTTCACGCAGGCGCATGCCGCGTGCACCACCACGGGCACGTCCACCGTGTGCGACACCGCGGCGCCCGCGCCGTGGACCAGCACCGTCGGCACCGGCCCCAATGCCGCGACCGGCGCCAGCGTGACCGTGAACGCCAACGCGCAGATCGTGGTCGGCGATGCTTCCGCGATCGCCTTGTTCGACCGCGCCAGCATCGTGATCAAGTCTGGCGCGTTGGTGCAGAACAATGCGGTGCGCGCGACCGGCCTGTACAAGTCCGGCGCCAATACCATCGATTTCCGCAGCGACAGCACGCTTACGGTGGAGCAGGGCGCGACCGTGCTCGCCGCCGGTTCCGAGAACAACGGCGAGGCGGTGAATCCGCAGGGCGCCGGCAACCACATCGTCAACAGCGGCACGATCCGCTCGATGAACGCCGCGGCGATCTGGTTCCAGGCCAAGTCCGGCGGCAACTACGTCGTCAACAACGAGACCGGCGTGATCCAGGCGCCGGGCAACGTGATCGGCGCGACCGGCAGCAGCACGCTGGATTTCACCAACAAGGGCAAGGTGATCGGCAACCTGGTGTTCGCTGGCGGCAACGACACCTTGCGCCTGTACGGCGGCTCGTCGGTGAGCGGCAGCATCAATGGCGGTGGCGGCAGCAACCTGCTCACGCTCAATGGCAGCGGCACCGACACGCTGCCGACCATCGCCAACTTCCAGACCTTGCGCAAGCTGGACGACGGCACCTGGATCGTCGGACGGTCGCTTGGCGCTATCGGCATCACCTCGGTCGATGTGCAGCAGGGCACGCTGCTGCTTACGGCCGACAATTCGGCCTATGCCGGCGGCATGCAGTTGCGCGCGGGCGGCACGCTCGCCATCGGCGACGCATCGACGGCGGCGGCGACGCTGCGCGGTCCGCTCAGCGTGGTGGCCGGCGCGACGCTCGGCGGCTACGGCAGCGTCATCGGCGATGTCGACAACCAGGGTACGGTGGCGGTGGCGGATGCGCTGCCGGCGTTCGCCGGCGGCACGCTGGGCAACTTCGCCATCAGCGGGCAGCTGAGCAACGCCGGCCTGGTGCGCATCGGCGCCGACCAGGGCGTGGGGCGCACGCTGACGGTGGGCAGCTATGTCGGCCGCAACGGCACGATCGCCATGAACGTCGTGCTCGGCGCCGACGGTTCGCCGGCGGACAGGCTGGTGGTGAACGGCGGCACGGCAACCGGTTCGACCTTGCTGAAGATCACCAACCTGGGCGGGCAGGGCGCGGCCACCGTGTCCGACGGGATCATGGTGGTGCAGGCTACGAACGGAGCGATCACCGACGCGTCAGCGTTCACTTTGAGTGGCGGCTCGCTGAAAGCGGGGGCCTATGAATATCTGCTGGTGAAGGGCGGTGTCACGTCCGGCACGACGGAGGACTGGTACCTGCGCAATACGCAGCCTGCACCGGCACCTGCACCTGCACCTGCACCTGCACCGGCACCTGCGCCGGCACCGGCACCTGCGCCGGCACCTGCACCTGCACCTGCACCTGCACCGGCACCGGCACCGGCGCCTGCACCGGCACCTGCGCCTGCGCCTGCACCGGCACCTGCACCTGCACCTGCACCTGCACCGGCACCGGCACCGGCTCCTGCACCGGCGCCTGCACCGGCGCCTGCACCGGCACCGGCGCCTGCACCTGCACCTGCGCCTGCACCTACACCAGCACCGGCACCGGCGCCTGCACCGGCACCTGCACCTGCACCGGCGCCTGCACCTGCACCTGCACCGGCACCGGCACCGGCACCGGCACCGGCACCGGCACCTGCGCCGGCACCTGCACCTGCACCCGCACCGACCCCATCAACACCATCCCAACCCGTCGTGCTGTATCGCCCCGAAGCCGCGCTCTACGCCGTGGCTCCTTCTGTCGCACGCCAGCTCGGCGCCATGCAGCTGGAAAACTTCCACGCACGCCAGGGCGAGCAGGCGCAGCTGGATGAGAGCGGCGAGCTGCCCGCGGCATGGGGGCGCGTGTGGGGCGGACATAGCGCGATGTCGCAGGGCGGCACGCTGGATCCGCGTTATTCGGGCACGGTGAGCGGCGCGCAGGTCGGCCAGGACATCTATGCGGACCTCGGCGCCGCGGGCCAGCGCAACCACTACGGCGTGTTCGCCGGCTTCGCGCGCTCCAGCGGCGAAGCGCACGGCTTTGCCTCCGGCATGCAGGATCTCGCCGTGGGCCGCCTGCGCCTGGATGCCTACAGCGCCGGTGGCTACTGGACGCATCTGGCGCCGCGCGGCTGGTATGCCGATGCGGTGCTGATGGGCACCGCCTACCGTTTCGATCCCACCTCGCGCGATGGCGTGCAGGCGAGCGCGCATGGCCATGCGCTGACTGCATCGCTGGAGAGCGGCTGGTCACTGGCGTTGGGCCATGGCCTGCGCATCGAGCCGCAGGCACAACTGGTGTGGCAGCACCTCGCGCTCGGGCGCCTGGACGACGGTATTTCCAGCGTCTCGTTCCGCAGCGGGCAGGCGGTGACCGGGCGAGTCGGCGTGCGTCTCGCCGGCACCTGGCAGGCCGGCGGCACCACCTGGCAACCGTATGTGCGACTGCATGTGCTGCGCACCACCGGCGCCGACGATGTCACCACCTTCGGCGGGCTTGACCCGGTCGGCACGTCCACGCGCCAGACCCTGGGGCAGGCGGATGCGGGCGTGGCGATGTCCTTCCCCGGCGGCGGCAGCGTGTATGCGTCGGTGAGCTACACCGGGAATCTCGCCGGCGAGCGACAGCGCGTCGTCGCCGGCCGCGTCGGACTGCGCTGGTCATGGTGAGGCGATGATGATCGATCCGGAAGAACTGACCACGGCGCATCTGCCCAAGGAACTGCGACGCGGCGAACCCGACGAGCGGGCGCGCAACGAGAGCGAGCGGATGGCGATCTACGCGCTGGTCTATCGGCGTCGCGCGCGGGCGGCGTCGACCCGGGCGGCAGTTGGCGTGGCCTTGTCCTGCCTGCTGGCGGCGTTGTTCGCCGGTTCGCCGTGGGTGGCGGCGGCGGGCTTTGCCGCCTGCCCTGTGGTGTATGTGGTTGCGTACTGGAATGCGCAGCGGATGCTGCGCGCGCAGCTGGATATGTCGCAGGCGGCGCTGTCGGCGTGCGTGGACCGGTTCATGGCCAGCGCCGAGGGCGCGGCGACGGCTGCCATGCTGGAGCGGGGCGATGCGCAGGTGAACCTGCGGGCAGCGCGGCGCGAGCGCGGAGTGAGCTGAAGCCTCGCCGGCCTGGCTCGGCTTGCCATACCGTCGTGTCAGCCGCTAAAAAGCCCGGATCGCGTCCGCCAACTCTCCCGTGACCGACTTTTATCCTCCCAGCGGTTGCGCAACTGCGAAGACACCCGCCGCTTTGCGCCGTTGGCGCATGCGCAACGCCTGCTGGCGGTCCATCGTGCTGTTCGGATGGGCACTGCTGGTCATGGGCACGCGGGCCTGGGCGAACCCGGCCTTCGACTACCGCGTCGGCGTGCGCGCGTACAGCAGCGACGACGGCCTGCCGCAGTCGCATGTGAACGCCATCGTGCAGGCCCGCGACGGCTATCTGTGGGTGGGCACCTTCGGCGGGCTCGCCCGTTTCGACGGCACCACGTTCACCATTTTTCATGGCCGCTCGCGTTCGGCGAGCGGCCAGGCCGGCGCGCCTGTCAGCGACCGGGTCACTGCGCTGCTGGAAAGCCGCGACGGGCGCCTCTGGGTCGGCACCGAGGATGCTGGCCTGAGCGTGCGCGACCGCACCGGCTTCCGCCACCTGCCGGTGTGTGCCGGGAGCTGCCAGGTCAACTCGATCCTGCAGGCGGCCGATGGCGCGATCTGGATGGCCGGCAATGCAGGATTGCTGAAACTCGATCCGATCAGCGCGCAGGTGCAGTGGACCGAGCATTCCAGCGCGGTCGGCTACAACCAGCTGGCCATCGATAAGGCGGGCGCCCTGTTTGTCGGCGGCACCAGCGGTCTTTACCTGGTCGATCGCGACGCGCTCGTACCGGTCGCGCTGCCGGCGGGAGAGCGGGTCGTGTGGCTACTCAAGCGCGACGGCGATGGCTTGCTGGTCGGCACCGGGCGGGAGCTGTACCGGTATGCGCCGGCTACGCATGCGTGGCAGGCGCTCGGCGTGGCGCAACCCAGGGACGCCGCGCAGGCGCCGAACGGCCGCTGGTGGGTAGCGCAGGCGAGCGGACGCGTGCTGCTTCAGGACGGCCGCGGCGGCTGGCAGGAAGCGCCCGAGCTGTCCGTGCCGGGTGTCGCCAACCTCACCTGGGACGACGAGGGCAATCTGTGGGCCGGCAGCGGCCACAGCGGCCTGCTCAAGGTCCGCGCGCCCTTGTTCGGACTGGTGGGCGAACGCAGGCTCGGCACCGTCATGGCCGGGCGCGCCATCGCCTCCGACGGAAGCGACGGGCTGTGGCTGGGCTCCGCCTGCGGCGGCCTCTTTCATTGGGACAGCGATGGCCGCGCGCGCGCCGTGCCGACCTTGCCCGCGCTGGGCAGCACCTGCATCTTCAGCCTGCTGCTGGACCGCCGCGGCAGCTTGTGGATAGGCACGGCCAACGGCCAGCTGGGCCGCCTGGACCACGGCGAGCCGAAACTCGTCGAAGCCTGGCCAAGCAAGGAGCCGGTCAACGTATGGCAACGCGAGGACGGCGCCTATGTGGTGACCACCGGCGCGTCGACCTTGCTGCTCGACATCGACGCCGACGGGCGCATTACCCATCGGCAACGCATCGACGCGCTGCAGGGCATGCGCATCAATGACGTCAGCAAGGCCAGGAGCGGCGGCTACTGGTACGTGGGCGACCATGGCGCGTGGCGTCTGCAGGGGGAGCAGGTCGCCGAGCACTGGACCGTCGACGACGGGCTGTCGTCGCGTTTCGCGCGCGCGCTGCACGAGGAGGCCGACGGCACGCTGTGGATCGGCACCTACGGCGGCGGGCTCAACCGCATCAAGGACGGCACGATCCGCTACTACGACCGCAGCAACGGCTTGTTCGACGATACGGTGTCCTGCATCGAGGCCGACGAGCGCGGGCGCCTGTGGCTGGCCGGCAATCTCGGCGTGACGCTGCTGCCCGCGCCGAAACTGGCGGCCGCTTCGATCGAGTCGGCCCGCTTCGCCGAGCGCGATGGCTTGATTCCCGCCGAAATCAACGGCGGCGGATCGACCACCTGTCACCGGGACGGGCAGGGCCGGCTGTGGTTTTCCCTGGTGTCGGGATTCGGCGTGCTCAATCCGGCCAAGGTGCCTGCCGCCGATCCGGTGCCGCCGATCGCGCATGTGGAATACGCCGCGGTGAACGGGCATGCGCTGGACCTTGCCGGCCCCAGGCTGGTGCTCCCTCCGTTTTCGCGCAACCTGGAGATCCGCTACACCGCGATCAATCTCGGGCGGCCGCAGGAAACCCTGTTTCGCTTTCGCCTGGTCGGCGTGGATCGCGACTGGGTCGATGCCGGCCAGAGCCGCAGCCTGCTCTATCCCGTGGTGCCCTGGGGCGTGCATCAGCTCGAAGTGCAGGCTCGCGTGGTCGGCGGCCCGTGGGCTTCCGCGCCCGCGGTGCTGACCATCGTGCATCCGCAGCCGTGGTATCAGCGGCCGTGGATCTGGACGCTGGTTACCTTGCTGGGCTTGCTTGTGCTGGTGGGGAGCGGGCGTTCGGATGTAGGCGGGAAAGCGATTGCGCGGTATTTCCGGTGAGGTGTGCACATCACTGTTGCGCTCCGCCCGAACCCTCACCCCAACCCCTCTCCCGGAGGGAGAGGGGATCACCTCACCGTTTCAAAGTGGAATCCTTCTCCCTTCGGGAGAAGGTGGCGGCAGCCGGATGAGGGTGCGGGCGGAGCGATGCATATCACCCTTGCGTTCCGTCATGGAACCGCCGCCGCTTCATCCAGCGGCGGCAAACGAATCTCGATGCGCGTGCCCCGGTCCGGCTGACTGTCGATGGCAATGCTGCCGCCGCAGTCCGTCACGAAGCGATGCACGATGGTCAGCCCGATGCCCGTGCCTTCGCCGCGCGGCTTGGTGCTGAAGAACGGCGTGAAGACATGGGCAAGGACGTGCGGCGGCATGCCGACGCCGCTGTCCTCGGCGCGCACCAGGGCATGCTCGCCGTCGACACTGGCCGACAGCGTGAAATGCCCGCCGTCCGGCATCGCGTCGGAGGCATTGCTGGCCAGGTTCAGCAGGGCCAGCTCGAGCTCGTCGCGATCCGCCTTGACCAGCAGGTCGCCGGCGGAGATCTCGAAATCCACCCGGATGCGCGGATGGAACATCGCGGCGATCAGCGATGACATCTCGTCGATCGCCTCGCCGAGGTCGAACACGCTCATGTTGCGGCTTTGCGGGCGGCTGAAGCTCAGCAGCCGCCGGGTCAGGATGGTGCCGCGCCGCGCGGCCCGCTCGATCCGCGACAGGGCCGCCTCCGGCGCGGTCCGCGCCGCGGGGGAGGCGACCAGCCCGATGATCACGCTGAGGATATGGTTGAAATCGTGCGCGACGCCGGTCGACAGGCGCCCGATCGCTTCCATGCGCTGCGCTTCCATCAGCCGCGCGTAGGCCTGCTCTTTCTCGTCCATGGTGCGCTGCAGTTCCCGGTACGCCGCATCCAGCTCGCGGCTGCGCGCGATGGCGCGCTGCGAGGAAAGGATCAGGCGGTCCAGGATGGTCGCCAGCACCAGGAAATTCATGCCCGCGAGAAACAGGCTGGACCAGGTCTCGGACGAAGCGCCCGCACTGGTGGCGCCGTGCAGGTCGCTCCAGGCTCCCAGCGCCAGCGACAGGGCGCTGCCCAGGGCCACCCACCACACCGCCGCCCGGCCCAGCAGCAGCCCGGCCAGCAGCAACGGCAGCAGATGGACCATCAGCAGGTCCGGCTGCGCCTGCAGCCCGTACATGACGTAGCCGGTCCCGATCAGCAGCAGGCTGCCGATCACCGTGAGGCCCGCCGACAGCCGGTAATAACCCGCCCTCGCCAGCGCGAGGCAGGTCCATGCATAAGCGCAGATCACCATCGCGGTCCAGGCATCGCGCGGTTGCCCCGCATCGATGTCGAGGTGCGCGGCGAGCGCCGCGATCAGGGCGATCGCGCCCACCGCGGCCAGGATCACCTGCAGCATCCGGTCGCCGCGCGGTTCGTGAGAAATCGCGGGAAGCGAGCGCAAGCGCGTGAAGGGTGGCCGCGATTTCGATGAGGCTTCGATGGACATGGCGGCCTGGTGGACAGGTGAAAAAGATGGGGATGAGCGCACGCCATGGCAGACGGCGCCGCGGACGCATCGCTGCATTTTATCCATGACGCAGGCTTCACACCTCCGCGTTGTAGTCTCCGCCCGTTTACAGGGGGCTGGATCCGTTTCTGCAAGTAGCCATGTCGGTATCCGCGCGTAGCATCGCGCCGACTTGCGGCTATCGCCCTCATGCGTTGGCTGGAGCAAATCACCAAGCGTAGTGGGGCGGACCGACGCATCGGTCCAAGGAGCGCTCTATGAAAGTCACCGTTAGCCTGCAGGCCGTCATTCTCTGCATTGGGTCCCGGATCGGGACGGTCATGTCCTGGGGCAATACCGAATAGTCGATGCGTTCCGGATGCGTTCCATGCATCCGGCGGGGGAAGGGCGCGCACGCGCCCGGCAGGCGTACATCCAATCTTTTCGGCAACGACGGAAGCGGCGCGTACGGCGCTACCGGCTTGTGTCGTGCGCCTTCATGGCCAAACAGGGGGAAACGTCATGGCAGACAGCAATATCTCGAACAAGTCCCGCTCCATCGCCACCGCGCCGGCGTCGATATCGACCGCCACCTTCACCGTCGCCGATTATCTGTTGACGCGACTGAAGCAATTGAATGTGACGGATGTCTTCCAGATACCCGGCGACTACGTAAAGCACTTCACCCAGGCGCTGGAATATTTCGACGGCGTCAACACCATCGGCGCGATCAACGAACTGGACGCGGCTTACGCCGCCGATGCCTATGCGCGTACCCGCGGCCTCGCCGCCGTGTCCTTGCAGTTCGGCGTCAGCACCTACAGCGCGCTCAATGCGATTGCCGGCGCCTGGGTCGAGCGCAGTCCGATCGTGGTGATCAGCGCCACGCCCGGCGCCGACATGCGCGATATCACCGACATGTACGACGTGCTGTTCCACCACTCCACCGGCGACCTCAATTCGGACCGCGCCATCTACGAGTATGTCACCGTCAAGGCGATCACCCTGAGCACCAACGTGGGTGCGGCCGAACAGATCGACGAGCTGCTGGTCGATGCGATCACCGAGAAGCGCCCCGTCTACATCGCCTGCTACAAGGAGGTCTGGGGCCAGCCCTGCGAGCGTCCGCCGGCGACGCCGCTCAAGCCGCGCGTCACGCGCAGCCCCGAGCTGGCGCTGCGCAATGCGGTGGACCAGGCCTGGGCGATGATCACCCAGGCCAAGAGTCCGCTGATCTTCGCCGGCGTCGAGGTCCTGCGCTTCGGCCTGTCCGGCCTGCTGCAGAAGATCATCGACGCCAGCGGCTTCCTCTATACGACCACCACCCTCGGCAAGAGCGTGCTGGACGAGCAGGGCGACAAGTTCATCGGCACCTACTCCGACGCCGCCTCGATCGAGGCGGTACGCGAGATCGTGATGGCCTCGGACTGCGTGCTGACGCTGGGCGCCATCATCACGGACGACTACCTCACCTTCATCGAAGCCAAGTACGCCGACATGGTGCTGGCCGACACCGCCGGCGTGCGCGCCGGCTATTTCAAGTACGGCGACGTGACCATGCGCGACTTCATGGAAGCCCTGCTGGCCAGGTTCACCGCCAGCAAGGCCTATCCGATCAAGGCCAAGGCGCCGCCGCAGCCGAAGTACCCGCAGCCATGGGCGGCCAATTCCGATCCGGTCTACGACGCCCAGCCGCAGATCATCACCTACAACCGGTTCTTCGCCCACACCATGAAGTTCCTGCAGGACAAGGACCTGCTGAAGGACATCGTGATGACCTACGGCGTCAGCTCGTCGATGTACGTCGCCACCAACTGCTATGGCCTCAAGCAGGGCAGCTTCGTTTCATCGGCTGCATGGCAGTGCATCGGCTTCGAGACCGGCGCCGCCTGCGGCGCGCAGCTGGGCAGCGGCAAGCGCGCGTGGACCGTCGCCGGCGACGGCGGCTTCATGATGGTCTGCCAGTCGCTGTCCACGCTCGCCCGCAACCAGCTCAACGCGGTGATCTTCGTGATGAGCAACCAGGTCTATGCGATCGAGCAGGTGTACGTCGACATGTCGGCGTTCAAGCCCGGCCCGAAGCACAAGTTCGACGCCTTCGACATCCTGCCCAAGTGGGACTACCTCGCGCTGGCCAAGGCCTTCGGTGCCGAGGGCATCCGGGTGGAGACGGTGGACGAACTCAATGCCGCCTTGCCGCGCATCGCCAAGATCAAGGACAAGCCCGTGCTCGTCGAAGTCGTCATTCCGCAAAAGGATCTGCCCGGCCAGATGTACCGCCTCGGCAGCGAATGAACCGCGCTGCCAGCCACTCCGCCTTCAGGGAGCTATCACCATGACACAGAAGACCTACTCGATCTTCGGCGCCGGCGCCTCCGGCCTCTATACGGCCTGGCGCCTGCTCACCGGCCAGTGCAAGCAGAGCAAGTTCAACGCCAGGCAGCTGAAGAAGGGCGACGTCCTGGAGCTGTACGACTGGGGCAAGTACGACTTCACCAAGCGCTACCCGGGCAGCCGCGCGGCAGGTGCGCGCGTGTGCACCTGGCATTACAACGACGACAAGACCGACTCCTACGTCGAACTCGGCGGCATGCGCTATTCCTACTGGAACCGGATCCCGAGCAAGGACAACCCGGATCCGAACAACGGCCTGGCGCCGGGCCATCGCGTGGTCACCACGGTGATCTCCATGCTGGGCCTGGACAAGTATTCGGTGCCGTTCAATGTCACCAACAACCAGCTGTTCTATCTGCGCTCGCGCAACTTCTATCTGAATTCGATCAGCTCCAATACGCCCGCGCCGTACAACGTGAACAACTTCGGCGCGTCGACCACGCCGGACCAGGGTTTCACCACCGTGCAGGACCTGGCCACCACCAAGCCGTGGAACGACTTCACCCGGCGCGACTGGTGCCGCTTCTACCAGCACGGCCGGATCACCGCGCAGCTGCCCGCGTCCAGCGTGTTCCAGCCGGGCGACTATCTGAAGGACATCGGCTACTGGAACCTGCTTTACGATCAGCTCGGCGCGGAAGGCTATGACTATGCGGCCGACGGCAACGGCTACAGCTCCAATGTCATCAATACGCATGCCGGCGTTTCGTTCAACATCAACAACGAGTTCACCCCGGGCAGCCAGTACCGCACGCTGTCGATCGGCTACTCGGGCATGTTCAATGCGCTGTTCGAGGAGATCGTGAAGCAGGCCAAGGCCAAGGGCGTCGAGTTCCGCTATCGCCCCGACACGCGCCTGCATTCCATCCTGTCCAAGTCCGGCAAGGCGGTCTTCACCTACGCCCATCGCGACAATCCCAATATCGCCGCCGGCGCCAGCGAGGCGGATGCGGCGTGGATGGCGATGCCGCGGGCGGCGATCGACCTGGTCGCGCAGGCCACCCGGTTCCGTGCCGCTGGGAAGGGCGAGGTGGACGTGCTCAATCACGAGAAGGTCGGCCTGTACCTGGAGTCGACGATCATGCAGCCGTCGTACAAGATCGGCATGTTCTTCGACCAGCCGTGGTGGTCGCCCGATATCGACAATCCGGCGCCTTATCCGGCCCAGGTGGTCGGCTATACGATCACGCCAGAGACGATCTCCACGCTGCGGGGACAGAAATTCCCCGCCGCGGCGCTGAAGGCGATGACGACGCTGGTCGACGTGCCCTACGAGTCCGCCGCGGACATGCTCAAGGCGATCGAGAACATCACCGACCAGGCCCTGACCATCAGCCAGGCCAAGCAGCTGACCGCGGCCTCGCGCAACGACACCATCGGGCCCAGCGTGAGCAACTCGCCGATCCGCATGGTGGTGTACTTCGGCAACAACGCCACCGCGACGAAGAAGAAGCCGGTCTACGGCATCCTGGCCAGCTACGACGACGAGGACAACACGGCGTTCTGGCACGAACTGGAGCTGGGCCCCAAGCGCCAGCGCGAAATCCCCAGCTCGCAGGACACCCAGCCGCTGGATGGCCCGCGCCCGGTGCCGGCACGCATGGTGAAGATGCTGCGCAAGATGCTGGCGGAGCTTCACTTCGGCCCGAACTCGGACTACACCGCCGTGCCCGAGCCGCTGCAGTCCGCCTACATGGACTGGGCGCTGCCGCCGTTCAATGCCGGCTATCACGAGTGGGCGCCGCACTACGACATCGGCGACGTGCAGCGCAAGATCCGCAAGCCGTCGCAGTTGATCCAGGGCGCGGATGCCGACATCTTCATCGTCGGCGAGGCCTATTCGAACGACCAGGCCTGGGTGGAAGGCGCCTACTGCACGGCGGAGTCGGTCCTGAACGACTTCTTCGGCATCGAGCCGATCATCGACAACCGGGCCTATCCGTTCATCTGCCCGGAAGAGGCGTCGGAGGGTACCGACGACGAGCTCGACAAGATCCTGCGCAAGATCGATCCCAAGCGGCAGTCGCAGGAGCCGGAGGCGGTGTAACGACGGACAGAGAGGGCCCCGCATGACGGGGCCCTCTGCGTTTCGGCGGACTCGGTTCGACGAAGTACCGCAGAGCATTCCGCGTCCGCGGTCCGGAGCCGCCTGCGCCGTGCCGAACCTGTGCGGATCGCCTGCCACCTGCGCGTGGCCGCCCACCGTGGGCAAACCAGTGATGGACTGGCCACCTCGCCGGTGGCGCCGTCATGCCGCCTTTACGCCAAAGCGGCTTCAGATATCCGACAGCGGGCTTACGTTTTATGTGCGGAATTGCGCTTGTTCACTGTGACGAGTGCGCAAATTCTTGCCCCGCCGAATTCGCGACGCATCACGAATTTCACCTGCCGGCCTTGCATGACCATGCCGCGGCCTGCGCGGACAAGAGCAGGAGCGACGCGCTCTCTACGCTTGCCGCCGCGGAGGTACGTCCGCTTATCAACACATTCTGGAGAGCTGCATGCGTACGCAGGGGAGTCATGCCTTGTTGTCACCGAAGTCGTTGTCACACGCCATCCATGTCCTGATCGGTTCCACCGCATTCGTCGCCTCGTTCGCCTGCGCGGCGACGCAGGCGCCGGTGCAGACGAGCTGGGGCACGACCGCCGCCGAACCCTCGTTGCCGGCGGCTTCCGCCGTGTGCACGACGCTGACCGCCAGGCGCACGCCGGTCAACGGCTCGCTAGATGCCAGCGATGCCGATCCGTCCAAGTCCGCCCCGGACACCGAGGACCTGCAGTCGGCCATCGACCACTGCGCCGTCACCGGCGGCGCGGTGAAGCTGGTGGCGGTGGCGAACGGCCCGTCGGGCTTCCTCAGCGGTCCGCTGACGCTGCGCTCGGGCGTGACGCTGTGGCTCGACAAGAACGTTACGCTGTTCGCTTCGCGCAACCCCAAGGATTTCGACAATGGCCTGGGCTTGTGCGGCATCGCCAACAAGACCGACAAGGTCTCGTGCTATGCGCTGCTCAACGGCAACCATGTCGACAACGCTGGCATCGTCGGCGAGGGCATCATCGACGGCCGCGGCGGCAGCCTGCTGACCGGCGGCGCCAACAAGGGCCTGCGCAGCTGGTGGGACGTGGCCTACCAGACCAAGACCAGCAGCGTGACGCAGCACAACCCGCGCCTGCTGAACATCAACGGCGGCAATCACTTCACCCTGTCCGGCGTGACGCTGCAGAACTCGCCGAACTTCCATGTCGTGCTCGACGGCATGGACGACGTGCTGGCGTGGAACGTCAAGATCCTCTCGCCCAGCCTGGCCTACACCGTGCAGGGCAATGCCTGCCCGAAGGGCACGACGCCGGATGCGAAGACGCCGGCCACCTGCTTTACGCCGGACACGGTGAAGAACACAGATGGCTTCGATCCGGGCGAATCCACCCACGTCGTGCTGGCCTATTCGTATATCAGCACCGGCGACGACCACGTGGCGGTGAAGGCCGGCTCCGGTAAGGGCTCGCAGCATCTGCTGTTCTCGCACGACCACCTGTATGCCGGGCATGGCATGTCGATCGGCAGCGAAACCAATACCGGCGTGAGCGACATGACGGTGGAGGACCTCACGGTCGACGGCCATGACGGCTCCAACAGCGTGGGCATCCGCATCAAGTCCGACGTGTCGCGCGGCGGTGCGGTCAGCGACGTGGTGTATCGCGGCGTATGCATGCGCAACGTGCGCCAGCCGCTGGTGTTCGACGCGTTCTACAGCTCGACCAAGACCAAGAAGTCCTATCCGTCCTTCACCGGCATCGAAGTGCACGACTTCCACGACCTGGGCAGCGTGGCCTACGGCGGCGGCCAGGCCACGTTCGAGGCCTATGCCAGCTATCCGCTGCGCATCGTGCTGGACAACGTGCAGTTCGACGGTACCCAGCCGACCACCTACCTGAAGGGCCACAACGGCGGACCGGGCACGCTGCCGGCCAACACCGTGTTCACCCTGGGGCCGGGCCCGGTCAGCTTCGCCAAGGCGATGGAACAGAAGCACGGCAATGGCGTGTCGTTCGATGGCGCGGTCACGCAGAGCCCGGCGCCGCGCGATTGCACCAGCGCGTTCGTGCCGATGAGCAGCGTGCTGGCGACGGCGCCGCTCTGAGTAGGTAGCTAGTCGATGCGGGCCGGAGGCAAGCTCCGGCCCGTTTTTTTTTTGCCGATGGTGTTGGTTTTGGTGAGCCGCAGGCGAACCCCAGCATGGCTGCGTTCGGACGTCGCCATGCTCGCCTGCGGCTCACTCCAGCCAACTCGTCATTCCGGCGCGGGCCGGAATTCAGTGACGACACCCTGTGCTCAAACGTGAGAGCAGGAGCTTCCGGCCTTTCGCTTGCAAACCAGCGCTATGGCCACTGGATTCCGGCCTGCGCCGGAATGACGGGGTTGGGGCGCAGGGCTGATGGCAGCGTTGCGTTGCGAGCGAATGTTTCATCGCGCGGTCTCTCGTCGCGCTCCACGTCAAGCACCGGTCACGCACCAAACATCAATTTGTCACTGTGAGTGATAAAAATGCGCACAACGGGATCGGCTCTCAGGGGAGACGCACGGTCCCGCCGCGCTGGTGTTCGCTGACGAGCCTGGTGGTCGGGGACATGCGGCGTATTCATCACTAAGACTCGCCCGGAGATCTCGCTCAATGAAACGTCGTTCCAACAAGCAAACTTCGACGCTGCGCGTCCTGAGCAGCGTATTGCTGCTCGCGCTGGGAGCCACCCTGGCGCCCAAGGCCTCGGCTGGAATTTCCGAACCGTGCGTGTACCAGAACTACAAGATCCTCAACGTCTGGAAACACCTCAATTCCGAACGCCACATGGTGGTCGTGATCGCGCATCGCGGCTGGTGGGGCAATGAGAAGGGTCCGGCCAATACCTGCGGTGCCAGGAACGATCGCGCTTCCGGCGATCCGGAGAATTCGATCTACGCGGTGCAGGATGCCCTGCACGGCGGTTTCGAGGCGGTCGAGGTCGACATCAAGATGACCCGCGATGGCATTCCGATCCTGATGCACGATTTCACCCTGGGCCGCACCACCGATATCTACCAGGGCAGCGGCCAGCGCAAGTTCGATCCCTATGCGCAGAGCCACAACCAGCCGCAGGGCTACAACCCCTATGTCAACCAGGTGAACTGGTACGGCAACCTCGAACACCACTACCTGCTGTCGCCCGACCGCAGCAAGGTCTACAACCAGCACATCCCGGCGTTCGCGCAGCTGCTCGACGAATATCGCCTCGGCGAGACCAGCGGCATCATCGTGCTGGACGTGAAGGACCGCGCCTCCATGCAGTCGGTGTGGCGCCTGATGAACAACCACCGCGACAGCCACGGCTCGCTGGCGCGCAACTGGGTGGCGGTGAAGTTCAACGTCTCCACCTATCCCAACCCCGCCGATCTCGAGGCGGATCTGTACAAGTCGGCCAATCCGCACAACGACAACAGCCAGGAGCCGTTCCTCGGCATTCCGGTGCTGACCAACAACATGCTGGACAAGTACCGCAACCTGATCGACATCGAGAAGAACTACATGACCAAGGACTACACCCTTGGCGTGGAAGTGAACATCAATACCAAGAACGGCCGCCTGCAGAACGCTTACAACGTGGTGGGCCAGTACCGCAAGCCAGTGGGCATCTTCAATCCCATCGCCGACCCAGGCGCGTGGAGCGGCGACGGCCAGAACCGCGCGTTCTTCCAGAACACCGGGCAGTGCTGCTACCGCCTGTGGTCGGTGGCCTATGGCGACAACACGGTGTCGCGCTGGGATTGGTCTTTCCTGTACGGCAACGGCTGGAAGTCGTTCGACTTCATCACTACCGATGCGGCCGGCAAGATGATCGACGATCTCGCCTCCAAGGGCCTGCGCTGGGACAACAACTCGATGCGCTGACGCAAGCGGCCGGTGCGCCGCCAGGCGCACCGGTTTCCGATCCGGGAAACCCTGTCATGTACAAAGGTCTATCCATGTCGCTCCATCGTCTTTGCGCCGCCGCGCTGCTGTCCCTGCCGTTCCTTGCCATGGCGCCCGCCGCCCAGGCCTCGGACGACGATCCGGTCGTGTTTTCCATGGGCCACGAGCAGTGGACCGCCTCGCAGTTCAAGCGCGTGGTGGCGGATACGCCGCCGCAGGTGAAAGAAGCCGCGCTCGCCGATCCCGCCGCGTTCGCCCGGCGCTACGCCGACATGCATCTGCTCGCGCAGCTGGCCGAGTCGCGCCAGCTGGAGCAGGACGCGGATGTCCGCCAGCAGCTCGCCTGGGTGCGCGAAGGCGTGCTGGCGAATGCCGCCAAGGACGATCTGTACAAACATGCGCAGGTCAGCGACGAGGAGGCCCGGCGCTATTACGGCGCGCACCAGGGCGATTTCGTCGACTACACCTTGCAGCATGTGGTGCTGCGCTACCACGGTTCGGAAATCGCGCCGCGGGCAGGGCAGAAGGACATGAGCGAGAGCGAGGCCACGGCCGAAGCCGGCAAGCTGCGTGCGCAGGTGTTGCATGGCAAGGATTTCGCCGAACTCGTCCAGCGCTATTCCGATGACGACGAATCCAAGGCCGATGGCGGCGTGCTGCCGGAAACGGCCTCGCGCAACCTGTTGCCGGAGATCGCGCAGGGTATCGCCGGCCTCAAGGAGAACGAGATCTCCCAGCCGATCAAGACCCGCTACGGCATCCATCTGGTGCGCGTGCTCAAGCGCACCGACAATAATTTCGAAGACGCCCATCCGCACGTGGTGATCCTGCTGAAGAGCCAGCTGGTCGACCGGCAGATCGAGGCGATGAAGCAGGCGACGCCGGCGAAGCTGGACGACGGCTTCTTCCAGTCGAACTCCGCGCCATAAAGACGGCGCCTCGAAGCGCACGACCCACTTCCACCACACCCAGCCCCTCTCCCCACCGGGGAGAGGGTTGGCATGAGGGGCCGGGCGGAGCGTGATGCTGAAGGTCGCGTCTAGCTCAAGAGCTTTTCGCTTCGTAGAAACGCTTGGGCAAGCCCCGGCCCCTCATCTGTCGCGACCGAAGGGAGCCCCCATGGGACCGGCATCCTCGCTCCTGCACGCGAAGAGGGTACAGGGATGTGCCCGGCTTTGATGAGCGAGGAAAGCCGCGCACATCCATGTGCGCTCCCCGCGTGCTCCCCGGTGGGGAGAAGAGTTCCATGTCAGAAAGTGTGGCTAAGGCTGAGTGCCAAGGCGGCTAGGGGCAACTGCCATTGATCCAATAACCCTGCGCGCTTTGCGACAGCGTGGAGGAATAGAAAGTGTTGTCGAGGCCGCCGCCGCCCGCCAGCCGCTGGTTCGAACCCTTGGCATAGGCGTAGCCGCCATTGTCGTAGGCGCGGCCGTTCTGCACGTGGCTGTAGTTGGTGGCGGTGACGGTGTTGCATTGCCACTGCGCCGGCGGGCTGCCGACGCCGATGTCCGCTGCCGTGGCGCTGCCGGTGGCGTTGGCGGTGGTCGTGGCGGTGACCGTGATGCGGTACCAGTTATTGTTCGGCACGCTGAAGTCGCCGCCATAGCTTCCGCCGGCGCCCAGCGAGAGATTCACCGGCTGGCCGCTGGCCTGATAGCCATTGCCGCTGGCATTCCATGCGTAGAGTTGCGCCTGCGTACCCTGGATCGGATCGGTGGACGCAACCGTGCCGGAGTAGTGGATGGTGGTAGCTGCTACCGAAATGTTGAGCGCGACACTGGGAATATCGGCGCGGCGATTGTTGGCGATCAGCCAGCCGATCACGTAGTCGCCGTAGTTCATGCCGCTCTGCGCCATCCACACGCCGCCCTTGCTCGCGTCGTTGGCCTGGCCGCTGCCGGCGGGCCAGGCATGGCCGACGGCGTACACCCGGGTGAGGGTGATGCGCGGCACGCCGCCGGCCGTCGCCGTGCTGGTCTCGCCGGTGCCGTTGTAGACCGTGGCCGCGCTGCCCGGCGTGCCGGTGCCGTAGATCTGCTGGAACATGGCCACGTTGTCGCTATCCCACTTCTTGCTGACCAGCTGGTACTGGCCAGGACAGGATGTGCTGCCCGAGAGATAGGTGCAACCTGGGCTTTCCGCGTTCCGGTCCTTCTCGCCGTAGGCGAGGTTGGCGATCTGCGTCGCGAAGTAGGAGCCGTTGGCGCCGGCGAGGCTGTTGCACTTGCTGACGGCATTGGACACGTTGCTGGAAAGAATGCCCGACTGATCCACCGTGGCGCTGAACTGCGCGCTGCCCACCGACGGTCCCGCCAAGGCACCCACGCCGGCGATCAGGTTCGGCGCCTTGCAGGCCACGTCCAGCGCGACGGATGCGCCGGACGACAGGCCGACGATATAGACGTGGCGGCTGTCGATGTTCAGCGCGCCTCGAGCGAGCAGATCCTGGGTCAGGCTGACCAGGTCCGCGATATGCCCCGAGGCATCGCTGGCGCCGTCGTAGTCCCAGCAGGCCGCCGAGGTATTGCCGGACCACACCTTGCTGCCCACGCCCGGCACGGCGATCACGGCGCCGTTGTTTTCCGCCGCCGCCGCGAGGTTGCCCCAGCTCTTCAGGTCGTCGTTGGTCTGCGCGCATCCGTGCAGCGCGATCACCAGTGCGTGCTTACCGTTGGCGAGCGCGCTAGTCGGGGTGTAGATCCAGGTCGGATGGTTGTCGATGGTTTCCTTGCCGGCGTTCCAGCTTCCGGCCCATGCGGGAGCGACAGCGCCCGCCATCGCCGCGAAAGCCAGCGCGATCCCGCCGGCCCGTGCCGGTTTCGAACGTGGGTGTTGCTTATGCAGCGTGCTGCTCATGCTCATTCCTCCTCCGTGTCGAACAAAGCTTTCGGCAGCGTCGCGGCATGGCGCCGCATCGCCGTGGCATGCCTGAGCAAGCTGCGAGAACCGTGGGAGGGGGGCAATCGTACGAAGGTAGCAGTTTGCGGAACGGTGTCGCGCGAGCGCGCTACGCACGGTTCATGGCTATGCGTGCAAGCGAAGTCTTCCATGGATGGAAGTGTTTCAGGCCAACTGACGTGCCGGCGATCTTTCCACATGACGATGCCCGGGACGGAGGTTCCGCCCCGGGCATCGAAGGTCATCGGCTACGTCGTTATCGCATCGTTCGCGACGGACCGGAAGCCGTCCTGAAATTCTCGCTACAGCTTCGTCTGGCCGATATTGGGCGTGGCCGGCACGATGCTCAGCGTCGGATGCCCCGCGCCGATCGTCGGCGACTTCGGATCCAGCGCGGTGCTCCAGTGGTTTTCCGCGCGCGGCAGGCGCACGAACAGCGGATCGCGCGCGATGCCATGCCGATCGAAGCCGGCCTGTCCGGCCTGCACCAGCGTCGCGTAGTCGCGGCTGTATCGGCCGCCGCTCCCTGCGTCGAAGCAGAGGTTGTAGTCGAAGGCGGTGAAGCGCTCGGCGGCAAGCCCAAGGGTCGAAAAACAGGCTGTGCCAGCGACGCTGCCGTTGCCGAAATAGACCAGGTTGGAAACCACGACATGCTGGCTGCCGTAGGTGCCCACCTGGATGCCGACGCTCGACGCCGTGCCGCCGGCGATATAGATCGTGTTGTTGCGAACCGTCAGATGCTGGTCGGCGGCGTCGGTGCCGGTCTGGATGTTCTCGGTCGGCATGGTGATGCCGTAGAAATTACGGGGCAGCATCTGCACGATCTTGTTGTTCTCGATGACGCAATCCGGGCAGGCGCCGACCGCGATGCCATTGCCGCCGACATTGACGATGGTATTGCCTCGAATGACGCTGCCGCCCAGGTTCTCCGCCGCCGGATAACCAGGGTTGACCTGGATGCCATAGCAACCGTCGCCCGCGCCGGTGCTCTCGTCGATCAGGTTGTTCTCGATGACCAGCCCGACCTGCTGCCCGTGCGAGACGATCGGATCGCCCTGGCATACGCCATTGCCGACGGCGCTGCGGGTCAGCACGTTGGAGCTGACCGTAACGTCCTGTCCGCTGTCGCCGATATAGATATTGTGATTGTGCGAAAGCAGCGGGCCGGCGAAGCCGTTGTTGTCGAAGATGTTGTTGGCGACCAGGACGTGGCCGCAGCCGCCGTTGTAGTAGCCCTGCACGCCGTTGTCGTGGATGAACGACCCGCGCAGGGTGATGTAGTCGTTCTTCGCGTCGCTGGTCTGGGGGTTTTCCGCCGCATGGGATGCCGCGCAGTTCACGCCGATGGCGAAGCCGGAAATCTCCAGATTCTCCAGCAGCACATGATCGACATCGTTGAAAAGGAAGACGCCGGTTCCGCCGGAGGACGACGACAGGCCGCCGCGAATGTTCATGTTGCGGACGACATAACCCTCGTCGTGATTGGCCAGTCCACTGTCCTGGAAATTCAGGCCGGACACGCCTGCTGCCACATTCAGGATCGGCAGGGCGCCGGTGGTCGACCAATCCGGCGCGTAGGCGTCCAGCACGATCGGGTTCGCCGCCACGCTGTTCTTGTTGTAGATGGACAGGCTGCCGCTCTGCGCGGAACCGCGTGCGAACAGGATCTGATCGCCGGGCTGCAGCAGGGCGATCGCGCTCGCCACCTTCGACAAGGTCTGCCAGGGATGGGCCTTGGACAGGCCGTCGTTGGCGTCGCTGCCGGGTTTGCATGAGGCCTCCGCGCCGGACTGGCAATCGGAAACGTAATACACGCTGGCATGGCATGGCGCGCCCAGCGACAGGCCCAGCAGGGCCAGCGCCAGGGTCTTTGCAGGTTTCATGTGTCTTCTCCATGGTGGAAGGCGCGCTCCGCCATGGCGGGCGCGCGGGATGGCTTCGGCCTTGGCCGAAGAGGGTGTGTTTTCGAAGGGGGACGCCTCGGTGGAGGCGTATGCCGATACCCGATCGGCCTGTACTGGATCAGCGCGCAGCGGTCCTGCTGTACACACGAACCCAATCGATATCCAGCGCCTGCGGAAAGGCGCTGTCGTCGATGCCATGCCGGCCGGCCCAGTCGCCGCCGATGGCGAGATTGAGCAGGATGTGGGCCGGGCCCGCGGGTGTGCCGTCGCTGTCGTAGATCCAGGGATAGGTGCGCGTATTGGTCAGCACGCCGTCGACGTAGAACGACACCTCGGTGTTCGTCCACAGCAGGCCGTAGGTATGGAAGCCCGCGGTCAGGTCGGCATCGGCCCGGAACAGATTCCATACGCGCTGGTAATTGGGGTGCGTATAGGTCGTCGTGCTCGGAATCTTTCCGCTGTGCGTGATGGCGTTGCTGTGGACCATGTTCTTCGGCCGCGAAGGCGGGTTTTCCTCGATGCCGTCGACGACGAATTCGAAGATGTCGATCTCGGGGCCCCAGTTGAGCCGGCCCGTGGACGTGTAGCCGGAGTTCAACCAGAACGCGGGCCACACGCCTTTTCCGGCCGGCATGCGCGCCCGCGCTTCCAGGTAATAGCTGGTATCCGGCGCGGGCTTGAATTCCCACAGCGAGCGGATCATTCCCGATTCGTAGCCGCTGCCGACGCGGCGGGCGGTGAGGCTGAGCATGCCGTCGTGCATCAGGTGGTTGTCGTTGTCGCGATAGACCTGCGCCTCGCCGACGAGATGGTCCAGCGTTCCATTGGCGTAGATATAGCGGGTCGCCCATTTCGCCCGGTTCAACTGCGTGTCGTTGAACTCATCGTTGAAGACCAGCGAGTAACCCGAGGGCACGTAGCTGCCGGTATCGCTCGGTTCCTGTCCTGGTTCGGCGCCGGATGGGGAGCTCAGTGCGATCAACGCTATGGCGGCAAGCGCGGAATATGACGGCTTCACTTTCATTGGGACGCTTCTCCTTAAGAAGGCGGCCGGAGCTGGGCCCGGTCGCCGGATTCCCCCTTTCGTGACGTGCGGTCATGGCTGCCGGTATTCGAACGCCCCGCGATCCCAGTTGCCGTCCCCTCCGCGCTGCTGGCCGAACGGATCCTTGCCGTCGTAGGCGGGCGGCATCTTCAGGCCGGCCCAGGTGGGAGCCTTCAGCCGGAAATCGAAATGCGCGGCATCGACGAAGGGATCGGTGCCATCCGCGATGGCCACGCCGGAGGGCTCCGCCTGGGCGTCGCCCGCACGAATGAAAAGGTTGTCGTCGTGGCTGTCGTAGGAGCTGAAATCCGGCGCCTGCGAGTCATAGAAGAGATTGTCGTAGGCGTGGTTGTTCGCATGTATCTGCGGCGCATTGCTCAGCGACGCCTGGTCGACATTGACGAAGTTGTTGTTGTAGACCGTTACGTTGCTGAACGCTTCGGCCGTCCATCCGCCGATCAGGCCGTTGGCCGCTGGCCACGTGGAACCCGCCGGGCGGTAAAACGTATTGCCGTAGATGCGCAGCCTGGCCGACGGATTCTCTTTGGTGCTCCACATGATGCCGCCGGTGGACTGGATGTCGGTAAACAGGTTGTCGCGGAAGGTGACATCGCCGAAGGTGTCGGCGAAGCCCCAGATCGAGGCCAGCTCCGCATGGGTGTCGCCGGTGTAGAACGACTCCACCCAGCCATGCTCGATGACGATGTTCTGGCCGCTCAGGAAGAATGGGCAGCGGCCGATGCCGTGCATCCGGAAGCTTGAAAGCGTGACATCGGTGGCGCCGTAGACGGCGAGGCCGTCGTTCGAGGTGCCCCCGCCTGAATGGCTGCTCTGGCCCATCCCGACAATCTCGGCATGGCGGATGGCGATGTTCGAAATGCCGCTTACCGGCACGCCATGCAGGCTGTCCCAGCCGATGCGGATCATGGCGTCGCCTTCGGCGGTCGAGACGAAACGGAAGCCGAAGTCGCCTTGCCATCGATACAGGGCGCTGCCGCCCGCCTGTCCGTCGATCACCCAGTTGGAGGAGTTGATTTCCAGCATGCGCGAGAACGTCGCCGCACCCGCCGCGTAGGCCGCCTGCCAGCCGTCGTTGGTGCCGTGATCAGCGGCGGTCGCTTTCTTGATGACGATGGCCATGCCGCTCTGGGCCGGCGCATCCAGGCGAAACGCGAAATCGTCGTCGACCGGCAGGTATTGGCCCGCGGCGATGTAATAGGTGACGCCGCGGCGAAAATCACGCGGCAGGGTCGGGCAAGCATTGGCCCAGTCGGCGCAGGTGGTTCCGCCGGCACCCGCGCGGATGTACAGGATGCTGGACGACGACGGCGCTGCTACAGGCGTACCGTCGGCCATGGCGATATTCGCGCCAAGACATGCCATGCCGCACATCGCTGCCAGCACGGTGCTGGTCCTTCGTTCCTTGATCATCGCTGCTCCCTGGATGGCCGACCTTGGCGGGGCGGCACGATCGTGGCCCGGCACCTTGAGGCGCGACAGTGGGCCACCGCCCGACCGTCCGGGCCATCGTACGAAAGGGCAAGTCAGGCGCTTATGGCGGGCAGACGCGGATATTTATCGTCGTGGCTTGATTGCCTTCTCGTTACGCCTGTTAACTGGCGCACAAAGAAAACAGCGGTTGCTCCGCTTTCGATCTCGCGCCATGCGGTTGACGCCATGCTGCGCAGCTTGGGGTGAAACCCCAACCTTCCTCTTAATGGAAGAAGCATTCCTTGAACGGCAGGCTCGCCGCGCCCAGTGCCACCGCGTCGAACGGCGCCTGCGCGGTGACGATGGCCGGCTGTGGACGCGCGTGCCCGCGCCGCGACACATTGTCGATGGCGATGCGCGGGATCAGGCGTTGCGCGAGATCCGGCGGAATGCGCCCGCCCAGCACGATGGCCTGCGGATCGACGATGGCGACGACCGCCGAAGCGATCACCGAAAGACCGGGCGCCACGCGCTCGATCCAACGCTCGATCGCCGGCCACGCCGGATCGTACTGCTCGACCAGCGCCTGGATGTCGGGCAGGTCCTCGCCATCCTTGACCAGCATGCTGCGCAGCGTTTCCAGCGCGGCGCGTTCCAGTCCGAGCGCCGGCAACATGCCGGCGAACTCGCCGGCGTTGCCGTGCGCACCGCGCGAGCAGCGGCCGTCCATGATCAGGCCGCCGCCGAAGCCGTGGCCGAAATAGAAATAGGCGAAGTCGCGATAGCGATGCCCCACGCCATGCAGGCTCTCGCCGATGGCGGCGACGCTGCCGTCGTTGTCCAGCCACACGGGATGGCCCATCGCATCGGCCAGCAGCGTGTCCACTTCGAGCAAAGCCAGGCCGTCCAGCGGCTCGGGCGGATTGACCTTGGAGCCTTCGCCGATGAAGAAACCGGTCATGCCCAGGCCGACGCCGAACACGCTGTCCTCGTCCACCTCGCTCTTGTGCAGCAGGCGCTCGGCCAGCGTGCGGATGCGCCGCAGCAGCGCGCCGCGGCCGGTGGCGCGCATCGGCTCCTGGTGCTGGCCGAGCAGGTTGCCGGCGAAATCCATCAAGCCCAGCGCGATGGAATCGGTGGTGATCGATACGCCGATCGCATGCGCATAGTCCGGCACCAGGGTCACCGTGGCCGCCGGCTTGCCGCGCCCCTGCGAGCGCGTTTCGCCCAGCTCCAGCATGCCGCGCTCGACCAGTTCGTCGACCAGGCGCATCACCGACTGCGCGGTCAGCCCGGTGGCGCGCACCAGGTCGGCGCGGGTGGTGGTGCCGTGGCGGCGGACCAGGTCGAGCAGGTCGCGTTCGTTGGACGAGACGGCGGCGCCGCTGTCGACATCGCGCAGGAAGGCCGGATGCAGCTGGCGGGCGAACGGCGTGGGAGCGGCCATGAGGGGCGGGGAATCCTTAGGTCAACGCGCTTATGTTAGCGGCCGCGGCTGTGGACGCCAGGCGAGCCATGCCGTGGCGAGTCCGCACAGGCCCATGCTCGCGGCCATCGGCAGGTCCGCATGTTCCATCGACGCGGCGAGCAGCCAGCCGGCCAGCGCGGCGGGCAGCGCAAGCAGCACGCCCGAAAGCGCGGACGCGGTGCCGGCGCGTTCGGGGAATTGTTCGCTCACCGCGGCCTGTCCGCAGGACTGGTGGATCGCATGGCCAAATACATACAGGCATTGCGGCGCGACGATCGCCCAGGCCGCATGCAGGCCGGCCAGCACCAGCACGGTCATGCCCAGGCCGCCGCCGAGCGTGAGCAGCGCGGCGCGCGCCAGCGTCGCGCGCAGCCCCAGCCGGTCCACCCAGCGGCGGCAGACGAAGGTGCCGGCCATATGCACCATCGAACCGCCGGCCAGCACCAGCGCGTAATGCGGCGGCGTCATGCCCAGGCGCACGATCAGCGCGTACGAGGAGCCGGCCAGGAACAGGTAGTGGCCGATGTAGCTGCTTGCAGTGAGGCCGGTGTAGTGGCGGAACGAAGCGTGCCGCAGGATCGCGCGCCACTCGCCCGGTTGCCATGCCGGGCGCGTGTGCGCTGCGGGCAGTGTTTCGTCGATCTTGAACAGCACCAGCAGCAGGGCGGCCGCGCCGAAAGCCGCGATCGCCGCGAGCGTCGCCTGCATGCCGGCATGCTCGAACAGCCACGCGCCGACCGGCGGCCCCAGCAGCGAGATCACCCCCAGCCACGAGAACGCCAGCGACAGGCGGTGCACGCGGTCGTGCAAGGCGTGCAGGTCGCGCAGCATCGCGCGGCAGGCCACGCCGGCGGCGGCTACGCCCAGGCCCTGGCCGATGCGGCAGGCGAGGAACAGGCCGTAGTCGTGCGTGCTCATCAGGCCGAGGCTGGCGAGCAGGAACAACGTGAGTCCCGCCAGCAGCACGGGACGCCGACCCCAGCGATCGGCCGGCATGCCCCATAGCCATTGCCCCAGGCCGAAGCTCGCCACCGCCACCGACAGCGTGTGCTGCGCCTGCGCTGCGCTGGCGCCGAGCGTGGCCTGCAGCGCGGGCAGCGCCGGCAGGTACAGGTACATCGCGGTCGGATGCAGGCCCAGCATCAGCACGATCGCCGTCATCAGCACGGCGGGCGAGGCGGCGCGCGGCCGCGCGGCGAGGGACAGGGCGGAGGACGACATGCGGGCAAGGCTTCCGGCGGACGGACCAAAGTCGATCATCTTGCCCGCCGCCGGTTGCCGCTTCATGGCTGCCTCAGGGCGCCGCGTCCAGGCGCAGGCCGAGGTGGTTGCCGACCGGGCGCTCGCGTCCGGGGATGCCGGTATGGATCGGACTGTTGACCACCGCGGGCTTGCCGTCGCGGCGCAAGACCATGGTCGAGGAGCCGCCGCCGTCCAGGTTCATCGCCGAGTCCGCGCCGAGCTCGCGCAGCAGCGCGGTCAGCTCGGGCAAGGTGATGCCTTCGCTGTAGCCGGCCTGGCGGCCGTCCACCACCACCCACCACATGCGGCGATGCGCCTTGTCGATGCCGATGGCGGTGCGCGGCTCGGTATCCAGGTAGTACTCGCGGCGCTTCGCTTCCAGCGGCTGGGTCTTGCCGTCGAGCAGCAGCACCGGGCCGGCACCGACGGCGTCGGTGGTGCCGGCGGGGCAGGCCCGCAGCGTGATCGCCACGCGCTGGCCATGGAGGCACAGCGAACCGTTCGAGCGCGGGTCGGCATTTGCGTAGCCGGAATCCTGGTGGCCCTGCGCGATGGAAACGCCATCGACCGTCACCGCCTGGCCGGCGGCCGGCACGTAGGGCTTGTCCAGCAGGTGGCCGCCGTCGAAGGGCAGGAAGTAGGTGGCATTGATCGCGGCGGCGAGATGTTCGCGGCGGGCGAACGACGAGGTCTTCTCGGCGACGAACTCGCCGCCGTTCGCGGGTGCGCCGGGCGTGACCACGAACGACAGGCCCGGCGTGGACAGGTCGATCTCCAGCACGTGCAGCATCATCGGACGCGGCGCGGTGCGTGCCACATGCCAGTAGCTCAGGCCCGGCGCGATGGTGTCCGGCGCGGCATCGCCGATGGGACGTTCCAGCATCGGCTGCACCTGCACACGGCCGGCGGCATCCGCGCGAAGCACCGCGGCCTGTACTTCATCGAGTAGCGCGGGCGAGGTCTGCAGCAGCAGCGCGGGCGCCGGCTTGAGCGCGAGCGCATCGGCCAGCGGCACACAGTCAGTGCCGGGCTGGCAGGCGGTGCGGGCGTAGCTGGACGCGGCGTAAGGCGCGCCGTCGGGCCCGCGGCGCACCGGCAGCGTCACGGCCTGCACGCCCTTGCGTGCGCACTGGCGCAGCGCGGCCACGACGTCGTGCGGTTGCGCGTTCCAGCAGGTGGCATCGGCGATGACGGGGATGGCAGGTACCGCAACCTTGGTTGGCGGCACATCGTCCGCGTGCGCGAAGGTCGCGGCGAGACAGGCAGCCAGGACGGCGCGGCGAAAATCAGAACGCATAGGTGGCTCCCAGGAAATAGGCGCGGCCGTTGTCCAGCTCTTCCTTCACCAGCGCCTGGCCCGGACCGAGCACACGCGTGGGCCGGGCATTGGCGAGGTTCTTGCCCTGCACCAGGAAGCTGAGATGGCGGTCGACCGCATAGCGCAACTGCGCGTCGTAGGTCTGCAGGCGCGCGTAGTAGACGTCGTTGGCGGGGTTGTCGGTGGCGAAGCTGATCGGCATCTTGCCGGTGCGGTTGGCGCTGAGCTGCGCGCTGAAGGCGCCGTCGCTGTACATCAGCGAGGCATTGAAGATGCTGCGCGCGGCGCCGGTGAGCATCGGCAGCGTGCGGCGGCTGCCGTCGTTCATGGCGATCGCCGGGCCGTCCATGTCCAGCAGGGTGGCGTTGAAGGTGGCGCCGAAGCGGTCGAACGGCGCAGGCAGGAAGTCGAAATGCAGGTCGGCCAGGCCCAGCTCCAGGCCGCGCACCTTGGCGGTGCTGGCGTTCTGCGCCTGGGTGGTGGTCACCTGCCAGGTACCGCTCAGGCCGCCGGGATCGGTCTGCGTGCCGGTGCTGCTCAAGTTGACGATCTCGTGCTTGATGTTCTTCTCGAACAGCGCCAGCGACATCATCGCGTCGCGCGAGGCGTACCACTCCAGCGACAGGTCGAGGTTGGTCGATTGGCGCGGCTGCAACTGCGGGTTGCCGAGCGTCTGCGAGATCGTGCCCGCCGCAGGGCTGACGGTGGGCGTACTGTTCTGCGCCAGGGCCGCATAGGTGGCGCGGCCCAGCGTCTGGCTGGCGCCGGCGCGCAGCAGCAGGTCGGGCGCCAGGTGGTAGGTGGCGACGGCCGACGGCAGCAGCTTGCCGTAGCTGCGGTCCACGCTCTGCCTGGCGAACCGGGTGAGGCTGTTGAGCGGCGAGGGCAGGGTGTTTTGCACCGTCTGCTTCGTATCCTCGTAGCGCAGGCCGCCCAGCGCCGTCCAAGTGTCGTCGCGATAGCCGCCCATCAGGTAGGCGCTGTCGATCGCCTCCTTGATATTGAAATCGCCGATCGCGCTGTTGCGCGCATTGGTGGTGGCGAGTGCGTAGCTGCCCGGATGCGCGGCAACGTAGGCATCGACCTTGTCCGGATCGATCAGCAGCATGCTCTGGCCGGCGCCGTCGTAGGGCTGGAAGCGCGTGTCCTCGCTGCCGATCGCGGCGAGCGACACGCTGCGCGTCGGCACGTAGCCGGTTTCGTCCAGGCCGTAGCGCTGCTGCAGGTTGCGATGTTCGACGCCGCCCTTGTAGCCCCAGCCGCTGGCGTCTTCCTGCAGGTTGTGGGTGAAGTCGGCCTTCAGCGTGAGCAGGCCCGAGCGGCTGCGCTCCATGCGCGAGAGATAGCTGGTCTGCGCGTAGTTGGCCGGGTCGAGGAAATAGCCGGGATTGCTCGGCGCGAACAAGGCCACGTCGCCCGGCACGGCGCGATAGGCGAAGCCGAGCTTGGAAGAAGCCGCGCTGGTGAACACGTCTTCCTTGGTCGACTGCCGGTAGCTGCCGGCGGCGTAGTTAGCCACCAGGTCGAGCTGGCTGCGCTCGGCCGGCTCGTAGCTGGCGCCCAGCTCCGCATAGCGGATGCGCCGCACCTGATCGTAGTGGTCGAAGTCCGCCTGCGCCGAGCCCTTGGCGAAGCTGCCGCTGGTGGGCGAGTCGAGGGTGGCGGGACCGACGCGGTTGAGGAACTGCGCGCGGCGCTGCTCGTCGTTCTCGTGCTGGAAGTAGCCGGCGGTCAGGTGCGCCTGCAGGTTCTGGTGATTGTCGTACTCGAACTTGCCGAACAGCGCCTGGCGGGTGCGCACGTTGTCGTAGGTGAGCCAGCGGTGGCGGTCCGGCACCGCGGCGAGGCCGTCCAGGTCGTCCGACGGCTTCAGCGACGAGCCGGTGCCGGCCGCGTTCTGGCGCAGCGAGGACAGGGTCTGGGTACCGCCGGTGTAGCGGTAGTAGCCGTCGCTGTCCATGGCCGTGTCCAGTGACGAGGAGTCGCGGCGGAAGTAGCTGCCCGACAGCACGAAGCCGAACTGACGGTCCGCGCCGAAGGTATTGCTGAGCGTGCCTTCGACCTGGCCGGACGGCTTGGAGTCGGCCACCACGCGCTGGTTGTCCCAGCGGGCCAGGTCGGCGCGGCCGGCGGCGAACAGCCCCGGCGCATCGAAGGCGCTGCGCGTGCGCAGGTTGGTGATGCCGCCCACGGCATTGCCGGTCATGTCGGGCGTCACCGTCTTGTAGATGCTCACCTGGCGCGCCAGCGAGGACGGCAGCACATCGAGCGAGACATTGCGCGAGGTGGTTTCGGTGGAGGGCAGGGCGATGCCGTCCACGGTCACCGCGTTGTAGTCCGGGTTGAGGCCGCGCAGGTTGAGGAACTGCGCTTCGCCACGGCCGTTGTTGATGGTCATCGCCACGCCTGGGATGCGCTGCACCGCCTCGCCCAGGCCGAAGTCCGGGATCGAGCCGATCTCGTCGGCGGAGACGCCGTCGGAAATGCCCGGCGCGGCGCGCTTCTCGGCGATCGCCTGCTCGGTGGACAGCACCTTGCCGGTGACTTTCACCCCGTCCAGCGCGACGGCGTCGGCCGGCGCGGGAGTGTTCTGCGCGCTGGCCTGGCCGATGGCCAGCGCCAGGGCGGTGAATGCGAAAACCTGCCCGCGGCGCGCCTTGGCGCGGCAGGGCCTTGCGTTGAAGCCCATGAATGCGATTCCCCGGCATGGACCGTCCATGCGTTGCCGGGCAATTTAGTCACTTTATGTGAATTAATTTTGACGGTGGCGACTTCGGCTCGGGCGAGGCGCTAGTCGTTTGTGATGCAGAACACAATCGGCAGGGCCAGCTTCGTCATCCCGGCACAGGCCGGGATCCAGTGGCGACGGCGCTTGATGGTCGCCGCGAAGTTCGAGCGCGTGTCTTGTGCCGTTCGGGCTCGACCTTGCGCGTCGCGACTGGATCCCGGCCTGCGCCGGGATGACGATCGAGGTTGAGGGACGCCATGCGGGCGTACGGCGTCCCCCGTCATCGTCACACTGCGATGGTCATCCGCTCTCGCATCACTCGAGCCGCCTCGACGTGCTCTACGCCCGTTTGTATCCAGGCTTCTTCCTCACCGGAAAGGCGACACGATCTACCGGCTTCGTCATCCCGGCCTGCGCCGGGATGACGATCGAGGTTGAGGGACGCCATGCGGGTGCACGGCGTCCCCCGTCATCGTCACACTGCGATGGTCATCCGCTCTCGCATCACCCGTGCCGCCTCCACCAGCGAGACCAGCGCCTTGCGCGTTTCTTCCCAGCCGCGCGTCTTCAGTCCGCAATCGGGATTCACCCACAACTGCTCGGGACTGAGCACCTCGCCGGCCTTCTCCAGCAGCGCGACCATCTCGGCCACGTCCGGCACGCGCGGCGAATGGATGTCGTAGACGCCGGGGCCGATCTCATTGGGATAGCGGAAGCGTTCGAATGCGCCGAGCAGTTCCATGCGCGAGCGCGAGGTCTCGATCGAGATCACGTCGGCGTCCATCGCGGCCACCGCCTCGATGATGTCGTTGAACTCCGAGTAGCACATGTGGGTGTGGATCTGGGTGTCGTCGGCCACGCCGGAGGCGGCGAGGCGGAAGCTCTCCACCGCCCAGCCCAGATACCCGGCCCAGTCCGCGCGGCGCAGCGGCAGGCCTTCGCGCAGCGCGGGCTCGTCGATCTGGATGATGCGGATGCCGGCCGCTTCCAGGTCGAGCACTTCGTCGCGCAGGGCCAATGCCAACTGTCGGCAGGTGGTGGCGCGCGGCTGGTCGTCGCGCACGAACGACCACTGCAGCACGGTCACCGGCCCGGTCAGCATGCCTTTCACCGGCCGCCCGGTGAGCGCTTGCGCGTAGGCGGACCAGCGCACCGTCATCGGCGCCGGCCGCTGCACGTCGCCGTAGATGATCGGCGGCTTGACGCAGCGCGAGCCGTAGCTTTGCACCCAGCCATGCCTGGTGAAGACGAAGCCGTCGAGCTGTTCGCCGAAGTATTCGACCATGTCGTTGCGCTCGAACTCTCCGTGCACCAGCACGTCGATGCCGATCGCTTCCTGGAACTGCACGCAGGCGGCGGTCTGCTCGGCGATCAGCGCGTCGTACTCGGCTGCCGACCACTGGCCCGACTTGTAGCGGGCGCGCGCCTCGCGTACCTCGGCGGTCTGCGGGAAAGAGCCGATCGTGGTGGTCGGAAACAGCGGCAGCTGGAAGCGCTGTTGCTGTTTGCCGCGGCGGAACGCATAGGTCGACCGGCGATGCGCGGCCGACGCGTCCAGGTTGGCCAGGCGCTGCGCGACCGCCAGCCGGTGCACCTTGGGCGAGGCGCGGCGCGCGGCGATCACTTCGCGTGCGTGTTCGAGCGCCGGGTAGGCGGTGACCACGCCCTTGCACATGTCCGCCACCGTGCGCAGTTCTTCGAGCTTCTGCCGCGCGAAGGCGAGCCAGGCATGCACGTCGGCGGGCAGCGCCTTTTCCAACGACGCGTCGAGCGGCACGTGCAGCAGCGAACACGATGGCGCCAGCCACACGCGCTGCCTGCCCAGGCGCTCGATCGCCACGCGGGTGATGGCCATGGCGCGATCCAGGTCGGCGCGCCATACGTTGCGGCCGTCGACCACGCCGAGCGAAAGCACGCGGTCGGCGGGCAAGCTGCCCAGCACGGCATCGAGCTGCGCAGGCGCGCGCACCAGGTCGATGTGCAGGCCGTCGACCGGCAGCTCCTGCGCCAGCGGCAGGTTGTCGCCGAGCGCGCCGAAGTAAGTGGCCAGCAGCAGCTTCGGCCGCGTGGTGCCGGCGAGCGCGGCGTAGGCGCTGCGATAGGCCGCCGCGTCCTCATGGTCGAGGTCGAGCACCAGGCAGGGCTCGTCGAGCTGCACCCATTCGGCGCCGGCATCGTGCAGCTTGCCCAGCAGTTCCGCATAGGCGGGCAGCAGGCGGTCGAGCAGGGCGAGACGGTCGCTGCCGTCGCTGGTCTTGGACAGCAGCAGGAAACTCACCGGCCCCAGCAGCACCGGTCGCGCTTCATGGCCCTGCGCCCGCGCTTCGAGGAATTCCTGCACGGGCTTGTCGCCGCGCAGGCGGAAGGCCTGGCCGGCGTGCAGCTCGGGCACGATGTAGTGGTAGTTGGTATCGAACCACTTGGTCATTTCCAGCGCGTGCAGGTCCACGCCCGCGCGTTGCGTGCCGCGCGCCATGGCGAAGTAGCCGGCCAGCGGATCGGCGTCGGCCAGCGCGCGGTAGCGCTCGGGAATCGCGTCGAACAGCCAGGCCGTATCGAGCACGTGGTCGTACAGCGAGAAGTCGTTGCACGGCACCACGTGGGCGCCGGCCTCGCGCTGCATTTTCCAGTGGCGTTCGCGCAGTTGGCCTGCGGTGTCCAGCAGCGGCGCACGCTGTGTCTCGTCGCGCCAGTACGCTTCCAGGGCCTGCTTGAGCTCGCGCCGCGCACCCATGCGCGGGAAGCCGAGATTGGTAACGGTAGTCATGCTGCATTTCCTCGATTCGTGGTGAATGAGGAACGAAGGAACCGCGCAGCCGCGAGGCATCCGCGGATACGCGCGCGACCTTCGCCCCCGCGGGCGAACCGGGCTGCCGCGAGATCGCGCAGGGGCGGGCGGCCAGCGCAGAGGCATGGCACGCAGCCCCGGCCGCCTCCCCGCGGAAGCTCCAGGTCAGGCGGGAAGCTGTCGGCTTCCCGGCCGGGGCAGGTCTTCGGGCTCGTGGACATGAGGCGCGAACGCCTCGCCTAGTGCTCGCCGCTTCCCGGCCGGCTAAGGCCAGTGCTTATGACGAGGTTCGTTTCCACACACCGCTGCGGGGCAGCGCCGGAATTGGCCGTAAGGCCGCACCGGCTTCCCTTTTAATTGCATCCTTTCATCGCGATGAAAGGATGAAAACCACCAGCGGCGTGGAAATTAGGGCCAGGGGATGGGTTTCGTCAAGCACGAGGTCATACCTGGGCGGTGCCTTGCTGCATCGCCGGTCCGCGAGGGCGTCGCCGTTTGCCGTCAAGCCGGAACATGGCGACAGATGTCGCTTCATATCGATTCTGCGATGCGCTTATCACTATGCGGCGTTCGCTATCGATGGGTCAGATCCTATCGAATGATCCATACAGCGAACCCGAGCATGTAAGCGAATCTTCTTGAGTCACTCCCCTGGTCGTGGCTCGGCAAAGCGGTTGCCGTCGTCGGTCAGCCATAGCTGCGCAGGGTCTCATCGCGTTTCCCATGCTGATTTCTCGGATACATCAGCTAGGAATGATCAATCTGCCCGCCGCGATGTGTTCTCCGTATGTTTCGCGCGTCGACAACGCGGCGATAGGAGCAATACGCATGATGGCGACGCGACACATCAATCGGAGTGCGGTCCGCAAAGCCATGATCCACGACATGGCGATCGAGATTCTCGAAGAGATCTACGCCGGCGTGTCGGACGGCAGCATCGAGAACCATCCGAAGTTCTCCCTGCGACTGGGCCGCGATCCGCGGAAGCTGCAGTTCATCAACAGCATGCCGGCCTATCTGCCTCTGAAAGGCTATGCCGGCATCAAGTGGGTGAGCATGAATTCGGAAAACTCCCTAAGAGACATGCCCGCCGTGATGGGCATGATCGTACTCAACGATCCCGACAGCGGTTATCCCCTGGCCGTCATGGACGGCGGCTTCATCAGCAGCTGGCGCACCGGCATGACCGCCGGCATGTGCGCGTACTACTTCGCCGACCGCGACAGCCGCGTGCTGAGCGTGATCGGTCCCGGCGAAAACAACTTCCACGCGCTGGAATACCTGCTGCCGCGCATGCCCCGGCTGACCACCGTCCACATCATCGGACAGCGGCGCGAGCGCGCCCGGCGCTTCGCGCGCCAGTTCGCCGAGCGCTTCCGGCCGATCGCCTTTCCGGTGGCCGACGACGTGTCGGTGCTGGCCGCCTCGGACATCGTGCTGGTCTCGACGCATACGCGGCAGAGCCTGCTCGACGGCGTGCGCCTGAAGGAAGGCGCCTGCGTGGTCGGCACCAACGGTTTTCTGGACCTGGGCACGCGCTTCCTCAGCCAGATCGACCTGATCGTCTACGACCAGCGCCGGGCGGTGCTGAAGCGGCTGGGCGAGTTGGGCAGCGTCGACCTTTCGCTGTTCGACAGCATCGAGCTAGGGGAGGCCATCGCCCAGGGCGGTGTGCGGCGGCGCAAGCAGCGGATCCTGGCGATCCCGGTGGGCCTGGCGGTGATCGACCTGGCGATTGCCGCCCATGTCTATGAGAACGCGGCCAACGAGTACGCCTTCGACTATCAGTCCTGAGCCGCGCCGGCAGCCCGCCCTAGGGCGCGTAATGGGTGAAGACGTCGTCGTGTCCTTTGGCACGCGCCTCGTGGCAGGCGTAGCAGGTGCGGTGCTGCGCCTCGTCCGCCGGCTTGCCGTCGATGAAGCGCCCGTAGCCCCAGCTGCCGCTGGCCGCATATTTCTTGGAGTCCTTCACCATGACCTGCACGGTGGTGGCCGCGCCCGGCACGGTGGCGCTGGCGAAGGCGGTGGAAGGCTGCTGCTTCCACGCCAGCTTGACCAGCACCGTGCCGTCCGGGAACGGCTGCGCACCGCGGCGGTAGGCATCGACGGCGATCCGGTTGCCGAGCACGGTGCGGATCTCGTTCAACGGTGCGGCTTCCAGCGCGGGAGCGATCAGCTCCCACTGCCGGTAGCCCTCCGGCAGCGTGACGCCATAGATCGGCGAGGCGGCGGGCATGGGCTTGGGCGTGTCCGGATGCGCGGTGACGAAGGCGCCGGCGACCAGGATCGCGCCCATGCAGGCGAGGGCATGCAAGGTATTCATCGCAAGGGGTTCCCCGGGGTCAGAAGCGGGCGACGTCGAGTACGGCCTGGGCAAAAGCCTGCGGCGCTTCCTGCGGCAGGTTGTGGCCGATGCCGCCGCCGATGGTGCGGTGCTCGTACTTGCCGGTGAAGCGCCTGGCATAGGCGGCCGGTTCCGGATGCGGCGCGCCGTTGGCGTCGCCTTCCAGGGTGATGGCGGGCACGCGGATCGGCGGCAGTGCGGCGAGTTGCTTCTCCAGCGCGTCGTACTGCGCCTCGCCTTCGGCCAGGCCCAGGCGCCACCGGTAGTTGTGCAGGGTGATCGCCACGTGGTCCGGGTTGTCCAGCGCCGCGGCGGAGCGCGCGAAGGTGGCGTCGTCGAAGGCCCACTGCGGCGAGGCGGTTTGCCAGATCAGGCGCGCGAAGTCGTGCGTGTACCTGGCGTAGCCGGCGGCGCCGCGCTCGGTGGCGAAGTAGAACTGATACCACCACTGCTGCTCCGCCTTGGGCGGCAACGGGTCGTGGTTCAGCGCCTGGCTGCCGATCAGATAACCGCTGACGGAGACCAGCGCCTTGCAGCGCTCCGGCCACAGCGCGGCCATGATGTCGGCGGTGCGCGCGCCCCAGTCGTAGCCGGCGACGATCGCCCGGTCGATCTTCAGTGCATCCAGCAGGGCCAGCCCGTCGGCGGCGAGCGCGGCCTGCTGGCCGTTGCGCGGCGTGTCGGCAGAGACGAAGCGGGTGTCGCCGTAGCCGCGCAGGTAAGGAACGATCACGCGATAGCCGGCGGCGGCGAGGATCGGCGCGACATCGACGTAGCTGTAGATGTCGTAGGGCCAGCCGTGCAGCAGCAGCACCGGCGTGCCGTCGGCGGGGCCGTCCTCGGCATAGGCGACATCGAGCACGCCGGCACGGATGCGCTTCATGCGGGCGAACGAGCTGCGGCCGCCGGTGGCGGTGGCGGTGGCGGTGGCGAGCTTCGCCGGCGTCGCGCTCTTGTCGGATGCCGAGGCGAAGGCGAGGCCCGCGAAGGGCGCGGCGGCCAGGCCGAGTGCGGCGGCACCGAGGAACTTGCGGCGCTGCTGGTCGATGGAGGCGGACATGGGGCTTCTCCTGAAAAAGATGGTGTGCCGTGGGGACTTCAGATTCCGTGCGATGCGGCGGCCCGTTCGCCGCCGGCTCAGCGGCCGGCGCGCTGTTGCGCGAGCGAGGCGTCGCCGCTCGATCCGGCCATCGGCGTCGTGCGGCCGGTGGTCGCGCTGGCGCGCGGACCTTCCGGGCCGAGCTGCGACGGGTAGTCGATGTTCCAGTCGATGGCGGTATCGGCGTTGCCGTCCGATGCGGCGCGCTGCATGTCATGCACCGTCGCGGTGGCGGGCACCTGATGCGTATCGGCAGCCTGGGCCACCCCGGCCAGGGCGAACGTCAGCGCGACGGCGGCGAAGCGGAAGGAGATGGTGAGCAGGGAAGAACGCATGGCGGGACTCCTGGTAAGTGAGGGCGACGACTGGCGATCAGCCGATGTGCTCAGGAGACACCCGGCGCGTATCTGCGATATGTCGCGCATGCCGCTCGAAGGCGTCGGAATGTGTCCGGACCGGGGGTGGATACATTTCGATACACAATCGGAACGTTCGGACCATCGAGCTGCCTACCATCGCCTGACGCGGCGGCCGTCGTGCGGATTCGACCGCGGCTCACCCGACCCGCGGCATTTGCAAAATCGTATCTAGTTGGATACAGTTTCCATGAACGAAATCAGGCAGACGGAAGCGTTCGGCCGATGGATCGCCGACCTGAAGGACCAGACGGGCAAGGCCAGGATTCTCGGTCGCATCGCCAGGGCGAAGCTGGGCAACCTCGGCGACGTCAAATACTTCGACGGTATCGGCGAGATGCGCATCGATGCCGGCCCCGGCTACCGGATCTACTTCGCCAGACAGGGAAAGACGCTCTACCTCCTGCTGCTCGGCGGAGACAAGCAATCGCAGCGTGCGGATATCAGACTCGCCAAGGCCCTGTGGTCCGCCATCGGGTAACGGCCGGAGACAGGGTGATGGCTACCAAGACCAGACAATTCGATGCCGCCGAGTACCTCGACAACGAAGAGGTCATCGCGGCCTATCTGCAGGACGCCCTGGACGACGACGACCCCGATGTATTCCTGCTCGCCGTGGCGGATGTCGTCAGAGCCAGGAGCATGACCCGCGTGTCCAAGGACAGCGGCCTGGGCCGCGAGAGTCTCTACAAGACCATCCGGCCCGGCTCGCGCCCGGGTTTCGCCACGGTCACCCGGCTGCTCGGCGCCCTGGGCGTCAAGCTCGCCGCGGTGCCTGCGCGGAAGTCGGTGCCGGCGCAGAAGGTGGCGGCGAAAGCCGCCGCCAAGCCGGCACGCAAGGCCAAGGCCGGCCGGCCTGCGGCGGCCAAGGCGGCGAAGGCGGCGAAGCGGAAGACCAGCTAGCTTCCGCGATCGACGCTCATCGCGGTTCAAGGCATGCCTGCCTCCTTCTGCATCTGGCCGAAGTGCGCGAGCAGGGCGAGAGCGAGCGACGCCGGTTCGCTCCTCATCAACTGGTGTGAGGCGACCTGCTGCAGCGAGCGCGAACGCGTGGCGCCTTGCTGATCGAGGGCGGCAAGATCGCCATCATTTACGCGATGCGCAATCCGGACCACTAAAACATTTGCACTGGCGCGATGCCGGTACTTCTCCGTTTCGATTGATTGCAAGCGCAAGAAAAATGCAATACGCAAACCCGCCCTGAAAAGACATAACCATCACACTTCCTGTTGCAGAGTCGGGAAGGCGGTGCGTGCGCAAGGCACGTATCGCCATAGGGATATCAGGACAGGGGGAATTATGAAGTTCAGCGCCACGCCGCCGTCCTAGGCGGCGCCTAACCGTCACCTCTCCGCTCCGTCCGTGCTTGCGCGCGGCGTCGGCTTGCATCTGTTCGCCAGCATCCGGCGCGCGGCACGGGCGTGTGCGCCTGCTGCCCGGATGTGCGCGAACGCAGTGCATGCCGCATCGCAGGATTTCGCGATAGCGACGACGGAAGCGCGAGAGACTCAGGCCCGGTGCGGATCGACCGGCGCGGGCGGCACCGCGAGCTTGGCCGCCTGTTCGCGCGCGAACTCGATCACGTCGCCGACGCACAGCATCCGATGCCGCAGATCTTCCAGCGCGCCATCCAGGGATACGCCGACGTGCTCCTCCACCAGGAACACCAGTTCGATGAAATCCAGCGAGTCCAGCTGCAGGGATTCGAACGTGGTCTCGGGTGTCAGGCGCTCGACCGGGATGTCGATGTAGTCCGCCATCACGCGAAGCAGTTTGCTGGTGAGCGCGTCGTATTGAGTGTCGTCCATGAGCGTGCAGGGTGGTGGCAAGTGGGCGCGATAGTGCAGCCAGGTCGTGGCTTCTTGCAACGACTCACGGAGCTCGCCCGCTACTTCGAAAGCTTTCCTCGCAGCAACGTACACCGCGTCAGGTCGTCCGGGTTGATGGCTGAGATGGACGATATCGATGGACCGACGCCGGCGATCGCCGCAGCGATCACGGCCTGCAATCACATCTAACGTCGACAGGGGAATGACATGGATACGCTCTTGCAGCTCAGCCAGGCCGCGGGCCTGTTCTTCGGCTACCGCCCGGTGTGGGAACCGAAGGCCGGCACCGTTCCGTTCTTCGCGCCGCCGGTGGCGCCGGTACTGCCGGCGACGGTCGAGCCGGTGCTGAATCCCTATCCGGACTGGAGCAATACGCCGACCATCACGATCCACGATTCGGCCGAGAGCCTGCTCGACACGCTGTACGGCTATCACGTCGATCCGATGTCGGGCGATCCCGCCGGCATCGACGTGCCGCCCGGGCCGCTGGCCCTGAACGATGCCGACGGCGTCGCCGCGCTGGCCGCGGCAGGCACGTTGTTCGGCCTGGATTTCTCGCAGCGGCGCGGCTACGTGCTGGTGCGCATGACGCGCGTCAACGCCACCTGGACGCATCCCTTCAGCGCCAATCCTTCCTCGCTGCATCGCACGGATTACCTGACCCAGGCGGCCAAGGACGTGATCGACGCCTTGCCGCCGGCCACCGCGCCGAAGCAGGGTTCGGTGCTGTACGACTCCAAAATTGGCAAGGACGACGCCGCCAAGTACATCGCGGCGATCTACCAGCTGGGCAGCCACTTCACCAGCCAGGTGGTGGGCGGCGACGTGCTGTTCCAGGTGTTCGCCTATGACGCCACGCACTTCAAAGTGGTGCAGGGCGCTTTCCAGTCCGACTCCACCCTGCAGCCCGACGGCACTCGCGCGGTGGTGGGCCCCACCGCCGCCGCCTGGGCCTACCTGACCTCGCAGGTGCAGCAGGGCCGCGGCTTCGTTTCGGAATACGGCAAGCTGCGCAGCCTCAGCCGCGATCCCGCGCTGGACGCGGCGATCGCCAAGGGCGACTGGGCCAATGGCTATGTACCCGCCGGCACGGCCAGCGTGTTCGCCGCCGCGACCAACTACAAGCTGATGCTGCCGCTGGTGCTGCAGGTGCCGATTGCGTTCACGCTGACGCCGCTGGCCGACCTGATCGACCAGCCGCTGGTGGCCGGCCCCTGGGACCGCCTGGTCAAGGGCGGCCTGCTGCAGAAATACGGCGATGCCGTGCGCATTCCGCAGGCGCGCGAGATCGACTACGACTGGGCGCAGATCTTCCCCGAGTCGGTGGCCTCGTTCAGCAGCAACATCATCACGCCCACGGTGGACATCTACCAGGAGCGCGTCGATCTCTCCCAGGTCAACCTGCTCGGCGGCGGCATCGTCGCCGAGAACTTCCGGATGAAGTCGTTCACCTCGTTCTCGCAGGTGCTGCATACCAGCGCCATGCCGGGCGATGGCGTGCTGGCGCTGCCCAGCGACGAAGTGACGCTGATCGCGCAGATCATCGACATGAGCCAGGCTCCGCAGACGCCCACGCTGAGCATGAGCTCCGCCGCGCTGGCCAACCTCACCGTGGTGTGCGACCACATGTACGGTGCGCTGGTGTTCGAATCGCAGGACGGCGGCCAGCTGCAGCGCAAGGTGGCGCTGGACGGCATCCTGTTCGCCACCGATGCGCAGGCGGATCCGGCCACCGGCCGATTCAAGGTGTCGATCGCCGGCGTGCTGGAGCGCGGCATCGATGCTTCCACCCTGCCGGCGCTGACCCAGAGCATCCAGTTCTCGCTGGTCGCCGCCGAATCGCTGCTGCATGCGCGCGGCCCGAATGCCGACGTCGTGCGCGGGCTGCAGGTCAGCTACCTGGACTGGCTGGCCGCGCAGATCCCGGGCGACACCAGCGATTTCAACCTGGCCGAGGCGCGCGCCCGCGCGCTGTACATCGCCAACAACGTCGCCTCGCTCGATGCCGACGTGGTCTACGTGCCGTATGTCACCTACGACTCGTACAACAAGTTCGTCGGCGACATGGTGAGCCAGGCGCAGACCCTCACCGGGCAGATCTCGCAGTACCAGATCCAGATCACCGACACCGTCAACAGCTTCAAGATCATGGATTCGATCGCGAACCTCAATGACAACGTCAAGCAGATCGGCGGCGTGCTGACCCAGTACTTCAAGGTGCTGGCCACCGGCCGCGGCGCCATGAACGACTACTACGACTCGGTGCTCAGCCAGCTCAACCGCGAGCAGGAGCAGAACGCCAAGGACATCCTCGACCTGGGCAAGAAGCTCGACGCCCAGAACCTGGTGATCAGCAACGTCAGCGAGAAGGACCCCGGCATCATCCAGCGCTTCCAGCAGCACTACGCCGACTATGCCAACGACCTGGTGGCGCAGTGCGTGGTCTCCGGCATCGAAGGCTTGTTCTCGCTGGGCCTGAGCATGGCGGCGATTCCCGGCGAGGCGGCCGGCGGCGTGCTCAAGGCGCTGAAGGCGATCAAGGACGTCTACGACAAGCTGCAGGCAGTGATGAAGGTGCTCAAGAGCCTGGCCGCCGTGCAGAAGGCGGCCAGCAGCATCAGCAATCTCAATGCCTTGTCCAACGACATCGCCGCGGCCAGCGCCGCCGGCACGCTCAACCTGCCCAGCCAGGTGGACCTGCAGGCCGTGGCCGAGAACGTGCGCGCCGCGCTGGCCAACGTGCCGGACAGCGGCAAGCTCAATCAGGACAAGGCCGACCTGATCGCCGCGGTCAATACCCTGGTCACCATCGGCACGGCCCTGCTGGTGGCGCAGACGCGCGCCAGCCAGATCGCCATGCAGATCATCAACCAGAACCGCCTGAAGACCATCAACGGCGACCAGCAGGGCCGGCTGGATGCGCTCACCAGCATGCTGCACTTGAACGATTCGAGCCGGCCGCCGGATATCAACAGCATCGACCTGATCGGCCTCACCGGCCAGCTGCAGTACCAGCTCAAGCAGGTGCTGTCGGTATTGGCGCAGACGCTGGAGCTGCAGGATGGCGCGATCCAGTACGAGTATTTCGGCCAGCCCACGCCGATCACCTCGTTCAGCCTGATCAACCTGCAGTCGGTGATCGCCACCCAGGACAGCGCGATCATCTCCGCGCTGCAGCAGCTCAATCCGCCGCCGCAGGCGGTGCCCAAGCCGATCACCATCCGCATCGACAACGTGCTGGCCACGCGCCTGTCCGGCGGCAACGTGTTCCAGTTCCCGGTCGCGCTGTGCCGCACCGAGTTCTACAACTACGACATGGTGCGCATCGACCGCGTGGTGCCGCGCATCGTCGGCATCAAGAGCACGCGCACCGGCAACAGCGAAATCCACTTCGCCTGCCAGGCGCGGCCGTTCCAGGACCGCGACTACCAGCGCGACGCATATACCTTCGCCACTTCGCGCCGGGCCTTCGGCCCCTACGTCTACAACCTGGCCACCGGCGAGCCGGAGTTCGGCACCAACACCGGCACCTTCGCCAAGCAGACCACGCACCTGACGCCGTTCTCGGTGTGGGAGATCAGCCTGCCGGCGAACGTGCAGAACAACCAGGACCTCGTGTTCGACAACCTGTTCGTCAGCATCGAGGTGGACTTCTACGTCACCGCGCACTACGACGATCCGGCCCTGCTGCGCCGTCCGCGCCTGATGTCGAAGCTGCCGGCCTCGCTGGCGGCGATGGTGGGCGACCCCAGCCCGGGCGGCACGCCGACGCTGGCCAACCTCGAAGCGCAGATGTACCAGAACCAGGCCGTGCTGCAGAAATGGGACGCCGTGTTCAACGTGCTGTCCGGGCCGGTGAATGCCTTCCTGTACCAGCAGTTCCAGCAGTACATCCAGAAGATCAACCCCGGCAGCACCGATAACCTGATGCAGGTGAACGCGTACTACTGCGAGAACGTGCAGCAGTTCCGCGGCTTCTGGTTCACCAACGTCACCAAGATGACCTTCAAGCTCAGCAATCCGCTGCTGCAGTTCGTGCCCGGCAACGACAGCGTGACCGTGGTGCAGAACATCCTGAGCGGCACCATCGTGCTGGGCACGCTGGGCGTGACCGAGAACGGCTTCGATCCCACCGCCTGCCACCTGGTCGACCAGGACGTAAATTTCACCGGCGCGGCGGGCGGCAGCACGCTGACGCTGTCGGTGCAGGGCGTGTTCGAAAGCAATATGCAGGTGAAGGTGAAGTCCACCGGCACGCTGCCGGCGCCACTGCAGGCCACTACCGATTATTGGATCGTCGGCTGGACCCAGAGCGGCGGCAACACCACCCTGGCCCTGGCCAGCACCGCGGGCGGCACGCCGATCGCGCTGACCAGTGCCGGCAGCGGCACGCACACCATCTATCCGGACATCGAGTGGGGCAATCCCAACCAGGTGGACGTGTCGAAGAAGCCCTATGTCAACGGCAGCGTGGCGCTGGCCAAGGTATCCGGCATCGTCACGCCGCCGCCGGGGCAGGGCTCGTCCAGCGAGACGCATACGGTGATCCTGGATTTCCCGGCCGGCGCGTTCACTCTCAATCAGTTCGAGGTCGATCCGCCGAACTGGGATCCGAACCACCACGCCACCCAGATCTCCAATGCGCTGGCCAGCTACTACGCCACCAACGACATCAAGTACCAGGTCCAGACGATCAACTACAGCAACCTCAACAACGATGTCGCGCTGCAGCCGTCCAAGTTCGTGCTGAACGCCGCCACCACCAATGCCGGCAACAACATCCTGCAGATCCTGATCGCCACCACCGGCGACATCCAGCACGCGCATACCATCACGCTGAACGAGCCGATCGCCTACGACCCGAGCAATCCCATCCCGGGCGTCAGCGATTTCTCGGTGAGCCTGATGATCAGCACCAAGCTGATGTTCGATCACATCTTCGTCAGCAGCTTCAACCAGGGCGGCACCAATCTGCAGGTGCAGGCGGTGGATCCGGGCAAGGACTTCGAATCCTGGAGCGCCAAGGTCAGCCAGGGCAGCGCCACCGGCACGGTGGTCTTCAACAACCCCTACACCATCCGTGGCACGCAGACCAATTTCCAGATGTCCTCGAGCGGCAGCAATGCGTTGAGCTGGGATCTCACCGGGTTGCTGTTCCAGCGCTCGCCGACCGCCGGCCTGGTGATGAACTACACCAACGGCACGGCCAGCCCGCCCACCGGCGGCACCAATGTCAACTTCCAATATCAGCAGTATTACCCGCCGGTATGCTACCGCGGCGGCTGCAGCCCGGGTCACTGGGGCAACTGGCAGAATTCCAGCGCCACCGCCTACGTCACCATGACCGGTGCGTATCCGCTGACGGTGACCGGCAGCGGTGCGGCGCAGCTGGTGCAGTTCGCCAATATCGAACCCACCGTGACTTTCGCGCAGTCGTCCGACCTCAAGCCGACCGGCCCGTGCGAGTGCAATGACAACGACCTGAAGATCGCCTTGCTCAAGAGCCTCGGCGATTCGGTACCGGCCACGCTCAAGCAGTACATGGCAAAAATCAGCTTCAAGCCGATCTCGGTGTTCGCGCTGGAGAACCTGCTGTTCCCGGCCGAGCAGCTGATCACCATGCGCGAGGCGCGCGTGCCGGGCGACCTGCTGGTGGTGGGCAGCTTCCTGCCGAGCGTGCGCAAGACCGCGCCTTCGTACAACGTAACGATCAGCGCGGCGGCCGGCGCCAAGGGCGTGTTCGGCACCACGCAGTTCCAGAACGGCGTGGGCACCGGCAGCGCCACGCAGAACGGCCTGCCGAAGCAGTTCCAGTTCCAGTACGGGCCGATCAATCCCGCGGTCGGCGGCATGGTGACCTACACCATCGACATCGAGGCGGGCACGGTCACGCCGCCGCTGTTCGTGGTGGTGACCCAGCCCGACCCCGACCACAGCCCTGCCACCGTGATCCTGCTGCCTCCGGGCTTCGCGGGCAGCACCGGCAACTGAGCCCATCCGAAGACATGGAGCACTAGCGATGAATACGAACGTTGCCACCAAGGCGCAGTTGTTCGACGAAATGCACGCGAAGGGTTCGGTGCTCAACGGCTGGGGCGCCGTGCTGAATCTCAGCGCGGACCACCTGGCGAAGCGCCTGCACCGCCAGTGGCCGGCCGATGCCAATGGCACGCGCCAGGTGACCTTGCTCAGCGCGCATCCCGCGCCGCCGGGCGCGCCGCAGCGGAGCATCGGCCAGATGCAGATCGAGCTGGGCGCGCCGCAGGTCGCGCTGGTCGCGGGCCAGCCGACGCTGGCGGTGGATTTCCCCGTGCAGCGCGTGCTGGGCCGCTCCGGTTCGATCGGTGTTGTGGCGAAGGCGCTGCCGCTGCTGGCCAACGACGCGGGCGTGGCCTGGGATAGTCCCACCGCAGTCCAGGTGCCGTCGCCGCCGGAGGCGAAGCTCTCGGTGCACTTGCCGTTGCAGGTGCAGCGCGTGCCGTCGGGTTCCGCTGGCGCGCCGCCGGTGTTCGAGCTGGTGCTGGACGTGGCCGGTGCGACAGCCGTGGCACATCAGCTGCCCGCCGCGGCTGGTGATGGCAGTGCGCTGGCGCGCGAGGCCTTGAACGCGATCGGCGGCACGGATGGCCGCCTGCTGGTGGCGACGGTGGACAGCGGCACGCAGGCCAACTGTCGTGCCTTGCAACCGCACACCGTGGCCTTGCGCACCACCAGCACGCCGTCCGGCCAGCAGGTGTTGCAGGTGCATTTCGCGCTGGGCGATGCGCCGGCGCCGCAGGACACCGGCGTGGATGTCGGCGAGCCCGTACCCGTCACCGACGGCATGGACTGGTCGCTGCTGTTCCAGAGCCAGAAGGTGTTCCAGGACCTGGTGGTGCCGGGGTTCAACGCGCTGTCCAAGCACGTGCAGCTCGCCGCCGCGCCGCCGCAGGGCGACCAGCGTGCCTGGTTCCTGCAGACCAAGAACCGCATGTACTTCCAGGGCACGGTCGACTGGGGCAACGCGATGCCTCCGGTGGCGCAGGAGGCGCAGCTGGGCCTGAATTTCACCGGCTCGCCTAACCAGGGCCTGCGCGTATCCGCCTTCGCCGATCCCGGTGCGACGGTGAACCTGGAGTTCGGCGTGCAGCAGAACTACCCGGTGCAGTGCGCCGGACAGCCGGGACAGCAGACGGTGGCCTTCGCCGGCAACGTCGCCACGGTGGCCGCGCCGGGCGTGGCGGAGAAAACCTTCAAGCCCTACCTGGACGCGATCCTCAGCCAGGAAATCCGCGGCGATCTCGACGCCACTTCGCTGCAGCCGCTGGCCGCCTTCGCGGTCCACACCATCCGCTTTCCCGGCGACGAGGCGGTGATCGACGCGGTGCAGATTCCCGGCGACCTGGTGATGGTCGGCGACCTGCAGCCGGACGCGGCGGCCTGAGCCGCGTCCTCCTTCCACGCACGCCTTCCGCCCGTCACAAGGAACCGACCATGCCCAGTCCCGCCACCCTGAGCAACCTGCTGCAGCAGATGTACCAGAACAAGGAAGTGCTGCAGGGCTGGGATGCCGTGATGAACCTGCTGGAAAGCTCGGTCAACACCTTCTTCATGAAGCAGTGGAACCAGCAGACCGGCGGCGCCGGACGGCTGTGCATCGCAGTGGTGTGGTGCGAGGGCGTGTTGCCGGCGCCGGGTCACCAGGGCTGGTTCACCAATGTCACCCAGGTGCAGGTCGACCTCGGCCCGCCGCTGTTCCAGTTCATGAGCGGGCGCAACGAAGTGACGGTGCGCCAGGACATCCTCGGCGGCGCGACCCGCCTGGGCACGATGTCGGTGCCATCCAACTTCAATCCGTCCACCGCGCAGATCTCGCCCAACGATCCGCGCGTGGACTGGGCCGCACCGCAGCCGGTGGACACATCGAAGCATCCGTACCTGTCCGGTACGGTCGGCCTGCAGCAGGTGCAGGGTGTGGTGGGCAGTGCGCATTCGCTGGTGCTGAACTTCGCGCAAGGCGCGTTCGCGCTCAATGCGCTGAGCGTGGTGGGCGTGGACAACACCGTGCTGGTCAACCAGCTGAAGAACTGGTTCGCCACGCATCAGGTCCGTTACGTACTCGCCTCGGTGGATTTCCAGAACATCGCCGGCGCGTCCGGTCTCACGCCGACGTCCCTTCGCTTCAACGTGGTCACCACCAACGCCGGCAACACGGTGGTGCAGTTGCTGATCACCACCAACGGCAACCCGCCGTCGAGCAACGTCATCAACGTCAACGAGCCCGTGCCCACCGCCGACGGCCTCACCTGCACGCTGATGATCAGCTCGCGCGTGCTGTACCAGGACGTGCTGTGCCGGGGCTTCAACGGCCACGGCGGCAATTTCTCGCTGTACCCGATGGGTCCGAAGGCGGGCTACAACGCCTGGTACGCCACCATCAGCCCGCAGATGCATTTCCAGGGCAGCTTCAGCTACGGCAACTGCTGCGACCGCACCACGGTGACCTACAGCGTGTACCTGGGGGGCGACTACACCGGCACCGCCACCGAAGGCTTCGCGCTGTCGCAGCAGATTCACACCCAGGGCAATGCGCCGGTGGATATCACGGTGTCGGCGCGCTACGCGGTGGCGCTGTCCGGCAGCGGGGCGGGGCAGGCGATCCGCATCATTCCAGGCACGCCGTCGGTCACCGTCAGCGGCGGCGCGGAAGGCGAGATGAAGTCGCGCCTGCAGGACATCCTCAACAACGACATCCGCAATTCGATGGCCGGCGTGTCGTTCAATCCGGTGACTTATTTCGCGCTGCGCAACCTGCTGTTCCCCGGCAACCTGATCAATATGAGCCAGGTGCAGGTGCCGGCCGACCTGCTGATCGCCGGCACCTTCTCTCCGCAATGAGCGACACGATGAGCGCAAGCATGCGACTGGGCGAGAGCGTCAACCTGCTGGAAGGACTGGTGCCGGGATGGTTCGACGACGCAAGTGGTTCGCGCCCCTTCGAGGTGCCGCCACGCGAGGCCCTGCTGGGTCTCGATGCGCAGGTGCAGAAGGGGACGGGTGCCTGGTGCGGCCTGGATATCGGCTTCCATGCCTCGATCGAATCGCTGCTCGATGCGCTGTTCGACTATCGCGTCCGGCCGATGCCGGGCGACGCCGGCCGCTTCGACTTGCCTCCGAGTGCGCTGATGCTCGGCGGCGGACGGCGCGCGGCGACGCTGGCGCGCCTGGAGCAGCTACTGGGCGTGCCGGTTGCGCAACTCGAACGTGGCGGGCTGGTGCTGTTGCAATTCCGCCGTGACGACGCCGGGGAGCAGCATCCGCTGGAAGAAGGCGGGATCGGGCGGCGCATCCAGGTCGAACGATACTGGACCCGCGAGGGACGCCACGCAGTAGGGCGCCTGCGCGTGGCCGAGCGCGGCGGCGACGGTCGCGAACCCGTGCTGCGGCAGCGCCAGGCCGAGCGCTACATCGATTATCTCTACGAATACGGCACGCACTTCGTCTCGCGCATCGGCACGGGCGACCGCCTGTTCCAGGTGCTGGCCTGCCAGCCGGGGCGCCATGAACTGTTGCGCAGCCTGTGGCGGCAGGCCGCGGGCGCGGGCGAGCCTGGTGTGTCGGCCGCGGCCTTCGCGATGTATCTGGGCGATGCATGGATCGGTTGGCATGGGCACCTGGTGAGCGCCGCGCAGGATCCGGTGTTCGAGCGTTCCATCCTGGATGGGCTGTGGCGTCTCCCCGAGGCGGGAATGCGCGCCAGCCTGCTGGCCGCCTTGCATCGCGATGCGGGCGCCTGGCTGGACGGGTTTCGGCGCAGTGTGCCGGTGCGGCTCGGTTTCAGCGCGCACAGTCCGTATATGGAGCCCAGCCGCGCTTCGGCATGGCAGCGTGTTGCGAAAGGCGCATTGTTGCAGCGTTATGGCGATGCATTGCTGGTGTCCGCCGTCGGCACCGGCGAGGCGGAAACGGCGACACCTCTCGTCAACCATGGCGAGAGCATCGTGGTGGCGGGCCATGACGGTGCGAGCCTGCTGGTGGACCGTACCGAAGCCATCCAGGCGCAACTGGGCGAGGCGGCAATGGATGCGGGCGTGGCCCATCTGTTCGCGCGTCGCCTGGGTTTCGTCAGCGATGTCGTGTTGCCGGTCCAGGGGGCGCTCACGTTGTTCGGCTTCGCCATCGATGCGGATCTTGCGCGCGGGCATATGCCGACCCTTCGCCTGGAAGGCGATGTCACGGCCGTCGTGCGCTGCCATACGCCGGTGCTGCATGGCGCGCTGCGCATCGCCCGCCCGGATGGCACGCATGAAGTGCTGAGCGGCGGCCTGCATTTTGGCGACGACGCCCAGGGGCGCGTGTCCGTGCTGGCCGATCTGTGCCAGGTGGATGCGGCTGTGCTGGCGGCATTGCGCGTGCCATTGATTGCCGCGCTGGACGAAGCGGAGGCACAGTGGCTGCGCGCCATCGCGGCCGGCGTGCCGGCGACGATAGCCACGATCCGTGCGGAACTCGACTGGTTGATTCGATGCCTGCGCGACAGCGGGGCGTTGGCGCCGGAGGCCGCTCATCGTGGCGGCTGGGACGCGTTGTTCCGTCGCCTGGCGCTGCTGGCCCGCCTGGGCCCGACGGTGCCGCGACTGCGGCCGGACGCCGGCGCGTCGCTGATCCAGACGGCCGCCGAGCTGTTGCTGCATTGCCGTCTTGCGACCGACGCGCCCGACAGCGAGCAGCAGGCCTTGGCGCAGGCATGCGCGGAGGTATCGCTGGGCTTCGATGCCGCGATGGATCACACGCTGGAGCCGGATGCCGGCGACCTGGCGCGGTTGGCGCAATGCCTTTCGCGCATCGACGAGGCTTGTGGCCAGGCGGTATGTGCCATCGAGACTTTGCTTGAGGAAGCTCAGGCCACGGTTGATGAAAACGTACAGGTCGTGTTGCTGACGATGGCGCGCCTGTGGGGCGACGAGTTCGGCGGGGCGATGCCGCCGCCTCCGGGCGAAGAACGGCCCGCGCTGGCGCTGGAGCTGTTGCGTGCGGCGGAGCACGATCGCCGTGCGGCCAGGTTGCTGCATGCGGTGGCGGTCCATGCCGATCTCGGCATGGTCGACGCCGCGGTCGAGGCGATGGATGGTTTGGGCCAGCATGGGCTCGCGCTGGAGCAATGGAGTGCGCTGCCGGGGATGATCATGTCGTTGCTCGATCCGTCGGACGCGACTGCCTCATCGTTGTCGGATGCGTTGCGCGAGTGGGCTGCGCAGGGCTTGCGCCTGGCTGTGTCGATTCCGGTGGTCCAGCAGGGAGTGCAGGATCGGTTGCGCAGGGGGCGGGCGGTGGATGTTCCGTCGCCGGTCGCGGTGTCGTTGCGGATGATGTTGGCGTCGAGGCGGTTGCAGTTGCAGTGGGTGGGGGCGTATGGGCAGGGGGACGCGGTGGCGCGTCGGTTGGGTGTTGTGGCGGCGTAGGCCGCCTCTTGCTCGTCATTCCGGCGCGGGCCGGAGTCCAGGTTTTGCTCGTCATTCCGGCGTAGGCCGGAATCCTGTTTCCGTGTCGCCTGGTTGTCGCGTGGCGGCGACTTGGCCGCTACACAGCGGGCGTTCCTTTTTTTGCTCGTCATTCCGGCGCAGGCCGGAATCCAGTAGCGGGATCGCTTGATGGTCGCGATCCGGTGACCTGGCCGCTTATGCAGCGGGCATTTCGGACGCCTGCCGGCGCCCGAGTTACTTTTTCTTTGCTGGCCCAAAGCAAAAGTAACCAAAAAGA
>NZ_FONH01000002.1:0-168112 GCF_900112865.1 Dyella marensis | reverse complement strand
ATCGACGACCTGCTCAGGCTATCGAGACAATCACGGCATGTCTGTAGGGAAAGGCTGATTTGTGGTTGGCATTTGAGCCGATGCGATACGGCGACAATCGAGCCGTGACGTCGCAAAGGCGCAGCGCTAAAGCTGGCCTCAGTCCCCGCTCTTAGGCCATTTCTTTTTGGTTACTTTTGCTTTGGGCCAGCAAAGAAAAAGTAACTCGGGCGCCGGCAGGCGTCCGAAATGCCCGCTGCATAAGCGGCCAGGTCACCGGATCGCGACCATCAGGCGACACGGAAACTGGATTCCGGCCTACGCCGGAATGACGAGCAAAAAAGGCAGGCGCACAGAACGCCCGCTGCGTAAGCGGCCAGGTCGCGGCCACGCGACCATCAGGCGACACAGAAACTGGATTCCGGCCTACGCCGGAATGACGAGCTACTTCACGTGCCATGCACGCGCGTACCCCTGCCAACCACACGACAAAATCCACCAACCTTTCGGCCTATCCCATTCGCCACTAATCCATATCTGCGAAGCACATCACAGGAAACTCCAACAACCCACCCATATGGCCATCGCATGACACAAAAGAACACCGCCGAGACACCCATCAAACCCATCAAATAACCCTTAAATTCCCACTCCAACGACACATCGAAAACAACATCGACCACCACCAACCCACCACAAAACAAAAACCACCACCCCCACCCGCGTAGTCCTCCCCTTACTCCGGAAGGCAGATTGTGCCAACCGACACCCACCACGCAGAGTGCGCGACAGCCTTCCACCACGAAGGCACCAAGGAACGACGCGATCGCCACGGCCACGCACCGCCCAGGCCAGCGAACGCAGAACGACGCGCAGACCAGCAGGGAGACATGGCGTGAGCGTGATCAAGGAAAGCGGCAGACCGTCGCCAGTCAAGACGGCCATCGGATCGTCCGGTCCACAGACGCAGGCAACCAGCGCGCAACCGCGCGGCAGAGTACCTGGCGGCCGCGTCCATTCGCGGCCATAGCGTCGACATCGCGGTTTCTTGAAACAGCGTGGCGCCCGTCGCCACGCCCAGGCCGGCCTGCGTCCTCGGAAGGACGCGGCCATTCGCGGAGGGGGCAACATGCTGGCGCATGCGTTGACGATCGTCGCCAACGAACTGGAGCGGCACCTGTCCGACACCTACGGCGTGCCGGCGGTGTCGCCGCAGGTGCGCCTGGGCAATATCGCCGAGGGCGTGGGTGGCGGCGCCGGCAGTCCGGGCTCGATCCCGCGCGACGTGCTGGCCTTCTCGATGATCAACATCCGCGAGGAGAAGACGCTCAAGAACCTGGTGCAGCCGGTGCGCAACGACGCCACCCTGCGCGTGGTCTACGAGAACCCGCCGGTGTTCTTGAACTTCCACATCATGGTGGTGGCCACGCACACCAGCTACACCAATGCGCTGCTGCTGCTCTCGCGCACCATCAAGTTCTTCCAGTTCTCCAACGTGATGGACCAGAACTCGGTGGCGCCGGCCTCGCTGGTGACCAATGCGCCGACCAATCCGCTGGACCAGCTGGAAACCTTCAAGCTGATCTTCGACATCTACTCGCCGACCATGGAAGAAGTGAACCACCTGTGGGGCACGCTGGGCGGCAAGCAGTACCCGTTCGTGCTGTATACGCTGCGCCTCTTGGAAATGAAGTTCCGCGCGGCCCAGGCCGAGGCCGGCCTGATCACCGAAGTGGCCGGCGATACCTCGGCGCCGTCGTTCCGCCAGATCGGACTGGGGAGCTGAGATGAGCGAACGCTCGACCACATCGTATCGCCGCCTGTTCGAGGTGCGGCTGCTGCACCACTACTGGCTGGACAACGGCGGCCAGATCTTCGACACGCTGCCGGCGGACATGCAGGCCGCGCGCCTGCTCGGCTACGACGTGCGCCCGCTGCTGCGGGTGGCGCCGACGCCGTCCACGCTCAAGCAGCTCGCCGGCCTGCGTTGTCTGTTCATGCCCACCGCGCAGGGCTTCGTGGTGGCGGCGCCGGGCGAAGCGACGTTCCCGACGGATACCGCGTTTTCCTTCAGCGTCGCGATCGCCGACGGCCAATGCCTGGACTACACCGCGCTGACCTTCCGCGCGCAGGCCATCCAGGAAGCCGCCGACCCCGGCGACCTGTCACCCACCCGCATGGTCTATCGCTACAAGGCGGACGTGCCGGTGCTGTCCAACCTCACCGGCGTCAAGCGCGACTTCGGCGCGGGCCCGGTGCTGTTCCTGTCGCGCGACTATCCGGCGCCCGCCGCCAGCGACGCGGTGGAGTCGATGGTGCTGTCCGCCGGCGCGCTGCTGCAGCTGACCGGCGATAACCCCGGCGCGGCCACGGAACAGCTGGGCGCCTCCGCCACGGACATGCCGGTGTTCCTGCACCAGGGCGACGTGCCCGCGATCGCGCCGCCGGCCGGTGTGGTGGGCGCGCCGGCGCGCGGCGTGCAACTGGGCGACGACGTGCCGGACGACGTGTTCGCGCTCATCACGCTCACCGCCGTACGCGCGGGCGACGACGACTTCAGCTTCGTCGACGGCACGGGCGCGCCCAAGGCGCCCGCCACCGTCTACGAAGTGCGCCTGAAGAACCGGTCCACCTGGTGGACCTATCTGGACAAGCGGACCGGCGCGCAGATCGCGGCCGAACCGCAACCGCTGCCGCTCACGTTCTTCGGCAATGCGGGCACACGGCAAAAGCCTTCGCGGGGGATCGTGAAGGCGCAGACGAGCGGCGCGCGCATCACGCGGCTGGTCTCGGAGATCTACATCTAGGTTCGTATCGCAACTCAAAAGTCAGCAGCCAACAGTCACAGCACGCGGAAAGAGGGAGCTAACGGTCATGGCCTACAACACACCTGGCGTCTACGTTGAAGAAATCTCGGCGCTGCCGCCGTCGGTGGCCGGCGTCGCCACGGCGATCCCCGCCTTTATCGGCTACACCGAGAAAGCGACGATGAAGACGGACGGCGACTTGACGCTGAAGCCGACGCGCATCACGTCGCTGGTCGAATACGAGACCTACTTCGGCGGCGCCAAGCCGGAGGAGGGCATCAAGGTAACGATCGCCACCGCCACGGACGGCACGGTCAGCGCCAGCGCGACCCTGGCCGAGGCCGATCGCAACCAGAACCTGATGTGGTACGCCATGCGCCTGTACTTCGACAACGGCGGCGGGCCCTGCTACGTCTGTTCGGTAGCCAATTACAAGGCGCTGGACGTCGACGAGCTCGGCGACGGACTGGCGGCGGTGGGCAAGGAGGAGGAGCCGACCCTGCTGGTCTTCCCCGAAGCCCAGTATCTGGCCATTGCCGACTGCAAGACCCTGTACGACAAGGCGCTGCAACAGTGCGACTTGCTGAAGAACCGCTTCCTGATCATGGATGTCAATGGCGACGACAAGTCGCTCAATGACGAGAAGACGCTCATCGGCGACGCCGCGAAGAAGTTCCGCGACAGCGGCTCGCCGGCGAACAACCTCAAGTACGGTGCCGCCTACGCGCCCAATCTCGCCACCGTCATCCGCTTCGCCTACGCCGAGGACAAGACGGACGTCACCGTTGGCGCCACCACCAAGAAGCTGTCCGAATGGCTGCCGCTGGACAACCACTCCTACAACCTTGCGCGCGACGCCATCAACAAGCTGCCCTGCAAGCTGCCGCCGTCCGGTGCGATCGCCGGCATCTACGCGGCGGTGGACGCCACGCGCGGCGTGTGGAAGGCGCCGGCCAACTATGGCGTGACCGACGCGATCGCGCCGACCATCGTGATCGACGGCACCGACCAGGACACGCTCAACATCGATACCACCAGCGGCAAGTCGATCAACGCGATCCGGGCCTTCACCGGCATCGGCACCCTGGTCTGGGGCGCGCGCACGCTGGCCGGCAACGACAACGAGTGGCGCTACGTCAACGTGCGCCGCTTCTGCATCTTCGCCGAGGAATCGATCCGCCGCGCCACCCGCCAGTTCGTGTTCGAGCCGAACGACGCCAATACCTGGGTCAAGGTGAAGGGCATGATCGAGAACTTCCTCACCTCGGTGTGGCGCCAGGGTGCGCTGATGGGAGCCAAGGCCTCGGATGCGTTCTCGGTGCAGGTCGGCCTGGGCAGCACCATGACGGCGCTGGACGTGCTGGAAGGCCGCATGGTGGTGGTGGTGGGGCTGTGCCCGGTGCGGCCGGCCGAATTCATCGTGCTGCGGTTCGTGCAGACGATGCCGGTGTCTTGATTCCATTCAACGCCAAAAGCTTCAAGTCGGAGTCCTTCTCCCTCCGGGAGAAGGTGCCGGCAGGCGGATGAGGGTACGGGCGGAGTGGTGCGCATCACTCTCGCGCTCCGCCCGCACCCTCACCCCAACCCCTCTCCCGGTGGGAGAGGGGCTTAGCTACCGCTTCGATGCGGACTGTTTCCCAAGGAGTTGAACCATGAGCCAGCAAGCGTATCCCCTGCCGCGATTCCACTTCCAGGTGGACTGGGGCGGCACGATGATCAGCTTCACCGAGGTCACCGGCCTGGTGATGGAGCGGGAAAAGATCGAGTACCGCCACAGCGACAGCCAGGACTTCCACAAGATCGCCCAGCCCGGCCTGCAGAAGACCGCGGCCCTGGTGCTCAAGCGCGGCAAGTTCGAGAAGGACGTCGACTTCAACACCTGGTTCGAGGATGTCGCCGACGATCGCGCCAATAAGCGCCGCGACGTGATCATCCGGCTGCTCAACGAGAAGCACCAGCCGGTGGCGGCATGGAAGGCCTCGCGCTGCTTCCCGCTGAAGGTCACCGCACCGGACCTGAAGTCCGACGCCAACGAGATCGCCATCGAGAGCGTGGAAATCGCGCACGAAGGCCTCAGCCATATCGACGTCTGACCGCCATGAGCGATTACTACCCGCCCTGGAGCTTCTACTACAAGGTCGAGTTCATGCTCGACGACAAGCCCGCGCCCGCCGCCGACGCTCGTTTCCAGACCGTCTCGGGCCTGTCGGTCGAGTACGACTTCGAGAGCTTCAAGGAGGGCGGGGAGAATCGCTTCGAGCACAAGCTGCCGGTCCGCACCAAGTACGCGGACCTGGTGCTCAAGCGCGGCATGCTGATGGGTTCGGCGGTGCTGGACTGGTTCACCGCGGCGTTCCGCGACCGCGAGTTCAAGCCTGCGGACATCAACGTGATCCTGATGAACGAGCAGGGGCAATCGTTGCGCACCTGGAACGTGGCGCACGCGATTCCGAAGAAGTGGCTGATCAGCGATCTCAACGCCAATGAAAACAGCGTGGTGATCGAGACGATGGAGCTGTCGTACCGCTACTTCAGCCTGCAGGACGGGCAGTAGTTCTTACCCCCGATTTTTATCAAGCCGAGGCCACCGGACATGCCGGTCGAGATCAAGGAACTGCACATCCGCGTCGCCGTCTCGGGCAAGCCGCCCGAGGCGCACGGTGCGTCCGGTGGCGCCGCGAAGCAGGCCGCGGCGGCCGGGCAGGCGGCAGGCAAGGACGAACTGGTGGCCGAATGCGTGGAGCAGGTGTTCGAACTGCTCCAGGCGAGGAAGGAACGCTGATGGCTGACTCCGGCAAGCACGACAAGATGCTGATCCTCGCCTTCGCGGACTCCAAGGCCGCGGAGAACGGCGGGGTGGCCGAGGCCGACGCTTCCTTCGAGGCCCTGATCAATCCGGAGACCTACACGCTGTCCTACAAGCTGAAGTTCTCCGAGGGCGGGCAGGGGCAGGGCAGCAGCGGCAAGCAGCTGAAGTACGAGTACACCGAGCCGTCGGAGATGGCCTTCGAGTTCCTGTTCGACAACACCGGCATCATCGACGGCGAGCCGCGCGATTCGATCGCCGACGACCTGGCGAACTTCAAGAAAGTCATCATCGACTACCAGGGCGACGCGCACGAGCCGCGGCACTTCAAGCTGGTGTGGGGCGAGAACTCGATCTTCAAAGGCCGCGTCACCGCGGTGGACATCGTCTACAAGCTGTTCAAGTCCGACGGCACGCCGATCCGCGCCACCGCCAAGGTCACCTTCAAGAGCAGCATCGAGGAAGAGAAGCGCGCGGCCAAGGAGAACAAGCAGTCGCCGGACCTGACCCACGTGCGGCGGGTGAAGCTGGGCGATACGCTGCCGCTGCTGTGCAAGCAGATTTATGGCGATCCGCGCTACTACCTGCAGGTGGCCCACCGCAACGGCCTGGCCAATTTCCGCCGGCTCACGCCGGGCATGACGCTGCGCTTTCCGCCGATCGCGAAAACGCAGGCCAGCGGCAACGGAGGCGGCAAGTGAGCGAGCCGTCCGCCGTCCCGACCCCGGCCACTCCGGACGTCTGCACCGTCGAGATCCTGATCGGCGGCCAGGCCATCCCCGGCACCCTGCACGTGCAGTCGGTGACGGTCACGCGCGAGCTCAACCGCATTCCCTCGGCGGTGCTGCAGCTCGACGACGGCGAGGCGTCCAAGTCCAGCTTCCCGGCCAGCGACGGCGACCTGTTCGCGCCGGGCAAGGCCATCGAGATCCAGTTCGGCTACCGCTCGCAGAACACCACGGTGTTCAAGGGCACGGTGGTCAAGCAGCGCCTGAAGGTGCGCAAGAACGGCAGCACGCTCAGCGTGGACTGCTATGCCGACGCGGTGAAGATGACCTCGGCGCGCAAGAGCAAGTACTACGTCGACCAGAAGGACAGCGACATCGCCGGCGCCCTGCTGGATGCGCACGGACTGGCCAACGACGTCGAAGCCACCAGGCCGGACCTGAAAGAAGTGGTGCAGTACGACGCCACCGACTGGGATTTCCTGCTGTGCCGCGCCGAAGCGAACGGGCAGGTAGTGCTGGTCGGGGACGACAAGGTCTCCGTGGCCAAGCCCAACTTCAGCGGCTCGCCGGTGCTGCAGCTCGGCTACGGCTCCACCGTGCTGGAGCTGGACGTGGAGATGGACGCGCGCTGGCAGAGCAAGGGCATCAAGGCGGTGAGCTGGAAAGCGGCCGACCAGGAAGCCATCCAGGCCGATGCTGCGGAACCCTCGACGCCGGCCGCCGGCAATATCGCCGCGGCGGACCTGGCCAAGGTGCTGGGCGACGACGTGGACGACATTTTCCATGGCGGCGCGCTCGACGAATCGCAACTGCAGGCCTGGGCCGATGCGCGGCTGCAGCGCATGCGCCTGGCACGCCTGCGCGGACGCGCGCGCTGCCAGGGCTTCGCCGGCGTGCAGCCGGGGCAGATCGTGCAGATCGACGGCATCGGCCAGCGCTTCCAGGGCAAGTTGTACGTGTCGGCCGTGCGCCAGACCGTGGCCGGCGGCAACTGGGAAACCGACGTGCAGTTCGGCCTCGGACCGGAGACGTTCGCCGAGAGCTACGAGCTGCGCCCGCTGCCCGCGAGCGGGCTGCTGCCCGCGGTGGCGGGCCTGCAGATCGGCGTGGTCACGCAGCTGGAGAGCGACCCGGCCGGCGAGGACCGCATCAAGTGCCGCCTGCCGCTGGTCTCCACCAGCGAGGACGGCATCTGGGCGCGCCTGGCCACGCTCGATGCGGGCAAGGGGCGCGGCACCTATTTCCGTCCCGAGATCGGCGACGAGGTGATCGTCGGCTTCCTCGGCGACGACCCGCGTTATGCGGTAGTGCTGGGGCAATGCCACAGCAGCGCGCATCCGGCGCCGGAGCCGGCCAAGGACGCCAACCCGCACAAAGGCTATGTCAGCCGCGAGAAGTTGAAGCTCACCTTCGACGACGAGAAGAAGGTGATCGGCCTGGAAACGCCGGCCGGCAACAAGATCAGCCTGAGCGAAGACGCCAAGGGCATCGTGCTCAAGGACCAGAACGGCAACAGCATCACCCTCGACGGCAGCGGCATCACCATCGAGAGCGCCAAGGACCTGGTGTTCAAGGCGAAGAAGGACGTGAAGCTTTCCGGCACCAATACCGAATTCAGCGCCAAGAGCGGCTTCAAGGCCACCGGCACCGGCACGGTCGAGTTGTCGGGCGCGCAGACCAAGATCAGCGGCGACGCGACCACCGTGATCAAGGGCGGCATCGTGCAGATCAACTGACGGCGCCGCGCCCGCGACATGGGGTGCGGCTGGGCAATGGACGCAAGGGACGGAACGGGACCATGGGACTCGCCGCTAGGGTTACGGACATGATCGTCAGCTCGGCCACGTTCGGCGCACCCGTGCCGATCGTGCCGCCGGGTGCGCCGACGGTGCTGATCGGCGGCATGCCGGCAGCGCGCCTGAGCGACGGCTGCGGCCTGGACGTGATCCTGCTCGGCTCGATGACGGTGCTGATCGGCGGCCTGCCGGCCGCGCGCATCGGCGATCCCACCGGCGCGGGCGGCATGGTCAGCGCGCCCGGCTGTCCCACCGTGCTGATCGGAGGCTGAGGCCATGGATCGCGATTTCCTCGGCCGCGGCTGGTCGTTCCCACCGGACTTCAGCGGACCGGTGCCGGGCGTGGCCATGCTGGAAGACGAAGCCGACGTGGCCTCGAGCCTGCATGTGCTGCTCAGCACGCGGCCCGGCGAGCGGGTGATGCAGCCGGACTATGGCTGCAATCTCAGCGAGCTGCTGTTCGAGAGCCTCGACACGCGGATGAAGACGCTGATCGCCGACAAGATCGAATCGGCGGTGCTGTATTTCGAGCCGCGCGTGACGCTGAACCAGGTGAGCCTGGACGACAGCGACATCGCCGAGGGGGTGGTGCTGATCCAGGTGGCCTACACGGTGAAGTCCACCAACTCGCGCTTCAACTTCGTCTACCCGTACTACATCCGCGAAGGCACCGACATCAATCTCACCACGACCAACCTGCTGCCGGACAACAGCTGACGTCATGGCCAACGACTGCTCCCACAACGACGATCCCCTGAAGCTGGTGCGCGAAGGCACCAGCCAGGACGAGCGCGCGCCGGCCGCGCTGTCGCCCGACGCCGCGCCGGTGGATGCGCGCACCGTCGCGCACGACATCGTGTTCGCCCAGGGCTATGCCGGCCTGCTCAGTCGCTACAGCAGCGCCAATGCGCTGGTCGGCGACTGGCGCGATTATTTCGGCGGCGACATGGCGGTGCCGCTGGCGGTGGCCGCGATCGAGGATGTCGACGCGTACAAGACCGCGGTGCGCGAATGGTTCGACTTCCTCAATGACATGGACAACGCCGGGGACGCGGAGGCGCTGAAGGATCGCCTGGGCTATCTGTATGCCGCGCTCGGCACGCTGGCCGGGGCGCTGGACGGACTGCGGCAGAAGCTGGCCGACGAGACGCCGCTGAAGGGCACGCTGGACAACCTGATCCGCACCCAGCTCGCCCCCGCCTTCGCGCGCTTGATCGCCTATTACAAGGGTGGCATGGGCCTGGGTGTGGTCAACGTGGCCGCGCCGGATCTGCGCGTGCTGCAACAGGACGCCAAGGCCTTCGCCGACGTGCTGTCCGGCGGCCTGTCCGGTGCGTGGAGCGGGGATGCGGCCTGGGCGGGCTATGTGAGCGGCATCGCGGCCGATGCGTCGGTCTATGGCGCGGGCGGCGCGCCCGATCCGTTCGTACGCATCAACCACTGCGCCACGCACAACCTGTTCCGCTCGGTGTTCGACCTGTTCCTGAAGGTGCTGATGCGCATCGCCAGCGAGGCGCAGGCAGGGCTGGCCGACGCGCTGGCGAATGTCTCCGCGCATGCGCCGCACTACGCGTTGTACCTGGCTTTCCTGCAGTTGCTGACGCATGTGCGGGACGCCGGCAACGGGCTGACCCGGCGGCACCTCGATTTCTATTACTCGACCATCCTTGGCCTGAGGCCGCGGCCTTCGCAGCCGGGGCATGTGCACCTGCTGGCGGAACTGGGCAAGCAGACCGCGCAGTACGATCTTGCGCAGGGCACGCTGTTCAAGGCCGGCAAGGACGCGAGCGGCAAGCCGGCGTTCTTTGCCAGCGTCGACGACCTGGTGGCGAACAAGGCGACGGTGGCGTCGCTGAAGACGGTCTATCGCCACGGCGCCGAGCCGCTCGCCTCCGGCGCCGACGACCAGGGCCGGCTGTTCGCCTCGCCGGTGGCCAACTCCGACGACGGGCTGGGTGCGCCGCTGACCTCGACGGACCGGTCTTGGCAGCCGTTCTTCAACAAGGACTATGTCGACGGTGCGCTGGCCGCGATCGACATGCCGCCCGCGCAGGTCGGCTTTGCCATCGCCTCGCACCATCTGCTGCTGGCCGAGGGCACGCGCTATGTGTTCGCGCGCCTGCAGCTGCGCGATGCGCTGCCGGCCGGCTTCGACCTGTCCGACGACGTGCAGTGCCAGCTCAGCACCGCCAAGGGCTGGCTGTCGCGCGACCCGCTGTACTTCTCGCAGAGCGACAGCAAGTCCATCGACCTGGTGCTGGCGCTGAGCGGCGCGGACGAGGCCATCGTGCCGTACGCGGCGGCGACGCAGGGCTACAACTTCGACACCGACCTGCCGCTGCTGCTGGTGACGCTCAAGCAGGATACGCAGCGCGGCTACGCCTATGCGCGCATGCAGGACCTGGTGCTGAATTCGGTCGAGCTGTACGTCTGGGCCGGCGGCATCAAGACGGTCGCCGCTTCCAACGACTTCGGCCCGGTGGACCTGTCCAAGCCGTTCCAGCCCTTCGGCGCCTCGCCGGTGAAGGGCAGCAGCCTGGTGCTCGGCTCGAAGGAAATGTTCCAGAAGCACCTGGACTGGGTGGCGATCACGCTGCCCTGGCAGGTGGCGCCATCGGTGTATCCGAGCACCGACGGCTTGCCGGGCGTGGCGGTCGATGTATTGCAGGCCGGGTCGTGGACGGCCTCCAGCGATGCCACCTCGTGGATGGGCAGCGGTTCCGACTATGCCTACTTCACGATTTACGACAGCGCCAACCAAGCGGTGCTGGACGCGCCGGACATCGAGCCCGACGAGCCTTACAGCACACAGGCGCGGCAAGGCTATGTGCGCCTGCGCCTGACCGGCGACTTCGGCCAGGACAAATACCAGGCGGCCCTGATTGCCTACCTGCGCAACAACCCCGCCAACTCGCCCGATCCGGGCCCGCGTCCGCCGCAGGGTCCGGTGGCCGCGTCGTTGACGCTGGCCTATGCCTCGTCCACCACGTTGGTGCTGGACACCGCTACCGAGGCAGCGTTCCAGGCACGCGCCGGACGCTTCTTCCATCTGGCACCGTTCGGTACGGCGGAACGGCATCCGTACCTGTGCGGCGGCGCTTCCGTGCCGCTGCTGCCGCAGTTCGCCTTCGTGCGTGGCGGAGCGACGCTGAGCAGCGAGGCGGAGTTCTATATCGGCATCGCCGGCCTGGTGCCGCCGCAGAACCTGGCGTTGCTGTTCCAGGTGGCGGACGGCACCGCCAACCCGCTGGCGAACAAACCGGTGCCGCATATCGACTGGTCGTACCTGGTCGACGACTTGTGGGTGCCGTTCCCGCAGAACGCGGTGGTGGATGCCACCGGTGGCCTGCTCAACTCCGGCATCGTCACTTTCGCCGTGCCGCGCGACGCCAGCAGCGACCACCGCCTGTTGCCCGGCGGCATGTACTGGTTGCGCGCGTCGGTGCACGAGGCCAGCGACGCGGTGTGCCGGCTGAAGCTGGTCGCCGCGCAGGCGCTGGAGGCGGTGTTCGCCGACCAGGGCAATGCGCCCGATTTCTCGGCGCAGCCCTTGCCGCCGGGCACGGTCGCCCAGCTCGCCACGCCGGATGCGGCGGTGAAGAGCATCGCCCAGCCGTATCCGTCCTTCGGCGGGCGCGGCGCCGAGCGCATGCCGGATTTCTACCGCCGCATCAGCGAGCGCCTGCGCCACAAGGACCGTGCGATCGACCTGTGGGACTACGAGCGCCTGGTGCTGGAAGCCTTCCCGTCGATCTACAAGGTGAAGTGCCTCAATCACACGCAGTACGAGCCTGCCGAGAGTCAGGGCTCCGGGCCGTGCAGCGGTGGCGTCTATCGCGAGCTGGCACCGGGCCACGTCACCCTGGTGGCGCTGCCGAACCTGCGCGGGCAGGTGCAGCGCGATCCGCTCAAGCCGTATACCAGCCTGGGCGTGCTGAGCGATATCCAGGCGTATCTGGCCCAGCGTTGCAGCGGCTTCGTGCAGTTGCACGTGAAGAATCCGCAGTTCGAGGAAGTGCGGGTGTCCTTCACGCTGAAGCTGCGCGACGGCTACGACGAGGCCTACTACACGACGCAGCTGCAGCAGGCGATCACGCGTTTCCTGTCGCCGTGGGCATTCGACGGCACCGGTTCGCCGTCCTTCGGCGGCAAGATCTACAAGTCCGCGCTGATCCACTTCGTCGAAACGCAGCCCTGCGTGGACTACGTCACCGACTTCCGCCTGTTCCAGGACCTGCCATGCCAGCCGCCCGGCAGCGCCGACCTGGACGAAGCCATCGGCTCGCGCGCCGTGTCGATCCTGGTCTCGGCGCCGGCCAGCAAGCACCAGATCACCGTCATCAAGCCCGCGCCGGACCCGGCGCTGGCGGAAAGCTGCGGGTGCGACGCATGAACAGCCTCCAGCCACTCAATGCCATCCCGAGCGGGGCACAAGCCCTGGTTGCGCAGCCGGCGCTCGATCCCTCGGTGGATTACTACCAGCTGCGCCGCGAAGGCATCGGCCATGTGCAACAGGCCGGCCACCAGCAGTGGACCGACTACAACGTCCACGATCCGGGCATCACCATCCTGGAAGCGCTGTGCTACGCCATCACCGACGTGGGCTACCGCATCGAGTGGGATATCGAGGACATCCTCGCGCCCAGGCTGCCGTCCGCCGATCCGGCGCGGCCGTATCCGGACCAGGCGTTCTTCACCGCGCGCGAAGTGCTGACGGTCAATCCGACCACGCTCAACGATTTCCGCCGTGCGCTGATCGACCTGCCGGGCGTGAGCGACGCCTGGGTGTTGTGCAAGACCTGCGCGTGCGAGGTGAGCTATTGGGCTTACTGCGACCTGGCCGACAACCTGGTGTTGCAGTACGGCCAGCCCGCGAGCCCGCCGAACCCGGCCAGCGAGACCTGGGTGCTGGGCCTGTACGAGACGCTGCTGGAGCTGGACGACGATCCGGAACTGGGCGATCTCAACGACCGCACGGTGCAGCAGAACAGTGTCTTCCACGATGGCGACGGCGCGCATCCGATCCTGATGGAACTGCGCTTTCCCGATATCGCGCTGCTGGAGCGCGATGCCTGGCAGCGCTTCCTCGCCGACGATGCCAGCTTCGCCGATGCCACCGCTTTTGACATCGAGCTGGTGCGGCTGGGCGCGACCAAGACCTACAACGTGTTCGACCTGCCGGACCCGGCCGACCGCGATCAATACCTGAGCCAGCAGTGGAACGGCGTGTTCTACGTGAGCCTGCGCATCACGTTCACCGGCTCGCCCGACGTCGTCGATATCGAGAACGCCGCGCTGCGCGTGTTCGCCGACGGCGCGGTGCAGGACAGTGTCAGCGCCGACGCCTGGCGCACGCTGTTCACCGACAAGAGCCCCGCCGGCTTCGTGCTGCGCTATCGCAAGAAGGCCAAGGCCACCGCGGCTGCCGTGGCCGGCGCCAAGGCGGCCTTGCAGCAATACCGCAACCTCGGCGAGGACTATTGCCTGATCGACCACGCCGGCGTGGAGGACGTAGCCGTCTGCGCCGACGTGGAAGTGCGGCCCGATGCCGACATCGAGCGCGTGCAGGCCAGCATCTGGTTCGCGCTGGAGCAGTACATGACGCCGCCGGTGCCGTTCCGCACCTTGCAGGAATTGCAGGGGCGCGGCGTGGCGGTGGAGGACATCTTCGACGGCCCGGCGCTGGCCAATGGCTTCATCGAGGATGCGGATCTCGCGGCCGCCGGGCTGAAAGCCATGCTGCGCGCTTCGGACATGGTCCACCTGCTGATGGACATCGACGGCGTGGTGGCGGTGAACCAGCTGCGCATGACCAAGTACGACGACGAGGGCCTGGTCGTCGCCGGCGCCGCCGATCCGAGCTGGATCAACGACCAGCCCGTCTATGACCAGGGCAGGACCAGCGCGGCCTGGTTGCTGGCGATCAGCCCGCGGCATCAGCCGCGGTTGTACCTGAACCAGTCGCGCTTCCTGTTCTACAAGGACGGCTTGCCGTTCCTGCCGCGGGTGGACGAGGCGACGGATACGCTCAATCAATTGCGCGGCGATGCCGACCGCCCGAAGAACCCCGGCGCGCCGAACGACCTGCCGGTGCCGCCGGGCGTGTACCGGCAGCCGGACGACTATTTCCCGGTGCAGTACAGCTTCCCGCTGGCCTACGGCATCGGTCCGGACGGACTGCCGCCGCGCGCGCTGCCGGCACGCAAGGCGCAGGCGAAGAACCTGAAAGCTTACCTGATGGGCTTCGAGCAACTGCTCGGCAATGCGCTGGCGCAGCTGGCGCATACCTCCGACCTGTTTTCGCTCGATGCCACGGTGGCGCGCACGTACTTCGTCAAGCCGTTCGACGCCGATGTGATCAAGGACCTGGCCGACATCGCCGATCCGATGAAGCTGACCCGCGCCGCGGTCGAGGCGCTGGTGGAGACGCCGGCCGAATTCCAGACGCGGCGCAATGCCTTCCTCGATCACCTGCTGGCGCGTTTCGGCGAGCAATTCGGCGAGTACGCGCTGCTGCTGACCCAGGCCGCGGGCGATGCGGTGGCGAAGTCGAAGCTGATCGACAACAAGATCGCCTTCCTGCGCCGCTATCCGGCGGTGAGCCACGATCGCGCCAAGGCCTTCAACTACCAGCTCGAGCCGAATGCGCCGGGCAACGAGCCGGGCATCAAGCAGCGCATCAACCTTTTGCTTGGCTATCCGGACCTGAGTTATGCGTGGACCGCAGCTGCGCCTGCGGCCGGCGTATATCCCGTCGACTACCAACTGGTCGATGGCATCGGCACGGTCCGGTTGGCGGGCACGCTCAGTGTCACCGCGGACAGCGCTGCGAAAGCAGGGGAGGGCGCGTACCGCCTGCTGCTCGACCGCATGATCCTCGAAGAGGCTTACACGACCGTGCCGGTGACGGGCGGCAAGTTCGCGCTGGTGCTGCAGGATGCCGCATCGACGGAGATCGGCCGCAACCCCGTGCCGTTTGCCAGCTCGACCGAGGCGGATGCATTGCGCGAGCTGCTGCTGTCGTGGAGCGCCGGCGCGCGCACCCTGGTGGTCGAGCACATCCTGCTGCGGCCGAAGTTCATCGGCGACGCGCTCTATCCGGCCTGCTGCGAGGACGGCTGCTCCACCTGCGGCAGCGCGGATCCGTACTCGTTCCGCCTCACCTACGTGATGCCCGGCTGGACCGTGCAGTACACCGACAACCTCGACCTGCGCCGCTACGCCGACCGCACCATCCAGCGCGAGACGCCCTCGCACCTGCTGGCCAAGATCTGCTGGGTGGGCAACGACGGCTATGTGGAGAACCCCTGCGACCAGGTGGTGGAAGACCTGGCGGACCTGCTGCAGGCCGAGGGGCTGACCGCGGACAGCACGCCGCCGTCGGACGACGATGCCTGCGACGACGCGCACATGATCCTGGACGAATTCAGCGAAACGTTCAGCGCCTGGTTCGCCGACAAGAAGCTCAGCTTCCTGCGCGAGGATGCGCTGGCGGCGGCGATCGCGGCGGAGTTCGCCGGCATCGCGCAGCCGGCGGACGGCGAGTACAAGACGCTGTTCACCCCGGCGCTGTGGGACGAAGTGCGCGCCCTGATGACCGCGCGCTTCACCGAGGTCGCCGGCCAGGGCTGGCAGTTCGAGCGTTTCGAAGCCGCCTGGCGCACCTGGCTGGACGCCAATGCGGCGATCGACTGGACCGACGAACGCCTGGTCGAGCGCGTGGAGGCCTTGCTGATGGCCGGCGTGCAGACCGCCAACGCCTCGGCCGGCGCGTTGTGCGATTGCGCCAAGCGCATCGTCACCGACTACGGCAGTGCGTACTACGCATGGATGCGCGACAACTTCACGGCGGGCCACGCCTTCGAAGACCTGACGCCATTCGCCGAGCCCGCCGTGACCTTGTGCGCGGGCCTGAGCTTCACTCCCGACACGCAACCGAAGATCGCCGCGCTGCTGCAGGAGCGCTATGCCGCCTACGCCTTGCCGTCCTACTGGCTGTGGGTGGTGACGACCCTGCTGGCCGGCCTGCGCAACACCTACCCGGGCGCCACGCTGCACGACTGCGACGAAGGCAGCGATTTCAATCCGGTGCGCCTGGACAACACCGCGCTGGGCAACTACCCGCGCAAGACCACTCTTTGACTTTGACGACGGAGATCGCTCATGGAGAGCTTGCTTGACCATTACCCGGTCTTCGAAGCGAACCAGGTACTGATGAGCCGGCATCTGAACGATGCCTTCGACTACCTCGAACAGCAGGAACGCCAGACCCGCTCGCACCTGATCGGCATCGGCATCGCCTGCGGCCTGAAGATCCAGCTCGCCGGTTCCGCCATCGCGCTGTCCAAGGGCTGCGGCGTGACCTCGCAGGGCTATCTGATCGTGGAGCCGGAGGACCTGACGCTGACGGCTTACCGGCCTTACACGCTGCCCACCGATATCGACTACCCGACGTTCAAGAGCGACGGCAATCCGTTCGCGATGTGGGAGCTGTTCGAGGACGGCGTGCCGAACACCACGCCGCTGGGTAGCCCGGCGGGCTTCCTCGACGACAAGGCGGTGCTGCTGTTCCTGGAGCTGAAGAAGGAAGGCCTGCGCACCTGCAGCCCGAACAACTGCGACGACAAGGGTTCGCAGGTCACCGCCACGGTGCGCCGCCTGCTGGTCGCGCGCGGCGACCTGGACAGCATCATCGCCGCGGCGAACGGCCTGGGCAGCGGCCTCAGCGAAGGCGACCTGATCGCGGCGATGTCCGCGCGGCTGAACCTGCCGGACCTGCGCCTGCGCCGCTTCGACGTGCTCAATTCCAACCCGGTGAGCTCGGACGACGTCTATACCGCCTTCCTCGACATGATCCGCCAGGGCGACCTGGCCAGCGCCACGGGACAGGCGTTGAGCGCGGCCTATGCGGCGTTCCGTCCCTTGCTGGCCGCCGATTACGCCGCGGATCCGTTCACCGGCTTCGCTGCCGCCTATGGTTTCCTCGACAGCGCGCCGGGCGATACCACGCAGGTGAAGTTCCTGCAGTACTACGCCGACCTGTTCGACGACCTGCTGCGCGCCTACGACGAGTTCCGCTGGAAGGGCCTGGAGCTGATGTGCGCCTGCTGCCCGGACGATGGGCTGTTCCCGCGGCACCTGATGCTCGGCCTGCTGCATCCGGAGAACGCGGCCAACCCCGATGGCTACCGGCAGGGCTTCCTGCCGTCGCCCGCGGTGGGCAACTGCGAGGAGGAGGGTGCGCAACTGCGCCAGCTGTTCGCGCGCATCGTGGCGATGTGCGCCGGCTTCACCGACCAGCCCAAGCTGCCCAAAGCCAATCCTTCGTTGCCGTTCGACCCGCAGATCCGCGTCACCCCCAGCCGCCGCTGCTGCGGCGAGGATGCGCTGGAAGGCATGGCGATTCCGTATTACTACGCGCAGCCCGGCAGCCAGCCGCTGTATCCGCTGTGGAGCCCGGTGCTGACCCAGCGCAGGCGCGCCAACCAGAACCTGGGCTACAACGCCGACCTGTACACGCCGGCCGCGCCGGACTTCGTCACCGATCCGCTGCGCTACGACCTGGGTTCGCGCGACTTCCTGCGCATCGAGGGGCACCTGGGCAAGGACTACCAGTCGGTGCTGCGCTCGCTGCTGACCATGAAGTCGCAGTACCGCCTGCCGATCGACGTGATTGCGCTGCGCACCGGCGCCTATGACGACAGCCAGCCGGTGGACCTGAGCCAGGAGCAGGCGCGCTTCCAGGACCTGGAGGCGCTGTACGACTCGCTGCGCGGCGAGCTGCGCGCGCAACTGGCCGAAGGGATCATGCAGCTGTACAACTTCACGATTCCTGCCATCAACGGCCTGCCGCTGAGCACCGGCGGCACGCCGCAGCTGCCGCTGCTGAAGCAGTACGCGCCGCAGTTCACCTACAGCGCCAACACCATCGGCGCCTGGTACGAGCATTACCTGACGCGCTTCGAGAACCAGGGCTATATCGACGTCGACCAGAACGCGATCACCTCGTACGCGATGCTTTACCTGTACTGCGCGCTGTTCAACGGCACCTCGGCGCCGGATCAGTCCGCGTATCCGCACGTGGTGGCGATCTATTACTCCAGCAAGCTGGCCGGGATCCTGGATCCGTCGCTGGCCGCGCTGAACTATGCGGACTTCGAGAACAAGTACCAGGACCTGATGGCCCTGATCCGCTATCTGCGCTCGGCCGCCGTGCACACCGTGCCGGCCGACCTGGCGGGTTTCCTGCCGCAGGACGAGTTCATCGACCTGTGCGAAGGCGTGCTGATGGGCTGCAAGCTCGACGGCATCAAGGCGGTGCGCGACGAGTTCCAGTCGCGCGTCGGGGAGCTCAAGCGCTTGCAGTTCCTGTCCAGCTTCCTGCAGCGCGAACCGGGCATCCAGCACAAGGCCGGCGTGCCGCTGGGCGGTACCTTCATCCTGGTCTATCACGGCGACACCACCGTCAATAACTTCGGCCTGGGGCAGAACCTTGGCCTGCTGCAGTTCCCGCTGGAGCTGGAAAGCCGGGATGCCAGGCGCGCGCCGATGTCGGCCGAGCTCAGCCCGCGGACCGGCACCGCGCGCGCGATGAACATCGCCAGCAGCGGCATCGCCGGCGCGGTGAACACCGCACCGAGTGCCGACGCCACCGCGGATACCTCGCGCCTGGCGCGCGCGATCGGCAACCTCAGCGCCAACCGCAACCTGATCCAGAACGACGACCTGCACCTGGTGGTGGACTGGCTGACCGGCCGCACGCCGGTGGTCACGCCGACCGCGCCGCCGGGGCAGGGCACGCGTTCGGACGGCGATCCGGCCGCCGCGGTCATCGGCAAGGCGGTGGGCGAGTTGGATGCCGGCACGGTGATCGCCGATTTTTTCCTGCCGTATCGCCTGACCGGCACCGGTCCTGGCATCCAGTACGTGCTGCCGAAGGTGCCGCCCACCTTCACCGTGGCGGTGGGCTGCACGGAACAGAACGGCACGGCCTCGGTGACGATCGACGCCAAGGGGGGCGTGCCGCCGTACGACGTGGCCGCCGACGGCGGTGCCTACCAACCCCTGGGCGCGCCGCTGTCGCTGCCGGTCGGCAACCACAGCGTGACCTTGCGCGATGCCGAAGGCGCGGAAACGCCGGCGCAAGGCTTTACCGTGACGCCGCCGCTGACCATCGGCGAGCCCACCTTCACCTGCGCCGGCGGCAACTACACCGCCTCGGCCACGATCACCGGCGGCACGCCGCCGTACGAGGTCAACGGCCAGCCGGCGCCGTCCGCGATGATCGTCACCGCGCCCACGCCCAGCGGCGCCACGGTGGAAGTGACGGTGCAGGACAGCAAGGGCTGCGCGATCGGTGCGCAGTTCACCCACGAGTGCTGCACGCTGCCCTGCGGCGGCGCTTCGCTCAATCGCAACTTCCGCTTCTTCATTCCCGATCCCGACACCAATCCGGACAACGCCTACCAGGCGTTCAACGCGGACGGCGTGGTGTTCACCGTCGAGGCGGAGACGGGCAAGCCGGTCGACCTCAGCCAGCAGGTCGCCAAGATCCTGGTCGCGAGCAAGGATCAGCTCACCGGCGCGCAGTTCCAGAAAACCGTCAACGGCTGGATGGCCGCGATCAACAAGCTGATCGCCAGCACCCCGGGCCTGGCCCAGCCGGGCAAGGCGCAGTGGCTGACGCTGGGCTACAAGCCGCTGTCGCCGGGGCGGTTCGGCGTGCTGACGCTGGAATACTTCCAGTGCCTGAAGTTCGATATCGAACTGGTCTCGACCTGGGCGTTGCCGAACGACAAGCAGAGCATGTCGTTCGCATATGCGCCGGGCGGCACCTCGATCAAGTCGGGCGACAGCGCGTTGAACGTGCCGGCTTTCGACGGCGTGTCGATCGACAAGTGCGCCGATGCGCCCAAGCCGGTGAACCTGTGCCCGGTGCCGCCGGAGTTCGGCATCCAGGCGCAAGGCCCGGGCTCGGGCTCGGTCGGCGGGACATCCGAGTTCTCGGTGAACGTGTCGCCGCCGCAGAGCGCGATGACCTATGTGTGGGAGGCGCAGGGCGCGACGCCGGCGATGGGCAGCGGTCCCAAGTTCCTCACGTCGTTCAATACCAGCGGCACCCGGCTGGTCACCGTGACGGCTTTCAACGCCAACGGCTGCTCGGTGATGGCGACGGTGACGGTGAAGGTCGGCGGTTCGACCAGTGGTCCGCCGATCATCGTGCCGCCGCCGGTCCGCGTCGCCGCCAATACGCCGGTTGCCAAGACACCCAGCGTGCGGAAGGCGGCGACAGTGAAAACGGCGGTGGCGAAGACGGCGGTAAAGAAGGCCGCCGCCAAGAAGACAACCGCCACGAAGACCGCGGTCAAGAAAGCTGCCACGACCAAGCGCACCACCCCGACGCGGCGAGGCGGTAAATGAGCCAGGCACGGCGCCATGTGATCCGCCGCGAATGCGTCGACCTCGCCGTCGATGGCAGCGAGTCGGAAGGCTTCGCGCTGCAGGGCCAGCTCGCGGCGTTGTGCCAGGGCGAGCTCGCCGCGGCGCTGGACGAGGCCTTCTCGCGGGTGGTGCCGGGCGACGAGCATTGGCAGTTCGAGCGGCTCGAGGTGGACGCGGGGGACTTCACGCCGGAGACCTTCGCGCGCGATTTCGTCGCGGCGGTGGCGAAGGCGGTGGAGGAGCAGGTGCGCACGCGCATGCCGCAGGTGGTGACGCCACCTGAGCTTGCGCTCGCCGACGCTGGCGACCTGCGGGTGAGCGGCGCGCAGTCGGTGCACCAGGCCTTGCTGTATTTCCTCGCGACCGGCGTATTGCCGTGGTGGTTCCGCCTGCCGGAAGGGTCGAGCCTGGAGGCGGCGGTGGACGAGGCATGGGGTGTCGCTCGCGGTGGGCAGGGACCGGCGGGTGCTCCGCCGCGCGCCTTGCTGTTGCGGACGCTCGCCGTGCCCACGGCGCGGTTGCGCCTGGCGCGGCAGTTCTCGGCCGGGTTTCTCGAAAGGCTGCTGGAGCAGCTGGCGCCGGGCACTACAGCAGTGTTGCGCGGTGTCGTGTCCGCGGTGCGCAGCGAGGCATCCACCACGATGGCGAAAGGGATCCCCGAGCAGGCATGGGTGGCGACGTTCGCCTGCCTGGCCAAGCATCAGGCGATCACGCCGGAGCTGCTGGCCGAAGCGTGGGCCGCCATCGCGCCGGAGGCGCTGCCGCCGGGCGTTGCCGCACGCATCGCCGGCGCGCCGGTATCGCATGACGGCCTCCAGGCGCTGCCGCAACATGGCGGAACTACCCACGCCAGCGAGCGCCAGGCCATGACATCGAACGACCCGACGATAAGACACGACACGCAGGCTGCCGCCGGGTTGCAACCGGCGGTCGGCGCGACGATACCTGCGGCGAGCACCACGCCTGCGGCACAAGCGCTCGATCTGCAGGAAGGCGTCTTCGTCGACTGCGCCGGCCTGGTGCTGCTGCATCCCTTCCTGCCGCAGTTGTTCGAATGGCGTGGCGTCGCGGTCGATGGCCAGCTGGTGCAGCCGGATCGGGCGCTCGCGCTGCTGCACTTCCTCGCCACCGGCCAGCCGAGCGCACCGGAACATGCGCTGCTGCTGCCGAAGCTGCTATGCGGGCTGGAGCCGTCGGCCGTGGCCGGTGCGCCAGCGGAACTGAGCGAGGAGGACCGCGAGGCAGCCGAGAATCTGCTGAAGGCGGCGATCGGTCATTGGAGCGTGCTGGGCGACACCTCGCCGGACGCGTTGCGCGGCAATTTCCTGGTGCGCCAGGGCAAGTTGTCCAGGCGCGGCGACGACGATCAGCTGCAGGTCGAACGACAGAGCTGGGACATGCTGCTCGGGCACTTGCCGTGGGGCATCGGCGTGGTGCGGTTGCCGTGGATGCGGCGGATGTTGTGGGTGGAGTGGCCGTACTGAGGGAGAGGGATTTCACCTTGAAGATTGAGGAAGGTCGTCGGAATGCTGAGCCCCTCTCCCTTCGGGAGAGGGGTGAGGGTACGGGCGGAGCGCAAGAGTGATGTGCACCGCTCCGCCCGTACCCTCATCCGGCTGCCGCCACCTTCTCCCGGAGGGAGAAGGGTTCCTGTTTGAAGGTTGAGGGGTGCCGCGACGTTTGTGAGTGTCGCAACACAGAGCCCCTCTCCCTCCGGGAGAGGGGTTGGGGTGAGGGTACGGGCAGAGCGGAACAGTGATGTGCACCGCTCCGCCCGCACCCTCATCCGGCTGCTGTCGCCTTCTCCCGAAGGGAGAAGGATTCGAGGTGGGGAGTTGAGGAAATCCATCGGGAGGAGGACACGGAGTGGGGTCGATCAAGGCGACAGCCGAAAAGAGTTCGAGCACCGCGTCGGCCACGCCGGCGCAGGCGCCGAAGCGTCCGTTCTTTGCGCAGGCGGGCGGCGGGGATTTCTTTCCGTCGGTGCAGGCGAAGATGACGGTCGGTGCGCCCGGCGACAAATTCGAACAGGAAGCCGACCACACCGCCGACAAGGTGTTGCGCATGCCCGACCCGGCCACGGCAGGCAAAGTGCAGCGCCTGCCGGGAGAGAAGGCGCAGCGCCAGACCGCCGATAAGGTGCAGCGGCGCCAGGAAGAGAAGATCTTCCGCGCGCCCAGGGGCGAAAGCATCCAGAAGGCTCCGGAACCGAAGGTGCAGCGCCGCGAGGAGGAAAAGATCCTGCGCGCGCCGGCTGAGCCGGCGGTGCAGCGGGTCGAGCAGAAGGGCGTGCAGCGCGCCGAGCAGAAGCAGGTCCAGCGCACCGAGGAAAAGAAGGTGCGGCGCGCGGAGGAGGCCAAGGTCCAGCGCGCCGACGACAAGGCGCTGCAGCGTGCCGAAGACCACGTCGCACATCCGCACCGCGCGGAGGAAATGATCTTCCGCGCACCGGACGACAAGCTGCAGAAAGCCGAAGCCGCCCCGGGCGGCGAGCATGTGCAGCGCGCGGCGTCGGCCGGTGGCGTGCCGGCCGTCGAGGACAACGTGCAGTCCACCATCCACCGCAAGATGACCGGCGGCCAGGCACTGGGTAACGATGTGCGCGGCTTCATGGAGCCGCGCTTCGGAGCCGACTTCAGCAACGTGCGCGTGCATCACGACGGCGAAGCGGCCGGCCTCAACAACCGGCTGGGGGCGAAAGCCTTCACCTACCAGAACCATATCTTCTTCTCGCGCGGCCAGTTCCAGCCAGGCACCAGCGACGGCAAGCAACTGCTCGCGCACGAGCTGACCCACACTATCCAGCAGGGCCATGCCGTGCAGCGCTCGCCGGAGGCCGCGCCGGTGTCGGCCGCGCCAGCCACGCCGACGGTGCAGCGCTTCGGCATCCAGGACGCGCTGGACAAGTTCGCCGACTGGGCCTACGCGATTCCCGGCTACCGCCTGCTGACCCTGGTGATCGGCTTCAACCCGATCAACATGCGCTCGGCCGACCGCTCGGCGGCCAATATCCTGCGCGGCCTGATCGAGCTGATGCCGGGCGGTTCGCTGATCACCCAGGCGCTGGACAACCATGGCGTGATCAACAAGGCCGCCACCTGGGTCGAGGCCAAGCTCAAGCAGCTGGGCGATATCGGCGCGGGGCTGAAGCAGGCGCTGGACGACTTCCTCGATTCGCTGAGCTGGACCGACATCTTCGACCTGGGCGGGGTATGGGAGCGCGCCAAGCGCATCTTCACCGAGCCGATCGCCCGGCTGATCGATTTCGCCGTGTCCACCGCGGTGGAACTGCTGAAGATGATCAAGGACGCGATCCTCAAGCCTTTGGCCGCGATGGCCCAGGGCACGCGCGGCTACGACCTGCTGTGCGTGCTGCTCGGCGCCGATCCGATCACCGGCGAAGCGAAGCCGCCCACCGCGGACAACCTGCTCGGCGGCTTCATGAAGCTGATCGGGCAGGAGGAGATCTGGGAGAACATCAAGAAAGGCAACGCCATCGCGCGCGCCTTCGCCTGGTTCAACACCGCGTTGAGCGGGCTGATGGGCATCGTGCGTTCGATTCCCACCCGGATCATCGAGACGCTGACTTCGCTGACCATCACCGACGTGCTCACCGTGGTCGGCGCATTCGGCAAGATCGCCAGCTGCTTCATCAGCATCGCCACGGACTTCATCAGCTGGGGCCTGGGCACGATCTGGGACCTGCTGAAGATCATCTTCGACGTGGTGAAGCCCGGCCTGATGGGCTACATCATGAAGACCGGCGCGGCGCTCAAGAGCATCCTGAAGAACCCGATGCCGTTCCTGGGCAACCTGGTGCGCGCGGCCAAGCTCGGCTTCAGCAATTTCGCCGACAACTTCGGCACGCATCTGAAGGCGGGGTTGATCGACTGGCTGACCGGTTCACTGCAGGGTGTGTACATCCCCAAGTCGGCCACCCTGCCGGAACTCGGCAAGATGGCGATGAGCGTGCTCGGCATCACCTGGGCGCAGATCCGCGGCAAGATCGTCACCGCGCTGGGGCCCAACGGCGAGCGCATCATGCAAGGCCTGGAGCTGGCCTTCGATGTGGTGAAGGCCTTGGTCACCGGAGGCGTGGCGGCGGTGTGGGAGCTGATCAAGGAGAAGCTCAGCGACCTGAAGGACCAGGTGATCAGCGGCATCGTGTCGTTCGTCACCGACACCATCATCAAGAAGGCGATCCCCAAGCTGATCGGCATGTTCATTCCGGGCGCCGGCTTTATTCCCGCGATCATTTCGATCTACGACACCGTGATGGTGTTCGTGCAGAAGCTGACCAAGATCATCCAGGTGGTCACCGCGTTCATCGATTCGATCGTCACGATTGCCGCGGGCAATATCGGTGGGGCGGCCAAGCGAGTGGAAAGCATCCTGGCGGGGCTTTTGTCGCTATCGATCAGTTTTCTCGCCGGCTTCCTGGGACTGAGCAAGGTCACCGACAAGATCATGGAGGTGGTGCAGAAGGTACGCGGGAAGGTGGATGCGGCGATCGGCGCGGCGGTGAACTGGGTGGTTGGGAAGGCGAAGTCGCTGTTTGCGCGCTTGTTTGGCGGTAAGGACAAGGACAAGCCGGACGATCGCACGCCGGAGCAGAAGCAGGCCGATCTCAATGCCGGCCTGTCAGAGGCAAATGCGCTCGTCGAGGCGCCCGGCGCTACCGATACGTCGATTCGCAAAGGTCTCGAAGGGATCAAGGCCAAGTATCGGATGACTTCGTTGGAGCTGGTAGTCGATACCGATGGCGAGCTGGACGAGTCGGCGCACGTGGAGGGCAAGGTCAATCCCGAGGGAAAGGGTTCGATCCACCGCATCGGCAAGGACGGCAAGGTGGGGCCGCTCGGCATCAAGCGCGAGATGCTCAAGGACTGGTCGGTGGAAACAGTGAAAAAGCTGCTGGAGGACAAGGTCTGGGACACGTTCAAGAAGGCGGGCTCCAAGTTCAAGGAAGCCGGCCTGGCGATACGCCACAAGGTATCGATCAGCGACGTGATCAAGCACACCGATGATGCCATTGCACCGAAGGAGCCCGACCCCGCGGCGAAGCTGCTGGAGGACAAGAAGCATCCGGTGGCGGGAAATCCGAAGACCAAGCCCAAGATCAGGGAGTCCGCCATCGATTACTTGAACGAGGTCAATCAGGATCCCAAAAACCTGTTCGTCGGCGACGCCCATATCAACAGCACCATCGTCAAGGAGCAGTACGACGCCGGCGACGATGGCGACTATGAAACGCCGGAAGACACGGATTATCGCAAGAATTTCGTCGCGAACTGGGGTTTCCAGGGCGAGACGTTCGAAATTACGGTGCAGCGCAAATCCAGGCGGTTGAAGCAGGGCCTGGTCAAAGAGAAATGGAAGGACGGCAAGCGCGAGATCGTGCCGGTCACCTGAGGATGGTCTGCCATGCATAGCGAATCGACGGCGCTGGAAGCGGCGCTGGAATGGGCCAGGCGCATCGTCGCCGGTTGCCTGGAGGTGCATTTCGGGGCGAGCGAGAGCTTGTCCGTCGCGCCGCTGGATCTGTTCGATGACGGCTCGCCGCTGGTGAACTTCGTCCGCCGCGAACAGCCCACGCGCGAAGAGCTGGCCATCTTCATGCTGGCGCTGGCCGCCGAACTGGAGCCGGGCTTTTTCGACGGGCTCATCGCGCGGCATCTGCCGCATGGCGGCGATTTTCCCGAGTTCGGCGGGGTGAAGCGGGGCGAGGGCTATCGCGGCGTGATGCCGACGGGCGAGACCGTGCAATTCATCCTGGCCGGTGGCGAGCTGGCGGAACGCCTGGCGATGCGGCGCTTCTTCGCCGTCGACCACTGGTTCCACCAGAAGCGGGTGTTGTGGCTCGAACCCGTGCGCGAAGGCGATCCGCTGATGAGCGGCCGCCTGATCGTCAACCCCGAGATCGTCGAGGAAATCGTCACTGGCAGGATCGGCCGCCCCGCCTTCAGCATCGACTTCCCCGCCGAACACATCGAGACATCGATGGACTGGGACGACCTGGTGCTCAATCCGATGACCCGCGCGCAGATCCGCGAGATCGAACACTGGATCAAGCACAACGACACCCTGATGAACGACTGGGGCATGCGCAAGCGCGTCAAGCCGGGTTATCGCGCGCTGTTCTACGGTCCGCCGGGCACCGGCAAGACGCTGACGGCGATGCTGCTGGGCAAGCACACCGGCAAGGACGTGTTCCGTGTCGACCTGTCGCGGGTGGTGTCCAAGTACATCGGCGAGACCGAGAAGAACCTGTCGCGGCTGTTCGACAAGGCGGAGAACAAGAACTGGATCCTGTTCTTCGACGAGGCCGATGCGCTGTTCTCCAAGCGCACCGACGTGCGCGACGCGCACGACAAGTACGCCAACCAGGAAGTGGCCTACCTGCTGCAGCGGATCGAGGGCTACAACGGCTTGGTGATCCTGGCCTCGAACCAGCGCGCCAATATCGACGACGCCTTCGTGCGCCGCCTGCAGGCGATCATCCCGTTCCCGATGCCGCAGCAGGAGGAGCGCTACGAGATCTGGCGCCGCACCTTCCCCGCGCAGATCGCCCTGGCCGGCGACGTCGACTGGCGGCATATCGCCGCGCGGCACGAGCTGACCGGCGCCAACATCCTCAATGTCACGCATTTCTGCGCGATCGAGGCCCTGGCCAGGCAGACGCAGGAAGTGGACCTGCGCAGCCTGGAGGAGGCGATCAGGCGCGAGTACGTCAAGGAAGGGCGAGTGATGTAGCGGGCGGACCGCCGTAGGTTGGGGTGAGCGCAGCGAACCCCGACATTGCCGCCATGTTGGGGTTCGCTGCGCTCACCCCAACCTACGTGTATCTCAGGCGATGGCTGCCAGCGCGTCGGCGTCTGCGGCGACATGCCGCCGCATCGCCTGCGGCGATTGCCCGAACGCGCGCAGGAAGGCGCGGCGCATCCGCTCGCGATCGGCGAAGCCCACTTCGCGTGCGATCACTTCGATGGGATGGCGCGTCTGTTCCATCATCAGGCGCGCCGCTTCGACGCGCAGATGCTCCACCGCCTTGGCCGGCGATTCGCCAGTTTCCGCCGTGAACGCACGGCTGAATTGACGCGGACTCAAGTTCGCAGCGGCGGCCAATTCCTCCACCGAGAGCGTGGCGTTGAGATGGCTCTTGGCATAGGTGAGTGCGTTCTGGATGCGGTCGGACTTCGGCTCCAGTTCCAGTAGCGCGGAGAACTGCGACTGGCCGCCGGCGCGGCGGTGGTAGACCACCAGTTTTTGCGCGACCTTGCGCGCTATCTCGAGGCCGAGATCCTTCTCCACCATCGCCAGCGCGAGATCGATGCCGGCGGTCATGCCGGCGGAAGTCCAGATATCGCCGTCGATGATGAAGATGCGGTCTTCCTCCACGTTCACCTTGGGGTAGCGGAGCGTCAGTTGCCGTGCGAGCGCCCAGTGCGTAGTGGCGCGGCGGCCGTCGAGCAGGCCGGCCTCTGCCAACAGGAAGGCGCCAGTGCAGATCGCGGCGACGCGGCGGGTGGTCTGCGGCGTCTTGCGGATCGCGTCGATCAGCGACGGCGGCGCCACCGGCACGCCCACGCCGCCACCGATCAGCAGCGTGTCGAATGCATGCGCGTCGATGGCTTCGGTCGGCACGTCCATGCCGAGCGTGTTGCGGACCGGGCCGCCGTGCTCGGAGAGCAGGTGGATCTCGTAGTTGGTCTGCTGCAAGGCCAGGTTGGCGAATTCGAAGACCGAGGCGGCAGCCAGGGTCATGATCTGGAAGCCGGGGAAAAGCACGAAACCGATGCGCTGCATGGCGAGCCTCCGCATGGCATAAAAGGTGGCATCAGCGACATTTAAGCCGAAAGCACTTGGACTTACAACTAGCGCCACTGGCCGCATACCCGCCGGCCCTGTGGAGATTCGCTGCGATGTCCGCCATTCCCGAGCAGGTCGCCGTCCGTCCGCGCCTGAACATCCTCAAACCCCTGGCCGCGGCCGTCGCGCTGGCCGGCGTGGCGTTCTACGGCATCCACTGGTGGTCCGCCGGCCGCTTTGTCGAGGACACCGACGACGCCTATGTCGGCGGCGACACCACGGTGCTGGGCGCCAAGGTGCCGGGCTATGTGCAGGCGGTGGCGGTGAGCGACAACCAGTTCGTGCACAAGGGCGACCTGCTGGTGAAGCTGGACGACCGCGACTACCGCGCTGTCGCCGCCAAGGCCGAGGCCGCCGTGGCGGCGCAGCAGGCGGCGCTCGGCAACCTCGATGCGCAGGCACACCTGCAGGAAAGCGTGATCGCCCAGGCGCAGGCGGCGCTGGCCGCCGCCAATGCCGAGGCCAAGCGCTCCAGGCTGGACGACGCGCGTTATCGGGAACTGGCCGACCGCGCCGCCGTGTCGGTGGAGAGCGCGCAACGCGCCGAAGCCAGCTTCGCCACCGCCGCGGCCGCCACCCAGCGCGCCAGCGCAGCCGTGCAGGCGGCGCAACGGCAATTGGAAGTGATCGGCACGCAGAAGCGCCAGGTCGAAGCGGCGCTGCTGCAGGCCCGTGCCGAAGCGGAGCTGGCGCGGCTCAACGTGGCCTACACCGAGTTGCGCGCGCCGGTGGACGGCGTGGTCGGCAACCGCCGTGCGCGAGTGGGCACCTACGCCGCGGTGGGCAACCAACTATTGGCGGTGGTACCGGCACACGGCCTGTGGGTGGATGCCAACTTCAAGGAGGACCAGCTCAAGCGCATGCGTGTCGGCCAGGCGGTGGAAGTGCGCGCCGACGTGATGCCAGGCCGCGTATTCCAGGGCCACGTCGCCAGCCTGGCGCCCGCCACGGGCGCGCAGTTCAGCGTGCTGCCGCCGGAGAACGCCACCGGCAACTTCACCAAGGTCGTGCAGCGCGTGCCGGTGCGTGTCCAGTTCAATGGCGCGGATGGCGACCTCGGCGTGCTGCGGCCCGGCCTGTCGGTCACCGCCCGCATCGATACCAAAGCGCCATGAGTCCGGTCGCCCACCTCAGCCCCGGGCAGAAGGTGTTCGCCTTCGCCAGCATGTGCCTGGGCATGTTCATCGCGCTGCTCGACATCCAGATCGTGTCGGCCTCATTGCGCGACATCGGCGGCGGGCTGTCGGCGGGCGCGGACGACGTGGCGTGGATCCAGACCGCGTACCTGATCGCCGAGATCGTGGTGATCCCGCTATCTGGCTGGCTGTCGCGCGTGTTCTCCACGCGCTGGCTGTTCGCCGCTTCGGCGGCCGGGTTCACCATCACCAGCCTGCTGTGCGGGGCGGCCTGGGATATCCAGAGCATGATCGTGTTCCGTGCCGCGCAGGGTTTCCTTGGCGGCTCGATGATCCCCACCGTGTTCACCACGGCCTTCGTGTTCTTCGAAGGCAAGCAGCGCGTGATCGCCGCGGCCACCATCGGCGCGATCGCCTCGCTGGCGCCGACGCTGGGGCCGACCCTGGGCGGCTGGATCACCGACCACTATTCCTGGCACTGGCTGTTCTTCATCAACCTGGTGCCGGGTGTGTTCGTGGCGATCGCGGTGCCCTTGCTGGTCAAGATCGACGAGCCGGATCTGTCGCTGCTGAAGTCGGGCGACTGGGCCGGCATCGCGCTGATCGCCGTGTTCCTCGGGTGCCTCGAATACACGCTGGAAGAGGGGCCGCGCTGGAACTGGCTGGAAGATTCGACCATCCGCACCACCGCGTGGGTGAGCCTGGTTGCCGGCGTGCTGTTCGTGTGGCGGGGGCTGACGGCGGAGCATCCGGTGGTCGACCTGCGCGCGCTGAAGGACCGCAACTTCGCGCTGGGTTGTTTCTTCTCCTTTGTCACCGGCATCGGCCTGTTCGCCACCATCTATCTCACGCCGCTGTTCCTCGGGCGGGTGGAGGGCTACAGCGCGTTCCAGATCGGCAAGGCGGTGTTCTCCACCGGCGTGTTCCAGATCCTCAGCATCCCGGTGTATGCCTTCCTTGCCAATCGCGTGGATCTGCGTTGGCTGCTGATGCTCGGGCTGGCTCTGTTCACCGCCTCGATGATCGAGTTCATGCCGATCACGCACGACTGGAGCAGCACCGAACTGCTGCTGCCGCAGGCCTTGCGCGGCATCGGGCAGCAGATGGCGGTGCCGCCGACGGTGACGCTCACCCTGGGCGGCCTGGCGCCGGCGCGCCTGAGGTTCGCCTCGGGCCTGTTCAACCTGATGCGCAACCTCGGCGGCGCGATGGGCATCGCCGCCTGCGCCACCATCCTCAACGATCGCGCCAACCTGCATTTCTATCGTCTCGCCGAGCACCTGACGCCGGCCAACGAGGCGATGAACAGCCACTGGAGCGACCTGTCGGGCGCCACCGAAGCTTCCAGCGCCGCGCTCAGGCAATTGTGGCAACTGACTTTCCGCGAGGCGCAGACGCTGACTTACGCCGACGCCTTCTTCTGCATCATGCTGTGCTTTGCCGTGGCCACGGTGATGGTCCCGTTGATGCGCAAAGTGCAGCCTCCCACCGGACCTTCCGCCGATGCGCACTAAACTTCTTTCCACCTTGCTGCTGCTTGGCCTGGCCGGTTGCACCGTTGGCCCCGACTACGTCAAGCCTTCGCTGCCGGGCGCCGGTGCGTTCCACGAGACCGGCGACCTGAGGTCGCCTGCCGAAGCCGCACCGCCAGTGCTCGATACCTGGTGGACCGGTTTCGGCGATCCGGAACTCGTGCGCATCATCGAGCGCGCGATGGCGCAGAACCTCGACCTGGCCGCCTCGGCAGCGCGGGTGGAACAGGCGCGCGCCGCCGCGCGGCATGCCCAGGCGGACCGGCTGCCGCAAGCTTCGCTCGACGGCAGCGCCGCACGCGTGCGGCAGTCCGAACTCAGCCCGCTGGGCAGGGTGGCGAGTGCGCTGCCGGGTTACCAGCGCAATCACACGCTGGAAGAGGTCGGCGCCGGCGCGAGCTGGGAGCTGGATCTTGCCGGCGGCCTGCGCCGCGAGGCCGAGGCGGCCGACGCCGAGTACCAGGCGGCCGAAGCGAGCCACGCCGGCGTGCGTGTCTCGTTGGCGGCCGAGGCGGCGGATGCCTACTTCCGCGTGCGTGGTGCACAGGCGCGGATCGCCATTGCCCAGGACCAGATCCGCAACGAGCAGGGTCTGCTCGATCTGGTGAAGCTGCGCCAGCAGCATGGCCTGGGGACGGCACGCGAAACCGCGCAGGCGGAGGCCTTGCTGCTGCAGGCGCAGGCTACGGTGCCGCCGCTGACGATCGAGTTGGAAACGCAGCTCAACCGGCTGGATGTGCTGATGGGCGCGGCGCCGGGGACTTATGCCGAGGAGATTCGTCCGCTGGGCACGCCCTTCGCGCTTCCTTCCATCGATACCGCGGAGGGTCCCGCTGCGCTGCTGCGCCGCCGTCCCGACGTGATCGCGGCGGAACGCCATCTGGCGGCGAGCAACGCGCGGATCGGCGCGGCGGTCGCGCAGTACTATCCTTCGTTCTCGCTGTCGGCGCTGCTCGGCGTCAGTTCGCTCGCCCCCGGCAAGTTGTTTACCGGCGCGGCGATGCAGTCCAGCGGTGCGCTTGGACTGCACTGGCGCTTGTTCGATTTCGGCCGCGTAGATGCGGAAGTGAGCGCTGCCAAGGGCGCGAACGCGGAAGCGATGGCGCTTTATCGCGGCTCGATGCTGCGCGCCACCGAGGACGTCGAGGACGCCATCGTCAACCTGGTGCAACTGGAAGCCCGGCACGGCGTGCTGGACCGGGAAGTCGATGCGCACCTGCGCGCCCGCGATGCCGCGAAGGATGCGTACACCGGCGGCGCGGTCAGCCTGATCGAAGTGCTGGACGAGGATCGCCAGCTGCTGCAAGCCCGCGACGACCTCGCGCGCATCCATGCGGACGAGGCGCGCGCGGCGGTGTCGGTGTTCCGTGCGCTGGGCGGCGGCTGGGATGCGGCGAAGGAGCCGGGCACAGGCCTCAGCGCTGCTGCGTCGCGACCTTCAGTCCAAGCGAAATGAAGATGGCGCCGACGATCTTGCCCTGCCAGCGCGACAGCCAGGACAAGCGCCCGACCAGCCGTCCCAGCGGCTTGATCGACAAGGCCAGCAACGTCGTATAGAGCGAGCTGAGCGCGACGAAGATCAGGCCGAGCACGGCGAACTGGGCGAAGGTCGAGCCGCGTTCCGGGTGCACGAACTGCGGCATGAAGGCCATAAAGAACAAGGCGGTCTTCGGATTGAGCAGCTCGGCCGGAATGGCCTGGAAAAAAGCCTTGGCGGGCGTGATCGGCGCCATGGCGGGCAGGGAAGGGTGGCTCGGTTTTTCCAGGATGGCGCGGATGCCCAGATAGATAAGGTAGGCGGCGCCGACGTACTTCACCGCGTTGAAGGCCAGCGCCGAAGTCATCAGCACGGCGGACATGCCCACGGCCGCGAACAAGGTGTGGCCGAAGTCGCCCGCCGCGATGCCCAGCCCGGTGAGCACGCCGGTTTTCCGTCCGCCCTGGACGGTGCGGCTCACTACCAGCAGGACCGCCGGACCGGGAATGAGGAAGAGGCCGAGCACGACGGCGACGAAAGTGCCGAGGGTGGGGAGGTCGAACATGGCGGGCTCCAGCGGGTAGCTGCTGCGCATGAATCCCTGATGCGCCCGGCAAGTCAAGCGGCGAGCCACCAACGCCGTCATTCCGGCGCAGGCCGGAATGACGGCCGAGAGTCGCCCCGGCTTGCTTGTCGCCACTCATCGTTCCGCAAAGCCATCGTGTCACCTCAGGCCGGCGGGCCGGCGAAGTATTCCTCGTCCGTTACCTTCTCCAGCCAGTCGATGACCTTGCCGTCCAGCGCCTCCTGGATGGCGATATGCGTCATCGCCGTGGTCGGCGTGGCGCCGTGCCAGTGCCTGTGGCCCGGCGGGCACCAGACGATGTCGCCCGCGTTGATTTCCACGATCGGGCCGTCCTCGCACCTGGTCCAGCCCTTGCCTGAAATCACGATCAGGGTCTGGCCCAGCGGATGCGTATGCCACGCGGTGCGCGCACCGGGTTCGAAGGTAACAGTGGCGCCGGCCACGCGGGCGGTACCGGTGCGCTGGAACATGTTGTCGATGCGGACGTTGCCGCTGAAGTGCGCCTCGGGTCCCTTCTGTGAGGGCTGGGAGCCGTTCCTGATGATTTCCATGCGGGTTTCCGTGAAAGGGCATGAGAGCGTGAGGTGAGGTTGCGCCGGTCTCCGCGCACTCACCTGTCCTTGTAGTAGGCATCCACCTTGATCACCTCGACCCCGCGCCATCCCCAATAGACCCGATGCGCCTGGATCTGTCCGTTCGCGATATCCATCACTTCGACGAAATCCATCTGCTCGCCATCGGGCGTGGCGCGCGGATATTCCCAGATCAGCGTGGTCCCGTCGGTGTAATAGCCGCGCCGGTAGAAATGCCGTGTGCCCGGCTTGCGCGGGGCTGCCTGCTCGAGCAGCCGGCGGATCTCCTCGCGGTTCTTGAGCACGCCCTGGTTGCCTTGCAGCAGGTGCGGCACCAGCGGGCTTTCCAGGGTGGCGGTCGGGGCGTAGAGCTCGATCATTGCGGCGAGGTCATCGGCGGACCAGGTGCGGTCCCATTCGCGGTAGATGCGTTCGATGTCCTGCGCGGTGTTCTGTGGAAGATCGGTGCGGCTGATGTTGTGCGACATGGCGGCCTCCGGCGTAGTAGCGGCTGGGCGTGTAGAACTCGAAGCCGATGGAATAACGCCGGCGGCGTGCATCGCACGTCGCGAAAGAGGCTCAGGGACGTTAACTGCTTGCCAGGCGCGACGCGTGGCTGGCCACGATCACCCAGCCGTCCGGCTTGCGCACGTAGGTGTCGGTGAACTGGAAGTCCAGCGCATACGGCTTGCCGTCGCTCTTGCCTTCTACCCGGGTGATGCCGGTGACCACGGCCGCGTCGCCATACACGCGCACCTTCGAGCCGTGGTTGCGGAACACGTCGTACTTCGTGCCGCCGCGCAGGTCGGCAACCTCATCCGCACGCGTGGTGACCTTGCCGGTGGAGCTGGTCAGGGTGAAGCCCGGGTCGAGATGCTTTTCGAGCCAATCCGCATCCTCGCGTTCGTAGGCGGCGCAGATGTCGCGCTCGGCCTGCAGAATCTGCCGGACGTCAGCTTGTTCGGAAGACCGGGCCGGGGCGCCCGCGAGCAGGAGCACCGGCAACAGCATGGCGGGCAGGGCAGCGGCGGAACGCATGGGCTTCTCCATGGACGGGATGGCGCTCTGTATAGCATGCATGGCGCTTAGCGATCCCCTGTCAACTGGCGCATGATTTGCCGATGGACGAATTCATCCTGCCACGCACGCTGGGCAAGGGCCGCAGCTTCGTCTACATGCTTCCCTGCCGCGACCAGGATCTGCTCAAGGTCGGTTTCTCGCGGGAACCGCTGGTGCGCCTGCGCACGCTGCATCCTCGCTTCTTCGACTACTTCGACCTGGAGCGCGGCCTGCTGCTGGAAGTGGATCGCGTCGTCCAGGCACGGGCGATCGAGCGCGACATTCTGCTGCGGCATGCCGAGGAGCGCTCGCCGGCGCCGCTGGTCGTGCCCGACCAGGCGGCCGGCTATACCGAATGGTTGCGTGGCGTCACCCCGGAGGTGACTGCGCGCCTGCGCGAGGCCGCCGCGCGCGAGGACTATCCGCTGCACGCCTTGAGCGATTGGGTAAGGCAGATGTTCGAAGCGCAGGCGGATCGTCTCTACGACCTCTCGCTGAAGTTGCTGGAAGCCATCGAGTACGAGGCATTCAATGTGCCCGGGGAACTGGCGACGGGCCAGGCCGCGCGGTCGCTGATCTATGTGCTCGACGCCTGCGCGAGCGTCGGCATCGACATGACGGCGACGTTTCCGGAAGCGGTGCTGGCGTGGCGTCGCTTCGCGTCTCGATGACCGCGAACGTGATGCCGCGGAACTGCGATACATCCCACATTCGCCCGGTCGGCATATAGACGCCTCCATCACGACGCCGGGCGCACATTCCTGCGACCCACGTACGCAATGTCGTGGGTTTCCACGGACTGGGGGAAGCATGAAGCGCACCACGCACTTGTTGCTGTAGGCCGGTTGTAGCTGGCCTTGCGTCCATGCGCGTCCGCGCATGGCTTCGTCGCATGCCTGTCGCGGCACGTGTTCGTGCATCCGCGCGAGCGCGCTTGTCCGCAAGAAGGCGCGCCCGCGGCTGCCCCTCGTTCGCCATCACCCGAGTCAACCCGCGTCACCACACAAGGAGAGTTGCATGAGTACCTGCAAGCGTACGCATGAAGGTGCAGCACGACACGGTCCACGAACATCGCGATGGTGGCGCAGGCTGGCCATCGCGCCGGCCTGCCTGACCCTGCTGGGGTTGGCGATGGCCGAACCCGCTTCCGCCGCGATCCGGCACGGCATGACCTGGCGCGTGCAGGAGCAGCAGGGCAACTACGTGCATGTCGGTCGCGACGACATCAGCAACGCCTACCAGGGCGACACCACGGTCGACCAGATGCTGCCGATCCTGTGCGTGCTGAAGGATGGCCGCGCGGCACCCGGCGGCATCAGCTTCGACTTCAATAACGGCTGGGTGCAGGGCGCGTTGCAGCTTACCCATCCGGTCACGGGCAGCGCGTTGACTTCGCAGGCCCAGGCCGACGGCATCTGCGCCAACTCGCTCGGCGCCGGTTGGCGCATGGCCGAGTTCCACGACGGCGGTGGCGGCTGGTCGTACTGGGGCGCGGGACAGTTGCCCACCGATACGCGCTTCTGGGTGGCGATCAACGACCAGCCGGCCAATCCCTGGAACTCGGCCGGCGATCCGCCGCCGGCGGATCCGCAGGACCCCAACTACAACCAGCAGACCGTGCAGACCGGCGCGGGCTGGAAGCTGGTGCAGACGGCCGGCAAGCTCGACGACACAGGCGCCACGTTCAACGAGCAGTTCTACCAGGTGGACGGACCGGCCGGCTTGACCGCCTCGCCGCTGCCGCAGCAGCTCAAGGATGCGATCGCCGCCGATATCGCCGCCACGCCCGCGGGTGAAGCGGTGAGCTACTCGGTGAGCAAGACCATCGCGGACGAAGTCGCACTGTCGGCGATGCAGGGCAGTCCCACCCAGCGCCTGATCGACCTGTCGGCGCAGGCGGATGCGGCATCGGCCATGGCGTCGACCAACGTGAGCCGCATGGGCATCCTCGGTTGCGGCGACAAGGACATCACCAAGAACAAGGCCTTCAACTGGGGTTCGCCGATCAACAGCAACTACAACCTGGGCGACGCCAACAGCGGCTTCACCGGCAACGTGACGCTGTCGGGCACGGCCAACGTGAATGCCAACGGTGAAATCCAGGTCACGCTCAAGCGCACGGGCATCTGGTTCGTGTGCGTGCCGTACGGCGTGAAGTTCCGCTATGCGCGGGTGAACGGCACGGCGCAGATCGACCAGGGCGCGACGGTGAGCGGTTCCATCACCTATGCCAATCCCAAGGCCTGGGAGTGGCAGATCGCCAAGCCGTTCCTGTTCTCGATCAACTTCATGGCCGGTCCGATCCCGGTGCATATCGGCTTCAACCTGCCGATCACCGCGGGCTTCGACAAGAAGGGCATCACCGCGACGGTGACCGGGTCGGTGAGCTACAGCGGGCGCAGGATGGTGTCCGGCTACTTCGACTACAACTGCACCAGTTCGGGCTGCTCGGGCAATTCGTCGCTGGATACCACGGACCTCGGCACGCAGCCGGTGACGGCCAGCGTCTCCGGGCGCTTCCAGCCTTCGCTGTATGCACAGGTGGCGTTCCGCGGATACCTGTACAGCGACGGCTTCGCCTATGCGCAGGTCGGCATCCGCCCGTACATCATGGGCGACCTGTGGGGCTATTACGGCAATAACTGCGGCGACGCGGACGGCGACGGCAGCTTCGAGACCGTCGACGCGCTGACCTTCGACCTGGACTGGCAGCTGAAGGTCACCGGCCAGGCCGATACCTTCATCACCAGGGAGTGGCGCAAGGACATCTACACCTCGCCGCGCTGGCACGTGCAGTTCTGGGATCTGCTGGGTGGCGCCGGTTCGCGCGCGGTCACGCCGATGATGGTGGGTCCGGGCACCGTGCCCGCGGGCGCGGGGCAGACTTATACGGCGAAGATGCGCTCGTGCTGGCCGTATGCCGACAACGTCAACTTCTCGGTCGACTGGGGCGACGGCAGCGGTGCGCAGGCTGTCAGCGGTCCGGCGTCCACCGGCGTCAACGCCTCGCACACCTGGGCCTCGACCGGCTCGCCGCTGCTGCGCCTGACGGCGTCGAGCGACGCGCACGGCCGCAACCTGGGCAAGGCGACGCCGCGCACGGTGACGGTGAACAATGCGCACGTGCACCTGGGCATGACCTGGAAGCTGCTAGGCACCAACGGTTCGTATTCGCACGTCGGCTCCGATGCGCAGACCAATGCCTACCAGGGCGACACCAACCCCGCCACCGCGCTGCCGGTGCTGTGCCTCCGGCAGGACGGCCGCGCGGCGCCGCCGGGCATCACGTTCGACGCCTACAACGGCTGGGCCAAGGGCGAGATCCGGCTGACCGCGCCGGTGCAGGGCCTGTCGCTGACCTCACGGGCGGTGGCGGACAACCTGTGCGCATCGACCTTCGGCGCCGGCTTCCGCATGGGCGAGTTCCATGACGGCAGCGGGGGCTGGACGTGGTGGGCGCAGGGCCTGGTCAGCGGTGCCAACCGGTTCTGGGTGGCGATCAACGATCAGCCGGCCAACCCATGGAACTGATGGCGCAACTTTGAAGTGACGATCGGCCGTGCCGCGGGTGCTTTCCGCCCCGCGGCATGGCAACCGCGGTGTGCGGCGCGTCGTGAGAGACGAATCCGCATCACAGATCGCGCCGGTACTGCATCCCGGTTTGATAAGACTGGCCCTATTTGACCGGCGGTTGTCCTCATTCGGCCCGTGCGTTCGCGTATGCTCCCGCGAAAAATCAGACCCCAGCTCAGATGACATGCCCGCCAAGGCGGCAAGAGCACAAGGGGACAAGCGAGCCGGGCGCGGCCATACGCCACCAGTGCCAGGAAAGCATGACGTCAACGCGTTGATCGCATGGACGCTCCTTCGGAACGCGCAGGTTGAGGACACGGACTTGCAGCAGCTCCAACCCAGAAGACCTCTTTCCAAACGGCACCAGCTCAAGCGGCTGCAGTTGCGCCGCAACCAGCTGGAGCGCCTGCAGCACAAGAAACGCCAGCACCGCATCGTGCTGCTCCAGCAGCAACGGGCGCAGCTGCTGGCGCGGCTGGCGCAGCTGATCATCGACATCCTGCACAGCGGCCTGCAATGGCGCCTGCAGTGGGATGGCGCGGGCACGCCCGCGCCGAAGAGCACGGCCAGGCGCGGGACCGTCATCCGCGCGCCGGTGTCCGGCGTGCTGGCCAGCGTCCTGCGGCGCGAGCCCGGTGCAGAAGCGGATCCCGCGGCAACCGGCTCCTCCAGCCTGCTGGCGGAGCTGTGGGTCGACAAGCGCTCGCTCGGCTTCATGCGCAAGGGCGCCGTGGTGGTCATCCGCTACCGGGCGTTTCCGCACCAGCGCTTCGGGCGCTACAGCGGCCGCGTGCTGTTCCATTCGGTACTGGCGATTTCCGCCAGCCGCGCCACGCGGCTGCTCGGGCGGCCGATGGACGGGCCGCGCTACCGGGTGCGGGTGTGGCTGGACCAGCAGAGTTCGATCGTCGACGGCCGCACCGAGCCCTTGATTCCAGGCATGACGCTGGATGCGGACATCATGCTCGAGCGCCAGCACCTGGCCGAATCCTGAGGCGGCGCGCTGCGCATGCCGGGCGGCATGCGCGGGGATCTCACGCGGGCAGGTCGAGGCGATACCACGGCTGGCACGAAAGCGTGCTGCCGGTGATGTTGATGAAATCGATGAACTCGCGGGTATGCGGCGCGGCCGTGTGCGCATCGAGTGCGGCCTTGTCGGCGAACACTTCATGCACCACGAACCTGCCGGCGTCGGTGGCGTGCGCATGCAACTGGAAGGACAGACAGCCCGGCTCGGCGAGCGTATGCCTGGCGAGCGCGTCGAAGGCCTGCAGGAAGCGGTCGTGCCAGTCCGGCGCGACCGTGGGAAAGGCGAGGACGGTGATGGGGCGGTGATCCATGCTGTTCTCTACGGCAGGGGCGCGAACGCGGCCAGTCGCATGCCGCCAGCGGCCACGCGCGCGGGCTCGACTACCGTGGTATCGCCCAGCAGGTGCATGCGGTTGACTGCAAGTGGATGCGCATCCTGGCGACCGCGGGCAAGGGCATCGCTCAGGCTTCTTCCGTCGCGCCCGGCAGGACCAGGGTGTGCCGGGTGTGGCGCACCTTGGCTTCGAGATAGCGCAGGTTATGCCGGCCGGAGAACACGCCGGTGGGCCGCACCCCCGCCACTTCGATGCCGAGCGCTTCGAGTTGCGCGCGCTTGTCGGGGTTGTTGGTGATCAGCGTGATGCGGGTCAGGCCCAGCGCCTTCAGCATCTCGGCGGCGGCGGTGTAGTCGCGCTCGTCGTCGCCGTGGCCCAGCGCGCGATTGGCGGCATAGGTGTCGTGGCCCTGTTCCTGCAGCCGGTAGGCGTCGAGCTTGGCATAGAGGCCGATGCCGCGGCCTTCCTGGCGCATATAAAGAAGGTAACCGCCTTCCTCGTGCAGGCGCGTCAGCGATTCCTGCAGTTGCGGACCGCAATCGCAGCGCGCCGAGCCGAGCACGTCGCCGGTGGTGCATTCGGAATGCAGGCGCACCAGCGGCGCCTCGGCCTCGCCGGCGCCCAGGCGCAGCACGAAATGCTCCTTGCCGTCGGACAGCCCGTGGAAGCTGTACATCACGCCGGCCGCCTCGCGGCCGTCGGCCAGGTGGATCGGCAACTGCGCGGTGGTGCGCACGCGGGGCGTCTTGTCGAGCGGAACGGCGTGCACGCAGGAAGTGGACATGGGGAATCTCGTGGCTTGTCGGGGAGGGGCCGCGTTACAACATGGGGATGAACCCGTGGGTGCTCAACGCGGCATCACCGGTTGCATGCGGCGTCCCCACAGAATGAACAGGGCCAGCGCCAGGAACACAGCGTTCACCGGAGTGGCCGCCAGCTCGCCGCGGCTGGCGTGAAAGCCCGCCGCGCAGAGCTGCAACAGCACGCAGCCCAGCGCCGCGGGCACGGTCAGGCCGGGCTTGATGCGGGTCAGGGCGGGCAGGAGCACGCCGACGCCGCCGGCGATGTCGATCGCGCCGAGCCCGCGCACCATGGCCTCGGGGAACTGGCCGGTCCACGGCCACATGGCCGCCAGTTCGGGGATCGGCTTGAACAGCTTGATGCAGCCGATGATCACGAAACCTGCGAAGACCAGGGCCTGGGCGAGCCACAGGCCGGCATTCAACAGCTTGCGGGGCTTGGGCGGGACGGCGGCGGACGACATCGATTTTCTCCGGCATGGTGGGCAACATCCGCCCCTGGGCGCCGTCGAATGCGCCCATGCTGGCTATGCGTTGCGGTGATCCGGCGGGTTCATCGCCGGCTTCGTGATACGATAATCTATATTATCGTTTCGTGCTTGGACGTCAACAGGTCGGGGTTTCATGAGGCAGTGGTCGGACAATCACCCGCAGGGCAAGCTGCTGGCGCGCAAGCGCGCCGCCATCGTGCAGGCGGCGCAGGAAGTGTTCCTGCAGCAGGGTTACGAAGGCGCGAGCATGGAAAGCATCGCGCAGGCGGCGGGCGTCTCGATCATGACGCTGTACCGCCACGCCAGGCGCAAGGAGGATCTGTTCGCCGCGATCATTGCTGCCGCCTGCGACCATTCCAGCGACGAGAAGCAGGCGGAAATCCGCGAGATGGAGCGGATGCCTGTGCAGGACATGCTGGTGAAGCTCGGCGTGATGTTCCAGGAGAAATGGAGCGATCCCGCCATCCTCGCGCTGCTGCGCGTGGTGATCACGGAGCTGAAGCGCTTTCCGCAGCTGGCCGATACGGTCTATGAGGCGTTCTTCCTGAACTGGACGGTGAACCTCGATGCGTTCCTGGCGCAGCGGCCGGAACTGCAGGGCATCGAGGCGAAACGGCGCAGGAAACTGTGCGAGGCGTTCTTCGACCGCATGGTCGGGCTGGATGCATTCCGCCTGCTGCTGGGCATGAAAGGCTCGACCAGGAACGAACGCACCGAGCGCGCGCGTGCGGCCAGCATCGCCTTGCTGGCGGATCTGCGCGCCGAAGCGTGAAGCGCTAAGCGCCATCGAGGCGGCGGCCTGAAATGACGGCCGCCTGGCATCCGTGGCGGCGGTATGCGCTCGCGCGAGTGGACACACTGCATGACTTGTCCACCGCCAGGAGTGCTTGTGAAGTCCATCGCCTCATCTCGCGCGCGAGCGCTGGCCATCGGCCTGCTCGCTGCCGGCCTGTCCCTGTCCGCCTATGCCACGCACGCCGCGGTTGCGCTTGAAGTGTCCGCCGACGGCAAGGCCGCCTATCGCACGATCCACGAGGCCATCGCGGCGCTGCCGCCGACCGGCGGCGTGGTCCATGTCCATTCGGGCGTGTACCGCGAGAAGATCAGGATCGACAAGCCCCATGTGCTGCTGATCGGCCTGGGCAAGGACGCGTCCAAGGTGGTGATCACCAACGACGACTATGCGGCCAAGTACAACCCCGCGACGCGCCGCAACTTCGGCACCTCCGACAGCTACACCGTGATGGTGACGGGCAACGACTTCTACGCCACCAACCTGACCATCGCCAATACCGCCGACTACGAGCCACCGAACTACCTGGGCAACGGCCAGGCGCTGGCGCTGTATTCCAAGGGCGATCGCGCGGTGTACCGCGCCGTGCGCCTGTTGAGCGGCCAGGACACGCTGCGCATCGACGGCGCCAGGCGTGCGTATTTCCACAACAGCTACGTGGAAGGCACGGTCGACTACATCTGGGGCGACGGCAAGGCGGTGTTCGACCATTGCCTGGTCCGTACCCGCATCAACGGCCGCGTCGATGGCACCACCACCATCACGGCGCAAGGGCGCGAGCGACCCGACGAGGACACCGGCTTCGTCTTCATCGATTCGGACCTGCTGTTCGAGAGCGCGAAGATGAGCAATGTCTTCCTGGGACGGCCCTGGCAGCAGTACGCGGCGACTTATTTCGTCAACACCACGATGGGACCGCAGATCGCCCCCGCGGGCTGGATGGAATTCCATCCCGGGCCGGGCGGCAGCAACAACCTGCCCACTTCGACCTATCGCGAGTACAACTCGCTCTATCCCGCTGCCAACGGCAAGTGGGCCGCGTCCGATCTGCGCCAGCGCGAAAGCGTGTCACCGCAGAGCAACGTATCGCTCAGCGCGAACGAAGCCGCGCGCCTGGTGGCGGATGTCTACCTCGCCGGCAATGATCACTGGGCGCCGACCCGCGTGAACTACGGCACGAAGACGCAGCAGAAGCTGCCGGTGCCGGCTGCGGCGCCTTGAGCGCCGCCTTCCGCGGGCGCTTGCGGAAGGCCTGAACTGACTGAGGCCCGGCATCCTGGCGACCTGTGTCGCCGGGATGCCGGCCGGAGAATGGCTCGCATCGGCCTTGTTTCCCCCTTGGCGTATACGACGCCATGCCAGCGCCGGACGCCGATCGCTCACTCCCTTACTCAGTGAATCCCATGAAAAAGCTCCTGCTCTGCGCGGCCCTGCTCGCCGCGCCGCTGGCTCACGCCGACGCTTCGCACATTCCCTATGCCTACACCGGCACCGCCGCCACGCCCGCGCAGCCGCGCGAAGCGGAGATCGCCGCGCTGTTCGATCGCTGGAACGCCACGCTGGCCACCGGCGACGCCGACCGGATGACGGCCCTGTATGCGCCCGACGCGGTGCTGGAGCCGACACTGTCCAACCAGATCCGCGCCACGCCGGCGGACATCAGGTCGTACTTCGTGATGTTCCTGCAGGGCAAGCCGCAGGCAGTGATCAACTATCGCCAGATCCGTTTCCTCGACGATGGTGCGGCGGTGGACATGGGCGTCTATACTTTCACGCTGAGCAAGAACGGCAAGGCGCAGAAAGTGCAGGCACGCTATACCTACGTCTACAAGAAGATCGATGGCGAGTGGAAGATCATCAACCATCATTCCTCGCTGATGCCGGAACGCGCTTCGTAATGCGCGTGGCGGGTGCGCAAGGCCCTGGCCGGATGGCCAGGGCGTGGCGCTCGTGTCTCGTGCTGGCCGGCGGGACCATGGCGGCGATGTCGGCGGCGGCGGGCGAACCCCCTGTCGAAAGCGGGCCGTTCCTGGACCTGCGCTATCGCTACAGCAACCTGTATTCGCAGTCGGCGCCGTTGCGCGGGCACGCCAATACGGCGCGCCTGCAGCTCGGCTATCGGTGGGCGATCGGCGACGGCTGGAGCACCTATGTCGAGGGCACCGCCGTGCGTTCGCTGTTCGGGCGCCAGTACGACGACACCTCCGGACGCCGCCTGCCGTATCCGATCGAGGCCGATCCAAAATCCACCGGCCTCACCAATGCCTGGCTCGAATACCGCGACGACGACGTGCGCGTGCGCGTCGGCCGCCAGTACGTGCTGATGGACAACGGCCGCTTCGTCAGCAACAACGGCTGGCGGCAGACCTCGCAATCCTTTGACGGCGTCGGCGTCAGCTGGAAGGCATGGGCGGGCGCCGAACTCGGCTATCACTGGCTGGACCAGGTCAATCGTACGGTCGGCGAGGATTTCCCCGATCGCCTGCAGCGCCGCTGGAAACTCGACGCGCACCTGCTGCACTTCGACCAGGCCCTGCCGCTGGGCAAGCTCACCGCCTACGGTTACTTCATCCGCAACCGCACGCGGCCGGCCAATTCGGTGCGCACGCTTGGCGTGCGCTGGAGCGGCACGCGCAAGCTGGACCCGGACGGCGCGAGCCTGGGCTGGATTGCCGAGGTGGCTCGCCAGCACGATTACGGCAACAACCCCGCGCGTTTCAGCCTGGGCTATCACCTGGCCGAAGTCAGCTATGGCTATGCGCCGTTCTCGCTCAAGGCGGGCGAGGAGCGCCTGGGCGGCGATGGCGTCACGCCGTTCAATGTGGCCTATGGTGCCGCGCGCGCTTTCAATGGCTGGGTCGGTGCCTTGCGCATTCCCGCGGCCGGATTGCGCGACCGCTACGCCGGTGCCTTCGGCCAGTTGCCGATCGCGCGCAAGGCGAGCTGGCAGGTGGTCTATCGCCACTTCACGCCAGTGCTCGGTGGGCCGGCGCTGGGCAACGAGCTCGATGCGGGCATGCTGTTCGACGTGGGCCGCGGCGTGACGCTGGAAATGCAGTACGGCGACTATCGCGCGCACGGCTACGGCGTGGACGAGCGCAAGCTCTGGCTGATCGCGCAGTACCGCTTCGGCCGCCAGCCTTAAACGGGTTCGGCCAACTTCCGGCACTTATCGCCGGCTCCCGCTTCCACCGATAAGGCTGCGTCGACTAGCGCGCACCGGCGGCGCGCTCCACGCGGAGGGAAGGGCATGGCGAGCAGGCGGCGTTTCGTGCAGGGCATGGCGGGTGCGCTCGCCGGGGTGTGGCTGGCGCCTTCGCTGCTGGCGAGCGAGGCCGGCGCAGCAAAAGGCGTAAGGAAGGTCGTCGATGATTTCGTGAAAGCCAATGGCTTTCACGGCGTCATTCATCTCGTGCGCAACCGGCGCGTGGTGTTGTCCGAAGCCTTCGGCATGGCCGATGTGGAAGCGGGACGCCGCACCACGGTGGAGACGCTGTATCCGCTGGCCTCGATCAGCAAATGGTTCGTCTCGATCGCCGTGCTGCGGCTGGTCGAGCAGGGCAAGCTGTCACTCGATGGTTCGATCGCCGATTACCTTGCCGGTTATCGCGCCGACACCGGCGCCAAGGTGAAGCTGAAACATCTGCTGTCCAATTGCAGCGGCATTCCCAATGGCTTCTCGCCACAGGTCAAGGCTGATCCGGCGATATGGACCAAGGCCTATACCACCGGCGAAGCGATCAAGGCGTTCTGTTCGGGAGACCTTGCCTTCGAACCGGGCAGCCGGTTCTCCTACGATCTCACCAATTGGATCCTGGTGAAGGGCATCGTCGAACAGGTCACCGGCCATGAGTTCGCGCAGGTCATCGACGGACTCGTACTCACTCCGCTGGGTTTGAAGCAGGTGCTGCCGCGCTATACCGACGAGGCGCGCGCCCGGGTCGCGATCGGCTACGCCACGATCGATCCCCCGGTGCGCAAGATGAACCCGCAGCTGGTCTATACGCTGGCCTCCGGCGGCTATTGCGGCACCGCGACCGAGCTGGTGCGTGCGGCCGAAGGCGTGTACGGCGGCTCCTTGCTGAGCGCTGCCTCGCGCGAAGCCTTGAGCACGATCCTGGTGCCGACGGAGTCTTATGCGCTGGGCGGCCGGGTCAAGGCCGTGCAGGTCGATGGCACGGCGCAGGCGTTTGCGTGGGAGACGGGACGAACGGACGGCTACCGCTCGCTGCTGGCGCACCGGCTCGACGGCCAGTCCACCCTGGTCCTGCTCAACAACACCGACCTGAGCCAGAAGACCATCGACCTGTTCGCCGAGGCGGTATTCGCCGCGGAATCGCAGGCATAAAAAAAGCAAGGAACGTCTCCGTCCTTGCCGCTTCCAGAGTATAGCTCACCCCCCGGCTTGCCGTAAGGCCCGGGGCATGGCGCAGCATCGCCCACCGTTGCCGTAGCGGCAGACCTGAGGGCGATGCGATGACAGAACACGAAGTGGTCATAGTCGGTGGTGGTCCGACCGGCCTGATGCTTGCGGGCGAATTGGCATTGGCGGGCGTGCATGTCGCCATCGTCGAGAAGCGCGCCAACCAGGACGTGCCGGGCTCGCGCGCGGGCGGCTTGCATCCGCGCACGCTGGAAGTGCTGGACCAGCGCGGCATCGTCGACTGGTTCGTGGCAGAGGGGACGCGGCATCCGCATGCGTATTTCCATATCGCGCTGGATGTCAGCGATTGTCCCACCCGGCATAACTATGTGCTCGGCCTGTGGCAGAAGCATATCGAGCGCATCCTGGCGAGCTGGGTCGATACCTTGCCGGTGCAGTTCTACCGCGAACGCGAGGCGCTCGGCTTCGAGCAGGACGATGAGGGCGTCAATATCAGCCTGTCCGACGGCACTGCATTACGCGCCCGCTACCTGGTTGGCTGCGACGGCGGCCGCAGCCTGATCCGCAAGATCGCCGGCATCGAGTTCGCCGGATGGGACGCAAGCAAGAGCTGGCTGATCGCCGAGGCCCTGATGGCCGACGAGCCTGCCTGGGGCTTCCGCCACGACGCGCAGGGCACGCATGGCATCGGCAAGGCGGAAGACGGCCGTGTGCGCATCGTGCTGACCGAGGCGCAGCTCAACACCCGCAGCGAGCCGTCGCTGGACGAGGTCAGCGAGACATTGGCCGCCATCTACGGCACCGACTTCGGCATCCACGACGCCACCTGGGTTTCCCGCTTCACCGACCTGAGCCGCCAGGCCGCGGCCTATCGCGAGCGGCGTGTGCTGCTGGCCGGCGACGCCGCGCACGTGCATCCGCCGATGGGCGGGCAGGGCCTCAATCTTGGTGTACAAGACGCGGTGAACCTGGGCTGGAAGCTCGCGCAGGTGGTCAAGGGCGTGGCGCCGGAAAGCCTGCTCGATACCTATCACGCCGAACGCCACCCCGTTGCCGCGCGCGTATTGCGCAACACCATGGCGCACGTCGCGCTGCAGCGCAGGGACGAGCGCAGCCAGGCCCTGGCCGGATACCACGCCGAGTTCCTCGCCATGGACGAGCCGCGCAGGCGCATGGCAGCCGAAGTGGTCGGGCTGGATATCCGCTACGACGGCGGCGAGGGGCATGCGTTGCTGGGACGGCGCATGCCGGATCTCGAACTCGTCACGGCGGGCGGTCCGCTGCGGGTGTTCAGCCTGCTGCATGAGGCGCGGCCCTTGCTGCTTAACCTGGGCGAGCGCGGTGCGCTCGATGCGGCGATGGCGCCATGGGCGGATCGCGTGCGCTGCGTCGATGCGAGCTGCGCCGGTCCGTGGGAGTTGCCGGTGCTGGGCGACGTCGGCGCTCCCTGCGCGGTGCTGGTCCGTCCTGACGGTTATGTAGCCTGGGTTGGCGAGGGCAGCGACGACGGGCTTGCCGCGGTCCTGCCCAGCTGGTTCGGACCGCCCGCCCGGACGTAGCACACCTCTTCAGCCATGCTTTCGGCCTGCAGAAACGCCATCCGCGGCGCCGGATGCATCAGGAAGTTCTGGTGCGAGATATTCCACGCATAGGCGCCGGCGAGCGGGAACAGCAGGCAATCGCCCGGCGCCAGCGCTTCGACCGGCTGTGCGCGCGCCAGCACATCCTTGGGCGTGCACAGCTGGCCGACCAGGGTGACGCGCTCGTGCTCGATCAACGGTGCATGATTGCCGCGCAGGATCCGGAACGGATGATCGTGTCCCTGCGCCGGCGGCGTGCGGAAATGGTGGGTGCCGCCGCGCGCCACGGCGAACCACTCGCCGTGGTTGCGCTTGATGTCGAGCACTTCCATCGCGTACCAGCCGCAGGCGACGCTGACGTAGCGGCCGGGTTCGAAGCGCAGGCGCAGGCCGTTGGCATGCCGGTCCAGCACGCCGCGCAGGCCGGTGCAGAAGCCCAGCCAGTCGAAGGAAGCGGAGGGATCGGCGTAGTCGACGCCGAAGCCACCGCCGGCATTGACCACGGCGAAGTCCAGCCCGTAGGCGGCTTTCCAGCGGTTCGCGACATCGAGATACGCACGCACCAGGTCGAGCTGCATGCGCGCATCGCGCTGATGGGACATCAGGTGGAAATGGAAGCCTTCCAGGCGCAGCCGTGGATGCTCTCGAAGCATTGCGACGGCCTGCGGCAGATCCTGCTCGTCCATGCCGAACGGCGTGGGCTTGCCACCCATCATCAGGCGGGTATCGCCGATACCCGGCACGGCGATGTTCATGCGCAGGAACACTGGCACGTTCCGGTCCAGGCCGTCAGCGATGGCTGCGAGCCGCGCCAGTTCGCCCAGGCTTTCCACGTGCAGCGTGCAATCGGGCAGTGCGGCGGCCAGCACCAGTTCGCTGTCGAGCTTGCCGGGCCCGCCGAACAGCAGCGGATGTGCCGGCTGCTGTTCGTGCAGCCAGCGCAGCTCGCCGCCGGAGGCGGCCTCGAAGCCGTCCACCCATGGCGCCAGGGTCCGCAGCACGGGCGCCTCGGGGTTGGCCTTGGCGGCGTAGTACAGCTCGCAACCGTGCGGCAGGGCTTCGCGCATCCAGCGGACGTGGCGCTGCAAGGCGTCGAGGTCGTAGACGTAGGCGCAGATCGGCTCGCGCGATTCGATACGCCAGCGGGCGAGGAGCGCTTCGACGGGTTCGGGGGAGCAATGCAGTGTCATGCGTGCGTGCCTGGTTGGAAGCTTGGCTCAGGCCACCTGCCGCGCGGCGGCAGGCGGGCTGATCGGGTTGGCAAGATAGGTGTAGTCGGAGTCGCGATCCGCGCGCTTGAACAAGCGGGTGCGCAGGTTGTTCTTGCTGGGCAGCGCGTCGCCTTCCAACAGGCCTTGCAGCAGCGGCTGCGTACCGAAGCGCTCCTGCCAGCGTTGCGCGATGGCGCCGATGCATGCCCATAGCCGGTCTTCCAGTGCCGCATCGCCGTCGGCGAGCTGGAAGATCGCCTCGGCGAGGTTGTTGACCAGCGCGCAATAGGCCACGCGCTTCCAGCCCAGTTCCTGGCTGTAGTGCACCGATTGGCGGGCGCGTTCCGACAAGGCGCCCAGCTGCTGTTCCGGCCACCGTTCGCGTACCAGTTTGGTGCCTTCCAGGTCGCGCACCCATACGCGCGACGGCATGCCGCGGTCGAAGCCGAGCACGGTGTTCTGCAGATGCGGTTCGAGCACGATGCCGTGCCGGAAGAACGCCACCCATACGCCATCCAGCAGCAGCCCGGCATACGCCTCGAACCAGGCCACGGCGGCGCGCGCATAGCCGCTGGCCGATATCCCCTGGCGCAGCATCGTCTTGCACACGCTGACGCCGTGGCGATCGTGGGTGAACAGCGCGCCCGCCACCTGCGGGTGGTAGCGCTCGCGCACCAGCGCGCCGGGGTTGTCGCGATACAGGATGCCGAAGCTTTCGGTCAGCTCGCGGTGCGCTTCCGGGTCGCCGCCGAGCGCGCTGAAGTCCAGCGTGGTCGCCGCCGGTTCCAGCAGCACGCCGAAGCCCGGCACGCGCTCGCCCACGTCGCGCCATGCCGGCTCCAGCAGCTCGGTCATCGCCACTGCGCTTTCCAGTTCGTACCAGGCGTTCTTGCGCACGCAGTTGGTCAGGCGGACGTGGATCGACATCTTGAGGAAGTAGTCCAGTTCCGCGTGATACATCGTGCGCACCGACGAGGTGGGCTGCAGCTGCATGCCGCGCATGCCCAGCGGCTCGATCCAGCCGCGTTCGCGCGCCTCGCGCAGCAGCGGATGAGCCAGCAGGCGTTGCGCTTCCCAGGGGTGGCAGGGATACAGATGCTCCTCGCCGCCGACTTTGGCCAGCGTGGAGCGCACATTGCGGCCTAGCGTGCGCAACAGGCGCGGATCGATGCGGAACCAGTACAGCGGGATGTCCACGCGCGCTTCCGGCGAGCAGGCGAGCACCTGCCCGATGGGGACGCCTTCGCGGCTCTTCGGCGCGGGATGCAGCGCATGCCCCCACAGCATGCCTTGCTCGGCGTCGATCAGCGCGTCGCCGCGCAGCGGCGCGGCAGCGGCATGCTGCAGCAGATGCCGGGTGATCTCGATGCTGTTGTCGGACTGCGCCAGCAGCTCGGCATTGAAGCCGCATTCCGGCGCCAGGCGCTCCAGCAGGAAGTGGATGGTGGCGTGCGCGTCGGCGCAGCGCCAGGCTTCGCCTGTCGACTTCAGGTATGGCGCCGAGGCGTAGGTGCAGCGTCCGAGCCGGCTGCCATGGCCCAGGCGGATGCACAGCGCATAGCCGGCCTGCGCGAAGTCGATGCGCAGCAGCGGTCCTTCGCCCAGCGCGAGTCCGGCGGGCCGGTCGAGTCCGCGATAGTCCAGGTCGGCCTGTCCGCGCGGCAGGGCGAACTCGCGCAGATAGCAGTTCAGCCAGCAGGTGATGGCCTGCGCATCGGCCTGGGCCGCGTACCACTGTTCACGCATCGCTTGCTGGAGCATACGGTTGCCTCGAGGGTAGGAAGAGAAAGAGCCGGACCGCGCAGAGCAGTGCACCGGCGCCCGCCAGCGTCGCGGCGACGAAGGGCATGGCCAGTCCCCAGCGGTGCACCAGCGCGCCCGCGGCGACGCCGCCGAGCGCGCCGGCCCATTTGCCGCAGGCATCGAAGCGCCCGAACAGCCGTCCGGCGCCGCCGCGCCCGGCCTGTGCACTGAGCGCGCGATTGATGCCGCCGATGGCCAGCAACATGCCGATGCCGTAGAGCACGCGCGCCGGGGCGAGCCAGGCCGGATCGGCGAGCACGGCATGGCCCAGGCAAGCCAGCGAGAACAGCCCCAGGCCGATCAGCAAGGGCCGCTGCGGCGCCGGCGAGCGAGCGCGCAGCCAGGGCAGCAGCACCAGGTACACCAGGTGCGGCAGGCTGTAGTAGAGGCCGGCATGACTGTCGTTGCCGACGCCCAGCGCTTCGCTGTAGGAGATGAAATAAGGGAAGGTGACCACCATCGCGAAGCAGAACAGGAACTGCACGAGCAGCAGGGGCAACAGCTCGCGCAGGTTGTCGTGCTCGCGCGGGCCGGCATGCGGCGTCGCGGTTGCGCCAACCGTTGCGACCGGGTCGGTCGGCAGCAGCCAGGTAAGCGCAAGCGCTAGCAGCGGCAGCACGGCCAGGTAGGCGTACAGCGTCTGCGCCAGGCCCAGCCCGGTAGCCAGGCCGAGCAGAGCAGGTGCGGTCACCATCGCCAGGCGCGCGGAGAACTGCGTCCAATCCAGCGCGCGGGTCAGCGAGCTGCCTTGCGCCTGCGTGGCCAGGTACGCATTGGCGGCGGCAAGCGAACCGCCGCAGGTGCCCTGCACGATGAGCGCGAGCACGAACCACGGCAGGCTTGGCGCGCAGCCGGCCAGCACGAAGCCCAGCGCCAGGCCCGCCTGCGCGCGCATCAGCGAGAGCTTGCGGCCGTAACGGTCGGCCAGCCGTCCCCACGCCGTGGCGGTCAGCGCGGTGCAGACGGTGGGCAGCACATAGAGCAGGCCGCTGAGCCAGTCCGGCGCACCCGGCGCGAGTCCGGCCAGCACGCGCGGCATGAACACCGGCATGCCCAGGGCGGTGAAGGCCGCCAGGTAGTGGGCGGTCAGCACGGCGGCGAGCGTGCGCATCAGGCGGCTCCGTCGGCCTGGCGCGCCGAGCTGTCGGCGTCGTCCGCCAGCATGAAGTTCGGGCCGCTGTCGCCATAGAACTTGTTGATGTCGCTGGCGCCGGTGACGCGCTTGCTCAGCAGGCTGCCGGCGCTGAGCAGGTATTTCACCGGCAGCCACGGCGCCTGCAGCAGGCGTTCGGCCGGACCGGTGTCGATGCCTTCGCGGGCAAGTTGATCCAGCGTGGCGCGCAAGGTCTGCCGCAGGATGGCGTACATCGGTTGCCGCGCCGCCGGTTGCCAATCGGCGATGCTCTCGAGCACGGCCAGCAGGTCCAGCTGCAGGATGATGGTGCAGAACATCCGCGCCAGCGCGGCATCGTCCTCGACCGGGATGCGCGGGTCGCGCAACGGGCCGAGCGTATCGAGGTTCGGCAGGCATGCGCGCAGGCGCGGCAGCAGGACGCGGGCGGAATCGTTGTCCTTCATCAGCAGCCGCGGCGGCTGGCCCGGCGTGTAGATCAGCACCGCGTTCTGCTGGTTCGCTTCCAGGGCCACGCCGTAGCGCAGCCACAGGCGCAGGTGCACATGGCTCAACAGTTCCGCATAGGCACGCCACCAGGCGAGCAGGTCGCCATGGTGGAAACGGTCGGCCAGGTGCGCGGCGAACGGGCGGCCGTCGGGCATCGTGCTGCCCAGGGCGGCCGCGGGCACCAGGGTGGCCTCGGGCAGGGACGGGTACTCGCGCACCAGATAGGCCAGGTGCTTGGCTTCGTCGACGTGGCCGCCGTGCGCCTCGTCCACATGCAGGTAGCGTCCGCACAAGGCTTCGTCGTTTTCGGCGATGGCGGTCAGCGCCTGTCCGAACCAATGGCCGTCGTAGATCGTCGACGGCTTGATCAGGCGCAGGTTCAAGGCGCCGAGCGTGCGCATCAGCAGCGGCAGCTTGATGTGCTGGCCGGGGTGATCGACCGGCATCACCGTGCGCACCGACAGCGTCGGGCGCACCCATAGCCAGGCACGCGGCGCGCGCTGCGTGTGCGGCGGCAGCGGGAACGCAGCGCTGTCGTGCAGGCGCGGCCAGGTCAGCGGATGTACCGGCAGCAGGGCATGCGTGGAGACCAGCGCATCGTCGAGGCCGAGGTCGCACATCCGTGGCCAGAACGCGGGTGGCTCGCTGGTCAATTGCAGGCGGTCGCGTGGCACCGCCAACCAGTGCAGTTGGAAAGAAGGATCGAATTCCGGCGCATACGCGCGCATGTCGGATTCGCCGAAGCCGGACTTGGCACGCGCCGTGGGATAGAACGGGTGATCGCGATAACTTGCCACCTGGTCGCAGCGTAGCGCGCGTTCGTCCCAGCCGGCGCCGTCCAGCGCGCCGGCGAGCGCATCGGTCCGCTCCTGGCAGGCCTGCCGCGACAGGGTGCGATGCTCGGCGGCGCAGCGTGCCTCGGCGGCGTAGTCCAGGTGCAGCTGGCGGGTTTCCTCGTCGAGGCCTTCCGCCAGCAGCTGCAGCCAGGCATCCGCGCCATGCTCGTAGACCAGGCCTTGCGCCGTCTCGCGCAACCAGCCGTCGCCGATGGCGCGCAGGCTCTGCATGTAGTCGCTGGCCTGCACCGGCAGCCAGAGCACGCCGCCCGGAAGATGCGCGATGCGCCACCAGTGTTGCGGGAACGCAGCTGCCGGCCACGCCTGCCGTGCGCTCGCCGCGGGCTGCCCCGCGCTGCCGCGATGCACGATGCCGCGCACGTCCTCGCGCAGGCAGCAGTCGATGATGCGCCAGGCGATGTAGGCGCTGTCCTCGCTTGCCGTGCTCATGCTTCCGCTCCCTGCATGATCTGCCAGTGCAGTTCCGGTTCGACCGCATGCAGCGCCTGGCCGAGATCGTGCTCGGTCTCGGCCACGATGCTCAGCACGCCGAGATAGTCCTTGTTGGAACGGCTCAGGCGGATCTCGTCGCCCTGCTGGCGCAGGCGGCGGTAAGCGACATGCGCGCGCTCGTGCTGGCGCGCCTGGTCGTCGCTGATCTGCAGCAGCCGGCCTTCCTCGCGCGCCACGTAGTAGCGCACCAGCGCGTGTTCGCTCGACGGCTGTGGCGGCGCCAGCGGCTGGCCCAGGTGCAGGCGCAGGATGCCCTCGAACCAGCGCTGTCCGAACATCCGGTCCAGCATGAATTCGCGGCCGTCGCCGATGCTGCGGTAATTGATCTCGACCAGCACGGGGCCGCGCTCGGTGAGGATGAATTCGCTGTGGCAGACGCCGAAGTCGACGCCGAAGGCCAGCACCTGCGCCAGCGCCTGCTGCCGCTGCCGCAGGCCGGCCGGGCCGTTCCAGCGCGCTTCCAGCTCGATGAAATGCGGCGGGTCGGACAGCGTCACATCGAAGCCGCCTACGGCCTGAGTTTGCTTGCGGTCGCTGAGCGTTTCGAGCGTGAACAGCGGACCGTGCAGGAATTCCTCCAGCAAGACCGCACGCCCCGGGTGGCGTTGCCAGAACGCCTGCAGGTAGTGCTGCAGCTCGCCCGGGTTGGCGCACAGCTGCACGTCGAGGCTGGCCACGCCTTCACGCGGCTTGGCGATCAGCGGCCACGGCGCATGCGCGGGGACGGCCTGGCCGGGCATCAGGCTTTCGAACCACGGCGTGGGCAGGCCGAGCGAGCGCAGGCGCTCGCGCATCGCGGCCTTGTTCTTGGCCGCGTAGCACACGCGCCACGGCTTGCCCGGCAGACCGAACGCCTCGGCCACCAGGGCGGTGCTGGTCTGCAGGTGATCGCTGTTGGAGAACACCGCGACGGGACGGATGCCGGCGCCGTGCAGCACGTCGATCACACCCAGCGGATTGAACACGTCGCACTCGATGATCTGCTGTGGCGCGTGCTGCGGTTCGGCGCCGAAGTATTCCAGGTGTTCGAGCCGGTGGTCGGTCAGCAGCACCACCGGCAGACCGAGGCGATGCGCGGCGGGAAGAAAGCCCTCGGTGACCGCTGCATGGCGGACGTGGGTCAGGATCACCAGGGGCGACAGGTTCTCGGTCATGGAGGCATCCGTGTATTGAAGCAGCGCGCAACGGGCCAGCGGATGCGTGTGGCGGCCGATGCGCAAAATCGCACGAGCCATCCACGCGTCATCCTCGGCCGTGCGCCGAAGGGTTGGTCTGGGCTGTGGTGGCTGGGCCGGGAAGAACATCCCGGCTGGCTCGGTAGTGCTGCGGTCCGCCGCCGGCACGCCGATCGCGATACATCCTTGCCTTATCGCGAGAGGCTCAGGTCCGGTGCCGATGCGGATACTTCATCTTGCATGGACACAAGTATGTGCTGCGTCAACGCCGGGTTGCAGTTGCAAGACAGCTTGCGGCGGCGTGCGATGCGTCACGTTGTGTCAGAACGCAAGTTCCACACCCGCCGTTACCGTGCGGCCCGGCGCCGCCTGGCGGCCCCACGGGCTGGTGTCGATGCCGCGATACCAATAGCGGCGATCGAACAGGTTGTTCACCGCCAGCGTGCCCTTGAGCGTGCTGCTGCCCGCGCGCATCAGCATCTGTGTGAACTGCATGTTCCATACCCAGTATGAAGGCAGCTGTCCGACCGAAGCGATGGCGTTCTCGCGCACCGTGTTGGCGGCGTCGCTGTAGGCCTTGCTGAAGTAATAGCTGGTCAGCGCGACGACGGTGTCGCCACGGCTGTAGCTCGCGCCGAGGTTGAGCTGGTTGCGCGAGGTATACGGCACGCGCCGGCCGGCATACTGGCCGGACTGCTGGCTGGCGTCTAGATAGGCATAGCCGGCGCTGAGCTTGAGCGCACGCAGACTGGGCGGGCTCCATTCCAGCTCCAGCTCCGCGCCCTGGTGGCGGGTCTTGCCCAGGTTGGCGTAGGTGCGCGTGGTGTTGTCGAGCTGGATCTGCTTGTCGAAATCGATGCGGTACACGTCGAGGTTGATGCTGGTGCCCTCGACCGGCATGTAGCGTGCACCGGCCTCGTAGTTCCAGGCCAGCTCGGAGTCGAGGTTGTCGCCGTAGATGATCTGCGTCACCTGCGGCGCGCGCAGGGAACGCTGCGCGTCGGCGTAGACGTACCACTGCGAGCTGGCCTTGTAGCCGACGGTGAGGCCGGGCAGGGCATTGCGCACATTGTTCTGCGTGCTGATGCCGTTGGCGCGGTTGAGATAGGTGGAATTGAGGTGCTCGTAGCGCAGGCCCGGCGTGACGGTCAGGCGGTCGTTGAACAACCCGATGGCGTCGCTGACATAGGCCGACCAGGCGCGATCCTTGAACTGCCAGTTGCGCACCAGCGTGTACACACCGTTGTCCAGGCCCGTGTTGCCGACCAGGAAGTCGATGTCCTCGCGCACCGCGCGCACGCCGGCGGTCCACTGCTGCGTGACGTTGCCGGAATCCACGTGCAAGGCGATACGCGGCTCGCTGCCATAGACCTTGAAGCCGCGCGGCGCGCTCTGCAGCAGCTGCGGCGCCAGGTCGGGGCGCCAGGTCTCGGTGGCGAGGCGGCGCATGCCGACGATGAAGTTGCGGCTGCTGTCGGCGCTGAAGTTGGTCCAGGTGAACTGCGACTGGTCGAACGGACCCCAGGCGCCGAGATCCTGCTGCCAGGTGAGCGAGGCGCGCGTGGTGCGTCCGGTGAAGCGGTCCAGCGGACGGGTGGCCTGGCGCGGATTTTCCTCGTAGTCGGCGACCGACAGCGCGCCGGCCATGTCCATGTTGGCGACGTAGCGCTGCACCTGCGCCTTCAGCAGCTTGTCGTCGGCCAGCCACCATTCGGCGCGCAGGCGCAGGTTCTTCACGTCGGTGCCGCTGTGCTCGCGCCAGTACTGGCCCTTGTTCCAGTCGGCATCGACCTGCAGGCCGAAATCCGGCGTGAGGTAGCCGCCGGTGCTCAGCGTGGTGTCGCGCAGGTAACGGCCGGCACCGCCGGCGGTGATCTTCTCGCCCAGCGTGGTGGTCCAGCGTTCGGGGATGGGCTTGCTGACCAGGTTGATCACGCCGCCGACATTGTTGGGGCCGTACTGCACGGCAGCGCCGCCGCGCACGATGTCGATGCGGTCGATCTGATTCATGGTCACCGGGAACAGCGACAGGCTGGTCTGGCCGTACGGCGCCAGCGACAGCGGGATACCGTCCTCCAGCACCTGCACGCGGCCGCTGCGGCTCTCGTACAGGCCGCGCAGCATGATCTGCGGCAGCACGCCGGTGCCGGTCTCGTCGAAGATCTTGATGCCGGGCACCTGTTGCAGGGCGTCGTCGAGCGAGCGGTTGGCGCCGTTGGCCAGGTCCTCGCTGCCGATCACCTTGCGGCTGCCGGCGTAGGTGCGCACGTTTTCCTTCGAGGAACTGCCCAGCACATTGCCTTGCACCTGCACGGCTTCGAGCTCGCGCGGCTTGTTCGGCGCGGTGGTGTCGTCCGCATGTGCGGTGGCGGCGCAGAGTGCGCAGGCGATGGCCAGGCCAAGGAGATGCGGGCGGTGTGTTCCGGTCACGTGAAGTGTTCCAAGCGGGGAAGGGGGAAGCTCAGGACGCGCGCAGGGCGGCGGCGCGATCGCGCAGGGCGGCCAGCAGCAGGCCGCGGTCTTCGCCGGCGAGCATCCAGCGCACCTCGCGGGCGGCCCAGTAGCGCAGTTGTTGTTCGTTGCGCGGGTTGGGGCAGAACGGGATGCCGGCGGTGTCGCAGCAGTCGGCGATGTCCTGCAGCCGCTGCCACACGTCGGCATGCAGCGGTTGCGGACCCAGGCCGAGGTCGAGCGCCAGGTCCAGCGCGCCTTCCATCACCAGCGAGATGCCGGGCACGGCGAGGATCTGCGGCAGCGCGCGCACGCCCGCTTCGCTTTCGATCATCGGCACGACGTGGATCTCGCGGTTGGCCTGCTCGATGTAGTCCGGCAGCGCGGTCTTGCCGAAGCCGGTGACCCGCCCGCCGGTGATGCCGCGCCGGCCCAGCGGCGGAAAGCGCGCGGCGGCGACGGCGCGTTCGGCCTGCTCGACCGTTTCCAGGCGGGAAATCACCACGCCCCTGGCGCCGGCATCGAGCACGCGGCCGATCAGCTTCTCGTCCACTTCCGGCACGCGCACCCATGGCGCGCAGCCGCCCAGTTCGCAGGCGCGGATGGCGTGCTGGAGTTGGTCCGGCGAGAGCAGCACATGCTCCAGGTCGAGCAGCACGAAGTCATAGCCGGCATGGCCCAGCATTTCGCACAGCAGGGGGCTGGGTACGGATTGCAGGAGTCCGATCGAACGCGGCATGCGTGGCTGGGCCTAGGTGGGAGGGCCGCCAGCATAGGTTTAATGAGAATGATTATCAACAAGTCGCGACCGCGAAGTGTCGCCGACGAAACCCATTTCGTGATCGCGAGCACCGCGTGCGTCAACGCCGCCGCGGTTGCCAAGCGTCGGAGCGGACGACTAGCATGGTCGGGCTGACACGGGCAGGCGACATCGAATGAATGCTTCGCAGGAGTTCCCCCAACTCTTTGCGGCGGTCCAGCAGCTCCGCGCGCGCAGCGCGCCCGAGCCAGCCGCACTGGCCACGATTGTCCGCACCAGCGGTTCGACCTTCCGGCGTGCCGGCGCCCGCATGCTGGTGCATGCCGACGGCACAGTGACCTGCGCCCTGGCCGGCGGTTGCCCCCAGCGCGACATCGTGCTGCGCGCGCAGCGCGCCATGGCGGAGCGCACGCCCGCGCTGGTGCCCTACAACCGCGAATCCAACCTCGACCTGCTGATGGAAGTCGGCTGCGGCGGCGAGCTGGACGTGCTGATCGAGCCGCTGGTGCAGCCGGCGGATTTCCACTTCCTGGACGTGCTGGCCAGGCTGCACGAGGAGCGTGCACCGGCCAGCGTCGCCACGGTGTTTTCGCGCGACGGCGAAGTGCACACGCCGCGACCGTGGCGCCTGATCCGCCATGCGGCGGGACATTGGACCGATATTCCCGCGCAGGGTCTCGCGCAACGTATCCATGCCCTGGCGGATGTCGCCGAGGCGGGCGGCGCCGTGCTCGAGCGCGCCGAGGCGGATGGTGCGCAACTGGATGTCCTGCTCGAAGCGTGGCGACCCAAGCCCGCGCTGGTGGTGGTCGGCTACAGCGAATGCGCATTGGCCTTGTCGCGCCTGGCGCATGGCCTGGGTTGGCAGACCACGCTGGTCGAGCATGTCGCGGTGGCGCGCGAGCGCCTCAATGGCGTGGGCGCGCAGTTGCATGCCGCGCCCGAGATGCTGCCGGAACAGCTCCCGTTCGACCGGCAGACCGCGGTCGTGGTGATGACACATCATTATGAGCGCGACCTCGCCTATGTGCAGGCGCTGGCGCCGCTGCCCCTGGCCTATCTCGGCGTGATCGGCTCGCGCGAACGCGCCGGCCGCATCCGCGATGCCGTGCCCGTATCCGCCACGGCGATCCATGCGCCGGCCGGCCTGGATATCGGTTCGGAGACGGCGCAGGAAATCGCGCTCTCCGTCGCCGCGGAAATCATGGCCGCGATGCGCGCGCGTTCCGGCGCCCGGCTCAGCCGCATCGAAGGGCCGATCCATTCATGACCGCCGCGCGCGCCCTGGGCATCGTCCTGCTCGCCGCCGGCGGCGCGGTGCGCTATGGCTCGGCCAAGCAACTGGTGGCGATCGATGGCGAGCCGCTGGTGCGCCGCGTCGCGCGCGAGGCCTTGCGCGTATCGCCCTGGGTGACGGTGGTGATCGGCGCCTATCGGGAGGACGTCGAGGTCGCGCTGGAAGGCCTGCCGCTCGATACCGCCTTCCACGCCGGCTGGCCGTCGGGCATGGGCGGTTCGCTCGCCTTCGGCGTGCGACGCCTGCGCGAACGCCACCCGGAACTGACCGGCGTCACCGTCTGCCTGTGCGACCAGCCGGCACTCGGCGCCGCGCAATTGCAAGCCTTGGCGGATGCGGCCGCGCCCGACCGCATCGTCGCCGCCGATTACGGCGACGGCGTGGTCGGCGTGCCCTGTCTGTTCCCCTCGCGCTTCTTCCATGAGCTGGACCTGCTGCACGGCCCCGAAGGCGCGCGCAGCCTGCTCGCTCTTTACGCGGACCAGGTACAGGCGCTGCCCATGCCCGAGGCCCGCATCGACATCGATACGCCGGACGACTACGAACGCTGGCGCACGGGCAGCGGATAGCCCGTCGCGTTCGCGCACCGACATCGCCCATGCACAGACGCGGAGGCAACATGATCGTCCTGAATATCAACGGTGAATCCCGCTCGGTCGACGTCCCGGACGACATGCCCCTGCTATGGGTGCTGCGCGACGTGATCGGCCTGACCGGCACCAAGTTCGGTTGCGGCATCGCGCAATGCGGCGCCTGCACGGTGCACCTCGACGGCGCGGCGGTGCGTTCGTGCGTGCTGCCGGTCGCGGCGGTGGGCACCAAGGCGGTCACCACCATCGAGGGCGTCGGCGCCAGCGCGGTCGGCAAGAAGGTGCAGCAGGCCTGGCTGGATATCGAAGTCGTGCAGTGCGGCTATTGCCAGTCCGGCCAGATCATGTCGGCCGCCGCGCTGCTGGCAGCGACGCCGGAGCCGAGCGATGCGGAAATCGACGTCGCCATGTCCGGCAACATCTGCCGCTGCGGCACGTATGTGCGCATCCGCGAGGCGATCAGGCAGGTCGCCACCGGCCAGAAGGTGGCGCCGCAGACGCTGCCCAACGAAGCGCCGAACCAGGCCGCCGCGACCGGCCAGGTGCTTTCCTTCGTTCGCGTGGAGGGCGTGGCATGAACGTGCGCTTCGACCAGCCCCTCGGCGAGAGCCAACCCGACAACCCGTCGCGGCGCGAGGCTTTGAAATTGGGCGGCCTCGTCGTCGCCTTCCTCTGGCTCGGCGGCGGCGCCAAGGTGCTCGGCCGCGCTGCGGCACAAGGGCCGGTCGCGGCGGGCGATGCGGCGTTCGCGCCGAACGCCTTCATCCGCGTCGGCACCGACGGCGCGGTGCACCTGGTGATGCCGAGCATCGAGATGGGGCAGGGTGCGTACAGCGGCCAGGCCACGCTGCTGGCCGAGGAAATGGACCTGGGACTGGACCAGGTCGTGGTCGAGCACGCGCCCGCCAACCGCAAGCTCTACGCCAACCCGCTGCTGGGCGAACAGGCTACCGGCGGTTCCACCACCATCCGCTTCTGCTGGACCACCCTGCGCCAGGCCGGCGCCGCGGCGCGCGCCTTGCTGGTCGGCGCGGCGGCCGCGAAATGGAAAGTGGATCCGGCGCAATGCACGGTGGCGCGCGGCGTGATCCGGCACGAGGCGAGCGGGCGCAGCTTGGGTTATGGCGAGGTCGCCAACGCCGCCGCGCAACTGCCCGTGCCCGACAAGGTGCAGGAAAAGGACGCCGCGCAATTCGCCCTGATCGGCAAGCCGCTGCGCCGCGTAGACACCGCCGGCAAGGTCGACGGCTCGCTGCAGTTCGGCATCGACCTGCGCGTGCCGGACATGAAGGTCGCCACGGTCAAGGCCTGCCCCACCTTCGGCGGCAAGCTGGTGGCGGTCGACGACAGCCGCGCACGCCAGGTGCCCGGTTTCGTCGCCGTGCTGAAGATCGACAACGCGGTGGCCGCGGTGGGCGAGCATTTCTGGGCCGCGAAGCAGGCGCTCGATGCGTTGGACATCACCTGGGATCACGGTCCCAACGCGCAGTACTCCACCGAGCAGCTGTTCAAGGATCTGGCCGAGGCGTCGAAGCATGGCACGCCGATTCCCGGCAAGGCGGTCGGCAACGTCGACGGCGTGAAAGGCAAGGCGCTGGAAGCCACCTATCAGCTGCCCTTGCTGGCGCACGCCACCATGGAGCCGCAGAACGCCATCGTCCATGTGCGCCCCGATGGTTGCGATATCTGGACCGGCACCCAGGTGCCGGCACGCTGCGTGGATGTCGCCGCCAAGCTCACCGGGCTCAAGCCCGAGAGCATCGTGGTGCACAACCAGTACATGGGCGGCGGTTTCGGGCGAAGGCTGTTCGAGGATCCGGTCGAGCAGGCCGTGGCCTTCGCGCGGCAGGTCAGCTATCCGCTCAAGATGGTGTGGACGCGCGAGGAAGACATCGCGCACGACCGCTACCGGCCCGCCTACTACGACCGCATCGCCGCCACCCTGGGCGACGACGGCAAGCCGGTGGCATGGACACACCGCATCGCCAGCGGCTCGGTGCTGGCCACCTTCGCGCCCGGGGCGATGGGCAAGAACGGCATGGATTCGGATGCGATCGAATGCGCCGCCGATGTGCCGTACGAGTTCCCTAACATGAAAGTCGAATGGGTACGCCACGACATGCCCGAGGGCGTGCACCTCGGCTGGTGGCGCGGTGTCGGTCCCGTGCACAACGTATTCGTGGTCGAGAGCTTCATGGACGAGCTGGCGCATGCCGCCGGCAAGGATCCGCTGGTCTATCGCCGCGAACAGCTGCAGAAGAACCCGCGCGCGCTGGGCGTGCTGAATCTCGCCGCCGAAAAGGCCGGCTGGGGCAAGGGCAGCCTGCCGGCGCGGGTCGGTCGCGGCGTGGCGGTGGCGGCGCCGTTCGGCAGTTACCTGTGCGTGATCGTCGAGGCGGAGGTGTCGCCGCAGGGCGAGGTGAAGCTGCGCCGCGCGGTGGCCGCGGTCGACTGCGGCATCGCGGTCAATCCCAATACGGTGGCCGCGCAGGTGCAGGGCGGCCTGATCTTCGGCTGGACCGCCGCGCTGTACAACGGCATCACCATCAAGCATGGCGCGGTGGAGCAACACAACTTCAACGACTACCGCATGATGCGCATCAACGAGACGCCGGCGCTCGAAGTGCACCTGGTCGACAGCAAGGAAGCACCCGGCGGCATCGGCGAGACCGGCACGGTGATGGCCTTCCCGGCCCTGTTCAATGCGCTGTTCGCCGCCACCGGCGTGCGCCTGCGCAGCTATCCGATCGACCGCGCTGCGCTGGTCCAGGGGCCCGACGCGCTGAAGGCCGTCATCACCCAGGCGACCGACCGGGCCGCCGCTGCGAAGGAGGGGATGGCATGAAACTCGTGCGCATGATCCTGGCCTTGATCGCCATCGTGGTGGTGGGCGCCGCCGCCTTTACCGCCTACGCCTGGTTCATTGTCGGCGATGGCAAGGAGACCGGCGCGCCGCAACCCGCGGCCGCGGGTGCGCCGGCCAGCCTCACCGACCCCGTGGCCCGCGGCGAATACCTCACGCGTGCGGCTGACTGCGCGGCTTGCCACACGGTGCCCGGCGGACAGCCGTATACCGGCGGCGTGGCGTTCAAGATGCCGTTCGGCACCATCTACTCGACCAATATCACCGCAGACAAGGAAACCGGCATCGGCGACTGGAGCGACGACGAGTTCGTGCGCGCGCTGCATGCGGGCGTGCGCAAGGACGGCAAGCCCTTGTATCCGGCCTTCCCGTACACCTCGTATACGGCGCTGAGCCGCGACGACGTGCTCGCCATCAAGGCCTACCTGTTCAGCCTGCCGCCGAAGCACGCGCCGGCGCGGCCGAACGAGCTGTCGTTTCCGTTCGACCAGCGCTGGGGCCTGAGCGTGTGGAACGCGCTGTTCCTGAAGAAGCAGCGCTACGAGCCGGTGCAGGGCAAGTCGCAGGCGTGGAACCGCGGCGCCTACCTGGCCACCGCCCTGGGCCATTGCGACGAATGCCACACGCCGCGCAACGCCATGTATGCGCTCAAGCGCGGCGACGCGCTGTCGGGCGAAGTACTGCAAGGCTGGAAGGCCTATAACATCACGTCCGACAAGACCTATGGCATCGGCAACTGGAGCGAGCAGCAACTGGCCGATTATTTGTCCAAGGGGCATGCCAGCGGCCGCGGCACGGCCTCCGGCCCGATGGGCGAAGTGGTGCAGTACAGCCTGCAATACCTGACGCCCGAGGACATCGGCGCCCTGGTCACTTATCTGCGCGAGGTGAAACCGCAGCAGGGCAGCGCCGGCAGCGAAGTGAACGACCGGCCGGCGCTGGCGCTGGCCTCCAGCGCGAGCGCCCCGGGCGCCGAGGAGCTGGCGCAGGGCGGCCTCGGCCAGCATCTGTTCCAGGGCGCGTGCTCGAGTTGCCATCTGTGGAACGGGCAGGGGCGGCAGAGCGAGGCGGCGGCCTTGCTGGGCACGCAGGCGGCCAACGATCCGCAGGCGCACAACCTCACCCAGGTGATCCTGCAGGGCTCGACGCTGCGCACCGCGCATGGCGAGACGTCGATGCCTTCGTTCGGGCAGGCGTATACCGATGCCGAAGTGGCGGCACTGGGCAACTTCGTGCTCACGCATTTCGGCGGCAAGCCGGCGACGCTGACCGCCGACGAGGTGGCGAAGCGACGCGCACCGTAGGTTGGTGAGCGCAGCGAACCCCAACGTGGCGATGACGTCGGGAAGCCTGTTGGGGTTCGCTGCGCTCACCCCAACCTGCGCCGGCGGGTTGTCGCCTGAGCGGGACATCACACCGCACGCGAAAACGCTTGGTGTCCCAGCCCCCAGCGCCCATACTTCACCCCATGCATTGGCCACCGCCGAAGCCGGGCGCCCGCGCGTCTAGACGGGATGATTGTTAATTGAACGTGATGCCTTCCATGCGCCACCCGGACGGGAAAACGCACGCGCCTTCCCACGCCCGGAACGCGGGAGGAACGCCATGAACGTGCTTTCCGATCGCTATGGCCGCCACTTTCCCTACCTGCGCCTGTCGATCGTCCCGGCCTGCAATTTCCGCTGCACCTATTGCCTGCCCAACGGCTACCACGCCAATCCCCATGCCGCCGCGCCGCTGAACCTGGCGGAGATCGCGCGGCTGCTGCGCGGTTTCGCCGCGGTGGGCATGCACAAGCTGCGCATCACCGGCGGCGAGCCGTCGGTGCGCCACGACCTCAGCGACATCCTGCGCACCGCCGCCGGCATACCCGGCGTGCGCAAGCTGGCGATGACCACCAATGGCACGCTGCTGTCGCGCCGCCTGGGCGAATGGATGGACGCGGGGCTCAATGCCATCAACGTGAGCGTGGACAGCCTCGACCGCGCAAGCTTCGCGCGCATCACCGGTCACGACCGCCTGGACGACATCCTCGCCGGCATCGACATGGCGCTGGCCGCGGGCCTGGCGTCGGTGAAGCTCAACGCCGTGCTGCTGCGCGACGTCAACGACCGCGAGCTGCCGGCATGGCTCGACTATCTGCGCGACCGCCCGGTCGGCCTGCGCTTCATCGAATTGATGCAGACCGGCGACAGCCTCGCGTTTTTCCGCGAACACCACGTGCGCGCCGAAACCCTGGAAACGCAACTGCAGGAAGCCGGCTGGGAGGCGCTGCCGCGCGCCGCCGACGCCGGTCCCGCGCGCGAGTACCGCCACGCGGACTACGCCGGCCGCATCGGCATCATCGCGCCGTACTCCAAGGACTTCTGCGCCGGCTGCAACCGCCTGCGCGTCACCGCCACCGGCGACCTGCGCCTGTGCCTGTTCGGCGAGTTCGGCATTCCGCTGCGCCCGCTGCTGCAGGACGACAACCAACTCGAGGACCTGGTGCGCGCGATCGGCGGCCAGCTGGTGCGCAAGGAGCAGACGCATCACCTGCACGAAGGCCGCACCGGCATCACTCCCCATCTGGCATCCACCGGAGGCTGATTCATGCGTGAGCGCGACCCGCGCCCCGACCATTTCCATATGGCCGACGTGCGCCGCAAGCGCGCCACCGCCCGCCGCGCCGTCGCCGTCGGCGAACTGCAGGCCGGCAGCGCCTACGAAGATCTTGCGCATGGCCGCCTGCCCAAGGGCGATGCCATCGCGATGGCCGAGATCGCCGGCCTGCAAGGCGCGAAGAACGCTTCGCAGCTGATGCCGCTGTGCCATCCGCTGCCGCTGGAATACATCGACGTGCGCTGCGAGCGCGCGCCGGAACGCCAATCCATCCGTGTCTACTGCGAAGTGGCCACCTTCGCCCGCACCGGCGTGGAAATGGAGGCGCTGGCCGGCGTCAGCGCGGCGCTGCTCACGCTGTACGACCTGACCAAGCCGGTGCAGCCGGCGCTGTCGATGGGCGGTACGCGCCTGTTGTTCAAGGAAGGCGGCAAGAAAGGCCTGTGGCTGCATCCCGATGGAATGAGCGAGGCCGAACGCGAGCATTACCGCCCGCGCGCCACGGCCCGGCTGGAAGGCGTGGCCGCGGCGGTGATCACGCTCAGCGACCGCGCCAGCCGCGGCGATTACGAAGACCGCTCCGGTCCGCTGCTGGTGCAACGCCTGCGTGCGCTCGGCGCGGAACTCGGCGACGCCGAAGTGCGTCCGGATGATGAAGACGGCCTGGTTGCACGCCTGCGCGAACTCGCCGGTGGCGGTACGCGCCTGGTGCTGTGCACCGGCGGCACCGGCCTGGCGCCGCGCGACCGCACGCCCGAAGCGCTGGCGCAAGTCGCCGATCGCCACGTCGCCGGCATCGGCGAACTGTTCCGCAGCGAAAGCGGCCGCCATACGCCGATGGCCTGGCTGAGCCGCGCCGATGCGGTGCTGCTCGGCGGCACGCTGGTGATCGCGCTGCCCGGCAGCGCCAAGGCGGTGGCCGAAGGCATGGACATCCTCGCGCCGATCCTCGGCCACGCGCTGGACATGGTCGCGGGCGGAGGCCACGCATGAGCCACGAACTGCTCGAACCGGCCGACGCGCTGCGCATCATTCTCCAGCACTGCGCGCCGACCCCCGCACAGGATCGCGACAGCGAGCTGGCCCTGGGTTGCGTGCTGCGCCAGGCGGTGGTCAGCGCCGCGGCGGTGCCGCCATTCGACAACTCCGCGATGGACGGCTACGCCCTGAGCGGCGGCCCCGCGCCGTTAGCGGCCGGCAGCGAATGGCTGGTCGAAGGCGAACAGGCCGCGGGCGACGCCATGCAGGGCCGTGCGCAGGGCGCGTGGGAGATCATGACCGGCGCGGCCATGCCCGAGGGACTGGACCGGGTCATCCCGGTGGAGCAGACCGAACGCCTGGAGGCGCCGCACCGCGTGCGCCTGCTGGCCGAGGTGGCGCCCGGGCAGAACGTGCGCCTGGCCGGTTCAGACGTCGCCGTGGGCGAGACCGTGCTGGCCGCCGGTACCGTGCTGGCGCCGCAACACCTGATGCTGCTCGCCTCGCTGGGCGTGGCGCGCGTCAGTGTCGCCGCGTCGCCGCGAGTGGCGGCGTTGTGCACGGGGCGCGAACTGGTCGACGACCCGGCCACGCCGCTGGCGCCGGGGCAGATCCGCAACTCCAACGGTCCGTTCCTGGCGGCGCGTATGCCGCACACCGGCGCCGAACTGGCGCATGCGGAAACGGTGGGCGACGACGTCGATGCGTTTCTCGATGCGGTCGATCGCGCGCGTGCGGCCGGCAGCCACATCATCATTTCCACCGGCGCGGTCTCGATGGGCCGCTATGACTTCGTGCCGGTCGCGCTGGAGCGGCTGGGCGCGCAGGTGCTGTTCCACAAGGTGGCGATCCGCCCCGGCAAGCCGCTGCTGTTCGCGCGCCTGCCGGACGGCACGTTGTTCTTCGGCCTGCCGGGCAATCCGGTCGCGGTGGCGGCGGGGCTGCGCTTCTTCGTGGAGCCTACGCTGCGCGCCATGCTCGGCCTGCCGGCCGAGCGGCCCTGGCAGGTGCCGCTGGCGGCGGCTTTCGCAAAGAAGCCGCGCCTGCATTTCTATCTGAAGGCGCAACTGACGGTGGACGAGCGCGGACAGCTCGCGGCCACCGCATTGCGCGGACAGGAGTCGTACCGCATCCGTCCGCTGGCGGAGGCGAACGCCTGGGTTCATATCCCGCTGGAAGCGGGCGAGCTGCCGGCCGGGACGCTGGTGGATGTCTATGGGCTGGGTCATCTGGAAAGCCCCTCATGGAGCCGCGCATGAAGGTCCGGATCGCGCTGTACGGCGCGCTGCGCGAGGCGGATCCGCGCGGCCATCTCGAACTGGACGTGCCGCCCGGCAGCACCATCGCCGACCTGCGCGAACTCCTGGCCGCACACCTGCGCGAGCATGCGCCGCAGGTCAACGCCGGCCTGGTGCGCATTTCGGCCTTCGCCAGCAGCGAGGAGATCCTGCACAACCACCGCGAGGTGCCGGCGGATCTCGAGTTGGCGGTGCTGCCGCCGGTGAGCGGAGGTTGAACATGGAAAGCGCCATGGACGATCTGCACGTGGCCGTGGTCGAACGCGCGGACGCCGCGCTGGATGTCGCCGCGGCGTTGGACTTCGTGTCCGATCCGCGCTTCGGCGGCATCTCGGTATTTGTCGGCAAGGTGCGCGATTTCAACCTGGGCCGGCAGGTGGTCGGCATCAGCTACGACCTGTTCGTGCCGCTGGCCTTGCGCACCTTCCGCAACATCGGCGAGCGGGCGCGGGCGGAGATCGGCGCGCCGATGAAGCTGTACATCGCCCACGCCAAGGGCGACCTCGGCCTGGGCGACCTCGCCGTGGTGGTGGCCGCGGGTACGCCGCACCGGGCCGAGGCGTTCCGCGCCTGCCGGCTGGCGATCGAGGCGGTCAAGCACGAGGCGCCGATCTGGAAGCAGGAGCACTACGTCGACGGCGACAGCGCGTGGAGCGAGGGCTGTTCGTTGTGCGAGCAGCCGTCCGAGGGCGCGCAGGACCACTCCGGCCATGACGGTCATGGCCACGCTCACTGAGCCGCGCCGGTGCATCGGCGTGGTGCTGGCCGGCGGCCTGTCGTCGCGGATGGGAAGTGACAAGGCCTTGCTGCCGTGGCAGGGCCGGCCGTTGATCGAGCATCAACTTGGCGTGTTGCGCGAGGCCGGCGTGGACGAGATTCGTGTCAGCGGCAGTCGCGAAGACTATGCCGGCATCGCCGATACCATGCCCCAGGCCGGTCCGCTGGGCGGCCTTGCGGGTATCGCACAGGCCCTGGCGGGTGACGCCGAGCTGCTGGTGATTCCGGTCGACATGCCCTTGCTGCAGCCGGCCTTGCTGCACCGCCTGCACAGTGAGCGGCCGCAGGCGCGCAGTCTGTCTTTCGCCGCCCATGTGCTGCCGCTGCGCCTGCGCCTGGACGAGCGCAGCCGGGAGGCGCTGTCCGCGCTGATGTCGCGCGCCGATCCGCGCCAGCGCTCCTTGCGTGCGCTGCAATCGGCGCTGGGTCACGAAGAACTCGCCCTGTCCGCCGACGAAGCGGCGCAGCTGGCCGACTGCAATACCCAGACCCAATGGCACGAGGTGGCCGGATGAAGGTGCAACTGCAGGACCAGACCCTGCGCCTGCGCATCGACGAGGCGGAACTGGCGCAATTGCTGGATGGTGCATCGGTGGGCAATCGCACGCAATGGCCCGATGGACGGGTGGAGGAGCATCGATTGGTGCTTGGCCAGGCGCATGGTTGGCAGCGCGATGCCGACGGTTGGCAGGTGATGCTGGGCGACGCTGAAGTGCGCGCCTTCGTTGCGCGCCTGCCCAGCCGCGACGGCCTGGAGATCGCCTTGCCGGTGCCGGGCGGTGCGCCATTGCAATTGTTGTTCGACGTGGATGTGCGTGACAGTGTGCGGCATCGTCGCCAGCCGAAAGCCAGCTGACGATGGGTTCGGAGGGGCTCAGCGTGGCGGCGCACACAAACGCTGCGCCCTCTTCAACCTTCAAATCGGAATCCCTTCTCCCTCCGGGAGCACGCGGGGAGGGCACATGGATGTGCGCGGCTCTGAGGAGCGAGGAAGGTGGATGAGGGTGCGGGCGGAGCGCTGCACATCACGCTTGCGCTCCGCCCGGACCCTCACCCCAACCCCTCTCTCCCGCAGGGACTACCTTCGGGTCGCCGGAGGGAGAGGGGCTTTTCGCATTGATTTGACTTTCCACGGCAAGGGGAAGACATGAAAAAAATCTCGTTTCCGATGCATTGCTTGCTGCTGCTCCTGATATCGCTCGGTATCGCCGTGCCCGCTGCCGATGCACCGGTGCTGCGCGTCGCCTACGCCGGCTCGATGGGCGTGGTGATGGACCAGTCGCTGGGCCCGGCCTTCGCCAAGGCGCACGACGCGCGCTTCGAAGGCGTGGGGCAGGGGTCTTTTGCGCTCGCGCGCCTGCTGGCGGGCAGGCAGATGCAGGCAGATGTGTTCGTCGCCATTACGCCGCCGCCGATGAAAGTCGTGCGCGACGCCGGTCTCGCCGAGCGCGCGGTGCCGGTGGCGAGCACGCGCATGGTGGTGATCTATGGGCCCAAGAGCCGTTACGCCAAGGATTTCGAGGCGGCGGCGAAGGGCAGCAAGACCTGGTACGACGTGCTGCGCCAACCCGGCCTGCGCATCGGGCGCACCGATCCGGCGGTGGACCCGCAAGGCGCCAACGCCTTGCTCACGCTGCAGCTGGCCGGGACTTACTACCACCAGCCGAAGCTGCTGGAACAGGTGGCCGGCGAGCTGCAGAACCCGCAGCAGATCTTTGCCGAGCCCTCGCTGATGTCGCGCCTGGAGGCCGGCCAGATCGACGCTGCCGTCGGCTACGCAAGCGCGGCCTTCTCGCATCATCTGCCCACCATCGACCTGCCTGATGAGATCAACCTGGCGCAGCCGTCCATGCAGAATGCGTGGTATGCCAAGGCCAGCCTCACGCTTGCCGACGGCAAGCCGCTGAAGGCGCAGCCGCTGGTGTTCTACGCCGCGGTCCTGGCCGATGCGAAGCAGCCGCAGCTCGCCGCGGATTTCGTGCGCCTGCTGCAATCCACCGAAGGCCAGGCGATGCTGCGCGAGCGCGGCTACGATCCGCCGCACGGCGAGGCGCTGTGACCCCAGCAGCCGACCCGACACGCTATCGCCCGGGCCTGTCCGCGCTGCCGGCCGCGCTGGCCCTGCTGTTGCTGGCCACGCCCTTCGTCGGCCTGCTGCTGGCCACCGACTGGCGGCACTTCGGTTTCGCCCACGGCGATGGCGGTGCGGTGCGCGTGTCGCTGGGTTACAGCCTGATCGCGCTGCTGCCGATCGTGGCGCTGGGCACGCCGCTGGCGTGGTGGCTGGCGCGGCATCGCGTGCGCGGGCAGTGGCTGGTCGATGCGCTGCTGCTGGTGTCGCTGCTCACGCCGCCGCTGGCGATGGGCCTGCTGCTCGCTTCCATGTACGGCCCCTACGGGCCCGCCGGCCACCTGCTGGAGCGGGCCGGGCTGCTGCTGACCAATTCGGCGCCGGCGTTCATCCTGGCGCAGTTCTACGCGGCGCTGCCTTATTACGTGATGGCGGCGCGCACCGCGTTCGAAGGCGTGCCGCGCGAGCTGGAACAGATCGCCCTGACGCTCGGCTATTCGCCGTGGCGCAGCTTCGTCCACGTCAGCCTGCCGTTGGCGCGGCTGGGTCTGGCCGCCGCGGTGGCGCTGGCCTGGGTGCGTGCGCTGGGCGAATTCGGCGCGGTGCTGATCGTGGCCTATTACCCGCAGGGCATCCCGGTGAAGCTGTGGGTGAACCTGCAGGACATCGGCCTGGATGCGGTGTATCCGCTGTTGTGGGTGTTCTTCGCGGCGGCGCTGCCCCTGCCGCTGGCGCTGGGCATGGCCGTGCGCAGGCGCCTGTCGTGATGCGCATCGATTACCGCATCGAGCATCCGGTGGCGCTGCATGCGAGCTTCGAGGTGGCTGGCTTCACCGTGCTCCTTGGCGCAAGCGGTGAGGGCAAGACGCTGTTGCTGTCGGCGATCGCGGGTCTGATCGCGGCGCGCGGCGAACCGTTCGATGGCTTGCCGCCGCAGCAACGCGCGGTCGGCTATCTGCCGCAGGGGCATGCGCTGTTCCCGCATCTGCGTGCATGGGAGAACGTCGCCTTCAGCCTGCGCGGGGCGCGGCGGCGCGAGCAGGCCATGCAATGGCTGGAGCGGGTGGGCATGGCCGGCCTGGCCGAGCGTTGGCCGGCGTCGTTGTCCGGCGGCCAGCAGCAGCGCGTGGCCTTGGCGCGCGCACTCGCGCGGCGGCCGAGCCTGTTGTTGTTGGACGAGCCGACCTCGGCGCTGGATCCGGTCACCCGCGACGAAGTGCTCGCCGAACTCATCGCCGAGGTGCACCAGGCCGGCATTCCCGCGCTCGCTGTCAGCCACGATCCCGCGCTGGCGGCGGTGGCCGACCGGCTGGTGCTGATGCATGGCCGGCGCATCGTGCAGATCGGCACGCCGGAAGCGGTGCATGCGCAACCGGCGAGCGGTGCGGTGGCGCGGCTGCTGGGGCTGCGCAATGTGCAGCGCGGCCGCATCGTCGGCGCGCCCGGCGCGCAACGGTTGTCGTGGCCGGAAGCGGATGCCAGCCTGCGCGTGGAAACGGCGTTGCCCGATGGCACCGCGGTCGATTGGCATGTCCCGCCTGCGGCAGTGCGATTGCACGACCCGGCGGCGGCACCCGGCGACGCGATCGCCGCCAGCTTCGAATTGCGCCAGACCTCTCCGCACCGCAACTACCTCGGCATGCGCTGCGGGAAGGCGCGGTTGTGGGTGGAACCGCCGGCGGGCTACGAATTGCCGGCCGCGCCGATGCTGTCGCTGCCGCCGGATGCCATCCGCTGCTGGCCGGTGGAAGAACACGCATGAGCTTGCGGCGACGCGCCAAGTTACAGAACCGTCATCCCGGCGCAGGCCGGGATCCAGTAGCGAATTCGCTTGATCGTCGACATCACGCCGTGGTGTGCGCTCAAAAGTAGGGTCGGGCCATTACCCAGCGTGATCGCCACTGGATCCCGGCCTGCGCCGGGATGACGGTCATTACGGAGCGTCACGCACCGGCACCTGAGCCATCGCCAGCGGATCGGCCTATGATGCTCATCTCGACCGATTCCAAGCATGCAGCGCCGGCCTCATGAGTTCGCAACCGAAAGACCTCGACCTCGAAAAAAGCATCCAACCCTACGACGGCCCGGCCGGCGGCTGGGGCGCACTGCGCGCCGTCGCCAAGGCGATCCGCGAGCAGATGGCGGTGGCGCGCTCGGTCGAGGCCCTGCAGCGCGTGAACAAGCCGCTGGGCTTCGACTGCCCCGGCTGCGCCTGGCCCGATCCGCGCCATACCTCCTCGTTCGAGTTCTGCGAAAACGGCGCCAAGGCGGTGACCTGGGAGGCGACGTCCAAGCGCACCACGCCGGAATTCTTCGCACAGCACACGCTGTCGGAGCTGTGGGAGTGGACCGACCACGCGCTGGAAGACCAGGGCCGCCTGACCCATCCGATGGCGTACGACGCGGTGCAGGACAAGTACCTGCCGGTGTCCTGGGACGAAGCCGCCACGCGCATCGGCGCCGCCCTGCGCGCGTTGCCCGAGCCGACCATGGCGGAGTTCTACGCCTCCGGCCGCGCTTCCAACGAGGCGGCTTTCCTGTACCAGCTGTTCGCGCGCGAATACGGCTGCAACAACTTTCCCGATTGCTCGAACATGTGCCACGAGGCCTCCAGCGTCGGCCTGCCCGAGGCGATCGGCGTCGGCAAGGGCACCGTGCAGCTGGAGGATTTCGAACAGGCCGACGCGGTGTTCTGCATCGGGCACAACCCCGGCACCAATCATCCGCGCATGCTGGGCACCTTGCGCGAGGTCTCGCTGCGCGGCGTGCCGATCGTGGTGCTGAACCCCATGCCCGAGCGCGGCCTGGAGCGTTTCACCTCGCCGCAGGATCCGGCGGAAATGCTCACCGGCCGCTCGGTGCCGATCGCCACCACCTATTTCAAGCCGAAGATCGGCGGCGACATCGCCACCATGAAGGGCATGATGAAGTGGCTGTTCGAAGCCGATGCCGCCGACCTGGCCGGCGGTGGCGCCGGCTTGCTCGATCGCGCCTTCATCGCCGAGCACACCACCGGCCTGGAGGCCTTGCGCGACGACGTGCAGGCCACCTCGTGGGAAAGCATCGAGCGCGCTTCCGGCCTGACGCGCGCCGAGATCGAAGTCGCGGCCGGCATCTATGCGGCCGCCGAGAAGGTGATCTTCTGCTACGGCATGGGCATCACCCAGCATCGCCATGGCGTGGAGAACGTGCAGCAGCTGGTGAACCTGTTGCTCCTGCGCGGCAACATCGGCAAGCCCGGCGCCGGCATCTGCCCGCTGCGCGGCCATTCCAACGTGCAGGGCGACCGCACGGTCGGCATTACCGAGAAACCCAATGCCGCCTTGCTGGATGGCATTCGCCGCGTCTACGGTTTCGAGCCGCCGAGCGCGCATGGCCATGACGCCGTCGCGGCGGTCAAGGCGATCGGCGAGGGCCGCTCCAAGGCGCTGCTGTGCCTGGGCGGCAACCTGGCGGTGGCGATGTCCGATCCGCAGGCTACCTTCCCGGCGATGCGCCAACTCGACCTGGTGGTGCACGTCGCCACCAAGCTCAACCGTTCGCACCTGCTGCCGGCGCGCGCAGCCTTCCTGCTGCCGTGCCTGGGCCGCACCGAAATCGACCTGCAGGCCGCCGGCCCGCAGTCGGTGACGGTGGAAGACTCGATGTCGATGGTGCACGCCTCGCAGGGGCGCCTGCGGCCGGCGTCCGAGCACCTGCGTTCCGAGCCGGCGATCGTCGCGCTGCTGGCGCGCGCCACGCTGCCGCAGTCGAAAGTCGACTGGGAAGGACTGGCGGGCGACTACGACCGCATCCGCGACGACATCGAGGCGGTATTCCCGATCTTCGCCAACTACAACGAGCGCGTACGCCAGCCCGGCGGCTTCCATCTGGAGAACGCCGCGGCGCTGCGGCGCTGGAATACGCCGGACGGCAAGGCACGCTTCCTGCTCGCGCGGGGCCTGGACGAAGCCACGCCCGCCACTGCCGATCTGCTGATGCTCGCCACCGTGCGCTCGCACGACCAGTACAACACCACCATCTACGGCTACAACGACCGCTACCGCGGCATCACCGGCCGGCGCGACGTGGTCTTCGTCAACCCGGACGACCTGGCCGGGCGTGGCCTGCGCGAGGGCGATCGCATCGATGTGGAGGCGAGCCGCGTGGACGGTACGCCGAACGGACGCGCCGTACGCGGCCTGGTGGCGGTGCCCTACGGCATCGCACGCGGTTCGGTGGCGATGTACTTCCCGGAAGGCAACGGCCTGCTGGCGCTGGACGAGCACGACGCGCGCTCGGGCACGCCCGGCTACAAGTCCATTCCGGTGCGGCTGTCCGCTTCGTCCGCGCCGGTCGCGCCAGAGGCCTGACGATCATGCAACGCTCCGGACTCGCGCGCCGCGCCGTCATCGTCCACCAGGGCGCCGACCTGCGGCCGGGCGAGGACTGGCTGGCCGAGGAGGCGCCGGTGGAGCTGCGCTACAACGGCGCCTCCTTCGCGGTGATGATGGCCACGCCGGCGGACCTGGAAGATTTCGCGTACGGCTTCTCGCTGACCGAGGGGCGCGTGGCGCGCGCGGAAGACATCCGCGGCATCGTCATCCACGAGCAGTTGGAAGGCTATGTGGTGGACGTCGATGCCGCCGAGGTGGAAGGCGTCGACGAGGATTCGGCGCGCCTGCTGCCGGGGCGCAGCGGTTGCGGATTGTGCGGCAGCCGGCATCTGGAAGACGTGCTGCGGCCGCTGGCGCAGGTGCCCGAAGGTCCGCTGCTGGAGCCGCACGCGCTGGAACGCGCCCTCGAAGCGCTGTCGCCTCATCAGCAGCTCAACAGCCACACCGGCGCCGTGCACGCCGCGGCCTGGGCAACGCCGGCCGGCGACATCCTCCACGTACGCGAGGATGTGGGCCGCCACAATGCATTGGACAAGCTGCTGGGTGCCTTGAGCCGCGGCAGCGTCGACTTGCGCAGCGGCTTCGTGCTGGTCACCAGCCGCGCCAGCTACGAGATGGTGACCAAGGCCGCCAGCCTGGGCGTGGGCGTGCTCGCGGCGATCTCCGCGCCGACGGCGCTGGCGGTGACGCTGGCGCAATCCTGCCGGTTGACCTTGACCGGGTTCGTGCGGCCGGGGCGTCACGTGGTCTACAGCCATCCGCAACGACTGAGCGGCATGGCGGAGGCGCCGCGGCCGTGATCGCCCATTGAAGGACCGGCCCTGCACCGATCCTTGAACGCCGGCAGGCGATGATCGCCGCCTGTCGCCATGCCCGCGAGGAGATTCCCATGAACCAGCGTTTCGATGCCGTGGTGATCGGCGCCGGCCAGGCCGGCCCGCCGCTTGCCGAGCGACTGGGCAAGGCAGGCCGGCGCGTGGCCGTGATCGAGCGCAAGCTGGTCGGCGGCACCTGCGTCAACACCGGCTGCATTCCGACCAAGGCGATGGTGGCGAGTGCCTACGTCGCGCATATGGCAGGACGCGCGCATGAGTATGGCGTTCGCGGCAGCGAGGACACGCGGGTCGACATGCAGCGCGTGTGGGAGCGTACCCAGGGCATTTCCGGCAAGGCCCGCAGTGGCGTGGAGCAATGGTTGGTTGGCATGCCGAATGTCACGTTGCTGCGGGGACATGCGCGTTTCGAATCGCCCACTACGCTGAGGTTTGGCGAGGATCTGATCGAAGCGGAGTCTTTCTTCATCAATGTCGGCGGGCGCGCCTCGGTGCCGGATTTTCCCGGCATCCATGACGTTCCCTTCCTGACCAACACCGGCATGATGGAACTGCGCGAGCTGCCGGAGCACCTGATGATCGTCGGCGGCAGCTATATCGGCCTGGAATTCGGCCAGATGTTCCGCCGTTTCGGCTCGAAGGTGACCATCGTCGAGCGTTCGCAGCGCTTCCTGCCGCGCGAGGATGCCGACGTCGCCGACGCCGTGCTGGCGATGCTGCGCGACGAAGGCATCACCGTGCACCTGGGCGCCGAATGCATCGCGCTGGAAGGCAAGGCCGGCGCGATACGGATCAAGGCGCGCGGCAACCAGCTGTGCGAACAGGCGGTGGGTACGCACCTGCTGCTTGCGGTAGGCCGCCAGCCGAATACGGACGACCTGGGCCTGGACCGGGCGGGCGTCGCCCTGGACGAGCGCGGCAACATCAAGGTGGACGACCATGGCCGCAGCAGCGTCCCGCATATCTGGGCCATGGGCGACTGCAACGGCAAAGGTGCGTTTACCCATACCTCGTACAACGATTTCGAGATCGTCGCCGATGCCGTGCTGGGGCAGGGCAGGCGGCGCATCTCCGGGCGCATCCAGGCCTACAGCCTGTTCACCGATCCGCCGCTGGCGCGGATCGGCATGAGCGAGCAGGAGGCGCGCAAGTCCGGCCGCGAGGTGCTGGTCGGCACGCGGCCGATGGCGCGGGTCGGGCGGGCGGTCGAGCGCGGCGAGACGGTGGGCTTCATGAAGGTCGTGGTCGACGGCGCCAGCAAGGAGCTGCTGGGTGCGGCGATCTTTGGCGTCAACGGCGACGAGGCGATCCACTGCCTGCTGGATACGATGTACGCCAAGGCGCCGTACACGACGGTGTCGGAGGCGGTGCACATCCACCCGACGGTAGCGGAGCTGCTGCCGACGACCTTGCAAAGCCTGGCGTAGGTTGGGGTGAGCGCAGCGAACCCCAACGAACCCCAACGGACCTTGCACCGCAAACGCTACGTTGGGGTTCGCTGCGCTCACCCCAACCTACGCCAGGCGGTCAGGCTGCCGCGTCGGCCTGGCGGGCCAGCTTCCCGGAAACGAAGCGCACGGCGATGCCGGCCAGGCACAACAGCAGCGCGGTCACTCGCATCTGCGCAGTGAACAGTGCCGCCGCACCGAACAGCACCGCGATAAACAAATCCCGCAGCAGCCAGCTCCACGCGCGCGGCGCCGGCACATCCGGTGCCAGCCTGCCGATGAAGGCGGCATAGCCCCACGAGGCGGCCAGGCACAGGTAATTGGCCATCAGGGCCAGCGAGTAGACCAGCATGCCGTCGCCGGATTCGCCATTGGCAGCGGTGAGGAACACCCGGATCACCACGGGCATCAACGACACCATGCTGAGCACCGCGAGGGTGAGCAGGGTCATCGGCGTATCCACGTGGCGCAGATGAGTCAGGATGCGCCGATGCTGCATCCACACGCCGCCGACGATGAAGAAGCTCAGGAAGTACACCAGCAGCGGCGTCGCCCATTGCGCGAGCAGGCTGTGTGCGCCGGCGGCTTCCTCGGGTTTGAGCTCCACTGCCGACAGCGTCATCGCGATCGCGAACACGCCGTCGGAAAGCATCACCAGCCGGTCGAAATGACGCTGGTGCACGTGATGCTCCCGCACGGGCAACTGATGATTGGCTTCCACGTTGTCCCTTCCCCTGGTTGGCGCCTGGCGAGCGATGCTGCCACGAGTCGCGGCGGATCCGGCTCAGTCGATGCGCTCGCTAAAGTAGCATTCCTCCGGCATCCGAAAAAAGCTGCGGCGGCCATGGCCTGGCCGCCGCCCGGGGGGTAGGCCTAGAACTTGTGCGCCAGGCCCAGCATGAGCCCGTGCTGCGTGCGGCCCGAGGACCGCTCGCCCACATAGTCCAGCGCGAGCGAAGTGCGCGCGTTCATCTGGCTACCCACGCCAAGGTTCCAGGCCACCGTGTTGCGGCCGGTATCCTGGCCGATCACCTTGAACGGCAGGGTCGGTTCCTGTGCGAACGAGGCCTGCAGGCGGCCGTCGCGGTCCTTGAACTCATGCGCGAAGAGCAGCTGCGCATGTGGCGTCAGCACGCCCGAGCGGCTGCTCTGGAAGCTGCGCCACACACGCAGGCCGACGCCGCCGCGCAGACTATCGTGGCTGCCGCCGCGTCCCTGCAGGGCGGCCGGCCCGCCGGTTTCGGCGAAACGCTGGTCCGCAAGCCTGACGTAGTCGAGCACCGGCAGCAGCGGCTGCCAGACCGTGCCGTGCTTGTCGGACCATTGCAGTCCGTGTTCGAGCCGGACCGACCAGGCGTGGTTGCTATAGCTGGCTTTGTGCATTGCGCCCAGGCCGGCGATCCCCCCGATGCTGCGCGTCGCCTCGTGGTCGAGCCGGGTGTAGCGAAGCGTGCCGTTGACGTATCCCGCGCCGTAGCGGGCATCGATGTAGACGCTCGCATCGACGGCGCCGACGTCGGCGCGAAACTGCTTGTTGCTAGCCTTGGCCGACATCGAGCCGAAGCCCAGGCTGCCGCCGAGCAGGATCTTCCCGCCGGCGAACCTCCGTTCCATGCCCAGCAACAGTCCACTGCTGTTCTGCCGCATGCCGGCGACGCCTTCCTGCGCATCGATGCGCCCGGTGGTGCCGAAGCCGCGCCCCCAGAAGCGCCATCCATCCGGGCCGTCGGCCTGGGCAGGCTTCTCGTCCGGGGCTCCGGCCAGGCGGCGCAGCATGTGACTCATGTTGCCGGCGATGGTGTTGCGGTTCGCCGCCGGGCTGGCCGACAGCAGGCTGCCGGCGAAGGCGGCCGATTGCTCGTCCTGCCCGCGTCGCACGTTCTGCAGGTGCTGATCGACCACGCCGCCGAATTCGCGAACCAGGTTGACATCGGCGCTACGCAGCGTTGCATAGCCATCGCCGCGCAGCGCGCCGGACTGCGCCTTGACGATGTTCTTGTCGGCGAACTGCAACGCCCCCAGCAGCGGCGCCAGCGACGTGGCGGAACGGTGGGACGCGGCACGCAAGGCCGCGCCGAGGCCGTCGCCGGAATGCCGGTTGGCGAAGATCGAAGTGTCGTCGAAGGCCGGATTGGCGATCAGCGCGATCTTGTCTTCGCTCTGCTGCACCATAAAACTGAGCAGCGAATTTTTTCGGGCCTGCACCACGGCTCCGGGCTCGGTAAGGTCCACGACCTTGCCAGCTTCGTCCTTGTTGAGGGCTTGCCGGAAGCTGCCGAGGATGAACGGATTGACGGCGGGTGCGACGGGATCGAGCGTGCAGGCAGCATCAGGCTCGCTGCAAACCCCGGCGACAAAGCCGGTAAGCGGTGTACGGTCAATGACCGTATCGACCAGCAAGCTCTCGCCACCGGCAACATAGTAGCCGGGATGGATATCCAGTCCGAGCGTGGCGGACGGATGGATCAGCAACGCGGATCGACTGGCTCCCGCCCGAATTTCCGGCTGATCCTCATCTGGAACGATGACCACCACGTCGCGCTGCTCCAGCGTCAGGCCAGGCTGCCGGTCGTCGGCGGAGACGGTGAACAGCGTGGCCGATCCTTCTTCCAATAATACGGATGCCCCTGTTGTGAACGGCATGGTCACGCCTTCGACGCTCTTCAGAGCGTAGGAGCGAATGACGATGCCCTGCGGTGCGAAGAGGCCGTTCTTCGCGAATTGCATCGGGCGGGTGACTGTGCCGTAGCCTTCCAGGATAGCGCCATCGGCGACACGCACCTGAGTATCCAGAATGGCACTGCGCAATGCGACGATGCCGTCCCGATCGGCTACCAGCGCGTGCGACGAACCAAGATTCCCGTTCCGGTCGAGCTGCAGGGTGCCGCCGTTGACCCAGATCACGTCGGCGGAAGATGTCTCGTCGAGCAACCAGTGACTGCCAGGCCTCAACCTGATGACTCCCCAGGCATCGTGGAGACTGTCATCTCCATAATGTGGGTTGATGTTGCCTGCGACTCGGTTTTTCACATTGAGTATGTCGTTGACGGTTGCATAACCCGCCTGATTGACCAGGGTGTCGGTGCGAATGGTGGCGTCGCGAGGATGGTCGATGCAGCCTCCGCTGGAAGTCTCATCTTCAGTGGGGCAAAAGCGGGCCGGCTGGAGGTTTTTCGCCGGATCGTAGTAACGCAGGAAGCCCCCAGAATTACCTAGCTCGTAATGCGACTGAATGATTCGTAGCATCGCATGCTCACCTTCCTGGCCGAGCATGCCGCGAAGATAATCGAGGTACTCATCTTGTTCGTGGGGAGGGTCAACCTGGCCGTCAGTACTTGTGCCATGAATGCCCAATATGGTTTCCGTGCCGAAGTAGTGGGGTAGGTCAAATTGAGTCATGCTGCGTTGGATTCCACCCAGAAAGCTCGCTGCACATGCGGAGTAGCAGCCACCATCGAAGATGGTGTTCAAGTTGCGCTCGCGGATAATTCGCCCTAAGCCTAAGCCCGCCTCGGCAACTCCACCTGGTCCGTTGCGAAAAACTACCGTCGTGATGGGATTGCTGATGGCGACCGCCCGATCGAGCCAGCTAATCAAGATGTCGGGATCGTCTTGCTCCGTTTCGCCGGTGACGATGAGCTGATTGCCATGCCGGTGAAATTGCATGGCGGATCCGACATTGCTGTATCCGGTACCCGTGGCGGCGAGTGCGATGGCCATGCTCAAGGTGTTGCGGTGAATGCGGCGCGAGCGCTTCATCTTGTTCGTTATCCTGACTAAGTGATGGGCGCATGCATTGTTGGTCACCCAGGACGAAACGAGGTTTCTCTATTGATGCCAATTTTTCCGGTTTCAGACAGATTCCGATGGTCTTCATGGCTCTTCGATTCGATCGGATACACGACCTGGCGTGCTGGAGACTCTTCAGCGCTGCACGCCTTCTCGGGACGTGCAGTGGACGCAAGGCGGGAAGGTGCTTGTCGAATGCGTTCAAGGCGATCTACTCCATCTTTTCGGGCACTCGTTTTCCGTCGCCGTGCTCGAGCGTTCGTCGTCTGCGTCTATATGGAATGTCGTCATCAGGTGAAGGCCTGCATTTGGATGTCTAAATGTCCGATCGGCTTGGCACGAGGTGGTTGACAATCCTGCGATACCGATGCAACTTTGCCGCGAACCCGAACGGACCCGTTCCTTCGGGTTTTATAGGGGGCGGGATTTGGATCGATCCATGTAAGGGATTGCCAGATCGGTCGTGGCTACAGGTGCATCGCTCCCTTGACGCACTCGCGCGCCGTCGTGTCGAAAGTCCGGCACGTCATCTCGTCCATGGGCTCATGCCAGCGATGGGGATGAACATGATCGAAGCGACGCAGCGGTTGCCGTCCACGCGTATTCTGGTTCTAGCGCTCGCCATCGGTTCGATGGCTTCCGGCGGGGCATTCGCCCAGTCGACCACGGGAACCATCTTCGGCCAGGTCGCCGCCAGTGGCGGCGAGACGGTGCTGATCGAGAACGCCAACGGCTTCAAGCGCGAAGTAGGCGTGGACGAGCGCGGGCGCTATGTCGCTTCGCAGTTGCCGCTCGGTACCTACACGGTGTCGCTGCGCCGCAACGGCCAGACGGTGGATGCGCGCAAGCAGATCGCCCTGCAGGTAGGTGCGGGCACCGACGTTTCGTTCACCGGCGGCGCGGCGGCGGGCAAGCAGGCCACCAATCTCGGCGCAGTCACCGTGGTCGGCAATGCGTTGCCGGCGATCGACGTGACCAGCGTGGACTCGCGCACCGTGATCACCGCCGAGCAACTCGCCAAGTTGCCGTTGGCCCGTTCCGCCGAAGCGGTGGCCATGCTGGCTCCTGGCGTCAATCGCAACAGCGCCAACTTCACCACCGCTACCGGCAAGCCGCTGGTGAGCTTCGGCGGTTCCGCAGCCACCGAGAACGCGTATTACATCAACGGCTTCAACACCACCGACCCGCTCAACGGCCACGGCGGCATCACGCTGCCGTACGGCGCGATCGACCAGCAGGAGGTGTACACCGGTGGCTACAGCGCGCAGTACGGCCGTTCCGATGGCGGCGTGATCAACCAGGTGGGCAAGCGCGGCAGCAATGCCTGGCACTACGGCGCCCAGGTGCTGTGGGAGCCGGCGTTCGCGCGCAGCGACTACACCGACCTGTACTACGCCAACGGTACGCCGGTATCGCCGGTGGCCGGGCGGCTCTACGATCCCAAGAGCGGCAACAAGCTGTGGACCACCACGGTGAGCGCCTATGCCGGCGGCCCGCTGGTCGAGGACAAGCTGTTCTTCTTCCTGGCCGGCGAGTTCGAGCGGCAGCAGGGCGCCAACGTCAATGCCGTCGACAACAGCAAGCCCGACCAGGCCTACCGCTACGACAGTCCGCGCTGGTACGGCAAGCTGGACTGGAACATCAGCGACAACCATATCCTCGAGCTCACCGGCGCCTCGGACAAGCGCAACGGCAGCGGTTCGGTCTACGACTACGATTACAACGCCCGCCGCCAGGGCGACCTGATCAATGCCGACGACAACACCAAGGTCGGCGGCGATCTCTACGTGGCCAAGTACACCGGCTATCTCACCGACGACCTCACGCTGAGCGCGATGTACGGCCAGATGAAGACGCGCGATTACGACGTGCCCGGCAGCTACGACGGCAGCCTCACCTACGTCAGCGGCATCACCAACCAGAACCCCGCCTTGAACGGCGGCGCACCGCGCGGCAACAACCAGACGGTCTCCACGCTCTACGACCCTGCGCGCGGCAACAAGACCACCAATACACGCCTGGACATCAGCTACCACCTGGGCGATCACATGATCAGCGTCGGCATCGACAACCAGCGCTCCGAGGCGCTGAACCAGGGCAACCGCAATTCCGGTCCCGGCTACACTTGGCAGTACGGCCATACCAATACGCCGAACCTGCCGCTGGTCTCGGGCCTGGGCGTACCGGCGCCGGCGGATTTCCCGAACGGGCAGGGCGGCTATTACGTACAGCGGAACGTCGCCAACAACGCGGTGAGCGTGCGCTCCATGCAGCGCGCGCAGTACGTCGAGGACAAATGGCAGGTCAGCGATCGCTGGCTGCTGTCGCTGGGCCTGCGCAACGACCAGTTCACCGACTACAACCCGAACGGCCAGGCCTTCATCACCCAGACCAAGCCGCAGTGGGCACCGCGCCTGGGCTTCAGCTGGGACGTCAACGGCGATTCCAGCTTCAAGGTGTATGGCAACGTGGGACGCTATTACCTGAGCATGCCGCTCAATCCCGCCACCGGCGCGGCGGCCGGCTATGTCAGCACGCAGCAGTACTACACCTATGGCGGCATCGCCGCCGACGGCACGCCCACCGGCCTGACCGTGATGTCCAACCCGGTGTCGGCGAACAATTCCTTCGGCGTGCCGCCGGACCCGCGCACCGTTACCGGCAACGGTATCAAGGCCGAGAACCAGGACGAGTTCATCCTGGGCTTCACCCGCACGGCGGGTCCGGAGTGGGTCTACGGCGCCAAGCTGACCAAGCGCATCCTGCGCAACGCCATCGACGACTTCTGCGACATCCAGCGCGTGCTCGACAAGGCGCAGTCGCTGGGCTACGACATCGCTTCCAGCAACAGCTGCTACCTGATCAATCCCGGCCGCGCGAACACCTTCAACCTGGTCACCAGCGACGGGCGCCTGGTCGGCGTGCCGATGAGCAATGCAGAACTGGGCTTCGACCGCCTCAAGCGCCGCTACTACAGCCTGGAAACCTTCCTGGAGCATCCGTTCGACGGCACCTGGTACGGCAAGCTCGACTATGTGTTCTCGCGCAGCTACGGCAATACCGAGGGCCAGGTGCGCTCGGACCTGCTGCAGGGCGGCGCCTCGGCCAGCGAGGACTGGGACAACTACGCCATCATGCAGAACACCAACGGGCCGCAGAACAACGACCACACCCATGTGGTGAAGCTCTATGGCTACTACCAGCTGAGCCAGGAGTGGCAGGTCTCCGGCAACCTGAGCGTGCAGTCCGGCAATCCGCGCATCTGCCTGGGCTATTACGGCCCCGACCATACCGACCCGGTGGGCTACGGCAATGCCTACCACTTCTGCAACGGCGAGCCGTCGTCGCCCGGCAGCCACGGCCGCCTGCCATGGCTGCACCAGCTCGACCTGGGCGTGACCTATCGCCCCTTGTTCGCGGCCAAGCGGCTGGCCTTCAACGCCAATGTGTTCAACGTCTTCAACGAGCAGCGGCCGATCTTCCTGCAGCCCAACTCGGAGCAGGCGCCGTATTCGCCCAATCCGCTGTTCGGCACGGCGTTGTATCGGGAAGAGCCGCGCTATGTGCGCTTGAGCGTGAGCTACGACTACTGACGCAAGCTCGTCATCCCGGCGCAGGCCGGGATCCAGTGGCGATAGCGTTTTCTTGAGCGACGCCGCGCGACTGTGGGCTCTCCGGTGCTGTCGCGATAATCGAGTCTTGCCGCTACTGGATCCCGGCCTGCGCCGGGATGACGGCATGGGTGCGCGCTGCCGAGTCATGTTGGCCGGGCTGGCTTCCCTTGCGGGCCAGCTCTCCTATACTCCGCCGGCCGAGGGCAATGAATGCGCTCGGCCACTATTCGCTCGATCTCCGCACCACCCACCAAAGGTTTCATCCGTGACTCTTACCAGGGACGAGTCGCTGATCCCTCATGGCCGCGCACATCGGCGCGCATGCCTGCTCGCGCTCGCCGTGTGCCTGTGGGCATGGCAGCTCGTCGCGCAGGCCGCGCAGCTCCCGCTCACCCTCTATGACCAGGGCAGCGGCCTGACCAGCCTCTCGGTGGTGCGCATCTACCAGGATCGCGAGGGCTTCGTGTGGGTGGGCACGGAGAAGGGCCTGTACCGCTTCGACGGCATGGCTTTCAGCCAGGTCGGCGCGGAGCAGGGCTTCCAGGTCTCCGAAGTGATCAGCTTCGACGAGGACGTGCGCGGACGGTTGTGGGTCGGCTCGCGCGCTGGCCTGCAGTTGCGCGAAGGCGGCCGCTTCGGCTGGGTGCGTCCCGGCGGCAAGCCGCTGCTGGCCGATCGCGGGCAGACCCTGGCGGCCGACGATGCCGGCGGCATGTGGCTGGTCAGCGGCAATCGCCTGTGGTTGCTGCATGAGGACGGCGAGCGCAACTGGAAGGTGACGGCGCCTTTCAGCGAGCAGCAGCGCCAGGCGGTGCCTGGCCTGGACAAGGTCAGCGCGGTCTTCCATCGCAACGGCAGCACCTGGTTCGGTTGCGGTGCGCAGCTGTGCAGCCTGCGGCAGGGACAGCTGCGCCAGTACGGCCCCGACGCGGGCGTGCCCGCCGACAAATGGCTCGGCTTCCTTGCTGCCCGCGACGGCAGCCTGTGGGTGCGCGGGATTCACAGCGTGCGCGCGCTCGCGCCGGGCAGCGAACAATTCGTCGCGCGCGACATGCCGGGCGACAGCGCCGACGTGGCCGCCTCCAGCATCGACATCGCGCAGGATCATGAAGGCCGCGTGCTGACGCGCAGTTCCACCGGCCTGGCACGCTGGAACGGCGAACGCTGGGAACTGTTCGGCACCGATGACGGGCTGCCCAAGGTCGGCATATCGGCGCTGATCGTCGATCAGGACGGCACGTTGTGGATCGGCACCTACGGCCGTGGCCTGCTGCACTGGAGCGGCGGCGATGCGGTGGCCAACTGGACGTCCGCGCAGGGGCTGAGCGGTTCGCTGATCTGGTCGATCGCCCGCGCACCCTCCGGCGCGGTGTGGGTGGCCGACGACTGGGGCGGCAGCGTGATCGGTCCGGCGCAGGACCATGCCGAACCCTGGCCGCTGGCGGTGGCGCCGCCGCATCAGACGCGCACCGTGCTGGCCGCGGCGGACGGTTCGATCTGGTACTTCCTGTTCGACGGGCGCGTGCTGCGCTACGCGCCGGACAGCCGCGAGACCCGCGTGGTCGCCACCCTGCCGTTCCTGGTGCGCGGCGCTTTCCGCGACAGCCAGGGACGCTTCTGGGCCTATACGCTGGGCGGCCTGTATGCGCTCGACGGCGCCACCGGCCGGATGGAGCGCGCGGCGCCCGACCTGATTCCCACCTCGATGTGCTCCGACCTCGCCGAAGATCGCGCCGGCCGCCTGTGGGCGGCATGCAGCGCAGGCCTGTTCCGCTACGGCAACGGCCGCTGGGCGCACGTGAAAGTGGAGCCGGAGGAAGCGCTGGGCGGCTACGAGAATGTCGCCGTCACGCCGGACGGGCGCCTGTGGCTAAGCTCGCTGCAGCCAGGCCTGCTCGGCGGCGCCGCGGGCGATGCCGACAGCGTGAAGCTCACGCCGGTGGACGATCCGCTGCTGGCCGATTCGCGCATCTACTTCCTGCGCGCCGACCGCCGCGGCCGGCTGTGGGTGGGCGGCAACAACGGCGTGGACGTATTGAGCGGGCAGCGCTGGACGCGCCTCACTTCGCGCGACGGCCTGCTATGGGACGAAACCAATCACGGCGCGTTCCACGCCGACGAGGACGGCTCCGTGTGGATCGGCACCCCCGTCGGCCTGTCGCACCTGCTCAAGCCGGAAGAATTGCTGGCGCCGCGCGAGCTGCATCCCTGGTTCGTTTCGGCGTTCTACAACGGGCAGGAGCTGGCCGGGGCACATGCGCAGGCCGACTTCGGCGTGGGCGGCGCGCTGATGCTGCGCTTCGCCGTGCTGGGCAACAGCTCCGGCAGCCCGGTGCGTTTCCGCTACCGCCTGTCGGACATCGACAACGACTGGGTGGATGCGCCGGCGCGCGAGGCACGCTATGCCGCGTTGCCGCCGGGCAGCTACCGCTTCGAGCTGCAGGCCGTGGACGAGAACCAGCGCCGCCTGTCCGCACCGATCAGCCTGAGCTTTACGCTGCGGCCGCCGTGGTGGCGCAGCAGTCCGGCATTCGCCGGCGCGGCCTTGCTGTTGCTGGCGGCGATCGTGCTGGCCTGGCGCTGGCGTGTGCGCGTGCTGGTCAAGCATGCGCAGCGGCTGGAGCAGGCGGTGACCGTGCGCACCGGGCAGCTGCAGAACGTCATGCGTGCGCGCAGCATGCTGCTGGCGCGCATCAGCCACGATCTGCGTTCACCGCTCGCCGGCATCCTGGAGAGCGTGCGCCAGTGGCGCGAGGGCAGCCGGCGGCGCGACTATCCCGCGCTGATCGAGGGCAGTGCGCGACAGCAGCTGGACCTGATCGACGAGCTGCTGGAGTTCTCGCGCGACGAACTCACCGACCTGGAACTGGTCGAGGCGCCGGGCTATCTGCATGCCTTCCTGCACGGCGTGGCCGAGCAGGCCACGCTGTTGGCGGAACGGCGCGGCAACCGTTTCGTGGCGGCTTATGCGGACGATCTGCCGGCCCTGGTCAGGCTGGATTTCCGGCGCCTGCGCCAGGTGCTGGTGAACCTGATCGGCAATGCCGCCAAGTTCACCGACGATGGCTATATCCAGTTGGCGGTCACGGCCACGCCGGTGGCGCCGCGGCACGTGCTGCTGCATATCGCGGTGGAGGACAGCGGCATCGGCATCGAGTCTTCGGAGCGCGAGCGCCTCGCCCAGCCGTTCGTCCGCGGCGGCAATGCCACGCATTACGACGGCTATGGGCTCGGGCTGGCGATCGTCACCCAGATCCTGGAGCGCATGAATGCGCGCCTGAGCATCGACGCAGCCCCCGGCGGCGGCAGCCGTTTCGGCTTCCTGCTCGACGTGGCGCTGGCCGACGAGAGCGAGCTGGACCAGGAACTGTCGGCGGGCGGTGGCGCAGTCGATGGCGCCGGCCGGCGCGTGCTGGTGGTCGACGACCATCCGCAAAGTCGCGATATGTTGTGCGATCTTCTGGATGGTTTCGGTTTCGAGAGCGTGCCGGCCGGTTCGGGCGACGAGGCGTTGGCCGTGCTGCGGGAGCAGGCGGTCGAGCTGGTGGTGACCGATCAGTTCATGCCCGGCATGGATGGGTGGGCGTTGTTGCGCGCAGTGCGCCGCGATTGTCCCGGCGTGCCCGTGCTGCTTTATTCATCGATGCCGCCGCGAGCGCGGGACGATGGGCTGGCGTTCGACGATGCCTTGCTCAAGCCGGCAAGCGGCAAGCAGTTGCTGGAACGGATCGACCAGTTGCTCGCGACGCCCCGCGTAGGTTGGGGTGAGCGCAGCGAACCCCAACAAACCCAGCCAGGCTAGCGCAGCCGTTGTTGGGATTCGCTGCGCTCACCCCAACCTACGCCAGGCCGGTGAGGCCTAGTGCTCGCCCGTGGTGACGCCCGGCAATTTCGCCAACGCCAACTGCTTGCGCAGGCTCTGCACCACCCCGCGCGTCGCTGCCGTCAGCGCCATGCCCGACAGGCTCAGCAGGTGCACCGGCGTCGGCTCCGGCTCGAAATCCTCGAACACGCGCTGCAGGCGGTTGGTCTTCAGGTCGTCCGCGCAGGCATACAGCGGCAGCTGCGCCACGCCGGCGCCTTCGCGCGTCGCCACCAGCAGGGTGGACAGATGCCCCGTGCTCAGCGGTCCCGCCGGCTTGCGCACGCGCACGCCACGCAACGTCCAGTGACGCGAGCCGCCGGCACCGGGATAACCCAGGCAATGCCGATCGTCCAGCTGGTCCGGATGGGTGGGCGAACCCAGGCGGCGGAACAGCCGCGGGCTGCCCACCGTCACCATGCGCACGTGGCAGAGCCGGTGCGCGACGATGTCGCCGCGGTCCGGCATCTTCTCGTCCATGTGCAGGGCCAGGTCGACGCGCTGCGCCAGCAAGGCCTCGATGCCGCCGTTCGTGCTCAGCGAAAGCTGCAGGCGCTCGTGCTGCGCCGATACCGCCACCAGCGCCTGCGAGAGCAGGTCGCCGGCCAGGTCCGGCACGTCGATGCGCACCCGGCCGCCGGGGTTGCCGGCGGCGTCCTGCACGGCCTGGACCGCCGCTTCCGCCGACTCGCACATCAGCAGGGCGTGGCGATAGACCTCGTGGCCCAGCGGCGTCACCGCGAAGTGCCGGGCATTGCGCAACAGCAGCTGGGTGCCCAGGCGCTGCTCGAGTCCGACGATGCGGCGGCTGAGCAGGGAGCGGGTCATCCCGGTCTGCCTCGCGGCCGCGGCGAACCCGCCCGCTTCGATGACCCGGGTGAGCAGATACAGATCGTTGAGGTTGTCGGTCAGGAGCATGCTGCGGGAACCGCCGGGCCAACGCCGGGTTGGCGATGGGCGGCAGCATAGGCAGGCCGCCGGTGCCCGTTCTTTGCCGGGGCGGACGGCCGCTTTGCCCGGACGGACGGCGAACCGGATGCCGCTATATACTCACCCGGCTCGCTGGTCGGAATGGCAACGAGCGGTTGGCAGCGGCCGCGGCCGCCCACAGGGGGAACCATGCCAGCGCAAGCGTCACCGCACATCCTGGTGATCGACGATTCGCCGGAGGAACTGCGCAACCTGCAGCAGCTGCTGCGGGGCGAAGGCTATCGCGTGACCCTGGCCACCGATGGCCGGCAGGGTTTCCAGCGCGCCATGGCGCTGCAGCCGGAACTGATCCTGCTCGACGTGCGCATGCCGGTGCTCGACGGCTTCGCCACCTGCCGCCTGCTGAAGGAAGCGCCGCGCACCCAGCACATCCCGGTGATCTTCCTGAGCTCCGCCGGCGCGCTGGAAGAACGCCTCGAAGGCCTCACCCACGGCGGCGTCGACTACGTGCTCAAGCCCAGCCACCCTGACGAAGTGCTGGCGCGCGTGCGCATCCACCTGCGCCTGGCGCCGCGCACGCATGCGGAGGCGCCGGCGGACGCGGAAAGTTTTCTGTCGCACGACGAGATCACCTTGCGCGCCGCCGTGCGGCTGATCCGCGAGCAGCTGGCCGCGCTGCCGCCGCTGGAAGACATCGCGCGCAAGGTGGGCACGCACGACAAGCGCCTGTCGGCGATCTTCCGCCAGCACATGGGCACCACGGTATTCGCCTGGATCCGCGAAGAGCGCCTGCGCAAAGGCCGCGAGCTGCTGATGGAAACCTCGCTGGGCCTGCAGGACATCGCCGAGAGCGTGGGTTTCCGCAGCTCCTGCAATTTCATCACCGCGTTCCGCGAGCGCATGGGCGTCACGCCGAGCCAGTTCCGCAAGGCTTCCCATAGCGACGAGCTGGCGACGAGCGAGTAGGGCGCCAGCTTCGCGCAAGAGTCGGCGGCACTGGTTCACAGTTCCGTCACCGCGCCATTGAAGCCGCCGCACGTATACGGTTGAGTAGATCCGCTCCGGTTCTTGCGCCGGACGCCGTTTCGCAAGCGCCCGAGGCAGTCCGGCGCTGCCGCTGCGGCAAAGCTCCGCCGGCGCCCGTGGCAACGCGGTTTTCCCCGGTCTAAGGGCGGTTTTCTCCTTCCCTCGGATGCCAACGGCATCGCGGCAAAGTTTTGGCGTGGCGGCGATGCGTCACGTCGCGCAATACGCAAGTTCCCACGGCGCCCTCTTTTTCGCTTTCGCGCGCCGCGCTTACCATCCGCGCCGCTGACGACACCGATTCGGCATTAATGGGATATGCCGACATTGGCCTGGCTTCGCGCAGAGTCGCGAAACGCCGGCCAAAGGGGGTAACCGGTGTCGTCAGCAAGGCTTTCGCGCTGAGGCAGCGACGGCAGCGGCAGGGACTGCCGCCGACGCTCCTCACCCCATCTCTAGCCGCCACATAGGCGCAACCGTCCTGCTTTCGGGCAGCGGCGGCCAGGGGTTTTTTTCGCCACGTACATGCACCTCTCCGCCATCGGAGGGGCGGGTACGGCTGCGCCACTTTCCGACCAGGCCGTTCCGCCGCGCGGGACGCCACGAGCATGAGAGTGAAGGCATATGTCCGCTTTGCAGGATGGTTATCGCGGGACAGGGAGGCGCGGTAAGGCGACGCTGCACCGGAAGATCTTCGCCTTGCTGGCGTTGCTGCTGCTGGGCATGGTCATGCCGGCGGTGGCGCAGGCCAACGAATGCCGCATGGCCGACCCCAATTCCAAGGGCGCGCACGTCGACGAGATCTGCTGGCTGCAGCTCGACGGCGTCACCTTGAATGCCAACGGCTCGACGCCGTTGACGTTCACGCTGCCGGACGGCTCGACCATGACGTTCACCGTCGACGTCGGCAACGTCGGCAGCAGCGCCGGCCTCAAGGGCGTGCAGGCGCCGACCTGGACCGGCTCGCAGTTCAGTGGCAGCACCGGCTACTACACCATCTACAAGCCGAATACCGCCGCGCTGTACACCAATACCGGCAGTGTCGCCAACGACACCACGGTGACCTTGCGCGACATCCACCTGTTCGGTCCCAGCGGCGCGGAGAGCACCAACGCGTTCGAGATGGTGATCGCCGACGGCGAGAGCACCAACAGCAACGAGTATCTCGATTTCGGCGTGGTCTCCGGCGGTTCCACGCTGAACCTGGTGGAATGGCTGGGCGCCTCGACCGGCAACAACCTCGTCTATGGCGCGCCCGGCAGCGCCGGCGTGCCCGGCACGCCGACCTCCGGCTGCGCCGGCATGATCGACTGCATCCGCATGGTCGGCAAAAGCGGCACCGCCAATGCCGCCGTGTTCTCCACCACGCGCACCGGCTCGCCGTTCACCGTGATGGGCCAGGTGCACACCAATGGCAGCAGCCTGCAGGGCTTCGCCTTCGGCGTGCGCTGGGGCGGCGTGCGCCTGCGCAAGGCGCTGCCGAACGGCCGCCTGGACGGCAGCGACCAGTTCACCTATCGCGTGATCAACGTGAAGGGCCAGGAGATCATCAACACCTCCACCACCGGCGCGGCCACCGGCAACTATCCCTACATCAGCGGCCAGGCAACCATGCCGGGCAACGTGATCACGCTGAAGGAGGAGATGGCGCCGGGCAGCAAGTCCACGCTGGACCAGTACGATCGCAACATCGTCTGCACCAATGGCAACCCGGCCTCGCCGACCGCGCTGCCCACGGGCACGTTCGATCCCGCCAATCCGCCCAAGGTCGACCTGCAGCAGCTGGGCGACCGCGTGGATTGCACGCTGAGCAATATCCCGCGCATCGCGGACCTCAAGCTGGTGAAATCGGCGCCCGCCACCGTGCAGGCCGGCCAGCCGCTGGTCTACACGCTGGCGATCAGCAATAACGGCACGCATACCGCCACCGGCGCCACCTTCACCGACACCATGCCGGTGGGCGTCACCGGCGTCAGTGCCGCCAGTGTGAGTTGCGGCAGCGCGGCTAACGGCGCCGTGTGCGGCGCGCTCGGCGTGAACGTCACCGGCAGCGACGCCGCCGGCTACACCGTCACCGGCGCGATCCAGAGCCTGCCGGCGAACGGCAGCGTGGTGGTCACCATCAACGCCACCGCGCCGGTCAGCCTGGTCGGCACGCTCAGCAATACCGCCACCGTCAAGCTCGCCACCACCGATACCACGGTGGGCGAACCGACCGGCAGCACGGCCGACAACACCTCGACCGCGACGACCACTGTGCAGGGCACGCCCGCGCTGACGGTGAACAAGACCGCCACGCTCAACGATGCCAACGGCAATGCCAAGGCCGACGTGGGCGAGACCATCAGCTACACGATCACCGCCAGCAACAGCGGCAACCTCACGCTCAGCGGCCTCACCGTCTCCGACCCGATGGCCGGCGGCACCGCGCTGGCGTGCGCGCCCACCGCGATCGATCCGGGCAAGACCGCCAACTGCGGCAGCTTCGTCTACACCGTGACGCAGGCCGACGTGGATGCGGGCGTGGCCGTGCATAACGTGGCGACGGTCACCGGCACGCCGCCCAGCGGTTCGCCGGTCAGCTCGACCGGCAGCACCGATACGCCGATCGGCGACGTGCAGATCGTCGCCAGGAACGACAGCTACAACGTGCCGAACGGCGCCACCGGCGGCAGCACCGGGAACGTGGTCGGCAACGACCAGTTCGGTGCCGTTACCGGCCCTGCGATCGGCACCACCAAGGGCCAGGTCGCGCTGACCTGGGGCAGCATCAGCAATCCCCCGGCCAGCGGCGGCTTCACCCTCAACGGCGACGGCACCATCACCGTCAAGCCCGGCACGCCGGCCGGCACCTACAAAGTGCCGTACACCATCTGCGACGCCGTGCATCCGGCCAATTGCTCGACGGCCGAAGCCGACGTGACGGTAGGCGCGGCCGCGATCGCCGCCACGCCCGACAGCTATACCGGCATCGACGGCGGCGTCGGCCAGGCCAACGCCGGCAACGTGCTGGACAGCGACACGCTCAATGGCGCCAAGGCCACACCGTCCACCGTCAACCTGACGGTGACGACACCGGCCAGCAACCCGAACGTCAAGCTCGATCCGGCCACCGGCGAAGTGTCGGTCGCGCCGGGTACGCCCGCGGGCACCTACAGCATCGGCTACCAGATCTGCGAAAAGCTCAATCCGAGCAACTGCGCCACGACAACCGCCAGCGTCACCGTCGTCGCCGGCCGGATCGCCGCGAGCAACGACAACTACACCGGCATCAACAGCAGCCTCGGCAATGCCAACGTCGGCAACGTGCTGGACAACGACACGCTCAACGGCAGCGGCGCGGCGATCTCGACAGTCACGCTGAGCGTCACCGCGCCAGCCAGCAACCCGAACGTGAAGCTCGATCCGGCGACGGGCGAGGTGTCGGTCGCGCCTGGTACGCCAGCCGGTACGTACACCATCGGCTACCGCATCTGCGAGAAGCTCAACCCGGGCAACTGCGCGACCGCCACGGCGACCGCGACGGTGGTGGCCGGTCCGATCACCGCGGGCAGCGACAGCTATGCGGGTATCTCCGGCGCCGGCAATCCCTCCGTCGGCAATGCGCTGGACAACGACACGCTCAACGGTGCGAAAGCCACCCCGTCCACCGTGAACGTGACGGTGACGACGCCGGCGAGCAATCCCAACGTGAAGCTGGATCCGGCGACGGGCAATGTCTCCGTCGCGCCGGGCACGCCGGCCGGTACGTACACGATCGGCTACGAGATTTGCGACAAGATCAACCCCGCCAACTGCGCCACCGCCACCATCGACGTGATCGTGGCCGCGGGCAAGATCGTCGCCACCAACGATGCCTACACCGGTATCGATGGCGGCGTCGGCCAGGCGAATGCGGGCAATGTGCTGGACAACGACACGCTCGACGGCGCCAAGGCCACGCCGTCCACCGTCAACCTGACGGTGACCGCGCCGGCCAGCAACCCGAACGTCAAGCTCGACCCGGCCACCGGCCAGGTCTCGGTGGCGCCGGGCACGCCGGCCGGCACGTACAGCATCGGCTACCAGATCTGCGAAAAGCTCAATCCAAGCAACTGCGCCACGGCGACGGCGAACGTCACCGTCATCGCCGGCAAGATCGTCGCCAACGGCGACAGCTACACCGGCATCGATGGCGGCACCGGCAATCCGGCCGTCGGCAATGTGCTGGACAACGACACGCTCAACGGCACCAAGGTCACGCCGTCCACCGTCACGATGTCGGTGACCACGCCGCCGGGCAACCCGAACGTCAAGCTCGATCCGGCCACCGGCGAGATCTCGGTCGCCCCGGGCACGCCGGCCGGCACCTACACCATCACCTACCAGATCTGCGAAAAGCTCAATCCGGCCAACTGCGCCACGGCCACGGCCAGCGTCACGGTCGCCGCCGGCAAGATCGCCGCCACCGACGACAGCTACAGCGGTATCGACGGCGGCGCGGGCAAGCCGAACGCGGGCAATGTGCTGGACAACGACACGCTCGACGGCGCCAAGGCCACGCCGACCACCGTCAATCTGACGGTGACGACGCCGGCCGCCAACCCGAACGTGCAGCTCGATCCCGCCACCGGCCAGGTGTCGGTCGCGCCGGGCACGCCGGCCGGCACGTACAGCATCGGCTACCAGATCTGCGAGAAGCTCAATCCGTCCAACTGCAAGACGGCCACCGCCACGGTGACGGTGGTGTCGCTGCCGCTGCAGGCGGTCAACGACGATTACCGCACCACGCCCGTCAATGGCGCTACCGGCGGCACGCCCGGCAAGGTGCTGGGCAACGACACCCAGGGCGGCACCGTGATCGGCGATCCCGGCCGCGTGATCACCACCCTGGTCGACAACGGCGGCTTGAAAGGCGTCTCGATCGGCCCTGACGGCAGCGTCATCGTCCCGGCCGGCACGGCGCAGGGCACCTACACGCTGAGCTACCGCATCTGCGACACCCTGTTGCGCAGCAACTGCAGCACCGCCTCGATCACGCTGATGGTGAGCGACGATGCGCTGCTGCACGTAAGCAAGCAGGCCACGCCGCAGACGGTGAAGGTGGGCGACGTGGTGCGCTACACCGTGACCGTCCAGAACCCCGGCAAGGCCGACGTGCGCCAGGCGGTGCTGGCCGATACGCCGCCCGTGGGCTTCACCCTGGTGGCCGACTCGCTCAATGTCGGCAGCTCCGGCGGCCGCCTGGCGGGCAGCAGCCCGATCCGTGTCGAAGGCATCGACGTGGCCGCCGGCAAGAGCGTGAGCGTGGTGTATCTGCTGCGCGTCGGCCCGGGCGCTTCCGCCCGCGGCGAATACGTCAATACCGCGCAGATGCTGCTCAACGGCGTGCGCACCAGCAACGTGGCGCAAGCCACGGTGCAGCGCGATGCCGACCCGCTGTTCGAGGACAGCCGCGCCTTCGGCACCGTGTTCGACGACCGCAACGGCGACGGCTGGCAGGCCAGCGCCACCGCCGACGGACTGCGCGTGCAGGGCGGTTTCGCGCCGGGTGCGTACATCGCCGGTTCCACCACGGTGGATCGCGGGCAGGGCCCGCAGCCGGAAGCGGATGCGAGCGCACCGCTGCTGCACGGCATCGCGCTGGGCTCGCTGCGCGGCCGCGACACCGTCGCGCAGCCGGCGGACCTGCGCCGCATGGTGATCTCGCAGCGCCTGCGCAGCGCCCAGTTCACCGGCGACTTCGCCTTGACCAGCGCCGCCGGCACCACGGTGCGCCTGCGCAGCGGTGGGCAGAGCGACACGGTGCTGAGCGGCGACGCGGCTTCGGGCCATTCGGCCGAACAGCTGAGCGTGGAACGCAAGGTGACGCCGGAAGCGGACGGCAGCGTCCGCGTGGACTACGTGATCGTCAACCGCGGCGTGGACGAGCGCGGCATTCCCGGCGTGCGCATCGGCACGGTGGAAGGCAACCTGATCGAGACCGATGCCTACGGCCGCTTCCACCTGGAAGGCATCGACGTGCCGAATATGGCGCGCGGGCGCAACTTCATCATGAAGGTCGATCCCGCGACGCTGCCGCCGGACAGCGACTTCACCACGCCGAACCCGCAGGTGAAGCGCATCACCCAGGGCATCCCGGCCCGCTTCGACTTCGGCGTAAAGCTGCCGGAGCAGGAACTGCCCATACCGCAGAACACCACAACGGGTGGACCACCGGAGCACGCCGCCACGCGTGGCGACCAGCAGACGGGAGGGCAGCCATGAACGCCCGCCGCTCTCACTCTCCGACCAAGGCAGCCCGGACCATGCAGATCAGGACATTGGACGCCGCCATTCTCGGCGTGCTCATCGCGGGCGCGTGGATGCCCGTCCAGGCGCAGTCGGCCCAGCCGGCTGCGGTCTCCACCGCGCAAAGCGCACCCGCCGCGCGCGGCCGCTACAGCCTGGACCTGCCCAACGGCGGCCTGATCTGGGCCACCGAGGATCCGACGCTGACCTCGCCCCTGCTCAATGTGCAGGGCAGTGCGGTCGCCGCGTTCGAGCGCGGGCAGGTAACCGAGCCCGTGCGTTTCCAGGTGTACAGCAACTACGACGCCTTCATCCGCAAGATGCAGATCAGCATCTACCGCGGCGACGACACTCATCTCACCGCGCCGCTGGCGACGGTCGATGTCGCGCCCGGTGCGGTGGTGCAGGCGAGCTGGGACGGCAAGCTGCCCGCGGGCACCTCGCTGCAGGCGGGCCAGCAACTCAGCTATGTGCTGCGCGCCTGGGGCGAGGACGGCAGCATCGACGAAACCTATCCGCGCACGCTGCAGCTGGTGCGGCCGGAGGATCGCCAGCGCTCGCTGGAACAACGCCGCCAGGGCGCCACCGGCGAGTTGCGCGCGCTGAGCGCCGGCGAGCTGGAGGATCGCGAGCTGCTCGACAGCACCTTCGGCGGCAATGCGCTGCGCCGGCAGAACATCACCATCCGCGGCTCGCGGGTGCGGGTGTATGGCCAGAACGTGCCGGAGCAGTACGCGGTGACCATCTCAGGCCAGAACGTGCCGGTGGACCAGCAGCGCAAGTTCGTCGCCGAGTACCTGTTGCCGACCGGGTCGCACACGCTCGACGTGGCCTTGCGCGGCACTGGTGGCACGGTCAGCCACTATCCGCTGGCGGTGAACGTGCGCGACAACTATCTGTTCGCGGTGGCCATCGCCGACCTCACCGCATCGAAGAGTTCGGTGAGCGGCACGGGCGCCTCGGCGTTGACGGTGGATCCGCGCTACCGCGACGGCTTCCTCGACGAGGGCCGCCTGGCCTTCTATCTGAAGGGCAAGCTGGAAGGGCGCTACCTGCTGACCGCGCAGGCCGACACCACCGAGCGCAACACCGGCAGCCTGTTCAACGGTTTCTTCAAGGCCGACCCGAAGGACGTGTTCCGCCGCCTCGACCCGAACATGTACTACCCGGTCTACGGCGACGACTCGACCACGTACCGCGACATCGATACCCAGGGCAAGCTGTACCTTCGGCTGGACTGGGACAAGAGCCAGGCGTTGTGGGGCAACTACCAGACCGGCTTCACCGGCACGCAGTACGCGCAGTACGTGCGCAGCCTGTACGGCGCGGCGCTGGACTGGCGAAGCCGCGAGAGCACGCCGCTGGGCGATCCGAATACCTTGCTGAAGGCGTTCGCCTCGCAGGCGCAGACGGTGCTGGGCCATGCCGAGTTCCTCGGCACCGGCGGCAGCCTGTACTACCTGCGCCATACCGACATCCTGCCGGGCTCGGACCAGATCGTGCTGGAAGTGCGCGATCCCACCACCGGCAGCGTGGTGTCGCGCATCAACCTGGTGCGCGGCGTCGACTACGACATCAACGAGATGCAGGGTCGCCTGCTGTTGACGCGACCCTTGGCGCAGATCGCCCAGGCCAATGTGAGCACGCTGTTCCGCGATCGTCCGCAAGGCGGCTACGAGAACCACCTGCTGGCCGACTACGAGTACGTGCCCAGCGGCTTCGACAGCAACGATGTCACCGCCGGTATCCGTGCCAGGCACTGGTTCGGCGAGCACGTGGCGGTGGGTGGCACTTATGTCGACGAGGGGCGTTCCAGCGACGATTACTCGCTGAAGGGCGCCGATGTCACCCTGCAGGCCGGGCGCGGCACCTACCTGAAGGTCGAGCGCTCGCACAGCGATGCCGCGGTGGCGCCGATCTTCTACTCCGACAACGGCGGCCTCAGCTTCATCCGCACCAATCCGGTGACGCAGGGCGGCAGCGGCGGCAACGCCACCGCGGTGGATGCACATGCGGACCTGCGCGAACTGGGCTGGAGCCAGCGCGAGTGGACCGTGGGTGCGTGGTGGCGCGACGTCGATGCCGGCTACTCGGTGGCGCGTGCCGACCAGGGCCTGGCGGTGCGTGAGTACGGTGCGGAATTCACGGGGCAGGTGAGCAATGGCCTGCGCCTGTCCGGCCGCTACAGCTACGCCAAGCGCGGCAGCGATGCGCTGGAGCAGGGGCAGCTGCAGCTGGATTGGCAGCTGGCTGAGAAGTCGGACCTGATCGCCGAGATCCGCCGCGTTACCGAAACCTACCAGTTGCGCAGCGGCACCGGCACGCTGGCGGCGTTGGGCTATACGCAGCGCATCGGCAGCTCGCTGGATGTCTATGCCACGGGGCAGGTGACGTTGGACAACGACAACGGCGCGTATCCGACCAACGATGCGGTGACGGTGGGTGCGAAGTACCAGTTCGGCGATCTGTCCAATGCCGGCGCGGAAGTCACGCGGGGTTCGCGTGGCAACGCCGCGCAGGTCAATGGCGAGTACCGCCTCAATCCGGATCACTCGCTGTACGGTGCCTACACCTATTCGGTGGACAGCACCGCGCTCTACAACGATTCCAGCCTGCTCGCGCAGACGCCGGACGGCCTGACCCTGGGCCAGCGCTGGCGCCTGACCGACAAGACCAACCTCTACAACGAGAGCCAGTGGTTGAAGTCGGGCCCCGATACCGGCATCGGGCACACCTTCGGCATGGATTTCTATCCGAGCATGGGCTGGACGCTGGGCTTCACCCTGCAGGACGGCCAGCTCGACGCGGCCAGCGGGGCGGGGCGCGTCGATCGGCATGCGGCCAGCCTCAACGCGGGCCTGACCGATGCCTCGACCAGCTGGGCGAGCAAGCTGGAATACCGCCGCGACCGCGGCGCGGAGCAGCGCGACCAGTGGGTGACCACGCACCGGCTCAGCTACAAGATCAACGAGTCGTGGCAGGTGGCCGGCCGCATCAACTGGTCGCGCACGCGGGACAAGGTGGATCCGACCAACAATGCGCGCTTCAACGAAACCAACGTCGGCTTCGCCTGGCGTCCGTGGAATAGCGTGCGCTGGACCGTGCTGGGCAAGTACACCTATCTGTACGACCTGTCTTCGCCCGGCCAGACCGAGTCCGACAGCTACTACGACCAGCGTTCGAGCGTGTTCTCGCTGGAGGGCGTGTACCGGCTGGATACGCAATGGGAGTTCGCGGCCAAGCTCGCCACCCGCGAGGGCGAGGCGCGCGCCGGTCGCGGCAGCGGCGACTGGTACGACAACCGCGCCACCATGCTCGCGGGGCAGGCGCGCCGCTATGTGATGGGCGGTGTGAGCGTGATGGGCGAGTACCGCGTGCTGCGCGCGTCGGAAGGCGGTACGCGCAAGGGCTGGCTGGCCAGCGTGGACTATGACGTCAGCAAGCACTTCCGCATGGGGCTCGGCTACAACTTCACCGACTTCAACGACGACATGACCAAGCTGGGCTATCGCTACAAAGGCGTGTTCCTCAACGTGGTCGGCTATTACTGAGCGAGCTTGATGCCCAGGCGCCATGCCTCGCCGCAAGGAGGCATGGCGCAGAGGACGTCCGTCCCTGTTCTCTGCGCTCGCGCCTGGGCGTCTTTTTTAATACGGCGCAGGTCGGGGTGAGCCGCAGGCGAACCCCAACCTAACGATGCGCCGGCACATCGACGTTGGGGTTCGCTTTGCTCACCCCAACCTACGCGAGTTACGCGGGCTCGAAGAGGTCGCCGGCGGGAGGGTAGGTCACGGTTCCATCCGGATGTGGCCGCGCCCGCTCGCTCAACTGCGCCGCTTCGACATGCCTTGGACCGAGAATATGCAACACCTTCTCGCCACGCGCGAGCAGATAGTCGGCCACGATCCGCCGATGGCAGCGCCACCACACCGCCTCCGAGCACATCACGGCGCAACGCTCTTCTCTGCCCATTCCGATCAGCGCTTCCAGTCCGACCTGAAAAATATTCGTCAACGCATAGTCGGCATAGTTGTGAAAGCTCTGGTGCGTCCAGAAGCCATTGGTCTCGATCGGCACCAACTCCGACTTGCGCCGCCGCCCGCCCAGCGCGGCCAGATGACGATACGCAATTCCCTCAGGCGCCAGCGCGCCAGGCAACGCATCCTCGTTGAAGGAAGGATTGGTCCTCGAGCGCGGAAACGCGCGGACATCGACGATCAGGCGCACCTCGCTTTCATGCAGCAGCGCGACGAAGTCCGCGAGACTGCGATTGGAATGCCCGATGGTGAAGAACGGCAGTGCCATGTCTAGTCCTTGCGTGGCGCATGCCGCAGCGCGCTGCCTTTATGCGCGGCCACGTGATCGCTCTTGTCGCTCTTGATCTCGTACTGCGGATCCTCGGGCGAGGCGCGGTGCGTGTGGCCCTTGTAGTCGAAATCGCGGATATGCACGGCGATTATCGTGCCGGCCACATGGCCGGCCTCGGAATTCCACCGCACATGGTCGCCGACCTTGAATGGCGCGCTCATCGATTGCACTCCTTTTCGCCGTATTTCGCTGTCTTGCGCATGCCGATGGCGACAGCATGCGGCGACAGCCGGCACCGGCAGGTCTAATTTTTGTCGCCTGCATGTGACCCGGTTGGCAGTGCTCGTCATAAAACAGCTTGATGACAGCTGGATGTTGCGTCGCAGCTTGATCTCATGCATGAGGCCATCCAATGATCCGCCCATAATCATATTTGTATGATTAACTGACCATCGGGGGATGGTTGGGCATTCCAACCGGTCCATCGGCCTCGAGCATCTCGGCCGGACCGGGCAGCAGAGCAGGGCAATCGTTGAGCAGTAAGGCGCCGATGGCGCCGGATGATTCGTCGCACCGACGGCCACGCGCCGGCGGCGTGCGGCAACGCAAGTGATCGTTCAAAACAGCCTAATCGTGCAACCCTTGGGAGAGGTGGAATGCAGCGACATATTCTGGCGGGCTCGATCCAGCAAGCCCTGTTCGCCGTGGTCATCGCCGGCGCAACCCTGTTCGAAACGGCGCATGCCCAGGACGCGGCCGCACCGGCCGCTGCCGCTCCGGCGGCAACGCAAGGCGCGGCCGATGGTCAAACGAAGGAGAAGCGCGACGGCAAGGATGTGCAGAACCTCAATGGCGTCAGTGTCACCGGCCAGCTCGCCTCGATCCGGCGCGCGCAGGCGATCAAGCAGGACGCGACCAGCGTGGTCGACGCGGTCTCGGCCGAAGAGGCGGGCAAGTTCCCCGATCCGAACGTGGCCGACGCCTTGCAGCGCGTGCCCGGCGTGGCGGTGGACCGCAGCGGCGGTGAGTCCAGCCGCATCACCGTGCGCGGCTTCGGCCCCGACTTCGTCAATGTGCTGCTCAACGGCCGCACCATGGCGACGGATGCGACCGATCGCGCGTTCAACTTCGACGTGCTGCCGTCGCAGCTGATCAGCACCGCGGAGGTGCGCAAGACGGCCACCGCGGATATCGCCGAAGGCGGTATCGGCGGCACCGTCAACATCATCACGGCGCGCCCGCTCGATACCAAGGGTTTTCACGCCGCGGCCAGCGTGGCCGGCGTCAACGACAATCTGTCCTCGTCGATCAAGGGCGGCTTCACGCCGCGCATGTCGGCGCTGATGAGCAATACCAATGCCGACGGCACCTTCGGCTGGCTGATCGCGGGCATGTACGACAAGCGCGACCACCGCGAGCAGACCATGAATACCTCCGGCTGGATCACCGGGCTGAACTACAGCCAGATCAATCCGGCCTATACCAATATCGCGTTGCCGCAGACGCTGTCCGGCTCCGACTACGTCCAGACCCGCACCCGCCGCGGCATCAGCGGCGCGATCGACTGGAAGCCGCTGGAGAACCTGACCGTCAAATTCGACACGATGATCTCCAACTACAAGATCGACTCGAAGTACCACGCGTTCGGCTCGTACATGAACACCGCCGACGTGCAGTCGCTCACCGCCGACGGCAACGGCACCGCGCTGAGCTACGTGCGCGGCAATACCGGCGTGCTGGCCAACGACTACATCGAGGAAAGCAATCCGCGCAACGCCTATAACGAGCAGACCGGCCTCAACCTGGCCTGGCAGATCGACAACTCCACCGTGCTGGACTGGGACACCGCGGTATCGCGTGCCTGGAACAAGGAATCGGCCAACGGCTATTTCATGGTGGTCGGCACGCGCAATACCGGGGTCAATCCGACCTGGACCAACAACGGCTCGTCGCAGCTGCCCAGCTACAGCAACCTGATCTCCACCACCGACACCACGGATCTGCGCGCGCACTGCTGCTCGCTGGGCGGCGAATCGCCGAACGTCAGCGACAAGATCCTGGAAAGCAAGCTGCACTTCGGCAAGAGCTTCACCGACGGTGTGCTCGCCCAGCTCGACTTCGGCGCGCAGTTCATGAAGCGCACCAAGACCGAGGTGACCTGGCGCACGCCGAACAACCTGTTCTGCGCCGAGTACTGCGGCTACGTCGCGGCCATCCCGGGCAGCGCGATCAACGCGCGCATCTACAACGCCGGCACCATGGTCGATGGCGTGTCCCCTGGCTATCCCACGCAGTGGCTCACCTACGACGTCCCCGCGCTGCTGGGCTACCTGGCCAGTCCGGCCGCCTACAACCAGCTGCCCAATGCCGGCGCCTTCGCCGCGGCGCTGGCCGCCAACGGCGGCACCTTCGCAGCGCGGCCGGATCCGTCCGGCTACAGCCAGGTGGAAGAGCGCACCAAGTCGGCCTATGGCAAGGCCAACTTCCAGGGCAACCTGATCGAGCGGCCGTGGACGCTGGAGGTGGGCCTGCGCTACACCAAGACCGACACCACCTCGCGCGCCTACGCGGTGCCGCTGCTGGCCATCACCATCAACCCGAACGACACCAGCAACGCCATTCCCACCTATGGCTCGCTGTCGCCGGTGTCCGCCCAGGGCAGCTATTCCAACTGGCTGCCGTCGGCCAACTTCAAGTGGAGCCTGCGCGACGACCTGATCTTGCGCGCGGCGGTGTCCAAGACCGTGACGCGTCCGGACCTGAGCAATCTCTCCGCCGCCACCAGCTACAACTTCCGCCCGGCCACGCAGGGCGTGACCCAGGGCAATACGGGCCTGAAGCCGTATACATCCAAGAACTATGACCTGGGACTGGAGTGGTACCTGTCCGACACCAGCTACCTGGCGCTGGGCGGCTTCGAGAAGAAGGTGAGCAACTTCACCACCCTGGTCACCACCAAGACCAACATCCTGGGCTTCCCCTTCGACCTGACCCGGCCGATCAACCTCAACACCGCCACCATCAAGGGCGTGGAGGCCGCCGCCACCTATCAGTTGACGTGGCTGCCCGATCCGTTCGACGGCCTGGGCGTGGCCGCCAACTACACGCATGTGATCAGCAACGCGACGGCCAATTCCGGCGACGTGTCCACCACCGGCAAGTTCGCGGTACCGGGCATCGGCGATTCGGCCAATGCCAGCATCTATTACGAGAAGGGCCCGTTCCAGGTGCGCGTGGCGTACAACTGGCGCGACGCCTACCTGGAGACCATCTCCGGCGACGAAAGCCAGCCGACCACGGTCAAGGCCTACGGCCAGCTCGACATGAGCGCAAGCTACAAGCTGATGGAGAACGTGGCGGTGTTCGTCGAGGGCACCAATCTCACCCGCGAGAAAATCTTCAAGTACCAGGTCTATATGAATCGGCCTTCGTATGCCGAGATCAACGGCAGGACGGTGTCGGCCGGCATTCGGGCTTCGTGGTGAGTTTCCCCGGACGGGCGGCGCGCTCCTCCCTCACTGCGTTACGCGCGTCGCCCGTCATTTTTTTCGATCGACAGCCGCCTGGAGAGATTCGATGAAAGGTATGTCCGCTACGTTGACCCGCCTGGCCGTATGCGTGTGCGCGACCTTCGCGGTCGCCGCATACGCCGGGGACGTCAAGCCGGAATGGTCCAGCGCCGCCGTGCCGCAGATGGGCTTCAACAACTGGAACTCCACCCACTGCCGCGACGAGTTCAACGAGGACATGATCCGCAGCGTGGCCGACAAGATGGTCAGCACGGGCTTGCGTGACGCCGGTTATCGCCACATCAACCTCGACGATTGCTGGGCCGACTGGCAGCGCGACAAGAGCGGCAATCTGCAGCCCAACCTCAAGCGCTTCCCGCATGGCATCAAGGCGCTGGCCGACTACGTGCACTCGAAGGGCTTCGCCTTCGGCCTGTACTCCAGCGCCGGCACCAATACCTGCGAACCGCACCAGGAAAACCGCGGCTTCCCCGGCGGCCTGGGCCACGAGAAGCAGGACGCGGCGTTCTTCGCCTCGGTCGGCGCGGACTATCTGAAGTACGACAACTGCAACAACGAGAAGAAGCCCGCCAAGGAGCGCTACGCCGCGATGGGCGAAGCGCTGCGCGCCACCGGCCGGCCGATCTTCTACAGCCTGTGCGAATGGGGCGAGAACAAGGCCTGGCTGTGGGGTGCCGATCCCAAGGTCGGCGCCTCGTCCTGGCGCACCACCGGCGACATCAGCGACAAGTACGACTCGATGCTGAAGATCTTCAAGCAGAACGTGGTGCTCGACGCCTATGCCGGCCCCGGCCACTGGAACGATCCGGACATGCTCGAGGTGGGCAACGGCGGCATGACCGACGTGGAATACCGCTCGCACTTCAGCCTGTGGTCGATCATGGCCGCGCCGCTGCTGATCGGCACCGACCTGCGCAAGATCAGTCCGTCCGCGCTGGAGATCCTGCTCAACAAGGAGGTGATCGCAGTGGACCAGGATCCGCTGGGCAAGCAGGGCAAGCAGGTGCGCGACGCCAAGGGCATCCATGTGATCGTCAAGCCGATGAAGGACGGCAGCCAGGCGGTGGCCGTGTTCAACGAGGGCGATGCGGCGCAGGATGTCACGGTGAGTGCGCAGGAACTGGGATTGAAAGCCGGCAAGTACCGGATGCGGGATCTGTGGAAGCATGCGGATACGCAGGGCGATGGCTCGATCAAGCTGAAGCTGGAGCCGCATGCGACGGTGATGTATCGCATTTCCGCGATGTAGGCCCACGACGCAATGCCGGCGTAGGTTGGGGTGAGCCGAGGGCGACTGCGAAGGCAGGATGACGTAGCGAACATCCGCGTGGCGGATGGCCCGAAGGGCGCGCTGCTGACGCAGCTCGTAACCCCAACAGGTCTCCCATGGCGAGCGCCACGTTGGGGTTCGCCATGCTCATCCCAACCTACCCCGGATAGTGGCAAGATCGCTCCGGACCGCCAGCCTCGCATCCAGCCACCACCCGCACAGGACGCGCCCTCCATGAGGAAGCCGAACGCCGTTCGCAACTTGTACGGACACGTGATGCAGGAGATCGGCCAGCGCATCGTCAGCGGCAAGGTGCAACCCGGCGAGGTGCTGCCGCGCGAGGAAGCCCTGGCCGAAAGCCTCAAGGTCAGCCGCACCGCGCTGCGCGAGGCGATGAAGGTGCTGTCCGCCAAGGGGCTGATCGAATCGCGTGCCGGTGTGGGTGCGCGCGTGCAGGAGGAGCGCTACTGGAACCAGCTCGATGCCGACGTACTGGCCTGGCGCTGCGCTTCCATGCCCACCGACGATTTCATCGACAAGCTGGTGGAGATGCGCGAAGTGATCGAGCCGGCCGCCGCGGCCGCCGCGGCGCGCCGCCGTACCGAGGCGCAGCTGGTCGAGATCCAGTCCGCCTACGAGGCCATGGACGCGGCGCAGACCCTGGACAGCTGGGCCGAAGCCGACCTGCGTTTCCACGAGGCCGTGCTGCAGGCCACCGGCAATGAGCTGCTGTCCTCGCTGTTCTCGGTGATCGACACCGCGCTGGGCACCTTCTTCGTGCTGTCGGCGCGCAATTCCAGCAATTTCCGTTACTCGTTGCCGCACCACCAGAAGGTGCTGGAAGCCATCCGCCGCAAGCAACCCAAAGTGGCGCATGCGGCCATGCTGGCGATGATCGCCGACTCCCAGGCCAACCTGCGGCGCAGCCGGAGCAAGGCGCGCAAAGCCAGGGCCTGAGCGCGTGAGCGGGCGCCACCGCCGCTGATGTAGAGTCGCGCCCCATGCAGGTCTTCGAAACCATCCTGGTGCTTCTGCTCGGCGCGGCCGTGGTGTCGTCCTTCGCCAAGCGCGTCAATATTCCCTATCCGGTGCTGCTGGCGGTGGGCGGCGCGCTGCTGGCCTGCCTGCCGAACGCGCCGAAGCTGGATTTCCCGCCCGACCTGGTGCTGGTGCTGTTCGTCGCGCCGGTGCTGATGGATGCCGCGTTCGATACCTCGCTGCGCGACCTGCGCGCGATGTGGCTGCCGGTGCTGTCGCTGGTGCTGGCGGCGGTCGTGCTCACCACGGTGGCGGTGGCCTTTGCCGCGCGCTGGCTGTTTCCCGACATGCCATGGGCAGCCGCCGTCGCGCTGGGCGCCTTGCTCGCGCCGCCGGACGCGGTGGCCGCAACCACCATTCTGCGCAAGCTTCCCGTGCCGTTGCGCATGCGCATGGTGCTGGAAGGGGAGAGCCTGCTGAACGACGCCTCGGCGCTGCTTATCTACAAGGTGGCCGTGGGCGCCGTGGTGGCGGGCGAGTTCCACGCCGCGGATGCCGTGCCGATGTTCGTCCTGGTGGTGTTCGGCAGCGCGATCTTCGGCCTGGCCTTGACCTGGCCGATCAGCCGGATCATGCGGCATTTCGAGGAAGCGCCCAGTGCGGTGATCTTCCAGTTCGGCTTGACCTTCGGCATCTGGCTGCTCAGCGAGCGCCTGCGGCTTTCGCCGATCGTGGCGGTGGTGACCTTCGCGCTGGCGATGTCGAGGCTGAGCACGCGCCCGATGCAGACTCATATCCGCACCTCGTCGTTCCCGATCTGGGAAACGGCGACGGTGGTGCTCAACGTGCTGGCCTTCACCCTGGTCGGCTTGCAGCTCGGCCCGATCCTGGAGAAATCGAGCGCGGGAGAGCGCCTGCACTCGCTGGGCCTGGCGCTGGTCATCCTGGCGGTGGTGATCGCGGTGCGCCTGGGCTGGGTCTTCGTGCATCACCTGCTGGTGCGGCTCAATGCCATGCGCAGCGAGCGCGATGGACGCAAGCCCGGCGCGCCGGCCACCTTGAAAGGGGCGGTCGTGATCGGCTGGTCAGGCATGCGCGGCATTGTCACGCTTGCCGCGGCGATGGCGCTGCCGGCCGGATTTCCCTATCGCGATTTCATCCAGCTGACCGCCTTCGTGGTGGTGCTGGGCACCCTGGTGATCCAGGGGCTGACCCTGCGTCCCCTGTTGAAGCTGGTGCGCTTGCCGTCGGACGGCATCGTGCAGCGCGAACTGCAACTGGCGCGCACCACGGCGATCCGCGCCGCCATGGACGCGCTGCCCGCCGACGACACGCCGACGTCCCGGCGCCTGCGCGACGAACTGGCGGCGGCGCTGGAGCATCTCGAATCCGGCGCGGCACCCGGTGCCCGTGCGGACAACGTGCTGCGCCGCTGCCTGGTGGCGCAGTCCCGCCACGCCGTGCAGGACCTGCGCCTGTCCGGCGCCATCGGCGACGATGCGTATCGGCAGGTCGAGGCCGAGCTCGATTGGGTGGAGCTGAGTGCCGGCGAACCGGAATGACCGGCGTCGCGTTCAGGTCCCTTTTTCATTAACCGAAAGCGCACTCGAGCATTGCCGCGGGCGCGCTCGATGCCACGTTGCGAACGAATCGTCAGATTCGTTTTCGCGGAAGGTCATTACTCCCTCTGCTCAGGCCGGGGGTTCCAGGCGAAGCGGTGCGGCGTGCGGGTAGGGCCGTCGCACCGGACATGCGGTGCGTCTCTTTCGGGGCGCGCCATTCACTTTGCCCGAGGAATCCATGATGCCGATGACATTGCACTCGATGGGGAGCGTGGGCCGGCATGCATTGCTGCCGTGCCTGATGTTGATGTCCGCGTGGCCGGCACATGCCGGCGAGGTATGGGTGGATACGCACACGCAAGGCGTGTCGTTGCTGCAACAGGCAACCCGCCAGGCGCTGCCTTTATCGGCGGTGCAACCGCTGGACGTCGGCCAGCAGCTGCATATCACCGTGGCGCTGCAATGGCGTCAGCCGGATCGCCTGCAGACATTCCTGCGCGAGGTGAAGCGCCGCGACAGCGCCGTCTTTCGCCGTTACCTGAGCCCTGCCGAGTTCAAGTCCCGGTACGCGCCCACCGATGCGCAGGTGGACGCCGTAGTCGCCTATCTGCGGCAGCATGGTTTCGACGGCATCGAGGTTTCGCCCAATAACCTGCTGATCAGCGCTCGCGGCCACGGCGCGAATGTGGAGACCGCCTTCCATACGCGCATGCTGCAACTGGATCGCGACGGCCGGCGCGCCTACGCCAACGAAACACCGGCGCAGGTGCCGGCGGCGCTGGGCGGCATCGTGGGATCGGTGCTGGGGTTGCAGGAGCTTCCGAGCGCGCCTGGTCCGAAGCAGGTACCCGTGTTGAAGCGGGCCGCCACACCGGCGCCGCTCCGTCCCGAGGGCCCATACCACCCCGAGGATCTGCCGCCGATCTACCACGTGGGCGACACACCCACCGCCCAGGCGACCACCGTAGGCATCGTTACCGGTGGCGATCCCACCCAGATCGTCAGGGACCTCAACAGCTATACCACCGGCGCGGGCCTGCCGGCGGTCAGTACGCGAGCGGTCAGCGTGACCGACAAAGGCGGGCCGGGGTATCCCACGCAGTACGCGCCGCCCGACCAGGTCCAGCTGTTCACCATTGAGACGGACGTGACCGCCCAGGTGATCGCCAGCGTTTCCGGTAGCGTCAAGCAGATGGTGATCTACGCCGCAGGAGCCGGCGACAGCGTGGCCGAGGCTACCGTGGTGGCCACCTACAACCAGGCGGTGGTCGAGGACGCGGCGGAGGTCATTGCAACGGTCTTCCATCAGGACGAGCTGCGCGCCTACCAGTCCGGCGCGCAGGCCGCCGACGATGCGATCTTCCAGCAGGCGGTGGCGCAGGGGCAGACTTTCGTGGTGCCGGCCGGCGACAACGGCGTCTATGAGCGCGAGTACGGCGTGTATTGGACGGTTCCCTCGGTTTCGTACAGCGTGGCGGAACCGGCGACGTCGCCCTACGTGGTGGCGGTGGGCGGCACCCAGCTGTTCAACAGCGGCGGCACCACCTGGAGCGCCGAGAAGGTCTGGAACAACTACGCGTACGAAGTGGTGAGGTCCAATACCCTGCGGGCTACCGGCGGCGGCGAGAGCCTGTTCGAGCCTGCGCCGCCCTGGCAGGTCGCCACGCTGGGCGCACAGACCGCACATCGGCAGGTGCCGGACATAGCCTTCCTGGCTGGCGGGCAGTACCCGATAGCCGACACGGTCGGCAGTGGTGGCATCCTGCCCATCTTCATGGGTTTGGACTTCCTGTGGGAGGGCAATGCCACTTCCTCGGCGATCTTCGCCGCGGTGTGGGCACGCATCGAATCGGCCCACCAGAACAGCCTGGGCCTGCCCACGCAGGAGATGTACGAGAACTTCGCCAGCACCATGCCGGGCTCGCCGCTGCACGATATCGCCGGCGGCTACAACGGCCTGACCAGGAACGCCAACTATGGCGGCATAGGTTATCACTGCGACTTCGGCTGGGATCACTGCAGCGGCTGGGGCAGCCTGGACATCGCCAGGTTCAACGCTTACGTCACCAAGTACTGGAACGCGAACCCCGGCTATTACGTCAATACCGACGCGCATCCGGTCACCACCTCGGGCTGCTACTGCACCTCGGACAGCATCAATATCCACAATCGCAGCGCCAATGCGGCGGCGCTGCCGGTCGCGGTCAATGCCCACGTCACCTATCCGAAGCGGGGCGATCTGCGCATCACGCTGGTGATGTCCGACGGCACCAAGAAGGTGTTGAAGCAACCCGATCCGAACGACACCGCCGCCGATATCGATGCGACCTGGCCGGTCGACATCCCCGTCCATGCCGTCGACGGCAGTTGGCGGCTGGTGGTGGACAACGTTACGCACAACGGTTCGGCGGGCACGTTGGTGAGCTGGGGGATGAAGTTCTGAGCGTAGGTTGGGGTGAGCCTACGGCGAACCCCAACAGACGTATGGACAGGCGGAACGTTTGTTGGGGTTCGCTGCGCTCACCCCAACCTACGCCTTCGGCTTGCGGTCGACATACGCGGTCCCGGCGAGCGCGGCATTGACGCCGGCGAAGCCGCGCTCCATCACGCTGGCCAGCGCCTCGCCCGCCTTGCGCTTCGCACGGAACGCCCGCAACGCCTCGCCGTATGCCACCACCAGCGTGCCCATCAGCATGGCCGCAGCGAGGCGCGCTTCCGGGTCGGCGTGCGGTCGTCCGACCGCGTCGGCCAGCATGCCGGCCAGGTCGTCGGTCAGGGTTCCCTGCAGTTCGCGGGCGCGAAGGGTGAGCGAAGGGCTGTCGGCGACAGCGCCCCAGAACTGGATGGGCCGTCGGTTGATGCGCAGCATCGGGTGCTGCTCATCCAGCAGCGCACGCATCAATGCCTGGAACACCGGCACGGGCGGCTGTTCGCCGCGCGCTGCGAGCGCCTGGTGCACCAGTTCGCGGCTCTCCTCCTCGCGATCGAAGACCAGGTCTTCCTTGCGCGGAAAGTAGTTGAACACCGTTTTCCGAGCGACGCCCGCTTCGATCGCGATCTCGTCGATCGAGACGTTTTCGAAGCCGCGCTCGACGAACAGGCGGGTGGCGACGTTCGAAATCGTCAGGCGCGTCGCGGCCTTCTTGCTGTCGCGAAGACTGGGTGGATTTGACATGGCGCTGGTCATCCCATAAAACTTACACTCAGTGTAACAATTTTCCATGCCGGTCGACACCCCCACGGATCGGCATTCCGTTCGAGGAAACAGCCTTGATCCATGACGTCGTCATTGCCGGAGCAGGCCCCGTCGGCCTGTTCCTCGCCTGCGAGCTGCGTCTCGCGAAACTTTCCGTATTGGTGCTGGAGCAGGCGGAAGAGCCGGGCTCTCCCTTGAAGCGCCTTCCATTCGGCATGCGCGGCCTGACGGTGCCCACCGTCGAGGCGCTTTACCGGCGAGGTCTGCTCGATGAGATCTCGGCGCTGCAGGTTTCCAAAGACGGAGCCAGGAACAAGGCGGCACATTGGGCAGGCCAGCCGCGCCAGCCGGGCGGGCATTTCGCCGGCATCCAGTTCTACCAGGACAGGATCGACACTTCGAAGTGGCCGTACCGTCTGCCCGGTTCGGCCGGCAGCAGCATGCTGGTCGACATGGAATCCCTCGAAACCGTCTTCGCCGCGCATGCGGATGCGATGGGGGTGGAGATCCGGCGCGGCATCGGCGTCGAGGATGTCGAGCAGTCCGATGAAGAGGTGGCCGTCCGCGCGGGTGGCAAAACCATCCGCGCGCACTGGCTGGTCGGTTGCGATGGCGGACGCAGCACGGTCCGCAAGCTGGGTGGTTTTGAGTTCGTCGGCACCGATCCCGAGTTCACCGGCTATTCCGTCGAAGTCGAACTGGCCGATCCCGCGCAGCTCCGCCCCGGCCGCCACTACACGCCCACCGGCATGTACACCTACGCGCCGCCCGGAACGGTCGCCATGGTCGATTTCGACGGCGGCGCGTTCCACCGGACCCAGCCGATTACGCCCGAACATGTTCAAGAGGTATTGCGCCGCGTCTCCGGCACGGACGTCACCGTGACATCCCTCCAACTGGCCACGACCTGGACGGACCGCGCCAACCAGGCCACGACCTATCGCAACGGACGCGTGCTGCTCGCCGGCGACGCCGCGCACATCCATTCGCCGCTGGGCGGGCAGGGGCTCAATCTGGGCCTGGGCGATGCGATGAACCTCGGCTGGAAACTCGCCGCCACTATCCGCGGCGACGCGCCGGACGGCCTGCTCGACACCTATACGAGCGAGCGGCACCCGATTGGCGCCCAGGTGCTCGACTGGTCACGCGCGCAGGTCGCGCTGATGCGGCCGAGCAGAAGTTCGCGGGCGTTGGGGGCGATCATCCGCGACCTGATCGAGACGCCGGATGGTGCGACGTATTTTGCCGAGCGCGTATGGGGTGTATCGCTGCGCCATGACCTTGGCAATGGCCATCCGCTGGCGGGACGCAGCGTGCCGGATTTCGAGCTGGTCGATGGGACGAGGCTTGGCGAGCACCTTAAGGCGGGGAAGGGGCTGATTCTCGACTTCGATGCGAGCACGCCACTGCGAACGCTGGCGAATCGCTGGGGTGATCGAGTCGCTTATATCGCGAGTGCAGCGACTGACATGCTTGGCTTGAGCGCCGTGCTCATACGCCCCGATGGCGTTGTTGCATGGACTGCTGAGGGCAATCCGAATTCTGGGGAAGCTGCACAGGCCGCATCCCGATGGTTCGGCAGGCCGAAATAGGTTTCGAAGTGACGCAAGTAGACGTCCATTCGGAGCGAGAACTAACCAATCCCCCGAACCTGCCCCCTCTCCCCTCCGGGGAGAGGGCTGGGGTGAGGGGCCGCCCGAAGCGCAACCTCCCACCCCAACCCCAGTCCCATCAGCTCTCAACCCCCGCCATCGCCCGATAACCCAGCGACTCCCCATACCGACTCAAATAATGCACCGCCGCAAACACCCCTTCGACACACGTCGGCGGCAACGGCAACTCCCCATCTTCTCCAGCCACCTCATAAGCCCGCCGATCCCGAAAGCTTTCGCTGTTCGCGAGGATGCCGTTTAAGACATTGATCGCCATGTTGATGCCGGCAAGATCGGCCAAGAGGTTCGTCTGCGGGTCGGCCTCATCGTCGGTCGGATGGAAGGCGCGCCCCAGCGGGCTGGTGGGGGAATTTTCGGTGAGAACTTTCGGGCAATAGACTGCCGTATCATCGCTAATAGCCATGACTAACTCCTAGTAAGTTGGTTGTGGTCAGCGGGTCGTATGGGTGCCAGCCCATGCGGCCCGCGCTTTACTTCTCTGCCTAAGGTCGCCGACGTTATTTATGTATGAGGGCGTCGGCGACCCTTTTGAGGGTAGGCAAAGGGGCAAGGGATGTCTGTAGGGGATCGCCTTTTTTATGTAAGCGGTCTACAGCGCTCGCATTTATGGTTTGATTTGTAACGATGTTCGCGGTCCGCTTTTAATGGGTGGTGGCGATGTGCTGCCAGGGATTATCCACAGGGGAGATATGAGGCCATGGCTGGTTCAACGTTTCAGACAAATCCCTATGACTTGCTTAAGCTTCTGGAAGATTGCCATCGAGGTGCGCTTCAGTTGCCGGATTTTCAGCGCAACTGGGTATGGGATGAAGACAGAATCAAGGGCTTGATTGCTTCTGTGTCGCGCGCTTTCCCAGTCGGTGCGCTGATGACCCTGGATACTGGCGGAGAGGTGAATTTCAAGCCCAGGTCAGTAGAAGGGGCGCCTGTCAAAGATGGCCTTACGTCGCCGCAGTCACTGCTGCTGGATGGCCAGCAACGCATGACTTCCCTCTATCAAGTCACTTTGCGTGGCAAAGTCGTGGAGACTGTCACGCCGAAGAACAAGAAGGTCAAACGATGGTTCTACATCGACATTCGCAAAGCTCTGGATCCCTTGGCTGACCGAGAGGAGGCGATCATCGGGGTGCCAGAGGATCGCGTGCAGCGAACAGATTTTGGCAGGGAAGTGGTCAGGGACCTTTCTTCATCAGATAGAGAGTACGCCGAGCTCATGTATCCAGTGGCCAGCGTGTTCGACTGGGATCGTTGGCAGGATGGTTTTGACAGACACTGGCGAGGCGATGAGCACGAAGATATCCGGCAGGCATTTCGCGACTTCAAGCGCCAGGTGCTGGAAAATTTCAAGTACTACCGTGTTCCAGTGATTTCCTTGGACCGCAGCACCTCCAAAGAAGCAGTGTGCGTGGTGTTCGAGAAGGTCAACACTGGAGGGAAACCGCTTGATGCGTTCGAGTTGGTGACCGCCATGTACGCAGCGGACGGGCATGAGCTTCGAAAAGACTGGTATGGAGACGAGGCTCAAAAGGGACGTCTTGGCCGGTTCAAGGAGACGCTCAGGCCTGCGGATTCTGAGTTCGGAATTATTGGTGGCGTCAGTAATACCGACTTTCTGCAGGCCATCTCGCTTTTCTATACGCGAGAATTGCGTCGTCAGGCGGAACAGGCCGGTAGAACAGGCAAGGATCTGCCGGCTGTTATCGGGAATCGGCAAGCTTTGTTGAGCTTGCCTCTCGCCGCCTACAAAAAATACGAGAAACAGGTCGAGCAAGGATTCGTGCAGGCTGCCAAGTTCCTGCATATGCTGCATATCTATCGGATATTCGACTTACCTTATCAGTCGCAAATCGTGCCGCTGGCGGCGATCCTCGCCGATATTGGCGATGCCGGAGAGCACGAGTCCAATCGACTGAAGCTCGTGCGTTGGTATTGGAATGGCGTTTTTGGCGAACTTTACGGTTCTGCTGTTGAGACGCGTATTGCACGTGATTTCATGGAGGTGCCGCGCTGGCTTGATGGTGGTCCCGAGCCTTCGACGGTAAGTGAAACGATCTTCCGCTCCGATCGCCTGAAGACGATGCGTATGCGGCTTTCAGCTGCGTATAAGGGGGTCAACGCCTTGTTGATGGGTGAGGGGGCTCAGGATTTTCGCTCCGGCCAGAAGTTTGACCACACGGTGTTCTTTGGGGAGAACGTGGACATTCACCACATCTTTCCTCAGGACTGGTGCAAGAAGAATGGAATCAAGCCCGCTATTTATGATTCCATCATCAACAAGACACCCCTTTCATTTCGCACGAATCGAATCATCGGTGGTGTCGCGCCATCCGCATACCTCTCCAGGCTTGAGCGAGGGGACAAGGCGACCCCGGCAATTCCCGAGGAGCGCCTCGATAGCTACCTTCGCTCACACCTGATCGATCCTTTGCTACTGCGAATGGATGATTTCGATGCGTTCATGGCGGATCGTCAGAGGCAGCTCCTGTCTCTGATCGAGAGGGCGACGGGCAAGCTGGCGTATACGGGCGAAGTGCAGGAGGAGGGGGAGGATTTGGAGGCGGACGAGGATGTCCTTGAATCTGGTTTGAGTCCTATTGATGACCGTTTGATCGTCGCTGCGTGAGCAAGGTAATGGCGTGGGGTGATGAGGCTGGCTTCGTCGCCTCCGCTTTCTTTCGATAGGGGCATTCTAAGGGGGAAGCCCATGGCTTTGACTCAAATGCAGCAAATTCAGAGCCTTGGCGAGGCTCTGGCGTGGCTTGAACGAGAAATAGGCTGGGGAGTGACGCCATCGGCTCTACAACATTTATGTGGGCGCATTGGCGAGCTCTATGCGTGTGTTCTGACGAATGGGCAGATGGCCATGGAACCACAGCAGCGTGGTTACGACGTCGTTGCAAGCACCGGTGAACGTGTAAGCGTGAAGACCACTACGCAACGCCTTCCTGCTCACGTGCAATTCAATGAGAGGACTTTTGCTGACGTTGATCGCGTCATGGTCTTCCGTATAAATACCGACGAGATGCAGGTCGAGACTGTATTCGATGCTTCTGTTGAGGCGGCTCGAGCTGCCATGTCAGGGGGGAATGGTAAGAAGTTTTCACTCTCGGTTCGTTCGGCGGCGACAAGCAATGGTGCCGCACCGTCGTCTCGTGAGGTGCGAAACGCTTCTTTCGATGCGCACAGAATTGCCGAGTTCGACAACGGTTCAATTCGCGTATGGACAATGGGCGAGCCTGTTGAGCCGGTCAAGCCGGTGCTTCGTAAGATAGCGGCTAGCCTTGGCGTAGAGACGCGGAATTCGCGTGGAAACGAATTCAATACCAGGCAGCTCGGCACACATGTGCTCGATCATTTGTCCGAGCGTTGGGGGCACATTCCATACGTGCCTGAACCATTTTCGCCGAGCAATTTTATCGGGTAAGCCGAGTTAGGTGATGGCAAGGTAAGTGCACCTAGCGGGATTGATAAAACGACGTTCTGGCTAGAGATGCACCAGATTCCAGGCCTTCGTCAAATTGCTTCTGCGCCTGAGTAATAGCCTCCTTGTTCTCCTCCGCCCACATCACCAACCCCATCACCGGCCCCAACAACCCCTTCGCCACCTCCGTCAACTCATAATCCACCCTCGGCGGAATCGTCGGATACATCGTCCGCGTCACCAGCCCATCCCGCTCCAACCCTCGCAACGTCAGCGTCAACATCCGCTGCGAAATCCCCTCCACCTCGCGCCGCAATTCATTGAACCGCCGCGGACCGTCGCGAAGCATGGCGATCACGAACAGGCTCCATTTGTCGGCGATGCGGTCGAGGATTTCGCGCGTTGCGCGGCAGTTGTCGACGGTGGGCTTGGTCGTTTCGGTAAGGTCGATGTGCGTCGGTGACATGCGTGTGCCTTCTTGTGGGACGGGGAACGGCGTCCATACCATCCCTGGTGTGGTTCGGTAACTCACGAATCATTAGTTACCTGGTTCCCATTCTACCCTTAAGGAATAATCAATGACTTATAAGAAGACCATCGCCATCTTTGGCGCCGGTCCGGGCCTCGGCGCGTCGGTGGCGGCCAGGTTCGGTGCCGAGGGTTATCGGGTGGCGCTCGTGGCGCGCCGGGCCGAACCGCTGCAGGCCCGCGTGGCCGAGCTGGCCAGTGCCGGCATCGAGGCGGCGGCGTTTCCAGCGGACCTCGGCCGGCTCGACGGCATTCCCGCGCTGGTGCGCGCGATCGAGGAGCGATTCGGCGCGATCGACGTCGCCGTCTACGCGCCGGTACCGTCCATGTTCGGTTTCATCCCCGCGACGGAAGTGTCCGCGCAGGTGCTGCAGGCGGCCGCGGACCTTTTCCTGTACGCACCCGTCGAGGTGGCGCGCGCCGTGTTGCCCGGACAGCTCGAGCGTGGCGATGGCGCGGTCGTCATCGTCGGCGGGCTGTCGGCGCTGATGCCGGTGCCGGGGCTCGCCGCGATCGGGCCGCTGATGGCGGCGGCGCGCAACTATGCGCTGGTCCTGAATGCGGAGGCAAAAGCCCGCGGGATCTATGCCGGCTCGGTGAGCATCGGCGCGATGATCGACCGCTCGGCGGGCAAGCTCGCGCTGGAAGCGCAGGGAGTGAAGCTCGAAGGCGATCTGCCCACGATGGATCCCGACGACATCGCGCAGGAGATCTGGGCGCTCGTCACCGGGCGCGATCGCACCGAGGCGATCCTGCCGCCGCTGCCCAAGGCATGAACCGGGAAGTGGTTATCTGAAGACAAGGGCGGGTTCGTCGCTTCGGGGCGAGCCTGCTCTTCAACGAGTGGCAACTCCACGCGCCAGTTTCGCCAGCGTGCGCAATAACGGCTCGTACAAATGCTCAGGCGTGTTGCCGTATCCAAGCACCAGGCCATTGTCGACCGATGCCGGCCGCATCGCGAAGGTCGACAGCGCAAGCGCCGCCATCCCATGCGCACGCGCCGCGGCGACCAGTTCACGATCGGGATAGCGGGCCGGCAGGCGAAGCGTCAGATGCAGTCCGCACGGCCCGCCTTCGACCTGGTGCTCGATGGCGAAGCAGCGTTCCAGCGCATCGAGCAATGCACGCCGCCGGTCGCGATACAGGCGCCGCATCCGTCCCAGGTGCCGTGCGTACTCGCCACCATCGATGAAATCCGCCAGCGCCAGTTGCGCATGGCGTTGCGCTCCGCGCTGCAATTCGCGCACCGCATCGGCGACGGCGGGCATCAGCGCGTCCGGCAGCACGACGAAACCTATCCTCAGTGCGGGGAACATCGTCTTGCTGAACGAGCCGACATACAGCACTGGCGCATCGGCAACCAGGCCCTGCATCGCGCCGACCGGCTCGCCGGTATGGCGAAACTCGCTGTCGTAGTCGTCCTCGATGATCCACGCGCGATGGCGGCGCGCCGCCTCGACCAGCGCCAGCCGGCGTGCGACCGAGAGCACGGCGCCGGTCGGGTACTGGTTCGACGGCGTGGTGTAGATGATGCGCGGCGACGGCACGCGTGCTTGGGCGGCCTCAACGCACAGGCCTTGCGCGTCGACGCGGACCGGCAGCACCTCCAGGTCGCCGGCATGCATGGCTGTCTTCGCACCGCGGTAGCCGGGGTCTTCGACCCAGGCGACGTCGCCCGGATCGGTCAGCAACCGTACGCACAGGGCGAGTGCATCCTGCGCGCCTTCCGTGACCACGATCCGTGCGGGCTCGCAATGCACGCCACGGGTGACGGCGAGATGTCGCGCGATCGCCGCGCGCAGCGCAGGCTCGCCGGCAGGATCGCCGTATCCGAGCGCCGCCGGGCCAGCTCGTCGCGCCGCACGGTCCAGCGCACGGCGCCACGCACCGGCCGGAAACTGCGCGAGCGCCGGCACGCCGGGGCGGAAATGCCCACCTTCGTGTGCAGGCGGCGTGGCGGCACGCGGGCGCAGGTTCGCCACCCGGCGCGCGACCGGCGGTGGCGTAGATGTCTGCCGTGTGCGCACCGGGCGAGTCAGCTCGGTGACACGCGTACCGCGACGATCCGATTGCAGGAATCCTTCGGCGAGCAGCTGCTCGTACACCGCCATCACCGTATTACGCGAGATTCCCAGCGCATCCGCCAACGCGCGCGTGCCGGGCAGCGTGCTGCCGGCCGGCAGCGTGCCGCCCAGCACCGCGTCGCGCAGGCGTTTCAGCAGCTGGCGTTGCAGCGACGGGGCGCTGGCGGCGCGCGACAGTGGCGCATCGAGCGGTTGCGGCCGGGTCGGGCGGGGAGCACGGGCGGGCAGGGAAGGCGTCACTGGCTGGCACCATAAAATGTGCTTTGGCTGGCACTTTTCATGGTACCTAGGCCTGCCTACGATCGCCAATCATGCCGGCATCCGGCCGGCCATAACCGAGCGAGACGCGCCTTGTCCCACACCACCAATGCCTTCGGACAACCCATTGGCTTGCCCGTGCCGGGCTGGACGCCGCGCCCGCGGCCCGAGCGCGTGGCGCTGGATGGTCGCTACTGCCGTCTCGAGCCCCTCGATGCGGAACGTCACGCGGCCGAACTCTATGCCGCCTATGCCGCCGCGCCGGACCAGCGCGACTGGACCTATATGGCCGCTGGTCCATTCCAGGATGCCGCGGGTTACCTCGCCTACGCACACAAGGTCGCGGCAAGCGCCGATCCGCTGCATTACACGGTGATCGACCGCGCCACTGGCCGCGCCGTCGGCACCCTGGCGCTGCTGCGGATCGAACCGGTGCACGGCGTCATCGAGGTCGGTTGGGTCGCCTTCTCGCGCGCACTGCAACGCACGCCGATCTCGACGGAAGCGCAATACCTGTTGATGAAATATGTGTTCGACACGCTCGGCTACCGCCGCTACGAATGGAAGTGCGATGCCCTCAACGGGCCGTCGCGCAACACCGCGATGCGCCTGGGCTTCCAGTACGAAGGCGTATTCCGCCAGGCGATCGTCTACAAGGGGCGCAACCGCGACACCGCCTGGTTCGCCATGATCGACCGCGACTGGCCGGCGCTGGCGGCCGCATTCGAGGCATGGCTTGCGCCGGACAACTTCGCTGCGGATGGCGCCCAGCAGCGCTCGCTCGCGGCGATTCGCGCCGGGCAGGCCTGACGTAGTCGCCTTGCCGTACGTATTGGCCTTGGCATCAGTCAGCGAGACGTTGACGCGCCCCCGACGGCTGCACGGATAATCCGCCGCTTGTGCGATGGGCTCGTCCATGCGCATGAACCGAACGACCGGCCCAGGAGATTCGCTTGATCTTTTATAGCGGGACGAAGAATGCATCCAGCTGGTCGTTCCGGGCCTGGCTCGCGCTCAAGGAAGCCGGGCTGGTCTTCGACGAGGTCGATATCGAGCTCCGGCTGCCGGCTCGACAGGAAGCGCTCGCACGCATCGCCCGCTTCTCTCCCGCCGCGTCCGTGCCCGCGCTGGTCGACGGCGAAACGGTGGTCTTCGACTCCCTTGCCATCATGGAATATGCAAACGAGCTGTGCGGTGGCCGCCTGCTGCCCGGCGACGCGAAGGGACGCGCGGTCGCGCGGTCCTTGCTGGCCTGGCAGCACAGCGAGGTCGGGCGCATCTGTCCCGCGCTGTCGTTCGAAAGCGTCTTCTACGACGACAAGCGGGTGCCTACCGCGACCGAGCAGGCCGGGGCGGAGCGCCTGCTGGCGGCATGGGGCGATTGCCTCGAACGCTCGGGCGGCCCTTATCTGATGGGCAGCTTGTCCCTGGCCGACCTCGGTTTCGTGCCCACCGTCATGCGCGTCTTCAGCCACGTGGACGTGCCTGCGCGTTGGGGGCACGTCAAGGCGTGGATGGATGCGCTGCTGCAGCGGCCGGCGGTACTCGAATGGATGGCGCAGGCGACGCCCTTGCCGCCCGTGCGCCTGCCGGAGTACTTCGGCGGTGGCCGAGGGTAGGGCATCGTCCTGCGGATTCGCCACGCCGGTGTGACAAAATCCGCCCCCGTCATGCCTCTCTTCGAGGCAGCCCAAGGCCCCCGGACGGATGAAACACCCAAGCCGCGTCTTTTTCGCCCGCTGCGCCCTGTTGGCGGCGCTGTTGTGCCTCAACGGCTGCGCCATGGTGGGCGTCAGCCATGTCAACGCCCATGACTCCATCAGCGAGCAGCGCGGCGACGTGATCAGCACGGGGCGGCTGAGCGACCAGAGCGTGCAATCGCTCAACGTGGTGGCGCTGACCGCGCGCGACTGCGAGCGTGCGTTCCCGGCCTGCGTGGAAACCGTGCTGCACTCGCCGGGGCTGGACGACGAGCAGCGGCTTTCCGCGCTGTCCGAGCTGTGGCTGGGCCTGGCCATGCGCACCGATCGCGGTACCCGCGACACCCGCATGAGCGACCAGGCGCTCGATGCCTACCTGCAGGCGGGGCGTTATGCCTATGCCTATCTGTTCTATACGAAGCGCCAACCCTCCGAGCGGTCCTTCGAGTTGCGCCAGGTGCGGGTGATCGGCTTCTACAACTTTGCCGTGCAGCGCGCGATGACGCGCTTTTTCCAGGAGCTGCCGCACCTGGAGCGCAATACGCGGCATGCCGAGCTGGCCGGCTGGCAAGTCACGGGCAATGAGCCGGCGGTGCGCTGGGCGGGGGCGGCGTCGGATCCGGCCGAGCTGATTCCCGCCTCGACGCTGCGCTTCAACGGCGTGCGCAATGTGTACCGCCGCGATGGTTTCGGTTCGGAATTCGTGGCGGTGGCGCCGCCGGATGCGCCGGCCAACGACGTGCCCTGGCGCGATCCCGACTATGTATCGATGACCGGCGCCATCCTGTTCGACGGCGCCAGCTTGAGCGATGTGCTCGCCACCAGGCAGGCCGTGGTGCAGGTCGAGGACCCCTACCGCAACGACTCGATGACCGTGGCCGGCCACGCGGTGCCGCTCGCCGGCAACTTCACCGCGGCCTATGGCGTGTGGCTGGCCCGCTCGGGTTTCGCCACCCAGTCGATCCGGTCGCTGCTGGGCCGGGAGGGTGGCATCAAGACGCCGCGCGTGCTGCTGATGCAGCCTTACGATCCCGATCGCCTGACCATCATCATGCTGCATGGCCTGGCCAGCAGCCCGGAGGCATGGATCAACGTCTCCAACGAGGTGATGGGCGACGAAGACCTGCGCAGCAATTACCAGGTGTGGGAGATCTACTACCCGACCAATGCGCCCATCGCGGTCAACCTGGCCAATATCCGCAAGGCGCTGGATGCCACCTTCCAGCACTTCGATCCGGGCGGCCAGGCGCGTGCCTCCAACAACGTCGTGCTGATCGGCCATAGCATGGGCGGCGTGATCGCGCGCCTGCTGGTGTCATCCAGCGGCGACAAGCTGTGGAGCCTGATGCCGGCGCGCGCCAACCTGTCGAAGGCGAAGCAGGACCGCCTGCGCGAGCGCCTGGCGACCTATCTGCAGTTCACGCCGATGCCGCAGGTGACGCGTGCGGTGTTCCTGGCCTCGCCGCAACGCGGCACGCCTTACGCGCAGAACACCATCGCGCGCTGGATGGCCAACCTGATCCGGCTGCCGGCCAATGTGCTCAAGGAGGTGGCGAGCATCACCGACCTGTTGAAGGAAGGCGAGGGCGGCACGCCGGTGCGCATTCCCAACAGCGTCGACAACCTGAGCGACACCGACCCCTTCATCGTGGCCGCGGCGGACCTGCCGATGTCGCCGCGGGTGCGCTACCACACCATCGTCGGCGTCTATACGCCGCCGGGGCCGCTGGCCGACAGCAGCGATGGCGTGGTGCCATACAAGAGTGCACACCTGGCAGGTGCCGAGTCGGAACTGGCCGTGCCGTCGTGGCACAGCGTGCAGGAGACGCCGGCGGCGATCCTGGAGTTGCGCAGGATACTTCGCGTGCATATGGCGGCGTCGGGCGGGGCGCGTTGAGCGGCCCCGTGTTGCAACATCTTCCTGGCCAATAACGCCTTTCGCCGGATGCACGGCACCGCGGCGCCGGTGGTGCTGTGGCTCAATCTCGAAAGCCGCGACGCGGTGGACGAACTGCACCGCGCCTGGAGCGCCAGCGACGCCCGGATCGTCTCGCCGCCCGCATCCAAGCCGTGGAAACTGCACGAATTCACCGCGGCCGATCCGGACGGCAACCTGTGGCGTGTCTTCTACGACTTCGCCTGGGAGACAGCCTGACCGGTCAGCCCCTGCGCGCCGGCAGGAACCGGCTGTTGCGCAGCAGCCCGGCCGAGACCAGCGACACCAGCACGCCGATCGGGAAGATCTCCACGAAGGTCATCGGCAGGCGGTACAGCGGGTTGGCATATTGGACTTTGAACGTCTCCATGTCGGCGCTCAGTTTCGCCAGCGCTTCGGCGCTCGCGCCCTTGGCCTTCTGGCTGGCGATGATGGCGTTGGCGTAGGAGCTGGCGAAGTCCATGTGCATCATCGACTGCACCGCCTCCCAGGCGGCCACGTAGAAGATCCCGGCGATGAAGCTGATGCCCAGCCCGACGCCGAGCGCCGGCCAGAAGCCGATGACGCCGCCGCGGTCCAGGTCGCGGTGCCGCTTGATCCCCACGAAGACCGCGCTCAGGGCGATCAGCATGGTCGTGTAGCCGACCACCATGCCGTACTTCAGTGGTGGCATTCCACGGAACAGAACGAAGGTGGCGAGCTCGAAGCCGCCGACGACCAGGCCGGCGATCAGGCCGTATTTCAGGATGGTGCGCAGCACGGTACGGTTCCTTGTGAATGGATGGTGCCGCCATTGGCCGCGATCCGGCGCCGCCAGGCAATCGCCCGAATGGATGATTTGGGGCGGTTCACCCCAAAAGATCCGGTCTCAGGGCACGATCCCCAGCTCGCGCGCCCGCCGGATGGCGTCGGTGCGCCGCTTGGCGCCGAGCTTCTCGAACAGCCGCGCCACGTGGGTCTTGATCGTGTTCGGCGAGACGTGGAGGTGCGCGGCGATCTCCTTGTTGGAGTGGCCGGCCGCCAGTTCATGCAGTACTTCCAGCTCGCGCCCGCTCAGCCCCAGCGCGGTCTGAGCCTTGGGGTTGCCGTCGAAGGTGGGCGCTGCCGGCGCGGCGAAGATCTTGGCGCCCACGACGATGCCCAGCACCAGGAAGGCGGCCGCGACCAGGAACAGATAGATGTCGCCCGGGTGCATCCGCGCCAGGCGCTGGTAGTCCAGCCACTGCAGGGCGAGCGTTCCTGCCGCCAGCAGCGCTCCGTAGCCGACTACCCGCTTCCACATCGTCGTCTCCGCTGGTCCCCTTGGCTGCGCATGTTAGCGCCGGTACTTGCGCAAATCCGGCCTTTTATCCGGGCGACACAGGATGGCTGCTCTGACTTCTGGCCCATAGGCGCCGGTGACAGGCGAGGTGTCCAATGCCCGCCTTGCTGCCCCGATTCCCGGCTTTCGTGCACGTGAACATCCACTTTGGAGGAGCTATGCGTTCATTACTCGGATTGGTCGCGCTCGGCGTTGCACTGATCGCCACGTCGGTCCAGGCAAACAACTTCGGCGACTACAGCAACTTGCCGAAAGACCTCGCCGCCGCCGCCACGGCCTACGACGTCGCGCAATTCAAGGCGGACAAGGCGGAACTCGAACGGGTCCTCGCCGACGACTACACACTGGCCGACACCGCCGGCAAGAACCTGACCAAGGCGCAATTCATCGCCGACCAGACCAAGCCCGGCAACAAGACTCTTTCGGTCCGCATCTACGACCAGGTGAGCAAGGTGTGGGGGGATGGCGCCGTGCTGGCCGGCATGGTGGATGCGAAGGGCAGCAGCGACGGCAAGGAATTTACTTTCCGCGGGCGTTTCGTCGATGTGTGGGCGAAGCGCAATGGCCAGTGGAAGGTGATCTTTACGCAGATCCATCCGGTGCAGTGAGCATGCCGGTTGCGTGTATCGCACCGTTTCTTGCGGCAAATATTTGCGGTTGACAGCGCGGCGCCTGGCCGCACACTTCATTGCGAATCCGCTCGCCGGCCGCTGCCATCGCGTGGCGCGGCGAGCGGCACTGAAGCCTGTCATCGCGAGTCGATCCGCCTCATGAAACTGCCTGTCCTCGTGCCTCTCCTGCTGGGCGTCAGCGGCCTGCTCAGCTGGTCGATCGTCTTCAAGTACCGGAAGGCGTGGGGACAGGAGCTGGGGCCGTATGCCATCTGCGCGCGGTTGTTGAAAGAAGACCGGGCCTGGGGCTGGCTGTTGATCCTGAGCCAGTTTCTCGGCGTCGCGATCGGAGCGTATGCGCTCTATCTGATCAACGTCCGCTAAGCGCGATATCACTCCGCCAGCCGGTCCAGCGCGGCGTGGACGGTGGAGCGGATCAGCGCCTCCACCGCCTTGGCCGATCGCCGCTGCGACAGCATGCGGTACATCGCCATGCTGGTCATGGCGAAGATCAGGTCGACGACGTCGCGTTTTGCCGCGGCGCCCGCCGACTTCGGCACGATGCGCTCGACCAGCCCGCGGACCAGCCCGCGCCGCCGCTCATTGCGTTCGATCAAGGCCTGGGCGAATTCAGGATCTAGCACCATCGCCTCGTGCAGCCGCTCCACCGCGGCGTCGTGGCTCCAGAACTCGCAGAAGATCCCGATCATCTGGTCCAGGCCCTGTCGCGGGTCGGCTTGCATGGCGACGTCCTTCAGGCGCACCAGCCGCCCGCGCTGAGCGATGTCGTCGAATACCGCTTCCAGCAGGCCGCGCCGCGAACCGAACTGGTTGTACAGCGTCAGCCGGGTCACTCCCGCGAGCTTGGCGACCGTATCCAGCGAGAAGCTCGCGGCGCTGCCCGACTCGCGCAGGAAGGCGGCGGCGGCCTGGATCGCGCGCTCGCGCTTCTCGGCGGCAGCGGCCGAGCGGACATGGCTGGTGTAAGAGCGCGTGGACATGGTCACCTCTTGTCTTTGTATATACAACTTGTATAGTCAATGCGGCCACCCGTCTACTCACCCTCGCAGGAGCCGGATCATGCAGTACGTACTGATGGTAGCCATATCCCTGCACGTTCTGGCCGCCGTGTTCTGGGCGGGCAGCACCGCTGCGCTGGCGCGCACCGGCGGCAGCGAAACCCGGCGCCTGTTCCGGCCGCAGATGGGCGCGGCCGCGGTCGCGGTGCTCACCGGCGGTTATCTGTGGCATGTCGTGCACGCGGGGGCGGTCGGTCCGGTGGAACGCAGCCTGATGATCGGCGCGCTGAGCGCACTCGCGGCGCTGGCCGTGCAGGTGATCGTGGTGGGCGGCGCCTTGAGAAAGGGGCGGGGCGACGGCCAGGCGGCAGCCTTGCCGCCACGCATCGTCATCGGGCATCGCATCGCGGCCGCACTGCTGATGATCGCCGTGGTGACGATGGCCGCTTCGCGTTATGTATGAATGGCCGTGGCCCGTTCGAAAACCCGGCGCCTGAAGCGGCCGTAGCGCCGGCCGGTCAGGTCCAGGCGGCGATCAGCAGCAGCACGAAGCCGATCACTGCCACCAGGGCATGCACGATCATCAGCCCCTTGGGCAAGGGCAGTTGCTTCCAGTGGTAATTGAGGTTCAGCACCACGCCGCCGATCGCCGCGAGCACGAACAGCACCAGTGCGAATTGCGCCAAGGTCGGCAGGCCGACGGTGAAATATGCGTAGACCAGCAAGGTCACCGCGGCACCGGCGATGAAGCCGTGACCCATGGCCATCCAGGTGGGCGGATGCGGCTTGCCGGCGAAACGGATGCCGGCCATGGCGAGGCCGCCCGCGGCGGCCACGGCCAGCAGCACGACCGCGGTGCGCATGATCAGGATCGGTTCCATGGCGGTACTCCCTTTCATTTGGAATACGCGGGGGATAGTCGATTCGTTCTGGTGATGCGCGTGTGGACTACGCGAGAACGAGCGGGAGCACGATTGCAGGATAGGCGTAATCGGTTACCGCCGTTCGCGTCGATTTAATTGAATCGATTTATGGCGAAGAAAATCGCCTGAAATGCGCTTTTCCCGCATGCTTTGTCGGCGCATGCATCGCGGTGCAAGTTCTCGCTCCCGCCCTTCGCAAGATTCACAACCCAGTTCGCACTTCTTTGCGTAAACCGCAGATTGTCACGTTTCATTGACCAACCCCCGTGATAGCGTCGCCCCGCCGTCGAATAGGGGCTCGGCGGCTATCTCAAGTAACTCGTTTGCACAGAAGCGCATCGCCGGTGCGGCGTAGGTTCTTGCCTGTTTCTTCGACAGGCAGGAATGGGGACGGCTTGCTTCTCACAATTGATTTTGCAAGCAGACGTTCCTGTTTTGGGGAGTGTTTCGCGCTGCCCGGTGGTTTCCCATAACCCTTTGGAGAACACCGCAAATGAATAGTGCAAAGATGGGGCATAAGCGTGCATGTCTGTGGCTGGCCGTGATGGGGCTGATCGGCGCCACCAGCGTGCATGCGGCGGATATGAAGAAACTGCAGGCGCAGAGCCTGGGCGTCACGCCGGGCAACCAGCTCGCCGCGAAGCTCGGCCTGAGTGCCGACAACAGCTTCGTCGCGCAGGGCGCGGCCAAGACGGTGCGCGGCACGCAGGTGGTGCGCATGCAGCAGTACTACAAGGGCGTGCCGGTCTACGGCCGCAGCATCGCGGTCGAGCAGGACGTGGCCGGCAATGCGCTGACCGCCGACGGCGCCGTGCTGCAGAACGTGCAGGTGGACCTGGGTTCGGTGGCGCCGCGCCTGAGCACCACGCAGGCCTTGTCCGCGCTGCGCGCGACCAAGGGCTTCCTGCCGACCACGGCCTCGGCCCCGCGCAACGAGCGCGCCGACCTGTACGTGTATCCCGATGCGAGCGGCCGCGCGCGGCTGGTGTATCTGACCTCGTACGTGGTCGACAGCCCGAATCCGACGCGTCCGACCGCCATCGTCGACGCGAACACCGGGCAGGTGATCAAGCAGTGGGAAGGCCTGACCAATGCCAATGCCACCGGTCCCGGCGGCAACGCCAAGACCGGCATGTACCAGTACAACGGCACGCAGTTTCCCTATCTCAACGTCACCCAGTCCGGCAGCACCTGCACGTTCCAGAACGCGAACGTGAAGACCTACAACATGAACCACGCCACCAGCGGCACGGGCACGCTGTGGAGCTTCACCTGCTCGAACAGCGACGAGGCGGACGTCAATGGCGCCTATGCGCCGATCAACGACGCGCACCACTTCGGCGGCGTGGTGCATGACCTGTATCAGAGCTGGTTCGGCGCTCCGCCGCTCAACCAGGTGCTGGTGATGAAGGTGCACTACGGCAACAGCTACGAGAACGCCTTCTGGGACGGCAGCTCGATGACCTTCGGCGACGGCGCCAGCACGTTCTATCCGCTGGTGTCGCTGGACGTGACCGGCCATGAGATCAGCCACGGCTTCACCGAGCAGCACTCCAACCTGGAGTACAGCGGCCAGTCCGGCGGCATGAACGAGGCCTTCTCCGACATGGCCGGCGAGGCGGCGGAGTACTTCGACCGCAACGGCAGCAACGACTTCCTGGTCGGCGCGGAGATCTTCAAGTCCAGCAGCGGCGCGCTGCGCTACATGTGCAATCCGACCCAGGACGGCTCCTCGATCGACAACGCGGCCGACTACTACGATGGCCTGGACGTCCACTACTCCAGCGGCGTCTACAACAAGGCGTTCTGCGTGCTGGCCAAGACCAGCGGCTGGAATACGCGCAAGGCGTTCGAGGTGTTCGAAGGCGCCAACGCGGTGTACTGGACCGCGACCTCGGACTACAAGGACGGCGCCTGCGGCGTGGAGAAGGCCGCGGTCGACAAGGGCTACACCAAGGCGGACGTGACCGCGGCGTTCACCGCCGTGGGCGTGAGCTGCTCGGGTGGCGGCGGTGGCGGTACCGTGTTGCAGAACGGCGTGCCGGTCACCGGCCTGTCGGGCGCCACCGGTGCGCAGCTCAACTATACCGTGGCGATCCCGGCCGGTGCGCGTAACCTGAAGATCGCCATCTCCGGCGGCAGCGGCGACTCGGATCTGTACGTGAAGTTCGGCTCCGCGCCGACCACGTCCAGCTACAACTGCCGTCCGTACCTCAACGGCAACAACGAGAGCTGCAGCTTCAGCACGCCGTCGACGGGCACGTACTACGTGATGCTGCGCGGCTACACGTCCTTCTCGGGCGTGACGCTGAAGGCGACCTGGACGCCTTGATAGGCGGGCTTCGCTCACTGCACCTGTGGCCTTGAGCGAAGCGGTCGGTTGAACGGAGGGCCGGTGGGCGCGATGCGCTCACCGGCTTTTTTCTTTTGTGGATGCGGCAAGCGCAGCCGTCCTTCGGTAGCTCGGATGGTCGCGCTCATACTGGTCTGTCCTATCGAAATTCGCCGCGGCTGCATGGAGCATGCTTGTCGTCCACTGCGCGATATGTCGGCTGCCGTCCGGATGCAGACGCGCCAAACGGGAACATTTGTCATTCGATAGAGATGCACGCCCGGCTCGATGCCTTCTTATGATGATGCTGCCAGCGTGACATGAGACGTCATCGCCAGCTCCAGCTCGTGTGCAGGCCCAGAGGTCTTTTCGGACAGGCTGCCACGACGAACATTCTCTGGCAGCGCAGAACCCAACGGCAGTACCGGGCAGGCCTGTCCTGAGTCAGCCGGTACGGTGATTCGCCAGCTGAAAATCCATCCAATGCGGGGCGTGGACGTCAATCCACGTCATGGAGGGGCGTTTCATGAGGCATCGAAATTCATATCTGATCCGCATGCTGCTTCTCGCGGGGGTGACGACGGCCGAGGCGGCTCATGTGCAGAATGTTCGCGGAGTCGTCCTCGGCAAGACGCCTGTCGAAGATCTGCCGGCGAAACTCGGCCTTGGTCCCGGTAATACTTTCAAGGCCGCTGCCTCGATCCAGGCCACGCAGGGCACGCAGGTAGTACGCATGCAGCAGCACTACAAGGGAGTGCCCATATACGGTTTCACCCTCGCCGTCGAACGGAAGGCGGATGGAAGGATCAGGGCGGATGGAAGACTGCTACAGCATGCCGGAAGCGACTTGGCCTCGGTAAAGCCGCGCCTGGATGAAAGTTCGGCGCAGGCGACATTCTCTGCCGTTCTGCCGCCCATGGCACCCCGCAGCGCTGGTGCCAAGCTGCATATTTACGTCGATGACAGTGAGCGTGCGCGGCTTGCCTACCTGGTCTATTTCAATATCGACGTACCGGCTATCTCCCGGCCCATGGCCATCGTCGATGCCAATACAGGGGAGATCATCAAGGAATGGCAGGGGCTGGCCAGGGACGCTGACAACACGGGAACGTACAACGACTGGCAATGGATCAAAGGGGACATCACTTTGGCCAGAGGTGTCGGCGGAAATCCGAGGGTGGGCCTGTACACCTATGGACGGGAGTATCCGGCCCTCGCAGTCACGCAGGACAGGAAGAACTGCTGGCTGAAGAACAAGTATGTGGTGACCTATGGCTTGAACGAATTCGGCCGGCCAGGTCCTCAGAAGTTTGCTTGCCCGTATAGCCCCTCTTATCTCGCTGCGGCGAACAATGCTCATCACTACGCCGGGGTGGTGGTCGACATGTATCGGACCTGGTTTGGCGAGCCGCCGGTCGACCTGCCGGTAAAGATAGTGGCCAATTCCAGCGTGCCCGACGGCACCTCCGGCTGGGATGGTGAGGCGGTGCACCTTGGGAAGGACGGGAATGGCCGGTATGCGCCCGCGGTGCTTGATCTGATCGCCCACGAGATCAGTCACGGCTTCACCGAGAAGCACACCAATCTATATTTCCCTCGCCCTTATCTATATTTCCCTCGTCCTTATGGTTTGGGGAAGATTCCGGCTCATCAAGAAGTAGAGGGGGCTGCCGCTGCTGTCGCCGAGGCATTCTCCGACATGGCGGGTGAGGCGGCAGAATTCTATTCGCGCGGATCAAACGACTTCCTCGTCGGAGCAGAGATCTTCGAAGCCAAGGATGACGCGCTGCGCCATATGTGCAATCCGACCAGGGATGGCAAATCGATCGACCACATGAAGGATTACTCCCCAGACCTGACCCCGCATCAGGCGGCCGGCGTATTCAACAAGGCATTCTGTCTGCTGGCCAAGACCGACGGCTGGGATACCAGGAAGGCGTTCGAGGTTTTTTATCTGGCCAACAAGGTTCTCTGGACGCCACTGGATTCCGCCGAGGAAGCGGTCAATGGCGTGGAGAACGCTGCGAGGGTCAAGGGTTATCGAAAACTCGACGTGACTGCGGCGTTCGCCGATGTCGGCTTGAGCAGCGAAGAAATCGAGGAGCTTGCGAACGGCGAGCCGGTGGCCATCAAGAGCGGCGGCAGGCGTAGCGTAAAGAACTACAAAATCGCCGTTCCGCCTGGCGCCAGAACCCTCAACATCTCCATCAGCGGAGGCAAGGGGAATGCCGATCTTTACGTCAAGCATGAGGCACTACCCACTTCATTCGACTCGGATTGCCGTTTGAAACTCGCAGACAATAACGAGACTTGCAGCTACAACGGGAGCATGTCTCCAGCCGCAGGAACCTATTTCGTGCAGGTGCGTGGGAGAAAGGCTTATTCCGGCGTGGTTTTGATGGCGACCTGGACTTACTGAGCCGCATGTTTCCGTCAGGCCGCCCATTGTGGCCGGGCGAGCGGCGGTGATGATGGGCGTCGTGCGCTCGTCGGAGTGACCGGCGAGGCACGGCGCCACTATTCTGCTTCGGCTGCCGCCATCGCGGCAGCGATACCATCCAGGCGGTTGCCATCCACCGCCAGCGCAATGCCATCGAAGCTGCCCTGGGCCAATCGGGTCAAGCTCCTGCCCGGCGGCATTTCCACCGCCAGCCGAGCGCCGCGCTCCCACGCCGCGCGCATGCTGTCGCGCCATAGCACCTGACGAGCCATGTTGCGGGCCAGGTCCGCGGCGATGTCTTCGGGGCGGAACAGCGGTCGAGCCAGGCTGCTGCTGAGATAAGTGACGCGCGGAGGGCGCAGCGCCACATGATCGAAGGCGTGCGCGTAGTTGGCGGCGGGGGCATCGAGCAAAGCGCAGTGCGAAGGCACGCTCATGCGCAGGCGATGGCTGCGCCGTGCACCGCGTTCGCGGGCGCGCCCGCTGGCGATGGCCATCGCTTCGTCGCTGCCGGCGATGACCAGTTGGGTGTCGCTGTTGAGGTTGGCCAGATAGACCGGCAAGCCCTCGCTGCGCACGTCGGCCAGCAGGGACTCCAGCATGGCCGGCATGAGTCCGTCGATTGCCGTCATGCCGTAGCCATGCGGGAAGGCCTGCTCCATCAGGCGTCCGCGCAAGGCGACCAGGCGCACGGCATCGGCGAACTCCAGCGCGCCGGCCACCACCGCAGCGGGAAACGCACCCACCGAGAGGCCGCACACCATGCCCGGCCGTGCACCCATCGCGGCGAGTGCGCGCGATGCCGCGACGCCCGCGACCAGCAGGCACAACTGCACGGCTTCGGTGGAGCGCAGGCTGGTGTCGTCGTCGAGCGCGTCGATGGATCGGCCGAGCACCGCAGCCGTCTCATCCAGCGTTTCGCGCACGATCGCCTTATCGGGCAGCCGATGCAGCATGCCCGGCCGCTGCGCCCCTTGGCCGGGGAAGGTGAACAGCACGCTCATGGCGCGACGATAGCCCAGGGATCGGCGACCAGGCGCGGACCGCGGTCGGTCTTGAGCAGCACCGGGCCGCCGCGCAGCCATTCGGCGAGGGCGAAGCCGCCGGTGCCGGTGTCGATCTGCACGTCTGCCCGCAGCGGCAATCCATCGAACAGGTGCGATGCTTGCCGAAGTTCCGCCGGATCGGGCGCGCGCGGAATGCGCAGCAGCAGATCCAGGTCGCTGCTCTCGCGCAGCACCGGCAGGCCGCTGGACATGGCGAAGCCCGCGCCGCCGGTAATGCCCCAGGCCCACGGCAGTGCGTCGAGTTGCGGAGCGAGTGTGCGCAAGGCGCAGCGGCAGGCGTGGCCGGCGGCGTCGCCCCACGGCTCCCAGGCGCGGGTGCGCGCCAGCACTTCCGGCGGCGTACGGCGCGTGATCGCCGCCTCCGCCAGATACGCCGCGTGACGCTGGTGGCGATCGCTGCCGCGCAGGCCCACCGGCACGTATCCCGGCGGCGCCTGTTCGCGGCGCACCACCATCGGCGCGACCGCCAGCCATGCCGCGTCGGCCCATGCGGGCAGCGGCGAGCCGCCGTGCAGGGCATCGGCCACGCCGCGCGCCCACAGCAGATCGTGCGGACGCGGCGCGTCCGCCGCCGCCCGTGCCGACTGCGCGTGCGGGCTGGCCGCCATGCCTTCAGCCCACCAGCGCTTTGGTGACCAGGAACAGCACGGACGGCCCCAGCAGGCAGCCAAGTCCGGTATGGAAGGTGGCGATCAGCGCCCCGTACGGCACCAGGCGCCGGTCGGTGGCCGCCAGGCCCGCGCTCACGCCGCTTACCGTGCCGGCGAGTCCGCCGAAGATCATCGCCGAGCGCGGCGTGGACAAGCCCAGTGCGCGCGCGGCCACCGGCGTGAAGATCATCACGATGATCGCCTTGACCAATCCGGTGGCGATGCTCAGCGCCATCACGTCGGAGCTCGCGCCGATCGCCGCGCCGGTGACCGGCCCGACGATATAGGTGACCGCGCCGGCGCCGATGGTGGTCATGCTCACCGCATCGCGATAGCCCATGGCATGCGCGATCGAGGCGCCCACGATGAAGGGCAGCAAGGTGCCCAGCAGCAGCGAGACCGCGCCGATCAGGCCGGCCTTGCGCGCTTCGTCCACCTGCACCTCGAACGCGGTGGCGACGATGGCGAAGTCGCGCAGCATCGCGCCGCCCATCAGGCCGATGCCGGCGAACTGCGAGAGATCGGCCAGCCCATGCTGCCCGCCGGTCTGCGTGCCGCCCCAGTAGGCCAGCAGCAGGCCGATCAGGATGGCGATGGCCGAGCCGTGCACGCGCCCGAAGGTGAGCTTGCGCGACAGCAGCACGGACAGCCACATCACCAGGCCGACCATGGCGAAGGCCGCGACCAGCCCGTTCTTGTTGAGCATCTTGTCCAGCATCTCGATCATGGGCGTGTCCTCAGCTCAGCAATTGTTCGGCGGTGGGTTCGGGCAGCGAGGTGTCGTCGCGGCCCATGCGCGTGAGCAGGGCGATGCAGCCGCCGCAGACCAGCACCGCGCCGACCGCGGCCATCAGCGCCACGGGGCCACCGCGCAGCGCGGCGACCACGTCCTGCTGCGCGGCCATGGCCACCACCACGGGGATGTACATCGCGCCCCAGTAGCCGACGCCGGCTTCGGTTTCCCGGGGCATGACGCCGCGTCGATGCAGATAGATGCGCGCCGCGATGAGCAACAGCATGGCGATGCCGACGCCGCCGACATTGGTGCCCACGCCGATCAGGCGGCCGAGCGCTTCGCCTAGGAACAGGCCGATCAGGTAACACAGGGCGAGCAAGGTGGTTCCGTAGACGATCACAAGCACCTCCACGCGCCATGGCGCGCCATGAGTGAGAGACGAAGCGCTAGCGCCACTGTGCGCGCAGGCGGGTGCGGACTTCGGCCGAGGCTGCGCGCAGCGGGCCGCGCAGGCGGCTCTCCAGGCCGCGGGAGGCGTCGTTGCGGATATCGGCGACGGCTTCGCGCAGCGCACCGGTCACGCTGGCGATGGCATCCGCGCCGGGTTCGCCCGGCTTGGCGACGGGAAGGAGTTTCCACAGCAGGCCGAGTGCGGCATAGCTGTGGATGTCATAGGCCATCGGCGGGATGTCGGCGGCGAGTGCGTCCAGCTCGTCGACGCTGCGCAGGGTGATGCGCGCGGCGGCATCGCGGCCCATCGCGTGCACCATCACCTGCGCATCGTCCAGCGCGATCAGGCGGTTGGCCTGGTAGCCGTGGGCAAGGAAGGCGCCGGACATGGCCTTGCCGACCAGCAGCGCGATCACCGGATGGCCGTGCAACCGTGCCGTGGCGTAGGCATCCGCCGCGGCGGCCAGGGCCTGGTGGATGCCATAGGCTTCTTCGTTGCGGCCATAGGCCTGGCTGGGCGTGTCGACCACCGCGACGATCGGGCGGCGGATCTCGCGTTCGCGATCGGCCTCGACGGCCTCGCGCACGGCCCTGGCCAGCGACCAGCCTTCGATCAATCCGGTCTCGCCGTTGCGGGCGCGCGGGAAGGGGTTGTGCGGATCGGGCACGATGGCGATGTAGCGCGCATGCTCGTTGCCGAGCGCTGCGTCGGCGACGCGCAGCGACGGCGCGTAGCCGGCGAGCGCGTCGGCGCCGCCGGTCAAGGCCTGCCACCACACGGTGCCGCGTTGGCTGGACATGTTCATGCGCGCAACTCCTTGCCGTAGGCGGTGGCGACGTCAGCGGGCGTGGCGGGACGCGTGCCGTCGATCTTCGCCAGCGACGCAAGGAAAGCCTCGGTGCGCTCGCTGCGGCAGCGCCCGGGGCGCCCTTCGCGCATGCAGTCGAGCAGGGCCTGGCGAAGATCCGCCGCATCGTCTTCCACGTAACGATCGGCCAGTCCACTGCGGTAGCGCTGCTCGCCGCCGGTCAGGCCCCAGATCGTCGCGCGGTCGCGCGAGTCGAATTCGCCGACACCCGCTTCCTGCTCGATCACTGCAGGACCGTTGAGGCCCAGGCGCGCCTCGCGCGTGACCAGCAGGTAGCTGCACAAGCCGGCGGCAATCGACATGCCGCCATAGCAACCGACCGGCCCGGCGACGATGCCGACCACGGGCTGGTAGCGGCGCAGGTCGACCATCGCGGCCTGGATCTCGGCGATGCCCGCCAGGCCGAGGTTGGCTTCCTGCAGGCGCACGCCGCCGGTCTCGAACACGATCGCGGCGCGGGTGGGAATGCCGCGGGCGTTGTCCTCGGCGGCCAATTCAAGGCTGCCGGCGATCTTCGCCGCCGACACTTCGCCCATGCTGCCGCCCTGGAATGCACCCTCGATCGCCAGCACCACGGCAGGGGCGCCGTCGAGCAAACCGCGCGCCACCACCAGCCCGTCGTCGGCCTGGGTGACGATGCCTTGCCGCGGCAGCCACGGCGAGCTCAGCCGCTCGAACGGATCGATCAATTCGCGGAAGCTGCCCGGATCGAGCAGTGCGCGCGCTCGCGCGCGGGCATTGAGTTCGGTAAAGCTGTTGCGGGCGAGCAGGCGTTGCGCATCCATCGTTCAGTCCTCCTGCGCCACGGCATCGAATGCCTGCGCGATGCGCAGGCCCACCACGCCCGGCGTGGCGCCGAAATCGTTGATCTGCAGGTGCACCGCCGGTCGCGTCGGTTCGGCGAACAGGCGCGCGAACAAGGCGGCCCAGGTGCGCTCCATGCCTTCCACCGAGGTGGTGACCTCGATAGTGATGCGTGCATCGGAGGCCGGTTCGAGCAGCACTTCGAGATCGCCCGAGGCGACCACGCCGGCCAGGGCGCGGCCGCGTGGCGGCGCTGCGGCAGGGAAGGTGAAGGCGAGGGTTTGCATGGGCAGTCCTCTCAGGAGCGGGAAATGCGGTCCAGCAGCAGGCTGGCGGCAAGGAGGTCGGCGGCACCGCCGGGAGAGACGCGGCGGGCCAGCAGTTCGCGGTCGAGGCGGCGCAGCTCGCGCCGGCCGGGCAAGGTGGCGCAGCCATGGGCGAGGGCGCGGCGAGCGCCGGCCTGCATGGCCTCGAGCGCATCCGGTCCGCCGCGCGACAGCACGCAGGTGTCGTCGAGCGTGGCCATGATGGCGAGCAAGGCGTCGAGGCGTGCGGCGTGTTCGCTGCCGCCGTTCGCGCGCGTGTTGCGCAAGGTCGGTACGCCAGCTTCGACGACATGCGGAAAGCCGGCCTGCGCCTGGCCGCGCGCACCGCCGACGCCGTAGCGCCGGCAGGCGCGTTCGCCAGGGTGGTCAGTGCATGCGGGAGCTGCGCCATCGGGAATGCGCGCCAACAGGCAGGCGCGTGCGGCGATGGAGGCGGGAGCGAGATCGTCCGGCACCTGCGCGGCGGCGACGGCCAATAAGCCCAGCGCCCAGATCGCTCCGCGATGCGTATTCACGCCGCCGGTCGCCGTCAGCATCGCGGCTTCCGCCTCGCGGCCGAGCGCGCCGATGCGTTCGCGCAGCGCGATGCTTGCCGGTTGCCGATAGCCGGCCACTGCCATCGCCTCGAAGCCCGGCCGCAAGGCCTGCGCCGAACGGCATAGCAACTGCCAATGCATATCGTCATGAGCACCGCGGTGGCGCGGATCGACCAGGCCGGGCTTGGGCGCGAGCATAACTTCGTCGATCAGCGCGCCGGTGACCTGACCGGCCAGCCAGGCGGCGCATTGCACTTTGGCGTTTTGCCGCGGGAGCGCGGTGGACATCCGGATGGCCATCTCCATTACCAGCTCCGATAGCGCGCAGGCGGTTGATAGAGTCCATCCGACCAGACAACCAGCTCGGCCATGTTCTTCGCCGCGAGCAGCGAGCGATCGGCTTCGCCGGGGTGGATGCCCAGGTCTTCCGGCAGCGCGACCAGCCCGTCGCGGCGGAACTGCGCCAGGGCCCGCGCATCGCTTTCCAGGCCGATCGGCGTCACGCCCGACACCGCCGCGATCATCGCCTTGCGCTGCTCGATCGAATCGGCCTTGTACAGATAGGCAATGCCTTCCTCGGTGAGCACATGGGTGACGTCGTCGCCGTAGATCATCACCGGCGCCAGCGGCATGCCGGCGCCACGGCCCACCGCGACGGCGTCCAGCGATTCGACCACGCTGGGCTTGCCGCCCGCCTGGAAGGTTTCCACCACCTGCACCACCAGCTTGCGGCCGCGCTCCAGCGGATCGTCGCTGCGGATCAGGTCCAGCCAGGCCGGCGTGGCATGGCGGCGGCCGCGCGGATCGTGGCCCATGTTCGGCGCGCCGCCGAAGCCGGTGAGGCGGCCGCGCGTCACCGTCGAGGAGTTGCCCAGGCCATCCATCTGCAAGGTGGAGCCGATGAACAGGTCGACCGCGTATTGACCCGCCAGCTGCGACAGCAACCGGTTGGAGCGCAACGAGCCGTCGCGCCCGGTGAAGAACACATCCGGCCGCGCGGCGACATAGGCCTCCATGCCCAGCTCGCCGCCGAAGCAGTGCACGCTTTCCACCCAGCCGCTTTCGATCGCCGGGATCAGGGTGGGATGCGGATTGAGCGCCCAGTGCCGGCAGATCTTGCCTTTCAGCCCCAGGCGTTCGCCGTAGGTCGGCAGGATCAGTTCGATCGCGGCGGTGTTGAAACCGATGCCGTGGTTGAGCGACTGCACCTGGTGGCGTTCGTAGATGCCGCGGATCGCCATCATCGCCATCAGGATCTGAATCGGCGTGATCAGCCGCGGATCGCGGGTGAACAGCGGCTCGATGAAGAACGGCTTGTCCGCCGGCACCACGAAGTCCACCCAGGAGCCGGGAATGTCCACGCGCGGCAGTTCGTCGACGATCTGGTTGACCTGGGCGATCACGATGCCGTCGCGGAACGCCGCCGCCTCCACCAGCGCAGGGGTGTCCTCGGTGCTGGGGCCGGTGTAGAGATTGCCCTCGCGGTCGGCGCTGTAGGCCGCCACCAGCACCACGTTCGGCGAGAGGTCGACATAGAGCCGCGCATACAGCTCGATGTACGTATGGATCGCGCCGATCTCCAACAGCCCGTCTTCCAGGCACTGCGAGATACGCAGGCTCTGCGCGCCGGCGAAAGCGAAATCCAGCTTGCGCGCGATGCCGCGCTCGAACAGGTCCAGGTGTTCGGCGCGGCTGACGCTGGGGATGATCATGTGCAGGTCGTGCAGCCTGGCCGGGTCGGCCTGGGCCAGCGCGCGCGAGAGGAAATCCGCCTGCTTCTGGTTGTTGCCCTCCAGCACCACGCGGTCGCCGGGACTGATCAATCGTTCCAGTGCCTCGGTCAGGCGCGCGGTGGGCAACTGGTTGCCGCGGGCCAGGTCGCTCACGGCGGCGAGGCGGCGCTGCTTCTCGGTGCGCCGGGTAGTCCAGCGTGCGGGGGCTGCGGAGGGGGCCGTCATCGATGGGCTCTCGCGGAAAAGGCGAGGGCGACTCTAGGTGGCGTCCGGTTGCGCTTCAATCAAGCCAAGGGTAATTTCATTAGCTTCAGGCTAATGATTCCGTGGGCTGGGAGGCAGCATGGCCATCGACGATGGCTTCACCCTGAAGAAGCTCGAGGTATTCCTGGCCTTCATGCAGCTGGGCAACATGCCCAAGGTGTCGGAGCGGCTGTCCTATAGCGTGGTCAGCGTGCACCGGGCGCTGCATTCGCTGGAGCAGGCGGTGGGGTGTCCGCTGTTCAAGCTCGACGGGCGCAAGCTGATTCCGCTGCAGACGGCCTATGCGCTGGCGGAACATGCGCAGCGTGCACTGCATGAGGCGGAAGAGGGCGTGCGCCGTGCGCGCGAGATCGCCGGCCTGTCCACGCCGCGCCTGAAAGTGGGCTCGCTCTACTCGCTGACCACCCGCACCATGCCGCCCCTGCTGGTGCGCATGAAGCTGCGCAACTCGGCCTTGGATATCGACCTGACCCTCGGCTCCAACCGGCTATTGTTGGAACAGCTGCGCGAAGGCCGCCTCGATGCCATCGTGATAGCGCTCAGCGAACCGGTGGACGACGACCAGCTGCGCGCCGTGCCCTTGTTCGAGGACAGCATCTTCTTCGCCGTGCCCGCCGACTCGCCTTATGCGCGACGCACTTCGCTCGACCTTGCCGAGGTGCGCAACGAGAAGTTCGTCTGCCTGGAAGACGACTTCGCCACCGCGGCGAGCTTCCAGCAGGCTTTTCGGCGGGCAGGCTATGAGCCGCAGGTGGCGATGCGCGTGGGCGACATCTTCTCGCTCACCAACCTGATCAGCGGCGGCGTCGGCTACAGCCTGCTGCCGGGGCGGATGGAGTCCTTCAACCCGCGCGTGCGTTTGATCCCGCTGGTGCCGCCGTATACCTCGCAGCAGATCATCACCTTGCTGATGCTGCGCAGGCGCGAGGGCGATGCGCATCTGGTGACGCTCGCAGAAGAATGCCGGCGCCTGGCTGCGCTGGGCGGTACCTGATTTTCCGCTTCGCCAATCAGTGCAGATCAGGATAAGCACGACGGCTCTGTCAGCCGTATCAGTTACGCCAGCGGATATGTCGCATCTCGATCAGCCCACCGGTGCTGACGAGGCGCAGTTCGGTGAGTGTCTTTTCATTCTGAGGTTGTCTTGAATTGTCTGGCATGCCGGACTCGGCGGCGAGCTGGTGCATATGATCAGGCCACACCAACGTCAAGGAGCGGAAAGCTAATGAAAATCCGATGCAGTCTTCTTCCGGTCGCAGCGGGACTGATGGTGGTCGGATCTGCTTATGCGGCGGGTCTCGATCCGGTTCGCGTGGAGGGCGATCTCCGCAACAAGGAGCCCTGGACCATTTCCTCAAAAGGAGGGGATTCGACGTTTTTCAGTGGTGCGAAATTCTTCAAGGTGGATATTCCACAGGGAGCGAAGAACCCGCAAGTCACTACTGCTGGCGGAACCGGGGACGTTGACCTGATTATGTTTATGAATATTTCCGGCAATCCCAAGCCCATGATTACTCAGCTGGCACATGTTTGTGGCAGTCAGCAAATGGGCAATATCGAGCAATGCAAACCGAATTCTGTCAGGCAGGCTCAGCAGTATTACGTGATGGTGTTCAGCAGGCTCGGTGGAACGGCATATTCAGATGTGCATCTGCGTGCTTCTTGGGATTAATGTGGGGAGCTGATGGGCGCAAGCCCATTAGCTTCTTCTATGGCCTAAGGCAGGCGCGATTACGTGCAGGTTCTTGCGTATATTTACTGCTGGTAGGTGGCAAATCCCGTCGGCACCCGATCGTCGACCGGTACCGCCTTGCCGATCAGCTTCTGATCCGACAGGCCTCCGGCGTCGGCCTGGCCGTCGCACTCGTGCAGCTCGGTGTGGCCACGGTTCTCCACCAGCACGCCGTTGCGTTCGTAGCCGCCGGGGCTGGTCGTTTCCGAGAAGACGGTATAGCTGGTGCTGCCATAGTTCATGCGCAGGTAGGTGAGGTTGCCGCCGGCGTTGTCGCTCACACGGTTGCCGCTGGCGAAGGCCCGCGGTGGCACCGGCTCGGTAGGGATGTTCACTTCCAGGTTGCGGTTGCTGCCGTAGCGGTAGCTCAGCGCGCCGATCGACGAGTCGTCGCCCGGGGTCGCGCACACGGCGATCTGTTTCCGTCCCGAGGAGCAGGCAAACACCACGTTCTCGCCGGCCTGGCACAGGCCGCCTTCCGGGGGACTGCCGGCGTCCGACTCTTGCGCCTGCAATCGGGCCGCGGGCCCGGCGAGCAGGCAGGCGAGCGCGAGTGCGCAGGGAAAAATGCGGCGATTCGATTTCATGACGAGCCTTTCCTTGTTGTCCATGCGTCCACCGTCCTTACTGGCGTCCCGGCGAAGCCGCAGGCGCCGCGCCGCCGATGATCCACGCGCCACGCCCGAATAGATAGAGGCCTCGGCTCGGCACCGTTGGAGTCAGTCTGGTGCAAGTGCCCGCAGGGCGATCCACGTCACCGGATCAGAATAATTCCTAGGCCATGCCCGGCTTCACGTCCTTCTAGCAAATCCTGTGTTATTCGACCGCGGCCATTCCATCAGGGGGAATGCCTTGCTCGACCTTCGCGACGCACGCTCGCGCCTCATGGCGCGGGCCTTGATCGTGCCTGCCTGCATCGCGCTGGCGGCATGCACCCAGATCCGTGTGGTGCAAGGGGGAACGACCGCGGTCTCGTACCGGTTGGGCGTGCTGCAACTGCAGTCCGATCCGGATGCGCCTTTGCTTGTCGCCGAGACCACGGGCTTCGGCGTGGTGCCGCTTGCCGACGGGACGGCGGTGGGCTGGACGCGGCAGCTGTTGATCACCAGCAAGGATCCGGATCGCTGCCAGCTGATCGTGGTGATCCGCACGGCGGAGGAGGCGGCGGCGATCAGGGAGCAACTGCAGAAGGGTGGCGGTTCGTTGGAGCACGTCTGTGAGGTCAATACACATCAAGGGGGATGACATGGATTTGCGTGCAAGGATGGTGGCGGTCGCGGCTGGACTGATGGCGCTGACGGCGTGTTCGCCGTTGCCGCAGGCGGCACTGGTGTATTCGTCGAGGGTGAGTTTCGGGGTGACCGTCACCTCGGCACCGGCGAGTGCATCGGGGCCGACGCTGAGCATCGGTTACGACCAGCTGGATGCGGCCTATGTGCCGGTGTCGGTGGCGGGCGCGAACAAGAGCGGCACCTCGGATCTGGCCTTGGAACAGATCCGCGCGAAGTATTCGAACGACCAGCAGCCGCAGGGCCAGCAGGATGCCGCCAACCTGGCCAAGGTCAACGACTACCTGCAGGCGGCGAAGACGGCCGACGCGACCAAGAGTTCGATCCAGGCGCTGAGCAGCCAGAAAGCGCCGATCGATCCGCTGAAGAGCCAGGTCGCGGTGGCGACGTCGCGGCTGAGCCAGTTGAAGGCGGCACGGCTGGATACCAGGGAAGCGGCGAGCCAGCTGCAGGACGCGAAGGGGCAGCTGGTCACCGCGCAGACTGCCAACCAGGCGATCGACAGCCAGATCAAGCAGCTCACGCCTTCGTTGACGGTCGCCGAGCAGGAGGCGGCGGCCAAGCGGCCCGCCGCGCTGGAAGCGGCCAAGCAGCTGGGGCTGGTGAGAGAGGACGCCTTGTCGGTGTATGGGCGGTTCGACGGCAAGAGCGACGCGCAGACGGCGACGGTCGGGCTGGCGATCGGCAAGGTGTTCTCGACCGGTATCGCGGCGCAGAGCCTGGCGGAAGGGGCGGGGCGTGCGGCGGCGATGGATGCGTATACCAACTGCCTGTTGGCGGCGAAGGCGGCCGGGAGCGATGGGCAGAAGTGTACGGATCTGAGTGCGGCGTCGACGGGCGCCATCCGTTGATATCGCGTAGGTTGGGGTGAGCCAAAGGCGAACCCCAACAGGCCTGCATCCCTGCCTCCATGTTGGGGTTCGCTGCGCTCACCCCAACCTACGCGGGCTGTCGATTGGTGCACTGCACTGGTGCAACTGCGCCGCGTGCGAATGATCTTGGTGCACCCTGCAGCGGCCTGATCGGCCGATTTTTCGATAAATCCCGCGCTTTCAGCGCTTTAACCGCGTGGCACATGTGTTGCATAGCAGCACATGTGTCCCGTGCATCTCCTGTGCCGGGACCGTTTCGTTCTCTGCGGGGAGAAGCGCATGTCGGGCAAGGCGACTCGGATCGAGCTGCTGCGGTGGGGGACGCCGCAGATGCGGGCGTTCCATCTCAGCTGGATGGCGTTCTTCGTATGCTTCTTCGCCTGGTTCTCGGTGGCGCCGCTGATGCCGCTGATCCGCGGCGAACTGCAGCTGAGCGCGGACCAGATCGCCAATATCAATATCGCCGCGGTCGCCGTCACCATCTTCGGCCGGCTGCTGATCGGACCGCTGTGCGACAGCCTGGGGCCGCGGCGCGTCTATACGGGATTGCTGCTGCTCGGCTCGCTGCCGGTGTTCGGCATGCTGCTGGTGCACAGCTACGAGTCGCTGCTGTTCATGCGCCTGGCCATCGGCATGATCGGCGCGAGCTTCGTGATCACGCAGTACCACACCTCGGTGATGTTCGCGCCGCAGGTAGTGGGTGCAGCCAATGCGACCGCGGCGGGCTGGGGCAATGCCGGCGGCGGCGCGGCGCAGGCGGCGATGCCGTGGGTGCTGGCTGGCGTGCTGGCGCTGGGCGTCGGGCAGGGCATGGCCTGGCGCGGCGCGATGCTGCTGCCCGGCGTGCTGATGGTGGCGGTCGGCATCTTGTATTGGCGCTGCACCCAGGACAGTCCGCAGGGCGATTACCGCGATCTGCGCGCACGCGGCGTCGCCATCGACGGCGGCAAGCCCGGCGGCTGGGCGGCGTTCCGCGCGGCGGCGCGCAACTATCGCGTGTGGTTGCTGTTCGTCACCTATGCCGGCTGTTTCGGCATCGAATTGTTCGTGCACGGCGTGGCGGCGAGCTACTACGTGGATCGTTTCGCGCTCAGCCTGCGCGATGCCGGCCTCGCGGTCGGCGGCTTCGGCCTGCTCGCGCTGTTCGCCCGTGCACTCGGCGGCATCGCTTCCGATCGATTGGTGCGCCGGCACGGCCTGCCGGTGCGGGCGCGCCTGCTCTGCGTACTGATGCTGTGCGAAGGACTGGGCCTGCTGTGGTTCTCCGGCGCGCACAGCGCGGGCGTGGCGGTGGTGGCCATGCTCGCCTTCGGCCTGTTCACGCACATGGCCTGCGGCGCGACCTACGCGCTGGTGCCCTTCATCGATCGCAAGGCACTCGGCGGCGTGGCCGGCATCGTCGGCGCCGGCGGCAACGTCGGCGCAGTGGCGGCGGGTTTCCTGCAGAAATCGCTGGGTTCGGTGCAACTGACTTTCATGTACCTGGGCGGCTTCGTGCTCGCCGGCTCGGTGTGCGCGCTCGCCGTGCGCTTCAGCCGCGAGCACGTGGCCGAGGAACGCATCCTGCGGCTGGGGCGGGCGGATGCGCCTTCGCCCGCGGCGCTGGCCATCGACTGAGGCGACGCGCATGACGACGAGACTGGTGGTGATCGGCAACGGCATGGTCGGGCACAAGCTGCTGGAGGAGCTGGCCGCGCTGGGTACGCCCGGGCTGGAGATCACCGTGCTGTGCGAGGAAAGCCGCCCCGCCTACGATCGCGTGCACCTGTCCGAATACTTCAGCGGCCGCAGCGCGGACGAACTCTCGCTGGTGACGCCGGGCTTCTTCGATCAGCCGGGCCTGCACCTGCGCCTGGCCACGCGCGCCGCGCGCATCGACCGTGCCTTCAAGCGCGTGACCACGGCGGACGGCGAAGTCATTCCCTACGACAAGCTGGTCTTCGCTACCGGCTCCTCGCCGTTCGTGCCGCCGATTCCCGGCAACGACCGGCCGGGCTGTCTCACCTATCGCACGCTCGACGACCTGGCCGCGCTGGCCGGATGGGGCGCGCAGTCGAAGCGCGGCGTGGTGGTCGGCGGCGGCCTGCTCGGCCTGGAATGCGCCAAGGCCGTGCGCGACATGGGCCTGGAGACCCACGTGGTCGAATTCGCGCCGCGCCTGATGGCGGTGCAGGTCGACGACGGCGGCGGCCGCATCCTGCACCGGACCATTGAGGAACTGGGCCTGGTGGTGCATACCGGCAAGAACACGCAGGCCATAGTTGATGGGAGCGGCATTGACGGCGCCAATGCGCGCCACGCGATGAAGTTCGCCGACGGCAGCACGCTGGAAACCGACCTGATCGTGTTCTCCGCCGGCATCCGCCCGCGCGACGAGCTGGCGCGGCAGTGCGACCTGGGCGTCGGCCAGCGCGGCGGCATCATGGTCGACAACTTCTGCCGCACGCGCGACCGCGACGTCTACGCCATCGGCGAATGCGCGCAATGGGGCGGCAAGGTGTTCGGCCTGGTGGCGCCCGGCTATGACATGGCGCGCGTGGTGGCCAAGCACCTGCATGCCCTGCTGACCCGCGAGGAAGCGCGCGACCTGCCGGAATTCGCCGGCGCCGACATGTCGACCAAACTCAAGCTGATGGGCGTGGACGTGGCCAGCCTGGGCGACGCGCACGGCGCCACGCCGGGCAGCCGCAGCTACCAGTTCAGCGACGAGCGCCGCCAGGTCTACAAGCGGCTGGTGGTGTCCGAGGACGGCAAGCGCCTGCTCGGCGGCGTGCTGGTGGGCGACGCCACCGAGTACGGCACGCTGCTGCAGATGATGCTCAACGGCATGGACCTGCCCGAGGCGCCGGAATCGCTGATCCTGCCGGCCTCCGACGGCAAGTCCAGGCCCGGGCTGGCGGTGGATGCGCTGCCGGCCGCGGCGCAGGTGTGTTCGTGCAACAACGTGTCCAAGGGGCAGTTGTGCGTGGCGGTGGCGGAAGGCGCCACCTCGATCGGCGCGCTCAAGAAAGCCACCCGCGCCGGCACCACCTGCGGCGGCTGCGTACCGCTGGTCACGCAGATCATGAAGGCGGAGATGGCGCGCCAGGGCCTGGCGGTGAACAACCACCTGTGCGAGCACTTCGCCCATTCGCGCCAGGAGCTGTACCACCTGGTGCGGGTCGAACGCATCCGCCGCTTCGAGGACCTGCTCGCGCGGCACGGACAGGGCCTGGGCTGCGATATCTGCAAGCCGGTGGCGGCCAGCATCCTGGCCTCGTGCTGGAACGAGTTCGTGCTGCAGCAGGAGCACGCCTCGCTGCAGGATTCCAACGACTACTTCCTCGCCAATATCCAGAAGGACGGCACCTACTCAGTGGTGCCGCGCATGCCCGGCGGCGAAGTGACGCCGGACGGGCTGATCGCGGTGGGGCGCATCGCCAAGTCCTACGGGCTGTACACCAAGCTCACCGGCGGCCAGCGCGTGGACCTGTTCGGCGCGCGGCTCGAACAGCTGCCGCTGATCTGGGAAGAACTGATCGCGGCCGGCTTCGAATCCGGCCATGCCTACGGCAAGTCCGTGCGCACGGTGAAATCCTGCGTGGGCTCGACCTGGTGCCGCTACGGCGTGCAGGATTCGGTCGGCACCGCGATCGACCTGGAAAACCGCTACAAGGGGTTGCGCTCGCCGCACAAGCTGAAGTTCGCCGTGTCCGGCTGCGCGCGCGAATGCGCCGAGGCGCAGAGCAAGGACGTGGGCGTGATCGCCACCGAGCAGGGCTGGAACCTCTATGTCTGCGGCAACGGCGGCATGAAGCCGCGGCACGCCGAGCTGCTGGCCGGCGACCTCGATACCGCCACGCTGATCCGCTACATCGACCGCTTCCTGATGTTCTACATCCGCACCGCCGACCGCCTGCAGCGCACCAGCGTGTGGCGCGACGGCCTCGAAGGCGGCATGGACTATCTGCGCGACGTGATCGTGCACGACAAGCTGGGCCTTGCCGACGAGCTGGAGGCGGAGATGGCGCTGGTGGTCGATACCTACGAGTGCGAATGGAAGCGCGCCGTCACCGATCCCAAGGTGCGCGCCCGCTTCCGCCATTTCGTCAACAGCGAGGCCGGCGACGACCAGGTCGCCTTCGTGCCCGAGCGCGGGCAGATCCGGCCGGCCTCCGCGCAGGAGAAGCGCGCGTTCCGCGGCATCCCGGTGGTGGTGGAGACGGAGTGAGCCCATGACGAACGAAACCAGCTGGATTTCCGTGTGCGCCGTCGGCGACATCGTGCCGGACACCGGCGTCTGCGCCCTGGTGCATGGCGCGCAGGTGGCGGTGTTCCGCGTCGGCGGCGAGCTGTACGCGATCGACAATCTCGATCCGTGTTCCGGCGCGGCCGTGCTGTCGCGCGGCCTGGTCGGCAACCTGGGCGAGCGCGTGGTGGTGGCCTCGCCGATCTATAAGCAGCACTTCGACCTGCGTACGGGCGAATGCGTGGAGGCGCCGGAGCAGGCCGTGCGCACCTGGCCGGTGCGCCGGCAGGGCGACCATGTGCAGGTGGGGCAAGCTGACGCATGAGCGAAGCCGTACGCACCACCTGTCCTTATTGCGGCGTCGGTTGCGGCGTACTGGCCAGCGTGGATGCGGACGGAACGACGCGGGTGGCAGGCGATCCGGCGCATGCGTCCAACCTTGGACGGTTGTGCGTCAAGGGCTCGGCCCTGGGCGATACGGTCGGCCCGGAAGGCCGCCTGCTGCATCCGGTGCTGCGCGGGCAGGATGGCGTGGCGCAGCGCGCGACTTGGGACGAGGCGATCCAGCGCGTGGCCGACGGCTTCTCGCGCATCGTCGCCGAGCACGGTCCGGACGCGGTGGCGTTCTATGTCTCCGGGCAATTGCTGACCGAGGACTACTACGTCGTCAACAAGCTGGCCAAGGGCTATCTGGGCACCGCCAATATCGATACCAACTCGCGCCTGTGCATGTCCTCCGCGGTGGCGGGCCACAAGCGCGCGTTCGGCGAGGACGTGGTGCCCGGCTGCTACGAGGACCTGGAGCAGGCCGAGCTGGTGGTGCTGGTCGGTTCCAACACGGCCTGGTGCCATCCGGTGCTGTTCCAGCGCGTGACCGCCGCGCGCGAAGGCCGCGACGGCCCGCGCGTGGTAGTGATCGATCCGCGCTTTACCGCCACCTGCGAAGGGGCCGACCTGCACCTGCCGATCCGGCCCGGCACCGACGTGCGGCTGTTCAACGGGCTGCTGTCGTTCCTGTTCCGGCATGGCGTGATCGATCCGGATTTCATCGACGCGCATACCGCCGGTTTCGACCAGGCGCTGGCGGCGGCCGAGGCCGAGTCGGGCGACCCGGCCATGGTGGCGCGCCAGTGCGGGCTGCAGACGGCGGACGTGGTGGCGTTCTATCGCCTGTTCGCGCGGCACGAGAAAGTGGTCACCCTGTTCTCGCAGGGCGTGAACCAGTCCACCAGCGGCACCGACAAGGTCAACGCCATCATCAATTGCCACCTCGCCACGGCGCGCATCGGGCGGCCGGGGATGGGGCCGTTCTCGATCACCGGCCAGCCCAATGCGATGGGCGGGCGCGAGGTCGGCGGGCTGTCCAACATGCTCGCCGCGCACCTGGAACTGGGCGAGCCGGCGCACCGCGACATCGTGCAGGCGTTCTGGCAATCGCCGCATATCGCCGGCACACCCGGGCTGAAGGCGGTGGAGCTGTTCGACGCGGTGGGCGAGGGGCGGATCAAGGCGCTGTGGATCATGGCGACCAATCCCGCGGTGAGCCTGCCCGATGCCGACAAGGTGCGCGCCGCGCTGGCCCGCTGCGAGCTGGTGGTGTGCTCGGACATCGTCGAGCGCACCGATACCAATGCCTATGCCCACGTGCTGCTGCCGGCGCTGGGCTGGGGCGAGAAGGACGGCACGGTCACCAGTTCGGAGCGGCGCATATCGCGGCAGCGGCCGTTCCTGCCGGCGCCGGGCGAGGCGCGCGCCGATTGGCGTGCGGTGTGCGAGGTGGCGAAGCGGATGGGTTTCGAGCGCGGTTTCGAGTTCGCCCATCCGCACGAGATCTTCGTCGAGCATGCCCAGCTCACCGCGTTTCGCAACCGCGAGCCGCTGGCCGACGGCGTGCCGGCCGCGCGCCGGCAACTGCAGCTGGGGCCGTTGGCGAAGCTGGACCGGCGCGCCTACGACGCGCTCGCTCCCGTGCAGTGGCCGGTGACGGAGCAGGGCGCCGGCACGCCGCGCCTGTTCGCCGACGGCCGCTTCAGCCATGCCGACGGCCGCGCGCGCTTTGTCACCACCGCCTCGCGCGCACCGGCGCATGCCGCGGATCGCGAATATCCGCTGGTGCTCAACACCGGCCGCATCCGCGACCAGTGGCACACCATGACGCGCACCGCGCGTTCGCCGCGCCTGAACAACCATATCGGCGAGCCGTTCGTCGACATGCATCCGCACGACGCGCTGCGCAGCGGCGTGCGCGAAGGCAGCCTGGCGCGGGTGGTGTCGCGCTGGGGTTCGATGGTGGCCCGGGTGCGCCATGGCGGCGGCATCCTGGCCGGTACCGTGTTCGCGCCGATTCATTGGAGCGACCAGTTCGCCTCGGACGCACGCGTCGGCGGTGTGGTGAACCCGGCGGTGGACCCGGTCTCCGGCGAGCCGGAGTTCAAGCACACGCCGGTGCGGGTCGAGCCGTTCCCGGTGCGCTGGTACGGCTTCGCGCTCGCGCGCCGGCCATTGCCGGCTTCCATGCTGAGCTATTGGACGCTGATCCGCGGCGACCGCTTCCTGCGTTACGAGCTGGCCCATCGCGAGCGGCCGGCCGAGATCGAGGCATGGGCGAAGGCATGGCTCGGCGTGACGGACGATCAGGCCGACTGGCTGGCCTTCGAGGACCTCGATACCGGCGTCTACCGCGCAGTGCATCTGCGGGAGGGCCGCATCGAGTCCTGCCTGTTCCTCGCCGCGCAGCCGCACCTGCCGTCGCGGCAATGGCTGGCCTCGCTGTTCGCGCGCGATCGATTGGACGAAGCGGACCGGCTGGCCTTGCTGTCGGGCGAGGCACCGGGCGGCGGTGGCGATCCCGGGCCGGTGGTGTGCTCCTGCTTCGGCGTCGGGCGCAACACCATTCTCGAGGTGATCCGCCGCAACGAGCTGGATCTGCCGGCGCAGATCACCGCGGAGCTGCGCGCGGGCGGCAATTGCGGTTCCTGCATTCCCGAGCTGCGGCGGCTGATCGCCGAGACGCGGGCGGCATCCGAGGCATGAAACGGCAGGGACGCGGCTGGAGGGCAAGACCATGAAGCTGTATCCGCTGTTTGCCGATCTGAAGGGCTTGCCCGTGCTGGTGGTGGGCGGCGGCAGTGTCGCCAGGCGCAAGGTGGCGGCCTTGCGCGACGCCGGGGCGCAGGTGCGCGTCGGTGCGCCGCATATCGATGCGGAGCTGGCGCGGTGCGCAGCGAGCGGCGAGATCGAATGGCTGCAGGGCGAGTACGCGCCGGCCTGGCTCGATGGCGTATGGCTGGTCATCACCGCCACCGGCGAGCGTGCGGTCAATGCGCGCATCGCCGCCGATGCGAGGGAGCGGCGCATCCTGGCCAACGTCGTCGACGACGCCGTGCTGTCGCGCTTCCACGTGCCGGCCATCATTGACCGTGCGCCGCTGACCATCGCCATCTCCACCGCAGGCGCCGCGCCCGCACTGGCGAGCCGCGTGCGCGAAGCGCTGGAGCGCGTGCTGGATCATGCGATCGGACCGCTGGTCGCCCTGGCGCAGCGCCATCGCGCCGGTATCGCGCGGCGCTTTCCCGATCTGGCCGAGCGCCGCGGCTTCTACGGTTGGCTGCACGACGGGCCGGTGCTGAAGCTGCTGCGGCGCGCCCGTGCGGCGGAGGCCGAGCAGGCCTTGCTCGATGCGCTGCAGGTCGGCGCGAGCGCGCCCGCCAAAGGCTCCGTCACCCTGGTCGGCGCCGGTCCCGGCGATCCGGGCCTGCTGACCCTGGCGGCCCTGCGCGCGCTCGGCCAGGCCGACGTGATCCTGCACGACCAGCTCATCGGCGAGGAGATCCTCGCCATGGCGCGGCGCGATGCCGAGCGCATCGACGTGGGCAAGCGCTGCGGCGGACGCCAGGTGCCGCAGGAGCAGACCCAGGAACTGATGCTCGCGCATGCGCGCGCCGGACGCCGCGTGGTGCGCCTGAAGGGCGGCGATCCGTTCGTGTTCGGCCGCGGTGGAGAAGAGCTGGCTTTCCTGCGCGGCCACGGCGTCGATTGCGCGATCGTGCCCGGCATCACGGCCGCCGTAGCCTGCGCGGCTTATGCCGGCATTCCGCTGACCCATCGCGAGCATGCGCAGTCGGTATGCCTGGTCACGGCGCACGGCAAGGACGCGGCGGAAACGCTCAGCGACGCCATGCTGGCGCAGCCGCGGCAGACGCTTGCGGTCTATATGGGCGTGGAGCGGCTGGGCATGCTGACGGCGCGCCTGCTGGCGCGGGGCCGCGCGCCGGATACGCCGGTGGCCTTGATCGAGCACGGCACCACGCCGCGGCAACGCGTGATCGCCGGTGTGCTGCGCGAGCTGCCGATGCTCGCCAAGACTCATGCCGTGGCTACGCCCGCGCTGCTGATCGTCGGCGAAGTGGCCGCCTTCGCGCATACGCAGGCCTGGTTCGGCGAGCTGGTGGCGGAAGCGCGGGCCATCCAGCCGCAACCTGTCCGCATGGAGGTGGCCTGATGGCCGCAGCCGAACCGTCGCTGGCCGGCCGCCGCATCGCCGTGCCCGAATCGCGCGAACTCGACGTCTTTGCCACGCTGCTCGAACGCCGCGGCGCCACGGTATTGCGCTGTCCGCTGGTGGATATCCGCGACGCGGCGGATCCCGCCCCAGTCCTCGAATGGCTGCACCGGTTCAACGACGGCGCCTGCGACGACCTGCTGCTGTACACCGGCGAGGGCCTGCGCCGGTTGCTCGGCGCGCTCGACCGGCACGCGCCCGAGCAGAAGGCGCGCTTTATCGAGCGGCTGGCGCAGGTGCGCATCGTCGCGCGCGGACCCAAGCCGGGGCGGGTGCTGCGCGAGCTGGGCCTGCGCCCGGACCTGGTCGCGGAACCGGCGACGACGCCGGGCATGATCGCGTGCCTGGCCGCATTGGACCTGCATGATCGCCATGTCGGCGTGCAGTTGTACGGCAGCGAACCCAATGCGCCGTTGATGGCCTTCCTTGCCGAGGCCGGCGCGCGGATCCTGCCGGTAGCCCCTTATCGCTACGCCGATGCGGCGGACGATGCCGACGTGCTGACGATGCTCGAGCGCATGCGCCAGGGCGAGCTGGACGCGATCGCCTTCACCAGCCTGCAGCAGGTGGAGCGGCTGTTCCGGCTGGCTGCCGCGCATGCCGGCGAAGACGCGTTGCAGGAGGCGCTGTCCCGCACCGTGGTCGCCGCGGTCGGCCCGCTGGTGGTCGACGCGCTGGCGCGTCATGGCGTGCGCGTCCACGCCGTGCCGGCCGGCAACTACTATATGAAACCCCTGGCCACGGCGCTGGCCGCAGCCCTTTCGCGCTGAGCCGCATGAGCCGCCGCTGGCCGGGCACCCTCCTCAGGGCGCCTTGGCGGCCTCGGCCAGCACGTGCTCCAGCGCTTCGGCCGCTTTCGACGGCGCGGGCCTGCGCTCGATGACGTATTCCAGCGTGCCCAGGTCGGGCAGGCCTTCGTCGAGCGGGATCAATCCTTCGGGCATGGCGTAGCTGGTGAATGCGCCGACGCCCAGGCCGGCCAGCACGGCCGCGTGGATCACCGCGATGCTGCTGCTGACCACCGCCACCCGGTAAGGGCGGCCGGCGGCCTGCAGGGCTTCGAAGATGCGGGTGCGGGTGATGCTGGGCTCGGGATGCACCGCCAGTGGCAGGACCAGGTCCGCGCCGCGCGGCGGCGTGACCGCGCTGCCGCACCAGTACAGCGGCTCGGTGCGCACGATCCGGCCGCGGCGGCTGCCGCCGAGTCGCTTGGCGAAGACCAGGTCGTGGCGGTCCTCGTCCAGTTCGCGGAACAGATCGCCACTGAGGCCGGTGCGGATGACCAGTTCCACCTCCGGGTTGCGCTCCACGAAGCTGGCCAGCGCGGCGGCCAGGCGCGAGGACGCGAAGTCCTCCGGCAACCCCAGCCGCACCGTGCCATTCAGCGGCGGGCCGCTGACCGAGGTCACCGCCTCGTCCATCAGCTGCAGGATCCGCACGGCGTAGCGATGCAGCGTTTCGCCATGCGGCGAGAGCCGCACGTTGCGCGTATCGCGCTCGAACAGCGGCTGGCCGAGCAGCTCTTCCAGCCGGCGGATGTGCTGGCTGACCGTGGACTGCGACAGGTACAACTGCTCGGCGGCCGTGGTGAAGCTGGCGGCGCGGGCCACGGCGACGAAGCTGCGCAGGAGTTCGGAGGGCAGGGGGCGCATCGGGAATCCCAATAAGTCGCTGCGGAAAACGTCATCAATCCTGGCGTTACGCCTGGGGGCGCCGGCACGAAATCCTTCGTGCAAGCCACTTCCGTCGAACCGAACCCGAGGATACCCCCATGAACAGCAAATTCACCCAAGGCCTGGCCACTTCCATCGCGCTGCTGCTGGGCACCGCCGTCACCCCCGCCATGGCCGCTCCCGCGCGCAATATCGTGCTGGTGCACGGCGCCTGGGTGAATGGCAACGGCTGGAAGCCGGTGTACGACATCCTGGTCAAGGACGGCTACCGCGTGTCGATCGCCGAGCATCCGCTGACGTCGTTCGCGGACGATGTCACCGCGGTGAAGCGCATCGTCGACATGCAGGACGGCCCCACCATCCTGGTCGGCCACAGCTATGGCGGTGCGCTGATTACCGACGTCGGTAACGACGCGAAGGTCACCGGCCTGGTGTATATCGCCGCGCATGCGCTGGACCAGGGCGAGACGGAAGTCGCCAATGGCAAGCGCTATCCGAGCGAGACCAGCAAGACGACCGATATCAAGAAGACGGCCGACGGCTTCCTCTATCTCGACCCCGCCAAGTACCCGGCCGATTTCGCCGCCGACCTGCCGCCGGCGCAGGCGCGTTTCGAGGCGAATGCGCAGGAGCTGACCGCGGCTTCCGTCTTCAATACGCCGGCCGGCGTGCCGGCGTGGAAGAGCAAGCCCAGCTGGTATGCCGTGGCCACCGCGGATCGCATCATCAATCCGGACCTGGAGCGGATGTATGCGCGGCGGGCACATGCGCACACCATCGAGATCCAGGGGGCGAGCCACTCGGTGTACGAGTCGCGCCCGAAGGAAGTGGCGGCGTTGATCGAGCAGGCGGCGAAGGGCAGCTGAGCTACACGAGCGCAGGCCGCATGCTCACGACACGCTGCCCCCTCTCCCCTCCGGGGAGAGGTTTGGGGTGAGGGGCCGGGCGGAGCGTGACCCTGAAGCTGATGCTTGCCACCACCCGGACGTAATCCTGCATCGAACAAGCGGTTGTCCCGTATCGCATCGATGTGTGATCACGTCGACAGCAAGCCCGTCCGGCCCGACATATACAATGTGTATAGTCATTTTGACTTGGTCTTCACAGGGCTTGCAGGGGAACTCGAACATCACGCGCATCGCCTCGCCGCCGCGAGGCGAAAGGGAGCGCATGTCATACGGAACGTGCCTGCCTCGTCCTGGCGTCGGGCTGCGCGAAGCCTGGGGTTTCGCGGGCCGTAGTGCATTCATGGTCGTCGTCTTCATCCACGCGCTGGCCCCACGCCACGCCGTGTTCCCTCGTTGAAGTTCACAAGGAAAAACCATGCACCAGGCACGCACCCTGCTTTTCGCCCAGCTGTTCGTCGCCCTCGCATTCGCGCAGGCGCCGGGCGTCTCCTTCGCTGCCGACCACGCCAAGACATCGGCGCCCGCCGGCACCGATCCGCTATTGCACTACGCCACTGCCGCCACCGCGCTGACGGCGCGCCCCAACGATGGCTCCGGCTACTGGCCCGATTTCTCCAACACCGGCTACGTCAACACGCCCGCCAACGCCGGCGGCCTCGGACTGGGCGCCTATCCCGGCCACCTGACCGACTACGCTGCAAACATGAGCGCGAGCAAGCCGATCATCGTGACCTATCCGGATCACAGCATCATCTCCTTCACCCGCTTCCTGGCCTTGAAGGTGGTGATCTACGGCGACGACCTGACCTTCGTCGGCTGCCTGTTCGAAGGCAAGGATCCCAACGACAACCTGGTGCAGATCTACGCGCCGACCAAGGTCACTTTCCGCTATTCGACCTTCAAGCCCAGCGCCTACGCCATGCCGCCCGGCAACGACGGCACGGTGTCGTCCTCGCACACCACGCCGGGCACGCCGTTCAAGCAGTCGTGGCAGCTGGTCACCACCATGGACGAGGCGGTGGCGACCATGGACCACAACGACATCTGGGGCAATGCGGGCCTGGAGATGACCACCGGCTTCCCGGACCGTCCCTCGGTGTGGACCAACAACTACATCCACGACGCCGCGGACACTTCGCACAACGTCTATCACCACGACGGTATCGGCCCGCAGAGCGAAGGCGACGGCGGCCCGATGATCATCGACCACAACACCATCGCTTCGCTGGGCAACACCAATGCATTGGCCTTGCAGGGCGACGGCGTCTACGACCGCATCAGCTTCACCAACAACTACGTGTCGGGCTACGGCTATGCGCTCAGCTTCGGCGTAAAGAACAACGCCACCAACCTGACCGTGACCGGCAATGTGTTCTCGGCGGAACTGAAGGAGCTGTGGGGACCTGTCTACGGCGGCCTGTGGGGTGGCATGGCGCAGGGTTCGATCTGGCGCAACAACATCTATCAGGTGCGCCTCGGCGACGGCAACACGTCGTTTGCGCCGTCGGACAATGGTCGCTACTGGTGGCCGACCGACGATGTGAGCCATGCGGAGGACTACGCCGACTGAGGCGCGCCGTGGACGGCAGGAGCACCCCTGGTCGCTCCTGCCGTCCACGGCGATGGTCTCAAGGCGCGATGGTTTCCACCGGGCAAACGACCTGCACAGGCGAGGTCCAGTGTTCCCGCAGCAAGTCCCTGGCGGTGCGCCATGCCGCATCCTTGCGCTGGCCCAGTTCCATGACGTCCGGCGGCGCGGCGCAATCCGGGCGGACGCCGCGGTCGCGCGGCAGGCCGGGCCAGTTGAAACGGAATTGCAGCAGCGGGATATGCAGGCTCATGCCGCTGTTCGGCAAGGTCAGCGGCCAGCGATAGCCGCTGGTGTTGCCTTCGTGGGTGCCGCCGACTTCCTCGCCGACGAAGACGGCGCGGCGGACGTGAAACAGCATCGATGCCAGCTCCGCCGCACCGGAGAACGTATTGCCGCCGGCCAGGACGACAAGCCGGCCGCGATAGACCGGCGCAGCGCGATGCCAGCGCGTCATCAGTCCTTCCGGCGGGAGATTGCGTCGGGTCAGCCGTCCATTCGGCAGGCGCCGCTGCTGCTTCATTTCGTCGTCGTCGAAGACTTCGACGTCGAACGGCGTGCCGCTGCTGTCCTTGACCGCGATGCGGCGGCCGCGCGCTTCCACCGCCGCGTACTTGTGCAAAGGCTGCTCGACCAGGTGCGAGAACAGGATGCTCTCGTTGGGCTCGGAGCCGCCGCCGTTCTCGCGCAGGTCGAGGATCAGGTTGCTGGCGCCGCGCCGGTCGAGCTCGTCGAACAGCTGCTGGATGGTCTGCGCGAAGTCCGCGCCGGCCGCGCGGTAGCGCTTGTTGCTGAAAGTCGGCACATCGAGATAGGCGGTGGTGGCGTCCAGCCATGCCAGCGTCGCCACCGGCGAGGTCGCGGGGGCCTGGCGCTCCTTGCGCAGGGCAGGCGCTACGCCCGCCAGGTCGCGCACAAGCAGGTTGCCGTTCCGCGTACGCAGGACGAGATGGAAGTTCGTCCGCGACCCGGTCATCCGGTAGAGCAGTTCGCCGTAGCCGTTGCCCGAGGCCTCGCGCAGGATGCCGGTGCGGATGCTGCCGTCGTGGGTGGCGGCGAACATCAGCTCATCCGCCAACGCTTGCGTGTCCTTGCCATCGATGGACACGATGGCGGCGCCTTGCGGGATATCGCTCGCGTCGCCATAGCCGCCGATGACGTAGGCGCCGCGCTCGGTCCAGTGCACGGCAAGAGGCAGCAGCAGGCCGGTCTCGCGTTCGCGCCGCTTCATCGCCTCGCTGCGCTCCAGGCTCAGGTGGCCTTCGCCGATCCGGGCCAGCAAAGGCATCAGGATGCGCCAGAGCCCCTCGCTGTCGGTGACCTGGTCGAGGCTCGAGCGTGCCGTGGCCTTGGCACGCTCCCAATCGGCCGGCGACTGGTGCCAGTAGATGTTCGGCAAGGCCGCTTCGAGCGCGGACAGGCTCAGTTCCAGGTCTTGCCTGGCCTGGGCTGGCGTAAGCGCGGTGCCCGGTGGCGCGCCGGGTGTTTCGGCGCTGGCGCCACCGGTTGAGATCACGAAACAGATCAGCGCCAGGAAAATCCCGCGCAAGCATGCCGACATCGATGATCCCCTGGCTGCACCGGCTTAGAGATGCTGGCCGGCCAGCGCGCGGCGAAGCAACTCGTAGCGGGCCGCATCGCGATCGATCCGCGTCCGCGTGTTCGCGCCGATGTCCTGGCGCAGCAGCCCGCCGTCCTTGTCCGCCACGGCGGGCCAGCGCGGCAAGCCCGCGCCATTCGGATCGCCGGTCTTGATGAACTGCGCCCAGTAGCCCTGCATCACGTCCGAAACCTTGCGGTCCGTCGGCGTCCACGCATAGACACGGTTACCCGCCAGGTTGCCGAGTGCGTACTCGATTTCCCCGCTGTGCACCGCGCCGGCATCGGGTCCGGCGCTGCCGTCGTCCTTGGCCGGGCGTGGCTGGTCGAAGAAGTAGTAGTACACCGGCGCCTTGCCGGTCTGGCGCTGCAGGCGCATCCACTCCCAGGTGGCGTAGGCGATGAAATGGTCGCCGGCCAATGCGGTGCCGTTCGCCTTGATCCCGGCCTCGCTCGTGCCCGGATACAGCTTGAGGATCGCCGCGGCATGCTCGCCGAACTGCTTCTGCACCGCCGCGCGATAGTTGTCCGGCGTCGGCGCCTGCTTGTCGAGCAGGTTGACGTAGCTGCCTTCCTGCGAGTTCGCGCCGAGCAGCACCGGGATATGGGCCTGTTCGCCGGCTGCGTAGATGGCGGTCGGCGAGCGCGGGAAGAAGTAGCCGTCGATGGTGGGGCCGAACTCTGGCACGTCCTTCTGGCCGGCGGTGTCGAGCAGCGCCTGGGCGCTCATGGCGCGCAATTGTTCCAGCGACTTCGCGCCTGCGCGCTGTGCAAACGCTGCGCCTTCCTGCAGCGTCTGCTCCCGCGGGCGCGGTTCGAGATTGCCCAGCACGGAGCCGCTTTCGCCAATGGCGCCGCGCATCAGGTGTTTCGACAGCGGTGACGCCATCAGTGCGGACACCGACATCGAACCGGCCGACTCGCCGCCGATGGTCACCCGGTCCGGATCGCCGCCGAACGCGGCGATGTTCTGCCGGACCCATTCGAGCGCCGCATGCTGGTCGAGCAGGCCGTAGTTGCCCGCCGCGTGCTGCGGCGATTCCGCCGCCAGGTCGGGCGAGGCCAGGAAGCCGAATACATCCAGCCGGTAGTTGACCGTGACCGTCACGATCCCGCGCTGCGCCAGGCCGGCGCCGTCGTAGCGCGGTTCCGAACCGTCGCCGCCGACAAAGCCGCCGCCGTAGAAATACACCAGCACCGGCAGCTTCTTGCCCGCACCGTGCGCCGGCGTCCAGACATTGAGATACAGGCAGTCCTCGCTCATGCCGTCGGAACGGAACACCATGTCGCTGAAGATCGGGCGCTGCATGCAGCGCGGCCCGAAGCGCTCGGCCTTGCGCAACTCCTTCCACGCCACCGCCGGCTGCGGTGGCTTCCAGCGCAGCGGCCCGACGGGCGCTGCGGCGTAGGGGATGCCCTTGAATTCGTTCAACCCGGTCGTGGCGTCGTGCAGGCCGGAGAGGCGGCCGGTGGCGACTTCGGCCAGCGGTGGCGAATCCGCAGCGATGGCTGCATGGCAGGCCAGGGCGATGACGAGGCCAAGGCCGAGGCGGCGCGGCAGCAGGGAAGCAGCGGGCATGGTCGACTCCTACGGGGAAAGTGAGGCGCCGGGAAGCGGCGCATCGATGGGGTATCTGTCTAAGGTAAAGCCTTGTCAGATATCCATCATGCCGCCTTATGTTTTTTTCGGCATGCGCCGGCAGGCAGCCTGGCGCGGCGACGTCAGGCCGTGGCGCTGACGAGACTCCCGCTGCTGCTGCCGCCTTCGGCCATCAGGGCCGCCGCCAGCCGCGCCGCCGCGGCGGACAGCTGGCCCATGGTGGTGGAGACGGCGGACTGCAGCGCGGCGATGCGTTGCTCGTTGGCCGGATCCTTGTCCCGGCCGCCCGCCATGGCGGCACGCAGCTGCTGTTCCTGCTGGGCAAGCTGCTTCTGCAACTGCTCGATCTGCTTGCGCAGCGCCTGCACGGTGGGGCTCTCGCTGCTGCCGCCCGAGTCGGTGGCGATGGCCTTCGCGGCGGTCGGCCGGGTGGCCGTGACGATCGAGGCGGCGGGAGAGGTCTTGGCCGCGGTATCGGCCTGGGTCGAGTCGGCAGCCGCACTCTTGGCGGCGAACGACGCCATCGGGCCGGTCGGATTGAAGCTGATGTTCACGCGGGATCCTGGTGAGGCCACGCTGCCTGCTTCGGCCGATGCCCGACAAACTTGAGGGCCGATGCGCGGCCCTCCGGCACTCACTGGCCCGCGGGCGGCTCCCACAGTTCGACCTTGTTGCCTTCGGGGTCGACGATCCAGCCGAACTTGCCGTACTCCGATTCCTGCAGCTCGCCTTCGATCCGCACGCCTTCGGTGCGCAGCGCCGCCAGCAGGGCATGCAGGTCGTGGACGCGGTAGTTGATCATGAAGGGAGCCGTGCTCGGGGCGAAGTGATCCGAGGTCTGCGCGAACAGGCTCCAGGCGGTGGTGCCGACGCCGTCGGGATTGTCCGGCCCGTTCCAGTCGAACGCGGCGCCGCCCCAGGGCTGCACGTCGATGCCGAGGTGCTGCTTGTACCAGGCGCCAAGCGTCTGCGGATCCTTCGCCTTGAAGAAGATCCCGCCGATACCGGTGACTCGTTTCATGCCTGCTGCTCCAAAGGGTCCGATACTGCGCCGCGAGCTCAGCGGGCCATGCCGCCGGTCTGCGCCTGGGCCTGGTTCTGCTGCTGAGCCTGCTGCTGATGCTGCGCCGGTTGCTGCGACGCCTGGTGCTGGTTCACCGCCTGCATGGCCTGGCTGCTTTGCTGCAGCGAGGTGCTGGCCGCCTGCGCAGTATCGACCTGGGCGACCTGCTTGAAGGGCGAGTTGAGGTCGCCCTGCACGGCATACACGCGCGAACGGTCGTCGCTGAGCATCACCTGGTCCACCCGGGTCAGCCCCGCCTGCTTGGCGGCGACCGCGACACTGCCGGCGATCTGGTCGCTGACCTGGTCGGGTGCCCGACCGTGCGCGGCGTCGAGGCGATGCACGGCGTTCCTGGCCTGGTTGTAGAGGCCGTGATCGGGATGATTGGCCTGGTCGAGGCGGGGCGCGTGTGCCGCGTCCTGAGCGCGCGCCTGTGCCAGCGAGTGGCTGGTCACCGGGCCGACCGCGCCGTCCGGATGCAGCTTGTGGTCGCGCTGGTAGGACTCGACCGCGTGGCGGGTATCCGGGCCGAAGCGGTGGTCGACGGCCAGCGGACGGCCATCGGCGCCGGTATAGCCCAGGTGGCGCAGCTGGCCCTGCAGTTCGCCGACCTCGGCGCCATGCGAGCCTTCCTTGAGCAGGGCAGGCGCGGCTTCGCGCGCATGGGCAGGACGGACCGGTGCGTTCGGCTGCGGCTCGTGCCTGGGCTCCGTCCTGGATTCGGCCTGCACGTGCTGGCGGTCCTGCATCAGGCCGCGCGCCTTCGCCAGCGGATCGGTGGCGTAGAGCGCGACGCCGTGCGACTGCTTGTACTTGAGGTAGTCGTCCACCGGCGTCAGGTGCACGCCCTGGTGGCTGCTGGACTGGCTGATCATCAGCTCGCCGCTCTTGGGGTCGCGCACCACCATGGTGATGTGGTCGATGTCGTGATAGCGGCCCTTGGCGAACTTGGCGCCGTTGCATTCGCCGATCACCATGCCTTCCTTGAGCGCATCCTTGGTGACGGCGCGTCCCTCGAGCATCACGCCGGAATGCTTCTCGACCTTGCGGATGATGTCGGCGGCGCAGTCTTCCTGTGTCTTCAGGTAATCGCGCCGGTTGAACACTTCGCGGCCGGCCTTGTGGTTGATCTCGTCCAGCGTGGCGTTCTCGGCCTTCACCACCCAGCCGGAGCAGTCGACCTTGCCCGAGTCGGGATCCTTCTGGCCGAAGCCGTAGGCGACCTTGTGCTCGTACTTCCTGCTCAGGTCGTAGGCGGCGTCGAGCGCGATCTTGTGGTCGCCGGAGGCGGGCGCGGCGGGGTTCGCTGCAGGCTGAGACGGCTGTGCAGGGGACGAGTGAGGCTGCGGATGCGCCTGGGCAGGGTGTGCCGCCGCCGGCTGCGCCGGTGCCGCCTGCTGGTGCCCCGGCACCGGCATCCGCTCGAACTTGTGCTCCCAGTAGTCGCGGTAGGTGGTGGCCAGGGCGCGGTCGGACATGTGGCTGGCCTGGGCGTAGGTATGCCCGGTGAGGCGCTGGATGTCGCGGTCGCTCATGTTGTTGAGGATGTTGCCGCGGGTGTCGGTGCGGTTGAATTCGCCGCTGGCGATCGCCGCCTGGATCGACGCATAACCACCGGAACCCTGCTGGTGGGCGACGTACATGTCGAAGCCGTCCGGCGTCGCCTTGCCCGAGAGGTAGGGACGGCCGTCGTGCGTGTGGCGATGCTCGAGCGAGTGGCGGTTGTCCAGGTACATGCGCGCCGCGGCATGCGTGTTCGCGGCCGCGTCCAGTTCCTGGCCGCGGATGCCGTAGTGCGAGGCGGCGGCGGGCTCGAACTGGAACAGTCCCTTGGCGCCATGCGCGCCGCGCGAAACGCTGGGATCGAAGCGGCCGCCGGTTTCGATGGCGGCGAATTTCAGGAAATCATCGTGCGGAATGCCGCTGCGCCGGGCTTCCTGTTCGATGATGCCGATGACCTGGTCGCGGGACGGGGTCGGCTGGGGCATAGGTCGGACACTCCATGTGAACCTTGCGAAGGGAGCGGCTTACTTCGCCGCTTCGTAGACTTTGCTCTGCGGATTGAAGCGGTAGGTCGCGGCATCGGCCGCGCCGTAGGTTTTCTTCTGCCCGGCATCGTCGATGCCGGTGCCGGCGAGCGCGACGCGCAGCTCGGGCAGGCCCTTGTCCGCCGGGACGAAGCTCAGCGTGCCCGCGCCGGTGACGCAGGGCACGTGGTTGCCGGAGCCGTCGGCGTCGCAAGCCGCGCCGTTGTCTTCGCCGCGCGGGATGTTGCCGAGATAGGTCCAGCTGGTGTCGTCCGGATCGTCCGACGGCGTGGGCCGGTAGACGAACAGGCTGAAGGACTTGATGCGCGAGCCGGAGGCCAGGTACCAGGTGGGCACGGCCAGCAAGAGGCGGCCATCCGCCGTCGCAGCGCCCTGCGCCTTGGCCTGGTCGTCGATCGCGTCGGCTTTTTCGAAGCTGCCGAATTCGCCGATGAAGCGTTCCGATTCGAGCAGCGACCAGCCCGGCGCAGCGGCGTCCTTGGCCAGCTCGAACGTGGCCTGGGTCAGGGTGACCTTGGCGTCGGGCGCCGGCGTGGTTTCCTCGTCCTGCTTGCCGAACTTGTCGGGCGTGTCGTAGGCGAAACCGGTGTAGTAGTGCTTGCCCTGCAGCTCGAAGGCGTAGCCGTACCAGTACTTCGCCTCGCTGCCGTTGGCGATCGCCATGGCGTCCTGGCCGTGGCTGTCCTTCTGGTAGATGGCCTCGAGCACCTGGCTCGGCTTGGGCGGCGCGATCGCCGCGGCGTTCTGGCTGTGGTCGTCCATGCGGGATCCATCCTGATCAGTGCCGGCCTGGTGAGCGCTGGCGGGCGAAGCCGGTGCGGCCGGGCGGGCAGTGGCGGGCGCATTCGCGTTGGCGTCGCCTTGCTGCGGTTTGTCGCTGCATGCCGCCAGCAAGGGCAGGGCGGCCAGCAGCAGCGCAAACTTTCCAACCGACATAGGCCATCTCCGTTTGATTTCGATGCCTTCGTCCATGTGGCCGGAAGGCGCGTCCTGAAGGCTGCAAGCCTACCCAAAGCCCGGGCCTGCAAGTTGCGTACTGCCGCAGATTGGGAGGTTTCCGCTTTGTGTCAGAAAACACCGCGCACGCATGCCGGTGTTCCTCTGGCAACTACGTAGGCGTCCCCCTACAGCGTTGAGCCAATTGTTTCCCGCGCCAATGCGCGTAGCTTCCTGACGCCGCGAAACCTTACGCATCAATACCGCTGGCTGTCACGAAATCCGCCCCCGGCGGCGGCGTAAGACGGTTTCGCATCCAACGCAACTTACAGCCATCACAGGAGGCGAGTATGAGCGCCGCAGTCACTGTGTTTCAACTCGTGGGCGATCGTCAGGATGTGTTCGACGGTTCGGTCAACGGCAATACGCTGACCCGCAAGGCCAATGCGCGCGTGCTGCCGGCCAATGCCGGCGTCGCGCTTGACGGCGGCTTCCTCGACCTGTCGCGCAGCCACGACCTGGATTCGCTCGACAGCTTTACCGTCACGGCGACCATCACGCCGAAGAAGGTGGGTGGCACGCGCCAGAACATCATCGAAGGGCAGACGCCGTCGATCGCGTTGTTCGTCGAGGCGAACGGAAAACTCATCGGTTCGATCCACACCGCCGCCGGCTGGGTCACGGTCGACAGCGGCGCCAGCCTGGTGCAGGCCAACGTCGCGCAGAAAGTGGCCTTTGCGCGCGGCAGCGACGGCAAGACCCTGCTGCAGATCGACGGCAAGCAGGTCGGTGCCGGCAGCGCGCCGGGGGCGATCGTCCCGGTCGGCACCGCGGGTTTCCGCATCGGCTGCGGCATGGACGGCGCCAACTACGCGTTCTCCGGCACCATCGCCGACGTGAACCTGCGCCGCGGCGTTGTACTCGACGCCGACATGGCCAGGACGCGCCAGGCCGCGCTGGACCTGGCCGGAAAAATCAAGCTGGCCGGCCTCAAGAACGTGGTGGTCGGCCTGCTGCCGGACGAAAGCCACGCGCGCCTGCAGCACGTGAAAGACATCATGAACGCGGCCGGCGTGCAGACCCTGTCCGACCTCGACACGCTGCCGATCAGGCAGATGACGCCGCTGCGGCGCGGGCAGGTGCTGGTCGCCGCGCGCAAGGGCAGCGTGGTGGTCAACTGGGGCGACCTGGCCAAGCAGTTCCGCGTCAGCGACGCGGCGGGCCGGCAGTCGATCCTGGCCACGCACCTGATCAACCGCAACAGCGAGAAGATCGTCCGGGCGCTGCCGAGCCGGCCCATCGCCAGTGCGGTGGCCAGCGCGGTCGTCGGCACCGTCGCGACGGCGCATCCGGTCGCCGCGCCGGTCGCGGCGCAACCGGGCGCAGTTCACCCCGTGGCGGTGCAACCGATGACGGTTCAGCCGATGACGGTCCAGCCGGTCCTGGCCCACGCCCTGGGCGTGGCACCCTTGATCGGCACGGTGGCGCGGCCGGTCGCGGGCATGCCCGCCACCAACGTGACGCGGCTGCGCGCCAGCCAGCCCGCGACGCCGATCGCCGACCTCACCGACCGGGTGAACGGACGTCTATCCGCAGTCGATCCGGCCTTGCTCGGCAACCTGGCCGGCAAGGTACCGGCGCTGTGGCCGACCACCGGCGGCAGCGGCATACAGGTGCTGGACCTGCACACGATCCCGCTCGATAGCGCGGTGGTCATCGCCGGCGTGCTGGACCTGACCAACCAGCAGCTGCTGGTCGAGCCGAACGTGGGCACGCTGTACATCATTGCCGAGCAGGTGATCTGCGGCGACGGTGCCGCGGTGACCTGGCGCCGTCCGGGCGGATCCACGCCGGCGCGCGCCGACGATCCCGACCTCAACGGCCGCGATTTCTTCGGCGTGCAGACCAAGGCCAATTCGCGCGACGGACTCAACGGCGGCGACGCCATGTCCGGCGGGCCGGGCACGCAGGGCGCCGCGGGACACGATGCGCCGAACATCGAGATGTGGGTCAAGAGCATGACCGGCCTGCCCAACCTCGACTTCAACGGCGAGGACGGCATCCAGGGCGGCCGTGGCCAGGCCGGCGGACGCGGCGGCCATGGCGGCGACGGCCATGTCGGCGAGCGCTGGTGGCTGTTCGGCTGGCATTGCAGTGCGGATCCCGGCGATGGCGGCGACGGCGGCAATGGCGGCCGCGGCGGCGACGGCGGCCGCGGCGGCAACGGCGGCAGTGGCGGCAAGATCACCATCGGCGTGCTGTCGGGCACGCTGGCGTCGACGGTCGCCAACCACGCGGTCAGGATCAAGAACCAGGGCGGACGGGTCGGCCAGGGCGGCGCGGGCGGTTCCGGCGGTGCGGGCGGCGGCGGTGGCCGCAGCGGCAACGGCGAGACCTGCCAGAGTGCGAAGGACGGCCATCCGGGCGCGCAAGGCCAGCCCGGCGCCGCCGGCAGCGTGGGCGTGGCCAACGGCAGCGACCAGACGGTCGAGTTCTTCGAATTCACCCAGGCCGCCTGGGACGACCTGATGACGCGGCCGTGGATTACGCAGATCACGCCGCCGGAGGCGTTCCCGGGCGATACCTTGACCATCCGCGGCAGCCGCTTCACGAATGCGGACACGGTGATGCTGGCCGGCCGCTCGCTCGCCCCGACGGTCAATGCCGACCAATCGATCTCGGTGACCATTCCGATGGACATCGTCGGCGGCCTGCAGCCGGTCTATGTGCGGCGTGCCGACGGCACCGAAAGCAATCGCGTCAATCTCGGCGTCAAGCCGGAACTCGATCCGCTGACCAGCGGACTGGCGCAGGGCGCGACGGCCACCTTGAAGGGCAAGGCCTTCCTCGCCGGAGCGTCGGTGCTGTTCAACGGCGCCACCATCCCCGCCACGTCGGTGACCGCGACCCAGCTCAGCTTCCAGGTGCCGGGCACCGGAGGCGGCGGCAGCGCTGGCGGCACGGCCACGGTGCAGGTGCGCAATCCGGACGGGCGCGTCAGCAATGCACGCAGCGCGCCGCAGCCGGCGATCCTGGAGATTCCCTTCCACTACGGGCAGCACAATCTGTCGTTCGGCAACTTCACGGACGGCAAGCCGGACTGGGGCACCTTCGAGGACACCTTCGGCACCGCCGAGGTCTGGCATGAACTGCTCGATCCGATCTTCGGGCATCCGGTGCTGACCGCCGCCTACTTCGCCTTCTACGTGTATTTCCTCAAGGGCAAGGGGCATGGCGGCCTGGCCACGGGCTTCTGCACCTCGCTGTCCAGCCTGGTGGCGGATCGCTTCTGGCTCGGCAATGTCGATACGCCGACGCTGACGCTGGACGACGCGCGCAAGACCATGCTGACCGGCCAGCACGGCAAGCTGCTCAGCCGGCAGACCTTGCTGACCATGCATGCGCAGGGCAGGGAAGGCATTGCGCGCGTCGAGGAAACCTATCGCGACATCGAGGCGACCTTCCTGCGCGGCACCGACCGGCAGAACCAGCCGCTGCTGTTCTTCATTCCGTCGGGCGAGGTGTGGGATTCGGGCTATGTCGACAAGCTCAGCGCCTCGCACTGCGTGATGCCGTACCGCTTCGTCTATCCGAACGGCCGCGCCTTGCCGGTGCTGACGCCGGATGGCGCCTCGACGATTTCCGATCCGGACGGCGTCGAGCTGTTCGTGTGGAATTGCAACCAGCCCAACTCGCCGCTCTCCAAGCTGCGCTTCCATCGCGACGCCGGCGTCCTGCAGTTCGACTTCTTCCCCGGCGTTGCGGCGGGCGAGGCGGCCGATGCGGACCTGGCCAGCTCGAAGGGGATCACGCTGGGCATGATGCGGCATGGCGACTACATGCTGGCGGACCATGACCTGCCCTTCAGCGGGCCGTTCGGACTGACCGCCTTCGTGGTCGACTTCCTGCTGTCGCCGGCCGACCTGCAGGTCACCGATGCCAGCGGCATGCGCGCCGGCAACTTCGGCGGGCAGATCTTCTCGGAGATCCCGGGCAGCCATCCCAGCTATCTGATGAAGGGCATGTACCTGTTGCCGGCGGATACGGCGCTGTCGCGCACGATCGTCGGTACCGGCACCGGCACCTACGACTACCACTCGATCCTGCCGGACGGCACTTCGATCCAGCTCGAAGGCGTGGCCACCGACGTGGGCCACCAGGATCTGCTGGGCGTCAACGCGGATGCGACCCAGGTCCGCTTCACCCCGGCGGCGGACAAGACTTTCACCTTGTCGATCACGCGTGTGGTCAATGGCCAGGCCCGTGCCATCTCGGTGGCCGGCACCGGCGCGGGACCGGCGAATGCGCTGGACCTGACGGTCTCGCCGGATCTCACCGTGGTGCGTCTCGGCAACCGCGGCGCCGTCCGCTCGCTGACCGTCAAGGCGCTGGCCGTGACCAAGGGCGGACAGCCGGTCAACAAGGCGCTGGCGGCGATCAACGTGCCGGATGCGAACGACCTGGCGATCACGGTGGCGGATTGGACGGCGGTGGATGTGCAGGCGGTGGCGGTGCCGTTCAATTGAGGTGATGGCAAGCGCTGCGTCGCGACCGGGAGGATCGATCGCGACGCAGCATCTCAAGCCCGTCATTCCGCGCAGGCCGGAATCCAGTGGCCTCAGTATTGGATGATCGCGGATGGGCTTTCGCGGAAATCGAACCTGATCGTTACTGGATTCCGGCCTGCGCCGGAATGACGGCTTTTGCGGGCGTATGGCCTGTACCGG
>NZ_FONH01000039.1 GCF_900112865.1 Dyella marensis | reverse complement strand
CATTGTCGTGCCCGATATCCGGCACGCGGGCTTCTTTCAGGTCGGCCATGATTTCTCCTGCGGATGGCGATGGCGCAACGCCTGGGGGATGGCGGCGCGCAAGAGCCCAATCATAGCGAAGGCACGCCGGTCCGTCTGGATCGATCTTGGTCGCAGGGGACCATGCGCATACGTATGCAGGCGACTGGAGCCGCCTCAGTTCCCCTATCAGAACCCTTCTCCCACCGGGAGAAGGTGGCGGCAGCCGGATGAGGGTGCGGGCGGAGCGGTGCACTTCACCCTTGCGCTCCGGCCGTACCCTCACCCCAACCCCTCTCCCGAAGGGAGAGGGGCTTCATCTCAGTCCGGCAGCTTGCCCTGCACCACCCGCAGCTCGCGCTGCGGGAACGGGATGCTGATGCCCTCGGCGTCGAAGCGCTCTTTGATCCGGCGCAGCAGGTCGGTCTGGGCGCCCCAGAGGTCGCCGGTGCGGGTGAAGGCGCGGATCACCAGGTTGACGGCGCTGTCGCCCAGGGATTCGGTCCAGATGCCGGGCGCGGGGTCTTGCAGGATGCGCTCGTCGGCCTCGAACAGCTCGCGCACCGCCGCCATCGCCTTGCCGATGTCGTCGCCATAGCCGATGCCCACCTTCAGCTCGAAGCGGCGCGTGCCGCGACGGTTGAAGTTGACGATGGCGTCGGCGCCGATCTTGCCGTTGGGCACGATCGCCTCGCGGTTGTCCGGCAGCACCAGCAGGGTGTGCATGAGACTGATCGAATCCACCGTGCCATCGATGCCGCCGGCGGTGATGTAGTCGCCCACGCGGAACGGCCGGAACACGATCAGCAGCACGCCCCAGGCCAGGTTGCTCAGCGAGCCCTGCAGGGCCAGGCCGATGGCCAGGCCGGCGGTGCTGAGCGCGGCGATCAGCGGTGCGGACGGCACGCCGGCCTGCTGCAACGCCATCACCACCAGCAGCACGATCAGCACGCCATTGATCAGGTTGCGCAGGAAGCCGCTCAGGGTGGGATCGAACTTCGCGCGCTGCATCGCGCGCAGGGCGAAATTGGCGACGCGCGCGGCGATCCACAGCCCGAGCAGCAGGATCAGCAACGCGACGGCGATATCGATCAAATGCTGGATCGCGCTCTCGGAGAAGTGCAGGCGCACCAGGAAATCGTGCATGGCGGGGCGTCCATCCGGGGAAGACAGACTTCAAGCCTAGCAGGCGTGCGCGAAACGCCGGAACCCGGCATGCCCGCGAACCCGCGCATAAAAAAACCGCGCCCTGGGGAAAAGCGCGGCTGCGAGAAAGCGTCCGTGGGGGGAAGACCGGAGCGCTTCGGGATACCTCGGCTCAGCGCGAGGCGACGTCCGGCTGCTTCTTGGCCGGCGTCTTGTCGTTGTCCTTGTCATAGGTGACCAGCTGCAGGCGCGAACCGTCGGCAAGGCGGAACTGGAACTGCTGCTGCAGCTGGTCCAGTGCCTGCAGCCGCGGGCACAGCGCCTTGGCGCGTTCGCTCAGGCGATCGGCGCGCGCGTCGATCTCCTTGTCGATGCTCTTGTCCAGCGAATCGGCGCGCGCCTCCAGCGCCGCGACCTTGCTCTGGTCGCCGCTGAGCGCCGCCGTCACCGCGCTGGCGGTGACCTTGCTCACCAGGTCGCCGACAGTCTCGCCGACGCTGTCGGTCAGCGCTTCGCTCACCGCGCCGTGCTTCCAGATGCCACGGCCGAGCGAACTGTCGATGTCGGCCAGTGCCTGTTGATGGCGGCGGTCCAGGCGATCGGTGAGCTTGCGCCGCTCGCCGTCGCCTTCGGCGAAGGTCATCAGCACCGTGCGCATCGCGGCGAAGCCGACGTCGATGCCTTCGCGCGCGATGCCGGCCACTTCGGGCAGCAGGGTGCGCACGTTGTCTTCGTACTCGCGCAGACGCGCGGCGTCGGCGGCGGAGACGGCGACCGCGCGATCGTCCACGCGCAGCTGGCCGTCGTGCATGAACACATTGACGGGCTTGCCGTCCTCGCGCTGGAAGCGGATGCCGGAGGCGTCGACGCGCACGTCGTACGGCGTGTGGTAGCCGCAGCTGTCGTCGTCGATATGGATAGTGCGGGCCTGCGCCGGCAGGGCCATGGCCAGGCCGAGCGCGAGCAAGGTGGCGGCGGACATCATGCGCATGGTCGATCCCCTCGTGGCGCGGGCCGGCCCTCCGCCGGCCCATGCAGCAGACGATGCGTCCGCAGCCGGCGCAGCGGCATGGGCCAGCCGTCATGCCCTGCCATCGGTCACATGCGGCGTCGCGCATAGGCAGGCCCGCAGGTAGCGGCTAACGTGGCCGGACCTTCGGCCATGGGGAGCATGCATATGCGGGACGGCTGGGACGTGATCGTGATCGGAGCCGGCCTGGCCGGACTGGCGGCGGCGACCGAGCTGGCCGATGCCGGCCGGCGCGTGCTGGTGCTGGAACAGGAGCCGGCGCAGAGCCTGGGCGGCCAGGCGCATTGGTCGTTCGGCGGCCTGTTCTTCGTCGACTCGCCCGAGCAGCGCCGCATGGGCGTGCGCGATTCGCACGCGCTGGCGCTGGCCGACTGGATGGGCACGGCCGGCTTCGACCGGCCGGAGGATCACTGGCCGCGACGCTGGGCCGAGGCCTATGTGGACTTCGCCGCCGGTGAGAAGCGCGCCTGGCTGCACGCCATGGGCATGCGCTGGTTCCCGGTGGTGGGTTGGGCCGAGCGCGGCGGGCATGGCGCCTGGGGCCATGGCAATTCGGTGCCGCGTTTCCATGTCACCTGGGGCACCGGGCCGGGCGTGCTGGAGCCGTTCGTGCGGCGCGCCCGCTCGGCTGAAGCGAAGGGCCTGATCGAATTCGCGTTCCGCCATCGCGTGGACGAGCTGCTGGTCGAAGGCGGCGCCGTCGTCGGTGCGCGTGGCGCGGTGCTGGCGGCGGATACGATCGAACGCGGACGGCCGAGCACGCGCGAGGTTATCGGCGAATTCGAGCAGCGCGCGCAGGCGGTGATCGTCGCCTCCGGCGGCATCGGCGCCAATCACGAGCTGGTGCGCCGGCATTGGCCGAGCCGGCTCGGTCCCGCGCCGGCGCACATGCTCTGCGGCGTGCCGGCGCATGTGGACGGCCGCATGCTGGCGATCAGCGAGGCGACCGGCGCGCAGCTGATCAACCGCGATCGCATGTGGCACTACGTCGAAGGCATCGAGAACTGGAATCCGATCTGGCCGGGCCATGCGATCCGCATCCTGCCCGGCCCTTCCTCGCTGTGGTTCGATGCCACCGGCCGGCGCCTGCCCGGCCCGCTGTGGCCCGGCTACGACACCATGGGCACGCTGGCCTGGCTGCGCCAGACCGGCTACGACTACAGCTGGTTCGTGCTGGACCAGCAGATCATCCGGCGCGAGTTCGCGCTGTCCGGCTCCGAGCAGAATCCCGACCTCACCAACAAGAGCTGGCGGCAGGTCGCCAAACGCGCGGTCGGCAAGGGCGCGCCCGCGCCGGTGGAAGCGTTCAAGCAGCACGGCCGCGACTTCATCGTGCGCGACACGCTGGAGGAACTGGTGGCCGGCATGAACGCGCTGGCCGGCAGCGAACTGCTCGATGCGGTGGCCATGCGCCGCGAGATCGAGGCGCGCGACCTGCAGTTCGACAACCCGTACGCGAAGGATGCCCAGGTGATGGCCATCCACAACGCGCGGCGCTATCGCGGCGACAAGCTGGTGCGCGTGGCCAAGCCGCACCGCTTGCTGGATCCCGCCAACGGGCCCCTGATCGCCGTGCGCCTGCACGTGCTGACGCGCAAGACGCTGGGCGGCCTGGAGACCGATCTGCAGGCGCGCGTGCTGGCGCCGGACGGGCAGCCGTTGCCGGGCTTGTATGCGGCGGGCGAAGCAGCGGGCTTCGGCGGCGGCGGCGTGCATGGCTATCGGGCGCTGGAGGGCAGCTTCCTGGGCGGGTGCCTGTTCTCGGGCCGGGTCGCGGGACGCGCGGCCGCCGCGGCGGTGGCGTGAGCGCGGTGCCGGAGCTGGTCGTTTATGGCACCGGCAGCGTCGGCGGTTATCTCGGCGGGCGGCTGCATGGCTTGACGGCGGTGCGCTTCATCGTGCGCGAACGGATGCTGCGTACCTTGCGCGAGCGGGGGATGACGCTGACCGACCTGCATGGCTTCCAGCGGGTGATCGACGGCCCGGCGCTGGATCTGCGCACCGGCGCGGCGGATGCGATTGCGCCGCTGGTGCTGGTGACGGTGAAGTCCGGCGATACCCCGCAGGCGGCGCGCGAGCTGGCCGATGTCCTGCCGGCGGACGCGCTGGTGATCAGCTTTCAGAACGGCCTGCACAATGCCGAACTGCTGCGCGCCGCCCTGCCCGGCCGCACGGTGCTGGCGGGGATGGTGCCGTTCAACGTGCTGCAGCGGGAACCCGGCGCGTTCCACCAGGGCTCCAGCGGCGAACTGATGGTGGAGGACCATCCGGCGCTGCAACGCTATCTGCCCCTGTTCGCCGCCGCCGGCCTGCCGATCGAACCGCGACGCGACATGGCCGCGGTGCAGCGCGCGAAGCTGCTGTTCAATCTCAACAATGCGATCAATGCGCTGTCCGGCTTGCCGTTGCGGGACGAGCTGGCCCGGCGGGGTTGGCGGCGCTGCCTGGCGCTGGCGCAGGGCGAGGCGCTGGCGATCTTCGCCAGGCTCGGCCTGCCGGTGGCGAAACTCACCCCGTTGCCGCCGCGCTGGCTGCCCCTGTTGTTGAAGCTGCCGGATGCGCTGTTCGCACGGGTAGCCTCACGCATGCTGGCGATCGATCCATTGGCGCGCTCGTCGACCTGGGAGGATCTGCAGGCGGGACGGCGCACCGAGGTGGATGCGCTGCATGGGGCCGTGGTCGGGCTGGCCGGGCGTGTGGGGCAGCGGGCGCCGGTCAATCAGCGCATCATCGAACTGGTGCGCGAGGCGGAGGCGAGGCCTGTCGTCTGGACGTCCGAACGTCTGCTGCAAGAACTGAGCAGCGCTGCAAACAAGCCGGCGTAGGTTGGGGTGAGCGCAGCGAACCCCAACAAAACCTCTCACTCGACGAGAGAGCCCGACCGTGCAGTCATCTCGCCCGACGATGCGGTAACCGGCGACATCCGTTGGGGTTCGCTGCGCTCACCCCAACCTACGTGGCTTCAATGCCCGGCGTGTTCCGCCAGGTGCGCCCGCACTCCGCGCAGCGACAGCGTCTCCCACACGGCGACCGTCAACAGCACCGCGGTGGTCAGCGCAGCCGTCCAGAACACCGACAGCCGCAAGGCCGGCGCCACCAGCGCGGCCAGCAGCCCCAGCCCGACCAGGTGCGACAGCGGGAAATGGCTGCGATTGACGGTCATCTTGAACAGCGCATTGCCCAGCAGGTAGAGCGCCGGGCCGCCCAGCAGCACGATCGCCGCCGGCACATCGCAGCTTGCGTGCGGATGGGTAAGGCTCAGCTCGTCGCCCACCGCGCTGACCACGATGCCGGCGACGATCGGCAGGTGCAGGTAGGTATAGGCCAGGCGCGCCGTGCGGCCGGGATCCGCCGCGTGCCGGATCGCCCGGCTGCCGCGCTCCGCGCCGAGGTCGAAATAGATCCACCACATCGCCACGCAGCCGAGGAAAGCCGCGACGAAAGCGGGCGCGGTGTCCGCGATGGCGCTCGATGCGGCGAAGCTCGAACCGGTCACCACCAGCGATTCGCCCAGCGCGATGATCACGAACAAGCTGCAGCGCTCGGCGAAGTGCCCGCCTTCGATGTCCCAGTCGGCCGTGCTCGAACGGCCCAAGCCGGGCACGTAGAAGTAGGCGGCAGGCCCCAGGTATTCGATGCCCAGTGCGGCGATCCAGCACAGGAAGCGCGGCGTGCCGTCTTGCCAAGCGCCGACCAGCCAACACGCGCCCGCCACGCTCAACCACAGCATGATGCGCACGAAGTTGATGCGCTGCGACGCCAGGCCGGCGCGATGCAGCGCCCACACCATGAACAGCGAACGCCCCACCTGCATGGTCACATAGGCACCGGCGAACAGCAGGCCGCGCTCGGCGAACGCTTCCGGCACGGAGGCCGACAGCAGCAGGCCGGCGAAAGTCAGCGCCAGCATCAGCGCGCGCACCGCGATGCGGTCCGGATCCAGCCAGTTGGTGACCCAGCCGGTAAAGATCCACACCCACCACACCGCCAGGAACAGCAGCAATACGTGCGCCGCGCCGATCAGGCTGAGATCGTGCAGCAGGGTGTGGGACAGCTGGGTCACCGCATAGACGAAGACCAGGTCGAAGAACAGCTCGATATTGGTCACCTTGCCGTGGCTGCCGGCGGCGCGTTCGCGCAGCAGGCCGGACGAGGCGGCGGGCGAAGAGGGCTTCGGCGTTTCGGACATGGCAGGCTTCCCTGGAGACTCGCTATTTATGGCATGGCATCCGCATGCAGGCCACCGCGGTGTCGGCGCCATCTGCGTCATTCGATACGCGCCACCCTTCCCTGCACCAGCACGATGGTCACCGTGCGGCGGCCGCGCCGGTATTGCCAGCGCTGTCCTTCGGCATTTTTTGCGGCGACCTTTTCGGATGCCTGTTTCGAGCGTCGCCCCCGACCTTTGGCGCCCTTCTTCTGTTGCCGGGCGCCGGCGCCGACGGAACCCATCGCCTTATGCGCGGGCTGGCCCAGCAGCTCGATGACCCGCGCCGCGCTGTCGCCCGTGACAAGCACCTGGTTGCCGACGCGCAAGGTATCCGCCCGCGACGACAGCGACAGGCAAAGGCACAACACCAGGCATATCCATGACCGCATGACATCCTCCACCGCGCTACCGGCGCCGTGGAATCAAGCTTAGGTTCGCGAGAAATGGAACGAGAGCAGCCTGCACCACCGCAGCGCGTAGGGTGATGCCGCGACGGTCTGCACGGAAAATCCGGCGATGCCGGAGGCGAATGGATCAGCGCCTGCGCTCTTCGAGCGTGCTCGCCTGATATCGCAGGCGTCGCGGCTTAGAAACCGGCGCCGGGCTGGGCGAGATAGTGCTGCTCTTCCAGGGTGGAAGCGCGGCCGAGCACGGCGTTGCGATGGGGAAAACGGCCGAAGCGCTCGATCACCTCGCGGTGGCGTTGCGCATAGCCAAGATAGTTGAGGTAGACGGCTTCGCCCGGAAATGCCGCGCACAGGCCCTCGACCAGCGCCACGCTGCGATCCTGCAGGCGAAGGTCCTCGGCGTGTTCCAGCGGCAGGTAGGCGAAGACCCGCCACGCCGGCGGCAGCCGCTCGTCGAAGCCCTGCGCGATGCCTTCCAGGGCGACCCGCTGCGCCCTGGCGTCGCAGGCGAAGGCGCGCGGATCGCCACGATAGAGATTGCGGCTGAACTGGTCCAGCACCAGCAGCAAGGCCATCCAGCCTTCCGGCAGCGCCATCCAGGTGTCCAGCTCGCCGCCCGCAGCGCGTTGGTGCAGGGTGCCGAAGCGTGCGCGGACGACGGCGTCGAACGCGTCGTCGCGTTCGAACCAGCGTGCTTCGTGATCGGGGTCGAACCAGAAGGCCAGCACGTCCTGCGCGTCGGTCATGGGGTTCTCAACCGTGGGTGGTGCCGGCCAGGCAGTGCATGTCGCGGTGCATGCCATAGAGGCGGTCCAGCTGGCGGCTGAGCCCGGCCTCGGCGCGACCCTTGCGCTGCAGCTGGCGCTCGAAGCTGTGCAGCAGTCCGCACTCGTGCCGCGCCAGGCATTGCACCCAGGCCGTGTCACGGTGCGCGGCGAAGCGGGTGGAAAAATCCGCAAGCATGACGCGCAGCGCACCCGTAGAAGTGCCGCGCTGCGCCGGATCGCCGCCGTCGGCGCGGACCTGCGACTGCAGGTCGGCGATCAGCGAGTCCAGCGTCTGCAGGTTCTCGAACAGCAGGATCTGCAGCGCCGGATCGCGCACCCGCTCCAGGGCCCGGCGATGCAGATCGCGGTCGTCGATGCCGCGGCGGATCAGGGCGTTGAACAGGGTCTGGTCGAGATGCGACACGGCGACCGCCTCCGGGCGGTTCGGTGCAACGGGTGGTTGGCAATGGTCGCTATGCTCGGACCCGCCGACTTAGCGGCGCATAAATTCCCGGGGCGCCGGGCGGCCGCGCTCAGCTGCGGTTTGCCGACGTCATTGCGCGATCTGCAGAAGGTTCAAAGCTTGTCCGTTGGGGCCCTTTACACCCTGCTGCAATTCGGCCAGGCGGCGGATCGACGGGCACAGGGCCTGGATCTGCGGCCGCAGCGCCTGCATGCGCTGCTCCAGCCGGGGGCGCAGCTGGGTGGCCAGGTCGGCGGCGCGGTCGCGCAGGCTGGCGGCAGCCTGCATATCGCCGCTCAGGGCGGCCTGCATGGCCTGCTGGCCCAGGTCGCCGGCCAGCACCGGGACGAGGTCGCCGGCGACCTGGCTGGCGTACTGGTCGGCCAGGTCGCCCTGCCAGTCGTGGGTGCTGTGGCTGGCGTCGATGCGCTGCTTCAGATCCGCGATGCGCGCATCCAGGCGCTGATTGAGCTCGGCCATGGAGCCGGATTCCAGTCCCAGGTTGGCGGCCTCCTCGCGCACCGCCCGCGCCAGCAGGTCCACGCCGTTGCGCGCCACCGTCTTCACACGTGGCTCCAGAGCGCGCAATTCGCGCTCGAACAGGGCGAGGCGGTCCTGGTCTTCCGGCCGCAGCGAGACGGCGGCGCCGTCGGCGCGCAGGCTGCCGTCATGCAGTTCGACGTGGAAAGGCGCCGGCTGCGGCCGGTCGAACGACAGCTCGGCCGGCTTCAGCGTCACGTCGTAGCTGCTGCTGGCCTGGCAGGTGGTGGCCAGGTCCTGCGCGTGCAGGCCCAGGCTGGCCAGGGCCAGGAAGGCGGACGGAATCAGGCGGCGCATGCGGCATCCCTCGGACAGAAGGCATGCAGCGATAGCCCGCCGCCGGACAACCCGGGCTGAACTTGCCGGCTCAGCGCCGCCGCGTATGGAACTGCGCGGCAACCGCGGGGCGGCCCATGGTCCAGGCCAGCCACAGCAGCAGGGGCACGCCGATGGCCTTGATCGCGATCACCACCTGGAAGGTGCGCTGCGCGCGCTCGACCATCATCAAGGCCACCTCGCCCAGCTGCGGATTGGCAAGCGCGGCCTGCCGGGCGAGCTCGAACTTATCGCGGTCCTGCCACATCAGCACACCGGAATAGACCGCCCAGCACGCCAGCAGCACGGCCGTCGCGCGCATCGCCAGCCGCGCCCATTCCTGCCGCAGCACGCAACCGGCGCAGACCACGATCACGCCCAGCGCGCCGGCCAGGTAGTCGTAGAAGCCGAAGCGCAGATACTGCACGCCGCCATAGGCGGCGAGCAGCAGCAACAGCCATACCGCGACGGGCCACGCGGAAAAACCGCGCGAGCCCGCCGCGTCCTTGCGGACCTTCAACAGCATCAGGACGAAGCCTTGTCCGAAGACTTCAGCGTGGTCAGGTCCGACTGCACCTGGGCCGAGTTCTTTTCCGGGTCGACGTCCTGGTAGACCTTGGCCACCTTGCCTTCCGGATCGATCAGGAAGGTGGTGCGCTTGGCGTAGTGCATGCCCATCTTGGAGGTGAGCACGCCATAGGCAGTGGCGACCTGCTTGTCGCTGTCGGCCAGCAGCGGGAACGGCACGTGGTACTTGGCGGCGAAATCGGCGTGCGACTTCACGTCGTCCAGGCTCACGCCCACCACCATGGCGCCGGCCTTGCGCAGCTTGGCGACGTCGTCGCGGAAGGTGCAGACCTGGGTGGTGCAGCCCGGGGTGAAGTCCTTCGGATAGAAGTACAGCACCAGCCAGTGGCCGCGGAAATCGGCGGGCGTATGCCACTTGCCGTTCTGGTCCTGCAGGCGGAAATCGGGGGCGGACTGCCCCACCTGCGGCAGTGCGGAAGCCGGCGCGTCGGCGGCGAAGGCCGGGGCGGCCAAGCCGACCAGGAGAGTCAAGGCGAACAACAGGAAGTTACGACGCATGGCGAGTACTCCGTGGGGGAAGGGGAACTGACGGAGTGTACGCCCGCGCCCAAAAAGAAGGGCGCCCGCAGGCGCCCTTCTTCGTCATCGCCAGCAGTGCAGCTTACGGACGCTTGATGCTGAACTTGCCCACCGATACGCCGAGGTTGACGCCCTCGCCCGTACCGGCCAGGGCCAGCGAGGTGTCGCCCTTGGTCAGCAGCTGCGCCTGGCCGCTCTTGACCACGCCGGCCTCGGCGCCGGCCTGCACGTAGTCGCCGAACACATCGTCGACCGAGCGCACATGGCTGATCTCGCCCTTGCCGTTGTCGATGCGGTACTTGCCCGCCGTCAGGCCGCCGCCGATCACCTCGATCTTGACCGAGGCCTTCTGGCCGTTGTCGCAGGTGATGGTGCCGCTGCCCTCGGCGTGCTTGTAGATGATCGACCAGCCGGAGAGGTTGAACCGCAGATTGCAGTCCACGTTCGCGTCGGCGGCCCGTGCGCTTCCTGTCGCGGCCATGCCGCCCGCCATCGCCAGCACCAGAGCCATCATTCCCATCGAACGCTTGATCATGTCGCTCTCCTTTGTCTCACGGTTGGGTCAATACCCGGCAATCATGGTAGGCGCGGTCGCTGAACGGACCGCGAAGCCGGGCGGCGTCGTTCAGCGTTCGACAAGGGCCGTGAGCGGGGCGTGGAAATCGTGTGTTCTTGATCTACCGCTAACGGAGTCGCGCGCAAACTCTTGCTCCACACGGAACCGAAAAGGACTCGCCATGAACACGCGGATCGCCTTCGCCTTCGGTCTTTCCTGCCTGCTCTGCGCCGGCGCCCCGCTGCAGGCGCAAAACTCCAGTTCCAAGCCGCGCACACGCACCGTGTGCGAGAACGTCACCGTGCAGGACCAGCCCAAGGACCAGCACCAGATCGCCGGCATGGCGATCGGCGCGGTCGCCGGCGGCGTCCTGGGCAACCAGGTCGGCGGCGGCAAGGGCAAGACGCTCGCGACGGTGGCCGGCGCGGTGGGCGGCGGCTATGCGGGCAAGAAGATCCAGGAAAACCAGCAGTCCAAGCACACGCACGTCGAACGCCGCTGCCGCCAGGTCGCATACTGAGACCGGCATCCGTCCGCCCGAGGAGGCGGCCATGAAACACTTCCTGGTCGGCTATGACGGCTCGCCTTCGTCGCAACGCGCGCTGCGTTTCGCTGTCAACCTGGCCCGCGCCTGCGGCGGCCGCGTGCGAGTGGTCAACGCGGTGAAGCTGATCGAAGGAGCGGCCGACACCTGTGCCCTGGTGATGGCCGATTCCGGCGCGCAGCGCGCCGACGAACTGCTGGCCGACGTGCGCGCGCTGCTGCCCGAGGCAGCCGACCTGATCGACGTGGAAGTGATGTCCGGCTGCCCCGGGGAGGTGCTGCTGGAACAGGTGCGCCGGCATGGCATCGACCACATCGTGATCGGCCATACCGAGCGCGGCGCGCTCGGCCGCTGGCTGCTGGGCTCGGTCTCCGACGACATTCTCGCGCGGGCGCATGTGCCGGTGACGGTGGTGCGCTGAGGCCCCCGCCGGGGCGGCCGCGCAACTTCTTGCCCCGGTCCTCGCCAAAAACAGGTCGGTGGTCATTAATCCCGGACCACGGTCTCGTCGTATGCTTTGTCATATAACAGTCATGCCAGGCCGGCGCGCGCCCCGCTGCGAACGGCCTGGGCCCGCACAGGAAATACCGCGTGAGCTACAACACCTCCCTGCCCTGGACTCTGGACAGCCTGGACCTGGACCGCATCGAATTCGAGCGCGTCCGCCACAACGAAGACCTGTTCTTTCTGCTGTGCAGCGCCTCCTTCGTCGAAAGCGGCTCGGATCTGTACACCCATAACCTGGTCGACCACTTCGCCGGCGACGAAGCCTTGCAGACCTGGCTCAGCCAGCACTGGGAACAGGAAGAGCTGCAGCACGGCCACGCGCTGGCCGCCTACGTGCGCAAGGTGTGGCCGGAGTTCGACTGGGAGCGCGGCTTCCAGGCGTTCTGGGACGAATACGGCGCGGTGTGCACCGCCGACGAACTCGAGCCCAGCCGCGGCCTGGAACTGGCCGCGCGCTGCGTGGTGGAAACCGGCACCGCCAGCCTGTACCGCGCGCTCAACGACATCACCGACGAACCGGTGCTCAAGCAGCTGACCAACCACATCAAGAGCGACGAAGTGCGGCACTACAAGCACTTCTACCAGCACTACCGGCTGTACCGCGAACGCGAAGGCTTCGGCCGCTACAAGGTGTTCCGCACGCTGCTGCGCCGGGTCAACGAGATCAAGAGCGAGGACAGCGACATCGCGCTGCGCCACGTGTTCAACCAGTGCTATCCGCAGCACATCGACAACCACGCCGAGTTCAAGCGCATCACCGGCCGCGCCCAGGCCCTGCTCCGCCGCAACATCCCCGCCGAGATGACGGTGAAGATGCTGCTCAAGCCGCTGGACCTGCCGCCGCGGGTGCAGGGCTGGGTGGAGAAGCCGCTGGCGAAGATGGCGGAGAAGCTGTTTCTCAATTGATATGAAGCCCCTCTCCCGTCGGCGACCCGAAGGTAGTCCCCGTGGGAGAGAGGGGTTGGGGTGAGGGTACGGGCGGAGCGCAAGGGTGATGTGCACCGCTCCGGCCGTACCCTCATCCGGCTGCCGCCACCTTCCTCGCTCCTCAGAGCCGCGCACATCCATGTGCGCTCCCCGCGTGCTCTCCCACGGGGACTACCTTCGGGTCGCCGGAGGGAGAAGGATTCCACTTTGAAGCGCTGTGGAAAAAACGCGGGCTCAGTTGCGGCCCAATTCCAACTCCCTCTCGCGCTCCTCCACACTGCCCTCAGGCCAGTGATACCAGTCCTCATGCGGCGAGAACTGCCGGCACGACGGGCAGAAGGTGATCTGCCAGCGGTAGCTGCAGCCGGGACAGACGCCG
>NZ_FONH01000003.1:80004-493268 GCF_900112865.1 Dyella marensis | reverse complement strand
CTCGAAACACTCGCCTACGGCGAGACAAGCTGCGCACAACGCGACAACCAGGCGTGATCGTTACTGGATCCCGGCCTACGCCGGGATGACGAGCAAAGGGAATTCCGGCCTGCGCCGAATGGCGAGCAAAGAGCGCCGGCTTCACGGCTAAAGCAGCAGCGTCGGGGCGAGCCCCGGCCCCTCACCCCGGCCCTCTCCCCGGAGGGAAGAGGGAGCAGAGCGCTCCGGCGTGCGGGGAACAAAGCGCCGCGCCGCGCTTGCAGGCGCCACACCCACCCTGCAAGCTAGGCGGCTTTCGCCAACCGAGAACCCCCATGTCGAACCTCGACAACATCATCCAGATCATGCCCGCCACCGGCTGGGTCGCCGTCTACGACGAAGGCGGCGAAGAAAGCGCCCAGGCCATCGTCTGCTTCGCCCTCGTCGAATCCGAAGCCGGCGGCACCCGCCGCCGCAGCGTCCGCCCGATGTGCGCCGACGGCCGCGCCGTCGCCTTCGCCGACGAAGCGCCCAACTTCGTGCGCGTCGAAGAACTCGAGGCCTTCGAGGAAGACGAAGAGGACGAAGAGGAAGAAGAGGAAGAAGAAGACGAGGAATAAGCCCTCGCCCGCTCAGGCCAGCTGGCGCGCCGCCAGCTGGCCCAGTTTCTTCAGCGCCTGCTCCAGGCGCGCATCCCACGGCATCCCGCAACTCAGGCGCAGGCAATCGCCGTAGTCCCCGCGACTGGAAAACAGCACGCCCGGCGACGTGCCGATGCCCTGCTCCAGCGCCGCCTCGAACAGCATCTGGCCGTCCCCGCCTTCCGGCAACTGCAACCACAGCGACAGGCCGCCGCGCGGTTCGCTCGCGCGCGTACCGGCCGGCCAATGCCGCGAGATCGCCTCGTGCAGGCGCTGCGCATTGTCCGCCAGCGCGCGGCGCAGGCGCCGCAGATGGCGTTCCAGGTCGTGCTTCTGCAGATACTCGGCCATGGCCAGCTGCGGCAGGCTGGCCGCGCCCACGGTGGAAAAATACTTCGCGCGCACCAGCGCGTCGGTCCACGCGCCGGCCGCGATCCAGCCCAGGCGCAGGCCCGGCGACAGCGACTTGGAAAACGAACCGCAACTGATCAGGTTGCCGCGCGTATCCCAGCGCCGCAGCGGCGACGGCCGTTCGCCCGACCAGGCCAGGTCGCCGTAGACGTCGTCCTCGATCACCACCGTGCCGTGGCGCGCGCAACTGGCCAGCAAGGCCTGCTTGGCCGCATCGCCGGTAACGCTGCCCAGCGGGTTGTTGAAGTTCGGCACCAGCACGGCGGCGCGTACACGGTTCTGCTGCAACAGCTGATCCAGCCGCGCCACGTCGATGCCCTGCCCCGGCAGGTTCGGCACCTCCAGTACTTTCAGCCGCAACGCCGCCACCGCCTGCAGGATGCCGTGATAGGTCGGCGTCTCCACCAGCACCACGTCGCCGGGCTCGGCGAGCGTGCGCAAGGCGAGGCTGATGCCTTCCATCGCGCCGGCGGTGATCACGATTTCGTCCGGCGACACGGCCGCGCCCAACTGCGCGTAGCGGCGCGCGATCTGCCGGCGCAGCGCCGGCAGGCCCTGCGGCGGCGCGTAATCGAGCACGGCGGCGGGATGGTGGCGCAGGCTGCGGCTAAGCGCTGCAGTGAGCGCTGCCTGCGGCAACAGCGCGGGCGACGGCGTGGCGCTGTGCAGCGGCAGTACGTCGCTGCGCGCCAGCATGTCGAGCACCTCCTGCAGGGCCGGGTTGTTCACCGCGCCCGGCACGCGGCGCCGCGGCGGCTTCGCGGCGGGCGGCGGCGGCACCGCGGCGCGCACGTAATAGCCGGAGCGCGGCCGCGCCACCACCAGCCCTTCGCGCTCCAGCTGCAGGCAGGCTTGCACCGCCGTGGCGGCGCTGAGCCCATGGCCCAGCGCCAGCTGGCGGATCGACGGCAGGCGCTCGCCCGCGCGCAGCGCCCCGCGGGCGATCTGGCCTCGCAGGCTGCCCGCGAGGCGTTCGTAGAGCAGCATGGCGGCCCTCCAACTGTATCGGTCTATTTTCATCCTATCTGAATCTGTATCGGTCGCGGCAAGCGCCCTACGCTGGCGCCATCCCACGCAGAGACCCGCGCCATGACCTCCCTGCCCGGCCGCCACGACTCGCGCGCCGCCCTGTTCCAGTTGCTGTTCGCCGAACTGCTGATCGGTTCGGTCGGCGTGTTCGTGCACGAGAGCGGCCAGGATGCGGTCACCGCCGTGTTCTACCGCTGCCTGTTCGGCGGCCTGTTCCTGCTGGTGCTGGGCCTGGCCCGCGGCCAGCTGCACGGCCTGTGGCAGGACCGCGCGCTGCTGCGCGGCGCGGTGCTCAGCGGCATCCTGCTGGTGCTCAACTGGGTGGCGCTGTTCGCCGGCATGGCGCGTTCGTCGATCGGCGTGGCCACCCTGGTCTATCACTTCTTCCCGTTCGTGATGCTGATCCTGGCTGCCCTGCTGCAGGGCGAGCGCACGCATCCGGCGGACCTGGGCTGGACCCTGCTGGGCTTTGTCGGCGTGGCCTGCTCGGCGGATCCGGGCAAGCTGTGGCGCGACGCCGATACCTCGTACCTGATCGGCATCGGCCTCACCCTGCTCGGCGCGCTGCTGTGCGGCGCCTCGCTGCTGATGTCACGGCAGGTGGGGCGGGAGCGGCCGTTCGCGCTGGTGATGATCCAGTGCTGGGTCGGCGTGCTGATGCTGGCGGGCTTTTCCAGCACGGGCGTGTTTCACCTCGGCACGCACTGGTGGTGGCTGTTCGGCCTCGGCGTGATCCACAGCGGCATCGTGTACGTGCTGTTCTATTCCTCGTATCCGCGCCTGCCGGTGGTGACCATCGCGGTGGTGGCGTTCGTGTATCCGCTGGTGACCTTGCTGCTGGATTACCTGATCTATGGGCATCGGCTGGTGCCGGTGCAGTTGGCGGGGTTAGGGCTGATCGTGCTGGGGACGCTGGGTGTGAATCTGAAGTGGCGATTCGGCGCAGGACGCGCAACCGCGTAGGTTGGGGTGAGTCAAAGGCAAATCCCAATGTCACTACGCGTATGAAGGTGGCGAACGTTGGGGTTCGCTGCGCTCACCCCAACCTACGGCGCCGTTGGTCACGGCCCGCATACCGCTCGTCACACAAGGCATGACCATTCGCCAGCACCGCCCTAGCCTCGCCGAATCTCCCCGACGAGGCACCCCGATGCGCCGCCTGCTCCCGCTCGCCCTCCTGCTCGGTTTCGGCGGCACCGCCGTCGCGGCCAACGACCGGCCCGCGCCGGCGCTGTTCGCGCCCGGGGTGATTTCCAGCGCCGGCGACGAAGGGCCCGCCGCCTTCATGCCCGACGGCGCCACCGTGTACTTCTCGCGCGGCATCGATGACGACCACAACGCCATCCTGTTCTCGCAGCACACCGGCAAGAGCTGGTCCGAACCGAAGACCGCACCGTTCTCCGGCAAATGGCGCGATGCCGATCCGGCGATGGCGCCCGACGGCTCCTTCCTGGTGTTCGCTTCCAATCGCCCCGCCGACGGCAAAGGCGCGCCGCTGGATACGGTGATGGGCGGCAAGAGCTACCCGGGCAAGGGCATGAACCTGTGGCGCGTGGCGCGTCGCGGCAACGGCTGGGGCGAGCCGGAACGGCTGCCCGATGCGGTCAACACCTGCCACTCGGTGTTTGCGCCCGGCATCGGCACGGACGGCACCCTCTACTACATCGGCTGCGGCGCCGACGGCGCGCTGCGCCTGTTGCGCTCGGTGCGGCGCGACGGCCGCTACCAGGCCGCCGAGCCCGTCGCGCTGGGTACGGACGACATGATCGTGCGCGATCCGGCGATCGCGCGCGACGGCTCCTTCATCGTGGTCAGCATCAAGCGTTCGAAGATGCAGTCGTATCGATTGGCGATCGCTTTCGCCACGCCGCAAGGCTGGAGCATGCCGCAGGACCTGGGCGAGACGATCAACGGCGGCAGCCATGCCATGGGTGCGCAGTTGGGGCCGGATGGCCGCACGCTCTACTACGTCAGCGACCGCCGCGTGCCCGGCGAGCAGGCCGACTGGAACAAGGACGGCGACAACATCTGGCAGGTCACGCTGAAGCCGTGGCTGGACGTGCACGCGCGCGACGGCGCGCCGGTGGCCGGCCCGTGGGATCGCGCCAACGATGCCTCGCCCGCGTTCACGGCGGACGGAAACGCGGTGGTATTCACGCGCAGCGTGGACAAGACGGCGCGCCTGTTCGTCGCCGAGCGCAACGGCTCGAACTGGTCGGCGCCGCAGTCGCTGCCGTTCTCCACGCAATGGCAGGACATCGAGCCGGCGATGGCACCGGACGGCTCCTCGCTGGTGTTCATTTCCAATCGTCCCGAGCAGGACGGCGGCGCGGCACTGGACGGCTTCTTCAACGGCCAGCGCTTCCCGGGACGCGGCGGCAATCTGTGGCGGGTGGCATACGGCAAGAACGGATGGGGCAAGCCGCAGCGCCTGCCCGCACTGCTCAACACTAACTCTTCCGTGTTCGCGCCCGCGCTGGCCGCCGACGGCACGCTCTATTTCATGCGCACCGATGCGGATGCCGACGGCAAGGGCGCCTTCCGCCTGTTCCGCAGCCGGCTGCTGCACGGCCAGTACCAGGCGCCACAGCCGTTGCCCTTCAGCGACGGCGTGACCGGCGATTTCGATCCCGTCGTGGCGCCCGACCAGTCCTACCTGGTGTTCAGTTCCCAGCGCGCGCCGGCCACGGCGGCGGGCAGCGAGCTGTTCATCGTCTTCGCCCGCGGCGAGGGCTGGAGCGCACCGCAGCCGCTGGGTGTGGCCGGCGTCGAGCCGCGACTGTCGCCCGATCGCGCGATGCTGTACTACAGCGCGCCGGACCGGCGGGTGCACGCGTTCGATCTGCACGCATGGCTGGGCAAGCACAGCGCGGTGGCCGATGCCGGCCACGCGGCCAACCCCTGAGACTGGCGGCACTATCCGGGCAGCGGGCGGCGGTTCCACACTGATGCCCCTTTCCGGTTGCCGCTGAGAGAACCGTGTCCGCACCGCGCACGCTGCCACGCTGGGCCCGCATGGCCATGCCACTGGGCCTCTGGACTCTGCTCGCAGGGTCCTACACGCTGAGCGGCGGCCTCTCGCAGCTCAGCGAGGGCCAGGCGCCGAACTGGTGGCGTGCCGGCGTGTGGAATTTCAGCGACTTCTATCTGTGGATGCTGCTGGTGCCGCTGATCGCCTGGCTGGGACGGCAGGCCGCGGACGGCGGCTGGCGGCGCTACGCGGCGGTGCACGTGCCGGCCAGCCTGACGCTGTCGCTGGCGCAGCTGCTGGTGCACCTGGCGATCTTCTGGAACCTGTGCGGGCCGGGCCGCGCGCCGGTCAACACTTTCGGCGGCTTCGTGCGCATGCAGTTCGCCTACAGCTACCACTTCGCCCTGCTGCTGTACTGGGTGATCCTGATGGTGCTGCGCGGCCTGGAATCGCGGCGCCGCCTGCGCGACGAGCGCCTGCGCAGCGCGCAGCTGGAAACTCAATTGGCGCAGGCGCAACTGCGCACCCTGCGCGTGCAACTGCAACCGCACTTCCTGTTCAACACGCTCAACGCGATCTCCGCGCTGGCGCTGGCCGATCCGCACCAGGCGCGCCTGATGATCTCGCGGCTCAGCGACCTGCTGCGCCTGACCCTGGAAGAACGCCACGCGCTGGAAGTGCCGCTGTCGCGCGAGCTGGAGCTGCTGCGCTGCTATCTGGACATCCAGCAGGTGCGCTTCCAGGACCGCCTCAGCACGCAGCTGGACGTGGCCGCCGACACCGTGCGCGCCGCCGTGCCGAGCATGATCCTGCAGCCGCTGGTGGAGAACGCGCTGCGCCACGGCCTGCTCGACAAGCCCGAGGCCGGCCGCCTGCAGATCGTCAGCCGCCGCGAAGGCGCGCAGCTGTACCTGCGCGTGGACGACGACGGCCTGGGCCTGCCCGAAGGCATGGCCGAAGGCCTGGGGCTGGGCAATACGCGCACGCGCCTGCAGGTACTGTTCGGCGACGCCGCCAGCGTGGCGCTGGCGCGCCGGGCCGAAGGCGGCACTCGCGTGGAATTGCGCTTTCCTTATCGCGAGTACGCCGCGGAGCACGCCGCATGAGCATGCCGCCGATCCGCACCCTGCTGGTGGACGACGAAGTGCTCGCCCGCCTGGCCTTGCGCCAGGCGCTGGCCGCGCATCCTGACGTGCGGATCGTCGGCGAATGCGGCAATGCCAACGAGGCCCTGCAGGCGATCGCCGCGCTGGAGCCGGCGCTGGTATTCCTGGATATCCGCATGCCCGGCATGGACGGTTTCAAGCTGCTGCACAAGCTGAAGCCGGAAACCTTGCCCATGGTGGTGTTCGCCACCGCCTACGGCCAGCATGCGCTGCGCGCGTTCGATGCCGACGCGGTGGACTATGTGCTCAAGCCGATCGACCAGGCGCGCTTCGACCAGGCCATGGCGCGCGTGCGCCGGCTCTGGGCGGGCATGCAGACCGCCGCGCCGGCAGCCGGCAACGCCCCGCCGCCGCCCGCACCTGCCCATGCGCAGCGCATCAGCGTGCGGGTGGGCGAGAGCATCCGCGTGATCGCCACCGACGACATCGACTGGATTCGCGCCGATGGCAACTATGTGCATATCCACGTGGCCGGTGCGCGCTATCTGCATCGCGAAACGCTCAGCCATCTGCTGGAGGCGCTCGATCCGCAGCGCTTCCTGCGCATCCATCGCGGCACGCTGGTCAATGTGCAGCGCATCCTGGAAATCCATCCGCTGTTCCAGGGCAATGCCGAGGTGGTACTGCGCGACGGCACGCGATTGAACCTGAGCCGCCGTTTCCGCGTGCAGGCGCGCACGGCGCTGGGCATGACCTGAGCGCAGTGCGGCATGCACGGCGCCGCGTTCACGCCGCTCGTCACCAGGCCGCGACCGCTCGTCACAAAGGCGCAGCGCCAGCAAAGGCATCCGCGCATCGTGCATGCGGGCCGGCATGGCCCGGCCACCCTCCGGAGCACACATGAAGTTGCATACGTTCGCCTGGGCGACCGCCTTCGCGCTGGGCTGCATCGCGCCCGTCCGCGCCGCCGACCTGCTCGGCCCCGGCGTGATCTCCACCGGCCTGCAGGAGACCACCGCCGCGCTGTCGCCGGACGGCAAGACGCTGCTGTTCCTGCGTTCGGACTTCGCCGAGAAGGACGACACGATCCTGATCTCCCGCCGCCAGGGCGACGGGTGGTCGACGCCGGAGGTCGCGCCGTTCTCCGGCCAGTGGCACGACTCCGAACCGGCCTTCGCGCCGGACGGCAAGCGCGTGTACTTCGTCTCCAACCGCCCGGCGCACGCCGGCGACTCAGCCGTGACGGCCGAGATGGGTGGGCAACGCTTCGCCGGCACCAACCTCTGGTATGTCGAGCGGCAGGCCAACGGCCGCTGGGGCGAACCGGTGCACGTGGACGGCGCGCACAACGACGGTGCCATGCTCTACAACCCGACGGTGGCCGCCAATGGCGACATCTATTTCTCCGCGCACCGGCCGGATTCGGGGAAGTTCTACCAGGTGTACGTGATCCATCCGGCCGGCCGGGGCTATTCGGCGCCGGAACGCGTGGACCTGGGCGATGCCGAGCACAACCGCATGGACCCATGCGTGGATCCGCAGGGCCGCTTCCTGCTGTACGCCGGCAACGAAGGCGATTCGCTGGGCAGCGCCGACATCTATATCGCGTTCCGCCAGGCGGACGGACGCTGGGGCAAACCTGAGCACCTGGGCGGCGATGTCAATACGCCGGCGCTGGAGAACGCGCCGACGCTCGGTCCGCACTTCGGTGAACTGTATGTATCGAGCAACCGCCAGGACGAGGTGCGCTTTCCGAAGACGCGCGACGACATCGCGTCGCTGCAGAAGCGGCTGAACGGCCCGCAGAACGGATCGCGCAACATCTGGCGCATGGATATCGCCGAGGTGCTGAAGGCGCACGGCCTTCGCGACTGAGCCGTTTCCGGCCGGCGTGCGACGCGGTGACGTCGGCGCCGGTCTTTTTTTGCCTGTTCGACACCTCGCTCATCGCCGGAACCGACCAGTAAAAACGTGATGCGATCGTTGGTGCGTCCGACGTTTATGTCACGCCACGCATGACGATCGGGCCGTCGCGCCATGCATTTTTTCACGCTGTTTTGCCATCACCTATATGCTTTAAATTTACGATTGTTCCCTATGGAATCTTCTCGGACATTTCACGCCACTGACCCTAATTTGCCATCGAATCGGGAGCGGAGCGGTCGGCGCAAACATGGAATCCAGGCTGGGATGGTTAGGGCGGCAGCTCGCGGTCGCGATCATCTATGGCGCCGCCTACATGCTGCTGCGCAAGGTGGGCTTCGCCCATTTCGTGCCGGCCAGCGGCCTGAAACTGGCCGTCCTGCTGTTGACACCGCGCCGCTACTGGCCGGCGCTGCTGGTCAGCGAAACCCTGCTGCTGGCCTACGACCTGTACGACGGCGTCGCCATGTTCGGCTGGGCGTTCTACCTGGCTTCGATCGTGCCGCCCATCGCGCTGCTGATGGCCGTGGTCGCCCTGTGCCAGGACCGCTTGCCCGGCGTCGCGTTTCCCGACATCCGCCTGGGCAGCGTGCTGGTGTGCATCTTCGGCGCGAGCGTGCTGCTGGTCGCCGACGGCCTGATGGTCGCCTCGCTGATGCCCGAAGCGGCGCGCTACGGCCGCAAGCCGCTGACCGACCTGGTCTCCGATTATTTCCTGGGCACCTATAGCGGCATGCTTGCCGTGGTGCCGCTGGCACTGGCCGGCGCGCAGCAGTGGCATGAGCAGCATTCGCTGCGCGGCGTGTGGCATGCCAACCGCAGCCTGCTGCAGGCTTCGCTGATCACCCTGGTGGCGGTGTCGGTCGAAGTGCTGGCGCTCGCCGGCACACAGGACACCGCCTTGCGCTTCGTCGGCCAGGCCATGCTGTTCGTCCCGGCCGCCTATTTCGCCATCACCTGGGGCTGGAAAGGCGCCGCGGTGATCGGCGCGATCGCCAGCTTCGGCATCGTGGCGCTGATGCCGGAGATGTTCGACATCGCCACCTTGATGACGCAGACCATGATGGCGCTGTTCCTGACCATCTCCACCGTGCTGGGCCTGCAGACCACCCGCCTGGAGCGCGCGCTCGCGGCGGTGGACGACCAGATGGACAAGGCGCGCCTGGAACAGCACCTGGCCGAGATGAAGCTGCAGCGCAGTTCGTTCGAGCTGGCCTATGTCAGCGGCGAGCTGGCACGCGCGCATCGCCACCTGCTGATCCAGCTGGATCACTCGCCCAACCGCGGCGAGGTCGACAGCTACAAGCGCACGCTGACCATGACCACCTCGCGCCTGAAGGAACTGGCCGATGCGCTGTCGCCGCCCATGGGGGCCGGCCACCCGCACGCACTGAGCGAAGGGCCGCTGGTGCAGGTGCTCGACAGCCTGGGCATCGGCTATCAGGCCAACGTGCATGGCCAATGGAGCCGGCTGCCGCGCAATACGGTCGCCCTGCTCTACCGGCTCGCCTGCGAAGCGGTCACCTACCTGCTCAAGGAATGCCCCAGCGACCGCATCGCGCTCACCACCGACACGCACAGCACCGACAGCGGCACCACCATCCACCTGAGCGTGCGCAGCGAAGGCGTGCCGATCGCGCCGCCGGCGCAGGACAAGCTCACCAAGGGACTGGGCACGCTGGGATTGGGCCTGGGCGAGCTGCGCCTGCGGGCACAGCTGTTCAACGGCGACGTGGTGGTGGAAGGGCGCAGCGTCCAGGTGACGCTGCGCCAGGAACTCACTGTTCCTCGATTCGGTTGATCGGGCAGCTGTTCGGGTCTTGCTTGCAGTTGGAATCCGTCGTCGTGTCCTGGGTGGACAGCGGTTGCACCTGTCGCGTGATGCGGTTGATCGGGCAGCTGTTCGGATCCTGCTTGCAGTTGGACGGATCGTCGGCCGGCGTGGCGGTCGCCGTCGGCATCACCACCCGGTTGGCGCGGTTGATCGGGCAGCTGTTGGGATCCTGCTTGCAGTTGGAGGCGTCGCCGTCCGCCGGCGCGTAGCGCCGCCCGCTCGCCGGGCCCATCGTGTCGCTCACCGTCCACACGTACTGGCCGGCATCGCTCAGGCCCACGCTCAAGGTGACGAGCGGATCCTTGTAGACCACTTCGGAGCCGCGGATCGCGCCTACGGCCAGCGGCAGTTCTGGGGTGGAAACGTAGTCGGCGTCGACACCCATCGGCAGCACCAGATGCACGCCCGCAGTCGCCGCGAGGCCCGCGCGCACGCGCCCTGCCGTGTCGTTGACCTGCACGTACTCGATGCCGTCCTTGATGAAGGTGTAGACCTGCCAACGCGGGCTGATCGAGCGGTCCACCGTTGCCGGCGCCGCACTGCCCATGCCTTGCACCGGTCCCGCCGCCCACACGACCGAACTGCAACTCAACGACACGCCCGCGGCAAGCAGGCCCCATGCGAGATAGCGCAGCTTCATCGTGGTGGTTCTCCCTGTGGTGTCAACGTATCGTGACCAAGCCATCGTGATGGCCGGGTGAGCAGCACGCTAACCGGCGGATGCTCGAACGTGCAGGGAACGTCTGCATTCATGCCGCGTTCGAGCGCTTATCCCGGATGAAAAGCATGGAACGTTTACGCTCTTCGATGGCGCCGGCACGGCGCCTCGAAAGCGCTGCGTTCAACGGCGCGGCCGCCATCCCACCATGCTTCCCAGCACTCCGTCCCTGCGCACCAGCCCGTGGTAAAGCGCCGCGCCAAGGTGTGCAAGAAAAGTGACGAACAGCAGCACCGCCAGCCACGCATGCAGATGCCGCAGCACGGCGAACGCCACGCCATTCGCCGGCAGGATCGCCGGAAGCCGCAGCGAATGACTGAGCATCACCGGATAACCGCCCGCCGACAGCATCGCCCATCCGACCAAGGGCAACGCCAGCATCAAGGCATACAGCAACCAGTGCGAGGCAAACGCGGCCCATCGCTGCAGCAGCGGCAGATCCGCCGGCAACGGCGGCGGCGGATGGCGCAGGCGCACCGCCAGCCGCAGCACCGCCAACAGCAGGATCGCGATGCCCAGCGGCTTGTGCACTCGCACCAGCCAATCGTGCCGCTCCGATACCGACGCCACCATGCCCACGCCGATGAACAGCATCGCCAGGATCATCGCCGCCATCAGCCAATGCAGCAGCCGCGCGGGCCATACGAACATATCGGTCGGGCGCGCCATCAGCGGGTCTCCTTCTTGCCGGCCGCGGTGCCGGGCAGATGCGCTTCTTCGCTGGTGCGGCGCAGATAGGACGCGGCATAAGCGGCCGAGCGCGCCGGCAGCAGGGGATCGTCCGAAGCCTGGATGCCATCCGGCAATACCAGCGGGTCGTAGTTGATATCGCGGCAGGCGCCGCTGTCCTGCGGCGTGGTGCCGGTCAGCTCCAGCATGCCGGCGTCGATCTCGCGGCGGTCGGCGGGCCAGGCCTTGGTGGCGTCGGCCGTCGGATCACCGGGCTCGGCGAACGTCACGCGCAGGTGCCAGCGCAACGGGCCGGCCGCCAGGCGCTGGACCAGATCGGCGGCCAGATAGTTATCGCCCTGCCCCTTCGCATCCTCTGCCGCGCTCTCCGGCACCATCCGCCAGCGGACCGCATGCTTCGCGCCCTGGGCGTCGACGAGCTCGAACGCGTTCAAGCTCCAATAGCTGTTGGTCGCGAAGCTGGCCGAAGGCCTGGCCATCTTCGCCCATGCACGGAATGGCGCGGTCTCCGGATGCGCGGCGAAGAATGCCGCGAGCCTGGCCGGGTCCGGCTTGCCGGTGGCGGGATCGGGTTGCTGCGCCTGCAACTGTTCGAAGAACGCCTGCGGCGTGGCGACCGCATTCACCGGCATGCTGTTCATGCCCGTGCGCCATTGCTGTCCGTTCGGCTGGGTAAGACGCAGCGCCATGCTGCGCACCGGTACGCTGCCGTCGGGCGCATACGGATTGCCGCCGGCGATGGCGAAGCGTCCGACCACCGGGATGTCGCCCTGCATGAAGACTTGCGCCGTGGAGTACGGCTGCAACGCTCCGCTGCCGACGAAATGGCCGATCACGCACACGCCTTTCGCATGGGCACGCCGGTAGCCCGGATAAACGCTGCCGCTGTTCACCTGGATCTGGTCGATGATCCGCGGGGCGGTGAGCCGCCCGGGCGCAAGCCAGCCGGCGGTATAGGCCCATGCCGCCGCGACCGCCAGCGGCACGCCCGCGATCACGCCATAACGCCACCATCCACCGGCGCGCCGCATCATGCGATGCAACGATCCGCTCCAGTTCGATCCCATGATGTTCCGCCTCGCGCTTCGATGAGCCCGTGCGGTTTTCGCATGCGGTGGCGCGGAAGTTACCTCGTATTTTCCGGAGCCCGCGTTCGGCAAGAAAAGAAGGCCCCTGTGCGGGGCCGTGAGCTTGCCTCGAACGCAACCGCGAGGTTCTACATCCGGGCAGAACGACGCTCGACTTTCTGCCGCGCAGGGGCCATGGGCAAGGCGTGAAGCCCGGCGAGGGAGCGGGAATCCGGGCGCTGCGTCACGCTTTCAAAAGTACTGCGGCGGACCTCGTTCGCACTGACGGCGCCTTCACGTTGCGCCCGGTATCTAGTCACCCGTCGGGACGGTCTTGACCCCCCTTTCAACCCTCCCGACAGGCTATTTCCCAACGGATGGCCTGGCCCCCGCAAGGGGGCCATTTTTATGGGCGGCACAAAAATGGGCGCCAAAAAAAAGCCGCCGGGCGAACCCGGCGGCTTTTGTCGATCAGGCAGGGCCGACTTACTTGGCGCCTTCCTTCTCCATCAGCTTCGCGACCATGCTGGCCGGCACTTCCTCATAGTGGTCGAACTCCATGGTGAAGGTGCCGCGGCCACTGGTGGCCGAGCGCAGGAAGTTGATGTAGCCGAACATCTCCGCCAGCGGCACGAAGCCCTGCACGAAGGCGTTGGTGCCGCGCTGGCCCTGGTCGCTGACCGAACCGCGGCGGCGGTTGATGTCGCCGATCACGTCGCCGAGGTAGTCGGCTTCGGTGACCACTTCGAGCTTCATCACCGGCTCCAGCAGCTTCGGATTCGACAGCTTGTGCGCTTCGCGGAAGCACGCCTTGCCGGCGATTTCGAAGGCCAGCGCGGAGGAGTCCACGTCGTGGTACTTGCCGTCCACCAGGCGTGCCTTGAAGTCGAGCACTTCATAGCCGGCCACCTGGCCTTCGCGCGACTCCACCGTGATGGCATGTTCCACCGCCGGGATGTACTCGCGCGGCACGCGGCCGCCGACGATCTCGTCGGAGAACACCACGCCGCTGCCCGGCTCGCCACGCTCGAAGATGACCTTCACTTCGGCGAACTGGCCCGAACCGCCGGACTGCTTCTTGTGCGTGTAGGTGTGTTCCACCGTCTTGCCGAACGCTTCGCGGAAGCTCACGCGCGGCTTGCCCATGCTGGCGTCGACGCCCAGCTCCGTGCGCATGCGGTCGATGGTGATTTCCAGGTGCAGCTCGCCCATGCCCTTGAGCACGGTCTCGCCGGTTTCCTTGTCCACTTCGAGCTTCAGCGACGGATCGGCCTTCACCATCTTGTAGAGCGCGGTGGACAGCTTGTCGATGTCGTTGCGGTTCTTCGGCTCCACCGCCACGCTGATCACCGGATCGGGGAAGCGCATGCGCTCCAGCAGCACCGGATGCGCCGGATCGGTGAGCGAGTCGCCGGTCTCGGTTTCCTTCAGCGAGACGAAGGCGCAGATGTCGCCTGCGCGCACTTCCTCGATGTCCTTGGTGGCATTGGCCTGCACTTCGACGATGCGGCCGATGCGCTCCTTCTTGCCGCGGGTGACGTTCTGCAGGGTGTCGCCCTTCTTGATCACGCCGGAGTAGATGCGGCAGAAGGTCAGGCTGCCGAACTGGTCGTTGATCACCTTGAACGCCAGCAGGCGGGCCGGAGCCTCGTCCACCACGCCCTGCTCGCCGACCACGTGGCCGTCTTCGTCGACCAGCGCGATGCCGCCGTTCTCGCCGGGGTACGGCATGTAGTCGACCACCGCGTCCAGCAGCTGCTGCACGCCCTTGTTGCGGTAGGAGGAGCCGCAGAACACCGGCACCAGCTTGCCGCTGACGCAGCCCTTGCGGATCGCCTTCTTCAGCAGGTCCATGCTGAAGTCGCTGCTCTTGACGAAGGTTTCCACGTCGCCCGCATGCAGCAGCTTGTCGAAGGCCTCGTCGTCCATCTCCAGCGCGCGCTCGATGGTCTCCTCGTGCAGCTTGACCAGGTTGGCTACCCACTCGCGGTCGCCCGCGGCGGTGAACTGGCACTTCGGATGGCTGGCGACCTGGTCCAGCGGGATGCTCTCCCAGGTGCTGTCCTTGTCGTCGCCCTGCCACACGTAGGCGACGCCGGCGACGAGGTCGGCCATGCCGATGAATTCGTCGTGGCTGCCCAGCGGGACCTGGCACAGCAGCGCATTGGCGCCCAGGCGGTTCTTGATGCCCTCGACGGCGTGCTTAAAGTTCGCGCCGATGCGGTCCATCTTGTTGATGTAGCACATGCGCGGCACGTTGTACTGGTCGGCCAGGCGCCAGTTGGTCTCGGTCTGCGGCTCGACGCCGGCCACGCCGTCGAACACCACCACGGCGCCGTCCAGCACGCGCAGGCTACGGTTCACCTCGATGGTGAAGTCCACGTGCCCGGGGGTGTCGATCACGTTGATCTGGTGGCCCTTCCACTCGGTCGACACGGCGGCCGACTGGATGGTGATGCCGCGCTTGCGCTCTTGCTCCAGGTAGTCCGTGGTGGTGGAGCCCTTGCCGTCCTTGGTGTCGTGCACGTCGACGATCTGGTGCTTCTTGCCGGTGTAGTACAGGACGCGCTCGGTGGTGGTGGTCTTGCCCGCGTCGATGTGGGCGATGATCCCGATGTTGCGGTAGAGCGAAAGCGGTTTCTGGCGTGGCATACGGCCGTCCGGGTTGGTTGGATTGGAAGAAGGAGATAAAGCTGGGGGCTAAACCTGGAGATTCTAACGGGTTGCCGGCAGGCAGAGCGAGCGGAAGCTGGCGCCGGCATCCCCCCGCCCCCGCCGAACCTACGTGCGAGTACGGGTAAAGCGGCGTTACTTGGCTAAAATGCCCCGCTTTCACGCCCCAAGACGGACCCGAGACTCGTGATCATCAACCCCAAGATCCGCGGCTTCATCTGCGTTACCGCCCACCCCACCGGCTGCCGCCAGAACGTGCTCGAGCAGATCGGCATCACCCAGGCGGGCGGCGCGGTCCGCCCCGGCCCCAAGCGGGTGCTGGTGATCGGCGCCTCCACCGGCTACGGGCTGGCTTCGCGCATTGCCGCGGCGTTCGGCTTCGGCGCGGCGACCCTGGGCGTGTTCTTCGAGAAGCCCTCCAGCGAGGCCAAGCCCGGCACCGCCGGCTGGTACAACAGCTGGGCGTTCGACGAGGCGGCCAAGCAGGCCGGCCTGTACAGCAAGTCGATGAATGGCGACGCCTTCGCCAATGAGACCCGCGCGCGGGCCATCGAGATCATCAAGAACGAGATGGGCGGCCCGATCGACCTGGTGATCTATTCGCTGGCCTCCCCCGTGCGCAAGCTGCCGGACACCGGCGAGGTGGTGCGCTCGGCCCTCAAGACCGTCGGCGAAACCTTTACCGCCACCTCGGTCAACACCGACAAGGACGAGGTCATCCAGGCGTCGGTGGAGCCGGCCACCGAGCAGGAGATCAAGGACACCGTCACCGTGATGGGCGGCGAGGACTGGGCGCTGTGGATCGACGCCCTCAGCCAGGCCGGCGTGCTCGCACCGGACGCCAGGACGATCGCCTACAGCTATGTCGGCACCGAGATCACCTGGCCGATCTACTGGCACGGCACCCTGGGCAAGGCCAAGCAGCACCTGGACAACACCGCCGCCGACCTGCGCCAGCGCCACCCCGGCCTGGACGCCCGCGTCGGCGTGATGAAGTCGGTGGTGACCCAGGCCAGCGCGGCCATCCCGGTGATCCCGCTGTATGTGTCCCTGGCCTTCCGCATCATGAAGGAGAAGGGCATCCACGAAGGCTGCATCGAGCAGGCCAACCGCCTGCTGCGCGAATTCATGTACCGCGCCGACGGCCAGCCCGCGCCGCTGGACGCCGAGGGCCGCCTGCGCCTGGACGACTGGGAGCTGCGCGACGACGTGCAGCAGGCCTGCAAGGCGCTGTGGCCGACGGTGACCACCGCCAACCTCAAGCAGGTCACCGACTACGAAGGCTTCAAGGCCGAGTTCCAGAAGCTGTTCGGCTTCGGCCGCAAGGACGTGGACTACGCCGCCGAGGTCAACCCGGACGTGCATTTCGACGTCGTGCAGCTCTGATCCCGCTGCCGGCAACGGCTTGAGCGAGGGCGCCTCCGCAAGGGGCGCCCTTTTTTCTTTTGCCTCCCCTGCCTGCCGCCCGCGCCTGAACGGCCGCCGCACGAAGCCACGCCGGGGTGCGCGGCTAGGACTTATCTGAAAGAGCCGCCCGCCACCGCTGCCTAGACTGCCGCCCTTCGACAACACGGAGGGCAGGACATGGCACACGGCATTCTGGCGTGGCTGGTCATCGGTGCAGTGGCCGGCTGGCTGGCCGGTCTGGTGATGAAGGGGGGCGGCTTCGGGCTGCTGGTCGACATCGTGGTGGGCATCGTGGGCGCCTTCATCGGCGGCTGGCTGTCGGGCCTGCTCGGCATCAGCCTGGGCGGCGGACTGATCGCCTCGATCGTCACCGCCACGCTCGGCGCGATCGTGCTGCTGTTCGTGGTGCGCCTGTTCCGGCGCGCCTGAGCACGCTCTCCGATCACCAGCAAGGCGGCGCGCGCGGCGGCGGAACGCCATCGCGCGCGCCAGCCGGGGGGCGAATCATGCAGACCATCGTTTACCGCATCCAGGAAGACCCGAACGGCCTGTGGACCCTGTGGACCGGCGACCTGGCGGTCTCGGGCGGCCTGCGCCTGGGCCCGGCGATCCGGCTGGCACGCCTGCTCGCGCGCGAACGCAGCGACGACGACGCGCGCATCGAGCTGGTCAGCTGCGGCCATACCATCGCGGTGGACCGCGGCTAGGCCAACATGGCGGCAATGCGCGGTTCCCGCTGGGGTTCGCTGCGCCCCAACCCACGTCGCCTGCGTCGGCTCAATAAAGCCGCTTGAGCGTCGCCACCGCGCGCCGCAGGATCTCGCCCATCTCGGGGTCCACCGCCATCAGGCGTTCCTCCGTGCGCAGCATCGCCAGCGCCACTTCGTCGTGCAGGGCCGGGGCGCCCCATTCCGCCGCCAGGATGCGTCGCAGCAGCGGCAGGCGGATGCGCGCCAGCGAGATCGCCTCGTCCTGGCGGGTCTGCGCGACCAGCTCGGCCAGTTCGCGCCACAGGGCCATGTCGCGTGGGCTGTGGTAAGGGCGAGTGCGTGAATCGGCGACCAGGCGGAGCACATCGAGCAAGGAACGGCGCCGGATCGGCCAGGCCATGGCGGCGCTCATGCCAACCCGCTCGCGGGCAGCGTCCATACGTCGTTGCGATTCCTGTTCATCAGCATTTCTCGAACTGCCTGGCGCGCCCCTGGGGGCATGGGAATCCCGGCACCCAGGCGCCAGGGGGCTAGAGCCTGGGTACCGCCAGCGTTGACTCGCCGACACACACGCATCCTTGGCATGCGGGAAACCGGGTGCGGCACGGGGAGGCGGATGGCCCGGGAAAAGACCGGCGTACCCCGTGGCACTTGACCGGGTCCATTTTGGTGATGGGGCGCACGCTTTGAATCAGAAAAGTCCTAGCCAGATCAAAGTGCGCATCAAGTCTCATAGAAATAAAAAATCGTGTGCTAGCCGAACGGGCGCGCAACGATGCGCCGGCCACTCGCCGGGCCGGTCGAAATCAGGAAGGGGAAACGGCTACACCAGCCCGTTCGAACGGGCGTAATCGAACAACTGCTTGTCGCCGTCCAGGCCGAGCTTGCGCATAGCGTCGCGCTTCTGCTGGCTGATCGTCTTGACGCTGCGCCCGGTGCGGCGGGCGATTTCCGAGACGGTGACGCCCTGCGCGAGAAAACGCACCACTTCGGCCTCGCGCGGGGACAGCGCACTGGTTTCGTCGCCGCCCTCGATCTGCCGACGGGTGCGCTCGCTGAGATAGACGCGGCCGGCCTTGAGCATGTCGATGGCGAGCATCAGCTCGCGCGTCATCGCCATCTTGTCCACCACGCCGCGCACGCCGGTGGCGAGCATGCCCTGCACCAGGGCGGGGTTGCTCAGCATGGTGAGTACGAGGATGGGCAGCTGCGGCCAGCCTTCGCGCACGCGGGCGAGCATGGCCAGGCCGTCTTCGTCGGGGTTGTCGCCGGGCATGGCGAAATCGGTGATGAGCAGGTCGCAGGGCTCGCGTTCCAGCAGCGCGAACAGCTCCTTGCCGCTACGGGCTTCGCCGACGATGCGGAAACGGTCGCCATAGCCCTGCAGGGCTGCCTTCAACCCCATCAGGACGACGGGATGATCGTCGGAAATGATGACCCGCAACGTGCCCTGCCCTTGCCTGGGAAACCCCCTTGCCCACTGCCCCGGAGGGTTCCTCCCACCGGTCCGTCCGGTTTGTACCGGAACGGCGGCAACAGTAGCATGAACGCGCAGCGCGACATGGACACCGGCCGCCTGCGCCACGGGGAGCATCGCCATCCATGCAGGTCGCCGGCCGCCGGCGCGCCTGCCGTGTCCCCGCTCGGAACCGCGTTGCCCAGGAACGCCATGCCCACCACGCTTCGCCGTTTTTCTTCCAGGCTCGCGTTCCCAAGGCCGGCCGCCGCCGCGTTCGCCCTTGCATGGGTCGACAGCGCCGTCGACAACCAGGCCGTGCCGGTCACCGGCGCCACCCTCATGCTGGCCGGCCTGCTGATCCTGGTCGCGGTGGCGGCGATGGCGCTGGCCTGGCGGCTGCACGGCCAGGCCGGGCGCTTGCGCGATACCGAACACGAACTCGCCGCCGAGCGTGCCGCGCGCCGCGCCGACCAGGGCTTGAGCGAGGTGGTCCAGCACATCCCGGTGGTGGTATTCGCGCTGCGGCGCGATGCCGATGGCACTCGCCATGTGACGTTTTCCGCGGGCGACGTGCAGGCCCTGTTCGGCGTGGACACGGGCGAGCTGCTGCGCGACGGCGACGTATTGCAGGAGCGCCCGCTGCGGGAGCGCATCCACCCGGACGACGCGGACGCCTTCCTTGCGCTGATCTCGCCGATCGGCGACGACCCGGCCCCGCGCTCGCTCGACTTCCGCGCCTTCGGCGCCGGTGGCCTGCGCTGGATCCACGCCATGCTCGCGCCGCGCGCATTGCCGGAAGGCCGGCTCGGCGTGGCCGGCTATTTCATCGACACCACCGAACTCAACGCGCGCAATGAAGCACTGCGCATCGCCCGCGACGTGGCCGAGCGCGCCTCCAAGGCCAAGGCCGATTTCCTCGCCACCATGAGCCACGAGATCCGCACGCCGATGAACGGCGTGATCGGCATGCTCGAACTGCTCGGCCGCACGCCGATCAATGCCGAGCAGCGCGAACTGCTGCACGCGGTGGAGGATTCGGCCGGCGTGCTGCTGCAGGTGCTCAACGACATCCTGGATTTCTCCAAGCTCGAAGCCGGCGACCTGCGCCTGGACGACAGCGCCTTCGACCCGCGCGTGCTGGCCGACAACGTGGTGAGCGTGCTGGCGGCGCGCGCGCAGGCCAAGGGCCTGGCGATCCGCCTGGCGGTGGACGCCACCGTCGCCGGTGCGCTGCGCGGCGACAGCGTACGGCTGCGGCAGATCCTGCTGAATCTGCTGAGCAACGCGATCAAGTTCACCGAGCGCGGCAGCATTTCGGTGCGCCTGATGGTGCTGGGCGACGACGGCGCGCGGCAGCAGCTGCGCCTGAGCGTAAGCGACACCGGCATCGGCATCGCCAAGGACAAGCAGGCGCAGTTGTTCAATCCCTTCACCCAGGCCGAAGCCTCGACCAGCCGCCGCTACGGCGGCACCGGCCTGGGCCTGGCGATCTGCCGGCATCTGGCCACCTTGATGGACGGCTCGGTGGAGCTGGACAGCGAGCCGGGCGCCGGCACCACGGTGACGTTCGACCTGCGCCTGCCGGTGGAACGGCGCGAGGCGACGGCGCCGTCCGCGCTGCGCGGACGGCATGCGGTGGTGCGCCTGGCCGCGCCCGACACCGCGGCGGCGCTGGGCGAACAGCTCAAGTCGCTGGGCCTGACGGTGGAACTGACGCCGCCGGAACAACCGCTGCGCGCCGGCATGGCCGCCAGCCTGCTGTTCGTCGCGCCGGAGGATCGCCTCAGCGAGACGCAGATCAGCTCGCACGTGGTGGCGGTGACGGACGAGGCGATTGCCTCGGGCGGCCTGGCGCAGCGCGGCGAACGCTGGTTCCTCAGCGCCAATCCCCTGCGCTGGCAGGCGCTGCTGCGCGCCTGCCTGGGCGCGCTGGAGCTGCGCGACGAGGCTTATCGGGAAGCGGCCGCCACGGCGCAGGACGACCCGGCGGCGACGCCCGCGCCCTTGCCGGCCCTGCCCGCGCACCGCGGCTACATCCTGGTCGCCGAGGATCACCCGGTCAGCCAGCAGCTGATCCAGCGCCAGCTCGCAGTGCTGGGCCTGGACTGCGATGTGGTGGACAACGGCGCCGACGCCTTCGACGCGCTGTCGGGCCACGACTACGCCCTGCTGCTCACCGACTGCAACATGCCGGGCCTGAGCGGCTACGAGCTGGCCACCGCCTGGCGCCGGCACGAGGCGGAAAGCCGCGCCGCGCGGCGCCTGCCGATCATCGCCATGACCGCCAACGCCCTGGCCGGCGAAGCGGTGCGCGTGCGCGAGGCCGGCATGGACGACGTGCTGGCCAAGCCGCTGCAACTGTTGCCGCTGAGCCAGGTGCTGGGACGCTGGCTGCCGGAAGCTGGCATCGCCACGGCGGCCACGAATCCGGCCGATGCCCGCCCCGGCCGCGCTGCGCCGCCGGCCGGTATTCCCGCGGTCGGCGACAGCCCCGCGCTGCATGCGGACATGCTGCGCGCCTTCACCAGCGCCAGCCGGGACGATCTGCGCGAACTGCGCCGCAGCGTCGAGCACGGCGACCCCGCCGCCGCCGCGCTCGGCCTGCACCGGCTGCTGGGCGCGCTGCAGCTGTTCGACGACGGCCCGCTGCTCGGCCAGGGGCGGCAGCTGCTCGAGGCGCTGCACGGCCCCGCCGCCCCGGACACGCTGGCACGCCTGCCCGGCTATGCCGCCGAGGTGGAGCGGCTGCTGGCCAAACTGAACCGCCTTCCGGCCGATCAAGGGGTTGGTTAGCTATTTTCCTGGGCCTCCGCGACAATGCGCCGTCTGAATTCCGCACGGGCCGATGGATGACTGGACCATCCATCGCCCCGGAGGGACCGCGCGGTGAGCGTCAGGGGGCGCAACAGGAAAGAGGTTTTCCCATGACATACAGGGTTTGGGGGCGGCCCAGGCTCGAGCGCCGGTCGTATACCGCCCCATTCATTGCAAGCATCGTTCTCGCTCTCACGCTGGGCTTCGCCGCGGCCGCGCACGCCGCGCCGTCGTCCGACTGGAGCTACCGGGTCAGGCCCAAGGACAACATCTGGGACCTGGCCACCCGCTACCTGAAGCCGGACGTGTCCTGGCAGAAGCTGCAGGACTACAACCACGTCGCCGATCCGCTGCACCTGCCGCCGGGCATGACCATCCACATCCCGATCGCCTGGCTGCGCCTGGAACCGGCCAAGGCCAAGGTGGTGGCGGTGATCGGCGAGGCCACCGCCAGGCTGCCGGACAACGCGACACCGGTGCCGGTGAAGGCCGGCATGAGCTTCGGCTACGGCGCCAGCCTGAGCACCGGCAACGACACCAGCCTCACGCTGGAATTCGCCGACGGCTCGCGCGTGCTGGTACAGGCCAACAGCGAGCTGGCGCTGGATCGCCTGAGCGCCTACGGCGACACCGGCATGGTCGATACGCGGCTGCGCCTGCAGCGCGGGCGCGTCAACAGCGACGTGCATCCGCTCACCGGCAGCGCGGCGCGCTTCAGCGTGTCCACGCCGGGCACCATCTCCAGCGTGCGCGGCACGCATTTCCGCGTGGTCGCCGATCCCGCGGCCGGCGGCGCGCGTACCGAAGTCACCGGCGGCAAGGTCGACGTGGGCGGCGGGCAGCGGCATGTGCTGGTGCAGTCCGGCCGCGGCGTGGCCACCTCAGAAGGCGCCGCGCCGGGCCAGCCGCAGGATCTGCTGCCGGCGCCGGCCGTGGCCTGCCCGACCGGCCCGGTGAACCAGTTCCCGTTCGAACTGCACTGGCCGGCGCAGGCCGGCGCCGAGCATTACCGCCTGCAGCTGGCGCCGAACGACAAGTTCGAGGCGCTGCTGCTGGACCGCGTGGTCAGCACCAGCACCGCCACCCTGCCCGACCTGCCGGACGGCACCTACGCCGTGCGGGTGCGCGGCATCGGTGCCGGCGGCCTGGAAGGACTCGACGGCGTCTGCCCCACGGTCAGCATCGACGGCACGCCGCAGCCGCCGCTGATCGTGTCGCCGCAGCCGAACGGCAAGGTGCGCGACAAGCGCCCGGAATTCCGCTGGACCGAAAGCGTGCAGGCGGTGTCGTACCAGTGGCAGCTGGCGTCCGATCCGGACTTCGCGCAGGTGCTGGCCGAACAGCCCTCCGCACGCGGCGACGGCACGCGCGCACCGCAGGCGCTGCCGCTGGGCCGCTATTACTGGCGCGTGGCCAGCCGCGACAACAGCGGCAAGGTCGGCCCGTACACGCACGCCCTGCCGTTCGACCTGGTGGAAGAACCGCCGGTGCCGGTGCCGGGCGAGCCGAAGCGCTCCCATGGCGACCTGGTGCTGAGCTGGCCCGGCGGCACGCCCGGCCAGCGCTATCACGTGCAACTGGCGCGCGATCCGCAGTTCGCCAAGCCGGAAGTGGACGCTACCGTCGACCAGCCCGAGCTGGACCTGAAGAAGCTGAAGTCCGGCAAATGGTACGTGCGCGTGCAGACCATCGACGTCGACGGCTACGCCGGCCCATGGAGTCCCGCGCAGAAGACGCGCATCTCCTGCGTATCCTGCCGCTGGGCCATCGCCGGCGGCGGCGCCGCGCTGCTGTGGCTGGCGCTGTGACGCGATGAGCGGCGGCGCCGTCGTGCCTTTCCGTCGACGGCGCCGCCGCGCATGACGCGCTTCCATCCGATGGCGCTGCTGGCGCGCGCGCTGGGCTGGATGATCAGCGTGGCGGCGCTCACCCTGGTGCTGGCCAGCGGCCTGGGCATGCGCCTGGACAACGCCTTCTACGATCTGCACATGCGCCACTGGAGCTACCAGCCCGGCAACGCGGTGGCGATCGTCGCGATCGATCCGAAGAGCCTGTCCGTGCTGGGCAACTGGCCGTGGCCGCGTGCCACGCACGCCAGGCTGCTGGACCGCCTCAGCGCCGCCGGCGTGCGCGCGGTCGGCATGGATATCACCATGGCCGAGCCGGACCTGCGCCACCCGGAAAACGACACCGCGCTGGCGGCGGCGATGCAGCGCAATGGCCGCGTGGTGATGCCGGTGTTTCCCGAGGCGCCCGACCTCGGCGGCACGCTGGAAGAAATGCTGCCGACGCCGCAGCTGGCCGGCGCGGCCGCGGCCTTCGGCCACGTCGACGCGGCGAAGGACGAAGACGGCGTGGTGCGCGGCTCCTATCTCAAGGCCGGACTGGGCAGCCCCTACTGGCCGGCGCTCGCGCTGGCGGTGCGCGACTTCGGACAGGCCGGCGCGAAGCCGCCCGATCCGCCCAGCCTGCACCGCTCGACGCTGGAAGGCGCCTCGCCTTATCAATGGCTGCGCGACGACTACGTCATGCTGCATTTCGCCGGTCCCGCGGGCAGCTTCGACCAGGTGTCGTATGTCGATGTGCTGGAAGGACGCGTACCGGCATCCCTGCTCAAGGATCGCTGGGTGCTGATCGGCGCCACCGCCGCGGGCCTTGGCGACCTGCTCGACACCTCGGCGTCCGGCGGCAGCGAGCGCATGCCCGGCGTCGAGTACCAGGCCAATCTGCTCGAATCGATGCGCACCGGCACCACGCTGGCGCCGCTGAATTTCAGCGGGCAGCTGCTGGTCGGCGCGCTGCTGCTGGCGTTGCCGTTCCTGCTGTACGGGCTGCCCGGCTTCCGTTCGCCGTGGCCGGTCGCGCTGCTGGCGCTGGCGGCGTGCTTCCTCGCCAGCGTGGGCCTGCTGCGCGAAGCCCGCTGCTGGTGGCCGCCGACGGCCTGCGCCCTGGTGATCCTGGCCTGCGCCGGCGCGTTCGCCCTGCTGCGAGGCGCGCAGCGGCGCGGCTGAGCTCACTCGACGATGCGATGCTGGCGCGCCAGCTCGATCACGTCGCGGATGTTCGCCAGGCCCAGCTTGTCCATCAGGTTGCGCTTGTGCGCGCTGACGGTCTTGTTGCTGATCGCCATGTGCCGCGCGATGTCGATGTTGGACATCCCCAGGGCCAGGCAACGGAACACTTCGAACTCGCGCCGCCCCAGCTCGCGCAGCGGACTTTGCGCGCCCTTGCAGCCCAGGCTGGCCGCGGCGTCCATGATGCCGCGGCTGAAATAGATCTTGCCGCGCACGATCAGCTGCGCCGCCGCGACCACGTCCTCCATCGGCGCGCTCTTGTGCACGAAGCCATCCGCGCCGGCGCGGAACGCGCGCACGCCGCTGACCGTTTCCTCGCCGGCGGAGATCATCAGGATGGCCAGCGGCCGGCCGCTTTCGCGCAGGCGGCAGATCACCTCGATGCCGTCCAGCTGCGGGATGTCCAGGTCGATGACGAGCAGGTCCGGCTGCAGTTCCGTGGCGACCGAGAGCGCCGACTGGCCGTTGCCGCATTCGGCCAGCACCTTGAACTCCCCGCTCCGTTCCAGCATGGCGCGGAGCGCCCCGTTGACCATCGGGTGATCGTCGACGACGACGGCAGTAAACATGTCGCGGCATACCTGTAGTGATTCGCCATGGCCGGCGGCCACGGAAGACAAGACGAGGGCGGGAAAGCCGTCAGTAGCCCACCTCGGTCGCATAGGCATAGATCTCCATGTCGGAGCGCAGGCCCAGCTTCTTCATCGCGTCGGTCTTCTGCTTGCTCACCGTCTTCACGCTGCGATCCAGCTTGCGCGCGATCTCGGTCACGCTCATGCCGGCGACGAGCAGGCGGATGATTTCGCCCTCGCGCTCGGTCAGGCGGTTGACCGAATGGGCGCCGAAGCGCGCCAGCCGGCCTTCGAAGGTGGCGCTGACGAAGACATGGCCGGTTGCCGCCAGGCGGACCGCGGTATGGATTTCGGCCATCGCGGTGGACTTGTCCACGATCGCCTTGACGCCCGCGGCAAGCAGCGCCTGCAGCAGGCCGACGTTGCGCAGCATGGTCAGCACCACGATCGGCAGCTCGGGCCTGAGCGTGCGCAGCCGCTCGATCAGGCGGATGCCGTCGGGCGAGCTGTCGCTGGGCATGATGTAGTCGGTGACCACCGCGTCGCATTCGACCCGGCTGAGCAGGGACAGCAACTCCACCGGGCAGGAGGCCTCGCCGACGACCCGGATGTCGCTCCCGCCCAGTACTGCCATGACTCCCCTGCGAATGATCGGATGATCGTCCGCCAGAATGATCCGGATATTCGCGTCGTTGGTGATGTTCACTGAATCTCCTTGGCTTGGATGCGCCCGGGTGGCGGATAGACCGACCCCCATGCCGGTTCCGCCGTTGCGTGGTATCGGAAGAAGGCGGTGATGGGCCTTCCGTGTGAGGCGTTCAAAGTTCTAGTGCCGCACTGGATACTTTTCCATGCGACACATCCGAAATAACCATCGTATTGTTCGTAATTGCGGTGGCTTCGCACGTATTCCCGTGCAGGGATTCGATGAAACAGGTCAGATAAGTACGCAATGCTTCGGCGCGCTCGATCACTTCGTCCCGGCCCCGGCCGAGTTCGAGCGCCGTCGCCATGCTGGCCAGCCGTTGCGCACCGAAGAACGAACCCATGCCGGAGAGGTAATGCGCCGCCTCGCGCAGGCGACTCGTATCGCCGGCGTCGAGGTTGGCCTGCAGGCGTTGCTCCTCGTTGCGGACCAGGTGCAGGTAATCGGCGATGGCGCCAGCGTCGTCGCCGAATACGTCGGCGAGCCGCCGCGCGACGTGGCCGGCATCTTCCTGCGCCAGCCGGGCCAGCTCTGCCACCTCCAGGGATTGCGCACCGCCGCCGGTTTCGTGGCGTGTCTCGTCCGCCGCCAGCGGCAGGGAGCCGTGCATGACGAAGCGCGGCCCGGTCCCTCCGCTCCCCTGCTCCCTCAACGAGAAACCCATCGACTCGCACAACTTGCAGGCCGCGATCCACGCCAGCTGGTTGCCATGGCTCGCGGGTGCGGAAGCCTCGGCTTGCGCCGCCGTGGCCGGAAGCGGCGCCAGCACCAGCTCAATCGACTGCCATTGCGCGCCCTGGGCGAGCACGCGGACGTCCCACCGCGGCGCGCGGCCCAGGCCGAGGGAAAAATAATGGACCAGCAACTTGCCCAGGGCCCTGCGCAGCGCATGGCCGTCGCCCATCAAGCGGGGCGCCAGGCGCTCGTCGAGGTCAAGCACGCCACCGCCCGTCCCATGCTTCGCCAGCAGGCCGGCAAGCAGCCCGCGCAGGTCGATCGGCTGGTCAGGCCTCACAGTGCCCTCCGTTTCCAGCCTGGCCAGCGCCAGCAAGTCGTCGAGGATGTCCTGCAAGGCGCGCGAGGCGTTTTCCGCGCCGCTCACCAGGGCGCGCTGCCGCGTGGTGAGTTCGGCATACCCGAGCAGTTCGAGCGCCCCCATGATGCCGGTCAGCGGTGTGCGGACATCGTGGCTGACCGCGGAAAGCAGCGCATGGTCCAGGACCGTGCGGGACGGCACGCATGCCGTTTCCGCCGGACGGGGCGGACGATCCGCGGCCACCACGATGCCCAGCAAGGCCACGCCGTCGAGGCGCGGCCCCATCGCGATCAGCCATAGCCGGAACGCACGCGCGCCATGCCGCGCGTCGGACAGGATCAGGTCGTCGCTCGCCGACGTCGCGCTGCGGATCACCTGCAGGTGCGCGGCGTGCATGCGCTCGCAGTCGAGGTCCAGATGTCTCGTCTGCGCCAGGTCGCGCCCGATCAGGCGCTGCGCCTCGATACCGAAGGCATCTTCGTAGGCACGATTGACCGCGAGATAGCCGCCGCTTGCATCCTTGCAGAACGCCGGGAAAGGCATGGCGTGGAAGATCGCTTCGTACCGGTCGCTCCCCGCTTCGCGCCGGCGCCGCGCGCTCGCCTGCTCCCTCGCGTGGCGGCGCAGGGACCAGGCCATCGCGCCCACGCCCAGCAACACCATGCCCAGGGCGGCATGCACGAACCAGCCCTCCGGCGCTTCGACCGCGGACGCGAACGCAAGCGCCGACAGCTCGTTCGCCGAGCGCGGCCTGGCACCGATCCATGCCATCACGCCCGGCCTCCCCATGCACATCTCGATAGCCATGAGACGCATTGCCAGAATTCCCCTCCCGCCGCCTGAGCGTTCCTGCCCGGCAGCTGCCTGGATCACCGCGGTTGCGGCGCCTCGATGCTCCTCGGTCATCCGCGAGGGAATCCCGTGATCGCTGCGCCTACGCATGGCCTGACTCGGCTTGCAGGCATTCTGGAACGGACCGCGGCCTGTACGGCATGAGGATCAGTCCGAAAAACCGGGCGATCGACGTAACCTTCTGAATCGCTCGGCAAAAGCCGCACCGCGCCTGGCGCTTGCGCGCCCGGGGGCCGTTACGTAAAATTCGCGGCTCGCTGCCGGAATAGCTCAGTTGGTAGAGCGGCGCATTCGTAATGCGTAGGTCGTAGGTTCGATTCCTATTTCCGGCACCATCTTAAAAATCAGAAAAGCCCTGGAAATCGAACCTTCCAGGGCTTTTTTGTTTTGACGCATGCCACCCCGGCCCGACGCTGCCGGGGTAAAAACGACGATTCCAACCGCCTTGGCCTCGGCTCACCCTGGCATTGCCGCTTGCGGCGATCGTCGAAACATCGAAGGCAACCGACCCGCATGCTGGACATCTATTACGTGCCCGCCTTCGTCATGGACATGCCGCAGCATCCGGGCGATCTCGAACTCGCCGGGTCCATGGATCTGGACGCACATCGCTCGCTCGCCGGCTTGTTCGACAGGGGGCGTCAGGCCGGTGCGGAACTCAGCTACTTCGAAGACTCGATGCTGAAGCCCGCGCAGGTAGCGGTGTTGCTGGAAACCTTCACGGCGAACGCAGGCGAACTGGAAGGGAATCAGCCTGGCCTTGCCGCATTTGACGTGATGCACGCCCTTCTCAAAGCCGCAGTGAGCAGAGGTGTGGGGCTGGCCGCCTTCGGTGATTGAGCATCTGGCCGCCGCCCATCGAGGACCGACCGGCCGCCGGGAAGGCTGTGATCTCAGCAGCCTATCTGGCGAAGTCCGGCGCCGGCGGACATGCATGCTGGACGACCTCGAGCCGCACGATGTCGTTGCGCGCCAGCAGATCATCGCGGACATAACCTACCCGCACCCATGAATCCGCATGGACAAGGCCGCCGTCCGGCTCGACCGCGTGATAACCAAGCCGGATCTCGTCTGCGCCGTAATCGAATCGCTGCCCCGCCACGGACCATTGCTCCACGCCGGAATCGGCCTCGCTCGGATTGGCAAGCCCTGGATGGAACTGATCGAGGCAGCCCTCGACACTGGCGAAGCCACCGCTCAGGACCTGTGCCTTCACCGCGCGGACATGGCGGATCTCATGCGCCATCAACCAGCACATGATCGCGGTGACGGCCAAAGCGGCCAGAAGGTAGAACCATGCGCCTTTTCTTCCGTCGCGAACGAGATACAGCATGCAAGCGCACACGCCCAGGCCGATCATCGCGAAGCTGAGATAGAAGAGATAGGCCGGGCCGATCTGATCCGGGTTTCGAGCTAGATCGAAAACGTCCAAGAACGCATCCTCCATGAATCGACCGGATGGGTCATAGTCAAACCAAGCTCGACGCACCGCCACCCGTGGATTGGAAGGCTACCAAACGGATGGCTCGTATCGGCCAGCAGTCGTTCCTGCCAACCGGGTCAATCCAGAGATCGCCATGCTCACACTGCAACCATCAGGCACCCGGCTCGACTCAAATTCGAGCCAGGCTTTGACGAATCCATCGAGCAGCGCGCCGGCGAAGAGCATGCCGTCACGCAAGAAGCGCCGCGCGGGGTTATGGGCCTGCGCGGGCATGCTGGTTCTGCTCTGCGAGTCGCAGGCGCTGGCCGATGACAAGGACGCCATCACCATCCTGGACGTATCGCCATCGCTCTACCGGCCTGCTCCGGGGGCACCCGGCGTGGCCAGCGACGAAGATGCATGCAAGGCATGGTCGCTGGACAAGCAGCAGGCGGCATCGGTGTGGCGCCTGAGCCGCAAGCTGCGCGAAGGCGAACTCCACGACTACTACTGGCTGCCATGCTCGATCAAGGGGCATGCGCGGATCCAGGGAGCGACCTGGGAATTCGAGATCAACGCTGCCGGCACCAGTACCTGGCGCAACGGCAATGCAACGCACCTGATGGGTTGCTCACAGCTCGCCTGCAAGCCGCTGATCATCTTGATGCCTGACCGGGACCAAGAGCCAGGGCGAGACGAAAACGGCCACCCGTCAGCCTCCTGATGAAGGCGCTCGATCCGGCATGGCGCGAATCAATGTCCCATGCCTTCCATGCATCGTAGTTTCTTCAGGTCATGCATAGGCTGGAGTGATAGCCGCCTACGCATGCGGGATGGATAGAAGGCCATGACCCGTCAGCCGCGCCATCTGTCGCAATATTCCGCATCGTGGTATTGCCGGCATGCCTCATACCGATCGCGACGATGCTCATGGTAGTCGTCGCGCCGATCCACTGAGATGCAGCCGCTGAGCAGGCCGGCACAAGCAAGAGCGACGAGAAGCAGTTTCTTCATGGGAGTCATTCCAAGGCAGGAGTCGCCATGCTCTTTCCGGGCGATTAGGAATTGATTAGCCGGCGTGAACACTCTGCCGCGATGACACTTTCACACCGCGAACACCCACACCTCTCCCTTTTCTTCCGGCGGCCCATCGAGACCAGATTTCTGGCCCACCCGCACAATCCCGTCGCGTCCCTCTGACATAGCTTCATCGACGGCCGGTCGATCCAAGCGATCTTTCCGGTTCGCAAGGAACGCCATCGCCGCAGGGATGCACGACATCGAACGTCTCACTGAAAAGGTGCCTTTCATGAAGAAGACTCTCTTTGCCATCAAGAACCTGGTGGCGCGCGAGAAAAGCTTGAAGGACTACGCCTGGTACATCTGGTACTGAGCGATCGCGTGTGTTCTCTGAGCTAGAGAACACACGCCTTTCGATCCGCCTGCGTCCGGCGATGGCTGTGCCATCGGACATCGCCGGATGCTCCGCCGACCCTCAAGGCCCTCGACCGCCATGCCACCGATCGCCAGGCACGTTCGCTCCACTGTCTTCGCCTCCCGGCTCCAGGCACTCCTGCGCGAGCATGCCGGCGACGATCTGTTCCGGCTGGATGCCAACACGGTCGGCGTCGCCGGCCCGGACTTGATCGACCGGGTCCTTAAGGCCAGGCCGGCCACCGAATTCGAACGACCGACGTTCAAACCCCTGCATGGCCGCTCCATCCCGCGCCCGGATGCCTTGAAGTCCATGCAGGCGATTGCGCGCGACGTGCGTGCCGCGCTGAAGAAGCCCGTACCGGACGATGTCGATCTCTCCGGTCCATGGCCGCACGTCGGGCACGTCTATCTGCGCGACCTGATTCTGGGTGAGGATCCGCGCCGGCTGCGCTTCCTGATGGATCGCATCCTGGAACTGACGCCCAAGCTGACCTGGGCGGTCGTCGCCACCGGTGCGCTGTTCCCGCTGCGGCCGCGCCCGCAGGCCTCCGCGCTCGCCGTGGCCACGGCGGCCGCGACGAGCTATCACGACCGCCGCTACGCCATGGGCATGTACCGGCGGACGGCCGCGCCGGTCTGCTTCACCATTTCCACTCTGGTGGCCAACGCCATCTGGCTTGGCGCTCCGTTCGGCGATGGCCTGTCGAACCGGCACATCCTGTATGAAACGCTGCGGCTGCTGCCGCCGTCGTGGAACATCCTGCGCAACGCCTCGCCGGAATACACGGCGATCGATGCCCGCATCGGTCCGGCGGACGACGTGCTGATCCTGCCGCTGGTCAGCCATCGCGCTCCCGCACTCTGGGACGACCCGGACGAATTTCTGCCGGAGCGCTGGAAGCATCTCTCTGCCGACGACCTGCCCGGCTACCTTCCCTTCGGACACAAGTCCGAGCGCTGCTGGGGACAGCACATGGTGCTGCCGCTAGCGGAGATGTTCCTCGACCTGTTGCGCCGGCAGCGGCTTACCGTCAGCCCGCGCCAGACGGTCGCCCACGTACCGCTGGCCGGGCTGCTTGGCGTGGCGGAGGTTCAGGTGGCGCCGCTTTAGGGAGAAACCATGTGGCCACAGGCAGGGTTGATTAAGTTGCCGTGGTTGACAAAGTTGACAAAGAGATGGGTTCGACTTATGGTGGCCTCGTTCCAAAGCGACGAGGCAGGCGCCATGTACCCCACTCTTCCTCCTTCGGAATCCGCGAGCGTCAGTGAAGTACTCCACCGCATTGCCGACTCCGCCCACCGGTTCCTCAAAGGCATCCGCAATCTCTCGGACCAGCAGCTGATCCATGCCGCGCGCGACAGCGCGGCCGATATCCAGCTCCAGCCCCAGGCTGCAGAAGATGTGCGTCGACTTGGTCTGATATTGGACGAGATCCAGCGCGCGCAAAGCAGGCTCTCGAACGACAATGCGATCAAGGCAGCCAAGGCGCGTTCGGACAAGATCAAGCAGGAACTGGTGGCTTCCGGCGAAGTGCTCGTTTCCAAGGACTTCGCCGAGCTTGCCGGCATCAGCCGGCAAGCCGTGCACAAGGGCCTGCAGGCCGGTACCTATTTCGCCCTGCAGCCAGGCGGCAGGGAGCTCTACTACCCCGCATTCCTGGCGGACAAGGAACTGCGCGCCCTTGGCTTGACCGATGCACTGAACATCCTGGCAGACGAAACGCCTTGGAATAAATGGCTTTTCTTTACCACCCAACTTGGATCGCTCGCCGGCAGGACGCCTTTGCAGGCCTTGCGCGACCGTGCGAAGGAGCCCGTGCTGACCGCGGCACGCGCCTATCGCGAGCGCTGAACATGGACGTTCGATGGCATTGCCCCAACCCGATCCCGATTTCGACCGATTCGTACTAGGGCTTACTGCAGTCGAATCCTCTGATCTCATTCGGATCAGCAGATATCCCGCCACCGAACCCTATTTCAGCAGGAGCAAAGGCCATCGATTCGACGACCCCTTGCAAAGCTATGGCGTCTGCTACGCCGGCCAGACCCTGGCCGGCGCCTTCGCAGAAACCTTGCTGCATGATCTTGTCCCGACTCGCGGGGCCTATCTGCTCGATGAGCGGTCCTTGCGCGACCGCCACGCCATCCTCTTTGCCGGCGACATCATCCAGCTGGCCGAATTGACCGGCGCGCACCTCAAGCGCATCGGCGGCACGAACGACATCTCGTCCGAACTGCCATACGACACGACCCAGCGATGGTCGCGGGCCGTGCACGACCACCCCGCCAAGGTCGGTGGACTCGTCTACGTTTCGCGCCATATGAACGACCAGCGCGCCTTCGCCCTGTTCGACCGGGCCAGGCCTCTCATCGACGGCGCCGAATCGATTCCACTGGTGGATCATCCGGACCTTGCCGCTACGCTGGACATGTTCAACGTCATGCTGATGTAGCGGAAATTCCCGCATAAAAAAGGCCCGCTTCACGCGGGCCTTTTTTTGTTCGGCTCGACGACGCGCGCAGCGGCGGCGTCAAAGACTCGCGGACGGACCACCCTCGGCCAGGCGCAGTTCCTTCGGCAAGGCGAAGGTGATGGTTTCGGCCTCGCCGTCCAGCTCGCGCACTTCGCCCGCGCCCCAGGACTGCAGGCGGGCGATCACGTCGCGCACCAGCTTTTCGGGGGCGGAGGCGCCGGCGGTGAGGCCGATGTGCTGCACGCCGTCCAGCCATGCGCGCTCGATGTGTTCGGCGCCGTCGATCAGGAACGAGCGCACGCCCTGCTTCTCGGCCAGCTCGCGCAGGCGGTTGGAGTTGGAGCTGTTGACCGAGCCGACCACCAGCATCAGGTCGACCGCATCGGCCAGCCGGCGCACCGCGTCCTGGCGGTTCTGCGTGGCATAGCAGATGTCGTCCTTGCGCGGGCCCTCGATGTCGGAGAATTTCTCGCGCAGGGCGTTGATGATGGCCTTGGTGTCGTCCACCGACAGCGTGGTCTGGGTGACGTAGGACAGCGCATGCGGATAGCGCGGCTGCAGCTTCGCCACGCAGTCGACCGACTCGACCAGATGGATTTCGCCTTGGTTGGCGGGGTTCCACTGCCCCATGGTGCCCTCGACCTCCGGATGCCCGGCGTGGCCGATCAGCACCACGCTGCGCCCGGTGCGGCCCAGGCGCGCCACTTCCATATGCACCTTGGTCACCAGCGGACAGGTGGCGTCGAACACGTTGAGCTTGCGGCTGTCGGCTTCCTGGCGCACCGCCTTGGACACGCCGTGCGCGCTGAAGATCACCGTGGCGCCGTCGGGCACTTCGTGCAGCTCCTCGACGAACACCGCGCCGCTGGCACGCAGCTTGTCCACCACGTAGCGGTTGTGCACCACCTCGTGGCGCACGTAGATGGGCGCGCCGTAGGCCTCGAGCGCGCGCTCGACGATGGCGATGGCGCGGTCCACGCCGGCGCAGAATCCGCGGGGGTTGGCGAGAAGAATGTCCAAGTGAAGCCTCGACTGTCGCTGGCCGGCGCCGGGAGGCGCCGGGATCGAAATTATCTCACGCCCCCGGCCTGCTTGCCGGTGAACAGGCCAAAAGCGATCAGCAGCACGGCACCGACGGTGATGCCGCAGTCGGCGATGTTGAACACGGGGTAATACCAGTCCTGGTAATGGACCTGGATGAAGTCGGTCACCTGGGCCGCATGCAGGCGGTCGATCAGGTTGCCCAGCGCGCCACCGATGATCAGGCCCAGCGGCAGCGCGGTGCGCCAGTCGTCGCGCGAGGTGCGCTTGAGCCATACCAGCAGCGCGCCGCTGATCAGCACGGCCAGGCCGACGAAGAACCAGCGCTGCCAGCCGGCGCTGTCGGCCAGGAAGCTGAAGGCGGCGCCGGTATTGAAGGCCAGGGTCCAGTTGAGGAAACCCGGGATGATCACGTGCTGCACGCCGGCGGGCTGGAGCGCGGACAGCGCCCACCACTTGCTGGCCTGGTCGAGCGCGATCACCAGGGCGGACAGCCACAGCCAGGACAGCGCGTTGCGTTGATTGCTCATGCGTCTTCTACAGAAGGGAATCCGAACAGAACGGCCAGCTCGCGCCGGCCGTCCATGTGTTTAGAACCAGCGGCGGTCTTCGCCCGGACCGTCGACATTGCTCACGCAACGTCCGCACAGCTCCGGATGCGCCGCATGCTGGCCGACGTCGTCGCGGCGATGCCAGCAGCGCACGCACTTGGCCGCGTCGCTGACCGTGGCCGAGACCCACACGTCCGCGCCTTCCAGTTCCGACAGCACCGCCGTATCCGGCTGGCCGCCGGCGACATCCAGGCGCAGGTCGGAGGTGATGAAGAAGAAGCGCAGCTCGTCGGCCGCGGGGGCGTAGCGGCTGACCAGGGCCGGATCCGCGTGGATCGCCAGCTTCGCTTCCAGCGAGGCGCCGATCTGCTCGGCCTTGCGCATGCCCTCGAGCACGCGCGAGGCGGTATCGCGGATCGCCAGCAGGTCGGACCAGTAGCGGCGCTGCTCCGGCGAACCCTGGGTGGCGGCCAGGCCGTCGTACCAGGTCTCGAACAGCACGCTCTCGCCGCGCTGGCCCGGCAGCGCCTTCCAGATTTCCTCGGCGGTGAAGCTCAGCACCGGCGCCAGCCAGCGCACCAGCGCCTCGGCGATGCGGTACATCGCGCTCTGCGCGCTGCGCCGGCCGCGGCTGTCGGTCGGCATGGTGTAGAGGCGGTCCTTGGTGATGTCCAGGTACAGCGCGCCGAGCTCGGTGGTGCAGAAGTTCTGCACGCGCTGGACGATCTCCGGGAAGTCGTAGCGGTCGTACGCCGCCGCCACCGCCTGCTGGGTGTCGTAGGCCTGCTGCACCGCCCACTGGTCCAGCAGCAGGCAGTCTTCCACCGGCAGCAGGTGCTGCGCGGGATCGAAGCCGTCCAGGTTGCCCAGCAGGAAGCGCGCCGTGTTACGGATGCGGCGGTACATGTCGGAGACGCGCTTGAGGATCTCGTCCGACAGCGACATCTCGTTGCGGTAGTCGGTGGAGCAGATCCACAGGCGCAGGATGTCCGCGCCGAGGTTCTTCATGATGTCCTGCGGCTCGATGCCGTTGCCCAGCGACTTGGACATCTTGCGGCCCTGCGCATCCACGGTGAAGCCGTGGGTGAGCACGTCGTCGTACGGCGCGCGGCCGTGGATCGCGGCCGAGGTGAGCAACGAGGACTGGAACCAGCCGCGATGCTGGTCCGAGCCTTCCAGGTACATCACCTTGTACGTAGCCGCATCGCCCTGCTGCAGCTCGGGACGCTGGCCGACCACGGCGAAGTGCGTGACACCGGAATCGAACCAGACGTCCAGCACGTCGTTGACCTTCTCGTAGTCCTTGGCCTCGTCGCCCAGCAGCTCGGCCGGATCGAGCGCGTACCACGCGTCGATGCTGCCCTGCTCCACGCGCTTGGCCACCTGTTCGAGCAACTCGACCGAACGCGGATGCGGCTCCTGCGTGCCCTTGTGCACGAACAGCGCGATCGGCACGCCCCAGGTGCGCTGGCGCGAGATGCACCAGTCCGGACGGTCGCCGACCATGCCGGCGATGCGCTCCTCGCCCCAGCCCGGCACCCAGCGCACCTGGCGGATCGACTCCATCGCCGCCTTGCGGAGGCCGGCCTGCTCCATGCTGATGAACCACTGCGGCGTGGCGCGGAAGATCACCGGCGTCTTGTGGCGCCAGCAATGCGGATAGCTGTGCTCGATCTTGTGGTGGGCCAGCAGCACGCCGCGTCCGCGCAGCATGTCGACGATGGCGTCGTTGGCCTTCCACAGGTGCGTGCCGGCCAGGGTCAGCTCGCCGGCCGGCGGCGTGTCCGCGCGATAGGTGCCGCGCGGCTCCACATAGTTGAGCGTCTCGATGCCGTACTTGCGCGAGACCACGAAGTCTTCCACGCCGTGGTCGGGCGAGGTGTGCACCGCGCCGGTGCCGTCCTCGGCCGACACGTGTTCGCCGAGCAGCACCGGTATCCTGCGGTCGTAGAACGGGTGCTGCAGCAGCACGCCTTCCAGCGCCTGGCCGGCGACGTGGCCGAGCACGACCGGATGTTCCACGCCGTAGCGGTGCGACGCCTTCTCCACCAGCGCCGAGGCCAGCACCAGCAGCACGCGGCGGCCGTCGCGCGCGGGGCCTTCGACCAGCGCGTACTCCAGCTCCGCGCCCATCGACACGGCCTGGCTTTCCGGCAGCGTCCACGGCGTGGTGGTCCAGATCGGGATGGCGACGATGGCGTCGCCCGCTTCCACGCCGAACTTCGCGGCCAGTGCATGCGGGTCGAGTGCGTCATAAGCGACGTCGATCGCCGGCGAGACCTTGTCGGCGTACTCGATCTCCGCCTCGGCCAGCGCCGAGCCGCAGTCGAAGCACCAGTACACCGGCTTGAAACCGCGCACCACGTGGCCGTTGTCGACGATGCGCGCCAGCGCGCGCAGCATGTCAGCCTCGAAGGTGAAGGCCATGGTGCGATAGGGGTTTTCCCAATCGCCCAGCACGCCCAGCCGCTTGAAGTCGGTGCGCTGCAGGTCGATCTGCTGCTGCGCGTACTCGCGGCACTTCTGGCGGAAGGCCACGGCGTCGAGCTTGTCGCCGGCCTTGCCGTGCTTCTTTTCCACCGCGATCTCGATCGGCAGGCCGTGGCAGTCCCAGCCCGGCACGTAGGGCGAGCGGTAGCCGGCCAGCAGGCGCGACTTCACCACCACGTCCTTGAGCACCTTGTTCACCGCGTGGCCCAGGTGGATGGCGCCGTTGGCGTACGGCGGGCCGTCGTGCAGCACGAACACCTTGTCGCGGCCGGCGGTGCGCTGCTGGATCTGCGCGTAGCGGCCGAGCTTTTCCCACTCCGCCAGCCACTGCGGCTCGCGCTTGGGCAGGTCGCCGCGCATCGGGAAATCCGTCTGCGGCAGGTTGATGGTGTTCTTGTAATCCTGGGTCATTGCTCGGATGCCATCGGGGTTGTCGGGCGCGGCCCTCGTGCCGTCGCCGTGGGGTGTGCGGCCAGCGTGGGTGCGCCGGCTTGAAGCGGAAAACTTGAAGCCTATGCCTCGGCCAGGCGCGGATTCATGCCAAGCACCTCGCGCGCCATGCGGGCGTCGCGGCGGATCTGCTCGGTGAGCGCGTCCAGGCCGTCGAACTTCGCCTCGTCGCGCAGCTTGGCGACGAATTCCACCGCCATGCGCTGGCCGTAGAGATCGCCTTCGAAATCGAACAGGTGCACTTCCAGCAACGGCTGGCTAACTTCGTTCACCGTCGGGCGGAGCCCTAAGCTCGCCACGCCCGGCCAGGCGCATTCGCCCTCGCCCAGGCCCACGCGCACGGCGAAGATGCCCTGCACCGGCGGCACGCGATCGTGCAGGTGGATGTTGGCGGTGGGAAAGCCCAGTTCGCGGCCCAGCTGGTTGCCGTATTCGACCTTGCCTTCGATCACGAAGGGGCGGCCCAGCAGCGGCGCGGCGCCGGAGAATTCACCGGCGGCCAGCAGCATGCGCACGCGGGTGGCGGAAACGCGCGCGCCGTCCAGCAGCACCGGCGGCATCACGCGGGCGGAGAAGCCCAGTTCCGCGCCCATCTTCTCCAGCAAGGCCACGTCGCCGCCACGCTTGTGGCCGAAGCGGAAATCGCCGCCGACCCAGACTTCGCGGGTGTGCAGGCGCTCGATCAGCACGCGGCGCACGAAGTCTTCCGCCGGCATCGAGGTCAGCTCGTCGTTGAAGCGCAGGATCAACGCCTTGCCCACGCCGGCCGCATCGAAGCCCAGCAGCTTCTCGCGCACACTGGACAGCCGCGGCACCGGTTCCTTGGAGAAGAACGCGCGCGGCAGGGGCTCGAAGCTCACCACGATGGGCGTGAGGCCGGTGGCCTGCGCGCGCTCGCGCACCTGCGTCAGCAGCGCCTGGTGTCCCCGGTGCAGCCCGTCGAACGCGCCGACGGCAACCACGCTACCGCCGGGCGCCAGGCATGGACCGGCGATATCCCTGGAAAGTCTTGTCATCGCGCGAGTATAGCCTTAGAGCCCGTTGGCACCGCACCCCGCGGCCACGCTTCAGACGCCGCGCAGTTCACGCAGGCGGAAGCCCGCGGCGAACAGCGTGGCGAGATAGGCGCCGCCGCCGCCGGCGACCAGTGCGGCGAGGTGCCACACGCGGGTCCACTTGGATGCCTCGGTCCAGTCCGGCCACAGCCACAGCCCCGCCAGCAGCACCCCGATCATCACCGCGCAGGCCAGCGCCAGCCGGCCCAGGTGCCGCATCCATCCGGGCTGCCGCTGGTAGACGCCGGCCTTGCGCAGCCAGTGCCACAGCAACCCCAGGTTGAGATAACTCGCCGCCGCACTGGCCACGCCCAGCGCCATGTGCAGGCCCGGCACCTTGGCCAGGCCATCCAGCAGCGGGCCCTGCCTGACCTCGGCCGGCGCCCACAGCGCATACAGCAGCGCCAGGAACAGCACGTTCAGCACCATGTTGGCGATCAGCGAGGCCACGCCGGCGCGCACCGGCGTGCGCGTGTCCTGGCGGGCGTAGAAGGCCGGCAGCACCACCTTGACCAGGGCGAACGCCGGCAGGCCGAAGCTGAGCGCGGAGATCGACAGCGTGGCCATGCGCGTATCGAACGCGGTGAAGCGGCCATGCTGGAACAGCGTGGCGACCAGCGGCTCGGCCAGCAGCATCAGCGCGAACATCGCCGGCACCGCGATCAGCAGGGTCGTGCGCAGGCCCCAGTCCAGCGCCCTGGAAAACCCGTCGCTGTCGGTGGCCACGTGGTGGCGCGACAGCGACGGCAGGATCACCGTGCCCAGCGCCACGCCGAACACGCCCAGCGGCAATTCGAGAAAACGGTCCGCCTGCGACAGCCAGCTCTGCGAACCGATGAACAGCAGCGAGGCGATCACCGTGTCCAGCAGCAGGTTGATCTGCGCCACCGAGGAACCGAACAGGGTCGGCACCATCAGCCGGAGGATGCGGCGCACGTCCGGATGGCTCCAGCCCCAGCGCGGCAGGGTCAGCAGGTCCAGCTGGCGCAGCGCCGGCAGCTGGAACAGCAGCTGCAGGATGCCCGCCGCCAGGATCGCCCAGCCCATCGCCATGATCGGCGTGTGCAGCCGCGGGGCCAGCCACAGCGCGCCGCCGATCATGCACAGGTTGAGGATCACCGGCGTCAGCGCCGGCAGGCCGAAGCGGTGGAAGCTGTTGAGCGCGCCGCCGGACAGCGCGGTCAGCGAGACGAACAGCAGGAACGGGAAGGTCAGGCGCAGCAGGTCCACCGTCAGGGCGAACTTCTCCGGCGTCTCGATCGCACCCGGCGAGAACAGCACGGTGACCTGCGGCGCGAGGATCACGCCCAGCGCCGTGATCAGCATCAGCACGCCGCCCAGGGTGCCGGAGACGCGCGACATCAGCGTCTTCAGCTCCTCGTGGCTGCGCTTCTCCTTCACCTCGGTGAAGACCGGCACGAAAGCCGTGGAGAACGAGCCCTCGGCGAACAGCCGGCGCATGAAATTGGGGATGCGGAAGGCCACCCAGAACGCGTCGGTGGCCGCGTTGGCGCCGAAGGCCGCGTTGATCGACATATCCCGGACCAGCCCGAGGACGCGCGAGATCATGGTCATGCCGCTGAACGACAGCAGCCCTCGGAACATGCTGGGTGACTTCATGCGCGCGCCGATACCTTTCTTGTCATGCTTTCTTGTCATGGGGGGTCGATGCCCGGCCCCGCGCCCCTGGCGGCGGCCGGCAAAGCGCGTAGTTTGGCAGCCGGAACGGGCGAGAGGACAGCGCACTTGTGGCAAAATCCCGCTTCCGTTCACGGGAATGCCGGGCCGCCCTGCCCTCCGGCCTGCGCCGCAGCGGCCCGGGCGTCGCTAAGCTGTTGACGCACCGACCCATTACCGTCATAATCACCGCCTTTTTCCACCCAACCCAAGCTATTTCGGAGTTCTACCTTGGCCAACATCAAGTCCGCGAAGAAGCGCGCGCGCCAGTCCGAGCAGCGCCGCCTGCGCAACGTCAGCGCCCGTTCCATGGTGCGCACCGCCCTCAAGAAGGTCGTCAAGGCCATCGAGGCCAAGGACAAGGCCGCCGCCGTCGAAGCTTTCGCCGCCGCCCAGCCGCTGATGGATCGCTACGCCTCGCGTGGCCTGATCCACAAGAACAAGGCCGCTCGCCACAAGAGCCGCCTCAACGCGAAGATCCACGAGCTGGCGTAAGCCGGTTTAGTAAGCGAATCGGGTTGGCGAAAAGGCCGGCGAAAGCCGGCCTTTTTGTTTACTTAGAAAACCAGCCGGCGAAAGCCGGCCTTTTTGTTTACTGGGAAAACCAGCCGGCGAAAGCCGGCCTTTTTGTTTACTGGGAAAACCAGCCGGCGAAAGCCGGCCTTTTTGTTTACCTGGGAAAACCAGCCGGCGAACTCTCTCGTCATTCCGGCGCAGGCCGGAATCCAGTAGCGTCGAGGCTGGCTTGTCGCGGGAAGCGCAAAGGCCATGCCTTTCGGATGCTTCGCCCTTATGCAGCACTTCGCCACTGGATTCCGGCCTGCGCCGGAATGACGAGCATGGCCTACGCGCGAGGAGCCGCCATCGACTGCGTCAGGCGCGACCATGCCCACGTCCACGGGATGCGCTCCTGTTCCAGGCGCTCGCGATCGTCGCGCAGGGACTGGAACAGTCGGAGCTCCTCCGCAGCCAGATGCGCCAGCCCCTGGGCGAGATGCGGCTGCGGCTCTCGCACCGCCAATTCGCGATGCTCATGCAAAGTGCCTTCATCCATCAGTACGGCGCGGATGTGCGGCAGCCTGCGTCGAAGTCGGCTGAGGATGGCGAAACCGTGCGTATCGATGTCACCCCAGTAATAGACCGGCACCTGCGCCAACCACGGCAAAGCTGCCAAGGCCTCGATCGCATAGCCCCGGCCCATGAATACCACGGTGCCGGTCAGGTCCCCGCAGGCGAGCCCGGTAACGAGGTTTTCCACGATCAACACTTGCCGTACCGGCAAACTCATACGCATGACATCGGTAACCGGCGCTTCGATATCCGACAAGCCTCCAAGCAGGCTGCGAAGCCCGTCATCGAGCAAACGCATGCGCAGCCGGTCCGGCGGTGCGCGCAGGCCGGCGACCCGATAGAAGTTGTGCGATCCGATCGCGCCGCCGCGCAGTACCCAGAGCCAGGCCGTGATCACCCTGCGCCGCCGCTCCGCCCATTTGGTGTCGACGCCGGCTACCGGCAGCTCTCGCAGATAGGTCCCGGAGTCGGGATGCTTCCACAGCCAATCGACCACCCGAAGCAGCAACTCGAACTCGCCGTCCTCCATGTCGGCAAGGAGATCGAACCTCCGCGACACCACGCGGCGCCAGGGAACGGCCAGCCCGGATACCGCATCGCTCCCGCCTTCGACCATGGGCACCCAGGATGCCAACCGATCAAAACGCTGTTTCGCCCGCTGCCAGCGCGCCGCTTCGCCCAACTCCGCGGCGACGGCATCCGGTGTATCGAACAGCCAGCTGCAGGGAATCTCCTGCTCGCCGAAAAGGCTGTGGCGGAAGCGCAGCCTGGATACGACGCGCCCAGGCGAATGCTGGGCCGGCTGTTTCCATGCCCTGAGCCAGGCGTCGAACGCGTTCCAGTGCCCGGCCACCGCATCGGCTTTCAAGCCATCGCCGCCGATGGACAGGGACAATGGCCATTCGCCGCCGCCGGCAACCCAGTCATACCGATGCGCCAGCCATCTGGCATGCAGACGTTTGCGCAGAGCCTCAGGAGATTTCATCGGCCTGCGCCTCGCGCGCCTTCTCGGGCAACGCCAACCGCTTGTTTGCTTCGTCGTACTCGATCAGCAGCACCCCGGAATCGTGCCGGCCATTGATGTCGACGAAGCAGGCACCGCCGATGAACGGCTCCAGCGTCATCACGGACTTCAACGGCGTGGCGACGACCATCTGGAAACCGAAGTTCTCGAAGATATTCATCGCCAGCGCGGTGAACTCGTTGTCGGCCTTGTCGAACGCCTCGTCCAGCACCACGGGCGCATAACGCGGCAGGTGGCCGTCGTCGCCGCCCAGCTGATAACGCAACGCGGCCGCCAGGCAGGTGGTGGCGAGCTTCTGGCGCTGGCCACCGGATTTGCCGGCGCCGCTGCGATAAACCTCGACTTGCCGCCCGGTCCCCTGCTCCTTCTCCACGCCCACGAATTCGACGTGCTGGCGCACGTCCAGCACCTGCTCGCGCCAGCGCTTGTGCTCGGGATCGTCGGCCGAAAGCTTCGCCACCAGCTGGCGCAGCACCGCGAACTGGGCTTCCGCGCGATCGCGGTCCTCGGTCTGGTGATGCGATAGCACGTCGCGCAGCTGCTGCTGAAAGTCGCGCACCTCCGGCAGGCCGCGGTCGGACAGGTCGATCTGCAGGATCGTGCCGCGGTTGAAGGACACCCGCTCCAGGCTCTCGTTCACCTCGTCCATGCGCTGGCCGATCGACTTGCGCGCCTCGATCATGTGTTTCTGCAGCACCAGCAGGTTCTGCTTGCTCTGCGTCTGCAGCAGCTCGTAGAAACGCGCCTCGTGCTTGGGCAGGCCGTCGAGCTCGAGGCGGCGCAGGCGCGCCATGAAACCATCGAGCGAATGCATGTCGGCGGTGAAGTCGCCGCTGTCCTGCGGCCACTTGCGGCAGTAGTGCTCGAAGCATTTGACGATGGCGCCGGTCAGCTCCTGCTGCCGCGATGCGAACGTCCCCAGCGCCCTGCTGAGTCCATCCTTGACGTCGCCCATCGTGCGATCGATGTTGTCCAGCGTCAGCGGCCGCTCGGGCAGGCGCGAGGCGAGGCCATCGGCCTGCGCCTCCGACAGGGCCATGTCGGCCGCGCGAGCCGCGCATTGTTCGCGCTGCTCGGCCAGCCGTTTACGGTCGCGGCCTTTGGACAGATGCTCGGCGGCGGCGTCATCGCGCGAGCGCTCCGCCCGCTTGAGCAGCTCTCGCTCGTGCTCGAGCTTGCGCATGATCTCCTGCAGCGAGGCATCGCCCTTGCGCATGGCCTGCAGCTGGTTCTCGATGTCGCCCAGCCGCGTGAGTTTCGGTGCGACGTCGATATCTTCCCAGACCAGATTGGCAAGCGCATTGGCATGCAAGCGCCGATCCGCATCGCCATCGCGTTCCGAGCGCAGGGCGTCCAACGCCCCGCCGCCTTGCGCGATCGCCTGCGCCAGCTCACGCCCCTCGGCCTCGAACAGCGCCAGCTTGTCCCGGTTGTCGAAACCCAGCACCCAGTGGCGGCGGTCGCCCACGGCGCGGCGATCGTCCTTCTCGTATCGGTCGCCGGGATGCTTGACCTGCCCTTCGCGGGTCATGCCGCGCTCAGCATGGCGCAGAGCCGCCGGCGTATCCACGCAGCTGTAATCGAAGCGCCGTGCCAACTCGGCGGATAGCCAGTCGCGATGAGCGTGGTCACGGATGTCCAACCGGTGCGCCAGCGAGCGCGCATCCAGCATGCGGCCACCGATGGCCTGAGGCCGTCCCACGCGGTAGTAAACCAGCTTGGCGCCCAGATGGGTCTGGTTGACCCATGCAGCCACCTCGCCATAACGCTGCTCGTCCACCAGCAGCGATAGCGCAAAGCCATGCAGCACGCGTTCGATGGCGCCTTGCCACGCCGCATATTCGGGCTTTACCTGCAACAACTCGCCCACGAAGGGCAGCGTGTTCTCCGACCAGCCCAGCTCGCTGCACAGCCGCGCGCGCATGGCCTGAGCGGGCGCCGGAATGCTCGACGGCGTGCGCTTCAGAGCATCGATTTCCGCGCGGACGCCGGCGAAGCGGCGCGTCGCCTCGTCACGCTCGCGCTTGAGCGTATCCATGCGCTCCTCAAAACCGGCGGCGCGATCGCGCGCGCCCTCCTGCAGTTCACGCGCACGCCCCACCAGCTCGGCGAATCCCTGCGCGGTGCCCGGCATGACCCAATTCAGGTCGCGACAAGCCTGCTCCGCACGGGAACGGCGACCGAGGCGCTCGTCGCGCTCGCGCGTCACTGTTTCGTGTTCGCGCTCGAGCTGGTCGATGGCGTCGCCGCCCTGATCGCGGCGCTGGCGCTCCAGATCCTCGATGCGCCGGACATGGTTGTCCACCGTTTCGCGCCGCTGCGTCGCTTCGCCGTGCAAGGCCATGATCTGCACGTCGAGCTCGGCCAGCGCCTGATCCTGCAGGACCAGCCGGCGCTGCTCGCCGTAAGTGTCCACGCAGGCGTGCAGCTCCTTCAAGGTGCCGGCTTCGCGCCGCAGGACCTGCAGGTCTTCATGCAGCTCTCGCGCAGGCACCAGGGTGTCGACCTGATCGCGCGCCGTCACAACCGCCTGGTGCGCGGCGTCCAGCTCGCCGAAGTCGGCCACCAGCCGCTCGGCGGCGGTGAAAGTCTCCGGCTCGTCCAACATGAAACCGCGCAGGAACTGATTGAGGTCGCCGAGGTTCTTGGCCGACTGCGTCTTGTGCAGCAGCTTGAGCGCCATCTCGTTCTCGATGCCCAGCAGGCGCCGGAACCGCTCGGCATAACCGGCAAAGGTGTCGTAATGGTGCACGTCCTCGCCAAGCCGTGCCTTCAGCCGGCGCAGATCCAGCTCGAAGCCGTCCAGCTCCTTGGCGATGTCGAACGGGCGCTCGCACACCATGTAGTGCTTCTTGACGTCGCCAGCGGCTGAGCTGGTCCCCGTGATCCAGAACAGCCGGATCAGGCTGACGCTCTGGCCCAGCCCGTTGCGGTACTCCAGCGCCAGCGCCGACCAAGTCGTGCCCTTGCGCAGGTATTGCGTGGCGATCTCGCCGGATTCGCTGTCATGCTGATCGGCCCAGGCACCGCGGACATAGGAAGCCAGGCTGCGATCGCGTCCGCTGCGCTCGGCTTCGCGCGCGGCGGCGTTGAAGTCGACCAGGTTCGGCGGCACCAGCAAGGCCGACATGGCGTCCAGCAAGGTCGATTTGCCCGAGCCGGAACGGCCGACGAACAGGAAGCCGCGCTCGGCGATGGGCACGTCCACCAGGCCGCTGAAAGTGCCCCAGTTGAACACCTGCAGGCGGCGCAGGCGGAACTGTTCGTCGCGCGGGTCAGGCAGGTCGGACAGGAACAGGCTCGGCTCGGCCGGCCGATTGGCGGATCTGGACTTAGCGCTCATCGTCACCTTCACCGCCTGCCTCGCGCAGGTCTCGATATACCTGGACCAGGGCCTGCACGTGCTCGGCCGAGAACAACAGCTTCAGGGCCGGCGAAACCTCGTAGCGGTCTTCGCTGCTGCGCAGCTTCTCCAGCACATGGCTGTCCTTCATCTTGACGATCGATGCCGCGATCTTCTTGGCGAAACCGGCGCGATCCGTCGAAACATTCTTTTCGTAGACCGACATCGCATCGATCATCTGCGCCTCCTCTACCACCGCCCGGTGCCCCTGCGCATCCGCCTCCGCGAGCTGCTGGCGCAGATAGAGCAGGAGGACGGAATCGATGAAAGTAAGCGCGGAGGTACGCAGCAGCACGGGGGTTTCCAGCTCGCCTGTATCGGCCTGGCGGGTAAAGGCCACGCCTGCATCGCGGTCGATCACCAGCTCCAGGAACAATTCGCAAAGACGCGAACGCAACGCTTTCTCGTGGCGCAGCAAGACCGGCCACAGCTGGCCGTGCCGCTTCTGGTCCACGCTGGGGCCAAGCAGCAGCTGGCAGAGCGCGCGCCGCGCATCCAACGGCAAAGCACCGGTATCGCCCTCGAACAGCCCGCCCGGTTCTGCCGCGGCGACCGCCCGAAGATCGGGTGTCTCTTCGTGCTCGTGTTCAAGCGAGTTCATCGCGCTTCTCTTTCAGAAACCACACCAAGGGCACACGTGCGTGGCGCCAACGCCCGTCGCCGCCTTGCCAGCTCACTGCTTCATGCTGCCGTCCGGAGACCACGCCATGACGAGTCGCCAGCGACAGATAGCCGATGACGCTGCCCAGCCCCTGTTCGGCCGGACGCCGTTCGAGCACCTGGCCAATGCTGAGCTGGTCGTGGTCGGCCAGCAGGTCATGCAGATCGCGCCGCAAGCCGCGGAAATTGATTTCCGATTGGGCCACCAGTTCGCTGACGCTGTCCAGCGAAATGCTGGCCCCTTCACTGGGCGCAATCCGGCCATCGACAATTCCGTTGCGCGGGTCATGCAGCCGCCACTGCGACAACGAGCGCGGGCGGCTGGTGGTCAATTGCAGGGTATAGGGCGTCTGCTGACGCGCCTTGACCGAATCGCGCAATTGCAGCGCTTCGGCTTGCGCCTGCTTGAGCAGCTGATTCAGGCGGCGCTGCTCGAGATAACTGCGGCTTTGCACGAACCCACGCAAGCTGCGGGCGAAATGCTGCAGCACGTCGTGCACATGCCCGCCCCGTTCCAGCATCACGCCGGTCAGACCACGCAGGAACTGCCGCTCATGCCGTTGCAGACGCTTGGCGAACCCGCGCGACAGCACAGCCTCCAGCGCGGCATCGAGCTGCGCGCTCTGTTCGATATCGTTGAGCAGCTTCCAGAACGCATTGAAACTTCGGCCTGCCTCGCTCTCGCCGATCACGTCCACGCCTTCGAACAGGCGGTCGAGTACGTCGCCACGTTCGCCCTCGTCATCGATGATGCGCTCGCGGAATTCGCGGTTGAGCTGCTCGAAGTCATCGCGGACACGCCGAAAATCTTCGGTCAGATCATCCGCCAGACGGATGATTTCGCGGGCGCGTTCCAGCGCACGCTTGCCATCCAATGCCGCGACCTTGCCGGCGCCGGCGCGAGCGATCTGCGCCTCGATGCGCTCGCGCTCGGCGTACAAGGCGACCAATCGGGCAGCGGGATCGGTTTCGGTTTGCTCCGCCAGCTGGGCCAACTGCTGGATCACCAGCGTCAGGCGGCTCTCGGTCGCGGCATGGCGCGGCGCCTCGATACCCGCGATAAAGCGGATAGCCTGTGCGGACTGGGAAGACAACTCGTATTCCTCTTCGCTGGCCCCCTCGGGCAGACGGCGCTCCAGGAACCCCTTTGCGAGCCAGTCAGCCACGTAGGCCTGTGCCGTACGGGGAAGTTCGTGCGGCAGGTCGGAAGCATTGAGCGCATCGAGATGATGCTGCAGGCGCTCATGCAGGATGGACGCCGGCAGCGTCCGCTCGCCATCCTGCAACAAGGTCTGCAGCAGACCGACGACTTCAGGAGCGTGATCTGCCGCGATGAGGCGCCATAACGGCTGCTCGCGCAGACGTCGATATCCCGCGATGCGGGCTTGAAGCTTCATGGTCCAGCCTCCCTCGCCAGACATCGAAACCTGTACGGGCGAAGGAACCGAAGCAGGTCTCGCTGTTTCCGGATCGAACTATGCCAACGGCCCTGCAGCGCCCTTACGGCTCTCCGCGCAGGCGCACATCGCCCGGCAGCATATCTTTACGCGACTGCGCACTCACCCGTTGAGACTCGAAGAAACGCTGGATCTGCTGGCATACCGGCAGGGTGTTGTCGCGCGCGATCGCCGAGACCAGGAACCAGGGCTGGGTCCAGCCCAGGCGCTTGACGATGTCCTCGGCCACCGCCTGGCGCTCGTCTTCCGGCAGCACGTCGGCCTTGTTCAGCACCAGCCAGCGCGGGCGGTCCAGCAGCTCCGCGTCGAACTTCTGCAGCTCGTGCTCGATGGCGTGCACCTGCTCGACCACGTCGGCGCCGTCGATCGGCGCGACGTCTACCAGATGCAGCAGCAGGCGCGTGCGCGCCACGTGGCGCAGGAACTGGATGCCCAGGCCGTGGCCTTCGGCGGCGCCCTCGATCAGGCCGGGAATGTCGGCGATCACGAAGCTCTGGTCCGGCCCCAGGCTGACCACGCCCAGGTTCGGATGCAGCGTGGTGAACGGATAATCCGCCACGCGCGGCGTCGCCGCCGACACGGCGCGGATGAAGGTGGACTTGCCCGCGTTGGGGAAGCCCAGCAGGCCCACGTCGGCGAGCAGCTTCAGCTCCAGCTTCAGCTCGCGCACCTCGCCCGGGGTGCCGGGCGTGGACTTGCGCGGCGCGCGGTTCACCGAGCTCTTGAAATGGATATTGCCCAGGCCGCCCTTGCCGCCCTGCGCCACCAGCAGGCGCTGGCCGTGCGCGGTGAGGTCGCCGATGATTTCGTCGGTGTCGACATTGGTGACCACAGTGCCGACCGGCACGCGGATCTCGGTGTCGTCGCCGCCCTTGCCGTACATGTCGCTGCCCATGCCGTTCTGGCCGCGCTGCGCCTTGAACGCGCGCTGGTGGCGGAAGTCGACCAGGGTGTTGAGGCCTTCGTCGGCCACCAGCCATATCGAGCCGCCGCTGCCGCCGTCGCCGCCGTCCGGACCGCCGAAGGGAATGAATTTTTCGCGACGGAAGCTGATGCATCCGTTGCCGCCGTCACCGGCCAGGACCTTGATGATGGCTTCGTCGACAAATTTCATGGCTTGAGTGCCGGGAATGGGGAATAGGGAATTGGGAATCGCAAAAGCAGCCGAGCGATGTCGGGAATTGTAGAGGAGCGGAGGATCGGGGGGCTCTTACCTATTCCCTACTCTCAATTCTCTATGCCCATCCCAAAAACAAAAGCCCCGCCGAAGCGGGGCCCTTGCGCTACATCGGCCCGGGCTCAGCCCTGGACGACGTTCACGTACTTGCGGTTCTTCTCGCCACGGGTCTTGAACTCGACCGTGCCGTCGACCAGCGCGAACAGGGTGTGGTCGCGGCCGAGGCCCACGCCGGTACCGGGATGGAACTTGGTGCCGCGCTGACGCACGATGATGTTGCCGGCCTCGATGGCCTGGCCACCGTAGATCTTCACGCCGAGATACTTCGGGTTCGAGTCGCGACCGTTGCGGGACGAACCTACGCCTTTCTTATGTGCCATGACTGATTACTCCAGATTGGCGGATCAGGCGTTGATGCCCGTGATCTCGACTTCGGTGAAATGCTGACGGTGTCCCTGCTGCTTCTTGTGGTGCTTGCGGCGGCGGAACTTGATGATGCGGACCTTGTCGGCGCGGCCGTGCTTGCGCACGGTGGCGGAGACGGTGGCGCCGGCCACGGTCGGCGCGCCGACGGTGATGGTCTCGCCCGAGCCGACCAGCAGCACCTGGTCGAACTTCACGCTGGCGCCTTCGTCGGCGTTCAGCAGCTCCACGCGCAGGACGTCGCCCTGCTGGACGCGGTACTGCTTGCCGCCGGTCTTGATGACTGCATAACTCATGGGATTATCCCTTCTGTCGTTATTCTCTTGGGTTCCGCCATGGCCCTTTCGGGGCTGGCGAACGCGAGAGTATAGCGGCGCCGTCCGCGGCTGGTCAATTACTGACCACCCCCGCCGGCAGCCGGAGCCGCCGGCTTGGCGGCATCCTTCGCCGCGGGCTGGGCCGGCGTCTTGGCACTGCTGCTCTTGGCCGGGGCCTTCTTGGCCGCCGGCTTCGCGGGCGCCTTGGCCTTCGGCTTCGCCTTGGTCGACTTGGCCTTGCCCGTGGCCGCCTTCTTGGCGGCCGGCTTGGCCGGCGCCTCGGCCTGGGCCTCGTCTTCGTCGTCCGCCTCCGCCTTGCTGGCGCCGGCCGCCAGGCCCGCCGCGGCCGCACCGCCGGCCGCCACGGCTCCCGGCGCGGCCGGGCAGCGGCCGCTGGCGTCCAGGCTGCCCTTCTGCTTGAGCTCGGCAATCATCTGGTCGCTGCGCTCCTTGCTCCACTGCAGGCCGGCCTGGTTGGCCTCGCCCATGGTGGTCGGCATCTCGGTGATCACCTTCTGGCCCAGCGGCGACCGGTAAAACTTCAGCATCCCGTCGATCTCGTCGGCGCTGAAATGGCGCTGGTAGATCGGCACCAGCCGGCCGATGAACTGCTGCGTGCCATTGGCGTCCATGTAGCCCTGCCAGTAGCTGGCCGGAATGCACGGCAGCGACTGCTGCATCACCGTCACCGCCTGGTTGTTCATCTGGCTGAGCATCTTGCCCACGCCCACCACTTCCATCAGCTGGCGTACCTGCTCCTCGCTGGGCTGGGTCGCGGCCGAAGCCGGGCCCGCCATGGATGCCGCCAACGCCAGTGTCGCCCCCCATCCTTTCCACTTGCGCATCTGTTCCGGTCTCGCTGTATCGGCCGCGCGGGCCAAAACGGCTATTAAGCCAAGAGCCTTGTTAACACTTTGATGGAGCCCCACTTTCAGGATTCCCCCGGATTCCTCCCCCGACCCCGCCAGCGGCAATAACTGACCTGGCGAGTTTGGTATAGTGCAGTTTTTCCCCCTCCTCATGACCTCTTCCCGGCGTTCAATGGACACCATCCGCATCCGCGGCGCTCGCACGCACAATCTCAAGAACATCGACCTGGATCTGCCTCGCGACCAGTTGATCGTGATCACCGGCCTGTCCGGTTCGGGCAAATCCTCGCTGGCCTTCGACACCATCTATGCGGAAGGCCAGCGCCGCTACGTCGAGTCGCTCTCGGCCTATGCCCGGCAGTTCCTCTCGATGATGGAGAAGCCGGACGTCGACCACATCGAAGGCCTGTCCCCGGCCATCTCGATCGAGCAGAAGTCGACCTCGCACAACCCGCGCTCCACCGTGGGCACGATCACCGAGGTCTACGACTACCTGCGCCTGCTGTACGCCCGCGTCGGCACGCCGCGCTGCCCGGACCACGGCATCCCGCTGGAGGCGCAGACGGTCAGCCAGATGGTGGATGCCACCCTGGCGCTGGATCCGGAAAAGCGCTTCATGCTGCTGGCCCCGGTGATCCGCGAGCGCAAGGGCGAGCACGTGCAGGTGTTCGAGCAGTTGCGCGCGCAAGGCTTCGTGCGCGCCCGCGTCGACGGCGTGGTGCACGAGCTCGACGCCGTGCCGCCGCTGACGCTGCGCCAGAAGCACACCATCGAAGTGGTGATCGACCGCTTCCGCCCGCGCGACGACATCAAGCAGCGCCTGGCCGAATCGTTCGAGACCGCGCTGCGGCTGGGCGACGGGCTGGCCATCCTGGCGGATATGGACGACGCCAAGGCACCGGAGCAATTGCTGTCCTCGCGCTACTCCTGCCCGGTGTGCGACTACTCGCTGCCCGAGCTGGAACCGCGCCTGTTCTCCTTCAACTCGCCGATCGGCGCCTGCCCCACCTGCGACGGCCTGGGCGTGACCCAGGTGTTCGATCCGGCGCGCGTGGTCGGCCATCCCGAGCTGCCGCTGTCCGGCGGCGCGATCCGCGGCTGGGACCGCCGCAACGCGCACTATTTCCAGCTGATCATCTCACTGGCCAGCCACTACCGCTTCGACGTCGACACGCCCTGGCAGAAGCTGCCGGCGACGGTGCAGAAGGCCGTGCTGTACGGCAGCGGCAACGACAAAATCCAGTTCCGCTACCTCACCGAGCGCGGCGGCAAGGTCACCCGCGAGCACTCCTTCGAAGGCATCCTGCCAAACCTGGAGCGCCGCTATAAGGAAACCGAGTCCCCCGCCGTGCGCGAGGAACTGGCCAAGTACATCGCCGACCATCCCTGCCCGGACTGCCAGGGCCAGCGCCTCAACCGTTCGGCGCGCAACGTGTTCGTCGCCGACCATGCCCTGCCCTCGCTGACCTCGCGCTCGATCGACGACGCGCTGGGCTTCTTCGACACGCTCACGCTCACCGGCTGGCGCGGCGAGATCGCGGTGAAGATCGTCAAGGAAATCCGCGAGCGCCTGAGCTTCCTCAACGACGTGGGCCTGAACTACCTCACCCTGGACCGCCAGGCCGATTCGCTGTCCGGCGGCGAAGCGCAGCGCATCCGCCTGGCCTCGCAGATCGGCGCCGGCCTGGTCGGCGTGATGTACGTGCTGGACGAGCCCTCGATCGGCCTGCACCAGCGCGACAACGAGCGCCTGCTCGGCACCCTCACGCGCCTGCGCGACCTCGGCAACACGGTGATCGTGGTGGAACACGACGAGGACGCCATCCGCCTGGCCGACCACGTGCTCGACATCGGCCCCGGCGCCGGCGTGCACGGCGGCGAAGTGGTGGCGCAGGGCACGCTGAAGGACATCCTCGCCTCCAAGCGCTCGGTCACCGGCCAGTACCTGTCCGGCACGCGCGCGATCGAGGTGCCGAAGGAGCGTCGCGAGCAGGAAGACCAGGATTCCTGGCTGCATCTGCGCGGCGCCAGCGGCAACAACCTCAAGAACGTGGACCTGGCCATTCCGGCCGGGCTGTTCACCTGCATCACCGGCGTGTCCGGTTCGGGCAAGTCGACCCTGATCAACGACACGCTGTTCCGCCTCGCCGCCGCCGAGCTCAACGGCTCCAGCGAGCAGCCGTCTGCGTACAAGTCGGTCGAGGGCCTGGACCTGTTCGACAAGGTGGTCGACATCGACCAGTCGCCGATCGGCCGCACGCCGCGCTCGAACCCGGCCACCTATACCGGCCTGTTCACCCCGCTGCGCGAGCTGTACGCGCAGGTGCCGGAGGCACGTTCGCGCGGCTACACCGCCGGCCGCTTCAGCTTCAACGTGCGCGGCGGCCGCTGCGAAGCCTGCGAAGGCGACGGCATGATCAAGGTGGAGATGCACTTCCTGCCCGACGTCTACGTGCCCTGCGACGTCTGCCACGGCAAGCGCTACAACCGCGAGACGCTGGAGATCACCTACAAGGGCCACACGATTGCCGATGTGCTCGGCATGACGGTGGAGGACGCGCTCAAGCTGTTCGAGAACGTGCCCACCATCGCGCGCAAGCTGGAAACCCTGCGCGCGGTCGGCCTGGACTACATCAAGCTGGGCCAGAGCGCGACCACCCTGTCCGGCGGCGAGGCGCAGCGCGTGAAGCTGTCCAAGGAGCTGTCCAAGCGCGACACCGGCCGCACCCTGTACATCCTCGACGAGCCGACCACCGGCCTGCACTTCCACGACATCGAGCAGCTGCTCGACGTGCTGCACCAGCTGGTCGACCAGGGCAATACGGTGGTGGTGATCGAGCACAACCTCGACGTGATCAAGACCGCGGACTGGATCGTCGACCTGGGCCCCGAAGGCGGCGGCGGCGGTGGCCGCATCCTGGTCGCCGGCACGCCGGAAACGGTAGCCGAGACGGCCGGCTCGCATACCGGCCGCTTCCTCGCGCCGCATCTGGGCATCGCGCCGGCCAAGGCGCAGAAGGACAACGCGGCCAAGAGCGGCGCGACCAAGAACGGTGCGTCGAAGAACGGCAGCCAGAAGAACGGTACCCAGAAGAGCAGCACGCAGAACGGCCGCGACAAGACCGCACGGAAAAAGACCGCATGAGTTTCACCATCACCGATTCGGCTTCCGCCGCTGGCGCGGCGGAAGTCCAGCCGCTTTTTACCGCCTCGATCGGCGTGCGCTGGCGCGACCTGGATGCCTTCAACCACGTCAACAATTCCAACTACCTCACCTACCTGGAAGAGGCGCGCCTGCAGTGGCTCAAGCACGTGCCCGGACCGTGGTTCGACGAGCAGTCGATGCCGGTGCTGGCGGCGAGCGAGATCAACTACCGCTTTCCGATCGAATGGCCGGCGCAGCTGAGCGTGGAGCTGTTCTGCCTGCGCCTGGGCAACAGCTCGATGACGATCGGGCATCGCATCGTCGATGCCGGGCAGCCGGAGAAGCTGTACAGCGACGGGCATGTGGTGATGGTCTGGATGAACCCGCACACCGGCAAGCCGGTGGCGCTGCCGCAGGCGATTCGCGACGCGGCCGAGCAGGGCTGAAACCCACCAAGTTGGAATCCTTCTCCCTCCGGGAGAAGGTGGCGGCAGCCGGATGAGGGTTCGGCCGGAGCGATGCACATCATCCTTGCGCCCCGCCCGCACCCTCACCCTACCCCCTCTCCCGGTGGGAGAGGGGCTTTGCGACACTAGCTGGACCTCCGCTCACGGAACCCATCCGGCATGCCCTCGTCCACCGCCCTCCCCCGCGTCGCCATCATCGGCTGCGGCGGCACCATCGCCTCGCTGGGCACTTCCAGCCTGGACCTGATGGATTACCCCGAACACGGCAGCAAGCTGGACGTCGCGCAGATCCTGGAGCGCGTGCCTGAAATCGCCAGCTTCGCCGAGGCGATCCCGGTGCCGTTCCGCTCGGTCGGCAGCAACAACCTCACCATGGCCGACTGGTTCGAGCTGCGCGCGACGCTGCGGCGCCTGTCGCGCGAGCAGCCGGAACTGGCCGGCTTCGTGATCCTGCACGGCACGGCCACGCTGGAAGAAACCGCGTTCTTCCTCAACCTCACGCTCGACATCGAGCAGACCGTGGTGCTCACCGGTTCGCAGCGGCCGCTCAGCGCGGTCGGCTCGGATGCACCGGCAAACCTGCTGGGTGCGATCCGTGTGGCGGGCGACGCCGATGCGCGCGGCCGCGGCGTGCTGGTGGTGTTCAACGATGGCATCTATCCGGCGCGCGACGTGATCAAGGTATCCACCTTGCGGCTGGATACGTTCCGCTCGATGGACCACGGCGTGCTCGGCACCGTCGATCCGGACCGCATCCGTTATCGGCGCCGTCCCGAAGGCCGCCATGCGCCTGGCGCGGCATTCGCCGCCCTGCCCGACGATGCGCAGCCGCCGCGCGTGGACGTCGCCTATTCCTACGTCGGCGCCGACGACACCATGATCGCAGCCGTGCTGGCCAAGGGCGCGCAAGGCATCGTCTCGGCCGGCCTCGCGCCGGGCCTGGTGACCAAGGCCGAACGTATCGCGCTGGAAGCGGCCATCGCCAGCGGCATCGCCGTCGTGCAGTGCACCCGCTCGCCGCTCGGCAGCGTGGCGCAGCGGCGTTATCTGCGCGATGCGGGCTTCATCGCCGGCGAGGATTTCAGTCCGCAGAAGGCGCGCATCCTGCTGGCCCTCGGCCTCACGCTCACGCACGACCTCGACACGCTGCGCGAGCACTTCGCCACGCACTGAGTGCGCTTGAACGCAGCCCGTTCGCTGCGGGGTTAAGCGGCCGGCGCGCACGGATGCCGCATCTTCATGCGCGCTGCGTAAGATCGGCCGGCGCCCAACGAAAGGAGTTCGCCCGTGAGCAAGTTCCCCTTCACCACCCTCGCCCTCGCCTGCGCCACCACCCTCGCCAGCACCGCCGCCGCGGCCACGCCCGAACGCACTGAGCTGACCCTGTACCGCAGCGACGACGCCGCCCTGTTCACCGGCGGCGACGGCGGCAACGTGGACAGCGGCTACGCCATGGCACGCGAGCCGCGCCGCCTGGAGCTCAAGCAGGGCGTGCAGGACCTCAGCCTCGGCGGCCTGCCCGCCTTCCTCGATACCGAAGCCATGTCGCTCGACGTCGAAGGCGACGCGGCCAGGGTGCTGTCGCAGCGCCTGCTGCTGGCGCAGGGCCGCGACGCCGCGCTGGGCAGCCTGGTCGGCCAGCCGGTCGAAGTCCTCGGCAGCAACGGCCAGCCGCTGGCCAGCGGCACCCTGCTGCGCGCCGGCAACGGCCTGCTGGTCAGCGACGCCAGCGGCCGCACCAGCCTGATCCGCGACTACGCCGCGGTGCGCGCCAGCGGCCAGTTCAACACCGGCTCCAGCCTGGAGCTGCGCGTGGATGCGCCGAAGGCCGGCAACGCGCGCGCCACGCTGAGCTATCCCACCGCCGGCCTGGGCTGGCGCGCGGCCTATATCGGCACCCTGCTGCCGGGCGCCGGCTGCAAGCTGCGCTTCGAGACGCGCGCCAGCATCGCCAATCGCAGCGGCCGCGACTGGAACGACGTGCACCTGACCCTGATCGCCGGCGAGCCGCAGATCACCCGCACGCCCGGCCCGATGCCGGCCTCGGCGCCGATGACCATGGCCTTCCGCGGCAAGGCGCAGGCCGCGCCGATGCCGGAGCAGGGTTCGGTCGCCGACTACCGCAGCTACACTCTGCCCGGCGCGGTCAACCTGCCCGACGGCAGCGTCAGCCAGGTGCCGCTGTATGAAACGCGCCAGCTCGATTGCGAACGCACCCTGCTGTACGAAACCGGCAGCCGCTGGACGCCGCCGCAACCGATGACCAATCGCGACTTCAACAACGGCGGCAGCAACACCGTCACCAGCACGCTGAAATTGCGCGCCTTCGACAGCCTGCCGGCCGGCAACCTGCGCGTGATGACCGCCGACCGCAACGGCACGCCGCAATTCATCGGCGAGGGCCGCATCGAGGACACGCCCAAGGGCAGCGACGCCACCATCACCCTGGGCAATGCCTTCGACCTGCGCGCCGAGCGCGAACGCACGCAGTTCAAGCTGGACAAGGCCGGCCGCAGCATGGACGAAGCCTTCCGCATCACCCTCACCAATGCGAGCGACACCGCACGCACGGTGACCGTGCGCGAGCATCCCAGCCGCTGGCGCGAATGGACGCTGACTTCGTCCAGCGTCAAGCCGTCCGAGCAGAAACCCGACTTGCTGGAATTCCGCGTCGAAGTGCCGGCAGGCGGCAAGGCGACGCTGGACTACGCCGTGCGCTACCGCTGGGCCGAGACCGACCAGCCGCAGCAGTAACCGGCCGGCGGCGACCCACCGGCGAGGCCCGCGAGTTTGCTACGCTCGCGGGCCTCAAACTTTCATCCGGGGACGCCGCCATGCTCAACCTCGTCAAGCACGACACGATCGTCGAGATCAACTTTGCGCGGCCGCCGGTCAATGCGCTGAACATCGAACTGCTGCATGCGATCCAGGCCGCGATCGCCACCGCCGTGCAGGATGGCGCCGCGGGCATCGTGCTGTCCGGAACCTCCGGCATGTTCTCCGCCGGCGTGGACGTGCCCTCCCTGCTCGGCCAGGACCGCGACGGCGTGCGCCGCTTCTGGCGCACGTTCTTCGCCACCTGCTCCGCCATCGCCATGGCGCCGGTGCCGGTGGTGGCCGCGATCACCGGCCACGCGCCGGCGGGCGGCGCGGTGCTGTCGCTGTTCTGCGATTACCGCGTGATGGCCGAGGGCCCCTACCGCATCGGCCTGAACGAGGTGCAGGTCGGGCTGATCGTGCCTGACTGCATCCAGCTGGCCTTGCGCCGGGTAGTCGGCCCGTATCGCGCCGAACGCCTGCTGGTAGCCGGCGCGATGATCGAGGCGCAGCAGGCGCTGGCGTTCGGCTTTGTCGATGAACTGACCGGCGTGGACCAGGTCACCACCCGCGCCCTGCACTGGCTCAACGAACTGCTGGCGCTGCCGCCCAACGCGATGCTGGCCACGCGCCGGCTGGCACGCGCCGACCTCACCGAGGTGTGGGCGGATCCGGAGGCGCTGCCGATCGACGCCTTCGTCGATGCGTTCTTCAGCGAGGAGACGCAGGCGGTGCTGCAGCAGCTGGTGGCGCGACTGAAAAAGAAGTAATCGCCACGGCGTAGGTTGGGGTGAGCGCAGCGAACCCCAACACCGCACCGCTAGGCGCCTCGCATCGTTGGGGTTCGCTGCGCTCACCCCAACCTACGGCTACGCAGTCATGCGGTCTCGACCGGCCGCGCCGGATCGCTGACCCAGCCGCTCCACGACGGCGCGTACAGCCGCGAACCTGCCAGTCCCGCATATTCCATCGCCAGCAGGTTGTGGCAGGCGGTGACGCCGGAGCCGCACATGTGCACGACCTGCGCCGGCGCCGTGTCGCCGATCAGCGCGGCGAAGTCCTGGCGCAACTGTTCCGCCGGCTTGTAGCGGCCCTGCGCATCGAGGTTGTCCGAGTACGGCCGGTTCAAGGCGCCCGGCACATGCCCACCCACGCGGTCGATCGGCTCGACCTCGCCGCGATAACGCGGCGCGGCGCGCGCGTCGATCAGCAGCTCGCGCGAACGCTCTGCCATGGCGCGATGGTCGACGATGTACTGCGATGCGTCGTAGCGCACCGAGACGTCGCCGGGCTCGCGCCTCACCTCGTCCGCTTCGAGCGGCAAGCCGGCCGCCTGCCACGCCTGGAGGCCGCCATCGAGCACCGCCGCCTCGCGCACGCCAGCCAGGCGCAGCAGCCACCACAGCCGCGCCGCGGCCAGCGCGCCGCCGGCCGCGTCGTAGGCGACCACCTGCAAGCCCGGATGCCAGCCCCAGCGCGACAACGCGGCGGAGAACGTCGCTTCGGACGGCAGCGGATGCCGGCCCAAGCCTTCGCCGATCCGCGACAGATCCGACAGGTCGCGATCCAGATGCGCATACACGGCGCCGGGAATATGGCCTTCGCGGTACGCACGCTCGCCCTTGTCCGGATCCCCGCCGGCCACGGCCAGTTCGAAACGGCAATCCACGATCAGCACGTCATGCGGCGGCAAGGCGGCCAGCGTGCGCGCGTCGATCAAGGTGGTATAGGCAGTCATAAGCGCCCCATGCGTTGCAGCAGGTTGACCAGCATGGCCGCGGTCGCGCCCCAGATGCGATGGCCGCCATGGATGAATTCGACCATGTCGCGGCGATGGCCGCGGAAGTCCATGGTGTAGCGACGCAGATTGGCCGGATCGAGGAAGAAGCCCAGCGGCACCTCGAACACTTCGGCCACTTCCGCCGGCGCCGGATACAGGCTCGCCTCCGGCGCGATGCGCGCCACCACCGGCGTGATGCGATAGCCGCTGATGGTGTCGAAACTATCGAGAAAACCGATCGGCGTGACCAGGCGCCGGTCCAGGCCGACTTCCTCTTCGCTCTCGCGCAGCGCGGTGGCCACGGCGTCGGCGTCTTCCGGATCGGTGCGCCCGCCCGGGAACGCCACCTGTCCCGCATGCGCCTGCAGGCTGTCGTTGCGCACCGTGAGCACCAGGCGCGGCTGCACGCCTTCGCGCCAGCCCACCAGCACCGCGGCGGGACGGCGCGGCGCATCGCCGATCAGCTCGGCCATCTCGCGGTAGTTCCAGCCCGGCCCTTCCGGCGGCTCGGCCAGCGGGCGCACCGCCGAGACGACCAGCGACAGCGGATCGCTCATCGCGGCTGCTCCCGCGCGGGCAGCACCTCGCGCATGTAGCGCAGGCGCTCCGCATCGCTCAGGTTGCGCCAGCGGGCGATTTCCTCGCCGGTGCGCAGGCAGCCCTCGCAATAGCCGCGCTCGTCGAGCCGGCAGATGCCGATGCAGGGACTCAGGGGGGCGGCGGGGACGGGAGCGGGATCGTTCGGCATGGACCGCACATCTTAGCCGAACGCCCCTTGCCCCGGACGGCGGCCGGCCGCCGCGCTTCATGCGGCGGCGGCGCCTACTGCTTGATTTCCAGCAGCTCGATCTCGAACACCAGGGCCTCGTTCGGGCCGATCCGCGGCAGGTTGCCGCGCTCGCCGTAGGCCAGCGCCGGCGGGATCACCACGCGCCACTTGTCGCCGACGTGCATGCGCTGGATCACGTCCTGCCAGCCGGGGATCACCTTGTTGTTGACGATGAAGCTCACCGGCGAGCCATGCGCCCAGGAACTGTCGAATTCGGTGCCGTCGATCAGGGTGGCGCGGAAGTTCACCGTGACGGTGCTGTTGAGCGCCGGCTGGTCCTTGCCCGTACCTTGCTTGAGCACCTGGTACTGGATGCCGGAAGGCAGCTGCACCACGCCGGGCTTCTGCCGGTTCCTGGCGAGGAAGTCGGCGCTCTTGGTCGCGTTGGAACTGGCCAGCTGCTGGAACTGCGACTCCGCCTTGTCGTGCATATGCTTGTCCAGGCGGCGCAGTTGCTCGTGCATGTCCTGCATCGGCACGCCGGGACGGCGCTTGGAATACGCGTCCTGGATCGCGCGTTGCATCACGGCGATATCCACCTCGGGGTCGCCATTGGCGAACTGGCTGCCGATCTGGTAGCCGATCGCGTAGGACAGCTTGTTCTTGTCCAGCCCGGCAGCCTGCGCGTCGGACGCGCTGTCCCGGTTCTGCGCATGCGTGGCCAGCGCCGCGCTCATCAGCATCGTGAGCATCGCGCCATGGGCCAACCAACGCAGTCGTGTCATGCCTATCCTCCATCGCGGGACGCGAAGCCCGGACATCGTAAGGGGTTTGCCGGGCTTGTGCAGCGGGCCAGGCGGGGGAGCCGGCGCCACCGGCATGAGAACGCCGACGGCCGCAAAGGTTCCCGCTGCTACCCCACTGTTATCATTTGCGCTTTGGACCTTCGCTGGAATCCGCCATGGCTTATCGCAACCTGGACATCGGCAACCGCGGCGCGGTGCGCATCATCACCGTCAACCGCCCGGACAAGCTCAATGCGCTCAATCGCGACACCCTCAACGAACTGACCCTGGCCTTCGCCCAGGCCGCCCAGGACGACGCCGTGCGCACGGTGGTGCTGGCCGGCGCGGGCGACAAGGCCTTCGTGGCGGGCGCGGACATCGCCGAGATGAACGGCTACACCCCGGTCCAGGCGCAGGGCTTCTCCCGCGCCGGCCAGCGCCTGATGAGTTCCATCGAGCGGCTGGGCAAGCCGGTGGTCGCGCGCATCCAGGGCTTCGCGCTCGGCGGCGGCATGGAGCTGGCCATGGCCTGCCACCTGCGCGTGGCCAGCGAGAAGGCGCGCTTCGGCCAGCCGGAAATCAACCTGGGCCTGATCCCCGGCTTCGGCGGCACCCAGCGCCTGCTGCGCCTGGCCGGCCGCGGCGCTGCGCTGGAGCTGTGCCTGACCGGCGCCATGGTCGGCGCCCAGCGCGCCTACGAGCTGGGCGTCGTCAACCGCGTGGTGGCGCCGGAGGCGCTGGACGAAACGGTCGACGCACTGGCCGACCAGCTCGCCGCGTCCGCGCCGCTGGCGGCGGCGGGCATCCTCGATGCGATCCTGCAGGGCGGCGAGATGGCGCTGGACCAGGGCCTGGAGTTCGAGACGCAGGCGTTCGCGCTGGCGTTTTCCACCGAGGACATGCGCGAAGGCACCACGGCGTTCCTGGAAAAGCGCAAGGCCGAATTCAAGGGCCGCTGACACACCAAAGCCGGCGTACCCGGCGTAGGTTGGGGTGAGCGCAGCGAACCCCAACATCGCACCGACGGGCGCTTCAGTGTCCGGCGCCCTGAAACTTCTTCTCGCCTGCGTTCACTTCGAGGCGCAAACGGTTCTCCGGCGGCGCCAGCGGGCACACCACGTGCGGCGTGATCGCGCACGGCGGGTTTTCCGCAAGATTGAAATCCAGCATGACTTTGCCGTCCTTCGCCTTGTCGGCATAAAGGAAGCGCGCGCCGCCGTAGGTCAGCTTGCCTGCAGTGCGATCGCTGAAGACGAAGAACAGGCGGCCGTCCTCCTCCATCGGCGTCAGCGTGTAACGCTGGCCGTTGCGCTCGAACACCGCCTGCCCCGGCACCGATTCGTCGGTTTCCGTGCCGACCACGTTGGCGATGCGCAACGTGTGCGGCGTGGTGAACGCCTGCCACTGCGCCTCGATCTTCCATGAGGGATGGATCGGGAAATAAGGAATGCCCGGGAAATGCGTGCGCAGCGGCGCGGCGTTGTCCTTCACCCGCAGTCCGCGCTGCTTGCCGCTTTCCACGACGTAGAGGTAACGCTCAGCACCGAGATAAGCGCGCGTCGGCTTGCGTTCGCCGTGGGCGCCTTGCGTGAGCATAGGCGTGAAAGCGACGACCTTGTCGTCCACCGTCACCCGGTTGACGCCAAGCGTGCGCAGCTGGACGGAACCGTCCGCATTCAGATGAAGCACGCCCAGTTGATCAGCCGTGCCCGGCACCTGAAAACGATTGTCCGCAGCCGAGCCAATCGTGTTGTCGCCGGGTTCGAGCCAGCCCGAAGCGATCAGCGTGAGATAACCATCCGCCTGCTTCAGCTTCGTCACGCGTTCGGCACGCGCCTGTTCGACCTGCGCGGCGTAGTCAGCGGATTGCGCACAGACCGATGCAGCCCACAGCGCGGCCAACGCCGCGCCCGCGAAGACGACCGCACGCACGGCGCTCAATGATGCCCGCCGCGATACTTCTTCTCACCCGCGGTCACCGCCACGTCCAACCGGTTTTCCGGCGGCGCCAGCGGGCAGGTGGCGAATGGCGTGAACGCGCACGGCGGGTTGTAGGCCTTGTTGAAATCCAGCACCACCTTGCCGTCCTTCGGCAACGCGGCGTAGAGGAAACGCGCGGCGCCGTAGGTCTCCTTGCCGGAGGTGCGGTCGGCCAGCACGAAGAACAGCTCGCCGCCCGGCTCTTCCTGGTACGGCAGCAATTCGAAGGTGTGGCCGTTGCGCTGGAACACCGCCTTGCCCGGCACGTCGACCTTGTCGATGGTGCCGATCACCGAGCCGATCTCCAGCTTGTGCGGCGGATCGAACGGCACCCAATCGGCGACCACGCGCCAGGACGGATCGATCGGGAAGTAGTCGATGCCGAGGAAGTCCTTGCGCGTTTCCGCGTCGCTGTCCTTCACGCGCAATGCCTTGCGGCCGTCGCGCTCGATCACATAGAAGTTGGCGTTGCCGAACGCCACCGTGGTGGGCGTCGCCTCGCCGGCATGCATGTCGTCGATCAGCGTCGCTGCGCGCACGGACTTGCCGTCGATGGTGGCGCCGGCCTTGTCGTCCAGCGCGATATGCAGCGCGCCGTCCTTGCCCAGCGTGACCACGCCCAGGTGCGCAGGCCCGGCCTTCAGCAAGATGTCGTTGTCGCTGGCGCTGCCGACGCGGTTGGCGCCCTCCTGCAGCCATTCCAGGCCGATCAGGCTGAGCCAGCCGGTCGGCGAGGTGAGGTTGGCGGTGCGCTTGGCGCGCCACTGTTCGATCTCGTGCGTGTAGTCGCCGGTGGCGGCTGCGGTGGCGGTTTCGGCTTGCACGGCGACAACTCCAAGGCTCAGGGCAGCGACGAGGGCGAAGATGGCACTACGCGACATGGCACGGCCCGGTCGGCTAAAGGAAGCCCGAGTATGGACGTCTATTTGCCGCGGCCGCAAGCCGCCGCTCAGCGCCCGCGCAGGAACAGCTTGTCCAGCTCGGCCAGGCCCAGCTGGGTCCAGGTGGGACGGCCGTGGTTGCACTGGCCGGAGCGCTCGGTGGCTTCCATCTCGCGCAGCAGCGCATTCATTTCCGGCACGGTGAGGCGCCGGCCGGCGCGCACCGAGCCGTGGCAGGCCATGGTGGAGAGCAACTCGTTCTCCAGCTCCTGCAGGCGGCGCGAGCTGCCGTGCAGGGCCAGCTCGGCCAGCACGTCGCGGCACAGCTGAGCCACGTCGGCGCCTTCGAGCAGCGCCGGTATGCGCCGCACCACCACGCCGGACGGGCCGCTGCGCGACAGTTCCAGGCCCCACTCGGCCAGCGCGTCGGCATGCTCTTCGGCGGCCGCGGCCTCCTTCGCGCTCACCGACACGTTCAACGGCACCAGCAGCAGCTGCGAGCGCAGGTTGCTGCAGGCGCGCCCGGACTTGAGCTTTTCGTAGGTGATGCGCTCGTGCGCGGCATGCATGTCGACCAGCACCAGGCCATGCGCATTCTCGGCCAGGATGTAGATGCCCTTGAGCTGCGCGATGGCGAAGCCCAGCGGCGGCGCCTCGTCGTCCTGCGCGGGCGGCATCGGCGTATTGGCGGCGTAGGCCGACTCCGCCATGCGCGCGGGTTCGCCAAGCAGCGCGGCATAGTCGGCCAGCGGCTCCTCGCGCACGCCGAGGCTCAGGCGGCTCTGGCTGAACTGACCGGACCAGGCCGGCGTCGAGGTCACCGCCGGCGCGGCAACCGCGGAGGCATAGCCCACCGCCGGTGCGGCGTCGGTCGTGTCGGCCACCGCCGACGCGCCGCCCATCTGCCCGGCGCGCGTCTGCGCCAGGACCTCGTGCAGCGTGCGGAACAGGAAATCGTGCACCAGCCGCTGCTCGCGAAAGCGCACCTCGTGCTTGGCCGGATGCACATTGACGTCGACGCCGGCCGGATCGAGTTCCAGATACAGCACGAAGGCCGGATGGCGCCCGTGGAACAGTACGTCGGCATACGCCTGCCGCACCGCATGCGCCACGATGCGGTCGCGCACCAGGCGCCCGTTGACGTAGAAGTACTGCGAATCGGCCTGCGAGCGCGACGCCGTCGGCAGGCCCACCCAACCCGACAGATGCAAGCCGGCCGCCGCGTGATCGATGCGCAGGCTCTGCGCGGGAAACTCCTCGCCCAGCACTTCGGCGACGCGCAGCAGCGCGGCCTGCTCGTCCTTCGCCGCCTTGAGGATGCGCACCGGCTTGCCGTTGTGGCTGAGGCGGAATTCCACCGCGCCGCGCGCCAGCGCCAGCGACTTCAGCAGGTCGTCGATATGCGCGAACTCGGTGCGTTCCGCGCGGAGGAACTTGCGCCGCGCCGGCACGTTGTAGAACAGGTCGCGCACCTCGACGCTGGTGCCCTGCGGGTGCTGCGCCGGACGCGCCGCCTGCAGCTTGCCGCCGTCCACTTCGATGCGGAATGCAGTGTCCTGTCCGCGCGCACGCGAGGTCAGCGCGAAGCGCGCCACCGACGATACCGAGGCCAGCGCCTCGCCGCGGAAGCCCATGCTGGCGACATGTTCGAGATCGTCGAAGCTGCGGATCTTGCTGGTGGCATGCGAGGCCACCGCCAGCGGCAGATCGTCCGGCTCGATGCCGCCGCCGTCGTCGCGGATGCGGATCAGGCGCTGGCCGCCCAGCTCGATGTCGACTTCGATGCGCGTAGCGCCGGCGTCCAGGCTGTTCTCGACCAGTTCCTTCACCACTGAGGAAGGCCGTTCGATCACTTCGCCGGCGGCGATCTGGTTGATGAGTTCAGCGGGGAGCGGGCGGATGACAGGCATCGCGCAAGCTTAAAGCACGAACGCCACCCCAGGGGCGGCGTTCGTAAAAACAACATGTTGGAGAGGAATCAGCCGGCCGGAATCGCCAGCACCATGCCCGCGTGCACCGCATCGGTATTGATGCTGCGGTTGGCGTTCTTCAGCGCGGTGATGCTGACGCCGTACTGCCGCGCGATGCTGCGCAGGCTTTCGCCGGCAGTGACGCGGTGCAGGTCGCGCACGTTGGCGTCGGCGCGGTCGCCGTCGTTTTTCGCACTGGCGACCTTGACCTCGCCGGACCTCGCCGAACCGGCCATGGCCTGCGCCACGGCCTTGCTGGCGGCGGTGGAGACCGGATGGTCCGCGTCGTCATCGTCGCTCTTCGGCACCGACGCCACCACGGTGCCGTTGCGGCGCGAAGCCTGCGCGGCGAACCACGAACCCGGCGGCGGGGTGGACTCGAAATAGCTGCGCACGCCGCCCATCACGGCTTCGGCCAGGTGCGACTGGTGCGACGGGTCGCGCAGCTTGCGCTCCTCGTCCGGATTGCTGATGAAGGCCGTCTCGACCAGGATCGAGGGCACGTCCGGCGAGCGCAGCACCACGAAGTTGGCGCGCTCGACGTAACCGCGGTGGGTCGGCCCCAGGCCGCCCAGCGCCTTCAGCACATTGGTGGCGACCGCCTCGCTGGCCTGCATCGCATAGCCCTGCTGCAGGTCCAGCAGCACCGCGGCGAGGCTGTCGTCCTTGTCGTCCAGCGACACGCCGCCGATCAGGTCGGCGCGGTTTTCGCGGTCGGCCAGCCAGCGCGCCGCCTCGCTGGTCTTGCCGCGCGGCGACAGCACCCACACCGAGGAACCCTTGGCGTCGCCGTTGACGAAGGCATCGGCGTGGACCGAGACGAACAGGTCCGCATTGTTGCGGCGGGCGATGTCGTAGCGCTGCTTCAGCGGGATGAAGAAATCCGAGTCGCGCGTCAGCACGGCCTTCATGCCCGGCTGCTTGTTGATCTGCGCGGCCAGCTCGCGCGCCACCGCCAGGGTGACGTTCTTTTCCAGCGTGCCGCCGGGGCCGTGGGCGCCCGGATCCTGGCCGCCGTGGCCGGCGTCGACCGCCACCACCACCTTGCGCTCGCCGTTGAGCAGCGCCGCGGCCTGGCGCGTGGAGGCCATGCCGCTCTGGGTGGACTTGAGGCTGTTCTTGCCGGACGCCGCCGTCTTGATCGCGACCGGGGCGGGCGGCGGCGCGGCATCGTCGTCGCCGTCGTCCTGCGCCGGCGCGGGGACGGCCTTGGACGAGGCGGCCACGCCGTTGCCGGGGTAGACATCCACCACCAGGCGATAGCCGTAGTTGGCGGCCGGCTGCAGCACGAAGCTCTTGTAATGGCTGGAGGAATCGACCTTGGCCACCAGCTGCAGGCGGTTGCCCTGCTGGTTGCTGTCCAGGCCCTTGAGCAGGCCTTGCGACTTCGGCGCGGCGTAGTCGTCGGCCAGGCCGCTGCGGCCCAGGTCGATCACCAGCTGGTCGCCGTCCTGGCGGGTCTTGTAGTCCACCGGACCGGATACATCGAGCACCAGCCGGGTGTATTCCGGGCCAGCCCAGACACGGGCGGATTTCACGTCGGCGGCATGAACGGCGCACAACGGCGCCATCGCCAGGGCGACGAAACAGGAAAACTGACGGAAGTTGGCCGGATATCCCCTCATGGTCGCGCATTGAAGCTCAGCACTTTCCTGAATGCAAGTGCTTTTTCCCTGAAATATCCATAACCTGCAGCGGTTTTGTCAGGCTGGGTCCAGGTATCGGACGCAAGCCGCGCTGGGGGAAGGGTTTCGTCCGGGGCTGGGACGGAACCCAAAATCTCATTAACTACCGATACTTAGCGCGGCGACTCAGCCGGAAAGCGGCACGCGCGCCAGCACGAGCTCGCCGCGCGGGCTGCGCGCCGCCGCCCGAGCCCTGCGGCCGGTGCCGGCGTAAGCCAGATCGATCAGCAGATCCGGCGCCGGCAGTGCGCCGGTGCCGCGTTCGGGCCATTCCACCAGCACCAGGGCTGCGGGATCGGCCAGCGCGTCCAGCCCCAGCCACTCCAGCTCGCCCGGATCGGCGATGCGGTACAGATCCAGGTGCCAAGCGGTGCGGGCGTCGAGCCGGTAGGACTCGACCAGGCTGTAGGTCGGGCTCTTGACCCGTTCGCCCACGCCCAGCGCTTGCAGGAAAGCCCGCGCGAAGCTGGTCTTGCCGGCGCCCAGGTCGCCGTGCAGATAAATCACTGCGCCACCATCGACTGCGCCCGCCAGGACGGCGGCAAAGGCGGCGGTCGCGTTTTCGTCGGGCAGGTCCTGCTGCAACGTGGTGTTCATGCGTTGCGCTCGTTGAGCAGCCAGCGCAGCGGCGCCAGCAGGTCCGTAGCCAGCAGGCCGCGCTCGCCGCCATCCGCGGCGGCCGCATCGCCCGCACGCGCATGCAGGCCGACGCCGAGGCAGGCCGCTGCCCAGCCCTCGCAGCCCTGCGCCAGCAGCGCCGCGACGATCCCGGTCAGCAGGTCGCCCATGCCGCCCGTCGCCATGCCGGGGTTGCCCCAGGGGCAGACGGCGACGCGGCCGTGTGGATCGGCGATCAGGCTGCCGGCCCCCTTGAGTACCGCGACGGCGTTGTACTTCCGCGCCAGCGCGCGCACAGCGGAGTAGCGGTTCGCCTCGATGTCGGCGATCGAACGTTCCAGCAGCCGCGCGGCTTCGCCCGGATGCGGCGTGATCACCGTCGTCGCTTCGAACGTGCGCGGCTCGCGCGCCAGCAGATTGAGGCCGTCGGCATCGAGCACCATCGGCATGCCCATGTCCAGCGCGGTCAGCCACAGCGCGTGGCCCCAGGCGCCCTGCCCCAGTCCCGGTCCGAGCGCCAGCACGTCGGCGCGCTGCAGCAGTGGCTGCAGGGCCTGCGGGCCGTCGACGCCGTGCGCCATCAGTTCCGGACGGGCGCTGTTGAGCGCGATCAGGTTCGCCTCGCGCGTCGCCACGCTGACCAGCCCCGCGCCGGCGCGCAGCGCCGCTTCGCCGCACAGGCGGATCGCGCCGGCCGTGCCGAGATCGCCGCCGATCGCCAGCACGTGGCCATTGCTGCCCTTGTGCGCGTGGCGCGGGCGCGGCGGCAGCGTCGCCGGCTGCAGCACCTCGGCGTCGGGCACGATGCCGTCCCGGAGCTCGTCCGGCAAGGCCAGCGTGTCCAGTTCCAGCACGCCCACGTGATCCGCCGCCTGGCCGGTATGCAGGCCGCGCTTGTGCGCGATGAAGCTGACGGTGACGTCGGCGCTGATCGCCTCGCCCGGGCACTGCCCGGTATCGGCATTGAGGCCCGAGGGCACGTCCAGCGCGAGGATCGGCTCGCCACCGGCGTTCAGGCGCCACAGCAGGTCGGCCACGGCGGGCTCCGGCGCACGGGCCAGGCCGGTACCGTACAGCGCATCCACATGCACATCGGCCACCGGCAGCCCGGTCACGGCGCTCCATGGCTGGACCTGGCCGCCGGCTTCCTCGAAGCGGCCACGCGCCGTCGCGGCGTCGCCGCGCGATTCGCCGGAAAGCGCGAACAGCATCACCTGATAGCCGGCTTGCAAGGCGAGCGCGCCGAGCAGGAAGCCGTCGCCGCCGTTGTTGCCGGGTCCGCAGTACACCGCGATGCGCCGCGCGCGCGGCCAGTGGCGCTGCAGCGAGGCGAAAGCGGCCGCCGCGGCGCGGCGCATGAGTTCGATGCCGGGGATACCCAGCGCGTCGATGGCGCGACGGTCCAGCGCACGCACCTGGTCGACGGAATAGAGCTCGTGGCGGTGCGGGCTTGGCGTCATGCGCGGGATTATAGGCGGGAGCCGTACCCGGCGGACTTACAATGACCGTCATGTCCTCTTCGTCCGCCCTCGCCCACGACTACGCCGCGCTCGCCGCCGACATCAAGCGCTGGGCGCGCGAGCTCGGCTTCGCCGACGCAGGCATCGCCGGCATCGAGCTGGGCGAGGACGAGCAACACCTGCAACGCTGGCTGGACGACGGCCACCACGGCGAGATGGACTACATGGCCCGCCACGGCACCAAGCGCAGCCGTCCGGCCGAGCTGGAACCCGGCACGCTGCGCGTGATCTCGGTGCGCATGGACTACATCCCGCCCGGCACGCGCAACGCCTGGGCCGTGCTGGAAGACGCGGACGCCGGCTACGTGGCGCGCTACGCGCTGGGCCGCGACTATCACAAGCTGATGCGCAACCGCCTGCAGAAGCTGGCCGAACGCATCCACGCCCAGGTGGGCGATTTCGGCTACCGCGCCTACGTGGATTCCGCGCCGGTGCTGGAGAAGGCGCTGGGGCGCAATGCGGGCCTGGGCTGGATCGGCAAGCACACGGTGCTGATCAACCGCAGCGCCGGTTCCTATTTCTTCCTCGGCGAGCTCTACACCGACCTGCCGCTGCCGGTCGACGAAGCGGCCACCGCGCATTGCGGAACATGCCGCCGCTGCATCGACATCTGCCCGACCCAGGCCATCGTGGCGCCATACCGGCTGGATGCGCGGCGCTGCATTTCCTACCTGACCATCGAGCTCAAGGGCAGCATTCCGGAAGCACTGCGCGCGCCGATGGGCAACCGCATCTTCGGCTGCGACGACTGCCAACTGATCTGTCCGTGGAACAAGTTCGCGCGCGATGCGGCCGAACCGGATTTCGCGCCGCGCCACAGCCTGGACGGTGCGCGGCTGGTGGAGCTGTTCGCGTGGAGCGAGGAGGAATTCCTGCGCCGCACCGAAGGCATGGCGATCCGCCGCACGGGCTACGAGGGCTGGCTGCGCAATATCGCGGTGGCGCTGGGCAATGCGCCGGACTCGAGCGAAGTGATCGACGCGCTGCGCTCGCGCGCGGCGCATCCGTCGGAGGTGGTGCGCGAACACGTCGCCTGGGCGCTGGCGCGGCACCAGGCGACGTAAGGCGCTCAGCCTTCGCGGCGCTGGGCGATCTCGTCGAGCAAGGCGCGCGTGGCGGTGTCGAACGAGGAGAGATCGTCCGTCTGGCCTTCCAGCGCCGGCAGGATCTGCCGGGCGATCGACTTGCCCAGCTCCACGCCCCACTGGTCGAACGCGTTGATGCTCCACAGATGGCCGAGCATGAACACCTTGTGCTCGTACAGCGCGATCAGCGCGCCCAGGCTTTCCGGCGTGAGCGAGTCGAGCAGGATCACCGTGCTCGGACGGTCGCCTGGGAAGGTGCGCTGCGCGGCCAGCACGCGGCGCGCCTGCTCGTCGCCGCTCTTCGCCTCGGCCAGGGCTTCTTCGAAGGTCTTGCCCAGCGCCAGCGCGGCGGCCTGCGCCAGCAGGTTGGACAGCAGCGCGTCGTGGTTGGCGCGCAGCGGATGCGCGGGACGCACCACGCCGATGAATTCGAGCGGCACCGTATCGGTGCCCTGGTGCAGCGACTGGAAATACGCATGCTGCGCATTGGTGCCGACGCTGCCCCACACCACTGGCGAGGTGGCCTGCGCCACCGGCTCGCCCTGCGGCGTGACCTGCTTGCCCAGGCTTTCCATCTCCAGCTGCTGCAGGTACGAGGTGAGGTCGCCCATCAGGTCGGCATAGGGCACCACCGCGCGGCTGCTGCGGCCCAGCGCATTGCGGTTCCAGTATTCGACCAGGCTCAGCAGCACCGGCAGGTTTTGCTGCCAGGGCTTGCTGCGGAAGTGATCGTCGACCTGCGCCGCGCCGGCCAGCAGCGCGCGGAAATGCTCCATGCCGATGGCCAGCGCCAGCGACAGGCCCACCGCCGACCACAGCGAGAAACGGCCGCCGACGAAGTCCCACATCGGATAGATGTTCGAGGTGGCCACGCCCCAGCGCTCGGCCTCGGCGGTGTTGGCGCTGACCGCGAGAAAATGCTTCGAGGTGGCGCGCGCATCGCCGTCGTAGGAGCGCAGGATCCAGTCGCGCAGCACGTTGCCGTTGAGCAGGGTTTCCTGGGTGGTGAAGGTCTTGGAGACCACGATCACCAGGGTGCGGCGCGGATCGAGCTGGCGCATCAGCTCGTAAGCGGCCTGGCCGTCGACATTGGTGAGGAAATGGCTGCGCAGCTCCGGCACATGGAACGGCGACAGCGCGCGCACGGCCAGGCGCGGACCGAGGTCGGAACCGCCGATGCCGATGTTCACGACGTCGGTGATCTTGGATGGCAGGCCCATGCTGGCCGCGTCGCCGCGCTCGATCGCGCGGACCAGTTCCTCGATCCGCTGCAGGGTGCGCTCGATCTCCAGGCGCGCCTCGCGCGGCGCCATCGGCGGCAGGTGCGAGGCGCCGCCGCGCAGCGCGGTGTGCAGCACGGCGCGGTCTTCGGAAGTGTTGATCGGCTCGCCTGCGAACATGGCGTCGCGGGCGCGCTGCCAGCCGCTGGCTTCGACGTGCTCGCCCAGCGCCTGCAAGGCTTCGTGGTCGAGCTTCTGCCGGCTGAGGTCCAGCAGCAGCGGGCCGACGCGATGGCGCAGGCGCTGGCCGCGCTCCTGGTCCTGCAGCAGGTCGCGCAGATGGGTGCGCGAAAGACGTTCGACGTGTGCTGCCAGGAAGGACGGACTGCGCTGCTGCGACATGGGCTCGTACTTGGCGGGGAATGGGAACCCCGATCTTAGAGCCAACACGTGGCGCCTGAGTAGCGCGCCACGCGCCAGATCGCCGCCTTTTTCCGGCGGCTTCGCTTCAGGCCGCGGCCATCTGCTTGGGGATGGAGCGGTTGGTGTGCGAGATGTGATTGTCGGCATCCACGTAGACCAGGGTCGGCTGGAACTGCTCCAGCTCCGCCTCGGACAGCTGGGCGAACGCGGCGATGATCACCAGGTCGCCGGGCTGGGCGCGATGGGCCGCACTGCCGTTGACCGAGATGATGCCGGAGCCTTCTTCCGCGCGCAGCGCATAGGTGACGAAGCGCTTGCCGTTGTTGATGTTCCACGCGTGGATCTGCTCGTACTCGCGGATGCCGGAGGCATCGAGCAGCGCGCCGTCGATCGCGATCGAGCCCTCGTAGTGCAGCTCGGCGTGCGTCACCGTCGCGCGGTGGATCTTGGCCTTGAGCATGTTCAGGTTCATGGCATGACTTCCAGCAAAAAAGGGCTGCGTAGCGGGCAATTATCGGATCGCGGACTATCCGGCCGCAACGAGGCCGGATGTCGCGCTAGATGGGGACGGTCAATCGAAGGGCAAGTTGTCGATCAGGCGGGTGCTGCCCAGGCGGGCGGCGATCAGCGCCACCAGGCCCTCGCGCTCGCCCTCGGCCGGCTCGGACAGGTCCTCAGCGCGGCGGATCACGGCGTAGTCCGGCTCGAAACCGGTGCGGGCCAGCTTGGAGGCCGCGGCCTGCTCCACCACCTTGACGGCGTGGCCCTTGCCGACCAGCTCGCGCATCTGCTGCAGGGTGGCATAGATCTGCGGCGCCAGCTCGCGCTCGGCGGGCGACAGGTACTGGTTGCGGGAACTGAGCGCCAGGCCGTCGTCGGCACGCAGGGTGGGCGCGCCCATCACCTTCACCGGCAGGGCCAGGTCGCGCACCATGCGCTCGATCACCTTCAGCTGCTGGTAGTCCTTCTGGCCGAACACGGCCACGTCCGGCTGCACCAGGTTGAACAGCTTGCACACCACGGTGGCGACGCCGTCGAAGTGGCCGGGGCGGTGCGCGCCTTCCAGGGTGTCGGTCACCTCCGGCACGTGCAGGCTCACGCTGCCGGCCGGGCCGAACGGATACATCGTCGCCACATCCGGCGCGAACACCAGGTCGCACTGCTGGTCGGCCAGCCCCGCCTGGTCCTGCACCAGGGTGCGCGGATAGCGGTCGAAATCCTCGTTCGGGCCGAACTGGGTGGGATTGACGAACACGCTCGCCACCACGCGGTCGGTGCGCGCACGGGCCAGCTTGATCAGCGAGTGATGGCCGGCGTGAAGGTTGCCCATGGTCGGCACGAAACCCACGGTCTGGCCCTGGGAGCGCCAGCCGCGGATCACGGCGCGCAGGGCCGCGGCGTCTTGCACAGTCTGCATGGAGGTGGGTCTCAGCTGAAACAGTGTTCGGGGGCTGGAAAAGCGCCGCTGCGCACGTCGTCGGCATAAGCGGCCAGCGCAGCCGCCACAGAATCGCGTCCGGCCAGGAAATCCTTGCTGAACTTGGGCCGCTTGCCCGGGGTGATGCCCAGCATGTCCTGCAGCACCAGCACCTGGCCGTCGCAATGCGGGCCGGCGCCGATGCCGATCACCGGGATGCCCACGGCCCGGGTCACCCGCTCGCCCAGCGCGGTGGGCACGCCTTCCAGCACCAGCAGGTCGGCGCCGGCCTGTTCCACTGCCTTGGCCTCGGCCACCACGCGGTCGGCGGCTTCCTGTTCGCGGCCCTGGATGCGGAAGCCGCCGAACTTGTGCACCGACTGCGGGGTGAGGCCCAGGTGCGCGCAGACCGGGATCGCGCGACTGGCCAGCGCGTGGATGCCGTCGAGGATGTGCGGCGCCGCGCCTTCGATCTTCACCATCGCCGCACCGCCCTCGCCCACCAGGCGCGCGCCGGCGTCGAGCATGTGCGGCACATCGCGGTCGCTCATGAACGGCAGGTCGCTCACCAGCAGGGTGGCGGACAGGCCGCGGGCCACCGCGGCGGTGTGGTAGACCATGTGATCCAGCGTCACCGGCAAGGTGCTGGCATGCCCTTGCACCACCATGCCGAGCGAGTCGCCGACCAGGGCGACATCGACGCCGGCCGTTTCCAGCTGCCAGGCAAAGCTGTAGTCATAGGCGGTGAGCACGACGATGCGCCGCCCCTCCCCCTTCATCGCCCGCAGGCCGGGCACGGTCACGGGCTTGCGGGCGGGGGCACTGGCATTCTGGACGTACACGGGGATGCCTTCAGCAGCGTCGTCGGAACGGGAGACGGCGATTATCCGCCGCATTGCACAAAAGGCTCAAGGCAGCGCTTCGCAGCCGCTGTGATCGAGCGCGGCGAGCAGTTCGGCGACCTTGCCCTGGCCGGGCAGGTCCAGCTCCGGCGCCAGATCCGCCAGCGGCAGCAGCACGAAGGCGCGCTCGCCGATGCGCGGATGCGGCAGGGTCAGGCGCGCGTCGGCCATGCGCACCCCTTCCATGTGCAGCAGGTCGAGGTCCAGCGTGCGCGGTCCCCAGCGCTCGCCCTCGCGGGTGCGGCCGGCGGCGCGCTCGATGGCGAGCAGGGCGTCGAGCAGTTCGCCGGCGGCCAGGCCGGTATCCAGCCGGACGGCGGCATTGAGGAACGGCGGCTGCTCCAGCATGCCCCACGGCGGCGTGCGGTACAGGCGCGAGCGCGCCGTCACCCGGGTCGAGGGCAGGCGCGCCATCGCCTCGATGGCTTCGCCGAGGTAGCGCCGGGAATCGCCCAGGTTGCTGCCCAGCGCCACGTAGGCGACGGTCACGCCGCTCCTGACTTGCCGCCGGACTTGCCGCCCGGCTTGCGGCGGCGGCGCTTGCGCGGCTTGCTCGCCGGAGCGGGGTCGGGGCCGCCGGCGGACGGTATATCGCCGCCGCTGCCGGACAGCGCGGCGGCCAGGGTCTCGTGCGGCAGCTGCTGGGCATGCAGCCACCACTGGCCCAGCTCGCGCACGGCCGGCGATTCGGTGGCGCGCAGCAGCAGGAAGTCGAAGGCGGCGCGGAAGCGCGGATGCGCCATCAGGCGGAACACGCGCTTGCGCTGCACCTGCTCGAAGCGCGGCTGCAGCGCCCAGATCTCTTCCATGGTGATGGTGAAGCGGCGCGGGATCGCCACGCGCTGGCACTGCTCGGACACCACGTGCGCCACCGCGCGCCCCCAGGCCTGCCCGCTCTCCACGCCCTTGACGATCCAGGCATGGGCCAGGTCGCGCACCTCGCCCCACAGCAGTACCGCGAACAGGAACGCGGGAGTCACCGACTTGCCTTCGGCCACGCGCGCATCGGTGCTGCCGAGGCCTTCCTCGATCAGCTGGCGCAGCGCTTCGTCGCCGCGCTTGAGCGAACGCGCGGTGGCCGGGAACATGAACTTGAGCAAGCCGCTCTGCTCCAGCATGCGGAAGCTCTTCAGGCCATGCCCGCTCAGGAACAGCTTGAGCGATTCGTCGAACAGGCGCGCCGGCGAGGCATCCAGCAGCAGCGGACCCAGTTCCTCGAACGGCGCGAACGCCGCGCCGTCGATGCGGAAGTTGAGCTTGGCCGCCAGGCGCACCGCGCGCAGCATGCGCACCGGGTCTTCGCGATAGCGCGTGACCGGGTCGCCGATCAGGTGCAGCACGCGGTTCTCCACGTCCTGCATGCCGCCGACGTAGTCGCGCACGGAGAAGTCGCTGATGTCGTAGTACAGCGCGTTGACGCGGAAGTCGCGGCGCAGCGCGTCCTCTTCGATGCTGCCCCACACGTTGTCGCGCACGATGCGGCCGTCGACGATGTGGCGGTCGCCGCCACCCTCGCTGCCGTCGTCCTCGCCAGTGCCGCGGAAGGTGGCCACTTCGATGATCTCCGGCCCGTACACCACGTGGGCCAGGCGGAAGCGGCGGCCGATCAGGCGGCAGTTGCGGAACAGCTTCTTGACGTCCTCCGGCGTGGCATTGGTGGCCACGTCGAAGTCCTTGGGATGGCCGCCGAGCAGGAGGTCGCGCACGGCGCCCCCGACCAGGAAGGCGTCGTAGCCGGCTTCGTGGAGGCGGTACAGCACGCGCAGCGCGGCCTTGCTGATGTTCTTGCGCGATATCACGTGCTGCTCGCGCGGAATGATGCGCAGCGACGGCGTGGCCTCGTTCCTTGCTTTCAAGTTCAAGCGGTTTGAATCCTTGCAGCGAAAGGGTTGCCGCATGGCCTTCGCCGAGGTCGAGCCGGGATGAACCCGGGGCTGCGCCAGCAAGGCTTCGGGCATGCGACAGCTGTCACGGAGGGCATTGCCGGCCGCAACAATTTCGCTATACTAGCGCGCTCCGGTGCTTTTCGCTCCCTTCGTCTAGTGGCCTAGGACACCGCCCTCTCAAGGCGGGAACACGAGTTCGAACCTCGTAGGGAGCGCCACTTCCGGGCCGCACAGGCCCTCCCGGCATATACAGGCCTGCGACCGCATGACCTTTGTCGTCACCGACAACTGCATCAAGTGCAAGTACACCGACTGCGTCGAAGTCTGCCCGGTCGACGCCTTCCATGAAGGCCCCAATTTCCTGGCAATCGATCCGGACGAGTGCATCGACTGCACCCTGTGCGAGCCGGAGTGCCCGATCAATGCCATCTATCCGGAAGATGACGTGCCCGCCGGGCAGGAGTCCTTCGTGGCGCTCAACGCGGAGCTGGCCAAGGCCTGGCCGGTGATCACCGAGCGCAAGGACGGCCTGCCGGACGCGAAAGAGTGGGAGAACAAGCCGAACAAGCTGGATCAGCTGCAGCGCTGAATCCGAGTTTTCCGATATCCCGGAACACAAAAAAAGCCGCCCATCGGGCGGCTTTTTTTCATGGCTGCGTCGCCGAAGGGCGGGATCAATTCCCGCCCAGGCGCGCCTTCAGCGTATCCACCACCTTGGCCACGGCGGCGCCGTCGCCCTGTGCGCGGACTTCGCTGGCGCTCTGGCCGCTCGGACCGACCACCACCTGCACCTGGTGCGGCGCGGCGCCCGGCGCGGCGGCGGAGCTGTCCTTCTTGCCGCCGCCGAAGATGCGGTGGAAGAAGCCCGGCTTGCTGGCCGGGGCGGCCGAGGCGACCACGCTCAGCGTATAGGCATGGCCGGCATCGTCGTGGCTCACCACCTGGCCGATGTCGCCCTGCTCCAGCGCCTGGCCGACGCGGCGATAGGCGTTGTCGACCGAGTCGGACAGCACGAAGCCGTCGGCGATCACGCCGCCGCCCTTGCCCACGCGCGCAGTGGCGCCATTGGCGGTCGGGTTGTTGGCGCCCTGCTCCGGGATCACCAGGGCGGCGCTGGTCGACGGCGTATCGAGGCCCGGCGGGATCTCCAGCGGCGTTTCCTGCTTGGCGGCTTCCCAGGCCTTCTCCGAGCGGAACATGCCGCAACCGGAGAGCAGCAAGGCGGACAGGGCCAGGGCCGGCATGGCGACGAGGAGCGGGGATTTCTTCATTGAATTGGAGTTCCGTTGAGAGATCGGGCGGCCATCAGGCCGCGTTTGCCAAGGATGCCAGAGCCGCCAGCGCTTCGGCGATGCGCGTCCGCTCCGGGCCGTCCTGCAGTTCGACCAGGGGCAGGCGCGGCGCCGCCGAACCCAGCCCCAGCGCCGGCAGGCCGGCCTTCACGGCGATCGGGTTGGGTGCGCAGTTCAACGCCTGAACCAGCGGAGCGAGTACATCGTCGCAACGCGTGGTGGCCGCCGCGTCGCCCGAGGTCGCCGCGTCGCACAGCTCGCGGAAGGCCTTGGGCGCCAGGTTGGCGACTACCGAGATGGTGCCGGCCGCGCCGGCCAGCATGGCCTTGCCGGCGGTCGGGTCGTCACCGGACAGGTAGACGAAATCCGCGCGCGCAAGTTCCGCGAGGGCGCGGATGCGCTCGTCGCTGCCCACCGCTTCCTTGATGCCGACGATGGCCGGATGCTCGCGCAGCGCCGCGACAGTCTCCGGCAGCAGGTCGCAAGCGGTGCGGCCGGGCACGTTGTAGAGCAGCACGGGCAGGCCGCCATGCTCGGCGACCTCGAGGAAATGGCGGCGCAGGCCTTCCTGCGTGGGCCGCACGTAGAACGGCGCCACCACCAGCGCGGCGTCGGCGCCCAGCTCGCGCGCGCGGCGGGTCAGCGCCACGGTCCTGGCCGTGCCCGCTTCGCCGGTGCCGGCGAGCACCGGGATGCGCCCGGCGATGCGTTTGACCGCGAAGCTCAGCAGGGTCTCGTATTCGTCGTGCTCGAGCATGTGGGCTTCGCCGGTGGAGCCGGCGACCACCACTGCCTGCGTCCCGCCGGCGACCTGGTAGTCCAGCAGCCGCCCGAAGGCGTCCAGGTCCAGCGCGCCGTCCGAGGTGAACGGGGTCGCCAGGGCGCAGATACTTCCACCAATCTTCAAGACACACTCCGGCCAGAAGCCAAGCCCTGCATGTTACTTGCGACCTCGGAGGGGCGACAAGTAAGCTCGCCGGGCCTTGCGCCGCCGTCCCGCGCTGCGCGGGTCCTCGCCACAGGCCGACATCCTTGAACCGTTCCTCGCGTACCGGCAACGACCACCAATTGCTGATCCAGGCGCTGACCCCGGCGCAGCGCAGCCCCCTGCTCAACCTGGCCCGCCGTATCGCCGATGCCGGCTGCAATCTGGCCGATGCGCGCGTGTCCAGCATCGGCGTGGACACCTCGCTGACCCTGCTGGCGACCGGTTCGTGGGACGCGGTGGCCAAGCTGGAGTCCGCCCTGGCCAAGTTCGCGCGCGAGGAAGACGTGCACCTGGTGCACTACCGCACCGACACGCGCGCCCAGGCCTCGCGCCTGCTGCCCTACCTGGTGGAAGTGATCTCGGCCGACCGGCCCGGCATCCTGGTGCGCATCATCGATTTCTTCGACCGCCACGGCATCGCGGTGGAGCAGCTGCACTCGATGCGCTACCAGGCCATGCAGACCGGCGCGCCGATGTTCCAGGCGCAGATCACCGTGGGCATTCCCGCCGACACCCACATCGCCGCGCTGCGCGACGACTTCCTGGAGTTCTGCGACGGACTCAACCTGGATGCCATCATGGATCCGGTGAAGTTCTAAGAAGGTCTGAAGGGTCGGGCCGCCGGAAACTTCGTTCGGGCCCTTTGGCGCGGGAGAGCCAGCATGCCCCCGCCACGCCGCCGTTGGCAAGGGCTGTCATCCGCCGCCGCAGGCGCGCTAGTCTTGGCCCCGAAGAGGCAATACCGGAGGGCCGGCGCGCATGCAGTCCGCACATCGAGCGAGCACCATCGCACGACGCGCCGCCTTCCACTCCGTGCCGACCACCGGCCGCCAGCCTGCCTCCCCCACGACAACCACAAGACGGAGCCCGTCCGCGGCTTCGCAGGAGCAGTCATGCCAGATCTCGGCAAAAAGATTCCCAAGCTCAAGGGCGCGCTCGGCGACGGCGGCGAGCTGAAACTCGACAGCCTCAAGGGCCAATGGGTAGTGGTGTATTTCTATCCCAAGGACAGCACGCCCGGCTGCACCAACGAGGCCAAGGATTTCCGCGACCTCTACCCGAAGTTCCGCAAGCGCAACGCGCAGGTGCTGGGCGTCTCGCGCGATTCGGTGAAATCCCACGCCAATTTCGCCGCCAGGCAGGAGCTGCCATTCCCACTGGTTTCCGACCCCGAGGAAACCTGGTGCCAGGCCTTCGACGTGATCCACGAGAAGGTGCTGTACGGAAAACGTCACATGGGTGTCGTACGAAGTAGCTTCCTCATCGACCCCGAAGGCAGGCTGGTCCAGGAATGGCGCAACGTGAAAGTACCGGGGCACGCCCAGGCCGTGCTCGACGCCATCCCCGCCAAGTGAACCCTTCCGACCTATCCGTCGCGTCCCGTCCGCGCTCGCCGCGCCGGCGGGCCGCACGCGCTTTTTCCGGCCCGGCGGGCCGGATTCCCACGGCATCCCGCATGCCGGGTTCCATGCCGCGTTTTCTCAACCAGCAAGCCAGCGAGGCAACTTCCGTATGACCGGAAGCAAGCGCATTTACGCTCTCGATACCAATGTTCTGCTGCACGATCCCACGTCGCTGTTCCGCTTCGAGGAGCATGACGTGTTCATCCCCATGACAGTGCTGGAGGAGCTGGACGAAAAGAAGAAAGGCGCCTCGGAAGTCTCGCGCAACGGCCGCCAGGTCAGCCGCTTCCTCAACGAACTGATCGAACGCGGCAACGGCCACGGCATCAGCAACGGCCTGGAACTGAGCAGCCCGCAGGGCATCAAGCTCAAGCGCAACAACACGGTGGGCCGGCTGTATTTCCAGCAGCGCGCCACCAACGGCCACGGCAAGGCCGACAACCTGATCCTGGCGGCGGTAATCGAGCTGCGCGACCAGAATCCCGACCGCGCGGTGATCCTGGTCAGCAAGGACATCAACCTGCGCATCAAGGCCAAGATCTATGGCATCGATGCGGAGGACTACGAGAACGACCGCGCGCTCGACGACTTCGCCCTGCTCTACACCGGCTCGACCGAGCTGACCGAGGAGTTCTGGGACCGCCACCCGGAAGTGCAGTCGTGGAACGAACGCGGCCGCACCTTCTACAAGGTCAAGCGCCGCGACGACGAGGACTGGCATCCGAACCAGTGCCTGTTCCTGCCGGGCGACAACAGCGTCGAGCTGCGCGTGCTGCACGTCGACGAGGAAGAAGCCACCCTGGTGCTGCTGGACGACCATAGCCATGCCAACCATGCGGTATGGGGCATCGCCGCGCGCAACCGCGAGCAGAACTTCGCGCTCAACGTGCTGATGGATCCGGACGTCGACTTCGTCACCCTGCTCGGCACTGCCGGCACCGGCAAGACCCTGCTCGCGCTCGCGGCAGGCCTGGCCCAGGTGATGGACCAGCAACGCTACCGCGAGATCATCATGACCCGCGCCACGGTCTCGGTCGGCGAGGACATCGGCTTCCTGCCAGGCACCGAGGAGGAAAAAATGACGCCGTGGATGGGCGCGCTCACCGACAACCTCGAAGTGCTCGCCAACCCGGAGGAAGGCGGCAGCTGGGGCCGCCAGGCCACCAACGACCTGCTCGCCTCGCGCATCAAGATCCGCTCGCTGAACTTCATGCGCGGCCGCACCTTCCTGTCGCGCTACCTGATCATCGACGAGGCGCAGAACCTCACGCCCAAGCAGATGAAGACCCTGATCACCCGCGCCGGCCCCGGCACCAAGATCGTCTGCCTGGGCAACGTGGAGCAGATCGACACGCCCTACCTCACCGAGACGACCTCCGGCCTGACCTATGCGGTGGATCGCTTCAAGGGGTGGGAACATTCGGCGCACATCACGCTGCGGCGCGGCGAGCGGTCGAGGTTGGCGGATTTCGCTTCGGAGGCCTTGTAAAATTGGGGCTCCTTTAGCCGTCATTCCGGCGTAGGCCGGACGAGCGCGCAGCGCGAAGAACACCCGTAGGGTGGCCCCGAAGGGGCGAGCGAAGCGAGTCATCCAGTAGAGACACGCCATGGACCGGCGACAACCTTGCGTCTACATGCTTTCCAGCGGGCACAACGGCATCCTGTACATCGGCGTGACCAGCGACCTCCTGAAGCGCGTGTGGCAGCATAAACATGGCGTGATCGACGGCTTCTCCAAGCAATACGACGTCCATGATCTCGTGTGGTACGAACTGCACGAGACCATGGAGTCGGCAATCCTCCGCGAGAAGGCGCTGAAGAGCTGGAGGCGGCAGTGGAAGTTGCGCCTGATCGAAGGCGAAAACCCCGAATGGCGCGACCTTTATCCGGCGTTGCTGTAACTGGATTCCGGCCTGCGCCGGAATGACGAGCAAGAAGAATCGACGTGTCCTCTCTTACCCCACCCATCGCCCTCACCATCGCCGGCTCCGATTCCGGCGGCGGCGCGGGTATCCAGGCTGACCTCAAAGCCTTTCATGCGCGCGGCGTGCATGGGCTATCGGCCATCGCGGCGATCACCTCGCAGAACACCCGCGGCGTCACTGCCGTGCATCCGGTGCCGCTGGCGCATATCGGCAGCCAGCTCGAGGCGGTGTTCGACGACTTCGCCATCGGCGCGGTGAAGACCGGCATGCTCGGCAATGCGGCGATCGTGCGGCTGGTCGCGCACGAGCTGCGCCGGCGCCAGCCGGCATGGCTGGTGGTCGATCCGGTGATGATCGCCACCAGCGGCGCGCGCCTGCTGACCGAGGGCGCGGTCCGCGCCATGGTGCATGAGCTGATCCCGCTCGCCGACGTGCTCACGCCGAATCTCCCCGAAGCCGAAGCGCTGCTCGGCCATCCGATCCGCACGGCCCGCGACTACGACCGCGCCGGTGTCGCCCTGCGCGCGCTGGGCGCCGATGCCGTGCTGCTCAAGGGCGGCCACGCCCGCGGCGGCGAAGTGGTCGACCGTTTTTACGACGCCGACGGCGTGCTGGAACTGCGCCACCCGCGCCTGCGTGTGGAAGGCCATGGCACCGGCTGCACGCTGGCCTCGGCGATTGCCGCGGAGCTGGCCAAGGGCAAGCCGCCCCGTGCCGCCGTGCGCCAGGCGGTGGCCTATGTGCAGCGCGCGCTGGCCAGGGGCTACCGCCCGGGCAAGGGCGAGGTGCGCGTGCTGCGGCACTGAAGGCGCGGGGGCCATGGCGGCCTTGGGAGTAGAATGACGGCTGGTCTTCCCGTTTCCGCCGCCTACGACATGATCCTCGCCCCGCGCCTGATCCTGCTGCTCATCTTCGTCGTGTTCGCGCTATGCGTGCTCGCCGTGCACCTGCGTGGCCGCTCGCGGCTGCGCTTCGACCGGCAGCTGGTCGACCATTCGGCGATCTTCGCCCCGTACAACCTGCTGATGTACACCTTCTCGGCGGTGCCGGCGCGGCCGATCCTCGATCGCCGCGGCTTCCCCCAGCTGGACCTGCTGCAGGCGAACTGGCAGGTCATCCGCGAGGAGGCCATGCACCTGTTCGACGAAGGCTTTATCCGCGCGGCGGAGAAGCACAACGACGCCAGCTTCAACAGCTTCTTCAAGCAGGGCTGGAAGCGCTTCTATCTCAAGTGGTACGGCGAGCCGCTGGCGTCGGCCGAGGCGCTGTGCCCGGAGACGGTGAAGCTGCTCAACGCCATCCCCAGCGTGAAGGCGGCGATGTTCGCCCTGCTGCCGCCGGGCAGCAGGCTCAATCCGCACCGCGATCCGTTCGCCGGTTCGCTGCGCTATCACCTGGGGCTGATCACCCCCAACTCCGAGGACTGCCGCATCTTCGTCGACGGCGAGATCCACGCCTGGGGCGACGGCAAGGACGTGGTGTTCGACGAGACCTATGTGCACTGGGCCGAGAACCGCACCGACCAGACCCGGGTGATCCTGTTCGCCGACGTCGAGCGCCCGCTGCGCACGCGCCTGATGACCGCGCTCAACCGCCGCGTCGGCGCCTTCATGGGCAAGATCACCGCCTCGCCGAACACCGAATCGCCCGAAGAGAAAACCGGCTTCGTCAATCGCATGTTCGCGCTCAACCAGCGCTCGCGCGAACGCAGCAGGGCCTTCAAGAAGCGCCATCCCAAGGCGTTCCGGGTGCTCAAGTACATCGGCATCGTGCTGATGATCTGGCTGGTGTTCCTGGCGCCCTACCCGTTCTTCCGCTGAGGCTGTCACATCGGGGCCGCCTCGCGCGTCCTGGCATTGACCCCCAGGCCCAGGAGCCGCCATGGACGCCCAGACCGCCTTGTTCCAGCAGCACCGCCAACGCCTGTTCGGCCTGGCCTACCGCATGCTCGGCCGTCCCGCCGACGCCGAGGACGTATTGCACGACGCCTGGCTGCGCTGGCACGAGCAGGACGTCTCCCGCCTGGACGACCCGGAAGCCTGGCTGGTCACCGTGACCACCCGCCTCGCCCTGGACCGCCTGCGCCGCGCCAAGACCGAGCGCGAGCACTACACCGGCCCCTGGCTGCCCGAACCGCTGGAACCGGTCGACGAAGCGCCCTCGGACCAGCTCGAACGCGCCGAGACCCTGAGCCTGTCCTTCCTGCTGCTGCTCGAACGGCTCAGCCCCGAGGAGCGCGCCGCCTTCCTGCTGAAGGAGGTGTTCGACTACAGCCATGCCGAGGCCGCCGCGATCCTGGGCATCGCCGAGGACGCCTGCCGCCAGCGCGTGCATCGCGCGAAAACACGGCTGCGCGAAGGGCGTCCGCGCTTCAGCGTCGACCACTCGATGCAGCAGCGCATGCTGCAACGGTTTCTCACTGCGATGGAGCGACCGGACCTGACCTCGCTGCGCGCACTGTTCGCCGAGGACGCCGTGCACATCTCCGACGGCGGCGGCGTGGTGCGCGCCGTGCTGCGTCCGCTCTATGGCCAGGACCGCCTCGCGCGGCTGTATCGGCAGATCGCGCTGCATACTTCCGGCCCCGAAACGGTGCGCCAGCTGAGCGAACTCAATGGCGCGCCGGCGCTGTTGATCTGGACCGACGGACGACTCACCTCGGCGCTGTGGGTGGAATGCGAGCAGGACCGCATCACCGCGATCCACTCGATCCGCCACCCGGAAAAACTCGCTCGCCTGGAAGCGGTCACGAAACGCGCGGCCTCCGCGTCCTTGCATTGAAGAGCGGCCACCGCGGCCGTTCCATCTCAAGGAAACCGCCATGTCCCGCTTCAACATCGCCAACCACTTCAAGACCCTGCAGCCGCTGTTCACGCTGAGCAAGAACCTCAAGTCCGGCGGCCTGGAGCCGGCGCTGATCGAGCTGGTGCTGATGCGCGTCTCGCTGATCAACGGCTGCTGCTATTGCCTGGACATGCACAGCAAGGACGCGCGCGCGGCCGGCGAATCCGAACAGCGTCTGTTCCTGCTGGCCGGCTGGCGCGAGGCCTCGTGCTACAGCGAGCGCGAACGCGCCGCCTTCGCCTGGGCCGAGGCGCTGACCCGCCTGGTGCCCGGCGATGCGGTGCCGGATGCGCTGTATCAGGAGACCAGCAAGGTCTTCAACGAGAAGGAGCTGGTCGACCTGACCCTGCTGGTGACGCTGATCAACAGCTGGAACCGCATCAACCTGGCGGCGCATACGCCGGGCGGGGATTACCAGCCGGGGATGTTCGGCTGATTCCTGATCATCGCGGCATCCAAAAGCTCGTCATTCCGGCGCAGGCCGGAATGACGGCAAAGAAAAAAGCCGCGGCACATGCCGCGGCTTTTTCGTGGAGCGCAAGGAAAACTCAGGCCGCCTTGACGCGCTTGACGATCGCATCGCCGAAGCTGTCGGTATTGCCCTTGCCGCCCAGGTCCGGGGTGACCGCGTCGCGGTCGTTGGTGAGGGTGTCGCGGATCGCCGCGCGCACCTTGTTGCCCTTGTCGGCCATGCCCAGGTGGTCGAGCATGTCCGCCGCGGCCAGCAGCAGCGCGCAGGGATTGGCGATGCCCTTGCCGGCGATGTCCGGCGCCGAACCATGCACCGCCTCGAAGATCGCCGCGCCGGCGCCGATGTTGTCGCCCGGAGCCAGGCCCAGGCCGCCGACCAGGCCGGCGCACAGGTCCGACAGGATGTCGCCGAACAGGTTGGTGGTGACGATCACGTCGAACTGCTCGGGCTTCATCACCAGCTGCATGCAGGTGTTGTCCACGATCATCTCGTTGAACTCGATGTCGGGATATTCCTTGGCCACCTCGCGGGCGACGTTGAGGAACAGGCCCGAGCTGGTCTTCATGATGTTGGCCTTGTGCACCGCCGTGATCTTCTTGCGGCCCTTCTGGCGCGCCATCTCGAAGGCGTACTTGACGATGCGGGTGCTGCCCTTGCGGGTGTTGCGCACCATCGAGGTGGCGACCTCGCCGTCCTCGGACAGGGTCTGGCCTTCGGACAGGTAGGCGCCCTCGGTGTTCTCGCGCACCGTGATGATGTCGATGTTCTCGAAGCGCGCCTTGGTGCCGGGGAAGCTGATCGCCGGACGCACGTTGGCGTACAGGTCGAAGTGGCGGCGCAGGGTGACGTTGATCGAGGTGAAACCGCCGCCGATCGGCGTGGTCAGCGGGCCCTTCAGGGCGATCGTGTGCCTGGCGATGGCGTCCAGCGTGTCCTTGGGCAGCAGGTCGCCGTGCTTCTCCAGCGCCACCATGCCGGCGTCGACGAACTCGTAGGACAGGCCGCAGTCCAGGGCGTCGAGCACGCGCAGCGTCGCCTTCATGATCTCCGGGCCGATGCCGTCACCCGGGATTACGGCGATGGTCTTGCTCATGGGGAACTCCTTGGAGGAAAGAAAATCGGACGGCGCGGCGGGGGAAGGCCGGCCGAAAAATCTTTCCGATTATCCCCGATGCTCGCAGGGGCGGCCAGTGCAGGCGCCCCTGCGTGCGTTGCAAATCCTCGCACGGAGCATTTCGCAAACTCGCATGGACGGGTCCGGCGCGGGGCCGGCCCCGGGGCAGGCTCAGGCGTGGTCGGCGCAGGCGTCGCCGCTGCCGGACGCGCCGGCTTCCAGCTGGTCCAGGAAGTCCACGGCGCGGCGCAGGTGCGGGATCACGATCGAACCGCCCACCACCAGGCCGACGCTGAAGGTCTCGAAGAACTCCTCGCGGGTCACGCCGGCTTCCTTGCACTGGGCGACGTGGTAGCTGATGCAGTCGTCGCAGCGCAGCACCATCGAGGCGACCAGGCCCAGCAGTTCCTTGGTCTTCACGTCCAGGGCGCCGGGCTTGTAGGTCTGCGTGTCCAGCGCGAAGAAGCGGCGCACGACCTGGTTGTCCTCGCCCAGGATGCGCTCGTTCATGCGCTGGCGGAACGCGGTGAACTCGGCGACGCGGTCCTTGCCCTTGCTCTCGTCCTGGGCGCTCATGCGGCGCCTCCCAGCAGCTCGGCCAGCTTGCCGCTGCGATCGGCCGCGACCAGGTCGTCGAAGCCGCCCACGTGCTGGTCGTTGATGAAAATCTGCGGCACCGTGCGGCGGCCGCCGCTGCGCTGGAGCATTTCGTCGCGGCGCGCCGGGTCGGTGTCGACCATCACCTCGGTCCACTCCAGTCCCTTGGATTTCAGCAAATTCTTGGCGGATACGCAGTAAGGGCAATAACCGGTCGAATAGACCTCGATCTTGGGCACGACGGACTCCGGAAAGGAAACGGCAATGGCGGCCTAGCTGGGGGTCGCGACCCGCAAAAACAAGGCGCAGGGGGCGGTGAACCGGACTCATTGGGACGCGGTCACAAGTGATATTGTCACTCACCTATGCGCATGGCACCACGTCCCGCTCCCCGCCTCTTCCGCACCCGGCTCGCCGCCGCCCTGGCCTGCGCCATCGTCGCCTTCGGCGCCGCCGCCCAGGACACCAGCGTGCGCCTGCCGGACCTGGGCAGCTCCGCCAACGCCCTGGTCTCCCCGCAGGAAGCGCAGGAATACGGCGCCGCCATGCTGCGCCAGATGCGCTCGATGGACATGGTGGTCGACGACGCCATGCTCGACGACTACATCAACGACCTCGGCTACCGTCTGGTCGCCGCCAGCGACAAGCCCAAGGACCACTTCTCCTTCTTCATCGTGAAGGAAGACGTGATCAACGCCTTTGCCGCGCCGGGCGGCTATATCGCGGTGAACTCGGGCCTGATCGACATCACCAACAGCGAGAGCGAACTGGCCGGCGTGATCGCGCACGAGATCGGCCACATCACGCAGAACCACCTGCAGCGCGCATTCGAGGCATCGAAAAAGGATGCGCCGCTGATGGCCCTGGTGCTGCTCGGCGCGATCGCCGCCGGCGCCGGTGCGCATGCCGGCGACGCCGCCGGCGCGGTGCTGATGGGCGGCCAGGGCCTGATGCTGCAGCGGCAGATCAACTTCACCCGCAAGGACGAGGTCGAGGCCGACCGCGCCGGCATCCAGACACTGTCGAACGCCGGCTACGATCCGAACGCGATGGCCGCATTCTTCGAGCGCATGCAGGACACCCTGCGCGCCGGCGCGGGCGGCGACCGCGACGTACCGGAACTGCTGCAGACGCATCCGGTGACGCTGTCGCGCATCAGCGACGCCAAGTCGCGCGCCGACGCCCTGGCCGCGCAGCAGAAACTGCGCCCTAACGCACCGACATTGACCAAGACGCAGTGGGAAAAGAGCACCGCGCCGATCCCCTACGTGAAGGACCCCACCGTGCTCGCCGCCGCCCAGGGCGGCAAGGGCAGCGTGGAGACTTACGCGCTGATGCGCGAGCGCGTGCGCGTGCTGTCCGCCGACGCATTGCAGCTGAGCACCTACTACGCCTCCAACCTGGCCAAGCATCCGGAGTTCGACACGCCGGCCAATCGCTACGGCTACGCCCTCGCGCTCACCCGCAGCGGCCGTGGCGCCAAGGCGGTGGACGAACTGCAGCCGCTGCTGAAGAACCATCCGGACAACCAGATCCTGCAGCTGGCCATGGCCGATGCGAAGCTGCAGTCCGGCCAGCGCGGCGCGGCGCTGGGCATGTACGCCTCGCTCAACGGCCAGTCGCCACGCAATCGCGCGATCGCGCTGGGCTATGCCCATGCGCTCACCGAAGGTGGCAGCAAGGAAGAAGCCGTGCAGGCCGCCGACATGCTGCGCCCGATGCTGGACAACGCGGACGAGCCGGAGCTCTACCGCAGCTACGCCCGCGCCAGCGAAAAAGCCGGCGAAACGGTGCGCGCGGGCGAAGCCTATGCCGACGCCAGCTATCTGTCCGGCCGCCCGTTCGACGCGATGGAACAGCTCAAGCGCCTGCTCAAGCGCCCCGACCTCGACTACTACGCCCGCGCCCGCATCCAGGCCCGCATCGCCGACCTCACCCCGCTGGTGATGGAGTTGCGCAAGCGCCGCCTGCAGACCGAGGACAACCCGGACGGCCGCACCCAGCAGCTGCAGCAGCCGAACGCCTCCTGCGCCGGCCGCCTGTGCTTCGGCGCGGGCCGCTGAGCCCCTGTCCGGCCCTTCCTGCACGCCGCTGTCACGCCCGCAAATCGACGATTTCGTTGCGCCTTCGTGAAATGTCATCGGGGCGTAACATTGAATCGTTGCAATATTTGCGTCACAGGCCCCCAAGCGGACCCATAGCGTGCACAAGCGCATTCTTATCGTCGAAGACGAAGCCTCGATCCGCGACATGGTCGCCTTTGCCCTGCGCAAGGCCGGCATGGACGCGGTCCACGCCGCCGATGCACGAGCCGCTCAGATCGCCATCGCCGAGCAGGTACCCGACCTGATCCTGCTGGACTGGATGCTGCCAGGCACCAGCGGCCTGGAACTGGCGCGCCGCCTGCGCAAGGAAGAACTCAGCCGCGAAGTCCCGATCATCATGCTCACCGCCCGCGGCGAGGAGATGGACCGGGTCAACGGGCTGGAAGCCGGCGTGGACGACTACGTGGTCAAGCCCTTCTCCACCCGCGAACTGATCGCCCGCATCAAGGCGGTCCTGCGCCGCAGCCAGGGCGACGACGGTTCGGGCATGGTGGAACTGGGCGGCCTGCGCATCGACGGCCCGGCCCATCGCGTGTTCGCCGGCGAGGACTCGGTGCCGATCGGCCCGACCGAATATCGCCTGCTGTATTTCTTCATGACCCATCCGGAGCGCGTGTACTCGCGCGCACAGCTGCTCGATCACGTATGGGGCGGCAGCGTGTACGTGGAGGAGCGCACCGTCGACGTGCACATCCGCCGCCTGCGCAAGACGCTGGAGCCGTGGAAGCTGGACGAGATGGTGCAGACCGTGCGCGGCGCTGGCTACCGCTTCTCCGCCAGCGTCTAAGCGCCCGCGGGCGGTTTGCCGGGCCGGCGGCGTTTGCCGATATGCTTGCTCGCCTTGTGGCGACCATGGCCCGACTGCATGCCTGAGCCGTTCTATCGTTCGTGGAAACTGCCGGCCGCCCTCGCGGCCGGCCTGGTGCTGGGCGGCCTTATCGGTGCCTGGGCGGGAGGCCGCATGGCGCTTGGCGTGGCGCTTGTCGCTGTGGCGGAAACCGTCTTCCTGCTGACCCGAATCCGTCATGAAACACGGCACATCATGCCGCCGCACCCCACCATCAGCCCCTTGCAGCATGACCGCTTCATGACGCGTTCCCGTCGCATCGCCTCCAGTCTGCGTGACCTGCGCAGCGCCGCCGGCAGCCTGCCGGATGCCGTTGTCCTGCTGGACAACGAGCAACACGTGCGCTGGTTCAATCACGCCGCCGAAGACCTGCTCGGCCTGCGCCGGCCGCAGGATCGCGGCATTCACCTGCACGAACGCCTGGGCACCACCGAGCTGGCAGGCTGGCTGCAGGACGGCGCGCACGAGCCGCTCAACGACGTGGTCGCGCCGGGCCATCCGAACCGGCACATCAATGTCACCCTGCTGCCGTTCGGCCGTCGCCAGCGCCTGTTGCTGGCGCGCGACATCAGCCACCTCACCCGGCTGGAACAGATCCGCCGCGACTTCGTCGCCAACGTATCGCACGAGCTGCGCACGCCGCTCACGGTGATCCACGGCTATCTGGAACTGATCGACCCGGAAGACGTGCCCGAGCTGGCCCCGGTGCTGGGCGAGATGCGCGCGCAGTCCAAGCGCATGGGCCAGATCGTGGAAGACCTGCTGACCCTGTCGCGCCTGGAAACCCAGGACCACGTCACCGACGAGCGCGTGCCGATGTCGCCCCTGCTCGCCACCCTGCGCAAGGAAGCCGAGGCACTGAGCCAGGGCCGCCACCACATCACCGTGGAGAACAGCGCCGAAGCCGACCTGCTCGGCTCGGCCAAGGACCTGCACAGCGCGCTGTCCAACCTGATGAGCAACGCCGTGCGCTATACGCCGACCGGCGGCAGCATCACGATCCGCTGGAAGCGCACCCCGGAAGGCGCCGTCTACTCGGTCAGCGACACCGGCTTCGGCATCCCCGCCGCCCACCTGGCCCGCCTCACCGAGCGCTTCTACCGCGTCTCCTCCAGCCGCTCGCGCGACAGCGGCGGCACCGGCCTGGGGCTGTCCATCGTCAAGCACGTGCTGAACCTGCACCAGGCGCGGCTGGAGATCCAGAGCGAGCCGGGCCAGGGTTCGACCTTCTCGTGCAGCTTCGGGCACGACCGCCTGCTGAAGCCGGGCGGCCCGGACGAGGCCTGATTAAAGCCCCTCTTCCACCGGGAGAGGGGTTGGGGTGAGGGTACGGGCGGAGCGAGGCGCCCCGCTCCGCCCGTACCCTCATCCGGCTGCCGCCACCTTCTCCCGGAGGGAGAAGGGTTCAGCCCCGGAGCGCTGCCGCCCATCACACTACGCGGCACTGCCGCATGAGCTTGCGACCCGCATCGGCCAGAATGCCGCGATGCGCCGTAAAGCCTCCACGTCGTCTCCCGTGATCGACCACACCATCGACTCCGCCGCCCCCGAGCTGTACCTGAGCCGCGAACTGGCCGCGCTGGAATTCAACTTCCGCGTGCTGGCCCAGGCCCGCGACCTCGAGGTGCCGCTGCTGGAGCGCCTGCGCTTCCTGAGCATCGTGGCCAACAACCTCGACGAATTCTTCGAGGTGCGCGTGGCCATGCTCAAGCATCACCACAGCTTCGGCTCGGCCGCGCCAGGACCGGACGGCATTCCCTCGGGCGAACTGCTGGCGCGCATCCGCAAGCGCGTGCTGGACCTGGTCGCCGCGCAGTACACCACCTGGCAGGACGAGCTCAAACCCGCGCTGGACGCCGAGGACATCCATTTCCTCACGCGCGACCGCTGGAGCGAGCGCCAGCGCCGCTGGCTGCAGGGCTATTTCGAGAACGAGGTGCTGCCGGTGCTGTCGCCGCTGGGCCTGGACCCGGCGCACCCGTTCCCGCGCATCCTCAACAAGACGCTGAACCTGGCCGTGGTGCTGAAGGGCCGCGATGCCTTCGGCCGCGAAGGCCACATGGCGCTGGTGCGCGCGCCGCGCTCGCTGCCGCGGATCATCCGCCTGCCCAACGAGGTCTGCGGCGAAGGCGACCATTTCGTGTTCCTGGCCGAACTGCTGCAGGGCTTCGTCGACCAGATGTTCCCTGGCTTCAAGGTGGCCGGCTCGTACCAGTTCCGCGTCACCCGCAACAGCGAGCTGATGGTCGAGGAAGCCGAGGTGGAGAACCTGGCCCGCGCCCTCAGCGAGGAACTGCTCGGCCGCGGCTACGCCAAGCCGGTGCGGCTGGAGATCGGCGCGGATTGCCCGAAGGCGATCGTGTCGATGCTGATCGCCAACTTCGAGCTGGAAGAGAACGACGTCTATCGCTGCGACGGCCCGGTCAACATCATCCGCGCCGGTAGTGTCTACGACAGCCTGGACCGCCCCGCGCTCAAGTTCCCGCGCTTCACCCCGCAGCTGCCCAAGGCGTTCGACGCCAGCAAGTGCAAGTTCGAGGTGCTGCGCGAGCGCGACGTGCTGCTGCACCACCCGTACGAGTCCTTCATGACCGTGGTCGACCTGCTCGGCCAGGCCGCGCAGGACCCGCACGTGCTGGCCATCAAGCAGACCCTGTACCGCGCCGGCGCCGACACGCCGCTGGTCGACCTGCTGGTGGAAGCGGCGCGCAACGGCAAGGATGTCACCGTGGTGATCGAGCTGCGCGCGCGCTTCGACGAGGAGGCCAATATCCGCCTCGCCACGCGCCTGCAGGAAGCCGGCGTGCAGGTGGTCTACGGCGTGGTGGGCTACAAGACCCACGCCAAGATGCTGCTGATCGTGCGCCGCGAGGGCGAGGTGCTGCGCCGCTATGTGCACCTGTCCACCGGCAACTACCACCAGGCCAACAGCCGCGCCTACACCGACATCGGCCTGATGACCGCGCACGCGGAGATCGGCGAGGACCTGCACAAGGTCTTCCAGCAGCTCTCCGGCCTGGGGCCGATGATCCAGCTCAAGCGCCTGCTGCACTCGCCGTTCACGCTGTACAAGAGCGTGGTCGCCAAGATCGAGCGCGAGACCGCGCATGCGCTGGCCGGCAAGCCCGCGCGCATCGTGGCCAAGCTCAATGCGCTCAACGAGGCCCATGTGATCGAGGCGCTGTACCGCGCCTCGCAGGCCGGGGTGGAGATCGACCTGATCGTGCGCGGCGCCTGCACCTTGCGGCCCGGGCTGCCGGGCGTGTCCGAGCGCATCCGCGTGCGTTCCATCGTGGGGCGTTTCCTGGAGCACAGCCGGGTCTACTGGTTCGGCAACGACGGCGCGCCGGAAACCTATTGCGCGAGCGCGGACTGGATGGAACGCAACCTGATGCGCCGCATCGAGGTGGCCTTCCCCATCCTCGACCCCGCACTGGCCCAGCGCGTCTACGACGAAACCCTGGCCAACTATCTGGCGGACAACACCCAGGCCTGGCTGCTGGACAGCGACGGCCGCTATACCCGCGCCGTGCCGGGCGACGAGTCCCCGCACAGCGCGCAGCAATACCTGCTCGACAAGCTCAGCCCCACCATGCCGAAGGCCGTCACGCGCAGCTGAAGCGCGCCGGGCTGACGCAGCCCGGCGCCTGCGTGCGAGAATTCGCACTCAATCGCACGGAAACGAGCCCCCTGATGATTCAAGGCGAGCAGACCCCGATCAAGGATGGCGAGCTGATCGCCGCCATCGATATGGGTTCCAACAGCTTTCACATGGTGGTGGCGCGGGTGGAGCACGGCGAACCCCGGGTGATCGATCGCCTGCGCGACACCGTGCGCATGGCCGCCGGCCTGCGCGCCGACGGCACCCTCGACGCCGAGCACCGCGCCCGCGCGCTGAACTGCCTGGCCCGCTTCGGCCAGCGCATCGCCGGCCTGCCCTCGGCACGCGTGCGCGCAGTGGCCACCAATACCGTGCGGCGGCTGGCCTCGCCGCAGTCCTTCCTGGTCGCCGCCGAGACCGCGCTGGGCCATCCGGTGGAAATCGTCTCCGGCCGCGAGGAAGGGCGACTGATCTTCCTGGGCGCCTCGCACGACCTGCCGGCCTCGCGCGAGAACCGCCTGGTGATCGACGTCGGCGGCGGCAGCACCGAGTTCATCATCGGCCGCGGCCTGGCCCCGCTGCACACCGAAAGCGTGCAGGCCGGCTGCATCGCCTCGACCATGCGCTTCTTCCCCGGCGGCAAGCTCAATCGCAAGCGCTGGCAGCGCGCCACCGGCGAGCTCGGCGTGCTGCTGCAGCAGTTCGCCGAGGATTACCGCGAATCCGGCTGGATCGACGCCTACGGCTCGTCCGGCACCGCCAAGGCCATCGGCGGCGTGGTGCAGGCCATGAAATTCTCCGACGACGGCATCACCCCGGCCTCGCTGGCCGCGCTGCGCGACGCCCTGCTGGCCCAGGGCCAGGTCGGCGCGTTGAAGCTGCCGGGCCTGTCCGACGACCGCGCCCCAGTGATCGCCGGCGGCGTGGTGATCTTCGAGGCCGCGTTCGAGGCGCTGGGCATCCAGCGCATGCGCGTATGCGAAAGCTCGATGCGCGAAGGCCTGCTGTGGGACCTGCTGGGCCGCGCCGGCGGCACCGACCCGCGCACCGCCAGCATCGACGCGCTGGCCGCCCGCTACGGCGTGGACCGCGCGCAGGCGCGGCGCGTCGAATCGACCGCGCTGATGCTGTTCGACCAGGTCGCCAAGACCTGGAAGCTGGACGGCGAGGCGCGCGAATGGCTGTCGTGGGTGTCCCGCGTGCACGAGATCGGCCTGGCCATCGCGCACAGCCAGCACCATCACCACGGCGCCTACATCCTGCGCCATGCCGACCTGGCCGGCTTCTCGCGCCAGGAGCAGCAACTGCTCGCCGCGGTGGTGGAGGCGCACCGGCGCAAGCCGGAAAAGGCGCTGTTCTCCGCGCTGCCGCAGCGCTACCGCACCCTGGCGCGGCAGATCACTGCCCTGCTCCGCCTGGCCGTGCTGTTCCGCCGCGCGCGCCGCCCCGAATCCCTGCCGCAGATGCGCCTGGCCGCGACCAGCCAGCGCCTGCGGCTGGCCCTGCCCGCGGCCTGGCTGGAGCAGCACCCGCTGACCGAGGCCGACCTGGAGCAGGAGCGCCCGCCGATGGCCGAGCTGGGCCTCGCACTCGACCTGACCGCGCTTTGAGCATGCGTCGCGCGTTTTCCTGCGCCGCCGCCCTTAAGGCCACTCTCACCGCGTCCGCGTATCATGCACGGATGCCTGACGCCGCCCGATCCGCCATGCAACGACTCCTCGCCCTGCTTGTCCTCCTGCTGCTGCCGTTCGCGCTGTCCGCCCAGGCGGCCAGGCAGGCGACAGCCGCGCCTTCCGCCCTGCCGCACCCGCAGGTGGTGCTGCACACCACCGCGGGCGACATCACGGTGGAGCTGTATCCGGACAAGGCGCCCAAGAGCGTCGCCAATTTCCTGCAGTACGTGCGCGAAGGCTTCTACAGCGGCACGGTGATGCACCGCGCGATCGCCGGCTACATGCTGCAGGGCGGCCTGTACACCCGCGACCTGCAGCCCAAGCGCACCCATTCGGCGATCGCCAGCGAAGCGGATAACGGCTTGTCCAACCTGCGCGGCACGCTGGCCGTGGCACGCGGCGCCGATCCCAATTCCGGCACCTCGCAGTTCTTCTTCAACCTGGTGGACAACCGCCGCCTCGACTACGTCGGCAACCAGAACGGGCTGACCTGGGGCTTCGCCGTGTTCGGCAAGGTGGTGAAAGGCATGGACGTGGTCGACAAGATCGCCGGCCTGCCCACCCGCGCACTGGGTCCGTTCGCCAACGACGTGCCCAATCCGCTGCCAGTGATCGACAGCGCCTACGTGATCGGCGAGGAAGCACCCGCGCGCGCCGCCAGCGCGGCGACGCCGCCGGCAGCCGCACCGGCCGCTCCCGCCACCAAGCCCGCCGCCAAGAAAGGCACGAAGGGCTGATGCATACGCTGTTCATCGCCGACCTGCACCTGGACGCCGGCCGTCCGCAGATCACGCGGCTGTTCGAGGATTTCCTCGCCAGCGAGGAGGCGCTCAGCGCCGATGCCGTGTACATCCTCGGCGACCTGGTCGAAGCCTGGGTCGGCGATGACGACGATGCGGAATTGCCGGCGCGCATAGCCGCGGCCACGCAGGCGCTGCGCGATGCCGGCGTGCCGGTGTACTTCATGGTCGGCAACCGCGACTTCCTGCTCGGCGAGGAATTCGCACGCCGCGCCGGCCTCACCCTGCTGGAGGACGGCACCGTGCACGAGCTGTACGGGCGCCCCACTCTTCTGATGCATGGCGATGTGCTGTGCACCGACGATGTCGCCTACCAGGCGGTGCGCAAGCAGGTGCGGACGCCGGAGTGGAAGGCGCAGATCCTCTCCATGCCGCTGGCGGCGCGCCGCGCGTTTGCGGCGAAGGCGCGCGAGGACAGCAAGGCGCATACCGGCAGCACCATGGAGACGATCATGGACGTCAATGCCGGCGCTGTTGCCGAGGCGATGGCCCATGCCGGCGTGACGCGGTTGATCCATGGGCATACGCATCGGCCGGCGGTGCATTCCATCGAGGTCGGCGGGCAGGCTGCCGAGAGGATCGTGCTGGGGGATTGGTATGAGCACGGGTCGGTGTTGCGGGTGACGCCGGAGGGTGTGGAGTTGCGGGGGCTTGTGCCGGGTTGAGTGGATCGACTTGGCCACTCTCCTCGTCATTCCGGCGCAGGCCGGAATCCAGTAGCGATGCGCTACGAAAAGGCGAGAGACAAAAAGCGTTTTAGTTTTCGCACAACATCAGACGGTGACGTCACTGGATTCCGGCCTGCGCCGGAATGACGGTTGATTGAGGTCATGCTGCCAGTGCTGCGCGGATGCCTGGTGAATATCTATTCGCCACATATACAAAACGCCCCGCTAGCGGGGCGTTTGTGTGTCGGCTTCGATGTGCGGTGCGCTTCGCCGTCACGCGTGGGATTGTGAGGCCCATCCATGGGCCTCACCCCTCCGCGCTTGCGCGCTGCGGGGCCAGCCTGCGGCTGTCCTTGTTGTTCCTGACAACTAGCCGAACCGGTGGCTCGGCTTTGCCGAGTCACCGGTTCTCTGCACCCTCTCTCTCCGCCAGATACGCAAAACGCCCCTTGCGGGGCGTTTTGCGTATCTGGCGGAGAGAGAGGGATTCGAACCCTCGATAAGGCTTTTGACCCTATACTCCCTTAGCAGGGGAGCCCCTTCGGCCTCTCGGGCATCTCTCCATTTTTGTCCGCATTTCTGCGGAGCCGGCAAGGATACCGGCCGATGGGTCTTTCGTAAAGCCTTCAGGCGATCAATGCTCGTCCGAGCCGCCGCCTTCCGGTTTGTGCTCGTTCTGGATCCGCTGATAGATCTCTTCGCGATGCACGGCTACGTTCTTGGGCGCGTTGATGCCGATACGCACCTGATTGCCCTTCACGCCCAGGACGGTGACGGTCACCTCGTCGCCGATCATCAGGGTTTCGCCGACCCTGCGGGTCAGAATCAACATGTTTGCCACTCCATGAAAGCTATGTGGTCACAGGCCAGCAGATGATGAAACCTCACCCCTGAGTTACACCATCCGAGTTTTCGACGAACTGTCCATCGAAGGCCCTACCGCCTTCCCCGGCACAACGACGAGACGCTCGAAAGCGGCCGCCGGCTGGCTACGCACAACGCACGTAGCCGACATTCGACCGATACTAGCCGAGCGCCCGCGCGCTGCGCAATGCGCTCGGCCTATAGCATGTGGTCTATTCACCTAGGTTTTATCCAAGCCAGATTTATCCAGCGAGTCGCTCGCCGATCCAGGCCGGCAACGCTGCCAGCAAGCCCGGCAACGCGGCGGTGTCGGAGCCGCCGCCCTGGGCCATGTCCGGACGTCCGCCGCCCTTGCCGTCGATCTGGCTGGCCACGTGCGCGACCACGTCGCCGGCCTTGACGCGACCGAGCGCCTTGCCGTGCACGCCGGCGACGAGCGACACGCGGCCGTCCGCCGCGCCGGCAAGCAGTACCACGCAGTCGGCCAGCTGCTGCTTGAGCTGGTCGATGCCGTCGCGCAGTGCTTTTGCATCCAGGCCTTCGAGCCGGGCGGCCACCACCTTGATGCCGCCGACGTCCTGCGCGGATGCAGCCAGGTCGGCGGTGGCGGAACCGGCGGCCTTGGCGCGCAGCGATTCGAGTTCGCGCTCGAGCTTCTTCTGCTTGTCCAGCAGCTGACGCAGCTTGTCGACCACTTCGTCGCCGCTGGTCGACAGCAGCTGCGAGAGTTCGCCGAGGCGGCGCTCCTCGCCGGTCACGTAGGCGAGCGCGCCGGCGCCGGTGACCGCTTCGATGCGGCGCACGCCGGAGGCGACGCCCGCTTCGCTGACGATCTTGAACAGGCCGATGTCGCCGGTGCGGCCGACATGCGTGCCGCCGCACAGCTCGGTGGAGAACTCGCCCATGCGCAGTACGCGCACTTCGTCGCCGTACTTCTCGCCGAACAGCGCCATCGCGCCGAACTCGATCGCCTGGTTGTAACCCATCTGATGCACTTCGGCTTGCGCATTGCGGCGCACCTCGGCATTGACCAGGTCTTCGATGCGCGCGAGCTCGTCGGCCGAGACCGGCTTGAAGTGCGCGAAGTCGAAGCGCAGGCGCTCCGGCGCGACCAGCGAGCCCTTCTGCATGACGTGTTCGCCCAGCACCTTGCGCAGCGCGGCGTGCAGCAGGTGCGTGGCGGAATGGTTCAGCACGATGGCCTGGCGGCGCGCGCCATCGACCAACGCGTCGACCGCGTCGCCGACGCGCAGCGGCTGCGCGCCTTGCCACTGGCCGGCATGGCCGAAGAACACGCCGCCCATCTTGAGCGTATCGGCCACGTCGAAGCGGCCGGCACTGTTGGCGAGGCTGCCGGTGTCGCCGACCTGGCCGCCGGATTCGGCATAGAACGGCGTGCGGTCGAGGATCACCAGGGCTTCCTCGCCCTGGGCCAGCTGCTGCAGCTGGATGCCATCGCGCACGATGCCGACGACCTGGCTGCCCTGCGCGGAGATGGCGTCGTAGCCGAGGAAGTCGGTGGGCTTGAGCTGGCTGGCCAGTTCGGCCGGCATGTTGCCCTTCGCCTTGAAGCTGCCGCCCTTGCGGCCACGCTCCTTCTGCTCTTCCATCGCGCGGTCGAAGCCTTCCATGTCCACCGACAGGCCGCGTTCGCGCGCGATATCGGCGGTGAGGTCGACCGGGAAGCCGTAGGTGTCGTAGAGGCGGAACGCGTCGGCGCCCGGGATGGTGTCGCCGGATTTCCCCGCCACTTCGTCGAACAGGCGCATGCCGTGTTCCAGCGTTTCGCCGAAGCGCTGTTCCTCGGTGCGCAGGGCTTCTTCGACGAAGGCCTGCTTGGCCGCCAGCTCCGGATACGCCGCGCCCATCTCCTCGACCAGCGGCTGGACCATCTTCCAGAAGAAATCGCCGCGCACGCCGAGCATCCAGCCATGCCGCAGCGCGCGGCGGATGATGCGGCGGAGCACGTAGCCGCGGCCTTCGTTGGAAGGCAGCACGCCGTCGACGATCAGGAAGGAACAGGCGCGGATGTGGTCGGCGATCACGCGCAGCGACTTGTTGCCCATGTCCGGCGTGGCGGTGAGCTGCGCGGCGACCTTGATCAGGTGCTCGAACAGGTCGATCTCGTAGTTCGAATGCACGTGCTGCAGCACCGCCGCCAGGCGCTCCAGGCCCATGCCGGTGTCCACGCACGGCGCGGGCAGCGGCGACAGCGTGCCGTCAGGCGCGCGGTCGAACTGCATGAACACCAGGTTCCAGATCTCGATGTAGCGGTCGCCGTCCTCGTCCGGCGAGCCGGGCGGGCCGCCGGCGATCTCCGCGCCGTGGTCGTAGAAGATCTCGGTGCAGGGGCCGCAGGGGCCGGTGTCGGCCATCTGCCAGAAATTGTCGGAGGCGAAGGGCGCGCCCTTGTTGTCGCCGATGCGCACGATGCGCTCGGCCGGCACCCCCATTTCCTTGTGCCAGATGTCAAAGGCCTCGTCGTCGGTGTGATAGACGGTGACCCAAAGCTTCTCGGCGGGCAGCTTGAACACGCCGGTCAGCAGCTCCCAGGCGTAGCGGATCGCGTCGCGCTTGAAGTAGTCGCCGAACGACCAGTTGCCGAGCATCTCGAAGAAAGTGTGGTGGCGCGCGGTATAGCCCACCGAGTCCAGGTCGTTGTGCTTGCCGCCGGCGCGCAGGCAGCGCTGCACGTCGGCGGCGCGCGCGTAGGGCAGCTTCTCGCTGCCCAGGAATACGTTCTTGAACTGCACCATGCCCGAGTTGGTGAACAGCAGCGTCGGGTCGCTGGCCGGCACCAGCGAGCTGGACGGCACGATGGTGTGGTCCTTGGAGCGGAAGAATTCGAGGAAGGTGGAGCGGATGTCGGCCGTTTTCATGCGTGCGGATCGAAAGGTCTGTGGCGCCGGTGGCTGCAGGCCACGCCGCGACAGAGCCGGACGATCAGTCGCTTTCGTCGGCCAACTCGTCCACTTCGGCGTGGGTAAGACCTCTTACTGTGGCGGCGGGGAAGCCCCGACGCAAGAGAAACTGAGCCCTGCGCTGCTTTTCGGCCGGATCCGCGCTGGCCTTGCCGCCGTAGCGGCGGCGCAGCTGGGCGGCGGCGGATGCGGCCCAGTCCACCTCGGCGGCATCCAGCAGCGCGCGGATGCGCGCATCGGACAGGCCGTGGCTCTTCAGCTCGGCGCGCAGGCGCGCGGGACCGTAGCCCTGGGCGGCGCGGCTGCGCACCAGCATCTCGCCGAAGCGCTCGTCGTCCTGGTAGTGCTGCGCGCCGAGCCGGTCCAGCGCGGCCGCGGCTTCGTCGGCCTCGTAGCCGCCCTGGCGCAGCTTGCGGCCCAGCTCGCGGCGGGAGTGTTCGCGCCGCGCGAGCATGCCCAGCCCCTTGGCGTAGGCCGTGGCCTTCTCCCGTTTTTCAGATGATTGCTTATCCGGAGAAGACTTGTCGGAGCGGTCTTTAGGCATGCGCTGTATCCGGCGTCAGCAGTTGATCGCGACCAGGCCCAGCCAGAACGCTCCCACCAGGCCCGCGAAGGCGCCGATGGCCAGGCCGATGACGGCGACCACGCCTTGCGCCAGCAGACGCGCCAACAGGCTGCGCTGGGCGGGTACGGTCGGAGCTGGTGTGGTGGCCATGCGGAACGTCTCCAGGCGGCTCAATGCGTGGCAGGCCGTGCGGCGATCCGGCCTGTGATCTGGTCCGCCAGGTCGCCGGCGTCCTGGCCGGCCTGGTGGACCGCGTTCAAGATCGCAGGCGCATCCAGGCCGCCGGGGCGCGAGGCCTCGGCCAATGCCCAGGTGCGCGCGGCGCGACGGCCGCTGCGGCAATACAGCAGGACCGGGGTCTGCTCGCGGGCCAGCGTGCGGCCCAGCGTTTCGACCGCGCCGGAGGGCACGTCGCCGTGCGCCACCGGGATGTAGTCGAACTGGAGCCCCTGCCCCGCGGCCGCCTCGCCCATCGTGCTGGCCGAGGGCTGCCCGGCGGCTTCATGGTCCGGGCGCAGGTCGACCACGGCCCGGAACCCTTGCGATTTCAGCGCCGCCAGCTGCTCCGGGCCGATCTGCTCGGAAATCCACACGCCCGGCACGAGGGCCTTGGCATCGACGTGCGCCTTGGCGTCGCCGTGCCGGTCGAATGCGGCGGTGGCCAGCACCGCCGCCGCACCGAGCACGATGGCCGCGATAAAAGTCCAGCGTAGCTTAGGCATGTTCCCTGCCCCTTATTGCCCGGATCGGGCATGACCCGGCCGAGTATGGACGGACCATGCTGATTAGATCAGGCTGGCTCCGATCAGGCTTCCTCGAGCGCTTCCTCGGACGCCGGCGTGCCCTTGCCGCTGCTCACCAGCAGGCGGGCACGCAGTTCCTTGTCCACTTCGTTGGCGATGGCCGGGTTGTCGCGCAGGAACTGGCGCACGTTCTCCTTGCCCTGGCCGATACGGTCGCCCTTGTAGCTGTACCAGGCGCCGGACTTCTCGATCAGGTTCTGCGCCACGCCCAGCTCGATGATCTCGCCCTCGCGCGAGCTGCCCTCGCCGTAGAGGATCTCGAACTCGGCCTGGCGGAACGGCGGCGCCACCTTGTTCTTGACCACCTTGACGCGGGTCTCCGAACCGATCACTTCCTCGCCCTTCTTCACCGCGCCGATGCGGCGGATGTCCAGGCGCACCGAGGCGTAGAACTTCAGCGCGTTGCCGCCGGTGGTGGTCTCGGGGCTGCCGAACATCACGCCGATCTTCATGCGGATCTGGTTGATGAAGATCACCAGGCAGTTGGACTTCTTGATGTTGGCGGTGAGCTTGCGCAGCGCCTGGCTCATCAGGCGGGCGTGCAGGCCGACGTGGGAGTCGCCCATCTCGCCTTCGATTTCCGCCTTCGGCGTGAGCGCGGCGACCGAGTCGACCACCACCACGTCCACCGCGCCGGAGCGCACCAGCATGTCGGCGATTTCCAGCGCCTGCTCGCCGGTGTCGGGCTGGGAGACCAGCAGGTCGTCCACGTTGACGCCCAGCTTGGCGGCGTAGGTGGGGTCGAGCGCGTGCTCGGCGTCGACGAAGGCCGCGGTGCCGCCGTTCTTCTGGCAGTTGGCGATCACCTGCAGGGTGAGCGTGGTCTTGCCCGAGGATTCCGGGCCGTAGATCTCGACCACGCGGCCGCGCGGCAGGCCGCCCACGCCAAGCGCGATGTCCAGGCCCAGCGAACCGGTGGACACCGTCTCGATGGCGTCGTCGGTGCGGTCGCCCATGCGCATGACCGCGCCCTTGCCGAACTGCTTTTCAATCTGGCCGAGGGCGGAGGCGAGCGCCTTGCGCTTGTTGTCATCCATCGTCTGGTATCCCGAATGCTTGAGGAGTGGTGGTCAGGTGCCGTGCATGATGCGCCCGCCGTGTCTCAGGGACTGCGATCACGCAGACGAGCAGTATCCCATACCGGTCAAGTCCGCCCGTGTAGGCGAAAACTGGTCAATCCGTCAGCGCCTTGCGCACGCCGACGAGGGCAGCGGCCACGGTCTGGCGCCGGATCGCCTCGCGATCGCCGTCGAACCGGAACAGCCGGCCATGCGCATAGCCGCCACGGCGCTTCCAGCCGATCCACACCGTGCCCACCGGCTTGTCCGGCGTGCCGCCGCTGGGCCCGGCGATGCCGGTGACCGCCACCGCCATGCCCGCGCCGAAGCGCGCCAGCGCGCCGGAAACCATTTCCAGCACGGTCTCCTCGCTGACCGCGCCGGTGCGTTCGAGCGTGCGCGGGTTGACGCCGAGCAAGGCTTCCTTCGCCTCGTAGCTGTAGGTCACCACGCCGGCGTCGAACCAGGCCGAGCTGCCCGGCAGGTCGGTAAGCGCCTTGGCGATCCAGCCGCCGGTGCAGGACTCGGCGGTGACCAGCATCAGCTTGGCGGCCAGCGCGGCCTCGGCTACCTCGCGGGCGAGCGCCGCGAGATCGGCGTCGGTGGGAAGGGACGACAACGACATGGAAACTCCACAACAAGCGGGGCGCACCGGATGCTCAGGTGCGAAGCGGGCTGTTCTACCCCTTAATGACGTGCGGGCCAAGACTTGACCCGCGGCGACTCCAGCGCTTGCGACGGATCCGCACTCAGAAATCGTAGCTGCCGCTCAACAGCACGCTGCGCCGCTCCACCAGCGGCACGAAGCTGTCGTCGAAATCCTCTGCGCGCAGCTGCCGCCCCAGCAGGTTGCGCACACCCAGGGTCACGCTCCAGCGCGGCGCGCGGTAAAAAATATTGGCGTCGAGGCTGTACTGGCCGGGATTGCGGAAGGTGAGCCGGTCGGTGCCGAACCAGTTGCCGTCGAGCAGGCTGATGGCGCTGCTGCGCGCGTGCACGCCGGCGCCGATGCCCCAGCTGGCTCGCGCCGCGGGATCGAAGGTGTAGCTGGTCCAGGCGTCGAAGCGATGCCGCGGCGCACCGGGAACCGGCGCGCCGTCGTGCTTGCGCACGCGCGCATAGGTGTAGCTCGCGCTGACATCCAGCCCCGGCGCCAGCCGGCCGTTGAGCTCCGCCTCGAAACCCTGGTTGGTCTGGCCGGGGCCGCGATAGCCGAAATACGGCGGCTTCGGCGAGAACAGGTCGGTGCTGCGGTCGAGCATGATCCGGTACCAGGCCACGGTCAGGCGCGCCCGGTCCTGGGCGAGGTCGAACTTGGCGCCGGCTTCCAGCTGCCGCGACAGCGCCGGCAGCAGCGGCTTGCCATTCTTGCCGAGCACCGTGTCGGGCTGGAAGCCGTGCGACAGGCTGGCATAGAGCGCCACCCCGGGCCGCGGTTTGTAGACCAGGCCGAGGTTGGGCACCCATTCCGCCTTGCGCCGCGTCCACGGCCTGCCGTCGAGATGCTCGGTTTCCAGCACGTAGGCGGAGCGGCGGATCGCCACCAGCGCGTTCCAGCGCTCGCCCAGCTGGATCTGGTCCTGCAGGAACAGGCCGCTGTCGGTGATCCAGGGATTGCCGGAAAACGCGAACTTGCTGGCGCCGAACGGGTGCACCACCTGGTCCGAGGTCAGCGAGTCGACCGGCGGCAGGCGTTCGCCGCCCAGGATGTCGACGCTGCCGTCGCCGACGGTGGCCTGCACATCCTCGAAGCGGCCGACGCGGGCGCGCGAGTAGTCGAAGCCGAGCATCACCTTGTGGCGCGTGGCGCCGAGCTCGAACGCCGCGACCAGTTCGTTCTGCAGCGTATAGAACGCGTCCGTGTAGCGGTACTTGTCCGCCAGCGCGAACGCGCTCTGGTCGTATGGCGAGAAAAACACCCACCAGGCCTGCTGCATGCTGGACTCGTGCACGTACTGCGCGCGGCTGCGCAGCGACCAGGTGTCGTCGAAGGCGTGCTCGAACAGGTAGTAGTAGCGGGTCGTGCGGAACTGCGCGTGGTCCTGCGCATTGCCCAGCAGCAGTCCGGGCGGCGTCGCCGACGATGGCGTGCCGTCCGACCAGGCGACGTGGTCGGGCATCGGAAAGCGGTTGACCATGCGCGACAGGCCGACGATCCATTGCGTATCGCGCCCGTTCCAGCCCAGCGAAGGCGCGACGTAGTTGGTGCGCCGCCCGGCATAGCCCTGCGGCGTAAGGTCGGTGCGGTCCAGCGAGAACACCGCGCGATAGAGCCAGCGCCCGTCGCCATCGAGCTTGCCGGCGAAGTCGCCGTCGAGCTGGGTATCGCCATGGCTGCCCAGCGCCCAGCTCAGCCGGTGCACCGGCGTGGCCTGCGGCTTCTTCATCACCAGGCCGACCAGGCCGCCGAAATTGTTGTTGGCCGAGACGTCGCCCAGGATCGACTGCGGCCCGCGCGGCACTTCGATGCGCTCCACCGCCACCAGCGGCGGCAGGTCGCCCACGCCGACCACCGCGTTGGGCATGCCGTCGGTCAGGCCGTTGCCGGTGCGGAAGCCGCGGATGAAGAACTGCGGCAGGCCCACGTTGGTGTCCAGGTATTGCACGCCGGCCACGGTACGCAGCGCGTCGGGCACGGTGCGGTCCTGGCGCGCATCCATCAGGTCGCGGGTGACCAGGCCGATCGACTGCGGCAGGTCGGCCGGATCGGCGTCCATGCGCACCGAGCCGTTGGCGAAATCCGCCCGGTAGCCCTCGGCGAACAGTCCCACCGCGCGCACCGGTGCCAGGTCGGTGACCGGCACCGGCGGCGTTTCGGCATGGCTGGCCGGCGCCGATGCCGGCCGGATCACCACGGTGGTGGCGCCGATGTAGCGATAGGTCAGCGTGGTGTCGCGCAGCAGCTGGGCCAGCGCGTCTTCGCGCGCCAGTTCGCCCTGCACCGGCGCGGAGCGCAGCGCGGCCGCCAGCTGGCCGGAGACCAGCACCTGCACATTGGCCTGGCTGCCGTAGGCGATCAGCGCCGAGGCGAGCGGCTGGGCGGGGATGGCGAAGCGCAGGCGCGCCTGGACAGCGCTGTCATCGTTCGCCGCGGCTGCACGGGACGTCCACGGCGACGCCACCATGCAGCCGCAAGCGAACAGCCACCCGAAACGCCCCATGTCCCTCGACGAGTCCCAGACGAAAACGAGGAGTGTGACATGGCAGGCAAATCAATAGGAATTCGTCTTAGTCCGAAATGCAGGCATCGATTCAGCCGTCCGTCGGCCAAGCTTGCACCTCACTGACGCGCGGTCGGTTCGCGACGGCTCAGCACCACCTCGTCCGGCCGCATCTCCACGCGCAGCGGCAGCACCTGCGGCAAGGCTTCCAGCCAGCGGTCGATGGCGTCGGTGCGGACGGTGCCACTGAAGGCCAGCGAGCCCAGCCCGGCGTCCGCGATGCGCACCGGACGGCGGCTGTAGCGATTGAGGCTGGCGATCACCACCTCCAGCGGCTCGTTGTCGAATTCCAGGCGCTGCTCGCGCCAGGCCGCGGTCCGCGCCGGATCGACCTGGCTCAGCTGCAGCCCGGCTCCCGGCACATAGACCACGCGCTGGCCGGCGACGGCTTCGTGCACGCCGACGGCGCCGGGCGCGGTGACCAGCACGCGGCCCTCGGCCACGTCGACGATCACCCGGTCACCGCCGCGCCGCACATCGAACGCGGTGCCGATGTCGCGGATATGTACCTGGCCGGCGCGTACTTCGAACGGCGTGTCGTCCGGGGCGATCTGGAAAAAGGCTTCGCCTTCGTTCAACTCCACCTTGCGCAGCTGGCTATCGAAGCGCGCGGCCAGCCGCGTGGCGCCGCCCAGTGCGACGCGGGTGCCGTCCGGCAGGCGGATGTCCTCGCGCTGCGCCACGGCGCTGGCGTAATCGCGCGCCACGGTGGCGGTGAGCAGGCCCCACGCCAGGTAGCCGCCGACCGCCGCCGCGGCGAAGCCGGCGGCCCAAGCCAGCGGCAGCCACGGGCGGCCAGGCCGGCGGGCCGGGAAGGCTCGTCGCAGCGTGGCGCGCGAGGCATCGTCCAGCAGCTCCACCTCGTCGGCGAGCGCATTGACGCGCTCGAACGCGGCCAGGTGCGCCTCTTCCGCGGACCAGGCGATCCACTGCAGCAGGGTCGCCTCGGACACGTCGGGATCGCGCAGGCGCAGGCGCCAGTCGGCGGCGGTGCGCAGCAGCGCTTCTTCGTTCGCATGGATGCCGGACATCAGCATTCCTCCATCTGGTCGACCCGCGCCCGGCAATGCGCCAGGGCCCGCGTCACGTGGTAGCGCACCATGCGCTCGCTCAGCTTCATGGCGCGCGCCACCGCGCCGAAATCCAGGCCTTCGACCATGTGCGCCATGAAGGCTTCCCTCGTCTTCGGCGGCAGTTCGCCCAGCGCCTGTTTCAAGCCATGCAGGCGTTCGACCGCCATCGCCCGGCGTTCCGGCGCCGGCGCGGTCTGCGCTTCGCGGATCGCCACCTCGTCGACCGCGCGGGCATGAATGCCGCGCTGGCGCAGCCGGTCCATGGCCAGGTTGGAAGCGGTGCGGAACAGATAAGCGCGCAGGTCGTCGACGCTGTCGGGACGCGCCAGCGTCAGCATGCGCACGTAGGCTTCCTGCGCGACCTCCTGCGCGTCCGACGGCGATTGCAGCCGGCACTGCAGGAACGCCAGCAGCGCACGGTGATGCGTGCGGCACAGCGCTTCGAGGCGAGCGACATGCGTCGCCGTGCGGGTGGCCGGATCGTCCGGATGGGGGCTCACGGTATCCACGCGGGCTCCTGCGGCAGGAAGGGCATCAACGGTGCAGCGCCGCGCGGCGCGAGCTGCGGCGCGCTGTCGGCATGCGGCGCGGCGCGCCCCAGGGCATCGGTCAGGATGCGTTCGGCGGCGACGCGCAGCGCCTCGCGCCGGCGGAATGCGGCGCGGTGCTGGCTGGGCACCTCCGCCTCGCTCTTGCGCGGCGCGTCCAGCGGCAGCGCGAACCAGTCGCCGCCGGCCTCGGCCACGCCGTGCTGCTCGGTCCAGAACGCATCGTAGTCCGCCTGGAACGAGCCCGCGCGGCGGCGGCTCAGCGGATGCGCCCGGTTGGCGATGCCCAGCACGCGGCCAATGCCGGCATGGCGCGCGAACGCGCAGGCCAGCGACAGCATCAGCTGCTTCGGGCGCAGGCCGTGCATCTGCCTGGTGAGTTCGCGCACCACCTCGCGCGCATCGTCGCCGCCGGGGCCCTGCAGGCAGCCGACGGCCAGCGCCCGGCCGTCGTCGATCACGGTGAACACGATGCGGTACAGCGTGCGCCCGCCGATCTCCTCCAGCTGGATGCCCAGCTCGCCTTCGCAGCCCTTGTCGATCGAAGGACGCAGGCTCAGCACCAGCTCGCTGCCATCCTTCAGCGCCAGCAGGCCGAGCGGCACGCCGCCCTCGACATAGATCGCGTCGAACAGCGGCGCCGGCAGCTTCGCCAGAGCGAAGCGGTAGTGCGCCAGCAGCGCGCGCAGGCGATCGCGGCGACGCCAGCCGTCATTGACGAAGCGATGCAGATGGCGCTCGAGCAGGCGCGGATCGCGGCGGCGGCAGGCGCGCATGCGCGGCTCGCTCTGCACGAAGCGCAGGTAGCGCGTATGCAGCAGCGGCAGGCACAGCGCGCGGGCCAGGTACTTGGCCGCTTCGCGCAGCCGTGCGCGCGGCGCCTGCGGCCAGTCCTGGCGCTGGCGCAGCGAGGCGAGCCAGCCGTGTACCGGCGCGACGGGCAGGTGCCGCCGCAAGCGCGCGGCCATGTCCGGGACCATGCCCATGGCGATGCCATCCGGGGAATGAGGGCGGGTGTTCAAGCGGGGAAGCTCGCGAATCGTTAGAGACCCCCGGAGGACGAACTTGCCAGGCGTTTTTGAAATGCGACGGCGGCACCCCGGTACCTGTCGCGTCAGTGACTTGCGCCGCTCCCCTCGTTTGCCGCGCCCCCAGGCCGTATGCTTCGCCTCTTTCGCTCCACCTTCCGCCGTCGCCGCGAACCACGCGGCCAGCCCGCGCCGGAAGCGCCACCGGAACGCACGGACACCGATGACGGACGCCCATCTCGAACACACCCCGCTCATGCGCCAGTACCTGACGGCCAAGGCCGCGCACCCCGAGGTGCTGCTGTTCTTCCGCATGGGCGATTTCTACGAGCTGTTCTACGACGACGCGCGCAAGGCGGCGCGCCTGCTCGACATCACGCTCACCCAGCGCGGCCAGTCGGCCGGCCAGCCGATTCCGATGGCCGGCGTGCCGTATCACGCGCTGGAGAACTACCTGGCCAAGCTGGTGCGGCTGGGCGAGTCGGTGGCGATCTGCGAGCAGATCGGCGATCCGGCGCTGGCCAAGGGCATCGTCGAGCGCAAGGTGGTGCGCATCGTCACGCCGGGCACGGTGACCGACGCCGCCCTGCTGGAAGAACGCCGCGACAACCTGCTGCTGGCCATCGCCGCCGGTCCGCAGGCCAGCTACGGCCTGGCCTGGGTGGATCTGGGCAGCGGCCGCTTCCTGCTCAGCGAAGTGCCCGGCGCCGAGGCGCTGGCGGCGGAACTGGCGCGCCTGCAGCCGGCCGAGACCCTGGTCGACGAAGCGGTGGCCTGGCCCAAGCTGGTCAGCACCCTGCCCGGCCTGCGCCGGCGGCCGCCCTGGCATTTCGACAGCGATGCGGCGCGGCGCGAATTGAACCGCTTCTTCGGCACGCGCGACCTCGGCGGCTTCGGCGTCGACAACCTGCCGCTGGCGATCGCCGCCGCGGGCTGCCTGCTGGGCTATGTCGAGGAGACCCAGAAGAGCGCGCTGCCGCACGTCTCCGGCATGGCGGTGGAAAGCGCCGGCGAGACCATCGCGATGGACGCCGCCACGCGCCGCAACCTCGAACTGGACACGCATCCCAGCGGCCGCACCGAGCACACCCTGCTCGGCGTGCTGGACGAAAGCGTGACGCCGATGGGCGCGCGCCTGCTGCGCCGCTGGCTCAACCGCCCGCTGCGCGCGCGCGACACGCTGCGCCGGCGCCACCAGGCGATCGGCGCGCTGCTCGACAACCGCGCCTACGAAAATCTGCGCGAACGCCTGCGCGGCATCGGCGACCTGGAACGCATCCTGGCCCGCGTGGCGCTGCGCTCGGCGCGTCCGCGAGATCTCTCCACGCTGCGCGACGGCCTCGCCGCCGCACCATTGCTGCGCGAAGAGATTGCCGCGCTGGACAGCCCGCTGCTGCATGCCCTGGTCGAGCGCATCGGCGACCACGCCGACAACGCCGCCCTGCTCGCCGCCGCGGTGGTGCCGCAGCCGCCGGTGCTGCAGCGCGACGGCGGCGTGATCGCCGACGGTTACGACGCCGAACTGGACGAACTGCGCCGCCTGTCCACCCACGCCGACCAGTACCTGGTCGAGCTGGAGGAACGCGAGAAGGCCGCCAGCGGCATCGCCACGCTGAAGGTCGGCTACAACCGCGTGCACGGCTACTACATCGAGATCAGCAAGGCGCAGTCCGAGAAGGCGCCGACGCACTACACGCGCCGCCAGACCACCAAGAACGCCGAGCGTTACATCACCGAGGAACTGAAGACATTCGAGGACAAGGTGCTTTCGGCCAAGGAGCGCTCGCTGATGCGCGAGCGCGCGCTGTACGAGGCGCTGCTGGACACGCTCACCGAACGCCTGGAACCGCTGAAGTCCGCCGCCGCCGCGATGGCTGAGCTCGACGTGCTCGCCACCCTGGCCGAGCGCGCGTCCGCGCTGGACTGGAGCCAGCCGCAGCTCACCGACGAACCGGGCCTGCGCATCGAGCGCGGCCGCCACCCGGTGGTGGAGAAGGTGCGCGCCGAGCCGTTCGAGCCCAACGACCTGAAGCTCGACGACGCGCGCCGCATGCTGGTGATCACCGGTCCGAACATGGGCGGCAAGTCGACCTACATGCGGCAGAACGCGCTGATCGTGCTGCTCGCGCATATCGGCAGCTACGTGCCGGCCAGCGCGGCGGCGATCGGGCCGGTCGACCGCATCTTTACCCGCATCGGCGCGGGCGACGACCTGTCGCGCGGCCAGTCCACCTTCATGGTGGAGATGAGCGAGACGGCCAACATCCTGCACAACGCCACCGAGTCCAGCCTGGTGCTGATGGACGAAGTGGGCCGCGGCACCAGCACCTACGACGGCCTGGCGCTGGCACGCGCCGCGGCGGTGCACCTGGCCGCCAGCAGCCGCGCGTACACGCTGTTCGCCACGCATTATTTCGAGCTGACCGAGCTGGCCAACGAATATCCGACCATCGCCAACGTGCACCTGGATGCGGTCGAATACGGCGAGCAGCTGGTCTTCATGCATGCGGTGAAGGAAGGCCCGGCCAACCGCAGCTTCGGCCTGCAGGTGGCGGCGCTGGCCGGCCTGCCCAAGTCGGTGATCGCCGATGCGCGGCGCACGCTGGCGGAGCTGGAGCGCGGCATGCATCAGCAGGCATCGGCGGCGAAGCTGAAGATGGACGATTCGCCGCAGCTGGGGCTGTTCGCGCCGGCGGAGCCGTCAGCGGCGGAGCGCGCCTTGGAGGAAGTCGATCCGGATGCGTTGACGCCGCGCGAGGCGTTGGAGGTGTTGTATCGCCTCAAGGCATTGCTTTGAGGCGATCTGATTTGTGCCCGGCGTTGAGGCGCGAGGAAGGCGCCGGCAGCCGGATGAGGATTCGAGCGGAGCTGAGCGCATCGCTGTTGCGCTCCGCCCGAACCCTCACCCCAACCCCTCTCCCGGAGGGAGAGGGGATCACCTCATCTTTTCAAGTTGGAACCCTTCTCCCTCCGGGAGAAGGTGGCGGCAGCCGGATGAGGGTACGGCCGGAGCGATGCACATCACCCTCGCGCTCCGCCCGCACCCTCACCCCACCCCCTCTCCCGGAGGGAGAGGGGATCACCTCATCGTTCCAAACTGGATCCCTTCTCCCTCCGGGAGAAGGTGGCGGCAGCCGGATGAGGGTTCGGGCGGAGCGGTGCACATCACGCTTGCGCTCCGCCCGTACCCTCACCCCACCCCCTCTCCCGGAGGGAGAGGGGATCACCTCACCGTTTCAAAGTGGAACCCTTCTCCCTCCGGGAGAAGGTGGCGGCAGCCGGATGAGGGTTCGGTCGGAGCGGTGCACATCCCACTTGCGCTGCGCCCATATCCCCTAAGGCAATAACAGTCCGATGCACTTACGCCGCCACCGGCAATGGCGCCGGGAACGGCTCGCGCCACGCCGGCAGCGCCATCATCCGTTCGTGCCAGCGCTGGATGTTCGCAAAGTCGTCCACCGGCAGGCGCGCCTCTTTCGCCCACGGCAGCAGCACGCCCACGCCGAAATCGGCGATGCTGAGCTTGTCGCCGACCAGGTAATCGCGCGTCGCCAGATGCGCATCGAGAATGGCCGCGAAGCGCAGGAAGAAACCGGTCGCCTCTTCCACTGCCGCCGGATTCGGTTCGCCCAGACCCGCCCACGGCTTGATCACATGCTCGAAGTACAGCGAGCTGCCGTGGCGCGAGAAATGCGCGATGTCCCAGGACAGCCAGCGCAATACTTCCACCTGGCTGGCGGCGTCCGACGGCCACAGGTCAGAGCCTGCTTTTACCGCCAGATGGGCCATGATCGCCGTGCTTTCCCACAGATGCAGGTCGCCGTCGACCAGCAACGGCACCTTGCCGTTGGGGTTCTGCTCGAGGAAGGCGGGCGCGCGATGCTCGCCCTTGGACAGATCCACCCGGATGAACTCCACCGGCGATCCCAGATACTTCGCGACCGCACATGCCTTGCGCGGGTTCATGGTCTCTGCGTAGTACAACTTCATGGTCATGCCTCCATGGGAATGAGGGCTCCGCCCTCGGGGGAATGAGCGGAAGTCTGCCGGCGAACTACATATGTTCAAGAACATATTCTGCTTCGGGAGTAGGCTTGCGCCGCTTCCCCTGCCCTGCATGACGCCGCCATGCCCTACACCGCCGAGCACAAGCAGAAAACCCGCCAGCGCATCGTCGAGTGCGCGCGCGAGCTGTTCAATCGCCGCGGATTCTCCGAGGTATCCATCGACGAGATCATGCGCCACGCGGGCCTGACCCGCGGCGGCTTCTACAACCACTTCAAGGCGAAGGAAGAGCTGTACGCCGAGACCGTCGCGGCCTACATGCATTTCGATCCGTCGCAGCGCTGGAGCGGCATCCGGTTCGATCCGCAGGCGACCGGCACGGCCTGTGCGCAGCAGATGGTCAACATCTATCTGTCCACCGCGCATCTCCAAGACGTCGAAGGCCATTGCCCGCTGGTCGCCCTGCCCGCCGACGCGGCGCGCGCCGGTCCGCAGGCGCGCATGGCCTACTGCAAGCTGGTCGAGCACATGGCCGGCATGCTGAGCGGCGGCCTGGAAGGTTTCGAAGGCGAAGAGGCGCGCAAGCGCGGCCTGGCGATCACCGCGCTGTGCGTGGGCGGCATGGTGCTGGCGCGCACCATCGACGATCCGGCCTTCGTGGAGGAAGTGCGGCTGGCGGCGCGCGACCTGGCCTTGCAGCTGATCGGACCGGACGCCGGCACATCGATAGCCTGAAGCTATGGCAAGCATCGGAACAATCTAGTTCACCTAAGGAGGCCACCTGCGTAGATTTGGAACGGCAAGCCAGCCGACGCCAGCCAGCCACTTCGACCAGAAGGAATTCCCCGTGAATCAAGATCCCCATATCGTCACTCCCACTTCCGAGACGGCGCCCGAGCTGGCGCGCGAGTCGAAGTGCCCGGTCCATCACGCCGGCAAGAGCGGCACCAGCAACAAGGACTGGTGGCCGAATCAGCTGAATCTGAAAATCCTGCACCAGCATTCCCCGCTGTCCGATCCGATGGACGGCGATTTCGATTACGCCAAGGCCTTCGACCAGCTCGACTTCGAGGCGCTCAAGCGCGACCTGCGCGCGCTGATGACCGATTCGCAGGACTGGTGGCCGGCCGACTTCGGCCACTACGGCCCGCTGTTCATCCGCATGGCCTGGCACAGCGCGGGCACCTATCGCACCGGCGACGGCCGCGGGGGCGCCGGCGCGGGCCAGCAGCGTTTCGCGCCGCTCAACAGTTGGCCGGACAACGGCAACCTGGACAAGGCGCGCCGCCTGCTGTGGCCGATCAAGCAGAAGTACGGCCGCAACATCTCCTGGGCCGACCTGATGATCCTGGCCGGCAACGTCGCGCTGGAATCGATGGGCTTCAAGACCTTCGGCTTCGCCGGCGGCCGCCCCGACGTGTGGGAGCCGGAAGAAGACGTCTACTGGGGCACCGAGACCGCCTGGCTGGGCGGCGACAAGCGCTACTCCGGCGAGCGTGACCTGGAGAACCCGCTCGCGGCCGTGCAGATGGGCCTGATCTATGTGAACCCGGAAGGCCCCGAGGGCAAGCCCGATCCGCTCGCCGCGGCGAAGGACATCCGCGAGACTTTCGCCCGCATGGCGATGAACGACGAGGAGACCGTCGCGCTGATCGCCGGCGGCCACACCTTCGGCAAGACCCACGGCGCCGGCCCGGCCGAGCACGTGGGCGTGGAGCCCGAAGGCGCCGATATCGAGGAACAGGGCCTGGGCTGGCGCAGCAGCTTCAACAGCGGCAAGGGCTCGCATGCGATCACCAGCGGCCTGGAAGTGACCTGGACCAGCTCGCCGACCAAGTGGAGCAACAATTTCTTCTGGAATCTGTTCGGCTACGAGTGGGAGCTGACCAGGAGCCCGGCCGGCGCGCACCAATGGAAGCCCAAGGGCGACGCCGGCGCGAACACGGTGCCGGACGCGCACGACAGCTCCAGGCGCCACGCCCCCGCCATGCTGACCACCGACCTGGCGCTGCGCTTCGATCCCGCCTACGAAAAGATCTCGCGGCGCTTCCTGGAGAACCCGGACCAGTTCGCCGACGCCTTCGCCCGCGCCTGGTTCAAGCTGACCCATCGCGACATGGGCCCGCGCGCCCGCTATCGCGGTCCGGAAGTGCCGGCCGAAGACCTGATCTGGCAGGACCCGATCCCGGCGGTCGACCACCCGCTGGTCGAGGCGAACGACCTCGCCGCGCTCAAGAGCAAGCTGCTCGCCTCGGGCCTGTCCGTGGCCGAGCTGGTCTCCACCGCCTGGGCCTCGGCTTCCACCTTCCGCGGCTCCGACAAGCGCGGCGGTGCCAACGGTGCGCGCATCCGCCTCGCGCCGCAGAAGGACTGGGCCGCCAACCAGCCGGAACAGCTGGCCAAGGTGTTGAAGGTGCTGGAAGGCATCCAGCGCGAGTTCAACGCGGCGCAGTCCGGCGGCAAGCGGATCTCGCTGGCCGACCTGATCGTGCTGGGCGGCAACGCCGCCGTCGAACAGGCGGCGAAGCAGGCCGGCGTCGATGTCGCGGTGCCGTTCGCGCCGGGCCGCATGGACGCCACGCAGGAGCAGACCGACGTCGAATCCTTCGCCGTGCTCGAGCCGGTGGCGGATGGCTTCCGCAACTTCCTCAAGCGGCGCTACAGCGTGCCGTCGGAGGTGCTGCTGGTCGACCGGGCCCAGCTGCTGACGCTGAGCGCGCCGGAGATGACGGTGCTGGTCGGCGGCCTGCGCGTGCTCGACACCAATGCCGGCCATACCAGCCATGGCGTGTTCACCCGGCGCCCCGGCACGCTGAGCAACGACTTCTTCGTCAACCTGCTGGACATGGGCACGCAGTGGAAGGCGGTGTCGCACGACCTGTACGAAGGGCACGACCGCCACACCGGCGAACTGAAATGGACCGCTACGCGCGCCGACCTGGTGTTCGGCTCCAACTCCCTGCTGCGCGCGGTGGCCGAGGTGTACGGCAGTGCAGATGCCCAGGCGAAGTTCGTGCGCGACTTCGTGGCGGCGTGGGGCAAGGTGATGAATCTGGACCGGTTCGATCTGGCCTGATCCGCTTTACGCGGAAGCAAAACAAAGCGCCGCAGCGTGGCCACGCTGCGGCGCTTTTTTGTTGTCACGACACCTGCGTAGGTTGGGGTGAGCCGCAGGCGAACCCCAACATCGCCACCTTCAGGCGCATCGCATTGTTGGGGTTCGCCTGCGGCTCACCCCAACCTACGTCGATAGAGGCACTGTTACACCGCCAGGCCGGACAACCCGCTCGGAATCTCCTCGCACGGCAGCACCGGCTCGGCCGTGGCCACTTCCACCGGCTCCGGCGCCCGTGCCGGCAGCCGTCCGACGCGCACCAGCCGGTCGATCGACTGCTGGATCTCGCGCCGGCCGAACGGCTTCTTGAGGAAGTCGTCGGCGCCGAAGCGCTGCACGTAGAACTGTTCGGTGGCCTGCGGATTGCCGCTGATCATCACGATCGGGATGTCGCGGGTGAGCGGGTCGTGCCGCAGCGCACGCAGCACGGCGAAGCCGTTCATGCCGGGCAGCACGATGTCCAGGAAGATCAGCGCCGGCTGTTCCTCGCGCGCGAGTTCCAGCGCGCTTTCGCCGTCGGCCGCCTTGAGCGTGCCGTAGCCTTCCTGGGCAAGATGGCGGCCCAACACGGCCAGCAGGGTCGGCGAGTCGTCGACCATCAGCACGCGCGTGCCTTCGGTCGCCTGCAGCCGCACAGGCTCCGCCTGATCGAGTGGCGTGGCGCCGAGCAGGCGCTTGAAGAATCCGATTCCAGACATGATGAGCGGCCCCTTTTCCGCTGGCTGCCGGGGCGGAACACGCCATCGCGCCGCGCCGTAGCCGATGCGCATGCTCGCTCAGACGCGCCGAATAAACTGCGATGCGCTGCTCACAGGGAATCCTTTAGCCGTCGCAATTCCCGACGTTCCTGCTTGTCCGGGCGCCTCGGCGGGCCGGAAGCACCGGTCAGGCGGCGCTGTTCGCGCGTGGCTTCGCGCGCGGCGAGGCTGGCTTCGGTCTCGCGATAAAGCGCCTGCGCCACCGGTGCCGGGCCGCGCTGTTCGCTCAGCGCCAGTACCTCCACTTGCAGGCGTTCCTCGCCGCGGGTGATGCGCAGCATGTCGCCCAGGTGCAGGGTCTTGGCCGGCTTGCAGCCCAGGTCGTTGACGGCGATCTTGCCGCCGTCGATCGCCTGCTTGGCCAGGCTGCGGGTCTTGAAGAAGCGCGCGGCCCAGAGCCATACGTCCGCGCGCACGGCGCTCGAAGAGGATTCGCTCATGCGGCCATTATCCGCCCAGCAGCAGGTTCGCCAAAGGCACCGTGGCGAGCGAGAGCACGATGCCGGCGCCCAGCACGGTATTGGCCAGCGAAGGTTCGAGCCCGTGTTCGTCGGCGAGGATCGCCGCCGAGATCATCGGCGCCATCGCCGCCTGCAGCACGCCGATGGTCAGCACCAGTCCGCCCACGCCCGCCGCCACGCCGACAGCCAGGCTGAGCAGGGGCGCCAGCGCCAGTTTCCACGCCAATCCCAGCGCCAGCGGCCCGGCCTGCCGCTCGCCGAGCTTGAACTGGAACTGCAGGCCCACCGAGAACAGCGCCAGCGGCGTCAGCGTCGCGCCGACCTGGCCCAGCACGCCGTCGACGATGGTCGGCCAGCCGCCGAGCGCACCGGCAATGCCGCCCAGCACCAGGGCGAGAAACGCCGGAAAGGTGAGGATGCGGCGCACGATCGCAGCCGCATCGGTCGAACCGCCCGCATAAAGATTGGCCACCACCACGCCAGCCGAGGCCAGCAGCGGAAAGCAGCCGAGCTGGTCGGCCACCACCGCCAGGGTCAGGCCCTCCGAGCCGTGCAGCGCCTGCATCATCGGATAGCCCATGAACGAGGTATTGCCCAACCCGCACACCAGGGTGAGCGCGCCGATGCGCCCGCGCGACCAGCCCAGCCAGCGGCCCAGCAGCGCAAACAGGCCCCAGGCGCCGAAGAAGGTGATCCACATCGTGGCCACCGGAAACCACAGCTGCGCATCGACCTGCACCTTCGGCACCAGCTGCAGCACCAGCGCCGGCAGCGCGATGTTGATCACCCACCAGTTGATGCCCTGCACCGTGCCCGCCGGCGGCCGCGCGTAGCGCCGGACCAGCAGGCCGAGCAGGAGACAGGCGAACAGCAGGATCAGGGCAGTCATCGGCAGCGGGCGGGCCTGGGGGCAACGACGGGTGAGCAGCCGCTAGTGTCGCAGCTTCGCCGCGAGCTTCGCCCGGCCGGCGCGAAGGCGCGATGGATAGGCCCATAATCCGCTCCTCGCCCACGACGAAGGCACGCACCGATGCGCGACACGGACGCCCTGGTGATCGGCGCGGGCCCCGCCGGCCTGGCCTGCGCGGCGGTGCTCGGCCGGCATGGTCTGCACGCCAGCATCCTGGAAAAGGCCTCGACGGTGGGTGCGGTATGGCGCCGCCACTACGACCGCCTGCACCTGCACACCGACCGCGGCCACTCCGCCCTGCCCGGCCTGCCGATGCCGCGGGACTATCCGCGCTATCCGTCGCGGGCGCAGGTGGTGGCGTATCTGGAAAGCTATGCCGCGCACTTCGCGCTGCGCCCCGAATACGGCAGCGCGGCGCGCGCGATCCGCCGGACGGAAAGCGGCTGGCGCGTCGAAACGCCGGCGCGCGACTGGGCCGCGCCGATCGTGGTGATCGCCACCGGCTGGGCCGACTTCCCGCATGTGCCGGCCTGGCCGGGACAGGCCAGCTACACCGGCGAGGTGCTCCACAGCAGCGCTTACCGCAATCCGGCGCCCTATGCCGGACGGCGCGTGCTGGTGGTGGGCTTCGGCAATTCCGGCGGCGAGATCGCGCTGGACCTGGCCGAGGCCGGCATCGACGTGAGCATGGCCGTGCGCAGTCCGGTCTGCATCCTGCCGCGCGAACTGCTGGGCCTGCCGATCCTCACCTGGGCCATCGCCCAGGCCGGCCTGCCGTCGGGGCTGGCCGATGCGCTCAATGCGCCGGCGATCCGGCTCGCCGTCGGCTCCATCGAACGCCTGGGCCTGATGAAAGCGCCGAAGGGACCGCGCCGGATGATCGCCGAGGACGGCAAGATTCCCTTGCTGGACATCGGCACGGTGGCGGCGATCCGCGACGGCCGGATCAAGGTGCGCGGCGGCATCGAGCGCTTCGACGCGCATGGCGTCCGCTTCGAGGCCTCGCCCGCCACCGGCGGCGAGCCGCTGAGCGAAGCCTTCGACGCGGTGATCCTCGCCACCGGTTTCCGCCCCGACCTGCGCACCCTGCTGCCGGACACGCCGCAGGCCCTGGACGCGCGAGGCCAGCCACGGATCACCGGCCAGGCGGCCGCCCCCGGGCTGTTCTTCTGCGGACAGCATCCCTCCCCCACCGGCCAGCTGCGCGAGATCGGCATCGAGGCCGAGCGGATCGGTCGGCTGGCGGCGGCCCTGGTGCGTTGACAGGGCTACGGGCCGGGATCAGAGTCTTCCGCCGGGAGGAGGTCGTCCCTGCGACTCGGAGGTCCCCCAACCTCCACACAAGGAGTCAACCATGAAGCGTTTCCGTTTCCTCGCGGTACTGGGCATCTCGCTCGTCGCGTCCCAGGCGACGGCAGCGAGTGAATCGCTCAGCGATTTCCCCTTGAAGACCCTGCCGGTGCTGATCAACGTCGATGCCGCGGGCAAGATCACCGATGCCTCGCCGGCGATGCATCTGCCGCCCAACCTCGAGCGGCTGCTGCGCACCAACCTGGACGAAATGGTCTCCGGCCCCGCGCACTGGAAGGGCAAGGCGATCAGCAGCCAGTGCATCATCAACGTGTCGCTGAAGGCGTCGCCGCGCGATGACGGCAACTACGACGCCGGCTTCGCCTACCTGTCCAGCCAGCCGGTGCCGCTCGGCCGCTGGCACTGGGTCAACCTGGACGGCCGCCGCCTGATGCTGGCCAGCGACGATTTCCCGCGGCATACCTATCCGCACTACGACGGCGATCCGCGGCTGCGTGGCGGAGTGGTCTCTCCGTACGCCCGCAGTGCGCCGCCGATGCCGGCCATGCGGCAGGCGGCCGCCCCGCCGCCGCCCCCGCCGGCTCCCGCCAAAGGTCGCTGAGCGCCAAGCCAACGAAAAAGCCCGCCGTCACCGGCGGGCTTTTTTCATGCGCGATACGGCATGTAGGTTGGGGTGAGCCGCAGGCGAACCCCAACATCCGCCACCTTTGTACGCATCGCAACGTTGGGTGTCAGCCGAGCAGCACGCGGTTCATGCGCTGCACGAACGCCGCCGGATCCGGCAGCTGCGCGCCGGCCGCGATCTCCGCCTGCTCCAGCAGCAGGTTGGCCAGGTCGCCGGCCCTGGTTTCGTCGCCCTCCGCCTCGACCCGCTGCAGCAGGGCGTGGCGCGGATTGATCTCCAGCACCGGCTTGCTTTCCGGCATGTCGTGCCCGGCCTCGCGCAGCAGGCGCGCCAGGTGCGGGGCCATCTCGTAGTCCGACAGCGCCAGGCAGGATGGCGAGTCGGTGAGGCGCGCCGATACGCGCACGTCCTTCACGCGCTCGCCCAGCAGCGACTTGAGCTTGTCGAGCAGCGGCGCGGCCGCCGCGCTGGCTTCCTGCTGCCGCTGCTTGTCCGCCTCGTCCAGCGGCAGCTCGCCCTTGGCCACGTTCTGCAGCTTCTTGCCGGCGTATTCGTTGAGACTGCCGAGCATCCATTCGTCGATGCGGTCGGACATCAGCAGCACTTCGATGCCCTTGGCCTTGAACGCTTCCAACTGCGGGCTGCCGATGGCGGCGGCGTGGCTGTCGGCGGTGATGTACCAGATGATGTCCTGGCCCGGCGCCATGCGCAGGATGTAGTCGTCCAGCGACACGGCCTGCGCCGCGCCCTCGCCCTTGGTGGAAGCGAAGCGCAGCAGCTTGGCGATGCGCTCGCGGTTGGCGTGGTCCTCGGCGATGCCTTCCTTGAGCGTGTTGCCGAAGGCCTTGTAGAAGGTGGCGAATTTCTCGGGCTCGTCGCGCGCCATCTTCTCCAGCAGGTCGAGCACGCGCTTCACGCAGGCGCTCTTGATGCGCTCCAGCTGGCGGTTCTGCTGCAGGATCTCGCGGCTGACGTTGAGCGGCAGGTCGTCCGCATCCACCACGCCGCGCACGAAGCGCAGGTAGTTCGGCAGCAGTTCCTCGGCGGCGTCCATGATGAAGACGCGCTTGATGTACAGCTTCAGGCCCTTGCGCTCGTCGCGCCCGCCCATCATCAGCTCGAACGGCGGCTGCGCGGGGATGTACAGCAGGGTGGTGAAGCTCTGGCTGCCCTCGACGCGGTTGTGCGCCCAGGCCAGCGCGTCGTTGAAATCGTGGCCGAGCGACTTGTAGAAGCTCTGGTAGTCCTCGTCGCTGATCTCCGACTTGGGCTTGGTCCACAGCGCCGAGGCGGCGTTGACGGTCTCCCACTCCTCGCCCGGCTTGCCGTCCTGCTCGACCGGCAGGCGGATCGGGAAGGCCACGTGGTCGGAGTAGCGGGTGATCAGCGATTTCAGCGTCCACGGCTGGAGGAATTCGTCCTCGTCGGCCTTCAGGTGCAGGATCACCGCGGTGCCGCGCTCGGCCAGCTCCACGCGCTCCAGCGAATATTCGCCCTTGCCGTCGCTCTCCCACTTCACGCCCTCGCCGGCCGGCGCGCCGGCGCGGCGGGTCAGCACGGTGACGCGGTCGGCGACCACGAAGGCCGAATAGAAACCCACGCCGAACTGGCCGATCAGGCGGGCGTCGGTCTTCTGCTCGGCGCTCATCGCGTCCAGGAAACGCCGCGTCCCGGAGCTGGCGATGGTGCCGATATTGGCGACCACCTCGTCCACGTTCATGCCGACACCGTTGTCGCGCACGGTGACGGTGCGCGCCTGCGGATCCCAGCTCACGTCGATGTGCAACTCGCCGTCGCCGGCCAGCAGCTCCGGCTGGGCGATCGACTCGAAGCGCAGCTTGTCGCAGGCGTCGGAGGCATTGGAGATCAGCTCGCGCAGGAAGATTTCCTTGTGCGAGTACAGCGAGTGGGTCACCAGGTGCAGGACCTGGGCGACTTCGGCTTCGAATTTGCGGGTTTCGGTAGTCATGGACGCGCTCGTGGCGTGGATGGCTGACGGAGGTGGGGTCGAACAATAACAAGGGAGGCGGGCGCCGCGCGCCCGCCTCCCGGAGAAAACATGGTGCTCAGCCCTGCTGCTGCAGCGCGGCGATGCGCTCTTCCAGCGGCGGGTGGCTCATGAACAGGCGCTGCAGGCCCGTGGCCAGGTGGCCGGCGATGCCGAACGCGGCCATGGTCTGCGGCAGCGTGCTCTCGCCGTGGTTGGCCTGCAGGCGCTGCAGGGCCGAGATCATCGAACCGCGACCGGCCAGCTGGGCGCCCGCCTTGTCGGCGCGGAACTCGCGCCAGCGCGAGAAGGCCATCACGATCATCGAGGCGAACAGGCCGAACACCAGCTGCAGCACCATCACCGACACGAAATAGCCGATGCCGCCGCCGCCCTCGCGGTCGCGCCCGCCGGACATCCAGCTGTCCACCGCACGGCCGACCAGGCGCGCCGCCAGGATCACCAGGGTATTCAGCACGCCCTGGATCAGGGTCAGGGTGACCATGTCGCCGTTGGCGACGTGGCCGATCTCATGGCCGAGCACGGCCGAGACCTGCTCGCGGTCCATCTGCTGCAGCAGGCCGGTGCTGACCGCCACCAGCGAGCTGTTCCTGGTCATGCCGGTGGCGAAGGCGTTCATTTCCGGCGCGTCGTAGATCGCCACCTCCGGCATGCTGATGCCGGCGTTCTGCGCGTGGCGGCGCACGGTGTCGAGCAGCCAGCGCTCGGCCTCGTTCTGCGGCTGCTCGATCACCCGGGCGCCGGTGGACATTTTCGCCGTCCACTTGGAGATGGCCAGCGAGATGAAGGCGCCGCCCATGCCGAATACCGCGGCATAGATCAGCAGCCCGGTCATGCCGCCGAGTCCGCGCGAGGCGGCCCACTGATCGATGCCGAGCAGCCGGCACACGATGCTGAGCAGGAACAGGACGGCGATATTGGTAAGCAGGAACAGTGCGATGCGACGCATGGCTGTCTCTCTGGGCAGTCATGAAAAGGGGAATGCGGCCGGGCCGCATCGTAGGAAATCGTGGCGAGGCGCGCAGGTTTCAAGAGCGGGCCTGGCACCGCCCGTACAATGGCTCGATGACTTATCGCGGACGCTTCGCCCCCTCTCCGACCGGCCGGCTCCACTTCGGTTCCCTCGTCGCCGCCGTGGCCAGCTGGCTGTGCGCGCGCCATGCGGGCGGCCGCTGGCTGCTGCGCATGGAGGACATCGACCCGCCGCGCGAGGTGCCCGGTTCGGCGCGCGACATCCTCGACGCCCTGCCCGCCTTCGGCCTGGCCGCCGACGAGCCGGTGCTGTTCCAATCACATCGGCTTGACGCTTACGAAGCGGCATTCCAGCGGCTGCGCGACCACGACCAGGTGTTCCCCTGCTGGTGCAGCCGCGCCGACCTCGCCGCGGCCGGCGGCATGCATCGCGACGGACATTGCGTCGCATCGCCGGACCCATCCCGCGCACCGGCCTGGCGCCTGCGCGCGCCGGATCTTGAGATCGCCTTCGTGGATCGCCTGCAGGGCCCGCAGCGACAGAACCTGCGCCAGGCTGCCGGCGATTTCGTGATCAAGCGCGTGGAAGGCTTCTACGCCTACCAGCTGGCCTGCGCGGTGGACGACGCCTGGCAGGGCGTGACCGAGGTGGTGCGCGGCAACGACCTGCTGGACTCGACCGCGCGGCAACTCTGGCTGCAGCGCTGCCTGGGCCTGCCGACGCCTGCCTACCTGCATCTGCCGCTGGCGGTGGATGCAGATGGGCGCAAGCTCTCGAAGTCCGAAAACGCGCATCCGGTGGATCCGCGCGACCCGCTGCCCGCGCTGCAACGTGCCCTGCACTTTCTCGATCTTCCGGTCGATGCGTCAGCGAACCATCCCGACGCCTTGCTGTCCCAGGCGCTCGCGCATTTCGATCCCGCGCGTTTGCCGCACTGCAGCGAACGACCGGCCTCTTGAAGCGCTAACGTCTGGCGGCATAAACCGCTATAAAGACCGAGCCGCCAAGCCCCGGCGCATCACCTGCACGGCGGCGTCCCCGCGTAGACGAATTGCCATGTTTCCCCTTCAACATGGCGCGGGCAGGCGGGATCGGGTTTCACGGCTCTCATCGCGGATCTATGGAGATAAAGGCATGACGCAGCGCACGGCATTGGTCACGGGTGGCACGGGCGGCATCGGCACCGCCATCGTTCGGTATCTGGCTCGCCAAGGGCATCGCGTCGCCACCAATTATCGCGACCCGGCCAGGGCTGACGCGTGGCGCGCCGCGATCGCGCAGGAAGGCATCGAGGTGGCCATGGTGCAGGGCGACGTGTCCGACCCGGCTTCCTGCGAAGCCATGGTGCGCGAGCTCGAGTCGAAGCTCGGCGCGGTCGAGATCCTGGTCAACAACGCCGGCATCACCCGCGACACCACCTTCCACAAGATGAGCTACCAGCAGTGGACGGACGTGGTGAACACCAACCTCAACGCCTGCTTCAACGTCACCCGCCCGGTGATCGACGGCATGCGCGGGCGCAAGTGGGGCCGCATCGTGCAGATCAGCTCGATCAACGGCCAGAAGGGCCAGTACGGCCAGGCCAACTACGCCGCGGCCAAGGCCGGCATGCACGGCTTCACCATTTCGCTGGCGCAGGAGAACGCCAAGTTCGGCATCACGGTGAACACCGTCTCGCCCGGCTACGTCGCCACCGACATGGTGATGGCGGTGCCGGAGGAAGTCCGCGAGAAGATCGTGGCGCAGATCCCGGTCGGCCGCCTGGGCAAGCCGGAGGAGATCGCCCATGCGGTGGCTTTCCTTACCGGCGAGGAAGCGGCGTGGATCACCGGCACCAACCTGGCGATCAACGGCGGGCACTACATGGGGTGGTAAGAGCTGAGGCTCGACGCCATCCGTCGACTTAAACGCGCCATATGAGGCCGTCATCCCGGCGCAGGCCGGGACCCAGTAGCGACCACGCCGCATCGCAGTCGCCACGTTTGATAGCCGCCTCCAGGCGCTGCACCGACAATCGAGCGATATCGCCACTGGATCCCGGCCTGCGCCGGGATGACGGTGAGGGAACCTCGAACGCCGCGCTACGTTTCAGGCCGCGGGTTTCTTCTCCAGCACTTTCTCCAACACCTTGCCCGCCGCGGCGAACGCAAACACGCCGGTGACATGCGTGGCCGCGCCCAGGCCGCCACCGCAGGCCAGGTTCAAGGCATCGCCGCCCGGCGGCCGCGTGCCGCAGACGGTGCCGTCCGGCTGCGGGTACTGCACGTTCTGCAGCGAATACACCGCCGACACGCCGAAGTAGCGGTCGGGATTGCGCGGAAAGCCGAAGTCCTGGCGGAGCTTCTTGCGGATCAGGCTGAACATGGCGTCGTGCTCGGTGCGCGACAAGTCGCGCACGCGGATCATGGTCGGATCGGTGCGGCCGCCGGCCGAGCCCACGCTCACCATCGGCAGCTTGCGGCGGCGGCACCAGGCGATCGCTTCGAGCTTGACGCGGAAGGCGTCGCAGGCGTCGAGCACCACGTCGTAGCCGCGGTCCAGCAGCTCGTCCAGGGTGGAGGGCGTGAGGAAGCGCTCGATCGCGTCGACCTGGATCGCCGGATTGATCGCCCGCGCACGCGCGGCGATCACCTCCACCTTGGGCTTGCCGTACTCGCCGTCCAGCGCATGCAGCTGGCGGTTGGTGTTGGAGACGCAGACCTCGTCGGCATCGATCAGGGTGAGCCGCCCCACGCCGCTGCGCGCCAGCGCCTCGGCCGCCCAGGAGCCGACGCCGCCGATGCCGATCACGCAGACATGCGCCTGCCGCAGGCGCTCCACGCTGCCCACGCCGTACAGGCGCTCGACGCCCTGGAAGCGTTCGGCGGGAAAAGCCACGTCGTTCATGCGCGCGCTCCGCGGCGGTTCGAAAGTGTCGGATACATGGGATGGGTCATCGACGGCGTAAAGCGCGCCATTTTAGCGGGAGCGAGCGGCGGGCGCCGCGAGTGGCCGTGCTAACCTCGCGAACGATTCGTTCCACCAGCGGATAGACAAAGGCATGCGTGCAGTACTTCTGATCGTCCTCGGCCTGGCCATCGGCATCGTCGGCACCGTGTTCGCGATGAACGCCCTGAACCAACGCAACCCGTTTCCACGTGCGGTGATGGACGTGATGGCCCACCACTCCGGCGCCCTGCGCAATGCGGTCAAGGGCCAGCGCTGCGAGGCGGCGGCGAACAGTGAGCACCTGCAGCGGCTGCTGTCCACCTCCAGCGACATCGTCCCGGCCTTTCCCGGGGTCGACCAGGGCTTCATCGACGAAGCGAACCAGCTGCACACGCGCCTGCAGGCCGCCGTGCACGCCGCTCCGGCCGACTGCGCCGCGCTGGCCGCCGCGCTCAAGCCGGTGGGCGAGACCTGCCAGTCCTGCCATCAGAAATACCGCTGAGAGAACCGGCGTAGGTTGGGGTGAGCCACAGGCGAACCCCAACATGAGCCTCGTCGATGCAGCGACGTTGGGGTTCGCTGTCGCTCACCCCAACCTACAGTTTGACTCTGCCCCGCAGCACGTCCCAGTACATCACCCAGTCGCCCATCAGGCTGTAGAGCGGATGGCGGAACGTGGCCGGCCGGTTCTTCTCGAAGGCGAAATGCCCGACCCAGGCGAAGCCATAGCCGGCGACGGGCACCAGCCATAGCCAGGCCAGGTGGCCGGTAGTCACCGCCAGCGCGATCACCGCCAGTACCAGCGTGCTGCCGGCGAAATGCATGCGCCGGCAATTCACATCGCTGTGTTCGCCCAGATAGAACGGGTAGAACTCGCGGAAGCTGGCGAAGCCGGACATGGGCGGTTCCCTCGAAGATTTCCTGGCGCGGCCGGGGCAGCCTAGCGCCGCCCCAGTGCGGGCGCATGCGCGCCCGCAGCATCAGCGCGTCGGCAGCGGAATGAATTCCAGCTCGTCGCCCGCCACCTTGCCGTAGCGTTGTTCCTGCCACTCGAGCTTGGCCTGCTCGATGCGCTCCTTGCGGCTGGACACGAAGTTCCACCACAGATGCCGCTCGCCATCCAGCGGCGCGCCGCCGAACAGCATCACGCGGCTGCGCACGGCGGCCTTCAGCGGTGCGGCGGTATCGCCGCTCTGCACCGCCGTGTGGGCAGCCGGCACGGTGAGTTCGCCCCAGCTCACTTCGCCATCGATCACGCACACGCCACGCTCGATATGTTCCTCCGGCCAGGCCAGTTCGGCACCCGCCTCGAGCGTCGCCTCGATGAAGAACATCGGTGCGAACACTTTGACCGGCGAGCGCTCGCCGTATGCCGTGCCGGCGATCAGCACCAGCTCGGCGCCGGGGCGGCAGATGCGCGGCAGCGCGTCGGCGCCGTGGTGGTGGAACTCCGGCTCCACTTCTTCGTCGTGCTGCGGCAGCGCCACCCACACCTGCACGCCGTGCATGCGCTGGCCGTCGCGGCGCTGCTCCGGCGGCGTGCGTTCGGAGTGCGCGATGCCGCGGCCGGCGGTCATCCAGTTCACCTCGCCGGGACGGATGTCGGCCAGGCTGCCGACGCTGTCGCGATGGCGGATCGCGCCGTCGAACAGCCAGGTCACCGTGGCCAGGCCGATATGCGGATGCGGGCGCACGTCCATACCCTTGCCCGGCGCGAAATCCGCCGGGCCCATCAAGTCGAAGAACACGAACGGCCCCACGTGGCGGGCCTGCAGCACCGGCAGCAGGCGGCGCACGGTGAAGCCGTCGCCCAGGTCGTGCAGGCGGCCTTCGATCAGCAGCGGGTTCTGGTCCATGCGGTATTCCTCTTTACCAAGCCCGTCGATATTGCACCGGTGCCTCGAGCGACGCACCCAGTTCCTGCGCCGCACGGCGCGGGAAGTACGGATCGCGCAGGCTTTCGCGCGCGATCAGCACGATGTCCGCCTCGTCCTGCGCGACGATGCGCGCAGCCTGGTCCGACTCGGTGATCAGGCCCACTGCGCCGGTGGCGATGCCCGCCTCGCGGCGGATGCGCGCGGCGAACGGCACCTGGTAGCCGGGGCCGAGCGGAATCTTCACGTGCGGCACCAGGCCGCCGCTGGAGACGTCGACCAGATCGACGCCCAGCGCCGGCAGTTCGCGCGCCAGGCGCACGCTCTGCTCGATGTCCCAGCCGCCCTCATGCCAGTCGGTGGCGGAGATGCGCACCCACAGCGGCAGTTCCGCCGGCCACACTTCGCGCACGGCGGCGATGATCTCGCGCAGCAGGCGCGTGCGATTCTCGAAGCTGCCGCCGTAGGCGTCCTCGCGATGGTTGCTCAGCGGCGACAGGAACTGGTGCAGCAGGTAGCCGTGCGCGGCATGCAGTTCCACCAGGCGGAAGCCGGCGGCAAGCGCGCGTTCGGCGGCGCGGCGGAAATCCTCGACCAGCTGGCGCAGGCCGGCGGCGTCCAGTGCCTGCGGGGTATGCCAGCCCTCGTCGAAAGCGATCGCCGAGGGCGCCACGGTGTCCCACGCGCCTTCGCGCAGCGCACCGCCGCCTTCCCACGGACGCTGCGAACTGGCCTTGCGTCCCGCATGCGCCAGCTGCACGCCGGCGATCGCGCCCTGCGTATCGATGAAGCGGGTGATCGGACGCCAGGCCTCGCGTTGCGCGTCGTTCCACAGGCCGACGTCCTGCGGCGAGATGCGGCCCTGCGCCGTCACGGCGGTGGCTTCAGCGATGACCACCGCGGCGCCACCGACCGCGCGGCTGCCCAGGTGTACCAGGTGCCAGTGGTCGGGCACGCCGTCGACGGCGGAGTACTGGCACATCGGCGCGACGGCGATGCGATTGCGCAGGGTCAGGCCGCGCTGGGTGAACGGGGTGAACAGCTGCATGGGGGCCTACCGGGAATGGGGTGAACCCGCGACATGCCGGCGGATCGTGCGCGCTTCAAGAGCCGGCGCGTCGCCCGGCCGCCGCCAGGCCGTCGGCGAGGGCGGCGGCAACCGCCGCGGGCTGCTTCATCCAGGCGAAGTGATCGGCCGGCACGCCCAGGTCGTCCGGATCGAGCACGGCGCGCTTTGCCGATACCAGCGGCATCTTCGCCAGCAGCCAGTCCAGCGAGGCCTGCGGGCCCAGCCAGTCGTCGCGCAGGCGCACCGCCTGCAGCGGCAGGCGCAGGCGCGCCAGGGCTGCCTCCAGGTCCTCCGGCAGCCCTGCCGCGGCATAGCGGCCGGTGCGGCCGCTGCGGGCCCAGTCGGCGATCACGCCGCGCGCCTCGTTGCCGCCGAAGCCCAGGCGCCGGCCGGGCAGATGGCCGACCAGCCCGGCGAGCACGGGCGCCAGCGCATAGGCCAGGCCGATCCACGCACCGCGCCGGAAGCGCCGCCAGTACGGCGAACCGCTGGCCACCAGGGCCAGGCCGGCGAAGGCCTGCGGATGCAGTCCGGCATACAGGGAGGCGAGCTGGCCGCCCAGGCTGTGGCCGCCCAGCAGGCATGGCAGATTCGGGCAACGCTCGCGCGCCGCGGCCACACCGGCCGGCAGATCCTGCCGCAGCAGCTCGCGATAACCCCAGTCGCAACGCCGCCCCGCGCGGCGGTTGCTGGAACCGATGCCGCGCCATTCGTGCAAGGCCACCGCGATGCCACGATCGGCCAGCGCCTGCGCCAGCGGCAGGTAATGCCGCGCGCCGACGCCCATCGCCGGCAGCCAGTAGAGCAGGCTCGACGGCGCCTGCACGGGAAGGACCAGCAGCAGTTCGGAACGGGCTCCGTCCGCGATCGCCACAGGCACGACGATGGCCGGTGTATCTGCGACGGCTTCCTGCACGGCGATCTCCGGCCCTGGGGAAAACGGCAGGCTAGCACGCGCTTCCGTGCAGGCGGCGCGCAAGAAAAAGGCCGGCTTGCGCCGGCCTTTTCGGGTCTGTTTTTACGCATGGATCAGACCGGCATCACTTCCTCGGCCTGCAGGCCCTTCTGGCCCTGCACCACCTTGAAGCTCACTGTCTGTCCTTCCTTGAGGCTCTTGAAGCCCTGGCCCTGGATCGCGCGGAAGTGGACGAAGACGTCCTCCTTGCCGTTTCCCCTGTTGATGAAGCCAAACCCCTTGGCATCGTTGAACCATTTCACCGTGCCGGTTTCACGGCCATTACCATCCGACATGACTTAACTCCAATCGACTCGATTTGAGACAAGTCAGCCTCCCCCTTGCGGCCGACGACTTACTGGGCTGCAGGGAACCGGTGAAGCGATGCGAGGCATGGGCCGGGACATCGGGCACGCGCGTGGCCTGGCAAACACAGTGGGGCGAGCATAGCCGATTTTTTTCGAGGCGAAGTGATGATGCGCAGGCGCGAAGAACGAAAGCCGGGCGTCGCCGCCCGGCTTTCGTTTCGCCACGATTTTTATCCGACTTTCAGGCTGGCACGACGTCTTCGGCCTGCAGCCCTTTCTGGCCGGTGACCACCTTGAAGGTGACCTTCTGGCCTTCCTTGAGGCTCTTGAACCCGGACCCCGAAATCGCGCGGAAATGCACGAAGACATCGGGCCCGTTTTCGCGGCTGATAAAGCCGAACCCCTTGGCGTCGTTGAACCACTTCACCGTGCCGGTTTCACGATTACCATCCGACATGACTCACTCCGATCGAATCGACACTGAGACAGGCCGGCCTCCCCCTTACGACCGACGACTTACTGGGCATGCTGGGAATCGGTGGAGCGATGCGGGTGAAACCGTACATCGGGGCACGCGTGACCTGGCAGACACAGTGGCCCGAGCATAGCGGATTTTTCGCAGTGGTATGCACGAAAACCGCCGAATCGAGGGCGTAAAAAAAGGCCAGGCATTGCTGCCCGGCCTTTTTGAATCGATCAAGAAGGACTGCTCAGGCCTTCTGCACTTCGTCGGCCTGCAGGCCCTTCTGGCCCTGCACCACCTTGAAGCTGACCTTGTCGCCTTCGGCCAGGCTCTTGAAGCCGTTGCCCTGGATGGCGCGGAAATGCACGAACACATCCGGGCCGTTGTCACGGCTGATGAAGCCGAAGCCCTTGGCGTCGTTGAACCACTTGACGGTACCGATCTGACGATCAGACATACGAAACACTCCTAAAGGTTTTAATGAGACTCAGCCCTACCAGCGGAAAGGCCGACTTACTGGCTGCTAAGGAAAACCCTAGGGGTGAGGCGATGTAGCGGATCGCTGATCAGCGGCATCGGGTCACAAAACAGGTGACCCCGGCAAACACAGTGCCTGCATCATAGCTGTTTCAAAGGCCGGAAAGCGAACGGCGAAGCCGCCGAGGCAAGCTGAATGAATTAGATCGTGACAACTGCCGCGTTCGTTTTTTCACTGAAATCGGCGCCCGATTCAGCTTTTCTTTACGACGCTCAGTGTCTATTGCGACTGCATTTTGGCAACCGGGCGTTGCTCACCATCCATTCGCGGCACGGCCCGCCCGGGGCCGACAGTCAAGGAGATGCCTCATGACCAGACTTCCCTCGCGCCTCGCCCTGCTCGTGTTCGCCGGCGGACTTGTGCTGGCCGGATGCAATGACAAGACCACCCGTCCAAGCTCCAGCACCACTGCCACGACGTCCAGCAGCACCAGCCGTACGGCGCCCGCGACGCCTCCCCGCACCGCCACCACCAAGCCGAAGGCCGCGGCCGGCGAAGCCCTGCCCGACCAGACCGGCATCCCCGCCTGCGACAACTTCCTCAACAGCTACATCGCCTGCCACCAGGTCGCCGGCATCTATGCGCCTGACCAGATCGAAGGCCATTACGAGGAAATGCGCACCGGCTTGCTGCGCGATTCGTTGAACCCCGACATCCGCCCGCAGCTGGGCAATCGCTGCACTTCGCTGGCCAATTCGCTGCACCAAGCCCTGCACGGCAAATCCTGCGCCTCCCAGCCGGTCGCCCCGGCCAGCGGCGGTTCGCACTGAGTCACGCCGCTCATTCCTTCCCGCGCCAATGCGCGCGCAGCGCTGCCGCCACGTTCGCGGGGCGGCAGCGCCCCAGCCGGATCTTCGGCGTGCCGTGCCAGCGCGCGGTCGCGGCGACTGCTTCGGCCACATCGGCGATCCATTCCGGCGTAGGCGTTTCGCCCTCCTCCAGATAAAGGGCCTTCACTTCAAATACACATTCGGCGCGATGTGCCTTGGCATCGAGTCGCCCCACCAGGCGGCCGCGGCGCAGGATCGGCAGCACGTAGTAGCCATAGCGGCGCTTCGCCGCCGGCACGTAGCACTCGATGGTGTATTCGAAGCCGAACATCGCCTGCGCGCGGGCCCGGTCCCATACCAGGGGATCGAACGGCGACAGCAGCGTCGTGCAGCTGGCGCGCAGGCTGCCGCGTGATGCCTGAGCCAGCAGATCCGCATGCTCGGCGTGCACATAGCCGGGGACTTTCCAGTCCGCCACCGCCACTTCGATCAGCTCACCGGACGCCACCAGCGGCGCCAGTTCGCGCTCGGTGACCGCCGGCTTGAGCCGGTGGTAATCCGCGATCCAGCGCGCCTGCGTGACGCCGAGCGCCCGCACGGCATCCAGGATGAAGCGCCGGCGCAAGGCGTCCTGTTCCAGACCGAGCGGGGCAGCGTCGAACGAAGGCTGCAGCTGCGCGATCACACGCCCGGCCAGGTCGTACACGCGCTGGAAACGCTCGCGCCGGCTGACCATCAGCTCGCCCAGAGCGAACCACGCTTCCAGCCAGCGTTTCTCCGGTTTCCACGACCACCAGCCGCTGGCCGCGCCGCGCTCTTCGCGTTCGAAGTCGGCCGCGCGTACCGGGCCGTTCGCGCGGATGCGTTCGAGCAATCCGTCCATGTCTTCGCGCTGCTCGCGATGCATGCGCTCGGCATGGCGATGCGCCCAATGCGTGCCGCGCCGGACACTCCACGCGCGATGCCACGCATAGTCCGCCGCCGGCACGAAGCACGCTTCATGCGCCCAGCATTCGGCGAGCTTCCCTTGCGCAAGCGCTTCGTCCAGCCAGGCGGGCTCGTATTCGCCCAGCCGCGAATGCAGGACCAGGTAGGGACTGCGCGCCACCACATGGATGGTGTCGATCTGCAGCAGGCGCATGCGCGCGATCGCTTCCACCACGTCGGCGCGCCGCGCACGGCGGCGCGGCGCGCGCAGCAGTCCCTGCGCCGCCAGTTGCAGGCGCTGCGCCTGCGCAAGCGTCAGATGCAGTCGTTCCGACGAAGATGCAGACGGCGATGACGAAGTTTTCACGTCCACCACATCGAATGGTTGTGCAGGCATTTACCCGGCCTTTGCTAGCGTTGTCCTCAGCGCGGGACGTGCAGTGGCCCGACATCGCGGTCGCTTCGGCTCCCACGCCTTCCCTCCCCGAGCCAGTCATTCTGGCATGGAGCATCGACGATGAACCCTCGCCATTCCCTGCTCACTCTTGTCGCCTCCGGTTCGCTGCTGTTCGCCGGCACGCTGCTGGCGCAGAATCAACCCGCACAGACCGTGCCGCCGCCTCCTCCGCCGCAACCGCAGGCGATGCCGCAAGCGCAACCCATGCCGCAACCCGCGCCACAGCCGCAGGCACAACCGCAAGCGATGCCGCAGCAGGCCGCGCCCGCGCCACAGCCCGGCCAGGACAGCGCGAGCTACAACAGCCCGCAGGGCCAGGTCACCGTCAATTCGAGCATTCCCGCGGTGAAGGATGCCGGCCCGCCGCCGGATTTCGCCACGCTCGCCAACGGCAAGGCCTATGTCACCGAGGACGACGCGTCCGCGTATCCGCCGCTCGCCAATGACTTCCTGCATGCGTCCGGCGGCGCGCAGCACTTAAGCAAGGCCGCGTATGCGCGCTGGTTGAAGCAGCGCTGAGCTTCCGGCACCCTGACGCCGGCCGCGGCACGCCGCGGCCGGCTTTTTTTGTGTGCGGCACCCACGTCCGGCCGCGCCCCCTCATGAATTCCCCCGCGCCCGGATGGGCTCGTCTTTCGTGGAGTACGCAATGACGCGACCGCTCGTCACCATGGCGCTGCTATCGGCAGCAAGCCTGTTCACCCTGTCCGCGCATGCGCAGAATCCCGATCCGATGGACATCCGCGCCTGCACCGCGATCGAAAGCGACGCGCAGCGCCTGGCCTGCTACGACCACGCCACCGGCCGGGTGAACCTGCCTACCGCGCAGAAGCGCGTCAACGAGAACGGCGCGGCATCGGGCGTGTTCGCGGCCGACAAGAGCCAGCGCGAACTGGCCACGCAAGGCAATCCCGAAGTGAGCCGCCCGCTGTCGCTGCTGGATTCGCGCTGGGAGCTGTCGCCGGAAAGCAAGCTCGGCACCTTCAACGTGCGCGGCTACAAGCCGCTGTACCTGCTGCCGGTGTTCGCCACCAGCAACCAGAACGCGCAGCCGCACAGCCCCAATCCCTTGAACACCGTCGACACGCCGCAGCAGCTGCAGAACGTCGAGGCGAAGTTCCAGCTCAGCCTGAAGACCAAGGTGTGGCAGGGCGTATTCGGCGACGCGGGCGACCTGTGGGTGGGCTATACCCAGTCCTCGCGCTGGCAGGTCTACAACAACAAGATCTCGCGTCCGTTCCGCGAGACCAATTACGAACCGGAAGCGATGCTGGTGTTCGCCACCAACTACCAGTTGGCTGGCTGGGACGGCCGCCTGCTCGGCATCGGCGTCAACCACGAGTCGAACGGCCGCTCCAATCCGTTGTCGCGCAGCTGGAACCGCGTGATCGGCAACGTCGGCTTCGAGCGCGACGGCTGGACGGTGATGTTCCGCCCGTGGTGGCGTGTGCCGGAGCACGGCAAGGACGACAACAACCCCGACATCAGCGACTACATGGGCCGCGGCGACGTGCAGATCGTGCACGAATGGAACGGCCAGGAATTCGGCCTGATGCTGCGCCACTCGCTGCGCGGCGGCAGCCGCAGCCATGGCGCCGCGCAGTTCAGCTGGGCCTTTCCGATCAGCGGCAACCTGCGCGCCTACATGGAGCTGTTCAAGGGCTACGGCGAGAGCATGATCGACTACAACCACAACGCCACCTACCTGGGCGTGGGCATCTCGCTGCTCGACTGGTACTGAGCGCAGGCCGCCGCGAAAGGCATGGTGGTCAGCGCCACCAGGCCTTTTTCGTGCCGGTGAGGATTTTCAGCGTCTGGACGCGCGCCAGCGGCAGGCGGCTCAGCGGATGGAAGGCCAGGTCGCGCCACCAGGCCAGTCCGTTGCGGTCCGACTGGAACAGCGGCGTCAGCCAGCGGCTGATGCGCTGGTACACCGCCAGGTGATTACGCCGCTGCCGCGCGTAATCGAGCAGTGCCGCCTCGGGCGTGACATGCGCGGCCAGCGCATCGGCCAGCGCTTGCGCATCGAGCAGCGCCATGTTCACGCCCTGTCCCAGCTGCGGGCTCATCGCATGAGCCGCGTCGCCGACGAAGACCACGCGGCCGTGCACGGGATGGCGCAGCGCCACGTCGCGATAACGCGCGCGGTGGAGTTGCCCGGGCGTATCGATGCCATCCAGCAGCGGCGACGCCTCCGGCCAGAGCTCCGCCACGCGCTCGCGCAGGCGTTCCAGCGCCGCGCCATCGAAACCGTCCACCTGCTCGCCCGGCAGGCTGAAAAAGAAGGTGAGCCAATCCCCGTCGCGATCGGCGCGCCGCCCCACCGGCAGCAACCCGATCATCTCGCGCGTACCGGCATAGCGCTGGCGCAGCTCGTTGCCATGCGGCCAGTCGCCGGCCGGCAGCAGGCACCACATCGCTCCCCACGGATAGACCGCTTCACGCCGCCGCTGCGCTTGCGGCAAATGGCGCCGCAAGCGCGAGTGCGCGCCGTCGGCGACGACGATCAGGTCGAACGGCCCATGCATGCCGCCGTTGCTGTCGCGCAGGTGCACGCCATCGTCAGCGACTGCCTCGATGCACACGCCGGTATGGATGCGCCCGGCATCGTCATACGCATCGCGCAGCAGGGTGAACAAGGAACCGCGGGTCAGGCCCAGCCCGAAACACGCCGGCGCATGGTCGGCATAGCGCATGTCCATCACGCGCCGGCCGCGGCGATTCTCGCCGTGCAGGCGCTCGATGCGCTGCCCCTGCGCCAGCGCGCCTTCGTGCAGACCCAGGCGCGACAGCACGCCCAGGCCGGTGGGCTGCAGCAGGAACCCGGCGCCGACCGGGCCGGGCGTGGCCGCCTGCTCGAACACGCTCAGCGCATGTCCCTGCGCAGAGAGAAACAGCGCGACGGCCTGGCCGGCGGCGCCATAGCCGACGATCGCGATGCGCAGGGGTGCCTGCATGGCGACTCGATCCTTGAGCGAGCGGTTGGGGCGCGCCGTGCGAAACGCCCACAAAAAAGCCGGCCCGGTCGAAACCGGGCCGGCGCGTGTCATGGCTCAGTGCTCGTGGCCGCCTTCGCCGTGGACGTGGCCGTGGGCCAGCTCTTCCTCGGTGGCCTGGCGCACGTCGGTCACCTCGACGGCGAAGTGCAGCGTCTTGCCGGCCAGCGGATGGTTGCCGTCGATATGCACGGTGTCGTTGTCGACCGCGGTGACGGTGACGTTGATGACACCCTGCGGGCCGTGGCCCTGGAACTGCATGCCCGGCTGGATGTCGTCCACGCCCTGGAACGCTTCGCGCGGCACCGACTGGGTCAGTTCGGCATGGTGCACGCCGTAGCCTTCTTCCGGCGCGACGTCGACCTTGAACTGGTCGCCGGCCTGGCGGCCGGTCATCGCCTTCTCCAGGCCGGGCACGATCTGGCCCACGCCGTGCAGATAGGTGAGCGGCTCGCGGCCTTCGGAGCTGTCGAGGACCTGACCCTGGTCGTCGGTCAGCGTGTAATGGAAGGAGGCAACGGAGCGCTCGGCGATCTGCATGGTGTTCTCGCAAAGGGGAAAGGAAAGAAGCTGCCGGTCCGGACCCATGCGTGACGGGGACCGGCGAGACAACGGTCGGGAAGATTACCAGCTTGGGCGTCAATGCGCTGTTTTCCGCGGGGCGCTACTCTGCGCGACATCCCCGCCTCAAGCCCGCCCCATGTCCGAGCTGCTCGACGCCTGGCGCCATCGCCCCACCCATCGCCGGGTCTGGGCGCTGGCCGTGCCGATGATCCTGTCCAACCTCACCGTGCCGCTGGTGGCGCTGGTCGACAGCACGGTGGCCGGCCATCTGCCGCAGACGCAGGACCTGGGCGCCGTCGCGGTCGGCAGCGCGATCTATGCGCTGCCGGTGTGGAGTCTGGGCTTCCTGCGCATGGGCACCACCGGCTTCGCCGCGCAGGCCGAGGGCGCCGGCGATCGCATCGCGCTGCGCACGGTGCAGGTCCAGGCCTTGCTGCTGGCCGCCGTGTTCGGTATCGGCGTGGGCTTGCTGATGCTGCCGCTGCTGCCGTGGCTGATCGGCCAGATGCATGCCACGCCGGCACTGGCCGCGCGCGGCCTCGATTATCTGCACCTGCGCCTGCTCGGCCTGCCGGCCGCGCTGCTCAACTATGCACTCGCCGGCTGGTTCATCGGCGCGCAGCGCGCACGCACCACGCTGTCCCTGCTGCTGGTGGCCAACCTGGTGAATATCGCGCTGAACCTGCTGTTCGTGCCCGGCTTCGGCTGGGGCGTGCCGGGCATCGCGCTGGCCTCGGCCTGCGGCGAATGGTGCGGCGCCCTGTATGGCCTGTGGTGCGCGCGCCGCGCCGTGCATGGCTGGCCGGGCCGCGTGGATTGGCAGGCAATGCGCGGCTGGGCGCACTGGCGGCCACTGCTGATGGTCAACCGCGACATCTTCATCCGCACGCTGGCGCTGGAAGGCGTGTTCTTCAGCATCTCGCTGCTCGGCGCGCGATTGGGCGACGCCACCGTGGCTGCCAACGCCCTGCTGCTCAACGGGCTGATGCTGACCGCGTTCGGCCTGGACGGCCTCGCCAATGCAGTGGAGGCGCTGTGCGGCCACGCCATCGGCGCGCGCGATCCACTGGCGCTGCGCCGCGCGCTGGTGGTGGCGGGCGGTTGGTCGTTGCTGGGCAGCGTGGCCTGTGCGCTGCTGTTCGCCGGCGCCGGCCATCTGTTCGTGAATGTGCAGACCAGCCTGCCGGAAGTGCGCGCCGTAGCCTACGGCGCGCTGCCCTGGCTGGCCGCGCTGCCGGTGGTGTCGGTGTGGAGCTATCTGCTCGATGGCCTGTTCATCGGCGCCACGCGCGGACGGGAGATGCGCGACGGCATGCTGGTGGCGGTGGCGCTGTTCGCCCTGCTCGCCTGGGCCGCGCGCGGCTGGGGCAATGACGGCTTGTGGCTGGCGTTTCTCGCCTTCATGGCGGTGCGCGGCGCCGGACTGGGCTGGATCGCCTGGGAGCTGCGCCGGCGCGGCGCGTGGATCGCGCCGCTGCCACGCCTGCACGAGGCTGCGTAAACTGCGCGGCATGAAGGACATCCTGACTGACCGCCCAAGGATTGGCCGCCTGCTCGCCGTGGCCGCAGCGCTGCTGCTCGGCACCGCGGCACACGCCGGCGAAGCGTTGTCGCTGGCCTCCCGCATCGAAGCGCAGATCGCGCAGCCGCGCTTTGCCGGCGCGCGCTGGGGCATCGCGGTGGTCTCGCTGGACACCGGCCGCACGCTCTACGAGCACGACGGCGATCGCCTGTACCAGACCGCGTCCACCGCCAAGCTGTTCACCGCCGCGCTGGCACTGAGCGAGCTGGGCCCGGACTACCGCATCCCGACCCGCCTGCTCGCTCACGAGCACGTGCGCAACGGCGTGCTGGACGGCCCGCTGCTGCTCTACGGCATGGGCGATCCCACCCTGGGTGCGGATGCGTCGACCGCGGACTGGGCGGACCGCATGGCGCAGCAGGCGGCCGCGCGCGGCATCCGCACGGTCAAGGGCGGCATCGTCGCCGACGACAGCTATTTCGCCAGCCCGGCGATGGGCTCGGGCTGGGAAGCGGCGGACCTGCAGAGCTGGTTCGCCGTGCCGTCCTCCGCACTGAGCGTGCAGGAGAACCAGGTCGACGTGACCGTCGCGCCCGGCGCCGAAGGGCGGCCGGCGGTGGTCACGCAGAATCCCGCCGACGCCTTGCCCGAGGTCGCCAACCGCATCGCCACCAGTGCGCACGGCGTGCGCAACGACATCAATCTCTACCGCGCGCCGGGCGACCGCACGCTGTACGCCTTCGGCCATATCGCCGCGCGCAGCACGGCGCAGCGCTTCAAGCTCGCCGTGTTCGACCCGGCCCTGCTCGCCGGCGAGCAACTGCGTGCCGCGCTGATGCGGCACGGCGTCGCCGTGCAGGGCGGCGTGCGCGCGCTGCACTGGCCACAGAACAGCGACGCGCTGCGCGACGACGCCAGGCTGATCGCCGAAGTGCAATCGCCGCCGCTGGCCGAGATCGTGCAGCGCGGCCTGAAGCGCTCGCAGAACCTGTACCTGCAGAACCTGCTGCTGATCGCCGGCGTGCGCGCGCAGGCCGCGGCGATGCAGGCCGCGTCGCCCCCGACCGGCTTCCTCACCACCGAGAACTGGGGCCTGCGCGGCCTGCGCCAGCTGCTGGAGCAGATGGGGCTGCCGCCGGGCAGCACGGTGATCGAGGAAGGCACCGGCCTGTCGCGCCGCGACCTGAGCACGCCGGCCTCGATGACGCGCCTGCTGTCCTTCCTCGCCGCGCAGTCGTACGCGCACGTGCTATTCGATGCGCTGCCGATCGCCGGCGTGGACGGCACCCTGCAGTGGCGCATGCGCGACACGCCGGCCAACAACAACCTGCGCGCCAAGACCGGCAGCATGTCGCTGGTGCACTGCATGGCCGGCTACGTCACTACCGCCGGCGGCGAGCGCCTGGCCTTCGCCATCATGCTCAACAATTACGACCCGCCGGCCGGCGCACCCAGCGCCAGCCGCGACATCGATGCGATCGCGCAGATGCTGGCCGGGCTGCCGGCGCAGGCACCGGTGCCGGAAAAGACCGGCGCGGTGGCCGCTCAGCCGGCCAACTGAACCTTGACGTCCTTGCCGATCCTGGCCGGCGTGTCGGTGGGCGCGTAGCGCTTCACCACCTGGCCGTCCGGGCCGACCAGGAACTTGGTGAAGTTCCACTTGATCGACTCGCTGCCGAGGATGCCCTTGCCCTCGCTCTTCAGCCACTGGTAGAGCGGATGCGTGCCGTCGCCGTTGACCTCGATCTTGGCGAACATCGGGAAGGTCACGTCGTAGCTGAGGCTGCAGAAGTTCTTGATCTCGGCCTCGTCGCCCGGTTCCTGGTGGCCGAACTGGTCGCAGGGGAAGCCCAGCACCACCAGGTCCTTGTCGCGGCCGGCGCGCCACAGCTGCTCCAGCCCTTCGTACTGCGGTGTGAAGCCGCACTTGGAGGCGACGTTGACGATCAGCAGGGTCTTGCCGCGCCATTCGGCGAGTGAGCGCTCGTTGCCGTCGATGTCGCGCGCGCTGAAGTCGTAGGCCGTGGTCATGGCGAAGCTCCGGTAGAGGTCCCGGCAGTCTACGCCGCCCGGTCCAGCTGGCATAGAATGCCGCTTCCGGTCACTGTCCAAGGCCCGTCGTGATCCGCTTCGTCGATGTCCACAAGTCCTACCGCGTCGACGGCAAGGACATCCCCGCCCTGCAGCCTTTCAGCCTGGACATCGCCGACGGCGAGGTGTTCGGCATCATCGGGCATTCGGGCGCCGGCAAGTCCACGCTGATCCGGCTGATCAACCTGCTGGAGCGTCCCAGCGGCGGCAGCATCCTGATCGACGGCACCGAGATGACCGCGCTGGGCGATGCCGCCCTGCGCGCGCAGCGGCGGCGCATCGGCATGATCTTCCAGCACTTCAACCTGCTCAGCTCGCAGACGGTGGCGGACAACATCGCCTTTCCGCTGCGCCTGGCCGGCGAAACCGACGCCGGCAAGATCAAGGCGCGAGTGGACGAGCTGCTGCGCCGCGTGGGCCTGGAGGCGCATGCCAGCAAATACCCCGCGCAACTTTCGGGTGGCCAGAAGCAGCGCGTGGGCATCGCCCGTGCGCTCGCCAACCGGCCGTCCATCCTGCTGTGCGACGAGGCCACCAGCGCGCTGGATCCGCAGACCACCGCCTCGGTGCTGGAACTGCTGGCCGAGATCAACCGCGAGCTGAAACTCACCATCGTGCTGATCACCCACGAGATGGACGTGGTGCGCCGCGTGTGCGACCGCGTGGCGGTGCTGGACGCCGGCCGCATCGTCGAGCACGGCGCGGTGGCGGACGTGTTCCTGCATCCGCGGCATCCGACCACGCGGCGTTTCGTCAACGAAGCGCTGCCGGAGGAAGCCGCCGGCGAACTGGCTCCGTATACCCATGTGCCGGGCCGCATCCTGCGCCTGTCCTTCCGCGGCGAAGCCACCTGGACGCCTGCGCTGGGCCGCGTGGCGCGCGATACCGGCGTGGACTTCAACATCCTGGCCGGCCGCATCGACCGCATCAAGGACCTGCCCTACGGCCAGCTCACGCTGGCCATGCAGGGCAGCGGCGTGGACCAGGCGCTGGTGGCGCTGCGCGCCGCCGGCATCGAGATCGAGGAACTGAACCGATGAGCGCGCCGCTGCTGCAAAGCCTGTTTCCGAACATCGACGACTGGGCCGAGCTCGGCCACGCCTGCATCGACACCTTGCTGATGCTCGGCGGTTCGCTCGCGCTTACCGTGCTGATCGGCCTGCCGCTGGGCGTGCTGCTGTATCTCACCGGCAAGGGCCAGCTGCGCGAGATGCCCAAGCTGTATGCGGCGCTGTCGCTGGTGGTGAACATCCTGCGTTCGATTCCCTTCATCATCCTGATGATCGTGCTGATGCCGCTGACCTATGTGCTGGTCGGCACCAAGCTCGGCATCCGCGGCGCGATCCCGCCGCTGGTGATCGGCGCGGCACCGTTCTTCGCGCGCCTGGTCGAGACGGCGCTGCGCGAAGTGCAGCGCGGCGTAATCGAGGCCAGCCAGGCGATGGGCGCCAGCACCTGGCAGATCGTGCGCCACGTGCTGCTGCCGGAGGCCCGCGGCGGCCTGATCGCCGGCACCACGGTCACCGCCATCGCCCTGGTCGGTTATACCGCCATGGGTGGCGCGATCGGCGCCGGCGGCCTGGGCGACCTGGCTTATCGCTACGGTTACCTGAGCTACAAGTCGGACTACATGTTCGTCACCGTGGTGCTGCTGATCGTGCTGGTGCAGCTGCTGCAGATGGTCGGCGACCGCGTGGTGGCCCGCTTTGCAGGGAATCGCCAATAAGGGAATCGGGAATAGGGAATAGGAAGAGCGGCGCTGCAAGCTGGCGGTGTTTGCTCTTCCCTATTCCCTATTCCCCACTCCCTATTCCCTCAAAGGCATATAGACGGCTATTCTGGTGCGTCGCACAAGGATCCCGCCCCATGAAGAAGCTGCTCGCCGCCCTGACCGCCCTGCTCGCGCTGGCCGGCTGCTCGTCCTCCGGTTCCGGCGATGCCACCGCCGGCGGCCAGAAACTGGTGGTCGCCGCCACCGCCGTGCCGCACGCGGAGATCCTCAAGCAGGTCAAGCCGCTGCTGGCCAAGGAAGGCGTGGACCTGGAGATCAAGGTCTTCGCCGACTACGTACAGCCCAATACCCAGGTGGCCGAGAAGGCCATCGACCTGAACTACTTCCAGACCAAGCCCTACCTGGACGAATTCAACCGCCAGCGCGGCACCCAGCTGACCATCGTTACCGGCGTGCACATCGAGCCGTTCGGCGCCTACTCGCGCAAGCTCAAGAACATCGCCGAGCTGTCCGACGGCGCCACCGTCACCCTGCCGAACGACCCCAGCAACAACAGCCGCGCCCTGCTCCTGCTCGCGCGCCACGGGATCATCACGTTGAAGGACCCGAACGACGAGCTGGCCACGCAGAAGGACATCACCGCCAACCCCAAGCACCTGAAGTTCCGCGAGCTGGAAGCGGCGATGCTGCCGCGCACGCTGGACGAGGTGGACCTGGCGCTGATCAATACCAACTACGCGCTGGCCGCCGGCCTCAATCCGACCAGGGATGCGCTGCTGATCGAGGGCAAGGACTCGCCCTATGTGAACTACCTGGTCGGCCGTCCCGACAACAAGGACGACCCGCGCGTGCAGAAGCTGGCCAAGGCGCTGACCAGCCCCGAGATCAAGGCCTTCATCGAGCAGAAGTACCAGGGGGCGGTGTTGCCGGCGTTCTGAGCGGCGTCTTCTCCGTCATGCGAAAACGCCGGGCAGTGCCCGGCGTTTTCTTTGCTCGTCATTCCGGCGCAGGCCGGAATCCAGTGGCGATGGCGCTTGGTTGTCGCGATAAACTTCAAGAGCGCATCTTTAGGCGTATCCGCTCCATTTAGCGTGTTGGCACTGGATTCCGGCCTGCGCCGGAATGACGAGCGTGTAGCAAATTACAGCCGGTCTCTCAGGCCCCCTCTTCGACCGGCACGGGAATCTCGAACACCTGCCGGAGATAGGTCACGTAGGCCTTGTCCTCGCACATGTTCTTACCCGGCGAATCGCTGAGCTTGGCCACCGGCTGGCCGTTGCAGCGGATCATCTTGATCACGATGTTCAGCGGCGTCGGGCCCACGTCGTTGGTGAGGTTGGTGCCGACGCCGAAGGCCAGCAGGCAGCGCCCGCGGAAGTGCTCGTACAGCTGCATCACCTTGGGGATGTCCAGGCCGTCGCTGAAGACCAGCACCTTGCTGCTCGGGTCCACGCGGTTGGCGCGGTAATGCGCCAGCACGCGCTCGCCCCAGGCGAACGGGTCGCCGGAATCGTGGCGGGTGCCGTCGAACAGCTTGCAGAAGTACATGTCGAAATCGCGCAGGAAGGCGTTGAGGCCGTAGACATCGGACAGCGCGATGCCGAGGTCGCCGCGGTATTCCTTCGCCCAGGTTTCCAGCGCCGCCACCTGCGAATCGCGCAGGCGCGGACCCAGCGCCTGGTGCGCCTGCAGGTACTCATGCGCCAGCGTGCCCAGCGGGGTCAGGCCCAGCTTCCAGGCCAGCCAGACGTTGCTGGTGCCGGCCAGCTTCGGGCCCAGCCCGTCGCGCAGCGCTTCCACCACTTCGGCGTGCCATTCGCGCGAGAAGCGGCGGCGCGTGCCGTAGTCGGCGATGCGGCAGCCTTCGTAGCCGGGCGTATCGCGCAGCAAGGCGATCTTGTCGCGCAGGCGCTCGCGCCCCTCGTCGAGGCCCAGGCCGGGATGGGCGTTACGGAAGTACACCTCGTTGACGATGGCCAGCAGCGGCACCTCGAACAGGATGGTGTGCAGCCACGGACCGACGATGCGGATCTCGATCTCGCCATTGCCGCTGGATGCCGGTTCGATGCTTACGTACTTGGCGTTGAGCTGGAACAACCCGAGGAAATCGATGAAGTCGCTCTTGATGAAACGCCACGAGCGCAGGTAGGCCAGCTCGTCCTCGCTGAAGCGCAGGCTGCACAGCGCGTCGAGCTCGGCGCGGATCTCCCCGATGTACGGCACCAGGTCGATGCCCGGGTTGCGGCACTTGAAGCGGTATTCGACCTGGGCGGCCGGATAGTGGTGCAGCACCACCTGCATCATCGAGAACTTGTACAGGTCGGTGTCCAGCAACGAGCGGATGATCATCGGGGATCCACAGGGGGAGGAGCGGCGCGAGCCGTCGCCGATTATCCCCGCGCCTCGCGGCGAAACGCGAGCCTGAGAAAAAACCATGAGCCGGAAAAATGAAAACCCCGGTAGCCAGGGGAGTAGCTACCGGGGTCTTGTCAGGCCGTCCTCTACAAAGAGGGGGAGAAAAAGAGGCGGCCCCCGATGGTGCGATCTTCTGCCCCATCTCATTTCGCCTCACGGCGATACGGGTGATTAGTGCGGTCGCCCCCGGCTTAGTTCAAGAGCGAATTTAGATCGGTTCAGGTTTCCGCCAGCTTCGGGAAAACCCGGGCAAAATCCCGCATCTTGTTTTCGATCGCAACCGTCTGTTTTCACGGCCATGCCGGGCTCCGGGGCCATGCCACAATGCGCCGCTTGCCAACCCCGAGAATCGCCGATGCTGCTGCGCCTTCTATGCCTGCTCGCCCTGCTTGCCGCCCTGCCCGCAGGCGCCGCCGAGCTGAAGATCGACCTGGGCCATGGCGCGAAGACGCTGGAAAGCAGCCAGCTGGCAACGCGCCCGGATGCACGCACGATCGATATCCCGCAGGACGTCGCCTACCGCCGCGCCATGCGCTACCGCGCCGTGCCGCTGAAGGCGCTGCTGGCCGGCGCGACGGCTGGCGACCATCTGCAGTTCGTCGCCAGCGACGGCTTTGCGGCCGAGGTGCCGGCGGCCCTGGTCCTGGATGGCCACGGCGCCGAGGCCTGGCTGGCGATCGAGGATCCGCAGCAGCCCTGGCCCGCCCTGCCCGGCAAGAGCCAGGGCGCCGGGCCGTTCTATGTGGTGTGGACGCGCCCCGAGGCGGGCGGCGTCAATCCGGAGCAATGGCCTTATCAGCTGGCCGCGATCCGCAAGCTCGACGCGGTGGCGGCGCGCTTCCCGGCCATGGCGCCCGATCCCGCGCTGGCCACGGGCAGCCCCGAGCGGCGCGGCTTCGAGGTGTTCCAGCACATCTGCCTGGCCTGCCACACGCTCAACGGCCAGGGTGACGCCAGGCTGGGGCCGGATCTCAACGTGCCGTACAACCCCACCGAATACCTGCGCGCCGACCTGCTGCGCGCCTACGTGCGCGATCCGCAAGCGCTGCGCCACTGGCCGCAGGCGAAGATGCCGGGCTTCGACGCCAAGGTGCTGAGCGACGCCGACCTGGATGCCCTGCTGGCCTATCTGCGCCACATGGCCGGGCGCAAGCACGGCCCCTGAGTCAGCGCGCGGGCTCCTGCAACCCCGCAGGCGCGGCCTCGCCCAGATAGACGTCCATATCCAGCAGCCCCTGCTCGCGCGCCACCAGCACCGGCACCAGCATCTGGCCGGTAACGTTGGTCATGGTGCGCATCATGTCGAGCACGCGGTCGATCGCCACCAGGTAGCCGATGCCCTCCACCGGCAGGCCCGCGGAGCTGAGCACCAGGGTGACCATCACCGTCGCCGTGCCCGGCACGCCCGCGGTGCCGAACGAACCGAGCACCGAGGCCAGCAGGATCACGAAATATTGCGCAGGTTCCAGCTGCAGGCCGAAATACTGCGCCACGAAGATCGAGCTGATCGCCGGATAGATCGCGCCGCAGCCGTCCATCTTGATGCTGGCGCCCAGCGGCACGGCGAACGAGGCATAGGCCGGCGAGACGCCGAGGTTCTGCGTCACGCTGCGCAGCGCGACCGGCATCGAGGCGAAGCTCGAGGACGAGGTGAAAGCCACCTGCATCGCCGGCAGCACGCCACGGAAGAAGCGGCGCGGGCTGAGGCCATGTGCCAGCAGCAGGCCGCCGTAGACCACCACGATCTGCACCGCGCAGGCGGCATACAGGGCGAGCACGAACTTGCCCAGCGGCAGCAGTTTTTCGAAGCCGTAGCCGGCGACCAGCGCGGCAATCAGGCCGAAGGTGCCGATCGGCGTCATCTCCAGCACGAAGCGGGTGACCTGGATCATTGCGTCGTTGGCCTCGCCGAACAGCTCGCGCAGGCGCGCGGACTTCTCGCCGATCTTCACCAGCGCCAGGCCGAGCAGGCCGGCGAAGAAGATCACCTGGAGGATCTTGCCCTCGGACAGGGCACGGAACGGGTTGGTCGGCACCACGTCGAGCAGCACCTTCACCGCCGACGGCACTTCGCGCACTTTGTAGTCGCCGGCCATGGTCAACTGGCCCACGCCGAGGCCGGGATCGGTCAGGTGGCCAACCAGCAGCCCCACGCCCACCGCGAGCGCCGCCGTCAGCGCGAACCACAGGAAGGTACGCCCTCCCAGCGCCGCCATGCGCTGCACGCCGTGCAGGCTCGACACGCTGTTGACCACCGCGAAGAACACCAGCGGCACCGCGATCATCTTGATCAGCGCCACATAGACATCGCCCAGCGGCTGGAACCACGCCACGGAGCCCGGCCCGCACAGCCAGCCCGCCAGCGCACCCAGCACGAAGCCCGCCAGCACGCGCTTCCAGAAACGGATACCGAGCCACCAGGACACCAGCTTCAAGGGCCTTCTCCAACCACGCGAAAGCCCCGACCTTACACCCGGATTGGCCGTCTGGACGTCCAGACGGCGACACAGCGTTTCCTTTTGGGAACGATCCAGGCCGGCTAGGCCGGCCCCGCCGGGACTTCCGCGGCAAGACGCCGCAGCTCGCGATCGCGCTCGTCCTTCGACAGTTTCGCCAGGCGGCGCACGTCGGCATAGAACAGCGGCCACTGCCCTTCCGCCTGCCGGAACAACGCCGCGAAGGCCGGCTTCCACTGGTCGTAGAGGCCGAACGGCAGCAGGCGCGCATTGTTGATCGGCGCGGCCACCCAGGCGTCGTAGCGGTGATGGTCAGGCCAGTTGGTATCGCGCCATTGGCGGTAGCGCTCGCGGAAGGCGGCGATCTCCGCCTGCTTGGCCGCTTCCAGCGTGGCCTCGTCGCCGCCCTTGGCGTAGGCCTGGCGCAGGCGGTCGCGCAGTTCCAGCACCAGCTGGGTGAAGCCATCCTCCTCCGCCTGCTCGTGCCCGAGCAGCGGCGGCAGCTTGCGCGAAGCGCGCCACTCCTTCAGGCCCTGCTCCTGCACGAAGCTGGCGAAGGACTCGTTGAAGGCGCTGTCGTCGCGCACATAGACCAGCTGGTGCGCCAGCTCGTGGAAGATGGTGCCGGCCAGCTCGTCGTCGTCCCAGCGCAGCATGCTGCTGAGGATCGGATCGGCGAACCAGCCCAGGGTGGAATACGCGGAGACGCCGCCGACGTAGACATCGTCGCCGTCCGCCTTCAACCGCGCCGCCTCGCCCCTGGCCCTGGCTTCATCGAAGTAGCCGCGATAAGCCACGCAGCCGGCGACCGGAAAGCAATGCCGCACGGCATCCACCGAATAGCGCGGCGTGGCGAACACGTTCCACACCACGTAGGGGCGGTCGAGTGCCACATAGCGCGTGTAACTGCGGTTGTCGGGCAAGCCCAGCCGGAGCGAGGCGAAGCGGCGCGCCTGCTGCGCCAGCTCCAGGCGACCGGCCAGGGCCGGCTTGGTCGCCGGATCGGCGATCACCCGCTCGACCGCGCGCTGGTTGAACAGCAGCTCGCCCTGCCCATGCGCCACATGCGCGTAGTAGCCCAGGCCGCCGCAGGCGGATAGCAAAAGGCCCACCGCCGCGAGGGCGATGAGCCTGTTCAATCGTTGCGGCAACCGCCTGCCCGGATAGCTCATCAGGGAATTGTGCCGGGCCGGCCCTCAGCCGGCCAGGGCAGGCTCAGCGGCCGTGCCCGTTCCAGTGGCCGCCGCGGCCGCCGCTCCAGTTGCCGCGATGGCCGCTCCAGTTGCCGCCACGCCAGTTGCCGCCGCCGCGGTAGTAGCGGCCGCCGTGATCGTGCCAGCGCGAACCGCCGCCATACCACACGCCACTGATGCCCACCGTCACCGGCGGGGCGTAGCAGCAGCCGTAGTAGCCGCCGCTGTAATAGGTCGGCGCGTAATAGCCGTCGTCGTAGACCACCGTGCGGCCCGAGCCGTAATACGCGTCGCCCACGTAGCTGGAGCTGCGGACGTAGCTGTAGCCAGGGTCGTAGTAACAACCCGACAGGGCCGCGGTGGCGGCGACCAGGGTCAGGCCGGCAAGCAGGCGTTTCATGGCGCACCTCGCGGTTTGATGAAACCACGCTAGGCCCGCCGCGTTGAATGCCCACTGAGCGGATTGCCACCTGCCACGGGTGTTTGACCCGGGCCGGCCGCGTTCAGAATCGCGGGCGCGCCAGTTCGCTAAGGAAGTGTGAGAACAGGTCCGGCTGCATGATCAGGGTGAACGCGATGCCATAGGCCGCACCCCACAAGTGCGCGCTGTGGTTGACGTTGTCCGTGCCCTGCCGGTCCATCCAGATCGAATAGGCGACGTACAGCACCGCATAGACGATCGCCGGCATCGGGATGACGAATACCACCATGCGTGCCCACGGCATCCACAGGATGAAAGCGAACAGCACCGCCGACACCGCTCCCGAAGCGCCCAGGCTGCGGTAATTGGGGTTGTGCCGGTTGGCCAGGAAGGTCGGCAGGATCGAGACCACCAGCGCGCCGATGTAGAACAGCAGGAAGCCGGTGCTGCCCAGGTGCGCGGCGTACCTGGGCTCCATCGCGCGGCCGAAGAAGAACAGCGTGATCATGTTGAACAGCAGGTGATAGAAGTCGGCGTGGATCAGGCCGTAGGTCACCAGGCGGTGGTATTCCTTTTTCTTTTCGATCGCCGGCGGCCACAGGATCAGGTCGTCCATCAGGCGTGCGTTGTTGAACGCCACGAAGGACACGATGCAGGTGACGGCGATGATGAGCAGGGTGATCAGCATGTACGGTTCTCGTCCGCGGGTACGGCAAAGCGCGCATCTTCGCCGCCCGGCGGCGCCTTGTCGACCTCGCCCGCCTGCGTCCGGCCACGTATGATGCGCGGCTACGCGTTTCTTTCCCCCGCCACACCCTCCCCTCATGCCTCCCATCCGCTATCTGCATCTGGACGTCTTTGCCGCTTCCCACGGCGGCGGCAACCACCTCGGCGTCGTCACCGACGCGACCGGCTGGAGCGACGCGCAGATGCAGCGTTTCGCCCGCTGGACCGACCTGGTCGAGACCACCTTCCTGCTGCCGCCGTCGACGCCGGACGCCAGCTATCGCGTGCGCATCTTCACCCCGCACAAGGAAATCCCCTTCGCCGGCCATCCCAGCATAGGCAGCGCGCATGCCGTGCTCGAATGCGGCCTGGCCACGCCGCGTGACGGCGTGCTGTGGCAGGAATGCGGCGCCGGGGTGCTGCCGATCCGCATTGAAGACGCGGGCGAAGCGCGACAGTTACTTCTGCAATCGCCGCATGCCACGGTTGAGAAAACCGGCGCCGACGCGCATCCGCTGCTCGCCGCCGCCTTGTCCGGCATCGGGCTAGGCGCGCTGCCGCCCGCCTATGTCGCCGGCGGCCGCCACTGGTGGCTGGCCGAATGCGCCGACGAAGCCAGCCTGCGCGCCTGGCAGCCGGACCACGCCGCCATCGGCGCGCTGGCCCGCGCCACCGACAGCCTGGGCCTGTGCGCGTTCGCGCGCGCCGCGCATCCGGACGACATGCCTTCTGAGTATGGGCTTGTGGTGCGCGCCTTCCCCGCCGGTGTCGGCATCGTCGAGGATCCGGCTTCCGGCGCCGCCAATGGCCTGATCGCCGCCTATATCGCTCACGCCGAGCCGCACGGCCCGCTGGCCGCCGGCTATACGGTGAGCCAGGGCCGCGAGATCGGCCACGATGCCAGCCTGCGCGTGCGCATCATCGACGGCACGATCTGGATCGGCGGCCGCACCCATACGGTGGTCGATGGCACGCTGCATTGGAACGGGCACGCGTGAAACTCCCCGCCGCCCACGCGGATGCGCGCATCTGGGTAGACGCCGACGCCTGCCCGGTAGCGATCAAGGAAATCCTGTTTCGCGCCGCCGAGCGCGAACAGGTGCAGGTGACCCTGGTCGCCAACCAGTTCCTGCGCACGCCGCCCTCGCGCTTCGTGCGCGCCGTCCAGGTGCCCGGCGGCTTCGATGTCGCCGATGCGGAAATCGCCAACCGCGTGGCGCCGGGCGACCTGGTGGTGACCCAGGACATCCCGTTGGCCGCCCAGGTGATCGCCAAGGGCGCGCTGGCGGTGCATCCGCGCGGCGAGCTGTTCACGCCCGATACCATCGCCCAGCGCCTGGGGATGCGCGATTTCATGGAGGAATTGCGCGGCGCGGGCGTCGATACCGGCGGCCCGGCCGCGTTCCATCCGCGTGACAAGCAGGCGTTCGCCAACCAGCTCGATGGCTGGCTGGCACGCCTGCGGCAGGCGCGCAAGGCTACTCCTTAGTCCTTCAAGCCGGCGCGGCGCGCGGCCACCATCGCCAGCGCCGACCAGTCCACGTCCTCGTCGCCCAGCGCCAGCGTCTCCAGCAGGCTGTCGCGCAGCACGCTGGCGAACGGCAATGGCACGCGCGTGGCGTCGGCGGCGGACAGTGCCAGGTTGATGTCCTTGTAGCCCAGCGGCAGCGCGAAGCCGGCCGGCTTGAAGCGCTGCTCGGCGATCAGCTTGGCGTAGCCCTGGTAAGGCGGCGCGGCGAACAGCGTGCTGGTCATCACGTGCAGGAAATCGCCCGCGCTGACCCCATGCGCGCGGGTCAGCGCCGAAGCCTCCGCCATGCTTTCGATCGCCGCGCCGAGCATGAAATTGCCGGCGATCTTCACCACGTTGGCGCGCTCCGCCTCCTCGCCCATCGGCCAGATCGCACTGCCCATCGCTTCGAGCAGGGGCCGTACGCGTTCGAGCACCGCCGGCTTGCCGGCGACCACGATATTGAGGCGGCCAGCCGCCGCCACGTCCGGCCGGCCAAACACCGGCGCGGCCACGTAATCCAACCCGCGCTGCGCATGCGCCGACGCCAGTTCGCGCGCCAGGGCCACCGACACGGTGGCGTGGTTGACGTGCACGGTGCCCTTGTCCATCTCCTCGAGCAGGCCGCTGTCCAGCACCACCTCGCGCACGGCCTGGTCATTGGACAGCATGCTGAACAGCGCTTCGCCCTGCGCCGCGCGCTGCGGCGTGCTGGCCACCTTGGCGCCCAGCGAAGCGAGCGGCGCGGTCGCCTCCGGCGAACGGTTCCACACCGTCACGCTGTGGCCGGCCTTGAGCAGGTTGCTGGCCATCGCGCTGCCCATGGCACCGAGGCCGATGAAACCGACTTTCATGGATAGCTCCTCAAACACGGGAATACGAAAAAGCAGACGCGCCACCGTGCGCCACGCCGGGTGGATGGAACGTGACTCAGGCCGCCTGCCCCGCGGCCTGGCCCGAGGCCCATGCCCACTGGAAGTTGTAGCCACCCAGCCAACCGGTCACGTCCACGACCTCGCCGATGAAGTACAAGCCCGGCACCAGCTTCGATTGCATGGTGCTGGACGACAGGCCGTCGGTATCGACACCGCCCAGCGTCACCTCGGCCGTGCGGTAGCCCTCGGTACCGCTGGCGACCAGCGGCCAGTCGCGTAGCTGCGCGGCGATCGCGTCCAGTTCGGCCGGGCGGTACTGCTTCATTGGCCGGCTTTCGAACCACAGCTCGCACAGGCGCTGCGCCAGGCGGCGCGGCAGCAGGTCGGCGAGCACGTTCTTCAGCTCCATCGCCGGGCGCGTGTCGCGCTGAGCCTGCAGCCAACCCGCCGCATCCTGGTCGGGCAACAGGTCGATGCGCAGATCGTCGCCGGGCTGCCAGTACGAGGAAATCTGCAGGATCGACGGTCCGCTGACGCCGCGATGGGTGAACAGCAGGCCGGCGCGGAAGCGGCGCTTGCCTACGCGGGTCTCTACCTGCGGCAAGGCCAGGCCCGACAGATCCTGGTAGCGCTCCTGGTGCTTGCCGCTCAAGGTCAGCGGCACCAGGCCGGCGCGGGTCGGCAGCACGTTATGTCCGAACTGCCGCGCCAGTTCATAGCCGAAGCCGGTGGCGCCCATGCTGGGAATCGACAGGCCGCCGCTGGCGACCACCAGCGATTGCGCATGCACTTCGCCACGCGCGGTGTGCACGGCGAAACCCTCCTCGGTCTTGCGCACTCGCTCTACCGCGCAGCTGGTTTCGACCTTCGCCCCGGCCGCCGCGCATTCGTCCAGCAGCATGCGCACGATCAGCTTGGACGATTCGTCGCAGAACAGCTGGCCCAGTTCCTTCTCGTGATAGGCGATGCGGTGCTTTTCCACCAGCGCGATGAAGTCCGCCGGCGTGTAGCGCGCCAGCGCGGACTTGGCGAAATGCGGATTGGCGCAGAGGTATTGCGCCGGCGTCACGCCCAGGTTGGTGAAATTGCAGCGCCCGCCGCCGGACATCAGGATCTTCTTGCCCGGCTTGTTGGCATGGTCGACCACCAGCGCGCTGCGCCCGCGCTGCCCCGCCGCGATCGCACACATCAGGCCGGCCGCGCCCGCGCCGATCACCAGTACGTCTACCTTCACGCCATCACCCGCCCTAGCTGCAAGGGGACGGATTATCCCCTACCCGCGTACACTTCCCCACCGGTTTCCACTTGCGAGATGCATCCATGCCTTCCTTCGACGTAGTTTCCGAAGTCGACAAGCACGAACTCACCAACGCCGTCGACCAGGCCAACCGCGAGTTGGCCAACCGATTCGACTTCAAAGGTACCGACGCCAAGTTCGAGCTGGAGGAGTTCGTGATCACCCAGCGCGCGCCGAGCGAATTCCAGCTGGAGCAGATGCTGGACATCCTGCGCGGGCGGCTGGTGTCGCGGAAGATCGACGTGCGTGCACTGGACGTGGCCGATCCGGAGACCAACCTGGGCGGCTCGCGCCAGAAGATCACCGTCAAGCAGGGCATCGAGCAGCCGGTGGCGAAGAAGCTGGTGGCGTCGCTGAAGGAGGCCAAGCTGAAGGTCGAGGCGCAGATCAACGGCGACAAGCTGCGCGTGACCGGGAAGAAACGCGACGACCTGCAGCTGGCGATGCAGGTATTGCGCAAGGCGGAGGTGGAGTTGCCGTTGCAGTTCGACAATTTCCGCGACTGACCTCCACCGCCTGGCGTAGGTTGGGGTGAGCCGCAGGCGAACGCCAACATCGCCACTTTCATGTGCCCCGCAATGTTGGGGTTCGCCTGCGGCTCACCCCAACCTACTCCGCGTTCGTTCGACGCCTTCAGGCCTTGCCCGCCACCACGTTCACGCTCAACGCAATGATGAACACGTTGAAGAAGAACGCGATCACGCTGTGCAGCAGCGCGACGCGGCGCAGGTAGCGGCTGGTGATCTGCACGTCCGACACCTGGAAGGTCATGCCGATCACGATGGCGAAGTACGCGAAGTCCCAGTAGTCCGGCTCCGGCGTTTCGGGAAACTGCAACCCTTCGTGCTTCTTGCCGAAGTCGCCGTAATAGCCATGCGCGTAATGCATGGCGAACATGGTGTTCATGAACAGCCACGACAGCACGATGCTGCCCGCGGCCAGCGCGATGGAAGCCATGCCGCCTTCCGCGCCGCCATGCAGCTCGGCACCCAGCGCCACCATCACTACGGCAGTGAGGATGATGGCGCTCCACAGGAAACCCCAGCGCCCGGTGTCCTGCGCGCGTGCCTGGCAGCGCATCAGTTCCGGACTGGCGCGGCCGAACAGCACGGCGAGCAGGCTCAGATAGACCAGCGCCGCCAGATCGAAGGCCAGCAGCAGCGCCATCGATGCGCGCGTCCCACAAGCGAGCAGGCCGGCCAGCGCGGCGGCGAAGATCGCCATCGACAGCATCAGGCGCGGCCGCGCGCGCAGGTAGTGGAAACGCCGGTGCGTCCTGGGCCTGGCCTTGGCGTGGGCTGTGCTGTTCATCGCGTCCTCCTGGAGATGGGCGACCGCGATGATAGCGATGACGTCAGCCCGCGCGCAGGTCTTCGTAGTCCGGATGACGACGCATCCAGGCATTGGCGTAGGAACATGCGGGCCGCACCTTCCAGCCTTGCTCCCGCGCATGATCCAGTGCGGCTTTCACCAGGGCCGAGGCGATGCCGCGACCTTCCAGCGGCGGCGGCACTTCGGTGTGGGTGATCGTCATCACTTCTCCCGATGGCGTGGGCGACAGCGTGTAGTCGAGCACGCATAGTTCCAGGTCGACCGAGGTTGAAAAGCGGCGCTCGTTGGGCTGATGCTGGATGTCGTAGCTCATATTGCTGGCCGGAACGGATGAAGTCCTCAGCTTAGGGCACGCGGCGTGCGTGCGGTCGTGAAAGGCACGCAGCGATTGTCATCCATGACTTCGCTTCGGGCGTTCCTGTTGCACCGCCCCAGGAGAACCCCATCCATGCCCGTCTGGAACCGCCGCCACTTCGTCCAGGCCTGCCTCGGCGGCCTCGCCGCGCTGCCGCTCGCACGCGTGCGCGCCCTGCCCGGCGGCGCGCCGGCCTGCCGGCTCAGCGCGGAGCAGACGGAAGGTCCGTATTACCTCGATCGCGCGCTGCTGCGCCAGGACATCACCGAGGGCAAGCAAGGCCTGCCGCTCACGCTGGAATTCGAAGTGCTCGACAGCCGCACTTGCCGTCCGCTGAAAGATGTCGCGCTGGAGATCTGGCATTGCGATGCGCAGGGCGTGTATTCGGGCTTCGGCCACGACCACGGCGGCGGTCCTGGCGGCCCCGGCATGCCGCCTCCCCCGCCCGGCCCGCCGCCGCGCGGCGCCATGCCTCCAGGCGGTCCGCGCCCCGGCGGCGGCCATCCGCCGCATGCGCAGGCCAGCGATGCGCTGACTTTCCTGCGCGGCGCGCAGCTTGCCGATGCGCGCGGCAAGCTGGCGTTCCACACCATCTTTCCCGGCTACTACGCCGGACGCTGCAACCACATCCACCTGAAGCTGCACGTCGGCGGCATGGTGCAGGACGGCCATTATCGCGGCGGCCATACCGTGCACACCGGACAAGTGTTCTTCCGCGAAGAAGACACCAGGGCCGCGATGGCGACGGCGCCGTACCGGCGCGAACGCCTCGCGCGCACCACCGTCGACCAGGACGACATCTACGCCTCGCAGCATGGCGCGCAATCGGTGGCAGCGATCACCCGCGATCACCAACAAGGCCCGTGGCGCGCACGCCTCACGCTTACGGTCGATCCCGGCCAGACCAGCCGCGAAGGCTCCTGAGCACGCGGCTCAACAACCCGCGGCTCAGCAACCCACACCCAACAACCCAGGCTCAACAACCCACGGCCTGCCGCAACCGCCCCGCTACGCCGGAACCCGCGCGGCGGCGGCGCACGGCCTCGTCGAGGCGTTCCAGCACGCCGACGGAAGCGTTCCAGTCGATGCAACCGTCGGTGATGCTCTGGCCGTAGCGCAGCGACTGTTCCGGCACCAGCTCCTGGCGGCCGCCGAGCAGATGGCTTTCCACCATCACGCCAATGATGCGGCGCTCGCCGTCTTCCAGCTGCAGGGCGATGTCGTCGATCACCAGCGGCTGGTTCTCGGGCTGCTTGCTGCTGTTGGCATGGCTGGCGTCGACCATCAGCCGCGGCGAAAGCCCGCCGCGCGCGATCGCTTCGCAGGCGGCATCCACGCTGGCCGCGTCGTAGTTGGGCTGCTTGCCGCCGCGCAGGATCACATGGCAATCCTCGTTGCCCATGGTGCTGGCGATGGCGGTACGGCCGTCCTTGGTCACCGCCATGAAATGGTGCGGCTGCGACGCGGCCTGCACCGCGTCGACCGCGATCTTTACATTACCGTCGGTGCCGTTCTTGAAGCCCACCGGGCACGACAGGCCCGAGGCCAGCTCGCGATGCACCTGGCTTTCCGTGGTGCGCGCGCCGATCGCGCCCCAGGCCACCAGGTCGGCGATGTACTGCGGCGTGATCATGTCCAGGAATTCGCAACCGGCCGGCACGCCCAGCTGGTTGATGTCGCGCAACAGGGTGCGCGCGAGGCGCAGGCCCTTGTCGATGCGGAAGCTGCCGTCGAGGTCCGGATCGTTGATCAGTCCCTTCCAGCCCACGGTGGTGCGCGGCTTTTCGAAATACACGCGCATGACGATTTCCAGCGTATCGGCGAAGCGGCGGCGCTGGCCGAGCAGGCGCCGCGCATATTCCATCGCCGCGGCGGTGTCGTGGATCGAGCAGGGCCCGATCACTACCACCAGCCGGTCGTCCTGGCCGGCGAGGATGTCGTGCACCGCGGCGCGCGCATGCGCCACGGTGTCAAGCGCGAGCTCGCCTGCGTGGCAGTCGCGCATCACCTCGGCGGGCGTGCTCAGGGGTGTGATCGCGCGGATGCGCAGGTCGTCGGTATGGGGCAGCGTCATGGCTCGGTTCCTGGGTGGGGTTTCCAGCGGCGGCCATGAAAAAAGCCGCCAGTGGAGGCTGGCGGCTTTTCGGGAGAGTGGTCGTGTTCTGCTTACGATCGCGCCTCTTCCTCCGCCGCCGGCATCGGATAGCCGTAAAACCAGAAGTAATAGCGGGCGGAGGAGAAGGTCATGGCGTGTATGGATAACACAGCATCCGGCGAATGCAAACCCCGAAATTTCGGTTGCGCTCGCAACTAACGCGTTTGGACATCCAAACGCCGCATGGCCACCCGCTAGAATCCGCGCCATGCCTTCGCCTATCCAGCTGCTCGCCCATCCCGCCCAGGCCTCGATCCGGCGCTGGGTGCTCGGCGCCTTCCCCAGGCAGGGCAGCAGCCATCTCGACTACGACCACCCGGCCGGCGACCCCGGCCTGTTCGGGCCGGACAGCGCCACCTGGCGCGTGCACTGCGACTTCCCCGGCATGCTCGCCGGCGGCCTGGCCGCGCTGATGCTGCAGACCCTGCATCCGCTGGCCCTGGCCGGCGTGTGGGACCACTCCAACTTCCGCGAAGACCTGGTCGGCCGCCTGCGTCGCACCACCGCTTTCGTCGGCGGCACCACGTACGCGCCGCGGGAGCAGGCGCAGCAGCTGATCGAGCACGTGAAGCGGATCCATGGCCAGGTCATCGGCACCGCCGAGGACGGACGGCCGTATGCCGCGGACGATCCGGACCTGCTCACCTGGGTCCACGTCACCGAGGCGCACAGCTTCCTCGAGGGCTATCGCCGTTTCAGCGGGATCGCCATGCCGCCGGATGCGGCCGATCGCTACTACGACGAGGCGCGCCGCATCGCCGAAGCGCTGGGCGCGCGCGACGTGCCGGCCTCGCAGGCACAGGTGAGCGAATACTTCGAACGCGTGCAGCCGCAGCTGCTCTACGGCGATCGCTCGCGCACCGTGCTGGCGATCCTGTCGAAGGTACGCCTGCCGGTGCCGGCGGCAGGCCTGTCGCGCGACCTGTTCCTGTACGCCGGCGCCGACCTGCTGCCGCCCTGGGCGCAGGCGCTGCTGCAACGCACGCCGTTGCAGCGCACCCGCGCGCGGATCGCGGCGGGCACGCTGCGGACGATGTCGCCGCTGTTCCGTGCCGCGCTCAAAGACGGTATCGCCAGCCGCGCCTGCCGGCGCGTCGGCGTGTCGCCCGAAGCGCTGCACCGCTGGGGCTGATCAGCCGCCGGCCATCAGCGCGTCGTAGCGGCGCTGCATCTCTTCGGGACTGACCTCTTCGATCGAATGGCCGATCAGCCACTCGTGCCCGAACGGGTCGCGCACCGTGCCGCCGCGCTCGCCGTAGAACGCATCCGCCGGCGGACGCACCAGCTCGGCGCCGGCCTCCACCGCGCGGGCGATCAGGCGGTCCGCATCGTCCACGTGCAGGTGCAAGGTAATACTGGTGCCGCCGACCGACTTCGGTCCGACGATGCCGTACTCGGGATATTCGTCGGACAGCATCAGCACCATGTGTTCGCCGAACACCAGCTCGGCATGGCCGATCCGGCCGGTGCCCGCTTCGTCCAGGCGCAGCCGGACGCTGGCGCCGAACACGCGCTGGTAGAACGCCAGCGCGGCCCGCGCATCGTGCACGCGCAGGTAGGGATACAGCTCGTGGATCTGGGGCAAGGACGAGGCATCCATGGCAGGCTCCTTGGGGTGGGAACGGCCATCATGCACCCTCCGCCAGGCCCCGTCCCATGCGGTCCGCCATGCCAACCGCGAATTGACACGGACCCGCGATCCGCTAACGTCGCCGCCACACGCAAGAAGGGAAGCGAAGGTGGCGACGCTCATTCCAACCCGAAACAGCTGCCTGTCGCGGATGACCAGCGGCGAAAAGCGCTTTTCCGAGCGCCTGGAGCAGAAGCTCGAGGAAGACTACCTGCTGTGGTACGACGTGCCGATCGGCCCGCGCCAGCGCCGCCCGGACTTCATCGTGTTCCATCCCCGCCGCGGCCTGCTCGTGCTGGAGGTGAAGGACTGGAAGCCGGACACCATCCAGCAGGCCGACCCGACCCTGTTCACCCTGCTCACCGGCCGCGCCAGCGTGAAGGAGCACAACCCGCTGATGCAGGCGCGCGACTGCGCCAGCGAGGTCTACAAGGTGTTGCAGCACGACCCGGCGCTGCGCCATCCGCCCGGCCATCATTACGAGGGCAAGCTGATCATGCCGTGGGGCTACGGCGTGGTGCTGGCCAATATCAGCCGCAAGCAGTTCGACGCGGGCGGGCTGGACGCGGTGATCCCCGCGCACCTGGTGATCTGCCAGGACGAGATGTACGAATCGGTCGATGCGGAGATCTTCCAGGAGCGCCTGTGGGCGATGTACCCGCAGGTCTTCCCCACCGCGCTGACCTTGCCGCAGATCGATCGCGTGCGCTGGCACCTGTTCCCGGAAATCCGCGTGGAACCCGGCTCCGGCCAGTTCGGCCTGTTCGATGCTTCCACCGCCGGTGCGGTGGCGAAGGTCGAGATTCCCGACCTGATCAAGGTGATGGATGCGCAGCAGGAACAGCTGGCGCGCTCGCTCGGCGACGAGCACCGCATCATCCATGGCGTGGCCGGCTCCGGCAAAACCATGATTCTGGGCTTCCGCGCCATGCACCTGGCGCGCGCGCTGAGCAAGCCGATCCTGGTGCTCTGCTACAACAAGACGCTGGCCGCCAGGCTGGACCAGCTGATGGGCGAGCGGGGCCTGAGCGACAAGGTGCAGGTCTACAACTTCCACAAGTGGTGCCGCGCCATGCTCAGCGCCTACCACGTGCCGCTGCCGCCGGAAGGCCGCGGCTTCTTCGATGCATTGCCGCCCGCCGTGATCGACGGCGTGGACAAGGGCCGGATCCCGCGCTTCCAGTACGGCGCCGTGCTGATCGACGAAGGCCACGACTTCGAGCCGGACTGGTACAAGCTGATCGTGCAGATGATCGATCCGAACACCAACTCGCTGCTGGTGCTGTACGACGACGCGCAGAACATCTACGGCAAGCCGGACCGCAAGCGCCTGAGCTGGAAAAGCCTGGGCGTGCAGGCGCAGGGCCGCACCACCATCCTCAAGCTCAACTACCGCAACACGCTGGAGATCCTCTCCGTCGCGCGCGGCTTCGCCAACGAACTGCTGCTCGGCCACGACGACGCCGACGAAGACGGCGTGCCGCTGGTCGCGCCCGAGAGCGCCGGCCGCCGCGGCGCCCTGCCCGAGCTGGTCCGCGTGGAGCGCACCGAGGACCAGCTGCCGGCGATCATCGACCGCCTGCGCGAAGAACGCACGCTGGGTCGTCCGCTGGCCGACATGGCGGTGATCTTCCGCAACCGCTGGGAGGGCGAACGGCTGCACGAGGCACTGCAGCGCGCCGAGGTGCCTAGCACGCTGGCCGAGGGCGACGGCAAGCGCGCGCTGTTCGCCACCGGCGAGGACACCGTCAAGCTGGTCACCATGCATTCCAGCAAGGGCCTGGAATTCCCGCTGGTGATCATCCCGGGCCTGGGCTCGCTGCCGATGCCGGGCAAGGACGAAGCCGAGGAGGCACGCCTGCTCTACGTGGCGATGACCCGCGCCACCGAGCGGCTGGTGATGATCCATCACGCCGACTCGATCTTCAGCGCACGCATCCGCAACTCGATCAACGACGTGCAGACCCAACTGGCGTAGGTTGGAAACGCCTGTTGGGGTTCGCTGCGCTCACCCCAACCTACGCCGTGCGTCGGCGCCGCATGCTGCGGCGCTCCTTCACGCCGTCGGCGCGGCGGGTCGATACTCAGGCTTCGCCGCCGACGGAACCCATCATGACCGAACTGCTCTCGCCCGATGTCCTCGCGCCGCAGGCGCTCGACCATGCGCTGGCGCTTTCCGCGCGCTTCTATACCCATGCCGCCGCGCCGGCCCTGGATACGCGCGCGGTATTCGCGCGCAGCTGGCAACTGGTCGGGCATCGGGCGCAGCTGGCCGAGACAGGCGACCATCTGGTCACCCAGATCGCCGGCCTGCCCTTGCTGATCGTGCGCAGCGACGAGCAGACCATCCGTGCCTTTCATAACGTCTGCCGCCATCGCGCCGGCCCCATCGCCAGCTGCGACGGCAAGGGCGCCAAGGCCTTGCGCTGCCGCTATCACGGCTGGACCTACGGCCTCGACGGCGTGCTGCGCGGCGCGCCGGAAATGGGCCGCACGCCGGACTTCGATCCGGCGCAGATCCGCCTGCCCGAAGTGCGCGTGCAGGTGTGGCAGGGCCTGGTCTTCGTCGCCGTCGGCGAGGCGCCGCCGTTCGAGCACTTTGTCGAAGGCATCGACCAGCGCCTCGGGCCCGGCCGTCGCTTAAGCGATTTCGAATTCCATCATCGCGTCGGCTACGACGTGGCCTGCAACTGGAAGGTGTACGTGGACAACTACCTGGAGGGTTACCACGTGCCGCACATCCATCCGGGCCTGAACAGCCTGCTCGACTACCGCAGCTACATCACCGAGACGGCCGAGTGGTACTCGTACCAGTTCAGTCCGCTGGAAAGCGCTTCGGATCTCTACGGCAGCGGCGAGGCGCTGTATTACTTCCTCTACCCCAACGCCATGCTCAACATCCTGCCCGGCCGGCTGCAGACCAACCGCGTATTGCCGCTGGGCGTGGACCGTTGCCGCGTGGAGTTCGACTTCTATTACGCGCCCGAACCCGGCGACGCCGCGCAGGCGCGCCGCGCCGCCGACATCGCCTTCAGCGACGAAGTGCAGGTCGAGGACGTGACCATCTGCGAGGACGTGCAGCGCGGCCTGGCTTCCGGCTCGTACGAGGCGGGCCGGCTGAATCCGCTGCGCGAGAACGCCGTGCACCACTTCCACGAACTGCTGCGCCGCGCCTACCGCGAGAGCGCGCACGCATGACCTCGCCGGCCCGGCTGCTGGGCCCGTGGATGCTCACCGCCCTGGTGGTCGGCAACATGATCGGCTCCGGCGTGTTCGTGCTGCCGGCCGCGCTGGCGCCGTACGGTGCGGCCAGCCTGCTCGGCTGGGCATTCACCATGGGCGGCGCGCTGCTGCTGGCGCTGGTGCATGCGTGGCTGGCGCAGCTCGTGGCCAACCATGGCGGCGCCTACGCCTATGCACGCCAGGCCTTCGGCGATACCGCCGGCTTCGTCGCGGCATGGAGCTACTGGACCTGCGTGTGGACCGCCAATGCGGCGATCGCGGTGGCCTTCGCCGGCAGCCTGGGCGCGATCTGGCCCGCGGCGAACGCCACGCCCTGGCGCGGCACCGCCGCGGCGCTGGCCGTGCTGTGGCTATGCACTGCGATCAATGCGGCCGGCGTGCGCGAAGCCGGGCGCATGCAGCTGGTCACCACCGCGCTGAAGGTGATCCCGCTGCTGGTGTTTGGCGTCTGCGGCCTGGCGCTGGTGCATGGCGCGGCGTACCAGCCGTTCAATCCGAGCGGGCAGTCGCTGCCGAGCGTGACCACCGCCACCGCCGCGCTCACCCTGTGGGCGTTCCTGGGCCTGGAAGCGGCCACCGTGCCCACCGGCGTGGTGCGCGATCCGCAGCGCACGGTGCCGCGCGCCACGGTGGCCGGCATGCTGGTCGCCGGCGTCGCCACCATGCTCGCCTGCACCGCGGTGATCGGCCTGCTGCCGCACGGCGCGGCACAGGGGTCGGCCGCGCCGATGGCGGCGGCGGCCGCGCAGACCTGGGGTCCGGCTGCGGGCTGGGCGATGGGCCTGGTCGCCACCGTCTCTTGCCTGGGCGCGCTCAACGGCTGGGTGCTGCTGCAGGGCCAGACGCCCTACGCCGCCGCGCAGGACGGCCTGTTCCCGGCACCGTTCGCGCGCACCGATGCGCGCGGCACGCCGTGGTTCGGCCTGCTGCTCAGCAGCGTGCTGGCCAGCGTGCTGATCGCCGCCAACGGCAGCAAGTCGCTGGTGGCGCTGTTCACCTTGTCGATCCTGCTTTCCACCGCGGCCACCCTGCTGCCCTACGTGCTCAGCGTGCTGGCCTGGTGGCGCATCGACCGCGGCGCCGGCGTCGCGCGCCGCACGGCCGCCGCGCTCGCCCTCGCCTACAGCCTGTGGGCGCTGATCGGCACGGGCGCGGAAGCGCTGCTGTGGGGCGGCGTGCTGTTGCTGCTCGGGCTGCCGGTATTCCTGTGGCAGCGCTATCGCGCGGCGGTGAAGCCGGCGGCGCCGGACCTATAACTTTGGTGCGAGTCGGGCCCTGTCATTTTGTGACCTGCCGCATACATTCCGGAAGATCTGTTCAGGTTCGCACCCGGATGATTTAACGTAAATCATTGAATTTATTTTATTTCAAGGCAAATCCCAGCATGGCATAGCTTTTGCCACCTCTTCGGCGAAACAGTTCCAAGCCCGCCGACAGCCGACACGCTCCAGGGACGCGGGCCGCCTCATCCGACCAACCACACACGCTCCACTCCGGCGCCAGGCCGGCAGGGACAGGGATTCCTGCGCCTGTACTGGCCTACCAGGGGAAACCTCATGAGTACGCAAGCCCAAGACTGGTCCAGCTACCCCCGCCCGCTGCCGCCCATCGAGACGGCGCAGGCCAGGCCAGCCGACAGCGAGCAGCACCGCCGCTATTACCTGTCGGTGCGGATGAAGTTCGCGCTCACCGTCGCGCTGTCGCTGGCCTGGTCGATCGTGTCCTACCTGCTGGCGCGCCGCTGGCTGCACGACCTGGCCGCGGTGGAAGGGAACGTGCTGGCGATGATCATGATCTTCGGCATCGCCATCCTGCCCGGCTTCATGAACGCCTTCCTGGTGTTCGGCCTGCTGATGGACCGCCGCCCGGTGCGCCGCCAGGTGGCCGACGCCGAGCTGCCGGGCATCACCGTGCTGGTGGCCGCGTACAACGAGGAGGATTCGATCCTTTCCACCATCGCCAGCCTCGAGCGCCAGTGCTACGGCGGCACGCTGGAAGTGATCGTGATCAACGACGGCTCCACCGACGGCACCATGGACCGGCTGCGCAGCGTGGCGCATCCGTGGCTGCACGTGATCGACCTGAAGTGCAATGGCGGCAAGGCCAATGCGCTCAACGTCGGCCTGCGCCATGCGACGCAGCCGCTGACCATCACGCTGGATGCCGACTCCTACCTCTACAAGCACGCGCTGCGCCGCCTGGTCGAGCGTTATCTGAGCGATCCGCCGAACACCGCCGCGGTGGCCGGTGCCGTGCTGGTGCGCAATTCGCGGCAGAACCTGATCACGCGCATGCAGGAGTGGGACTACTTCCACGGCATCGCCGCGGTGAAGCGCCTGCAGAGCCTGTTCCAGGGCACCCTGGTGGCGCAGGGCGCGTTCTCGCTGTATCGCACCGACATCCTGCGCCAGGTCGGCGGCTGGCCCGAAGACGTGGGCGAGGACATCGTGCTCACCTGGTCGATCCTGCGCCTGGGCCATCGCGTGGGCTACTGCGAGGACGCGGTGGCCTTCACCAATGCGCCGACCAGCTTCCGCCAGTTCATCCGCCAGCGCCAGCGCTGGTCGCGCGGGCTGATCGAAGCGTTCAAGGCACACGGCGCGCTGCTGTTCCAGCGCCGCATGAGCACGCTCTTCATCTGGTGGAACCTGCTGTTCCCCTACATGGACCTGGTCTACACCCTGGTCTTCATCCCCGGCCTGATCCTGGCCTGCTTCGGCATCTACTGGCTGGCCGGCCCGATGACCCTGCTGGTGCTGCCGATGGCCGGGCTGGTCAATTACCTGATGTTCTTCATCCAGTCGCGCATGTTCCGCGCGCAGGGCCTGAAGGTGCGCCATAACCCGCTGGGGCTGCTGGTCTATACGCTGTTCTACGGCATCGTGCTGCAGCCCGGCTGCGTGCTGGGCTATGCCGCCGAGCTGCTGAAGATGCGCAAGCGCTGGGGAACGAAATGAACACGCCACGGTTGCTGTTCGCGCTGTCGCTCGCGCCGGTCGCGGCGCTGCATGCCCAGGCCGCCACGGTGGCCGACGATCTGCACGCCGGCCGCGCCGCGATGGCCGCCAGCCAGCCCGCGCAGGCGCGCGACCGCTTCGCCGCCGCGCTGGCCGGCAACGGCACGCGCGACGAGCGCTTTGCCGCGGCCATGGGCCTGGGCCAGTCCACCCTGTGGCTGGGCGACTACGCCGCCGCGGAGCGCGCGTTCCGCATCGCCCGCGAGGCAGCGCCGGACGACAGCGCCCGCCAGGCCGCATCCACCGGGCTGGCGCAGGCGCTCAATGCGCGCGACTACCCGCGCGAAGCGCGCTCGCTGGTCGCGCCCTATGCGATGAGCCAGACCCGCCCTACGGTGGAACTGCTGCGCGCCGACCAGGCACTGGGCTGGCTGGACCGCGGCCAGCCGTACCTGGACGCCGCGCCCGCGCCCGACGCCGGCGGTTATCTCGGCACGCAGTACCGCCTGCTCAAGGACGACGTCGCCTTCAACCGTGCCGCCCAGGTGGAAGGCGGTTTCGGCTACAGCCACGACAGCGACGGCCTGGACACCTGGCGCGTCGGCGCCGCGTATCGCTTCGCGCCGTCCTCCGGCGAGGACTTCACCCAGCGCTGGGGCGTCGCCGCCGGCACTACGCATATCGACCACGACGGCGTCACGCGCCGCATGGACGACCTGTCGCTGACCGGCCAGCTGCGCGTCGGCGAGGACCAGTCGGTCAACCTGCGCGTCGGTCCCGGCCGCAGCAACGGCTGGCACTACGTGCAGGGCAATGCCGACTGGACCCTGCAGCCCAGCGACGTGTTCAGCGTCACCGCCGGCGCCGAGCGCGCGCCGGTACCGACCGACACGGCGATCGACCATCGCCTGCTCTACAACCTGTTCAGCGCCGGCGTCAGCCTGCGTCCCGCGCCGCGCCTGTACGTGCTGCCCACCTACTACCGGCAGAACTTCAACGACGGCAACCATCGCGACGGCGGCGTGCTGCGCGTGCTGCTGAGCCCTTATGACATTCCCGGCACCAAAGCGGCGATCGGCGGCGAGTTCTCCGGCCGCATCTTCCACAGCAGCGAGCCCAGCCGCGGCGTGTACTTCAATCCGCGCAACTATCGCTCCGGCCAGTTCGGCCTGGTCGGCGTGTACAGCTTCAATCCGGAATGGAAACTGCGCGCGCTGCTCTCGGGCGGGCGCCAGGTGATCGACGGTAACGGCGCGGGCGTCTATACCGCCGGCATCTCGCTGCAAGGGCGCCTGCCCGGCAACGGCCGCCTGGACCTGCAGCTGGCGCGCAGCTCGGCCGCGTCGGCCAGCAACGGCGGCTCCGGCTACTGGAACAACAGCATCAACCTGGTGATCCGCTACCCGCTCTGAGCGGCCAGGGCCACCACGCCGCGCCGCCGTCGCGCGCATAGCGGTCGGCGGCACGCTCGAACGGGTTGCGCGCGCTGACGCCGCCGCACAGCAGGTACAGCGGCAGGAACAGCGGGCCGAGCAGCATGTACTGGTAGACGTGGGCGCGTTCGTGCGCGGCCAGCGAGATCGGCAGCTCCACGCCATGGCCCGCGCGGTGCGCGTAGGTCAGGCAGGGCGTGTCCAGTTCGTCGCCCGTGTAGAGAATGACGTTGCCCAGGGTCAGCGCACCGCCGCCGCGCCCCGGCCGGCGCACGCGGATGAAGGTAAGCGCGAGTTCGTCGCGGCGCCAGCGCACGCGCGCGCCGAAGCACAGGCAGGCCAGGCCGGCGAGCAGGCCCAGCAGCGTGTTGGGCAAGGTCCAGGCCGCGCCGGCGAGCCGCAGCGCCCACACGGCCATCCGGGATCCACGACTTGTTTGCGCAGCGGCCATCACCATCTTCGCGTCCGAAACCGGCCGCCGGAGTCTGCCATGCCGCGCAAGAGTTTTGCCGTCATTCCGGCGCAGGTTGGGGTGAGCGCAGCGAACCCCAACGGGACGATCGCGACGCGAGGCCTTGCCGGGGTTCGCCGTTGGCTTACCCCGACCTGCGGGGGACTTGCGCACGGTCGTGCATGCCGTAATCGCGGCGCACCTGCGCAACCCGCAACCGATAGTGGCGAAACACCCCGCCGCGCCCCCGCGCCTGCGCCGCACGATGCGCCTCCAGTTCGCGCCACGCAGTCACCGCCTCCTCATCCCGCCAGAACGAGAGCGACACCAGCTTGCCCGGTTCGGACAGGCTCTCGAAGCGTTCGACGGAGATAAAGCCATCGATATCTTCCAGCAGCGGACGCAGCTGTGCGGCGATATCCAGATAAGCCTCGCGGCATCCCTCCGCGGGCCAGACTTCGAAGATCACCGCCATCATGGCCGCGCCTCCTCCGCCGCATCGATGAAGGCCGCCACGCTGCGATAGAGCGAATGGCGATAGCGCTCCAGATGCATGACATGCGTGCCGTGATCGATGCGCAGGCGCCACATCAGCGGGCTGGCGGTGAAGCGCCGCAGGAACGCCGCGGCCTGGCTATCGTTTACCACCGTGTCGTAGTCGCCATAGACAGCGAACACCGGCGCGGTGATGCTCGCCGGATCGTAGGGATAGGTGCCGGCCTGCGCCGCGGGAATGTCGGCCGACGGTCCGGCCGGAATTCGCAGAGCGCCGGGCGCATCGCCCTGCACATGCGGCACCGAGGCATCGAACGCCTTCGCCCAGCGCTGCGTCACGGCCGGTTCGATCAGGCGCAGTCCCTTGGGCAGCACATCCTCGAACAGCAACTGCCGGTAGCGCTCCTGCGCGGTGATGTTCCACCACGCTTTCGCCTGCGCCGTTTCGCTCGCGCCCGTCGGCACCACCGGCCCGAACAGGGTGAGCGAGGCCAGCTTGCCCGGATGCTCGGCCGCATATTCGGCCGCGGGAATGGTGCCCCAGGAATGCGCAATCAGATGGACGTCCAGATGGCGCTTGCCGCGCAGCTCTTCCACGGCAAGGGCGATCTGCTTCGCCGCTGCCGGCGCGCGCGTGACGGGCTCAGCCTTGTCGGCGGCAGCATCCATCGCGGGCGGACGGCTGGCATCGCCGAAGCCGAGGAAATCCAGGCCGCAGGCGAGAAAACCGCGGCGCGCCATGAAGCCCATCCACGAATCGCCTGGAGCGAATTCGAAACCGGCCGCGAGCATGGTCGGAAAGCTGGCGCCATGCACGAACAGAGCGGCGTGGCGGACCGGACCGTCAGGCGCGATGCAGTGCAGCGCCACGCGCTGTCCTTCGCCCGCGGGCAGATAGGAGGTTTGCGTTGCGGGCAGCGTGGCCGCCAGGCCGATGGCGAGCAGCAGGGACATGCGATGGGCCTCGTGGGGGAAGGTGGCGGCCACCATCCTGCCGATCCGGGAGCGGCATCGTTTCGCCGGTTGGCGAAACGACACGGCCAGCCCTTGTGGCAAACATCGCTCGATCGCGTCAGCAGTTGCCGCGGAAGGTCAGCTCAGGAACTGCAGGACAGCATCGAACACCCCGCCTTCTGCCGGGCCCAGTCCGGCCGCTTCTGCGCGAACCGCTCGCGGCCGGGCTGCTCGTCGTATGGGTGGCGCATCACGTCCAGCAGCTCGTGGATGCCGGCGTAGTCGCCCTGCTCGGCGCGGTTGATCGCTTCCTGGGCCAGGTAGTTGCGCAGCACGTAGCGCGGATTGACGCCGTGCATGAGCGCGCGGCGCGCCTCGCGTGTCTGCGGATCCTCCACCAGCCGCGCGGTATAGCGCGCCAGCCAGGACTGGAAGCCGGCGTCGGTGCGCCACAGGCCGGCCTCGTCGTAGAACGCGTGGCGCAGCGGCTCCAGCGAAGGCAGGTACGGATCCACCTCGGACAACGCGCGGAAGAACAAGGTCATGTCCACCTCGCCCTCGGCCAGCAGCGCCTGCAGCGATTTCATCAGCTCGATGTCGTCGTCGCGGCACTCGGCCAGGCCGAGCTTGGCGGCGACGAAACGGCGATCGGCCGCGGCGAATGCGTCGGCATAACGGTCGAGCCCCGCCTGCAAGGGTTCGACGCCACCGAACAGCGGCGCCAGCGCGCCGGCCAGCCGGCTCAGGTTCCACCAGGCCACGCCCGGCTGCTGCCCGAAGCGGTAGCGGCGGCGCACCGCGTCGGTGGTATTGGGCGTCCACTCCGGATCGAAATTGTCGACCCAGCCGTACGGGCCGTAGTCGATAGTCAGACCGAGGATGGACATGTTGTCGGTGTTCATCACGCCGTGCACGAAGCCCACGCGCATCCAGTGCGCCACCATCAGCGCGGTGCGCTCGCAGACCTGGCCGAACCATTCGGCGTAGAGCGCTTCTCCCTCGCCGGTGAGCCCTGGGAAATCGCGGCGAATGGTGAAATCCACCAGCTGCCGCAGCAGGGCCGTGTCGCCGCGCGAGGCCGGCAACTCGAAGTTGCCGAAGCGCAGGAAGGACGGGGCCACGCGGCAGACGATCGCACCCTGCTCCTCGCGCGGATGGCCGTCGTAGAACATGTCGCGCACCACCGTGTCGCCGGTCAGCACCAGGCTCAGCGCGCGCGTGGTCGGCACGCCCAGGTGATGCATCGCCTCGCTGCAGAGGAATTCGCGGATCGACGAGCGCAGCACGGCGCGGCCATCGGCGCCGCGCGAGTACGGCGTGGGCCCCGCGCCCTTCAATTGCAGTTCCTGCCGCCGCCCCTGCTCGTCCACGAGCTCGCCCAGCGAGATGGCGCGGCCGTCGCCCAGCTGTCCTGCCCAGACGCCGAACTGATGCCCGCCGTAGTTGGCCGCCCAGGGTTCCATGCCCGGCATCAGGGCATTGCCGGCGAACACGCGGGCGAACTCGGGACGGGTCAGATCGTTCTCGGCCAGGCCCAGTTCCGCGGCCATCTCCGCCGACCACGCGATCAGCTTCGGCGCCGCGACCGGCGTCGGCTCGACGCGTGAGTAGGCCTCCGCCACCTGCCGCACCGCAACATGCTGCGCCGGATCCGCAGGAAGTTCGCGCAAGAAAGCATTGTCGAAACGCAGTTTTTGCATGGCGGCACGGCGGCGTGGAGGTCGATCCGATATCGCGGCGGTGCAGCGAGAACGCAAGGCTCTTCCCACGGCATCGGTATGGACTTTGCAAGACGCAAATCGGACAGGCGCATGACCTTCGACCTAACCGATTTCACAGTTCACACACATACCCGATTTTCTGTTTACTATGCATTCACGGCTGCACAGGGGCAGCCCTTGGGGGGATCTCAGACTATGCAGATGCCAATGATGAGTTCCGCGCTCGGACGCGGGATTCAGCGGATCGCAGGGATGATTGCCGCGAAAGCGGGCCAGGACGCCAGAAACAGGCACAAGGCCGCTTCGGAATTCCATCTGGTCTCGTGGCAGCCGGGCGCCCGTTCGCGCCGCGAAGACGAAATGGCGCGGGCGCGCCAGCAAATTCTTACGATGACCGTGGAGTCCTGAGCCGGCGCGATGTCCTGAGGCTCAGGCGAAGATCGCATCGACCTCGTCCGGCGCCAGCATGCGCCACGCGCCGGGCGCCAGTTGCTCATCCAGCACCAGTCCGCCGATCGAGGCGCGATGCAGCGTCTGCACGTGATTGCCCGCCGCGGCGAACATGCGCCGCACCTGGTGGTAGCGCCCTTCGGTGATGGCCAGCCGCGCGCGGCGCGGTGACAGTACTTCCAGTTGCGCCGGTTCCAGCGGCTCGTTCTCCGCTTCCAGCATCAGCGTGCCGCTGGCGAACAGCGCACCTTCGTCGCCGCGCAGATCGCCGGCCAGCTCCGCCTCGTACAGCTTGCTCACCTGCGCGCGCGGCGAAATGATCCGGTGCAGCAGCGCGCCGTCGTCGGTGAACAGCAGCAGGCCCGAGGTGTCGCGATCCAGCCGCCCCACCGTCGACAGCGCCGGATCGCGCATGCGGTAGCGCGGCGGCAACAGGTCGAACACCACGCGGCCCGGATCCTTGCGCGAGCAGGTGTAGCCCACCGGCTTGTGCATCATCAGCACCAGGCCCGGCGGCGGATCGAGCGGTTCGCCGTCGACATGGATCTGCTCGTGCGCGACCTTGTCGTCGGCGTAGAGCACCTCGCCCTGCGCATCGGTGATGCGGCCCTCGCGGAACATCCACGCCACGTCCTTGCGGCTGCCGTAGCCCAGGTTGGCGATCAGCTTGACCAGCTTCATGCGCGCACGCCTCGTGCCTCGATCACTTTGAAACCCTCCTGCGCCACCACCGTGCGCACCTCGGCGAAGCGGCCCGCCAGCGTGGCCTCGTATGGCAGGTGCCGGTTGGCGACCATCCAGAAACTCCCCTGCGGCGACAAGGCCGCCGCGGCTGCCGCGATAAAGGCGCGCCCCAGTTCCGGCAGGTCTTCGCGCCCCTGTTGATGAAACGGCGGATTGCTGACGATGGCGTCGTAGCGTTCCGGCAGGCCCAAGCTGACATCGTGCCAATGCACGTTCGCCTGCACCGCGTGGCCGCTCTCGCGTACCGCCGCTTCCATGTTGAGCCGCGCCGGTTCCAGCGCGCGCGCTTCCGCTTCGTAGAGATCGATCTCCTGCACCTGCGCACAGCGCGCCAGCACCTGCGCGGACAGGTAGCCGTAGCCGGCGCCGAGATCCGCCACCCGCCCGCGCAGATCGGCCGGCAGGTGCGCGGCGAGCAGCGCCGAGGCCACGTCCACGCGGTCCCAGGCGAACAGCCCAGGACGGCTCCAGTAACCCGCGGCATTGAGGCGCGGTTCGTCGAACGCAGCCCACTCGCCGAGCAGCGCGGCATCCACGCGATCCCCTCGCGGCGCACTCCAGAACACACGGCACTTGTGCTTGGAAAGCTGCGTGACGGCACCGGCGAGCTGCGCCAGGTCCGCCTCGCCGGAACGCGCGCCGCCGGCATTGGGCATGCACGCCAGCACGATGCCGCCGGGCGCGGCATGCCGTACCGCACGCGCGAACAGGGCGCGCGCTTCCTCGCGCTGGCGCGGCGGCAGCACCAGCACCAGGGGGAAGCGCTCGTCCGCCGCCGGCTCGCCGACGCGCAGACCGCTGCGTTCCAGCTCCGCCGCGAACGGCTTGAAGCCCTGCGCGCAGAGCCAGCCCGGCTGCGCCATCTCGCGCAGGCGGAAACCGTCGCGCGCATGGAGGAACAGCACGCGGCCATCCTCCGGCAAGCGCAACTGCCCACTGGCGATGGGAACGAACAGGGCCTCCAGCGCGACGTGCGCGGAGGACAGAGCGGCAGCATTCACCGGCCGGCCTTTCGAAAGCGGAAACGCCGGCATTTTACGCGGCGCGCAGGCAAAGCGCTCAGCGCGCGGGCGCGGCCTGCAGCATCGTCTCGCCGCGCGCCAGCCCGCGCAGGCTGCGCCAGGCCAGGGCGCCGATGCCAGCGCGCGGCTGAACACCGACGGCAGGGCCAGCGCGCAACGCTGCGCCGCCACCGCACTGGCGGCCAGCGGAAAACTCAGCGCCCACCAGCTCAGGCGCAACGGCTGCCCGCGCAACCCACCGGCCACGGCGTGGCCGGGGTCGAATCCTTCTCTTCCATGTCATGCATCTCTCTCGGGTGCTTCGTCTGCTGCATCGGTTCCGGCCGCAGGACGCAAGTCCGCGGCCGGAACGGGTCGTCAGGCCTTCTTCTCGTGCGCGTCGACCGCATCCAGCACGCGGGCCGAGTACACCAGCGCGGCGCCCGCATTCAACGCCACCGCCACGCCCAGCGCCTCGGCGATTTCCTCGTGGCTGGCGCCTTGCTTCAAGGCAGCGGCGGAGTGCACGGTGATACAGCCGTCGCAGCGCGTGGTCACCGCCACGGCCAGCGCAATCAGCTCGCGCGTCTTGGCATCGAGGTGGCCGGTCTTTTCGCCCGCGTTGCTGAGCGTCTGGTAGCCGGCGACGGTGCCGGGGCTGAGCTTGCCGATCTCGCCGATGCGGCCGAGCAGTTCGTTGCGGTATTGGACCCAGTCGAGCATGGCGGTTCTCCTCAATGGTGGGAAGGACGGGCCTGCCTGCCCGCCGTGCTGCGCAGTGTTGCGCCGCCCGCCGCTCCGCTGAATACTCGCGCGACTCCATTGTTGGCGCGAACGTCTCATGGACGCTCTCAGCCGTCTGATCCAGCTCGCGCAACTGCAAGGCAACCTCGATGTGCGCTGCCAGTTCGCCGGCGGCTTTGCCGTGGACCACGGCGAGGCGCCGCGCGGCGAGGCGCTGTTTCACCTGGTGCTGGACGGCGGCTGCGCGGTCGAACCCGCGGGCGAAACCCCTTTGTTGCTGGAGGCGGGCGACCTGGTGATGTTCCCGCACGGCGCGCCGCACCTGGTCCGCGACCTCGCCGGCAGCGCCAGCCGGGCGCCGGTGCGCTACGAGCACGACGGCCTGCTGCCGCTGCGCCGCAACGCGGACGGTCCGGCGGAACTGGACCTGCTGTGCGGCCGCTTCCGTTATGCACCCGCCTCCGCCAGCCTGCTGCTGTCGACCCTGCCCGCCACGCTCAAGGTCTCGCTGCGCGACAGCGCCGGCCTGGACGCGCTGCAGGCCCTGGTCGCGCTGATGCGCCACGAAGCCGGCCAGCGCCAGCCCGGCGCGCTGGCCGTGGTCACCGCGCTTACCCACGCCCTGTTCGCGCTGGCCCTGCGCGCCTATGCGGCCGGGGATGCGCAGCGTTCCGGCCTGTTGCCGCTGCTGGCCGACGCGCGCCTGGGCGCCGCGATGCAGGCCATGCTGGCCGATCCGGCGCGTAACTGGACGCTGGAAGAACTGGGCCGCGTCGCCGCCATGTCGCGCGCCAGCTTCGCCCGGCATTTCGGCGAGCGCGCGGGCATGACGCCGGGCGAATGCCTGGCGCGCTTGCGCATGCAGATCGCCGGGGACTTGTTGTTGCGCACGCGGCGGCGTACCGGGGATATCGGGCAGGACGTCGGCTATCAATCGGAAGCGGCGTTCGGCAAGGCGTTCCGGCATTACATGGGGAGCACGCCGGCGCGGTTCCGGCGGGAGCACGCGTAGGTTGGGGTGAGCCGCAGGCGAACCCCAACATAGCCACTGCCATGCGCCGTGGTGGGATGTTTCGCAACGTTGGGGTTCGCCTGCGGCTCACCCCAACCTACGTCGGCCTCATCCGCGGCGCGATGCCAGCTTGTCGGCCCAGCGCGTCGCCTCCGGCAGCCGATAGCGCGTACATCCGGCCAGCACCCGTCGCGCAGCCCCTTCGATGCTCACCCGGTGCCCCGGCGACACGATCAGCGGCCGCACCTTCGGCTTGCTGCGCAGCACCGTCCCCACCGCGCGCCCCTTGAACAGCAGCGGCACGCTGTCGCCGCGCTGTTCGCCCAGCGGCGCGTGCGTGCCGACCAGGATGGTCTTGGCCACGCCGATGGTCGGCAGTCCGGTGATCACGCCCAGGTGCGCGGCGATGCCCAGGCCGCGCGGATGCGCGATGCCCTGCCCGTCGACGAACACCAGCCCGGGCTGCTCCGGCAGACCGGCCAGCGCCTGCAGCACCGCGGGCAGCTCGCGGAACGACAGCAGGCCCGGGATATACGGCATCCGCGTCGGCAGGCGCGCCAGCGCGTGCGCCAGCGGCTGGAGACTGCGCGCATCCAGCAATACCGCTGCCGCGCGGGTGATCGCCCCCTGTTCCTCGAAGCCCACGTCCACGCCGGCGATGCGCGCCGGTTCGGCGAAGTCCTCCACCAGGCTCACCTGGCCCGCAAGCGTGCTCTGCAGGGCGCGCGCCTTGGCCACGTCGCCGTCCCAGGCGGGCACGGCGTCGGCGATGGTCGTCATCCAGTCCATCGGGGAAGCCTGACGACAAGGCGCTGAACAGGCCGTCAAAGAAACAGGCCGTCAAAGAGAAAGGCACGCGCTTGATTGACCCTGCACACGCGCGTCCGGATCATGCCGGCATGTCCATCCTGTTTCGCATCGCGCTGATCCTTTCGCTCGCCATCGGCAGCGGCTCCCTCGCCCTGGCCCAGGACGCGCCCGATACCCCGGCGCCGGCCGCCGCGCCGGTCACCGTGGACCAGCTCAACAGCCAGCTCGAGCAGCTGCGCCAGTCCGTCGCCGACACCGACAAGCTCGGCGATGCCGCCCTGCAGGACCTGCGCGTGCGCTCCCAGGCGCTGCAGCAGCAGGCCGATCAGCTGGTCGCGTCGCTTTCGCCACAATCGGACGCGCTCAAGGCCAAGCTCGACGTGCTCGGCCCCGCTCCGGACAAAGGCCAGCCGGCAGAGCCGCCGGAAGTGGCCAACCAGCGCAGGCAGCTGAGCAAGGACAAGGCCGACCTCGACGCGCAGGTCAAGCAGGCCAAGACGGTGAGCCTGGAAAGCGCGCAGCTGTTCGGCCAGATCTCCGCGCTGCGGCGCCAGCTGTTCGAGGCGCGGCTCAGCCAGCGCACGTCCTCGCCGCTCAGCCTCGCGTTCTGGTCCTCGCTGTCGCGCAATGCGCCGGACGACCGCGCCGGCCTCGCCGAACTCGGACGGGATACATGGACCGCCGTGAGCAAGGCCTGGCAGCCCGGCAACCGCACGCCGTTCTTCATCTGCCTGATCGCCGCCGCCGCGCTGTTCAGCGTGGGCCGCCGCGCACTCGAGCACGCGCTGCTGCGCCTGACCACCGACCGCATGCCGGCCGGCCATCTGCGGCGCAGCGCACTGGCCCTGTTCATCACCCTCGGCACCACGCTGACCTTCGGCTTCGCCGCCTACCTGCTGTACCTGGCGCTGGACTGGAACGGCACGCTGGGCGAGGAGATCGGGGGCCTCGCCGCCTCGCTGGTGATCTTCGCCTGGATCGCGGCGTACATCGCCGGCCTGGGCCGCGCGCTGCTCAGCGCGGGCCGCCCGTCCTGGCGCGTGCCGGCGCTGAGCGACGACCTGGCGCGCCGCCTGCGCCCGTTCCCGCCGCTGCTGGCCTGGTGCGCGCTGCTGCTCGCCCTGGCCGAGCGCGTGACCGTGCAGGTCTCCGCCTCGCTGTCGGCCACCGTGGCGGTCAACGGCCTGCTCGCCCTGCTGGTGACCGGACTGATCGCCGCCGCGCTGATGCGCATGGGCCGCGCGCGGCGCGCGTTGCTCGCCGCGGGCACCGCGCCGGGCAAGCGCCCGCTGTGGGTGGGCCTGCTGGTGGCGGCGGCCTTCGCCGGCGTCATCACCGTCTTCCTCAGCCTGGTCACCGGCTATATCGCCTTCGCCTTCTTCGAGGCGAAGGCGATGCTGCGCGGCGGCGTGATCGTCGGCTCGGTGTACCTGCTGATGCATCTGTTGAACGACGTGTTCGAGACGGTGTTCTCGCCGGATTCGCGCAGCGGCCTGCGACTGCAGGAATCGTTCGGCGTGTCGCCGGTAAGGCTGGAACAGACCGCGGTGGTGCTGTCCGGCGTGAGCCGCGCCTTCCTGCTCCTGCTGGCCATCCCGCTGCTGCTCGCGCCCTACGGCGCCGGCCCCGAAGAGTTGCTCGCCCGCGGCGGCCAGCTGTTCGCCGTGCGCAGCATCGGCACGCTGCCGATCGTGCCCGGCAACATCTTCAAGGCGCTGGTGGTGCTGGTGGCTGGCGTGGCGGTCATGCGCATCGTCAAGCGCTGGTTGTCGCAGCGCCTGCTGCCGAAGACCGCGCTCGAGCCGGGCATGCAGATGTCCATCGTCACCCTGCTCGGCTATGTCTGCGGCGTGCTGGTGTTCGTGCTGGTGCTGGCCACGCTGAAGGTGGATCTGCAGAGCATCACCTGGGTCGCCTCGGCGCTGTCGGTGGGCATCGGCTTCGGCCTGCAGGCGATCGTGCAGAACTTCATCTCCGGCCTGATCCTGCTGGCGGAGCGTCCGGTGAAAGTGGGCGACTGGGTCAGCCTGCCCGGCGCGGGCGTCGAAGGCGACATCAAGCGCATCAACGTGCGCGCCACCGAGATCCAGCAGGGCGACCGCTCCACCGTGATCGTGCCGAACTCGCAACTGATCACCCAGAACGTGCGCAACGTGACCCAGGCCGGCGCGCTGGGCCGCGTGCAGATCCGCCTGCCGATGCCGCTGAGCACCGAGGCGGGCAAGGCCCGCAAGGTGCTGCTCGGCGTGATGGGCGAACACCCATCCACGCTGGAAACGCCCAAGCCGAGCGTGCAGCTGGACACCGTCGACGGCGGATCGCTGATCTTCGTCTGCACCGCTTATGTGGGCAGCCCGCGCGAAGTCGCCGCGGTGAAGAGCGACCTGCTGTTCGACATGCTCGACAAGCTGGCCGCCGCGCAGCTGCCGATGTCGACGCCGCAGGACATGGTGCTGCGCCGCCCGGCGCCGGAACCGAGAACGGGCGTCGACGTGCAGGCGGCACCGCCCGGGCCGGTGCCGCCGGCCACGTGAGGCCCACCGGACGCTACGCCAGCGGCAGATGGATATCCGTGCGCAGCGACGCCTCCAGCATCTGCTCGGGGTCGTCCAGGTAGTGATGGGACAGCGGCACGTCGTACGGCTCGTGCCCGCTCGCCGGCAGCCACCTTGAGAATCCGCGTGCCGCCACTGCCCCGCGGTTCCGATCCTGCGCATGCGACGCCAGTCCCGGAGAGGAAGGCAGGCCATAGGCAAGAAGTCATGGTGGGCACCATCCGGCGATGCCCGTAAAGTCGGCGTTCATTCTCCCGTCCCCTTCACGCCGCCCGCGATGGACCGCCTTGCGGCCCTGCCTGGAGGTTTCATGCCGATGAGCCGCTCGTTGTCCGGTACGTCCATTCTCGCCGCCGCGCTGGTCGCGGTCCTTGGCGCCAGCCTGGCCCAGGCGCAGACCGCGCCGCTGACGCCGGACATCCCCGCCAAGTTCGAATCGCCCACCGCCGGCTTCGACTACGTCAAGCGCGAGGTGATGATCCCGATGCGCGACGGCGTCAAGCTGCATACCGTGATCGTGATCCCCAGGGGCGCGAAGCACGCGCCGATCCTGCTCACGCGCACGCCGTACAACGCCAGCGGCCGCGCCGCGCGGCTGGAATCGCCGAGCATGCTGGCCGAGCTGCCGCAGGGCGACGAAGTGTTCGTGCGCGGCGGCTATATCCGCGTGTTCCAGGACGTGCGCGGCAAGTACGGTTCCGAAGGCGAGTACGTGATGACGCGTCCGCTGCGCGGCCCGCTCAATGCCAGCGAGGTCGACCACTCCACCGACGCCTACGACACCATCGACTGGCTGGTGAAGAACATCCCCGAATCCAACGGCAAGGTCGGCATGCTCGGCTCTTCGTACGAAGGGTTCACCGTGGTGATGGCGCTGATCAACCCCCATCCCGCGCTGAAGGTGGCCGCGCCGGAAAGCCCGATGGTGGACGGCTGGATGGGCGACGACTGGTTCCACTACGGCGCGTATCGCCAGACCAACTTCGACTACATCCGCGGCCAGACCGCGCAGAAGGGCAAGGGCTCCTCCGCGCCGCGCGACGGCTACGACGACTACAGCAACTTCCTCGACGCAGGCTCTGCCGGCGACTACGCGCGCGCCAACGGCTTCGAGCAGTTGCCGTTCTGGAAGAAGCTCGACGAGCACCCCGCCTACGATGCCTTCTGGCAGGGCCAGGCGCTGGACAGGATCATGGCGCAGCAGCCGCTGAAGGTGCCCACCATGTGGCTGCAGGGCCTGTGGGACCAGGAAGACATGTGGGGTGCGATCCACAGCTACGCAGCGACCGAGCCCAAGGACAAGGGCAACGACAAGAATTTCCTGGTGATGGGCCCGTGGCGCCACAGCCAGGTGAACTACGACGGCACCTCGCTGGGCCCGCTGAAGTGGGACGGCGACACCGCGCTGCAATTCCGCCGCGACGTGCTCAAGCCATTCTTCGACCAGTACCTGGTGGACGGCGCCCCGAAGGCGAACACGCCGCCGGTGCTGATCTACAACACCGGCGAGAACCGCTGGGACCGCTTCAAGTCGTGGCCGCTCAGCTGCGACAGCGGCTGCGCGAGCAAGCCGAAGGCGCTGTACCTGGAAGCCGACGGCAAGCTGTCGTTCAATGCACCGGCCGACAGCGCGTCGAAGTACGACGAATACGTCTCCGATCCGGCCAAGCCGGTGCCGTACCTGCCGCGCCCGGTGCATTTCGCCGACCACGACGCGTGGACGCGCTGGCTGGTCACCGACCAGCGCTTCGTCGACGGCCGTCCGGACGTGCTTACCTATGTCAGCGAACCGCTGACGGCGCCGCTGCACGTGGGCGGCGCGCCGCAGGTGAATCTGTACGCGTCGACCAGCGGCACCGACAGCGACTGGGCGGTGAAGCTGATCGACGTGTATCCGGATACGATCGCTTCGGATCCCGACATGGGCGGCTACGAGCTGCCGATCTCGCTGGATATCTTCCGCGGCCGCTACCGCACCAGCTTCGAACATCCGCAGGCGATCGCCGCGGACCAGCCGCTGCTGTACCGCTTCGGCCTGCCGACGGTGAACCACGTGTTCCAGCCCGGCCACCGCATCATGGTGCAGGTGCAGTCGACGCTGTTCCCGCTGTACGACCGCAACCCGCAGACCTTCGTGCCGAATATCTTCGACGCCAAGCCGGGCGACTACCGCAAGGCGACGCAGCGCGTGTGGCATGCACCGGGAACGCTGAGCGCGATCAGCCTGCCGGTGGTATCGGGCAAGTAAGCCGCGAAAAGCGACGGAGCGGGCGATCCCCGCTCGTCATCCCGGCGCAGGCCGGGATCCAGTGGCGACATCGCTTGATGATGGCGCGGCGTTGCCAAAGCAACCTGGAATGTACGCAACGCACGATTCAAGGTGGTCGTTACTGGATCCCGGCCTGCGCCGGGATGACGGCTTTGGAAATGCATGCGGCATGTACCAAACAAGAAAAGGGCTGGCGGAAACGCCGGCCCTTTTTTGCTTCAACGCTGTCCTGCCGGTGGTAACGGGCGAGTAAGCCGCGAAAGCGATGCGGCGGCGGTTCTTGATCGTCATCCCGGCGCAGGCCGGGATCCAGTAGCGACACCGCTTGACGATGGCGCAGCGTTGCCAAAACGACCTGGGATGTACGCAACGCACGATTCAAAGTGGTCGTTACTGGATCCCGGCCTGCGCCGGGATGACGGCTTTGGAAATGCACGCGACATGTGCCAAACAAGAAAAGGGCTGGCGGAAACGCCAGCCCTTTTCGGCTTCAACGCTGCGACGTTGGGGTTACGGGCTGCATCAGCAGCCCGCCCTTCGGGCCATCCGCTGTGCGGATGTTCGCTACGGCATCCTGCCTTCGCAGTCGCCTGCGGCTCACCCCAACCTACGCCAGGCGTTTACGAACAGCTCTTGCCGTGATCGCCGTGATAACCCTTGGCCTTGGCGTCGGCTTCGCTCATGTACGAGCCCTGCTTGGTCTTGCCGTACCACTTGTCGCTCGGGCAGTGATAGACCTTGCTGCTCGCGTTGACCCACACCATGCCCGGACCGCCGCCCGGCGCCGGGGTGGAGTTCGGTGAAGGCGGCATCGGCATCGGTTTCTTCGGCGCGGCGGCGGCGGTGGGCGCCGGTGCTGCGGCGGGTGCGGCCTGCGGCGCGGGCGCGGCGGCGGGCGCCGGTGCTGCGGCAGGCACTGCGGCCGGTGCGGTGGCCGCGGCCGCAGCCGCCGCCGCGTACCACTCCTTCACACCCTTGTGGCCGGAGCAGGCTCCCTTCTTGGTGGCGTGATCGGTATAGCTGCCGTCCTTGCACTGCCCGGTGGAACCGGCCGGCGCCGACGCCTGCTGCGCGAACGCCGCGGGACCTGCCAGCAAGCAGGCGGCCAATACTGCGATCGAAACGAACGATTTCATCTTCACTCCCTCCAGCGCGAATGAGCTTCCGTTGCTTCGCCGCGGGTGCCGCCCGTTGCCCCATGCCGCCGCGAAGCGCATGCGCCGACCGGCGCACGCGGCGCGACTATGCATCAAAAAAAACAACGCGCCATCCGTGGGGGCATGGCGCGTTCATCATTCATCGTGCTGTTTCGCAAGCTCTTGCGCACCGCTTTCATGGAGCTATCAATTTGGAATCCTTCTCCCTCCGGCGACCCGAAGGTAGTCCCCGTGGGAGAGCACGCGGGGAGCGCACATGGATGTGCGCGGCTCTGAGGAGCGAGGAAGGTGGCGGCAGCCGGATGAAGGTTCGGCCGGAGCGATGCACGTCACTCTTGCGCTCCGCCCGTACCCTCACCCCAACCCCTCTCCCAGTGGGAGAGGGGCTTTGTCCTCACTTCGCGGGCGGCTTCAACTTCGAACCCGGGCGCGCGATGCCGTACATCTCCCAGGTGATCTGCTTGAGCAAGGCCCAACGATCGTCGCCCTGCACGTACAGGTCGAAATGCGTGCGGTCCGGAATGAAGCGCACCTCGGCCTTCGCATGCAGACCATCGAGCACCGCCTTCAGGCGATGCGCCGCGCCGTCGAGGTAGAAGGTATCGGCGGTGCCGACGATCAGGTGGATCTTGCCGTCCAGGTCCGGCTTCAGCGCCGGCCATTCCTGCTGCAGGCGATGCGCGATGTCGTAGTGCTCGATCCAGTACGCCGCCACCGCCGGATCGACGGCGCCGGTATCGCGATCGAACATCGGCTGCGGCCGCCCATCGGCGCCGCGCGGCGAGAACACCCAGTCGAACGAAGCGAGCTGGCCGCCGTATTCGCCGAGCACGCGCTCGAGCTTCGCGTATTGCTCGAAAGTCGCCAGCACCTTGCCCTTGTCGCGGATCAGCGGATTGGCCGAGCCATCCGGCTTGCGATACGCGTTGGCGTTGGACAGGTACAGATCGACGCCGGTGAAGTCATGGAAATCGCTGGGATCCGGCGAGGTCGACCAGGTGCCGCCGAACACTTTCGGATAGCGCGTCTGCAGCCACAGCGTGGCCCAGCCGCCGGAGGAATGGCCGTTGAGGAAGCGCCCCTGCGGCTTGCCGTCCATGCGGTACTGTTTTTCCAGCGAGGGAATCAGTTCCTCGGTGAGCGCCTTGCCCCACGGTCCGTTGTTCACCGAGTCGGCGAACTCGTGCGTGCCGGTGGGGCTGGACTCGTCGAGGAAGACCCAGATCATCGGCGGCATCTCGCCTTTGCCGGTCGCCACGTAGCTGTTGACGATCGGGCCGTACAGGCGATCGCCGCCGCCGCCGAAGCCGTGCGTGTAATACACCACCGGATAACGCTCCGCCTTCTTCGCGTCGTAGTCCGGCGGCAGCAGCACCCAGCCGCGCATATGGATCGGACGGCCCCAGAACGCCGACAGCGCGGGACTGACGAAGTCGATCGCCTGCGCGTGTTCGCGCGCGCCCGCGACGGCGTCACGCATTTCCTTCGGCGCGGAAGGCGGCAGCGTCCACGCCTCGCGCGCAGGCAGCGTCTTCGTCAACTGCAAGGTCGGCAAGCTGGCTGCCGGCAGATGCAGCGGCGTCACCTCGCTGACCACGTCGCCGGGGCCGCGCCCGCTGTAGTTGTAGTTGTGGTTGGCGTCGAGCACGGCCTGCACCAGGTAGTCGCCCGGCGGCAGCTTGGCCAGCGGGCCCGGGAAGGCGATGTCGTCCGCATCCAGGATCGCCGTCTCGCCGGGCGCCAGGCGCGCAACTTCGCGCGCGGCGACCAGGGTCTGGTCCGGCTGCAGCGGATTGACGTCCACTTCCTCGACCTTGCCGTCCTTTGTTTCGGCCTTCGCGGCCGCGGCGCTGGTGACGAACAGCAGCAGGCGGCCGCCGACCGGCGCCTTCTGCGCGCCGCCCAACTGCACCTGGACGTAGTGATGCGCGGCAGGCGCGTCGGTGCGGGCCTGCGCGCCGGCGACGAGCGCAAGGCCCAGCAGCGCGGCGGCGACGGGACGGCGAAGCAGCATGGCGTTCTCCCTGAAAACCTGACGAGAAAGGCGGCAGCGCTTCGGCGCCGCCGCCGGATGGGTTCAACCTTCTTTGGCGTTCTTCACCGGCGCCAGGCGCAGGTCCTGGAAGTCGAAGCTGAAGTCGGTCAGCGGCGAGACCGGCTGCATGCGCGCTTCGCGGATCTGGCCGTCGGCGTCGAGCGTGAAGCTGACGAAGGCATCGGCGTTGAGCGAGCGATCGTCCCAGCGCACCACGAAAGTGTCGTGCTGCCAGGCCGTCATGGTGCCGACCAGCTGCGGCGTCTTGCTGAAACGCAGGCGCAGCTTGCCGCCTTCCTGCGCGACCACGACGTCGCCATACCACGGATCGCGATAGGTGCCGGCGTACCTGGCCGGCGCCAGCGAAGGCTTGCTGTGCTTGTCGCGCGCGGCCTCGTGCTTCTTCCAGCTGTCGTCGGCCTTGTCTTCCGACTTCTTCACCGCCGCGGCGTAGGCGGCGACCCAGTCGGTCTTGTCACGGCCCAGGTAGGCGTCGAGCACGCGATAGGTGACGGCGTTGAACGCGGCGCCGGATTCCTGGTTGGTCAGCACCACCACGCCGAGCTTGAACTCCGGCACCAGGGTCAGGCGCGAGACCATGCCGGGCCAGCCGCCGGTGTGCCACACCAGCCGCTGTCCGCGATAGTCGGAGAGAAACCAGCCCTCGCCGTAGCCGGCGAAGTTCGGCTTGGTCGCGGCCAGTTCCGGCACCGGCGGCTCGCCGATGCGCATCGGCGTGAGCATCGACCACATCTGCTTCTGGCTCTCTTCCTTGAACACACGCTGCTTGCCATCGGACAGCGCGCCGCCGGCGAGCTGCACGTTCATCCACCTGGCCAGGTCGTGCACGCTGGCGTAGATGCCGCCGGCACCGGGATTGTTGACCCAGGCCATCGGCGGCACCGGTTTCAGGTCCTTGAAGTCGAACTTGGCATGGCCCATGGCCACGTCCATGCCAGGCTTCAGATACGTCATGTCGACCAGCGACTCGTCCATGCCCACCGGCTTGAACAGGTTGTCGCGGATGAAGTCCGCATAGCTCTGGCCCGAGGCCTGCTCGATCACCAGCGTGGCCACCGCGAACAGGATGTTGTCGTAGGCGTAGGCGCTGCGGAAACTGGTGGCCAGCGGCACTTCGCGCAGGCGCTCGACCACTTCCCTGGTGCTGTACCTGGTCGGCGGCCAGTACAGCAGGTCGCCGGCGCCAAGACCCAGGCCGCTGCGGTGCGCCAGCAGGTCGCGGATGCGCATCTCGCGCGTGACATACGGATCGGACATCTGGAACCACGGCAGATGGTCGATCACGCGATCGTCCATCTTCAGCTTGCCGCGCTCGGCCAGGATCTGCAGCGCGGCTGCGGTGAAGGCCTTGGTGTTGGAGGCGATGGCGAACAGCGTATGCGCGTCGACCGCGCCCGGCTTGCCGGTTTCCTTTTCGCCGAAGCCCTGCTCCAGCACCACCTTGCCGTCCTTGACGATGGCCACGGCGATGCCGGGCACGTCGAACTGCTTGCGCGCGCTGTCGACGTAGGCCTGGAAGTCCTGCAGCTGCGCCGGCAGCGCGGCGCTGGCGGCGGCGGCCGGCGCGGCGTCCTGCAGTGGCGGCTGCGCCCGGACCGGGGCAACGGCAAAGGCCAGCAGCGCGGCGCAGCAGGCCAGGCGCGGGGACAGCACTCGTCGGGACATCGTCGGCTCCAGCTTGGCGAAAGCGGCCAACTATCGCGGCAAAGCCGCGCCGGCGCCAGCGCGGGAAGTCACGCGGCGCCGGGGCGCCTGCCAACTCAGCCGTGCGCGGGCTTGCCGCGTGCTTCCAGCCACGGCGCCAGCGACACCGACCAGATGTTCTCGCTGGCGTTGTCCCAGGCCTGCATGCGCGCCAGGTCCTTCTCCGCCTGCTCGCGCGTGCGCGGGTAGCTCACCTTCTCCGCGCGATGGCTGCTGAAGTACAGCGTGTGGCCATCCGGCCCCAGGTGCGCACCCCAGGGATCGCCGGCGTTGACCGCGTCGCCCAGGTCGACCGGCGCGCCCCAGCCGGTGCCTTCGCGGAAGGCGATGTACAGGCGATCGGGCTTGCCCTTCCCCGCATAGTCGGCGTCGAACACGATGAAGGACTCGTCCGGCGCGATCGCGGGGTCGAGCTTGTGCGCGGCCGCATCGCCCAGCGCCACCAGTTCCGGCGCCTGGTAGGCGCCGTTGCGGTATTGCGTGCGGTACAGGCGAAAATCGTCGTCGTCGCCGGGACGCTGGAAATACACGCTGCCATCGGCGGCCACGCTCGGCGCATAAGTGCGCGTGCTGGTGTTGACCGCGTCGGGCAGGCGCACCGGCTCGCCCCAGCCGTCGCCCTTGCGCTCGACGCGCCACAGATGCCCACCCGCGGCGTGCAGCACCTTGCCGTTGGCCATCACGCCGTCGAGCGCCTTGCCGCCGGGGGTGTCGGGGCGGTTGGAGGTGAACACCAGGAAAGAGCCGTCCGGCGCCATGGCCGGATCGTGGTCCAGCCACTGTCCCGAGAACGGCGCGATCTTCGGCTCCGACCAGGCATGGCCGATCTTGTGCGATTCCAGGATCACCGCGTTGGGCCAGCTGATGCGATCGAAGAACACCGTGTGGCCATCGGGCGAGAACGCGGCCGAGTCCTCGTTGGCCGGGCCGGACACCACGCCCGGCGCGAAGATCTCCGGCGCGGCTTCGCGCGTATCGGCCATGGCCATCGAGGCCATGGCGAGGCCCAGCGACAGCAAGGCGTAAGCGAGCGGTTTCATGGACGATCCCCCGATGCCGGAACGGCGATGCGCCTGGATACGCCCCGGCCCGGACGGCGGCGCGTGCCTGAAGTCACGACCGCGGGTTCACGCCCTGCCATGGCATCATCGCCGGCCCCGCAACACCCGCGAAGCCGAGCCGATGGACGATCTCTTCAGCAGCGCCACGCCCCGCGCCGAACGCATCCGCGTCGGCATCGGCGGCTGGAACTACGCGCCCTGGCGCAAGAATTTCTACCCCGAGGGCCTGGTGCAGCGGCGCGAGCTGGAATACGCCAGCCGCCACCTGCGCGCGATCGAGATCAACGGTACCTACTACGGCGCGCAGAAAGCCGAGACCTACGGGCGCTGGGCGGCCCAGACGCCGGAGGGCTTCGTGTTCTCGCTGAAGGCGCCGCGCTATGTCACCGAGGGCAAGCGCCTCGCCGCCACCGGCAAGGGCATCGACGGTTTCGTGCATGGCGGCCTGGCCGAGATGGGCGACCGCCTCGGGCCGATCCTGTGGCAACTGCCGCCGTCGCGCGCGTTCGATGCGGATGACCTGGCGGCATTCCTGGACCTGCTGCCGCGCAGCTTGAACGGCAAGCCGCTGCGGCATGTGCTGGAGGTGCGGCATCGCAGCTTTCTGTGCGAGGACTATGTGGCGCTGGCGCGGTCGCAGCGCATTCCCACCGTGTATACCGATTCGCCCGAGTATCCGAACCTTGCGGATCTGACGGGCGATTTCAGTTATGCGCGGCTGATGCGTTCGGCGGATGGCGAGCCCACCGGCTATCCCGCCGCTGCGCTGGATGCGTGGGCGGATCGCGCGCGGCGCTGGGCCCGTGGCGAGGATAGCGAGGAGCTGCCGCATTTCGCCGCGCCGCTGGCGAAGACGGAGCCGCGCGATGTCTTCATTTACTTCATCAGCGCGGCGAAGCATTTGAATCCTGCGGCGGCGATGGCGCTGCAGGGGCTGGTCGATCGCGATTAGCTCGTCATTCCGGCGCAGGCCGGAATCCAGTGGCGACTATGCTGGATTTTCGCGAAAGCGATTGGATAGGCTCTCGCGAAAAGCCGGCGATATCGCTACTGGATTCCGGCCTGCGCCGGAATGACGGCAAAAGCGTTACGCGGCCGCGGCGAGCTCTTCGCGAATCGCCGCCACCATCTCGTACGACCTGCGCCGCAAGGCATGCTCGAAGACATTCGCGGTGATCATCAATTCGTCGGGCTTGTGCCGTTCAATGAAAGCCAGCAAGCCTTCGCGCACCGAATCCGCATCGCCCACCACCGAACACGCCAGCGCACGCTCCACGCCGAACTTTTCCGTCGGCGTCCAGTAACTCTCGATGTCGTCGATCGGCGGCGGAATCAGCCCCGGCATGCCGCGGCGCAGATTGATGAAGCTCTGCTGCTGCGTGGTGAACAGGCGCCGCGCCTCGGCGTCGCTTTGCGCAGCGATGACGTTGATGCCCAACATCGCGTGCGGCTGCGCCAGGTGCTCCGACGGCCGGAAGTCGCGGCGATACAAAGCCAACGCTTCATCCATCGCATCCGGCGCGAAGTGCGAGGCGAACGCATACGGCAGACCCAGCGCCGCCGCCAGGCGCGCGCCGAACAGGCTGGAGCCGAGTACCCACACCGGCACGTCGATGCCCGCGCCGGGCACTGCACGCACTGCCTGCCCGGGTTGCGCCGGCTGGAAATACATCAGCAGTTCCTGCACGTCCTCGGGGAACGCATCCGCGCTGTCGTAATAGCGGCGCAGCGCGCGCGCCGTCGGCTGGTCGGTGCCGGGCGCGCGGCCCAGGCCCAGGTCGATGCGGCCCGGATACAGCGAGGCCAGCGTGCCGAACTGCTCGGCCACCTGCAGCGGCGCGTGGTTGGGCAGCATGATGCCGCCCGCGCCGACGCGGATGGTCGAGGTGCCGCCGGCGATATGGCCGATCAGCACCGAGGTGGCGGCGCTGGCGATGCCGGGCATGTTGTGGTGCTCGGCCAGCCAGTAGCGCCGGTAGCCCAGGCGTTCGGCCAGGCGGGCCAGGTCGAGGCTGTTGGTGAAGGCCTGCGCCGGTGTGCTGCCCTGGGTGACCGGCGCCAGGTCGAGTACGGAAAACGGAATCATGGAGTGTCCTCGCGACGAAGCCTCCGATCTGGGGGCGGACGCGGGCATTGCCAGCCTGGCCGGTACAGAAAACGTGGCGCGGCCTGCAAGTCGGGCGATCCGCGCCGGCCCGCGTCTACAGGTTTGATCCGGGCAGCCGATAACCCGGCGGGGGAAGCCGCGTCCGCGGGACCAGGGGAGAACGACACGATGTACTGGCTAAGGCGCTTGTTCGCCCCCTCGCCCCTGCCCGCACCGACGCCGCTGGTGCGCGCCCAGTTCCAGCGCCCCGCCAGGACGCCGGCCGCCGCCCCCGCGCCGCCGCCGGCCGCCCCCGCGCCGGAACTGGCCATGCTGGCCGGACGCTTCCAGCGCTTCATGCTCGGCCTGCCCGACGCGCAGGAAGGCGACAACCCGCACGAAGCCGCCCTGCTGCGGCGCCTGCAGATCGTCGGCGAACGCTTCGACGTGCGCAGCCTGCCGCGCCTGCCTGCGGTGCTGCCGCAGCTGCTGCATGCACTGAAGAACGACGACGTGGCCGGCGCCGAGCTGGCGCGCCTGGTCGGGCGCGACCCGATGCTGGTCGGCGAGGTGATGCGGGTGAGCCGCAGCATCTACTACCGCACGCTGCATTCGATCCAGAGCCTGCAGCACGCGGTGGTGCTGCTGGGCCAGGACGGGCTGCGCCGCGTGGCCACGCAGCACATGATGAAGCCGATCCTGCAGGCCAGCGCCGGCGCGCACGGCCTGGTCGCGGGACAGCGGCTGTGGGATCACGCGGAACGCTGCGCGCATGCCAGCGCCTTCCTCGGCAAGTTCGCCGGCTGCGATCCGTTCGAGGCCTACCTCGCCGGCATCGTGTCCAATACGGGCACCGGTGCGGTGATCCATCTGCTGAGCATGGAGGAGATTCCTTCGCCGGAGACGCTCAGTCCCTTCTTCCTCGACGGCTGCGCCCAGCTCGGCGCCAGCCTCACGCTGCGCGCGGCGCGCCACTGGGAAATGCCCGGGCCGGTGATCCAGGCGTTGCTGGAACACGCCGAGGAAGAAGCGCCGGAGACGATGTCGCCGCTGGGCAGGACGCTGCATGTCGCGCACTACCTGTCGATGGCGCAGCTGCTGCGCGACCATGGCGTGCTCGACACCATGCCGGATCTCAGCCAGGCCTGGCCGAAGCGCTTCGCGCCCGCGCAGGTGGCGCGCTGCCAGCAGGATCTGCAGCATCAGTTCGATGCGATGCCGCGCGAGAAAGGCTGCTAGTTTTCCAGCGCGTCGGGGTGGCGTTCCAGCCACGCGGCGAGCTCGGCCTGGTAGCGATCGAGCGCCGCTTCGTACAGGTCGTAGATGCAGGGCACGCAGCCCTCGCCGCAGCAGTCGAGCGCATCGGGCTCGATGGGCTTGACTGGTCGCGGATCGCCGGAAGGCGCGAAGCCTTCCGGCGAAGGATGGTCATGCGAATCCGTCAAACGCTCAGCCCGGCTTGCGGAACCGATACGCGAACTGGTCGGTATGGCCGCGGATGGACTTGTCGAACGCTTTGATGTTGTGCGGATCGGCGGGATTGCGCAGCACCTCGCTCTCGCCGTCGAACACGAAGCCGGCCGCTTCCACCTGTTTCTTCACGATGGCCGGGTCGATGCGGTGCAGCGTGTCGGTGTCGCGCATGCCCGAACCGGCTTCCGCCACGTGATCGACGATCACGTACAAGCCACCCGGCTTGAGCGCATCGAATACCTGCTTGTTGAGCACGGCCGGGTCGATGTTGCCCATGAACTTGTCCGGATAGTCGTGGTAGTTCTGCGAGGTGAACACCATGTCCACCGGCTTGGGCACGCTGAACTGGTTGCCCGGCTGCAGCAGCACGCTGACGTTCTTGTAGTGCGGCTGGGCGGCCAGCGCGTTGGAGCCTTTCACGTCGGAATCGGCTTCCTGCGCGTATTCGTTGGGCCACACGGCATATACGTGTCCCTTGGCGCCGACGGCGGCGCTGAACAGGCGGGTGAAATAACCGCCACCGGGAATCAGGTCGACCACGCTCTGCCCCGGCTTGACCTGCGCGAAGGCCAGCAGCTCGCCGCCCTTGCGGCGCGCATCGTTGTTGGCGGCATCGGCCTTGCGCGCCGGATCGGCGACGGCGGCGGCGATGTTCGCGGGTATCGCGCCGGCCGGCTTGGACGGTTGCGCGGCGGAGGCGGCGAGCGGCAGGGCGAGGGCGATCAACGCAGCGAGAACGGTCGTACGCATGACGGAACTCCGCGAGGGCTGGGAGCGGCATTGTGCGCCCAAACCGCCAGGGCGAGCCAAGGACTTTCGGCAGGGCTGCGCCAGCGCGACGCAGGCTGGGATGAGCGCAGCGAACCCCAACGGAAACCTCACCCTGCCGCCACGTTGGGGTTCGCTGCGCTCACCCCAACCTACGATCAACGTCAGGCCAGCGCCCACGTATGCAGCAGCCGATAGTCGCCCTGCCCCACCACGCTGTGCACCAGCGCCAGCCGCTCCACCCGCCAGGCCAGCGGTCCCACCGGCGTCTCCTGCAGCATGCCGCCGCGGCTGTAGCCCAGGGTGACGTGCGGGGTGAAGGTGCGCGACAGGTGCACGCCCTGGCCGGCGCGGATCAGGCCTTCGCGCAGCCGGGTCCACAGCTCCTGCAACGGCGCGGGTACCACCGAGGAACGCAGCACGCAGGGAGGTTCGCGGCCGTGGAAGCTGGCGACATAGTCCAGCGTCCAGTCGAACGCGCCCGCCTGCAGCCCGTCGCCGGCGCGCGCCGCAGCCTGCACGATGTCGCCGCGCAGCATCGGATGGTCGCCGAGGAAATGCACCGTGGCGTGGTAGCGCGCCGGCGCCACCCAGCGCGCGCGCAGGCCGGGCTGGCCGGCCTTGAGCGTATCGGCGACCTGCGCGAACGCGGCGCACGTGGCCTCGTCCGGCAGCAGCGCGAAGAACAGGCGATGCGTCTGCGCAGGCTCGGTCTGGCCGCCCAGCAGGTCCAGCTGGGGCGTGTCAAAGACGTTCGGTGTCATGGCGGCAATCGCTGTGCATCGGCGCGCACCTTAGCGCAAGCCTCGTGACGCGGGGGAGCATGCCACGCAGCGATAACACCAGCGGCACGCAATGCTCACTTTCGCGGGCCAACAATAGCGCCAGGAAGCCACGCTCCGCGCGGCGGCCCGGATGACCGCACCGCGCGGGGCACACCGCGCCGGATTGCCGGCGGGAGGTCGCCCATGAAGACCCGTTGCGTATTCAGCACGCCCGACCTGGACGCCGCGCGCGCCGCCATGCACGCCGCGCTCGACGCCGGCATCGACGACAGCGATATCTGCCTGGTCGCCCGCGACGATATCGAGCTGAAGAACATCCCCGACCACCGCATGACCGGGCGCACCGATTTCGTGCCGTCGGCGCTCCGCGGCGTGGCCTGCGGGGGTGGCTCCGGCCTGTTGCTGGGGCTGCTCGCCGCGGCAGTGCCGCCGCTGGGCGTGCCCCTGGCGGGCGCGGGCTTCGCGGCGGTGGCTGGCGCCGCTGTCGGCGGCTGGACCGGCGCGCTGATCGGCAGCGAGGTGCCGGACGTGATCCATCGCAAGTTCAGCGCCGAAATCGCCTCCGGCCACATCCTGGTGGTACTGGACGCAAGCAAGGACAAGCTCGAGCAGGCGGAACCGGCAGTAGCGCGGACGGGCGCGACCTTACTGCCGTTTCATGCGCATACCGTGCTGACCTGAGCGCTCAATCGGCCGACGCTTCCGCCACCGGTGCGGGCCGCTGGCGCAGCGTGCGCTGCGCCAGCACCAGTGCGATCACCGAACAGGCCGCGATGCCGGCCAGCATCGGCCGCGCCGTGCCGTCGAGGAAGCGGCCGACCACGCCGATCACGCACGCGCCGGTGGCGAACTGGATGGTGCCCAGGAACGCCGAGGCGGTGCCGGCGATCTTGCCGTGCTCTTCCAGTGCCAGCACGGCGGAGCTGGGCATCACCAGGCCCAGGAAGCCGTAGCCGACGAACAGCAGCGCCATCATCACGCCGAGGTTGTCGATGCCGGCCAGGTTGAGCAGCAGCAGGGCCACCATCACCAGGCTGTAGCCCACCACCGCGCTGCGCACCAAGCGCGGCAGGCCGTAGCGCTTGCCCAGCGCGCCGGTGAACTGCGCCGCGCCGATGAAGGACACCGCGTTGACCGAGAAGGCCAGGCCATACAGCGTGGGCGACAGGCCGTAGTGGTCGATCAGCACGAACGACGAGTTGGCGAGATAGGCGAAGAAGCTCGCCACGCCGAACGAGCAGATGAATACCAGCCCGAGGTAATGCGGATCGCGCAGCAGCGTGCCGTAGGCGGCCAGCGCGGTGCGCGCGTTGCTCGCCACGCGCGCCTCGCGCGGCCGCGTCTCCTTCAGCGCGGTCGCCGCCAGCACCAGACCAAATACTGCGACCACGGCGACCGTCCAGAAGATGCCGCGCCAGCTGGTCAGGCGGATCACCAGGCTGCCGGTCAGCGGCGCCAGGACCGGCGACACGCTGAACACCAGCATCAACAGCGACATCAGCTGCGCGGCGTCGTGCCCGGTATGCATGTCGCGCACGATGGCGCGCGGGATCACCATGCCGGCGCAGGCGCCCAGGCCCTGCACGAAGCGGAACGCGATCAGCATGTGGATGTCCGGCGCCATCGCGCAGCCGATGCTGCCCAGCGCGAACAGCACCAGGCCGAAATAGATCGGCGGCTTGCGCCCCACCATGTCCGACACCGGCCCGTAGATCAGCTGGCCGATGCCCACCGCGGCGAAGAACGCCATCAGGCTCATCTGCGCCGTATCCACGTCGGTGCGCAGCGCCTCGCGGATGGTCGGCAGCGCCGGCAGGTACATGTCGATGGCGAACGGCCCGATGGCCGACAGCAGGCCCAGAATGAGCGCCGCCCCGAAAAGCCGGGTATTCATGGGTGGGGTTCCTTGCGAGAGCGAAGCGAGCGGCCGGGACGGTGCAGCCGGAACGGCCAGCGCTGGCTGGCGTGACGGCACAAAAGGAAGCCTCGGCGAGGCGTGGATTATTGAACCAACAAGTATAGAAATGCAAGTCCGCCGCGCCACATTGCACGGCGCAACGGACGAGCACTTTACCTCGCGACCCTCAGTCGCAGCGATGGGAAAGCTCGCAAAGTGTCGCGTGGGAAGCCCCTCTCCCTCCGGGAGAGGGGTGGGGGTGAGGGTACGGGCGGAGCGCGGAAGTGATGCGCACCGCTCCGCCCGCACCCTCATCCGCCTGCCGGCACCTTCTCCCGGCTGGAGAAGGATTCCAATTTGGGCGTCGAGGACATGGAAGGGCCCTGCCCCACCAGCGCCGCACGAATCTCGCGCAGCTTCGCCTTCATCTTCGCCGCGTTCGCCGGCCCCATGCGCAGCAGCAGCTTCTGTCCAGCGGAGAGCCCCTGCAGGGACGGATCGACGAAGCGGTAATAGGTATCGCCGCGGACCAGTGCGATCGGCGCGGTGAGGTCCGGCGCGGCGAGCATGTTGTCGATCGCTGCGACCAGCCGGTCGTTGAAATAGCCGCGCGGGTAGCCGAGCTCGCGATAGGCCTGCTGGAACAGCGGGTAGTAGCGCACGTACCAGGCCACTGCCTGGCGCGCGTCCACCGCATCGACCACCCGCACATACGGCGTGTAGCGCTCGGCATTGCGCGATGACAGTTCGATGCTGCCTTCCTGCTCGTCCACCGCGAACGCGCCGCGCGGCGTGCGCAGCGGCAGGATGCGCGTGGCCACGCCCTGGCGCGGCAGCGCATCCACCGTGGCGACGATGCGCGGGATGATCTGCTCGCGCAGCAGCAGGCCGGCGAGATCGTCGCCGCCCAGGCGCGCGAGTTCGTCGGCAACCGTGCCGTCGCTGCCGTCGAGCGCCGGCAGCGCCGCGGTCGATGCCGCGGCCGGCCCGGCCTCGGCGATCGGATGGCGGATCGCTGACGACGCGGCCGCCGGCGCGGCGCTGCTGGCGGCCGTAGCCGGCGCAGGCGCCGCGGCCTCCGGGTTCTGCAGTCCCTTGCGCCATAGATACACGCCACCCGCGATCGCTCCGGCCACCACGATCGCCGCCACCAGCCACGCACCGAATGAGTTCTGCTGTTTCTTCACTGCTTCGTTCCTCGCTTCATCGCCACCAGGATGAGACTGGGCATGTCCCGGATGGTTCATCCTGCCTGGCCGCAGCGCCCCCCATGGCGGGATTCGCGCGGAGCGCAGTAACCTGGATTCGCCCCGGCATCCCCCAACGGCCGCGGCATTCCGCTCGACCACATCGACGCTTCGCCAGGAGGAAGAACATGGCTTTCTCTGTCCGTGCCGAAAGCAGTGCCATCTCCAGCATCAATGTCACGCCCCTGGTGGACGTGCTGCTGGTGTTGCTGATCATCTTCATGATCACCGCGCCGGTGGTGACCCACCGCACCCGCATCGACCTGCCCGGCGCCGGCGGCAAGGCGCTCCCCGCGGCCGAGCCGATCCGCCTGGCGATCCAGGCCGACGGCTCGCTGTACTGGAACGACACGCCGATCGACCAGGGCCAGCTCGACACCCAGCTCGCCGTCGCCGCGCAGCAGGCCGAACCGCCGCGCCTGGTCATCAACGCCGCCGACGGCGCGGCGTACCAGGCCGTGGCCCACGTGCTGGCGCAGGCCAAGGCGCAAGGCCTGGCCGGCATCGATTTCGCGCGATAGGCCGAGCCGGCACGAGGGGACGGATTTTTTCGTCCCCTCGTGTCGATTCCCGATTTCGCCGTTCGTCGCCTGGATGGAACGCCACCTTGCGGCGTCTTTGCCACCCACTCACGAGGATCCAGCGATGACCAGCCGATTCCAGCGCATCACCCCATTCCTGTGGTTCGACCACGAGGCCGAAGAGGCGGCCAGGCTCTACGTATCCCTGTTCGAGAACTCGCGCATCACCCACGTGGCGCGCTACACCAAGGAAGTGGCCCAGGCGTCCGGACGCAAGGAAGGCGACGTGATGACGGTGGCCTTCGAGCTCGACGGCCAGGCCTTCACCGCCCTCAACGGCGGCCCGATCTTCAAGTTCAACGAGTCGGTCTCGCTGGTCGTGCAGTGCCGCTCGCAGCAGGAAATCGACCATTTCTGGAACGGCCTCGTCGCCGGCGGCGGCGCGGAAAGCCATTGCGGCTGGCTGAAGGATCGCTACGGCCTGTCGTGGCAGATCGTGCCCGAGGAGCTGATCCGGCTGATGACCGGCACGGAGCAGGACAAGGCGGCGCGCGCGATGGGCGCAGTGATGCAGATGGGCAAGATCGACCTCGAGCAGATCCGCAAGGCGGCGGCCTGAAGCCTCCGGGGCGTGCGGACCGCCGGTCTGCGCGCCCCGCTTACTGCATGTGCACCCAGTGCACGTGGATATTGTTTTCCAAGTCTCCCTCGCGGGTGCCCTTGCGCCCGTCCGCCACCACGCCCCACACGCTGCGCAGGCCGGCGGTGGTCATGCGGTCGATGCGCACCTTCTCGTCCTTCGGGATCGGGAACTGCGTCTCCAGCACCAGGGCCTGCCCGCGTTCCCACACCAGCAAGGCCGGCCGGCCGCCGCCGGCGCTCCAGCCGATATGCACTTCCACCCGCTGCGCGTCGAAGCCGCTGCGGTTGTCCAGCGTCCAGCCCACCGAGCGGTCGAGCAAGGCCTTCAGGTCCGGATCGGACCAGTCGACCTTGTTGGATTCCCACTTGGACGGGGGCTTGTGGAAGGACATGGGCGCGGCACCTCGCGATCGGGAGCGGCACGCCTCGCGCGCCGCGGGATGCGGCGATTGTGCCGTTTTCGCGCCGATTTTGGGTGAACGGTGCCGCCGTTCCGGCAGATCTCAGCGCATGTGCACCCAGTGCACCCAGGCGCCGGTTTCGCGATCCCCGGCGCGGAAGCCTTCGCGCCCGTCCACCACCACGCCCCAGGCGCTGCGCACCTCCTCGCCCGCATGGCGGTCGATGCGCACGTGCTCGCCGACTGCGATGGCGAAAGCGGTCACCACCACCACGGCCTGATCGCGCTCCCACACCAGGCTGGCATGCCGCCCGGTCGATGCGCCCCAGCCGACGTGCAACTGCACCTCCAGCGGCTCCGCGGTGTCGCGGTTGTCCAGGGTCCAGCCCTCAGTCTTCTTCAGCAGGGCGGCGAGGCGCTCGTCGTCCCAGTCGACGCGGTTGCCGCTCAGGCGGGCAGGCGTTTTGTGCATGAGGCGGAACGGCTCCGGACGGCGGCGATGGACGATTACCGCCCTATCGGCCGCCAACGGGATTTCTTGAGCGCCGCTTCCGGGACGCGTGCCGCGGGCTCAGGCCTTGCGCAGGAAGCAGACCTTCAGCACCAGGCCCTTGATCTTGTCGGAGTTGCCTTCGATGTGCTCCGCATCGCCGTCGACCAGGCGGATATTGCGGATCACCGTGCCCTGCTTGAGCACAATGGAAGACCCCTTCACCTTGAGGTCCTTGATCACCACCACGGTGTCGCCGCCGTTGAGCACGTTGCCGTTGACGTCGCGCACCAGCATCGCTTCCTCTTCCGTCGCGGCGGCGGCCATCGGCCATTCGTGGGCGCAGTCGGGACAGACGTAGTTGTCGCCGTCCGGGTAGGTGTTTTCCATGCCGCAGCGCGGACAGGCGGGGATGTCGGACATGGCGGGGTTCCTGCGAGATGGACGACCGGCGATTATACCGGCCGCCGCCACCGCCCTGCTGCCACCGTGCCCAACGAAGAACGCCCCTGGTTCCTCTACCTGATCGAATGTCGCGACGGTTCGTATTACGCCGGCATCACCAACGATCTGGAGGCGCGCTATCGGGCGCACGTCGATGGCAAGGGCGCGCGGTATACGCGCTCGCATCCGCCGTTGCGATTGCTGGGTTCCAGGTCGTATGCGGATCGCGCGGCAGCGTCGCGCGCGGAATGGGAGATCAAGCAGTTGCCGAAGGGGAAGAAGATCGACTTCCTGAAGCCCTGACATCCGCGTGGCTGCTGTAGGTTGGGGTGAGCCGCAGGCGAACCCCGACATCGCGGTGCAAATGGGCGCGATGGATGTTGGGGTTCGCCTGCGGCTCACCCCAACCTACGCGGTTGCGCCTCAGCGCATGATGCCCGTATGCCCCAGCGAATACCGCCCCGGCTGCGGCCACACCGCGAGCCCGTGCGGCTCGGCGCCGACCTTGATCTTGCGCACCGCACCGGTAGCGGTATCGAAGGCATAGACCAGATCGTCGTAACGACCCGACAGCCACAGCGTCTTGCCGTCCGCGCTCACATTGCCCATGTCGGGGCTGCCGCCGCCGGGGATCGGCCAGTTGGCCACCACCTGGCGCGTGGCGAAATCGATCACCGACACGCTGCCCTTGTTCACGCCCTTCTTGTTGCCGCGGCGCTCGCCGTGCACGTGGTTGGAGCCGCGGTTGGCGACGTACAGCTTGCTGCCGTCGCGGCTGGGATACAGGCCGTGCGTGCCGATGCCGGTCTTGACGAAGCCGATCTTGGTGAAGCTGTCGCCGTCCACCATGAAGACGCCGTCGGCCATCATGTCGGCCACGTAGAACACCTTGCCGTCCGGCGAGACGCGGATGTCCTGCGGCATGCCCTTGGCATCGAGGTCGAGATAGCCGAGCACCTTGCGCTTGACCATGTCGATCTTGACCAGCTTGCCGCCGAACTCGCAGGTGAAGATGGCGTAGTGGCCGTCGATGGAGAAGTCGGCGTGGTTGATGCCCTTGCACTGCGGCGCGTCGAGGCTGTTGTGCAGCTGCATGGTGTGCGCATCGCGGAAGTCGAGCCGCGCGTGCGCCTCGGCCACTACGATCGCTTCCTTGCCATCCGGGGTGAAGTACATGTTGTACGGATCGTCCACCTCGATCGCCTTGCCGGCCTTGCCGGTCTTCGGATCGATCGGCGTGAGGCTGCCATCGCTGCGGCCTTCGGCGTTGTTGGTCACCCACAGCGTCTGCAGATCCCACGCCGGCACCACGTGCTGCGGGCTGCGGCCCACCGGCAGCGTGTCGATCACCTTGTAGGTGGCCGGGTCGATCACCGACACCGTGTCCGAACGCAGGTTCGGCACGTAGATGCGCTCGAGCGCGCCCTTCACCGCCGGGCTGAAGTTGCCGGCGCGCGCCTCGGTGTACATGTTGGCCGGATTGACCACGGCGGGCATGCCGGCCACGGTCTGCACCGGCGGTGCGGCCTGCGCGGCGAGGGAAAGGCCAAGGCCGGCCAGCGCGCTTGCGAAAGTGGCAAGCCGCGGCGCGCGAAGGGATCGAGACATCATGGGAGTTCCGTTGGTTCTTCGAGGGATGAGGGAAAGCCCGGCCCGTGAGCTCAGCGGCCGGCCGTGGCCTGGCGGATCGCGTCCACGGTGCGCGCAACGATAGCATCGACGCCGGCCTGGCCGAGCGCGGCGCTGGAGCGGCGCGGATCGCCGCCGAACACGCCGTCGGCGGCGCCCAGTTTCGGGCCGCGCCTGAGCGCATCGAGGCGCACCATCTGCGGCGCCACCGCCAGTTGCAGCGAGGTATCGGCAAGACCGGCATGCATGCCGATCTCGTCGTCGCGATAGCCCTGCTTGCGCAGCATGGCGGCGTAGCCGTCTGAGCTGGCCTGGTAATACGCGGCAGGCACCAAGGCGTGCACCGGTTTGCCGGCCCAGGCCTTGTCCAGCTGCGCCACCACGCGCTTCAAGTCGTTCTGGTAACCGCCGTGGTCGCCGAGGAACACCACGTTGCGGAAGCCATGCGCCGCGAAGCTCTGCGCCGCCGAGACCAGCGTGGCTTCGAAAGCCGCATCGGGCACGGTGATAGTGCCGGGGAATTTCATATGGCCCTGCGGCGGCGAGATCGCGCCTTCCGGCACATAGGCCACCACCGGCGCCACCAGCGCATCGCCCAGGCGCTCGGCGATCCTGCGCGCGAGGAAGGCCGCGCGTGCGTTGTGCTTGCCGAGCGCGACGCCGGGGCCGCTCTGCTCGGTGCCGCCGATCGGAATGATGATGGTGGTCTTGCCGGCCTGCTGCGCATCGCGCAGCTCGGTCCAGGTGAGGTCTTCCAGCATGACGCTGCGCGGCGTCTGGGCGAGCGCGCAATGCGCACAGGTGAGCAGCAGGATGGCGACGAGAGCGCGCCAGAACGGATGTGTCATGCGGGGATTCGTGTAGCGGATACGACGGCGCGACACGTTAGCACCATGGCCAGCGCGGAACATGACTGGGAACAGGCAGAAAAGCGGCCCCGGCCATAGGCAACCGGTTGGTTGCATTTAAACGGCGAGCGACCTAACATGCAACCTCCAAGTTGCATTTCAACCTGCCCCACCCGATCCCCGGAGGACCGCATGAACGTTTCGTCGACCGACCGCATCGAACGCCAGGTCCAGCTCAAGTCCCCGCGCTCGCGCGTGTGGCAGGCACTCGCCGATGCCGAATCCTTCGGCAGCTGGTTCGGCGTCAAGCTCACCGGCCAGCGCTTCGTGCCCGGCCAATACACGCGCGGCAACATCACCTACCCCGGCTACGAACACGTCGTGTTCGAGGCGCTGGTCGAACGCATCGAGCCGGAGCGCTATCTCTCGTTCCGCTGGCATCCGTATGCGATCGATCCCAACAACGACTACTCGGACGAGCCCACCACCCTGGTGGAGTTCACGCTGGAGGAACAGGCCGGCGGCACCTTGCTGCGCGTGGTCGAATCCGGCTTCGACCGCATCCCGGCCGCGCGCCGCCAGGAGGCCTACCGCATGAACAGCGGCGGCTGGGACGCCCAGATGGAAAACATCCGCCGCCATGTCGACACGCAGTAAATCCATCGCCGTGCCCGTGCTGCAGCGCGCGGCCCCGGTGTTCGCCGCGCTCGGCGACGCCACCCGCCTGCGCCTGGTCGCCCTGCTCTGCGCCGGCGGCGCGATGTCGATCGCCCAGCTCACCGTCGGCACCGAGATCAGCCGGCAGGCGGTGACCAAGCACCTGCAGGTGCTGGCGGAAGCGGGACTGGTGCGCGATGCGAAGCTGGGGCGCGAGCGGCGCTGGGAACTGGAGCTGTCGCGCATCGAGGAAGCGCGCCGTTCGCTCGACGCGATCGCGGCGCAATGGGACGCCGCGCTGCTGCGCCTGAAAAACTTCGTCGAAGACTGATCTTCGCTCGACCCAGCGCCAGCGTAGGTTGGGGTGAGCCGCAGGCGAACCCCAACGTTGCGATACGTCTTGAGGCTCCCATGTCGGGCTTCGCCTGCGGCTCACCCCAACCTGCGCCGGCATGGATCCACCCTCCCCCTCGGAAGAGGGTGGACGCATGCTTTCCTTAGTGGATATCGTCCAGGCCCGGATCGCGGGTCACCTTGAAGATCTTCACCGGCTTCGGCACGGCATTGAGCTGCAGCCGCACGTTCGCGCGATTGGTGCAGGCGTCGCCGCCGTTGACGAACACGCCGCCCTGGTTGCACTTCCAGTCATAGAAGTTCTGCAGGCCACCGGCCAGCTGCAGGCTGTAGTCCGTGCTCAAGGCCTTGCCCGGATCGAACGGCTGGCCGGCCGGTTCGTTCTGGAACCAGCGCATCCACTCGGGCGAACCCATCGGTGGCGGATTGGCCTGGAAGGTCGGATTCATCGGCGATACCGCCGGCGCTTCCGCCGTCATGTGGCAGCTCATGCAGGCGCTGACCGGATTGTCCACCGGTCCGTTGAGGCGGCCATTCCAACCCAGGTGGGTGGGTGGCAATTCCCTGGTGTTGGCGTTGATCGCCGTCTCTTTCAGGTTGGGGTTGATCTTGGTGACCGTCGGCTGCGGATTGCTGTACGTGTTGCCGTTGTCCTGCGGATCGTTGCCCCACATCACGCCTACCGGCACTAGATTGTCCCAGCCCGCCTTGCCGGTCTTGGCGCCGTTGTACTGGAAGGTGCCGAAGATCCAGCCCGTGCCCGGAATGCGCGTGTCGCGCACGGCGAAGTCCATCTGGATCAGCGCGACCTTGCGCATCACGCGGTTGGACGACTTGAACGAGTCGGTGATGTACGCATCCCACTGCACCGGGTTCTGCAGGAACGGCACCTCGGACTGCACCACGTCGGCGAACAGCGCCTTGCACACCACGGTGCCGTTCGGGAAGCTGTTGGGCTTGGAGGTGTAGCGCGGATCGGGATTCTGCGGATCCTTCCAGACCTGGCCGAAGGTGTAGCCGCCGAGGTCGTTGTAGATGCCCACCGCATAGGTCTGGCCGGCGGTTTTCTGGGTCGGCGCGAGCTGCAGCGGCTGGATCTGCGCTTCCTTGGTCAGGCCATGCACGCCTTCGCGGCCATCCGGGCCGTAGTGCTGCCACGGCGCGTGGTACCAGCGGCGTACGCGGTTCTTCTGCACCACCCAGTCGGTTTCCACATTGCCTTCCAGGCAATACTTCTTCACCTCGTCCACGTACGGCCGCCACTTCTCGAAATCGTTGGTCAGCGGCTTGGGCACCTGGGCGAAGAAAGCCGGCGGCGCCGAGTTCGGCATCTGCTTCGGATAATCCTGGCTCAACTGGAACAAGGCGCCGGTATAGCTGGACGGCGGCTTGTAGCCGAAATCCGGAAAGGTGCCCGCGTTCGCCGCTCCGGCGACGAAGCTCAGCGCGGCCAGCGCTCCCCATATCCCTAATCGATTCATGCGCATTGCATCTGCTCCCTTTGCATAAATGAACCCCCTGGGCGTGGACCTTGCGTCCGCGCCTCCTTCTCGTCCGGATGCGGCTGACCCCGGACCGGCCTCATGCCGATCGCTTGCCGGCGACCTGCGTCGCCAGGAATCCTGGGCTGGGAGATGGTTCTGCGATGCCCCCTGATGCGCCCCCCTGGCGCGGCGGCGGTAAGGTCGCGCCAGCGGCGTGCAGACGATGTGACGGGCGGGAGTCTGTAAAAAGACTCCGCCTTGGCGCCAACCGGACTAAGACGTCGCAGCATCTGCGCGCGGACGGCGCTAGCCTGGGGGAGCTCGTGCAGTGCGCGTAACCACCACACCCATGAAAGGGGGTAAGGCCATGACTCGTTCCATCACGCATCGCGGCGCGTTCCGGCGCAGTCCGTTGTCCCTGTTTGCGTTCGTCCTGTTCGCCCTGGCGCCCCTGGCTGCGCAGGCCACCGGGCCTGCCTCCGGCCTCGGCCAGGCCTGGCCCAATGCACCGGACGTCAGCGCCAGCCCGCGCTGGCATGTCTATGTGTTCCAGCGCGACGGCGTGCGCTTCGTGCAGGTCAACGATCTCAACGGCCGCGTGCTGGGCGCGTTTGCCACCGCCGGCGGCCAGTTCCTGGTCCTGCCGATGGGCTCGGGCGCCAACCTCACCGCCGGAGCGGCGGATGCGGCGCCGACGACCGGCGAGACGGTCTACAACGACGGCACGCTGCAGGTGACCGCCACCCCCGCATCGGACGGCTCGCTGCGCCTGCGCGCCGCGGATACGCCCTGCACCGACCCGGTGGAATGCAGCACGCACATCGCGCCGCAATGACCGCCACCGGCGTGAGGCCGCTGCATTCACGGCCGCCTCACGCCGGGATCGGCATATCTCGCGCGCCCGGCCGGGACGCCGGACCGACCTCGTAGCTCGCGCCTCTCCACCCCTGTAGGCGCTTCTTCCCGCGTCCGCCACCACACCCGGCGGACGCGGCTTTTTTTGTCCCGCTCAAGGCTGTTCCGCCGCCGCCCTGCTCGCCTCGGTGGTCAACGACACGCTGAAGCGCAGGCGCCCGCCCTCGACGAACATGCGCAACTGCCGGTAGCGCACGAAATAACGCCAACCGACTGCGACCGCCGCCAGGCCCGATAACGCACCCAGCCCCAGCGACCAGCGCGGCCCCAGCGTATCGGCCACCCAGCCCACCAGCGGCGCGCCGATCGGCGTGCCGCCCAGGGCGATGGCGAACTGGATGGCGATCACCCGCCCGCGCATCGCCGGCTCCGTCGACAACTGCACCAGGCTGTTGGTGGAGGTGGTGTAGGTCTGCGCGGCCATGCCCACCGCCACCAGCATCACGCCGAACCACACATAGGTGGGCATCGCCGCTGCCAGCACGCAGCCCACGCCGAAGCACAGCGCCGCGGCGATCAGATAACTCAGCCGCGGCCGCGCCTGCTGCGCCGCGAACAGCGCGCCGGCGACCGAGCCTGCCGCCATCAGCGAGGTCAGCAGGCCGTATTGGTCCGCCTCGCCGTGGAAGGCCTTCACCACCATCGCGGAAATGAAGATCGGGAAATTCAGGCCGAAGGTGCCGATCAGGAACAGCATCAGCAGCACCGCGCGCAGGTCGTGCCGGTGCCACACATAGCGAAAACCTTCCATCAGGCTGCCGCGATGGCGCGCGGGACGCAGCCGCGGATGCAGCTGGTCGGCCTTCAACATGCACAGCGAGGCGAGCACCGCCACGTAAGAAAGCGCATTGATCAGGAAGACCCAGCCCGCGCTCATCGAGGCCAGCAGCGCGCCGGCCACCGCCGGGCCGATCATGCGCGCCGCGTTGAACGAGGTGGAATTGAGCGCCACCGCGTTGGATAGGTCTTCCTCGCCGGCCAGTTCCGATACGAAAGTCTGCCGCGCCGGCGCATCGAACGCCGCCACCGCGCCGAGCAAGCCGGCGAACAGATACACATGCCACAGCTTCACCCAGCCGCCGAGCGTGAGCAGGCCCAGGCCCAGCGCCAGCGCGCCGATCAGGCCCTGCGTGGCGAACAGCAGCTTGCGCCGGTCGAAGTGGTCGGCTGCATAGCCGGTAAGCGGCAGCAGCACCAGCTGCGGGCCGAACTGCAGTGCCATCACGATGCCCACCGCGGTGGCGTTCTTCTGGGTCAGCTCGGTCAGCACCAGCCAATCCTGCGCGGTGCGTTGCATCCAGGTGCCGACGTTGGAAACCAGGCCGCCGGCCGCCCACACGCGGTAGTTGTAGCTGCGCAGCGAGCGGAACGCGCCTAGCACCGGCCCGTGTCCGTCGCGGATGCCGTGCCGTCGCTCATGCGCGGGCGTCGAGGCGCTCGACGATCTCGCGCGTGCGGCCGGTCTCGCCCAGGCGCGGGAAGATGCGCGCGATGCTGTTGTCGTGCGCCTCGGCCTTGGTATCGGTCATCGCATCGATCGCCAGGGTGACATTGAAGCCGCCTTCGAACGCCTGCCGCGCGGTGGATTCCACGCCGATGCTGGTGGAGATGCCGCCGATCACCACCTGGGTGACACCCAGCCTGCGCAATTCATCGGCCAGGCCAGTGCTGGCGAAGACGCCCCAGGTCTGCTTGGTCACGCGCAGATCGCCCAACTGCGCATCCAGCTCAGGCACCAGCTCGGCCCAGTCCGCCGGACGCTCGCCGCTCGCGCGCTGCTCCACGCGCCCCGGCGCGCCGCCGGTGACATTGACCAGCACCACCGGCAGCTGGTGGCGGCGGAATGCATCGGCGAGTTCGCGCACATGCTTGAGCACGGCGTCGACCGGATGCGCGGTATTGGAGCCGACGATGCCTTTCTGCAGGTCGATCAGGATGAGTGCGGTCTTCGCGTCGATCGCGGTGATGCTCATTGGGAACTCCGTCGTTGCGGGGAAACGACGCGCCGCGCGGGCGCGCGGGGTGGGAAAGCGATCAGGGTACGCGCGGCTCCGTCGACGCATCGAGCAGGCGGCGCAGCAGCGGCATCGCGGCAGCGAGCTGAGCCTGCTCGCGGGCGTCGAGCTGTTCGCGCAGCAGGCGGTCCAGCCAGTCCTCGCGCGCGGCGCGGCTGGCGCGGACCAGTTCGTGGCAGGCGGGCGTCAGCGCCCACAGCGTCTGCCTGCCGTCGGCCGGGTCCGGCGCGCCGGCCACCAGCTCCAGCGCTTCCAGCGAGGCGACCGTGGCGCCCATCGACTGCGGCCGCACGCCCTCGGCGTGGGCCAGCGCGGTGACCGTGGCGGCCCCCTGCCGCTCGAGCTGGATCAGCACGGAGGTCTGTGCGGACGTCAACTGATCCGTGCGGCCCTGCTTGCGCAGGCGGCGCGCCAGCTGGCCGAACACCATGCGCATTTCCACGGCGAGGGCGTGGGTGGCGTCGGGCTTGGGGGTCGGCGGGGGCATGGGGCGGCATGCTAGGGGTTACGAAGGAAAACTGCAAAGTTTTCCTTCTTATTTACCCCCCCCGTCATTCCGGCGCAGGCCGGAATCCAGTAGCGACATCGTTCGGTTGTCGCGCCATCGTTAAAGCAATGTCTGTAATGGCGTCGTCCTGCCGAGCGTGGTCGTTACTGGATTCCGGCCTGCGCCGGAATGACGAGTTGGGGGCTTCGCGATACCAACCATGTCGATCCCCTGCCCTCTCATTCGTCGCCTTCATATCCACACACACCCAACGGAGCCCCCATGGCCCTGCAGCTCTACGCCCACCCCTTCTCCTCCTACAGCCAGAAGGTGCTGATCGCGCTCTACGAGAACGGCACGCCGTTCGAATGGCGAGAACTCTCGCCCGAGCATCCGGAAGCGATCGGCGAGTGGTTGTCGATGTGGCCGGTCAAGCGCTTCCCCCTGCTGGTCGACGACGGGCGCATGGTGGCGGAGGCGAGCACGATCATCGAATACCTGGGACTGCATCACCCCGGCCCCGTGCGGCTGTTGCCGGAGGATCCGCGCGAGGCGCTGGAAGTGCGCGCGATGGATCGCTTCTTCGACAACTACATTGCCACCCCGCAACAGAAAGTGGTGTTCGATGCGATCCGCCCGCAAGGCACGCAGGACGCCCACGGCGTCAAGGAAGCACGCGAGATGCTCGACGCCGCCTATGGCTGGCTCGACCGCAGCATGGCCGGGCGCGAGTGGGCCACGGGCGAGCGCTTCACCCTCGCCGATTGCGGCGCCGCACCGTTCCTGTTCTATGCCGATTGGACACATCCGATCGACCCGGCTTTTGCGAATGTGATCGCCTACCGCAAGCGCCTGCTCGCACGTCCCTCATTCGCACGCGCCGTCGACGAAGCGCGGCTCTACCGTCCGCTGTTCCCGCTCGGCGCGCCCGACCGCGACTGAACTTCCCCACCCGCAGGAGGACTTTCAAGATGAGTGACAAACCCCTGGTTCCCGCCGCTGAGCTGGCGGCCCGCAATGACGTCACCATTCCCGGCGAGAGCGCCGAATACCGCAAGGCGCGCACGGCGCTGTTGACCGAAGAGATCGAACTGCGCCGCCAGATCGAGCGCGTGGCCGCGCAGCGGCGCGCGCTGCCGCCCGGCCCCGCGATCACCGGCGACTACCGCTTCGAAGGCGAACATGGCGCGCTCGATTTCGCCGCGCTGTTCGGCGACAGGCAGAGCCTGGTGGTCTACAGCTACATGTTCGGCGCCAAGCGCGAACGGCCCTGTCCGATGTGCACCTCGCTGCTGGGTGCGTGGAACGGCGAGGCACGCGATATCCAGCAGCGCGTCGCGCTGGCGGTCGTGGCCGGCGCGCCGATCCAGCGCCTGCTCGCGTTCAAGCAGGAGCGCGGCTGGCGCGACCTGCCGCTGTACACCGACCTCAACGGCAACTACACGCGCGATTTCCGCGGCATCGCGCCGGACGGCAGCGACATGCCTTCGATCAACGTGTTCACGCGGCGCGACGGCACCATTCGCCATTTCTGGAGCGCGGAGATGGGCATGGAGACGGCCGACCCCGGCCAGGATCCGCGCGGCGCGCCGGACCCGATGCCGCTGTGGACTTTGCTGGACATGACGCCGGAAGGGCGTGGGAAAGACTGGTATCCGAAGTTGCAGTACGACTGAGCCGCGTAGGTTGGGGCGAGCCTGCCGGCTCACCCCAACCTACGCTTGTTCGTGTCAGGCGCATGCTCCCATCCGAACACACTGCGCCCGCCATACTCATGCGAGCGCCGCCGCTCCTCCGCGATCAGCTGCTCCACCGCCGGCCCGCGCGCATGCCGCTCCAGCCTGCGCGACTGCTCGTCCAGGCGTTTCAGCGCGGCCAGTTCCTCCTCGCGTCCCAGCTTCGCCTGCGTCACCGCCGACTTCAGCACCTGGATGGTGTGGTCGTACACGCGCGTGGGCACGGGGAACGGATGGCGGTCCTTGCCGCCGTGGGCCATCGAGAAGCGCGCCGGATCGCTGAAACGGCACGGCGCGCCATGCAGCACCTCGGCCACCATCGCCAGGGCACGCACGGTGCGTGCACCGACGCCCGGCTGCTGCAGCAGCTCGGTGAAATCCTTCGGCCCGTTCTCCGCCGCCGCGGCGAGGTTGCCGTGCAGGCGGCGCAGCACCACGTCGCTGCCGCGCACGTCGTGGTGGTCGGGCAGGATCAGGTGCGGCAGCAAGCCGAGCTGCAGCGGCACCTGCTCGAGCGAAGGCGCCGGTGCAACGGCACGATCGATCCCGCGCCATTCGCGCACGATGCCGTCCGGCCCGAGCGTGCGCAGCAGTTCCAGTTGCGCCTCGCGCGAGGCCTGCGCACGACGGTCGGCGAGATTGACGATGCGCCCCTGTTCCGGTCCGTCCACCGCGGCGTGGGGATCGTCGACGAAACTCTTCAGATCCTCCGACAGCCAGTGATAACGGCGCGCCTGCCGTCGTTCGCCGTTCATGCCCTGCTGCACCACCACCCAGCGACCGTCGTCGGCCACGATGAAACCGTGCAGGTACAGGTCGAAGCCGTCCTGCACCGCCGCGCTGTCCACCTTCGCCACCAGCCGGCTCGCCTGCGCCAACGCCGCACCATCGAAACCCACGCGCTCGCCGATCGCCACCAGCTCGCCCGGCGTCGCGCGCGAATGCCGGCCGCGACCGCCGCAGACATGGATGCCAAGCTCGTGCTCCAGCGGCCCGAGACCGCGCTTGAGCGCGCCGATCACGCTGGTGGTGATGCCGGAGGAATGCCAGTCCATGCCCATCACCGCGCCGAAGGACTGGAACCAGAACGGATGCGCCAGCCGGCGCAGCAGTTCGTCGCGACCGTATTCGTGCACGATCGCCTGCGCCATCAACGCGCCGAGCCGGCTCATGCGCTCGGCCAGCCAGCGCGGCACGCGCCCGCCGTGCAGCGACAGGTCGGCGCTTCCGGATCGGCGTGTCATATGAGGGGTACTCCAGGGAAAACAGGTGCGATCCCCGCCGCCTCGCCGAGGCGGGCTTCCATGCGCGGCGAAGGCGGCGGCGCGACGGGGACAGGCCGTGGCGCGGGATCGCCGGGATTTTATAGGGAGTGGTTATCTCAGCGGTTGAGACGATGCCAAAAAGAAACGCCCGGCTCGCGCCGGGCGTTTCATGCGCGGAAACCGCGTGCGCTTCAGAGCTTGTAGTTCAGTCCGAACATCACCGTGCGGCCCCAGGTCACGTAGTCCAGCGGACGCCCGATCTGCACATTGTTCGGCAGGCCGGAGATCTGCTGCGTCTTCTGCGGCGAGTTGCTCAGGTTGTTGACCTGCAGCAGCAGCGACAGGCCATTGAAGCGCGTGTCGTCCGCAAACGCGTAGCCGATCTGCAGATCGGTCTGCTTGTCGGCCAGCACCTTCACATAGCCGAGCTGGTCGAACAGCGGCACCGTCTCGCCGGTAAACGAGGAGCGATAGCGCTCGGCCACGCGGATCGACCAACCGTACTTCTCGTAGTACAGGGCCAGGTTGGCGACCTTGCGCGACAGGCCCGGCAACGTCTTCGGACCACCTGGAATGGACGAGACGGAGCTCTCCGGAATCGAGCTGTTGGTCAACGAGAAGTTCGCCTGCAGGCCGAAACCATCCAGCGACTGCGAGAGCAGGCCACCCTCGAACGCACCGGACAGTTCCAGGCCCTCCATGCGTCCGCCGGTGCCGTTTTCCGGACGGGTGAACGAGCCGATCGGGCTGGTCGGCGTCAGCGTGGGGTTGTCGTTGACGAAGCCGGCCTTGTCGAAATTAAAGTCCAGCACGGTCTTGTTATAGATGTAGTTCAGCAGATTCTTGTTGAACACCGCCACCGCCACATAGCTCGACTTGCCGAAGTACTTCTCCCACGACAGGTCGGTGCCCACGGCGATATACGGCCGCAACTGCGGGTTGCCGCCGCTGCCCGACCACAGCACCTGCCCGGCTGCCGGACCCTCGGTGACGCGCGCCACCGAAGCGGAGCTGGACACCTTCTCGTCGTCGATGCGGCCGCGCGCCATGGTCTTGGCAAAACCGAAGCGCAGGTATTGGCCGTCGGCGATCTGCGCCACCAGGTTCAGGCTGGGCAGGAACTTGTTGTACTTGGCGCCGCCCGTGAGAGTGCCGACCCGCGCATCGCCATTGGTCTGCACGGCGGTGGACGACTGGTCGGTGCGCACGAACTGCACGCCGACATTGCCGCGCAAAGGCACGTCGCCGAGATGCGTGTCGATATTGAACTTGGCGTAGGCGACCGGCACCTTCTCGGTGATCGAGTAATTGCGGCTCCAGTCCGACTGTCCGTTGCGTTGGGTCAGGTAGAACTGGCTACCCAGTGCATCGAGCACGTTGTAGTTGAGAATGCCGGGGATGCCGCCGTAGCTCAGCGAGGTCGGCCCGCGCAGGAAGGCCGAGCCCACCGGCACGCCCATGGTGTGATCGTAGGGCCCGTTGCCGGCGCCGTCGCCATTGCCGTTGAGCCAGGCGAAGAACACGTCGGCCTGCTTGGTCTTCTTGCGCTCGGAGTAGGCCGCGCCCACGTCCACCGTGCTGAAGATCCAGCCCACCGGATGCGAGACCTGGAAGCGCGCGGCCTTGATCGTGTCCTTCTGCTTGTCGAACTCTTCGCGGCCGTTGTAGCCGTAGTTGTCCGGGTCGGTGAACACCACGCTCGCCGGGTTGGCCAGGTCCACGCCAGGGCGGAAGTACGGATAATCGTCGCCGGTAGGCGTACGGAAATACACGTCCGTGGTCGGGTTGCCCGCCAGGCCGCTGAACAGGTAGGCATCGCGCAACCGCTTCTTGGCCATGGAGTACGACAGGTCGCCGGTAATCACCCAGCCGTTGCCGAAGTCGTACTGATGGTTCCAGCCGGCCGAGAACAGCTTGTCCTTTTCCTTGCTGTATTCGTTCTGCAGGATCGGCGCGATATTGCTCATCGTGCCGGAGGTGACGATCGGATACGGCGAGGCCGGCGTGATGCCCACATCGCTGTACACCGGTATACCGTTGGAGTTGTACGGACTGCTCGACCACTGCGCACCGTTCTTGTACTTGCGCTCGTTGAAGGTCGAGTAATAGAGATCCAGCGTGGTGTGGTAGTGCTCACCCGGCGCCCACTCCAGCACCGTCATCAAGCCGTTGCGCAGCTGGTTCTCCGACTGCGAACGCAACTGCATGCCCTCCTGCGAAAGCACATTGTCCGGCAGCCCGGGCGTGTGCGGGCCGCCCCAGTTCTGCTCGATGCCGGCCGAGCCGTTGTCCACGCTCCACCACCACGCCTGGTACTGCTTCTCCTGGATCGGCGAATCCAATTGGGCAAAGCCAACGGCCACGCCCAGGGTGTGATCGAAGAACTGGTCGATATACGAAAAGCTTGCGCGATGCCCCATGTCGCCCACGCCCGAACCGGGGTTGAGCTTGTCGTTGGTGGTGTGCTCGCCACGCAGGTTGATCGCGATGGCGCGCTTGGGCAGATCCAGCGGCTTGATCGTATGCAGGTCCACCGTGCCGGACAGCCCCTGCCCGACCAGGCTCGCATCCGGCGTCTTGTACACCGCCGCGCCGCTGATCAGCTCGGAGGGATATTGGTCGTACTCGACGCCGCGGTTCTCGCCGATCGTCGCCTGCTCGCGCCCGTTGAGCGTGGTGCCGGCGAAATCCGGCGACAGGCCGCGGATCGAGATCACATTGGCGCGCCCGTCCACGCGCTGCGTCGCCAGGCCCGACAGCCGCGCCAGGCTTTCGGCAATGCTCGCATCCGGCAGCTTGCCGATGTCCTCGGCCGAGATCGCCTCGATGATGCTGTCGGAGTTCTGCTTGGCGCGGATCGAGCTCTCGATGCTGCCGCGAATGCCGGTGACCACCACTTCCTGCAGGTTGCTGACCTGGCCCGGCGCGGGCTTCTTCTGTGCATCAGGCGGGTTGCCCTGCGCCGGAGGCTGCTGTTGTTGAGGCGGTTGCTGTTGCGGCGCCTGCGTGTCCTGCGCGGCAGCGGTGCCGGCCATCAACGAGGCGGCGATGCAGGCCGCAGCGAGCGGCCGGCGAGCGATTCCATGACCAAGCCGCATGCGCGGCGCGATGCCCTGACTCATGACTCCATTCCTCCCTCTTTTAAGTGGGCGCCCCCCTAAGGCACCGGCAGGCGTACGCGCCAACGGAACGAGTCATCGCGAGATGCCCGCTCTTCTATTGGCGCGTGCCCGGATTCGCCGCGCAGGATGAGCGAGCGTCATCGCCGCGTCATTCCGCGGCGCAACAACTTGCTGGGAAAAGGTTCAGCAGGGTGAAAAGGATGGGTATCGTGCGTAAGAAACCCGTACGCACTCAGCCGCCGAACCGGATCTGCTCCGCCGGCACCACTTCCATCCGCGTGCCATAGGCCTGCAGCCGCGCCAACACCCAGTTGTGGTGCGCGGTGATCTGCTCCGCCCGCAGCACATCATTGTCCACCGTGGAGTGCGCATCGCCGGCCAGGCTGACGTGGTAGCCCAGCGCAAGCGCGTGCCGCACGGTGGTGTCGATGCAGAAATCGCTCTGCAGGCCGCAGATCGCCAGGCGGTCGATGCCGCGCTGCTGCAGCAGCTGGCCCAGTTCCGTCTCATAGAAGGAATCCGGCGTGGCCTTGCGCACGCGCGGATCGTCGGGCCGCCAGTGCAGGCCATCTACCAGTTGCCATCCGGGCGTGTCATGCACCAGGTCGCCCTCGGCCTCCTCGTGCTGGATCAGCACCACCGGCACCCGTGCCGCGCGGGCACGGTCGATCAGGTCGTTGATCCGCTGCAGCACCCGCTCGATGTCGTGCGCCGCCCATTCGCCGGTGCACAGGCCTTGCTGCATGTCGATCACAAGTAGGGCCGAAGTCATGAGATCCGCATCGAGTGGCGAGACGGGAATCATAGCCCCCGCCGAAGTGGTCCGGCCAAACCTCGCCAAGTGGCTATTCCGGTGTCGCCGTGCCCGGCGCATGGTGCCGCCGCCCCCATCACGTCGAGGTGCCGCATGCACGAGATCGACCCGGTCCGGCGCCAGGTCCTGCAATGGACCCTGGCCGCCCTGCCCGCCTTGTTCGTCCTGGATGGCCAGGGCGCGACGCCGCCACCGGCCTCCGGCGTACATGACTTCGATTTCTTCCTCGGCAACTGGCGCGTGCACCACCGGCGCCTGCGCAAGCGGCTGGCGGGAAGCAAGGATTGGGACGAGTTCGAGGGCACTTCGCGCTGCCAGTCGCTGCTGGGCGGCGCGGTCAATATCAACGAGAGCGAGTCGCGCCGCGGCGGAAAGACCTACAACGGCCTGGGCATCCGCGGCTACGACGCCGCCAGCGGCCAGTGGGCGGACTGGTATCTCGATGGCGCCAGGCCGATCGCCATCGACGCGCCCGGCCTCGGCCGCTTCGAGCATGGCATCGGCACCTTCCTCTCCGACGAAACCTTCGAGGGCAGGTCGGTCAAGGTGCGCGGCATCTTCACGCCGATCGCGGCGGACACCTGCCAATGGGAACAGGCGTTCTCCCCGGACGCAGGCCGCAGCTGGGAAACCAACTGGATCATGCGCTACACCCGCGCCTGAGCCGCCCCATGCCGGGGCAAGACGGCGGCAGGCTTGCTAAAGATTTTGATAGCCCGCCTCCCGCCCTGTCGGGCCTACTGCTCGTGCCTACCCCACACGAGCGACGCCCTTATGAAACGCACAGCTGCCATGCGGCTGCAGGCGCTGGCCTGCCTCGGCCTGAGCCTGGCCTTCACCGCCAACACCCACGCCTCGGACCATCTCGACACCCCGTCGGTGATCGGCGACCCGCGCGCCGACATCGGCGACCTCTATGCCTGGACCTCGCCCGACGGCAAGCACCTGAACCTGGTGATGGACATCGTCGGGCATACCTTCTCCGACAAGCTCGACTACGTCTTCCATATCGACAGCGGCAAGCGCTTCGGCCACACCGGCGCCAGCACCGCCATCCGCTGCCGCTTCCGTTCCGGCACGGATGTCACCTGCACCGCGGGCGACACGGATACGGCGCACGGCAATCCGGGCGACACGCAGGGGTTGGCGAGCGAGCACGGCAGCTTCCGCGTGTTCGCCGGCCCGCGCGACGATCCGTTCTTCAACAACGTCAAAGGCACCCGCGCCGCCTATGACAAGGCGCATGCCGCGCTCGAAGCAGGCGCCAAGGTGGATGCCGCCGGTTGCCCCGCGTTCGATGCGGCCACCGTGCACGCCGTCGCCGACGAGTGGGCGCACACCCAGGGCGGACCCGCAAAGAACCTGCTTGCCGGCTGGACGACGTCGGCGATCGTCGTATCCATCGACCTCGGCGCGGTGAGCAAGGGCGGGCCGCTGCTCGCGGTATGGGCTGCCACGCAGGGCCCGACGCGGCAGATCGATCGCGCCGGCCGGCCGCTCACCGGCAATGCGCTGCTCGGCACGCTGGCTCCCGACGAAATCAGCGACGCGTTCAAGGAGACCTACAACATGGCCACGCCCGCGGACGGGGCGAAGTTCGTCGACGAGATCGCCGGCAACCTCGGCCTGTACGACGGCTTCGACGGCAAGTGCGGCAACCAGTGGCTGGCCAATGCCAAAGCGCCGCCGGCACAGCGCTACCACCGGCTGGCCGCGCTGCTCGCGGACGATCGCCTGTGGGTCAACAGTGCCTCCGCCACCTGCACGCAGTTCTTCGCGGTGGAGCGCGCGGCACTGGGCGGCGATCCCGCCCTGGCCAAGGATTGCGGCGGCCGCACGCCGACTTATAGCGCTTCCAATGTCTATCGCTCGATGCTGGTCGACGGCACCACGGACAGCGTCAGCGACGGGTTGACGCGCGACGAACGCGAACAGTCGGACAGCGTGTTCCCGTTCCTCGCCGCGCCGGATGCGCAAGCGGCTGCGGCCGGAGCGTATCAGTGAGTTCGCCGCGCTCCATCGGCATAGGTGCCGTGCTCTCCGGTGCATGCGTACTCGCGCTGCCCGTCCATGCGCACACCGGCACCGGCCTGGCCGGTGGCTTTCTCGCCGGCTTCGCCCACCCGCTGTCGGGCGCGGATCATCTGCTGGCGATGGTGTCGGTCGGCCTGTGGGGCGCGTTCCTCGGTCGCCCGCTGGTGCATGTGCTGCCGGTGGTATTCCCCGCGATGATGGTCGGCGGCGCGATGCTCGGCATGTTCGGCGCACCGCTGCCGCCGGTGGAAAGCGGCATCGCGCTGTCGGTGCTGGTGCTCGGTGCGTGCATTGCGCTGGCCTGGCGGGCGCCGGCATGGCTGGCGGTTGCGGTGGTGGCGTTGTTCGCGTTGTTCCATGGCTATGCGCATGGACGCGAGTTGCCCGCGGCGGCGGATCCGGTGGGTTACAGCAGCGGCTTCGTGCTGGCGACGGGGTTGCTGCACGCGGTGGGTATCGCGCTTGGTCTGCTGTGCGCGCGGCCAGTCGGCCGGCGGCTTGCACGCGGCCTGGGCGCCTTGATCGGCGCGGCCGGCTGCTGGTTCCTGCTGAGGGCCGTGTCATGAGGGGCGGCGTCGCGGCGGCCATGCTGCTGTGCGCGGCATTCGGGGTGGCGTTGGCATTTGCGCCGCGGAGCGTGCGGATGGCGTGCTTCCTGACAATGGCGATATCTGCGATATGCGGATTCGCTTTGACACTGCCGCAGGCCACCGTCGACCTGGTGTTTCTCTGCGGCTGGCTGAGCGTGATCGCATGCGCCGCCACGGTGCATCTGCCACGCGGGTTGTCAGCGCAACTGGCCATCCTGTTGGCAGTGGATGCCGGACTGTGCAGCGGAGCGATGATCGCGTTCGAAGGGCACTGGTATCACCTGCCCGCGGCCTGGCTGTGCATGCTCGCGCTGGTGCCGGCGCTGCTCGCGGTGCGCTGGCGCGTGCCGGTCGCGGCGAAGGTGATGTCCAGCTGGCTGATCGCCATCGCGGTGCTTGCCGCGGCCCTGCCCTATCTGCCCGTGACGCCGGGCTATCTGCCGGATCATCTCGAATGAACATGCATACCTGGTTGGGTAGCGTTCTGCTCGCGCTCGCGGCCATGCCTGCCGCCGCGCACGATTTCTGGCTGCAGCCTTCGCAATACCGGGTTGCGCCGCAGGCGACCGTGCCGCTGACTTTGCAGGTCGGGCACGGTCCTTACCGCCAACGCTCGCCGATCGCGGCGCGGCGCATCACGCGTTTCCAGGCGATCGACCCGGGCGGTGCCGCGATCGACCTGCATGCGCGCCTGCACGTCGGCGCCGCCGATGCGGATGCCGATCTGCAACTGGCAACGCCCGGCACCCACCTGCTGGTGCTGGAGACCGACAACCGTGCGATGACCTCGTTGCCGGCGATCCGCTTCAACGATTACCTCCGCGCAGAGGGACTCACCCCGGCGCTCGCCGAACGCGAGCGCACCCGGCGCATGGATCGCGACGGCGCCGAACGCTACGGGCGCCATGCCAAGGCCTTGATGCAAGTAGGACCGCCCGGCACCGACACCGCGATCGCCACCCGCCCGCTCGGCCTTACCCTGGAAATCGTGCCGGAGCGCAATCCCTACGCCCTACCGCACAGCGACGAACTTCCCATCCACGTGCTCTACCTCGGCCAGCCCCTGCCCGGCGCACTGGTCAAGCTGACCCGCCTGGAACATGACGAAAGCCCGGTGGAAACCCATCGCACCGACGCTGCCGGGCGCGCCGTGTTCAGCGTGCCCGCCCATGGCAGCTGGCTGCTCAACGTGATCTGGACCCGGCCGCTGCCGCCCGGCGACGACATGGACTTCGAGACGTCCTTTTCGAGCCTGGCCTTCGGCTATCCCTGAACCACTTCCCGCTCCTCAATCCGGCTATCCTGCGCGGCATGTCCACCTTCCACGTCGATCGCTGGCTGAGCACCGACACCGTGGCGCTGCGCAATGTGCGCTGCGACGGAGCCTGCCGGCATCGCAGTGCGGAAGAATGCGCCGCGTCGACCAATCTGGTGTTCCCGTATCGCGGCGTGTACGTGCGCCACGTCGGCAGCGACCAGTCCGTGGCCGATGCCAACCACATGCTGTTCTTCAACGCGGGCGAGGGCTACCAGGTCAGCCATCCGGTGAACGGTGGCGACGCTTGCCTTTCGGTGGAACTGCCGGACGCGATGCTGGAAGAACTGGCGCCGCGCGCGCTGCTGCGCCAGGGCGGCGACAAGGTCGGTTTCAACCGGCAAGCGCAACCGATCGATCCGCGCGCGCAAGCCCTGGTGGCGCTGCTGCGCCACAACCTCGAAGGCGACAGCATCGAACCGCTGGAAGCCGAGGCCTTGCTGCTCACCCTGATCGGCCGCAGCCTCGGCCCGCGCAGCGCGCGCGAGCTGGCCACCACGCACGCACGGCGTCGCCTGGCCGACCGCGTGAAAGTGCTGCTCGCCAGCGACCTGTCGCGACGCTGGACGCTGGCCGACATCGGCGCGGAGATCGGCTGCTCGCCGGTCTATCTGACCCAGGTGTTTCGTCAGGTGGAAGGCGTGCCGTTGTACCGCTACCACCTGCACCTGCGCCTGGCGCGCGCGCTGGACCTGGTGCCGCGCAGCGAGGACCTCTCCGCGCTCGCCGCGGACCTGGGCTTCTCCAGCCACAGCCATTTCGCCAATGCGTTCCGCCAGGCCTACGGACGCTCGCCGAGCGCGTTCAAGCAATCGACCTGAGTCCCAACGAAAAGGGCCGCCCGATGGAGCGGCCCGGTTTCGGTCTTCGCGACGATCAGCGACCGGAAGCGGCCGAGGCATGCGCTTCGCGCAGCTTCTCCGCACATTCTTCGCAGCACACTTCGACGGTCTTGCCGCCGATCTTTACCTGGATCGCATTGGCATCCAGTTCGCAGTCGCAGGCGGCACAGGTTTTCTCAGACATGGCCTTGGCTCGTTGATGGCACCCGACGTCCGGGTGTGCTCATTGGGCCCTTCGGCGACGGCCGGCGCTGTCAGATTCTTTAGCGACCGGGGTAACGCGATCAACCGCTCTTTGCCTTGCTTCCCTTGCGCTTGGCCGCCTTCATCCGGTCGATCAGCTGCTGCTGGTACGCACCCATCAGCGCCGGCAGCAGGCCAGGGAAGCGACTGTTGATCTCGGCGCAACGCGTGGTGTTGCGCATCTCCACGCCCTGGCGCTCGCTGCGGATCAGGCCAGCTTCGCGCAAGGCGCGGAAATGCTGCGAGAGCGTAGACTTCGGAATCTCGCGGTTGTCCAACTGCAGGAACGCCGAACAGCTGCTGCCTTTCTCCGAGGCGGCGAGCCCCGCATAGATGGCCACCCGTACCGGGTCGGCCAGGGCGTGGAGGATGCCTTCCACGGTGACGTCGTCGACGGAGGGATGAACTAGCGGTCTCATGGCGGCCATCTTAGCAGCCCTTGACTTGTAGTTCGTTAGTTCATATGTTGCGAACTATTGAATTACTGAACCGGGCAGTTCGCCCTCAAACCACCTGACAGGAAAACCGTCATGAGCAAGCTCAAAGGCAAAGTCGCGCTGGTCACCGGCGCATCCAAGGGCATCGGCGCCGGTATCGCCAAGGCGCTCGCCGCCGAAGGCGCCGCCGTGGTCGTCAACTACGCGTCCAGCAAGGCCGGCGCCGACGCGGTGGTCGACGCCATCACCAAGGCCGGCGGCAAGGCCGTGGCCGTGAAGGGCGACGTCGCCCAGGCCGCCGATGCGCAGGCCATCGCCGACGCCGCCGTGAAGGAATTCGGCCGCCTGGACATCCTGGTCAACAACTCCGGCGTGTACGAATTCGCTCCGCTGGAACAGATCACCGAAGACCACTTCCACAAGCAGTTCAACGTCAATGTGCTCGGCCTGCTGCTGACCACCCAGGCCGCCGCCAAGCACATGGGCGAAGGTGGCAGCATCATCAATATCGGCTCGCTGGTGACCCGCATCGTGCCGCCGGGCGGCTCGGTCTACACCGCCACCAAGGGCGCCGTCGACGCCATCACCGGCGTGCTCTCGCGCGAGCTCGGCCCGCGCAAGATCCGCGTCAATGCGCTCAACCCCGGCATGGTGGAGACGGAAGGCACCGTGACCGCCGGCTTCATCGGCTCGGACTTCCACCAGGAAGCCATCGCCCACACCCCGCTGGGCCGCATCGGCCAGCCGCAGGACATCGCCACCATCGCGGTGTTCCTGGCATCCGACGACTCGTACTGGCTGACCGGCGAGAAGCTGTACGCAGCGGGTGGCGCGCGCTGATCGACGACGTAAGCGCTGCAGCTCATCGAGGCAGCGCTGATGCGCGAGATGCAAACGGCACGCGAGGGATCGTTCTCGCGTGCCGTTTGCTTTATGCGGTCATGGCGAGCCCCGCCGCCACCAGAACCACAACTGGTGAGGATCCGACCCGATGCAGAAATCTCCGTCGCGCCGGAGTACCGCCTCCACCGACTCGCGCAACTTCCGCACGCCTTGCGTACCCACGGTGAACACCAGCGTGTCGCCCTCCTCCACGAACGTCCACTCCTCCGGTGCCTGCGCATAGCGCAACCGCCACCGTGCGGGCGATGTGGCGCGCGCCGACCGGTTGTTGGGCACGGCCAGGATTTCCGGCGTCAGCTGCGCCACCTGCACCGTTCGATAGAGCGATGCGTCGCCCGTCGCCTCCAGCAGATCGAGCAAGGCCAGCAGCGAGCGACTGCCCTCCTGGTCCGCAGTGAAATGCCATCCGGTGAAGTTGCGGAAGTTCTCGACGTAGCGCCATAGCCACACCGGGCCCTGCTGCTTCCATGCCGCCAGATCGTCCTTACCCGACATACGTCCCCCTGTTCCAACGCACTGTCTACAATAACCGTTTGCACCAGCCCCATCCGCACCCGTTAAGCTTGCGCGGCTCGAAAGGACTCACGCCATGCCGCCGGTTGCCGTACAGATCGTCGAAATCCTCTGGACCAAGGCCACGCGTGGCGCTCCGCGTGCAAGCGAGCGCGTCGCCCTGCCGCGCGCGATGCCATTGACCGCGATGGATGCGCATTACCAGGCCGAGTATTTCCGCATCGCGGAGTGGAACGACTTTCGCGTCGACCGCCTGGCATCGGGCACGGCCCCTTCCCTTCCGCGACTGGAACGCAGCCTGCGCTTGCAGTGGCTGGACGATGGCCAGCTCGCGCTGGGGCTGCTGCCCGGCACGCATGAGGGCAAGCCGCCTCGCGCGCCGCGTCCGCAGGCGATCCGCCTTGCGCCTGGCGAGTACGCGCGGCTGATGATCAATGGACGGCACGTGAGCTACAGCGGGCAGTTCTATTCCGAAGTCACCTACAACGTGGCATTCGGCGGCGACTTCCATCCGGAACGTTTCCTCGGCGCAACGCCGGATCGGGAGTTCAAGTTGCTGGCCGATCTGTTCTGAGCTGTCTCTCGCGGCCCCACAAAGTGGTCATGCCAAAACCAACGAAAGTGGCTATTTAAGCGAACCATTGGCACGCGTAGCTTGCGCAGCATCTCCCCGCCTGTGAGAGCTGCGCCATGCACGCGACGATGAAGCTCCTGCTCTGCTCCGCCATCGCGCTGGGCCTCGCATCCGCCCCGACCTGGGCCGACCGCCAACCGCCCGTCCACGCCGCGCCCACCGACGGCAGCCACGATTTCGACTTCAACCTGGGTACCTGGCACACCCATATCCGCGTGCTCAAGCAACCGTTGTCCGGAAGCACCGAATGGGCGGAAATGCGCGGCACCGTCCGGGTGAACCCGATCTGGGGCGGCAAGGCGCAGGTCGAGGAGATCGAAGCGGACGGCGCCGATGGCCGCTTCGAAGGGATGACCGTGTTCCTCTACGACCCCGCCGCGCATCAGTGGCGCCAGTACTTCGCCGACAGCGACGAAGGCAGGCTGGAAACGCCCTCGGTCGGCCGCTTCGAACGCAACCGCGGCGAGTTCTACAGCCAGGAGCTGCATGAGGGGCGCGCCGTCCTGCTGCGCGGCATCTGGACGGTCACCTCGCCCGATGCGCACAGCTACGAGCAGGACTACTCGGACGACGGCGGCAAGACCTGGGAAGCCAACTTCATCGCCGACCTCACCCGCGTCAAACCCGGCGAAGCGGTGACCGCCTTCAAGCCCGTCGGCAACGAGCCGGGGCAACACGATTTCGATTGGCAACTGGGCAGCTGGGATATCCACATGTCGCGCATGGAGCATCCGCTCTCCGGCCAGTCCGGATGGACGGCGCTCGACGGCAGCGTGCAGGTGCGCAAGCTGTGGAACGGCCGCGCCAACCTCGCCGAGATCGACACCAAGGGACCGTCCGGCCATCTGCAATTCCTGTCGCTGCGCCTGTTCAATCCGAAGTCCCGGCAATGGAGCCTGGACTTCGTCAGCAGCGACAGCGGCGTGTTCGGCACGCCGATGATCGGCGCCTTCGCCGACGGGCGCGGCGATTTCTACGACCAGGAGAGTTACCACGGCAAGGCGATCCTGGCGCGGTTTTCGTTTCTCCATCTGGCCAAGGGTTCGAACAGCGACGAGCAGGCGTTCTCCGCGGACGGCGGCAAGACCTGGGAGGTCAATTGGGTCAATGCGTCCAGGCGCGCGACGGCCGCACGCTAAGCGAGCGTGGGTTCCGCGCTGACGGCGGGCCTTACACGATCGAGCAACGCCCGCACCTGACCGCCGAGCATGGCTTCGCTCAACGGAACCGCGGCATCCTTGGATTGCCCGGCCTCCCTGCGGCAGGCGTCGAGCCAGTGCTCGCATGCTTCCCGTTCGCCGTTCAGCGCAGCCTGCAAGGCCAGGCAACGAGCCTGGAAATGCGGCATGTACCAGGCCAGTCTGGGCGGCAGCAGGTCCTGGCCGAGGGCAGTGGCATCGTTCGATGCCAGCGCGCGACTGAAGGCAAGCTCCGCGCGCAACAGCGCCAGCAGATCGTTCCATGGAGCGAGCAGGCGAGGATCGATCTCCGCCACTGCCTCGTCCATCGCCTGCTGCCTCGCCACCGCCCGCATCCATTCGCCGCGGTTCTGATCGCCCTTCAGCCGATACCACAAGGCGAAAAGCCGCATCACCGGACCGTCGGCCTCCATCGCCGCGAGATCCTCCTCGGGCAGGCGATCGGCGGTACAGCCGGCCATGCTCGCGCCAGCCAGGCGCGCATGCGGCGGTTCTACATAGTCAGGCCCGGCTCTCCACAGCTGCCAGAGCTGGAGGCCATCGTTTGCCAGATGCCCCAGATGCGGCACCAGGTTGACCAGTCCCATCATGGCGTTGATGACGGCGAACATCAGGCAAAGCCAGCCCAAGGCACGTGGCCGCAACAGCTCGCCCAGGCCGAACAAGATCGCCGCGAACACCAGGTTCAGCGCCGGACCACTCGCGGTCATCAGCACTCTCGCTCGCCGCGGTGGCGTGGCCGGGTCCACATAGGCGATGACGTAACCGCCGATCCCGGCTTTTCTGGGAAGCGGACGCCAGCGCCAGCGGAATCCACGCCGCAGCGGATTGAATTCGAACGCCGAGATCTGCACCGTGTGCACGCGCATGCCGCCGAGGCGCGCGCCTGCGCAATGGCCAAGCTCGTGAATGACGATCGCCGGGTACTGCAGCGTGGTCCAGAGCAATAAGGCCCAGCCAAACGAGCCATCGCCAAACAGCGCAAACCCGTAGGCGATGCAGACCATGCAACTGGCCAAGACCAGCAAGGTCTGCAGCGCACGCGCCAGCCAGTTCCCCGCGATCAACAACAGGCGCAATGCGTTTCCCCGGCCATCCATAACCCATCTCCCCTGGAACCGGGGAGCTTACCGCAAGCCGCGCCGCGCCCCGGAACCGGCACCTCAGTGCAGGCGCTGACCCGGCGTCGCCAGCAACCGCGCCCTCAGCGTCGCCAACTCGCTTCGCCGCAATGTCTCGCGCAACTCGCTCGGGGTGGCGCCAAGCGTCTGCCGGAACGCATCCGTCATATGGCTATGGCTGCTGAAGCCCAGATCGCAGGCCAGCGCCGCGAGATCTTCCTCGCCCTCGCCCAGCCGCCCCAGCGCCGTACCCAGCCGCTGCTGCAGGCGGAACTGACGCAAGGATTGCCCCGTGCCCTGGCGGAAGATCCGGCACAGATGGAAAGACGAGCAACCGGCGATCCGCGCCAGTTCGTCGATGCCGAGGTTGTCGCCGGGATTGGCAACGATCGCCTCCTGCACCCGCCACACCTGGCGGGTGATGCCGCCACTCGTCGCGCGCGGCGGCTCGCCGCCATGCATCAACCCGTCGAGCACGGCCAGCATGGCCTCCTCGGCCTCCAGCACATCCGGCTCGCGCCGCATGCCCTGCAGCATCTCCACATGCGCCTGCTGCAGGTGCAGATCGTGCTGGACATCCAGGCAGGCGGGAGCATCGGCGCGCTCCAGTCCCAGCGCATCCAGCCACGCTTCGTCCAGCCACACATCGGTGCAGCAGGCGCAACCGCGATGGTCCGGGTGCGTCACGCGGTACTCCACGTCGCGGCCCAGGAATACCGCCTGCCCGGGCCGCGCCAGGCAGTGCCGGCTGCCGACCTGGATCGAGAACGCGCCACGCCGCGTGAGCAGGAAGCGCCCAGGCTCGCCCCCGCCGTGACCGCAGTTCACGCGCGGATAGCTGCAATCCTGGGTCATCACCTTGAAGTGCGATGAACTCAACACCGTCTGCACGATGGACATTCGCCTACGCCCCCGCCGGCATCCGCAGCCGATCATACGCCCGTCCGGACGGGGCGAACCGGGCCAGCGCACGAAAGCACGTTTCCGGAAGCACGCCACAGCGCGGCACGCCAGGCTGTGCGGTTGCGCCGCACAACCCGCCCGGTGGCCGAACGCAACCGGGCAGGTTTCTGGAAGCGCTCTCACGTGCACACGCACAAGCTGTACTGGCGGAAGTCCACCGTCCCCAATCCACCCCACAAGGAGAGCGTTATGCACAAGACGTTCTGTGGCCTGCTGTTCGCCTGCGCCACTCTTTCCGCCGCGCAGGCAGCCGAGCCGCCGGGCAACGACCTGCTCGGCTACGGACCCAATCCCCTGCTGTATCCCAAGGATGCGCGCCCCTTCGGCAAGAGCATCTACGGCTGGGCCGATCGCTCCATGCAATGGCTGTACGCCCAGCCCTTCGCCAGCAATCCGCTGTTCGACAGCACCGGTGCGTCCTGCGCGGTAGGGCAGGATGGCCCGGTGTGGAACCTGGCACCGGCCGCCATGCCGATGATGATGGCCGGCGATGTAGCCCGCGCCTGCACGGTGGCGCACGGCAAGGCGCTGCTGCTGATGCTCGGCTTCGTCAGCGACACCTATCCCTGCCCGGATCCGAACTTCGGGCCGAAGCCGGGCCAGTCGCTGTACGACTTCCTGGTGGCCGACGCGAAGACCTACCCGATGATGGGCAACATGCAGGTCTCGCTCGACGGCCGTCCCGTCCACGGCGTCGACGACTACCTCTACACCTCGGAGAACCTGTACTCCCTCAAGGGCGACCCCAGCCTGCAGACCACCTTCGACCCATGCATCACCACCGGTTGGCAACCGGCGATCAATTACGGCTACTACCTGATGTTCCGTCCGCTGCGGCCGGGGCAGCACACGCTGGTGAGCCGCATGACGGACATGAATGGCATGACCAGGACGCTGACTTACTTCCTGACGGTGCAATGATCGCGTTGGCCGGGCGCCACTGGCGTGGCGTCCGGCGTCTTCCTCAGCGCGGCACCATCAATGGCGTCTCGCTGCTCAAGGCCTTGTGCTGGCTGACGGCGGTACGGACCAGGATCACGTCGGGGCGCCCGAAACTGACGTCCACGCCACCGATGCTGGTGAACTCTGGATATTCGTCCGTGCTCATCAAACCCTTCGGGCCGATCTCATAAAGACGATCGAGACCTGCCACCAGCAGGCTCCCCGGCTTGGCAAGCAGACCATAGAACGGCACTGTTTCCGGAGAGCGCCTGCCTTGCAGGACGCTGCGCATCCAGCCGGAGGTATACGGGGATCGATACAGCTGGCGAAACGAGCTGCCGCACAGTTCGACCAGCGCCCCGCTGCTCATCATGTGCTGCAGGCCGATGGCCACCGCTACGCAGCCGGGTTTCCACGGAATGGCCGCGAAATCATTGATTGATGAGCAACCGAGTTCGCCTGCAGCTTCATCGCAGCCCCGCATCAGGTCGTCTTCGCCATCGCCGCCCGTCACGACACCCGTAAACCGATCGACAACCCAGAGACCGCCACCGAACTCGCCATTCCCGGTGCCGACATACAGATGTCCCGCATCGCCATAAACAGCCGTGCTGATGCCGCGACCGATCGGCTTGCTCAACTTGACCGTGTGCGGCACGGCTCCCGCGCCGAAACGATCGAGCGTGGCAAGCTGCTGGGAGCCGACGATCGATATGACGCCACTCCGGCAATCCAGAATGGGACCGCCGTTGGGCGCCACCGGCTTGATCGACACACGCTCTTGTTCCGCATGTTCCGGACGGAACACCACCCAGGTGCCATCGTCTTCCACGGATACCGCCAGCGCTGCTCCGTCGAAGGCACAGATATCGGCCACCGGCTGTGCGATCGGCCGCGACACTCGCTCCTTGCCGTTCACGCGAATGGTGGAGAGCTCGCCCTGGTCGTTGCGCAGCCATAGCTGATCGCCAGCCAGGGCCCCACGCGTTACGAAAGCGTCCCGATCTGCATCCTGTGCCAATGCAGGCATCGCACCGAGTACAGCGATGGCGATGACGCCATGGCGCATGAACCACGCCAGTTGCCTATGCCAACCGCATGCCGAACGGTTCCCTTTCATTGACTGCCCCCGGTTCGCCCGCCAAGCGCGCGATCGCCGCGAGCTTAGCAAGCGGCCACACGAACGCGAACATCAGGCGATCGGCAGGTTCTGTTCCGCCCCGCTCATTACCCGTCGCAGCGCTCAGCTCTCGCCGTTATCCGCCGCCTTGCGCTTGCCGCTGAACAAGGCGCGACCCGCGAACATGCCGCCCGTGATCTCCATCTGCAACCGCTCGCGGTCGCGTTCGCGCAGGCGCTGGGCGATCTCGTCGATCTCCGCGCGGTCCACGCCCAGCCTGGTCAGCGCGGCCTGGCCCAGCAGGAATGCCGACTCGAAGGTCTCGCGCACCTCCAGGTCCGCGCCGGCCTTGATCAGGTCGATGCTGTGGCGGCGGTCGACCGCGCGCACCAGCACCGGCACCAGTGGAAACTCGGCCTTGACCAGCTCGGTGATGCGCGTGCCTTCCTCGGCCTTGTCCACGCACACCAGCACCACGCCCGCACGTCCCGCGCCGGCCGCCTCGAGGATGTCCAGGCGCGTGCCGTCGCCGTAATACACCTTGAAATCCAGGCTGCGCGCGGTGTCGATCATCTCCACGTCGGTGTCGATGATCGAGATCTCGTAGCCGCGTTCGAACAGGAACTGGCTGGCGATCTGCCCCACCCGGCCGAAGCCGATCACCAGGGCCGCGCCGTTCAACCCGTCGGGCCGCTCATAGCCCTCGGTGGATGGGCGAAGGCGCGTGCGAATCGCGTTCATCGCGGCGATCGCGAGCGGCGTCAGCACCATGGAAAGAATGATGATCGCCGTCAGCTGCGCATTCTGCTCGGCGTCGATGATGCCCGCGGCTGACGCCGCGGCGTACAGCACGAAGGCGAACTCGCCGCCCTGCGCCATGAACACCGCGCGATCCGTCGCCTCGCGATGCGAAGAGCGGAACAGCCGCGCCACCGCGTAGATCACCAGCGCCTTGGCAACCATGTAGAGGAACACGTAGAACAGGATGATCCGCCAGCTCGCCGCCACCACGCGCAGGTCCAGCGACATGCCCACCGCGATGAAGAACAGTCCCAGCAGGATGCCGCGGAACGGCTCCACGTCCGCTTCCAGCTGATGCCGGTACGAGGACTCGGACAGCAACACGCCCGCCACGAACGCGCCCATCGCCATCGACAGGCCGCCCAGCTGCATCGCATAAGCCGAGCCCAGCACCACCAGCAAGGCGGCACCGGTCATCACCTCGCGTGCGCGGGCATTCGCCAGCAGGCCGAAGAACGGATTGAGCAGATAGCGACCGGCCAGCAGCAGGCCGACGATCGAGCCCGCGCCGATGCCGATCGCACTCCAGTCGATGCCGCGATGCGCCAGCGGACTGCCCGGCGCGATCGGCGCCAGGAATGCCACCGCCGCCAGCAGCGGCACGATCATCAGGTCTTCCAGCAGCAGCACGCAGACGATGCGCTGGCCGCTGGGCTCGTTCACTTCGCGGCGCTCCTCCAGCAGTTGCATCACGATCGCGGTGGAAGTCAGCACGAAGCCGGCGCCGGCCACGAACGAAGGCGCCACCGGGTAGCCGGTCAGGACGCCAACCAAGGTGAGCGCGACCGCGCAGACGGCAACCTGCGCCAAGCCCAGGCCGAAGATCTGCCGGCGCAGGCTCCATAGCCGCGAAGGATGCATTTCCAGCCCGATCAGGAACAGGAACATCACCACGCCCAGCTCGGCCACCTGCAGGATGGCGCCTGGGTCGGTGAAGACCTTCAGCCCGAACGGCCCGATCGCCAGCCCGCCGGCCAGGTAACCCAGCACCGCGCCCAGGCCCAGCCGCTTGAACAGCGGCGCCGCGATGACACCGGCCGCCAGCAACGTAATGACCGGCAGCAACGCCACCCCTTGGTGTTCCACCGCCATGCCCCTGCATCCCCTCGCCGGATTCGTGGGCGGGAGCGTAGCAAAGCGGGCTGTGCGGCTGGTGGCCTCGTCACGCACGGCGTGACATATGCCGCGCCGCGGCATCGCCGGCAGCGGTCTCTCGCCGGCCGTGTGCGGCTTTGCGATATCCGCCGTGCCGGCTTACGTTTTGCATCAGCCGCGCCGCGCTTTTCCCCGCATCCTCGATGTGCGCCGATACGATCCGGCGACGCGATACCGGATGGGGAGAGGGCTGGTGAACGGATGGGGAAAACGTGGTGCCGTGCGCGCGATGGCGCTGCTGCTGATGTTCCAGGGCGCAGTCCACGCGCAAACGCCGATCCGCCCGATCTCCATCGACGTCGCCGGACCGACCACGCCGCGCAGCGGCTTCGAAACCTTTTCCATCGGCTCGGACTACCCCGGCACGTTGTTGCGTGACGACAGCCTCGCCCAGCTCAAGACAGTCCGTGACGAGTTGGGTTTCCGCTACATCCGCTTCCACGCCATCTTCCACGACGTGCTCGGCACCTATCGCGAAGATGGGGGCAAGCCGAACTACGACTGGACCAAGATCGACACGCTGTACGACCGCCTGTTGGCGATGGGCATCCGCCCCTTCGTCGAACTGGGCTTCACGCCCGAGGCGATGAAGACGTCCGACCAGCACATCTTCTACTGGAAGGGCAACACCTCGCATCCGGACCTGGCGAAGTGGACCGCGCTGATCGACACTTTCGCGCGCCACCTCGAACAGCGCTATGGCCGCGAGGAAATCCGCCGCTGGTATTTCGAGGTCTGGAACGAGCCCAACCTGGCCGGCTTCTGGGAAGGCGCGGACCAGGCCGCCTACTTCGCCCTGTACGACGCCACCGCCCGTGCGCTCAAGCGCGTCGACCCGCAATTGCGGGTGGGCGGTCCGGCGACGGCCGGTGCAGCATGGGTGCCAGAATTCATCGCCCACGCGGCGAAAGACGATGTGCCGCTCGACTTCATCGCCACGCACACCTATGGCGTCGACGGCGGCTTTCTCGACGAGCAAGGCAAGGAAGACACCAAGCTCTCGCCCTCGCCCGATGCCATCGTCGGCGACGTGCGCCGCGTGCGGCAGCAGATCCAGGCTTCCGCGCGCCCCGGCCTGCCGCTGTATTTCACCGAATGGAGCACCAGCTACACGCCGCGCGACGCGGTGCACGATGCCTACCTGAGCGCGGCCTACATCCTGAGCAAGCTCAAGGCGGTGGATGGCCTCGCGCAGGGCATGAGCTACTGGACCTTCAGCGATCTGTTCGAGGAACCGGGCCCGCCCACTGCGCCGTTCCAGGGCGGCTTCGGGCTGCTCAATCCGCAGGGCATCCGCAAGCCCGCGTACTTCGCCTACAAGTACCTGCACAGGCTCGGCGACCGCGAGCTCGCCACTGGCGATGCCCAGACCATCGCCACCTGGGATGGCAACACGCTCAAGGCCCTGGTGTGGCAATTCCGGCAACCGCAGCAGGCGCAGAGCAACCGCTCCTTCTACACGCGGGTGCAACCTGTCGCTCCGGCCGGCAGCGTACGACTCGACCTCAAAGGCCTGCGCGCCGGCAACTACCAGGTGACGATCCATCGCACCGGCTTGGACGCCAACGATGCCTACACCGCCTACCTGCGCATGGGGTCGCCGGCGTCGCTGGATGCGCCGCAGCTGAAGAAGCTGCACGAGCTCACCGCGGACCGGCCCACCACGCGTGAGTTGCACATCGACAAATCCGGCACTGGCCGGCTGGCGATCCCCATGCGCGACAACGACGTGGTGCTGATCGAACTCTCGCCCACCGGCAAACCTTGAACCTGCACCGACGGAGTCGCGCATGACCGACCCACATCGCCGCCACACGCTCAAGCTGATGCTGGCCGGGGCCGCCGCACCGTTGGCCCTCAAGGCAGCCGCCATCGATAACGCCGCCACCAGACCAGCGTGGCGCCGCGGCATCGAACAGCAACGCCAGGCGGATGCCGGCAACGGCACTTATCGCAATCCCATCCTTGCCGGCGACCATCCCGATCCGACCATCCTCAAGGACGGCCGCGATTACTACATGACCTTCTCGCCGTTTTCCGCCTGCCCCGGGCTGCTGATCTGGCATTCCACCGACCTGGTGAACTGGACGCCCGTGGTGCCTGCGCTGACCAAGCCGATCGGCTCCGTCTGGGCCGTCGACCTGTGCAAGCACAACGGCCGCTACTTCATCTATCTGCCCGCGGCGCCGGAAGGAAAACCGTGGTCGATCTACGCGATCTGGGCCGACCGCATCGAAGGGCCGTGGAGCGAGCCGATCGACCTGAACATCCCCGGTTGCATCGACCCGGGCCATGTCGTCGGCGAGGATGGCAAGCGCTATCTGTTCGTCAATGGCATCCGCAAGGTGCGCCTGAGCGACGATGGCCTGTCCACGGATGGCCCGTTGGAGCAGGCCTATAACGCGTGGCGGTATCCGGACGACTGGGTGGTGGAGACCTTCGCGCCCGAGGGCCCCAAGCTGCTCAAGCATGGCGAGTGGTTCTATCTCGTCACCGCGGTCGGCGGCACCGCCGGCCCACCGACCGGGCATATGGTGATCGCGGCGCGCTCGAAGTCCGTGCACGGGCCGTGGGAGCACTGCCCGCATAACCCCTTGGTGCGGACGAAGAACGCCGATGAGCCGTGGTGGTCGCGCGGCCATGCATCGCTGGTGGAGGGGCCGGCGGGCGATTGGTGGATGGTCTATCACGGCTATGAGAATGGCTTTCGCACGCTGGGCCGGCAGACATTGCTGGAGCCGATCGAATGGACCGGCGATGGCTGGTTCCGCGCGCTGGGAGGCGATCTGTCCAAGCCGTTGCCCAAGCCCAAGGGCGGCCGCGCCGGCGCCGATGGGATGGCATTGTCGGGCCCTTTCAGCGTGCGCAAGCTGGGCATGCCGTGGTCGTTCCACGATGCGACGCCGACCGAAATGCAACGCGTCCGTGACATCGCCGGAGGCGGCATGCGCCTCGCCGCGCAGGGTCAATCGCCAGCCGACAGCACGCCGCTCGTGTGCACCGTGGGCGACCGCTCGTACGAGGCGGAACTCGTCCTGGAACTCGACGGCAAGGCCGAGGGCGGCCTGCTGCTGTTCTACAACCCCAAGGCCTTCGTCGGCATCGGCTTTACGCCGGATACGATGAAGATGTTCGAGTACGCGCAGGAGCATCCCTGGATCCGCCAGGCGATGTCCACCTCGCGCGTGCACATCCGCCTGACCAACGACAACCATGTGGTGACATGGCACTACTCCCACGATGACGGGCGCACCTGGGTCCAGCATCCGATGCGGATGGAGGTGTCCGGCATCCATCACAATGTGTTCGGCGGGTTCCTGGCGCTGAAGATCGGCATCTACAGCGCGAATGAGGGCAGCGTCGTGCTGCGGGAATTCCGGTATCGGGCGTTGGACGCCAGCGCCTAGCCGCAGCGTTTTTGCGTCCACCAAACTGGCAGCAGGATCGGGAAGCACGCTTCGCTGGCAGATGCTCGCCCGGTAACCCGCCAAGTGGCCACTTGCGATATTTCCATAATTCTGGAAATATCGAATCCATGGACGCAGACACCGCACTCGCCACCCTGGCCGCACTGGGCCATGAAACCCGCCTCACCGCCTTCCGTGAACTGGTCCAGGCCGGCACCGAAGGCCTCGCCGTAGGCGAATTGCGGGAACGCCTGGGCGCTCCCGGCGCCACGCTGACTGCGCATCTCAATACGCTGCGAGCTGCAGACCTGGTGATCGACCAGCGCGAAGGCCGCGTTATCCGCGTGCGCGCCAACTACGCGCAGATGAACGGGCTTATCGATTACCTCACCGAAAACTGCTGCGCGGGCGGCGGCAACTGCGCACCCGTCAGTTCCTGCAAACCCTCCAAGAGAGGCAAGAAGACATGAACCGCTTCCACGTGCACCTCAATGTTGCCGATCTCGCATCCAGCATCCGCTTCTATACCGCGCTGTTCGCCGCCGAGCCCGCCGTGCGCAAGGACGATTACGCCAAGTGGATGCTGGACGATCCGCGCGTGAACTTTGCCATCTCGCAGACCGGACGCAACCCGGGCGTCGATCACCTGGGCATCCAGGCAGAGAGCGGCGACGAACTCGCCGAGCTGGGTCATCGACTCGATGCCGCAGGCGGCACCGTGATGCCGGAAGCCGGTGCAGTTTGCTGCTATGCGCAGTCGGACAAGCTATGGACGGAGGATCCGCAGGGCACGCGCTGGGAAACCTTCCATACAGTAGGCGCAGCGACGTCCTACTACGCCAGCCAGGCGATGTGCGGCACTGAGGGTGCGACCTGTGCGCCGGCGGCCAGCCCGGTAGAAGCCGTGGCTGCCGCTCCTCGCTCCGGTTGCGCGCCAGGCTCGGCTTGCTGCTGAGCATGAAGCGCGTACTTTTCGTCTGCGTGGAGAACGCCAACCGCAGCCAGATGGCGGAAGCGTTCGCGCACATATACGGCGGCGCCGATGTCGATGCGCAAAGCGCGGGTTCGCGGCCTTCCGGGCTCATCAACCCGAAGGCCGTGCGTTTCATGGCGGAGCTGGGCTACGACCTGAGCCGGCATGCGTCCAAATCGTTGGATGACATCGATGGCGAGTTCGATGCCGTGGTGACGATGGGTTGCGGTGACAGCTGCCCATGGGTGCCGGCAAAGCGGCGCGAGGATTGGAACCTGCCCGATCCCAAGCATATGGATGACGATGGCTATCGCGCGGTGCGTGACGATATCGGGGCGCGGGTGAAGCGGCTGTTGGAAAGCTTGTGACGAAGCGCGCGGGCGGCGAAATCCAAGCCCTCTGCAAATCGGATTTCGACTAAAGACAATTTGGGGTTGCTTTGATAGCTTGAATCGCGTTGCCCGCGGAGTGTTTCGAGTACGCGTCGCGGGCAACCATGGCAGCAATGCTGTGAGAAGCGCGGGCCAAGGGTGCTGAGAACACCCCTGACCCGCTGACCATCACCAACTTGGAGCAGTTGATCATGGCTACCCCAGATCATACGGTACGCAAGCGCTCGCCGATCCCCACGGCGACATCCTCACCGCCCACCCGGGCTGTCCGACGACACCGCGGACACGGTTGAAGAACCGCAGGCTAAGAGTTTTCGTAGACAGTTTTCCGAGCCGTCCTACCCGGCGCGTAAGGCTGTGCCATAGCGAAACCTCCTAGCCCCGCACCCACTTCCTCAATCAAGCCGCCCGGCGCTCAACCTTCGAGCCGCCGGTGAACCCTCGAGTCCGTGTGATCGCGGCCTGTCGTGTTGTCTGCGGCATGCCGTTTACGGAGCGAAGCTGCGGCGCTTAGCAAGGAGTTGCTTATGAACAACGTTTTTGGCGAACCCTGGATCATTCGACACACCAACTACTTCTCCGACCCGAACGCAGAGCCGGATGAACTGTTGAACGATGCCACCGAGTGGCTTCAATACGCCTACCACGCGGTCAAACTGCTGGCGGAATTGGTGCACGAACGCGGCAGTGTCGATGCCCATCGACTTCCAATCATGCTCGACGGCATCGCCGCCTTCATCGAAATGGGCACCCGCTGCGCCACGCAGGCGCATCTACGCCTGCAATGGCAACAGCAACCGTCGTAACCGCCGTAGGTTGGGGTAAGCCGCAGGCGCACCCCAACGTTGCGATGCGTATCGACATGCCGACGTTGGGGTTCGCTGCGCTCACCCCAACCTACGCCGTTCTTGGCTCGTCATTCCTGCGCAGGCAGGAATCCAGTAGCGAAAACCTGGGCTGTTCGCGACAACATGGGTTTGGCTTTTCGCGACCACCGAACGACGTCGTCACTGGATTCCGGCCTGCGCCGGAATGACGGTGGTGGGAGGCGAACCGCCGTAACCACCGTCGTAGGTTGGGGTAAGCCGCAGGCGCACCCCAACGTTGCGGTGCACATCGATGTGCCGACGTTGGGGTTCGCTGCGCTCACCCCAACCTACGCCGTTCTTTGCTCGTCATTCCTGCGCAGGCAGGAATCCAGTAGCGAAAACCTGGGCTGTTCGCGACAACATCGGTTTGGCCTTTCGCGACCACCGAACGATGTCGTCACTGGATTCCGGCCTGCGCCGGAATGACGGTGGTGGGAGGCGAGCCGCCGTAACCACCGCCGTAGGTTGGGGTAAGCCGCAGGCGCACCCCAACGTTGCGATGCGTATCGATATGCCGACGTTGGGGTTCGCTGCGCTCACCCCAACCTACGCCGTTCTTTGCTCGTCATTCCTGCGCAGGCAGGAATCCAGTAGCGAAAACCTGGGCTGTTCGCGACAACATCGGTTTGGCTTTTCGCGACTACCGAACGATGTCGTCACTGGATTCCGGCCTGCGCCGGAATGACGGTGGTGGGAGGCGAGCCGCCGTAACCACCGTCGTAGGTTGGGGTAAGCCGCAGGCGCACCCCAACGTTGCGGTGCATATCGATGTGCCGACGTTGGGGTTCGCTGCGCTCACCCCAACCTACGCCGGCGCTTTGCTCGTCATTCCGGCGCAGGCCGGAATCCAGTAGCGACGCCGCCCGATGGTCGCGAAAAGCCAAACCGGCGTTGTCGCGAAACCCTGGGTTTTCGCTACTGGATTCCGGCCTACGCCGGAATGACGAGCGGTGAGCTCCGATGCTACCCAGCCAATAGGCGAGCCCCGGCCCCTCATCTGCCTACCGGCATCTTCTCCCCGGAGGGGAGAAGAGTTCCAAATCGGAGCGCGGCGCTGAATCTCACCACCATGCCCCCTCTCCCCTCCGGGGAGAGGGCTGGGGTGAGGGGCCGGGCGGAGCGTCACGCCGAGGATCGCGACAAGCGCAAGAAACCCGAACAACTACCCCTTCGTCCGCTGGTAATACCGCCGCGCCTTATCGCGACTCCCGCAATCCGCCATATCGCACCAGCGACGCTGCCCATTGCGAGTCTGATCCTCGAACAGCCAATCGCAGGACGGGCAGTAACGCAACCGCTCGTGATCCGCGGCCGTCACCAACTCCGCGGCATCGAGCAGGATGGGCGCCAGGGCTTCTGACGCCGACGACGGTTCCGGCCAATGCCAGGCCAGCGTGCGCGGCTCGATCTCGCGCAATTGATAAGCCTTCGCCACCATCCGGCTGAGTTCCGCAATGGCAGCATCGGATGCTGGCGTGTCGTGCGCCAGTGGCCGCAACACGCGGGTCAGCAGTTGGCGTGCCTTGTAGAGCGGCGCCAGATCCACCGCCTTGCCGCGCGGGAACGGCAGGTCCATCGCGGCGAACCAGCGCCGCACGTTCTCCGGCAACGCCAGCCAGTCGTGCTCCCGCTCGGTCTCAGGCCAGCTGATCGTATTCACGAAGTCCAGGCTGGGCCGACCGCCGATCAGCTTGTAGGTGCCGCCATAGCCATCCGGATTGAGGTTGAGTGCGTCCATGCGGCGCATCTTACCAGCTATATGATTTTGACAGGTGAGTTTTCCGAGCGTATAAATCTCACCACCATGAATACATTAGACGGTAAGACAGATAACCAACCGCCGCTGGCTGACCGTATCCCTCCCCATGCGTATTTCGTCGGCAGCGCCATCTTTCACTACCTCGGCCCCTCGTTCGCCGTACTGCTGTTCGCACGCGTGCCGGTCCCCGGCGTCGCCTGGTTGCGCATCGTCTCGGCGGCGCTGGTATTCGCGCTGTGGCGCCGGCCGTGGCGGGCCTTCCTGTCGGCAGAGCGCCGCGCGCAGGCCACCATGATTGCGCTGGGCGGCGTCTTCGCCCTGATGAACTACTCGTTCTACAAGGCCATCGCCGCCCTGCCGCTGGGTACCGTCGCGGCCATCGAATTCATCGGACCGGTAGCGCTCGCCCTCGCCGGTGTGCGCTCGCGACGCAATATCGTGGCGCTGGGCCTGACCGCGGCCGGCGTTTCGCTGCTCACCCAGGTGCGCTTCGGCGGTGCGCCGGAGGCGTTCTTCTGGGCCTTTGCCAATGCCGGCCTGTTCACGGCGTACATCGTGCTGGCGCATGCAGTGTCCCGCGCCGATCCGGCCACCAGTCCGATCGACCGGCTGGGCGCGGCGATGATCGTGGCGGGCGTGGCGATCTCTCCGCTCGGCTTGCGCGACGCCGCCCCCGCCCTGCTGGATCCGATCGCACTCGGCGCCGGCATTGCCGTCGGCCTCAGTTCCTCGGTCATCCCCTATGTGTTCGACCAGCTGGCGATGGCGCGCCTGCCGCGTGCGACCTACGCGTTGTTCGTGGCCCTGCTGCCCGCGACCGCGGTCATCATCGGCGTGCTGGTGCTGCGCCAGATGCCGACGCCAGTAGATATCCAGGGCGTGGCGCTGGTGGCGGCCGGCGTGGCGCTGCATCGGCCGGCGGAGTGAGCGCGCCATGCAATACGTCAACCTCGGACGCAGCGGCCTGAAGGTATCGCGTCTGTGCCTCGGCGCCATGAGCTACGGCGACCCACACGCCAAGCCCTGGATCCTCAGCGAAGAACAAGGCCGCCCCATCCTCCGCCGCGCACTGGAACTGGGCATCAATTTCTTCGACACCGCCGACATGTATTCCGGCGGCGAGAGCGAGCGCGTACTCGGCCGCGCCCTGCGCGACTTCGCGCGACGCGAAGAAGTCGTAGTCGCCACCAAGGCCTACTACCCCACCAGCCCCGGACCGAACCAGCGCGGCCTTTCCCGCAAGCATCTTTTGCACGCCATCGATGCCTCGCTCACCCGTCTTGGCATGGATTACGTTGACCTCTACCAGATCCATCGCTGGGACGACGAAACGCCACTTGAGGAAACCCTGGAAACGCTGCACGACATCGTGCGCAGCGGCAAGGCGCGCTACATCGGCGCGTCGAGCATGTATGCGTGGCAGTTCCAGAAGGCGTTGATGACCGCCGAGCGCCAAGGCTGGACACGCTTCATCTCGATGCAGAACCACTACAACCTGGTGTATCGGGAAGAAGAGCGGGAGATGTTGCCGTTATGTCGGGATGCTGGGATTGGAGTGTTGCCGTGGAGTCCGTTGGCGAGAGGTTTTCTGGCGCGGCCACGGGATAATGTCGCGACAGTGCGAGCGCAGAGCGATGTATTTGGGCAGGGGTTGTATTACAGCGAGGACGATTATCGGGTGGTGGATGCGGTGGCGGCGCTTGCGGAGGAACGGCGAGTTCCGCAGGCGCAAATTGCTCTAGCCTGGCTGCTTAGTCGAACGGGCATGAGTGCTCCGATCATCGGCGCCACACGGAAGGACCAACTTGAGCAGGCTGTGGAAGCGGTAGGGTTGACGCTTGCAGAAGAAGATTGCGCGCGGTTGGAGGCGCCTTATAGGCCGCATCGAGTGCTGGGACATGAGTAACCAGTTACTCGTCAACAATGCGTGCCGCTATCCACGCTGCTGCTCGCAGTCAACAACCACGCCGCGCATCGCTCCACATCCTGGCCCGAGTGCCAACCATGAAACGCGATGCGCAGATAGCCTTCCCGGATACTGGTGCTGATGCCGCCGGCCTCGGCTGCTTTCCATAGCCGCTCACAATGGTCGGTGGATAACACGAACGAGAGGATGGAGCCGACTTTGCCCGCGCGTACCAGACTGTCCAGGCGGGCGGCTTCGGAAACCCAGGCAGCCGAACCCGCCAATTCCGCCAGCAAAGCATTTTGCAGCCCCACCACATGAGCCTGTATGGCCGGCGCGCCACCATGATCCAGCAGTATCTGGATCGAACTGGCCAGCGCGGCGCACGAAAGAATCGAGGGACTGCCCGCTTCCAGCCGGCGGCCATCGGCGGCCCAGGGCGAGCTCGCTGCAGCCTGAGTACCGGACTGAGAAAATGCGTCCGGCGCCGACAGCCAGGTGCCCACCGGCATCAGCAACTCGCGGAGGACGGGATCGGTCCATAGCAAGCCCTGCCCTTGCAATCCGAGCAGCCCCTTATGCCCACCGGTGGCAAAGGCGCTCACGCCCTCGAACGAAGGCACCATCGTGCCGGCACCCTGGATGCCGTCCACCACCAGATGGACGCCACGTTCGCGGCAACCGCGCCCCAGCTTGGCGAGATCGAGGCGAACACCATCCTGATAACGCACCCAGGAAACGGAAACGATACGAGTGCTCGGTCCGATCGCATCGAGCAGGTGTTGTTCCGGCTCGATGCTGGCGTCGGGCGGCACCGCCGCGTTGACTGCCTGCCCCGGCCATAGCGCCACCTCGCGGCAGCGGACGCCTTTGCATTCGAGCGCAAGCCATGGCAACCGGTTGCTGGGAAATTCGCCCACCGGAATCAGCACCTCGTCGCCCTCTTTCCAGGGATAGCCCAGGGAGACGGCTTGTAGTCCCGTGGAGGTGCAGGTGGTGAGGCTGAGGTCGTGGACGTCAACGCCAAAGAGAGCAGCGCCGGCTTGCCGGAGAGAGGCTTGGATGTCGAGGAAGTCCTCGTTCCAGCGCAGGGCCCAAGGGTGGAGTTCGGTGCTCAGGAGGTCGCTCAGGCGCTGCGCAGACGCACGCGGAACGGGGCCGTCCTTGCAGTGAGAAAGCCAGAGGGTGCCGGGTGGGAAATCGAAGACATCGCGGGGTAGCAAAGGAGCAATGGCAAGCGACACGACTCGGTTTTCCTTGATGAGTTGATTCCACCAGTAACGCGATGAATTAACGCGCTGCAGCGATTGGGGTTCGATGACGCTTATTGCGCCCCTTTTGACTCACCGCACCGCCAGTGCCGCGTTCAGTTGATCAATATACGTCCGACTAACCCTCAACGGCGTCCCATCCCGCAACCGCACCAAGCAGTCGCGATTCACCAGCGGCTCCAGCTCGGCGATCCGGTCCAGCTTCACGATCGCCGAGCGATGGACGCGCACGAACTGCGCCGGGTCCAACCGTCCTGCAAGCTGGTGCAGCGGTTCGCGCAGCAGGTGTACGCGCGGCCCCACGTGCAGTCCGGCATAGTCGTCACAAGCTTCGATCCAATCGATCTCGTCCGCATCGACAACGGCGATACGCTGGCCAGTACGCACAGTAAAGCGCTTCGCGTAGACCGCAGGTGCAGCCTCGCCCGCTACGCGATGACGAAAAGCAGCACGAGCCCGATCCAGCGACTCCCGGAACCGCTCGTCATCGATCGGCTTGAGCAGATAATCCAGCGCCTGGATCTCGAAAGCACCCACGGCAAAGTGGTCGTAAGCGGTGAGCAGGATGGACAAGGGCCGTTCGGCCGGCGGCAGGTGGCGCAAGGCCGCGAGGCCGTCCAGGCCAGGCATCTGCACATCCATGAAGACCAGGTCCGGGCGCAACGATTCGATGCTCTTGATCGCCGCTACGCCGTCCGCCGCCTCGCCCACCAGTTGCACGTCGGCATGCGCGGCCAACCGCGCACGCACGCCGCCGCGCGCCAGGGGCTCATCGTCCACCACCAGCACGCGCATCATGCGGTGAGCGCCTCCGCATCGCGAGGCGACGACGACAGGCGCAACGGCAAGCGGATGTGCACTTGGCATGAGCCGTCATCGGCCAGATCCAGCCGAAACTCGTGCGCCTCGGGATAGAGCGCACCCAGGCGTTGGCGAACGTTGTTCAGGCCGACGGCACTCGAACGCCCATTGCCATCGCCACGCTCGTCAACAGGCACACCATCGTTGCGCAACTCGATCCCAAGCCACTCGCCCTGCCGCTCGACGTGCAGCGCCAGCGTTCCGCCCTCCACCCTCGGCGCAATACCATGCCGAATCGCATTCTCCACCAGCGGCTGGAGCAACAAAGGCGGCATCAGCGCATGCAGCACGCCAGCGCCGATGCGCATCTCCACGTTCAGCCGGCGGCCGAGCCTGGCCTTCTCGATATCCAGGTAATGCTCGGTAGTGCTCAGCTCTTCGGCCAGCGTCACCTCGCGCGCATCGCTGCGTTCCAGCGAATCGCGCAGCAGATCGCCAAGGCGCGCGAGCATGCGCGTGGCATCCGCACCGCGGCCAACGGCGACCAAGGAGGAAATGCTGTTGAGCGTGTTGAACAGGAAATGCGGTTGCAGCTGATATTGCAGCGCGCGCAATTGCGCCTCCTGGGCCAGGCGCGCCGCCTCCGCCTCGCGCAGGCGCGACTGCTGCAGTTCGGTGTAGTGCAGCACCAGGGCATGGATGGCGCAGAAGGCGATCAGCGGCAGCCAGCAACCGTCCAGGCCGGTGAAAATGCGTTGCAGCGGCAGCGACGAAATCAGCCCGAAGTGCAAGGCCGCCCATCCGCCGATCACGCTGTTGATGACCGATGGCACGTAGGTCGCCACCAGCAACACGGCGACCGTGGTCCACGCCGACACGCGCCGGCGCCACAAGGCCCGCTGCAGCATGCTCAGCGGCACGATCCAGAACAGATAGGCCGCCGCGTAGAACGTGCGATAGGCGATCGCATATCCATGCCCCGCTTCCGGCAACGCCAGGATGGCCATGCACAGCGTCAGCGGCAGGCCCGCCGCGAGCGGAAGCCAGAACGGTGGAACGGCAGGTCGCGTCGGCGAGGCGTGCATGGCTGTCGTGCTCGGTGGTGCGCCGGTCCGCTGCCGGCTCCGGCGCACCCTAGCCCGAAGCTCAGCGCCTGTCATCCAGCACGATGGAGTACAGCATCGCGCTGATCTTCCAGCCGTCCGGCGTACGCACCAGCTGCCAGGTCTCGTTGCCGTGGTTGGTCGGCTTGCCGGATGCCAGGAAGACGTAGTCGAAGTACACCATGCCGATGGTGCCGTCCGTCTCGATGCGCACGTTGTCGAAGGTCTCTTCGATCGGCTTGGTCGCCTTGCCCACGAACTGCGAGAACTTCTGATAGTCGCCTGTCGTCACCTGCCTGGCGTCGGGCTCCTTGGCCTTGACCTTCTCCCACGAGGCGTCGTCCAGAGTCTGCAGCCACGAACCGCCGGGCAGGAACAGCTTGGCCATGCCCTCGCCGTCATGGGCCTTGATGGCGGTCTTGAACTGCTCGACCAATTGCCGGATCTCGTCCTGGGACGGATCAGGCGCGGCGTCCTTGGCGTGGACAGGTGCCATTGACACGGCAAACAGCAACAGCGCGGGAAGCAAAGATTTCACGGCAGCTCCGGGTTGGCGGGGGTGCGGCGATTAAGCCGGCATGGCCGCAACGCCCGCCAGCGAAATGCGGCGATGCGTGCGCGCGGCGCGGCGAGCCGTGATCCACCTCCGCCCGTGACGCCCACCGCTCAAACCGTATCGTCGCCTTCCCCGTCCCAGATCAGCCGCGCATCGAAACTCTGCGTCGCCAGCATCGTCAGCACCACCGACATGCCGAAGAACAGGATCCCCGCCCGCGGCTGGATCTCGCCCAGCGCCTGGAACTGCACCAGGCTGACCAGCAGGCCGACCACCACCACATCCAGCATCGACCAGTAACCCACTGCTTCGAGCCACCGATACAACCTGGCCCGCGCGCGCCGGGCCCAGCCGTTGGCATGGCGCACGGTCAGCAGCAGGAAGACCAGCGCGAGATATTTGACCGTCGGGATCAGCACGCTGGCGACGAACACCACCAGCGCCACGCCATGCGAGCCGTCGCGCCACAGATCCACCACGCCGCCCAGAATGGTGGCCGCGTGCTGCGCCCCGCCGAGCACGCGGATATCCATCACCGGCAACAGATTGGCCGGCACATAGAAGATCAATGCGGCGAGCCAGAATGCCCAGGCGCGGGCGGAACCGCCGGCAAGCCGCGGCTGCAGCTCGGACCGGCAGCGCGGACAGAACGACCTCTGATCGGACTGCAGCGGCGCGGAAACGACCAGGCCGCACACACGGCAACCGACCATGCCCAGGTGCTGCGCACGCGGCCGCACGGTCATTCGGTCGCCTCCCACAGCCAGCGCGGGTCGCCTTTCGCGGTGACGGCGGTGACACCGATCAGCGCCGCCATCGCCCACAGGCCGGGCCCGATCGCCACCTCGGCCATGCCCGCCAGCTTGATCGCCGCCACGGCCACGCCGAGCAGCGCCACGTCGAGCATGCTCCATGGCCGCAACCAGTCCAGCGCCTTCATCGCCAGGCGAAAGCCCGGCGCACGCCGCCCGTGCCATGCAAACAACAATACCCAGCCCAGCAAGGCGATCTGCACCGACGGCGCCACGATTGCCACCGCCACGCCCGGCAAGGCCAATGGCGCCCATGCACCGTGCACCAGCGATGCGGTGGCCTGCCACAGCGTGGCGTCGTTGCGGAACGGCTGCATGCCCACGCTGATCACCGGAAAGGCATTGGCCAGCACGAACAGGATCGCCGCCGCCAGCGTAAGCGCGGTCCAGCCGTTCATGTCCAGCCTGGCAGCGCGATGCAGCACCGCGTCGCATTCGCCGCAGCGCGCCACCTGCCCCGCGGCGAGCGCGGGACGGCGGTAGACCGCATCGCAATGCGGGCAGACGATCAGCGACGGATGCGTGCGCATGGCGTCGCGCCGCTCACTGCAGATTGTCGAGCAGGTTGTCGGCGCCCTTCTGGATGCCGGTCCTGGCCGCGCTCAGCGCGCCAAACGTCGCCTTCATGTTCATCGCGTTCGGATATTGCTTGTCGACATAGGCCTTGAGCAGCTTCTGCGTCGAGGCGTCATAGATCTCCACCGCATAGCTGACCGAGCCGGTGAACAGGCCTTCCCTGCCCCGCACCGCCTGCACGGTGTTGTACGGCGCGCCGCCGATGTCCATCTTGGTGAAGGTGCTGATGAACTTGGTCGAGGCGCGCGCGCCGGTCAGCGTGACGTGGACGCGCAGCGTGCCGGAGCGCGGCTCGAACACCTGCGCATAGCGCTCGCGCAGCTTCGCCTGGAACTGCTCCTGCATGTAGCCGGCCAGGACCTGCTTGTCCGCGTCGGAGACTTTCTCGAACTGCTGGTCGGGGCCGCGATAGATGTCCACCGGGTCCATCACGAAGCTGCGATAGCGGTTCCAGTCCACCGGCGTGTCGTAGACATAGGGCTGGTGGCCGCGATGGGCCTGCTCGTTGGGCCGCAGGTAGCTGGAGGATTGGATGCCCTGGTACGGCATCGGCCGCGTGGTGGCGCAGCCGGCCAGCGCCGTCAGCGCCGCGCACAGCAGCATGGCGCCGGGCGCCTTGGGGTGGATACGCATGGTCCCTTCCTGTCGTGGATGTCACGGCGATTGCCGCGATGCGAAGGCTAGGAAGGGGTCTTTAGGATTTGATTAGACCTGCGCCGCGGACTTGAACGGATACTGACGCAGGCGCCGTTTTTCAGCCTTGCGGGGCGAACATCACGCGCACGCACAGGCCCGCGCCGCCCATGCCCGCGCCGGTCTCGATGGTCGCCTCGTGCAGTTCGGCAATGCGCGCCACCAGCGACAGGCCGATCCCGCTGCCGCGCACGACGCTGCCCTGCGCGCGATAGAAGCGATCGAAGATGGCGGCCCGTTCGTGCTCGGGCACACCCGGCCCGTCATCGGTCACCTCGAGCATCGGGTGCATGCCGTCGTCACGCACCACGTGTCCGCAAGTCACCTCCACCGTGCCATCCGCGCGCCCGTGGCGCAGCGCGTTGTCGATCAGGTTGCGGATTAGGATGCCCATCTCGTCGACGTCGCAGCGCACCCAGCACGAGGTGCCGTCGATCGACAGCCGCGTGCCGCGATCGTCGGCGCGCACGGCGAATTCGCTGACCACGTGGTTGGCCAGTTCCAGCAGGTCGATGCGTTGCACACTCAATGCGTGCAGACCCGCATCCAGCCGTGCCAGATCCAGCAGCTGCTCGGCCAGGCGGTGGCTGCGCTGCGCGATATCGAGCAGCTTGCGCAGTGCTTCGTCCTTGCGCTCGGGCGTGCCGGCGAGGAGTGCCACGTCGGCCTGCACGTGCAGTGCGGCCAGCGGCGTGCGCAGCTCGTGCGCGGCATCGGCGATGAATTGATGCTCCGCCTTCATGGCAGTGTCGACGCGGCCGAGCAGCGCGTTGAAGGCGGCAATCAACGGCCGCAGTTCGGCGGGCACGCGCTCGGCCGGCAGTGGCGTGGCATCGAACGCCTTGCGTCGTCCGATCTCCACCGACATCGCCTTCAACGGCCGCAGCGACGCCACCACGGCCCACCACATCAGCAGGCCGACGATGGCCAGTTCCACCGTGTTGAGCAGCATCGCGGTGAGGATGCCGCCGGGGTCGCCACCACGCACAGAAGGCTCGCTCGCATCCGGCAGCACAGGCGCGGTACGCGGCGATGCCTCCGGCTTGAGGTTTTCCGGCAGGCTGCCGACCAGAGTCTGGCCCAGCCGGTCCAGGTGCTCGTGCCAGAAATTCGCCCGCCCGGAGCCCAGCACCGCGGCGAACATCGCGATGGAGATCGCCCAGGCCAGCACGATCACCAGGCCCAGCATCGCCAGCATGCGCCATTGCAGCGATCTCACGGCGCTCCCCCCAGCGTGTAGCCATGTCCATGCACGGTGGCGATCAGCTCGTCGCCCAGCTTGCGGCGCAGCTGGTGCACGAACACCGATACCGTATTGCTGCCAACCACGGCGCGGTCGCCATAGATAGCCTTCTCCAATTCGTCGCGCGTCACCACATGACCTGCGCGCTGCAGCAGCGTCAGCAGCATGCGGTACTCGTAGGCGCTCAGCGACACCGGCTCGTCCGCCTTGGTCACCCGCCGCCGCACCGGATCGAGCACCACATCGCCGTGCCGCAGCGTCGGCACCACCAGTCCCTCGCTGCGCCGCGCCACCGCACGCACCCGTGCCAGCAGCTCGCCCAACTGGAATGGCTTGACCAGGTAATCGTCTGCGCCAGCATCCAGGCCGCGGATGCGGTCGCTGAGCTGGCCGCGCGCGGTGAGCACCAGCACGGGGATGGCGTCGTAACGCTCGCGCAGGAAGCGCAGCACGGTCAGGCCGGAATCGCCGGGCAGGCCGATATCGAGCAGCACCGCGGTATAGGGATGATCGACCAGCGCCGCCCTGGCCGAACCGGCATCGCCAACCCGGTCGACCGTCCAGCCCTGTTCGCGAATGCCATCGCAGATGGCCTCGCCGAGCATCGCATCGTCTTCCACCAGCAGCAGATACACAGGCACACCCGGCCAGGACAGGAAGGCAGGAGCATGCGCCAGGGCCGTTAGGTTTTGATTAATGGCGTGGCGGGTGCCGCCGGGGTCGTCAACCGGCGGTGGCGGTGTCCAGCCAGGAGCTGGCGAGTGCGGTCACCGCGGCAGCGTTCTCGCGATGCGGCACATGGCCGTAACCCTCCCACACGTGCTTCGCCACCGGCCCGGCCGCCAGCGCCGCGATGCGCTCGGGATGACGCGGCGAGCCGAATTCGTCCCGGTCGCCATGGAGCACCAGCAGCGGGCAGCGCACCTGGCGCAGCGCTTCGTCGAGGTTCCAGGCCGCGAAGTCCGGGGCCAGCCAGGTCTCGATCCAGGCCTGCAGTACCCAGGCCGCCTTGTCGCCGTGGTACTTGCGCAGGCGGTCAAGCTGGCCGGGCCGCGCGAACGACAATTTGGCCACGCGGATGCCCTGCAGCGTGCGGTCTTCGACGAAGGCCTGGGCGGATTCGGTGATCAGGGCGTCGCAGTCGTCCGGCCAGGCTGCCGCGCAGGCCACCGCCATGCCACCGCCGACGCTGTGGCCGAAGGCGACGAAGCGGTCCAGGCGCAGCGCCTCGCGCAGGAAGCGGAAACCGTCGCGGGCTTCCTCGCCGACGAAGCCGGCATCCAGTCGGCCCAGGTGCGGATCGGATTGGCCGAAGCCAAGCCGGTCGTAGGCAATCACACCCCGCCCGGTTGCGTCCGCCAACTGCTCGGGGAAGTCGCGCCAGAGCTCGACGCAACCCAGCGAGTCGTGGAACAGGACGATCGGTGCCGCCGCGGGCTCGCCTGCAGCCGGATACCAGTGCCGCACATGCAGCCGGCCGCGATCCGTGGCGATCCAGAAATCCTCGGTGGTCGTGGCAGGCATGCGCGGCTCCGGCAAAATTTTTATCTCGAACGGGCCGGTACCACGAAAGCCCAGACCAGCAGCATCGCCAGCAGGGCCAGGTCCGCCCAGGCGAACCAGTCGCCCCACTGCGCATAGAACGTGCGCGAGGCGTGCAGCGGCAGGTCGCCGACCAGCTCGGCATCATGCTGCTCGCTCGATGCTTCCGCCACCACCCGGCCGCGATCGTCGCTGAGCGTGAGGCGTCCGGCACGCGCCGCGCGGGCAATGGCGAAGCCGCTTTCGACGCCGCGCATGATCGCCATGCGCCCGTGCAGCCAGCCGTCGACGCCGAAATCCCAGGCCGGCACCAGCAGCAGCTGCGCCTGGCGATCGGCATAGGCGCGGCCGATATCGTGGAAGTCCATGTCCTTGCAGATCGCCAGGCCGATGCGCGGCGCGCCGTCGAGCATGGTGTAGGTCGCGCCGGGCTGGTACTGGTCCTCGAAACCGGGGATCAGGTGGTGCTTGGCGTAGGTGGCCGGCGACTGCGAGCCGGCGCGGAAGATCCATTGCGCGTTGCGCTCGCCGTCCGCGCCGCCCTTGGCGTCGATGCCGGCGGCGAGGATCAGGCCGTGGCGGCTTGCCGCTTCGGCGAAGGCCGGCACGGTGGTTTCGCCGGTGGCGAAGTTGGTTTCCGGCGTGACGATGACGGTGGCGCCGGCAGCGGCCAGGCGGTCGACCGCGGCGAGATAGCGATCCAGTAACGCCTGCCCTTCCGGCGTGGACAGGGCCGGGCGAACCGGCTTCTCCATCGAGGCGAGTCCCACCTTTACGGAATCGGTGACGGGCGCGTACAGACGTGCATAGCCATAGGCCAGCGTTGCGCCAACGGTCACCACCACGATGGCAACCGCTGCAAGGCGCGTGCCGGACGAGAGCTTGCGCATCGACGCCACCGCCAGCGCCGCCGGCACCAGCAGGAGCAGGAAGCTGATGCCCCACAGGCCGGTGATCGACGCCAGCTGCAGCACGGGGAGCATGTCCATCTGGCTGTACGCGAGACTGCCGAAGGTGCCATGCGGCGAGGTCTGCGTATTGAGGTATTCGACGGCCACCCACAAGGCCGGCATGGCCAGTACCGCCGCGACGCCGCGGCCTCGCAGCAACAGCCGGCGGAACAACAGGACGCACAGTGCCAACACCACCCCTGGCAGCGCAGTGAAGGCCACGATCATCGGCAACGGCACGCCGACCACACCGTGCAGGTAGTGCCATTGATTGAGCGCACCCAGCGCGCCGGCCGCGAAGGCCGCGAGCGCCAGCCAGCGCGCCTTGACGTGCGGCGCGAGCAAGGCCAGCGGCAAGGGCGCCAGCCAGGTCAGCCACGGCAGCGGATGCAGCCCGGTGCCGAAGCCACAGGCCAGCGCGGACAGCGCCGTGGCGAGAAGGCCGGCAAAGAGCCGGCGCGGATCATTGTTTGATGCCATCGAACGCGGTCTCCAGTGATTTCAGATAGAAGGCGCGGAACTGCTTCTCGTCGTAATTGAAGCGGCCGGCGCGGTAGAGCGCGATCAGGCCGTGGCCGAGGCCCCACAGCGTCATGGCGACGTCCCACGGATCCGCCCGGCGAAACAGCCCCCGTTCCATGCCTTCGGCCAGCTTGTCGGCGATGACGTTGAAGGTGGGCGACTGGCGGTCGCGGAAGTCTTCGGGGAAGCGGCGCGCGTCGTCGCGGCGCACGGAAAAGGCGTGGTCGAACAGGTTTGGATGGGTCTGCGCGTAGTCGAGGTATTGCTCAAGCGATTTGAGCAGGCCTTTGTACACATCGCGGTGCTTCGAGCGCTTTTCCCAGCCCTGCGCCACGCTGGCGAAGCTGTCGTCGGAGATGCGCTTGAGCAGCGCCTCGCGGTTGGGAAAGTGGCGGTAGATCGCCATCGGCGTGATGCCCACGGCCTCCGCCACGCGGCGCATGCTGACGGCGTCGGCGCCGCCGCTGTCCATCAGCTTGCGGGCGGCGCGGAGGATCTTTTCGGGGGTGCTGAGCCTTGGCATGTATACAGTGTATACATGCATCTTCGGAGTCGGCAAAGGTGACCAATGGCAGGGGCTCGCGTCACCGCAGGGAACGCGTAGGTTGGGGTGAGCCAAAGGCAAACCCCAACGAACCTCTCAATGGGGCCGCCTTGTTGGGGTTCGCTGCGCCCCCCCAACCTATGCCTGCTTACGTGTCCTCGTCCTCTCCGCTCAGCACCTTCCGCTGTATCCGATCCAGATACACATCCAACTCCTCCACACTCGAGAACACATCGCTCACCGGCACCGCCTTGACGATCTCGAACACCTTGCGCACCTGCGGCTGCGGATTCACCAGCAAGGTATGTCCCTCGCGCGCCCGCATCAGCTTGCGGATCTTCGCAATGCTGCGCAGTCCCGCGCTGCTGATGTAGTCGAGCGCGGCAAGGTCGAGCACCACTGTGCCGCCCTGCCCCATCTGTTCCAGCACCGGCGCGGCGCCGCCGTCGAAGTCGCCGAAGGTCATCGCGTCGAGCCGCCCGTGCAGGCGCAGGGTGGCGCGCTGCGGCGACAGGCCATCGGTATGCAGACTGAAGCTCATGGTCGTGCCTCCGCTCAGGTAGGAAGGATGAAACGCAACTGCAGGTGGTTGCCTTCTTCGTCGTGCGCATAGCTGAAATCGCTGGCCATGGCACGCACCAGATGGATGCCGAGACCGCCGTCGATCTCGCGGTCGGCCACGTCGCCGGTAAGCAAGGGCTCGGGCGACAGCAGCGGGTTGAACGGCACGCCGTCGTGATGCAGATCGACCAGCACGGCGTCGGTGGCCAGAGTCATGCGCAGCTCGATGCGCGCCGCGCCGGTATGCGGGCGTCCGTGCTCGGCCATGTTGACCATCAGCTCCTCCAGCACCAGGCGCACGTCGCCACGCACGCCCTGGGCGACGCCGGCCGCGGCCAGCTGCTCCTCGCAGCGCGCCAGCGCATCGAACACCGCTTCGATCGAAGCGGGCATGGTCAGCTCCAGCATCGACGCACCTCCATCGGCTCCGGCATGGTGCCAGCGTAGCGCCAGCACGGTGATGTCGTCGGCCTGCCCATGGCCGGCCGCGAAGGCTTCCACATCGGCCAGCAGATAGCCGGCCGGATCGCCGTCGCCGTGCGCGGCATAGCGCCCGAGGCAATCGAGCATGCGCTCGGGGCCGTACATGCGCAGCTCGGCATCCGTCGCCTCGGTGATGCCGTCGGTATACATCAGCAGGGTCTCGCCCGGCCGCAGGCGCACCCGGCGCGAGCTGTAGGTGGCTTCGTCATCGAGGCCCAGCGCAGGCCCCGTCTCGATCTCCAGCAGCTGCGGCGCGCCCTCGCCCCACAGCACCGGCGGCTCATGCCCCGCGCTGGCCATCGAGAAATGCCCGGTCGCGGTATCCAGCAGGCCGCACAACAGGCTGACGAACATGCAGCCGTCGTTGTTGCGGCACAACTCCTGGTTGAGCAACTGCAACAGCTGCTGCGGCGACTGCGCGCGCGGCGCCAAGGCCTTGGCCAGGGTGATCGCGCGCGCCATGAACAACGCGGCGGGGATGCCCTTGTCCGACACGTCGCCGACCATGATGTAGAAGCGCTGGTCGTGCAGCATGAAATAGCTGTACAGATCGCCGCCCACCGTGCGCGCCGGCTTCAACACCGCATGCAACTCGAAGTTGTTGCAGCGCGCGTCGAGGAAATGCGCACCAGGCAGCAAGGCGGTCTGGATCTGCTGGGCGATCTCCAGCTCGCTGGCCAGGCGCTGCTGCTCGCGCGCCACGCGGCCCAGCTCGGCCAGGTGATCGGCCAGTTCGTGGCGCATGCGGTCGAAGGCATGGGTCAGCCGGCCGACTTCGTCGCGGCGGCGCACCCTGGGCAGCTCGAAATCCAGCGCCCCCTTGGCCACCTGTTCGGCGCGCTCCGTCAACACGCCCAGCGGACTGAGCACGCGCCGCGTGACAACCAAGGTCAGCAAAGTCAGGCTCAGCAGCGCCAGCGCACCCACCGACAAGGCTACCGAGAAGGTGCGCCGCACGCCGCCGTAGATGCGCTCTTCCGGCACCACCAGGCCGAACTGCCAATGCGTGCCGTCGATCGGCGCGTGATAGATCCACACCGGTGCATTGGCGTGGGTCGCCAGCAGGCCGGTATGCCGGATCGGTTCCGCCGGATCGCCGCGCAAGGCGGCGATCAATTCATCCTGCGCACGCTGCCCGGCCAGCGCCGAGCCTTCGACGGCGAGGTATACCCCTTGCTGGTCGATCACGAACGCCTCGGTATCGCGCGGCTTGTTCAAGGCCTGCAGCACGCCCTGCAGCCACTCCAGCGTGACATCGGCATTGAGCACGCCGACCGGCCGGCCACCCGCTTCGATCGCGGCCGAATAATTGACCAGCCGACGCTGGCGCGATTGCGAGAAGAACGGTTGCTGCCAGCAACCCGTGGCGCACGCCAGTCCCGTGGCGAACCAGGCCTGCGTCCAGTACGGCGCGGGATCCTTCAGCAGGTCGCGCACGCTCAGGCTGCCATCGAGGTGGCGGCTGACGAAGGGCGAGCGGACCGGCGCCCTGGCGTCGATCGAGGCCGGCACATAAGCGGCGGCCAATCCGTCCAGGTCGGCGTTGTGTGCCAGGGCATCGCGGATCAGCGGCTCCGCATCGTCCGGCCGCGGCCCGATCAAGGCGGCAAGCATCTGTGCGGTATCGGCCACCTTGTCCAGGCGATGCTGGATGCGATGGCTGACGTCGCCCGCCAGCACCGCCGATTCGCGATGGGTCTGCTCGAGGATCTGCTGCCGGACCACCCGGAACAACAGCAACCCGCCGGCGACGACCACCAGCAAGGTTCCGGCCAGCACCCAGACGGCCAGCCGCGACGCGATACTGCGCAACACCATGTGACGCTCCCCCAGTGCAGCGCATCTTGCGATCCGCTGCGAAGTGCAGGAAGAGAGCGGGATCACAATCGCGCGAAGTCGGTAGCGTTGTGGCCGGACTTGCGGCGAGGCCTTCTTCACGTCTTCTGCACATCCAGCGCGAAGGCGACTGCTCCGCCCCACGCATGACACGCGTCGTAGGTTGGGGTGAGCAAAGCGAACCCCAACATCGCACCGCTCCCCGCCAGCACACCATCATGCGCAGCGGCGACGTTGGGGTTCGCTTTGCTCACCCCAACCTACGCAGCCGATGCCAGGCATGGATCGGCTGGACACGACGTATCGCGCTAGGATCGCGGTTCCTGCAACCGGCGACCGTCTGCGCATGACCGAAAAGCCCGGTACTCCCGAGATTTCCCGCGGCTCCATGGCTGTCGCTGCCCTCTCGACCGTCGTCGAGTGGTACGACTTCACCCTGTACCTCTACTTCGCCACCGTGCTGTCGCGGGTGTTCTTCGGCGGCGGCGAGAGCTCGCTGCTCGCCACGCTGGCCGGCTTCGCCATCTCCTACGCGATGCGTCCGCTGGGGGCGGTGGTGTTCGGGCATATCGGCGACCGCATCGGCAGGCGCCGCACGCTGCTCCTGTCGATGATGCTGATGACGCTGGCGATGCTGGCGACGGCACTGCTGCCCTCGCATGCCGTCGCCGGGCCGGCAGCGGGTGCGCTGCTGTTGCTGCTGCGCTGCTTCATGGCGTTCTCGGTTGGTGGCGAATACACCGGCGTGGTTGCCTATCTGCTCGAAGGCGCGCGCAAGGACCGGCGAGGCCTGATCACTTCGCTCGCCTCCGCCGCCAGCGAGATCGGCGCGCTGCTGGCGGTGGGCGTGTCGGCGCTGACCGTCAGCGCCATGAGCACGGCCCAGCTCGACTCCTGGGGCTGGCGCATCCCGTTCTTCGTCGGCGCCGCGCTGGCCGGTTGCGTGTGGATCGCGCGCTCGACCATGGAGGAATCGCCGGACTTCGTGCGGCAGGTGGAGCAGCACACCGTGCCGGATTCGCCGCTCGGCCACATGCTCGCCAACCATCGTCCTGCCCTGTTCCGCACTTTCGCCATCTCGGCGCTGGGCTCGATCACCTACTACGTGGGCATTACCTATGTGCCGGCGTTTCTCAGCTCGTCGGGCATCCTCGCCGAGGAACGCTCATTGTGGTTGTCGACGCTCGCCGCGGTGGCGGTGATCCTGGTCACGCCGCTGGCCGGCGCACTGTCCGACCGGGTGGGACGCCGGCCGGTGCTGGTGTGGCTGGCCGTCGCCAGCGTGCTGTTGCCATTGGCGATGTTCCAGCTGATGGCGCGCGCGATGGAACTCAATATTGCGCTCGGCGCGATCGTGCTGGCCTGCCTTGCCGGCGGGGTGAGCGCGGTGGGCGCGCCGGCGACTGCCGAACAGTTTCCGGGCGAAGGGCGGCTGAGCGGACTGGCGCTTGGCGTGACCATGGCGACGGCGATCTTCGGCGGATTGACGCCGTTTCTGGCGGAGCTGCTGATCAAGATGACCGGTTGGCACGCGGTACCCGGCGCGATGATCGGCCTGGTGGCGATTGTCGTCCTGCCGGTGCTGCTGGCGATGCCGGAGACCAATCCGGTAGTGACGAAGGCGTGGCGGTGGCGGTCGGAGAGGTGAGCTGCGCTCAAACCGCTTCGACCCTATGCGCTCTTACTTCTTCGCACAGGATCTCGCCGTCGTTATCCAAGTGCGCGTCCTTCGGAAGCAGCGTTGTCGCTAGAACGGCCCCTCACCCTGCCCTCTCCCCGGCGGGGAGAGGGGTGCCAGCTTGAGGCATGCGCAAAAAGAAGGGGCCTTGCGGCCCCTTCCGGTCACATGTTGCGGCGATACTCGCCACCGACGTCGTACAAGGCGTGGCTGATCTGCCCCAGTGAGTTGTACTTCACCGCCTCCATCAACTGCTCGAACACATTGCGGCGTTCGCGCGCGGTGTTCTGCAGGATCTTGAGGCTCTCCGGGGCCAGGCCGTTACGGGCCTTGGCGTAGGCCTGCACGTTGTCGATCTGCTGGCCCTTCTCCTCTTCGGTGGAGCGGATCAGCTCGATCTCGGTGGCGATCTCGCCGCCGTGGTCCTTGGGCAGGAAGGTGTTCACGCCGATCAGCGGAAGGCTGCCGTCGTGCTTCTTCTGCTCGTAGTACATCGACTCTTCCTGGATCTTGCCGCGCTGGTACATGGTGTCCATCGCGCCGAGCACGCCGCCGCGCTCGCTGATCGCCTCGAACTCGCGGTAGACCGCCTCTTCGACCAGGTCGGTGAGCGCGTCCACCACGAAACTGCCCTGCCACGGGTTCTCGTTGAAGTTCAGGCCCAGCTCGCGGTTGATGATCAGCTGGATCGCCACCGCGCGGCGCACGCTTTCCTCGGTCGGCGTGGTGATCGCCTCGTCGTAGGCATTGGTGTGCAGGCTGTTGCAGTTGTCGAACAGTGCATACAGCGCCTGCAGCGTGGTGCGGATGTCGTTGAACTGGATCTCCTGCGCGTGCAGCGAGCGGCCGGAAGTCTGGATGTGGTACTTCAGCATCTGGCTGCGCGCGCTGGCACCGTAGCGCTCGCGCATGGCGCGGGCCCAGATGCGGCGGGCCACGCGGCCGATCACGGTGTATTCCGGGTCCATGCCGTTGGAGAAGAAGAACGACAGGTTCGGCGCGAAATCGTCGATGTGCATGCCGCGCGCGAGGTAGTACTCGACGATGGTGAAGCCGTTGGACAGCGTGAAGGCCAGCTGGCTGATCGGGTTCGCGCCGGCCTCGGCGATGTGGTAGCCGGAGATCGACACCGAATAGAAGTTGCGCACCTTGTGATCGACGAAATACTGCTGGATGTCGCCCATCATGCGCAGCGCGAACTCGGTGCTGAAGATGCAGGTGTTCTGCGCCTGATCTTCCTTGAGGATGTCCGCCTGCACCGTGCCGCGCACGATCTGCAGGGTTTCTTCCTTGATGCGCGCATAGGTTTGCGCATCCACCAGCTGGTCGCCGGTAATGCCGAGCAGGCCCAGGCCGAGGCCCTCGTTACCCTTGGGCAGCTCGCCTGAATAGCGCGGACCGCCGTGCGACTGCAGCGCGGCGATCTTCTGCTGCGCCTCGGCCCAGCGTGCCGGATCGGCCTTGAGGTGCTTCTCGATGTTCTGGTCGATCGCGGTGTTCATGAACATCGCAAGGATGATCGGCGCCGGACCGTTGATGGTCATCGACACCGAACTGCTGGGCGCGCTCAGATCGAAGCCGGAATACAGCTTCTTCATATCGTCCAGCGTGGCGACGTTGACGCCGGAGTTGCCGATCTTGCCGTAGATGTCCGGGCGCGGCGCCGGGTCTTCGCCGTACAGCGTGACCGAGTCGAACGCGGTGGACAGGCGCGTGGCCGCACCGCCCTGGCTGAGGTAATGGAAGCGGCGGTTGGTGCGTTCCGGCGTGCCTTCGCCGGCGAACATGCGGGTGGGATCCTCGCCGGTGCGGCGGTACGGATACACGCCGCCGGTATAGGGGTAATAGCCCGGCAGGTTCTCGCGCATCAGGAAGCGCACCAGGTCGCCCCAGTCCTTGGTCCTGGGCGGCGATACCTTGGGGATCTTCTGGTGGCTGAGCGATTCGCGATAGTTCTCGACGCGGATGGTCTTGTCGCGCACCTTGTATTCGTTGTACTCGTCGGTGACCGACTTGTAGCGCGCCGGCCAGTCGTGCAGCAGGTGCACGGCTTCGTGGCTCAGTTCCTTCACCGCCTGGTTGTAGCGCTGGCGCAGCGTGAGCAGAGTGCGGTCGGCGCCCTCCTCGTGCAGCGACTGGCTGTCGTAGCGCGCCAGCTCGCGCGGCAGGCGCGCATCGCCCAGGTCCTTCAGCGACTCGTAGTAGTGCTGCGCCTTGCTGGCGAATTCCGCCTCGCGCTCGATCCCGGCATTGATGCCGCGGCCCTGCTCGGCGATCTCGGCCAGATAACGCACGCGGCTGCCGGGGATCAGCACGGTGGCGCGCGGCTCCTTCAGCGAGGTGTCCAGCTCCGGCGTCCACTTCGGCGCCGGCAGGGTGAGCTTGTCGCGCAGCAGGCGGCACAGGTTGGCGAACATCCAGGTCACGCCCGGATCGTTGAACTGGCTGGCGATGGTCGGATAGACCGGCACTTCGTCGTCCTTCAGGGCGAACGCGGTGCGGTTGCGCTTCCACTGCTTGCGCACGTCGCGCAGCGCGTCTTCGGCGCCGCGCTTGTCGAACTTGTTGAGCACCACGAGTTCGGCGAAGTCCAGCATGTCGATCTTCTCGAGCTGGCTGGCCGCGCCGTAGTCGCTGGTCATCACGTACATCGGGAAATCGACCAGGTCGACGATCTCCGAATCGCTCTGGCCGATACCAGCGGTTTCCACGATCACCAGGTCGTAGGGCTGCGCCTTGAGGAAATCGATGCAGTCATGCAGTACCACGCTGGTGGCCGCGTGCTGGCGGCGCGTGGCCATCGAGCGCATGTACACGCGATGGCTGCGCAACGAGTTCATGCGGATGCGGTCACCCAGCAGCGCGCCACCGCTGCGGCGGCGGGTCGGGTCGACCGCCAGCACCGCGATGCGCATGTCCGGGAACGCGTGCAGGAAGCGCAACAGCAGCTCGTCCACCACCGAGGACTTACCCGCGCCGCCGGTGCCGGTGACGCCGAGCACCGGCGTCTGCTTGCCGGCCATCTTCCACTGCTTGCGCAGGTGGTCGAGTTCCGCCTCGGGCAGCTGGCCTTCCTCGATCGAGGACAGCATGTGGCCGATCGAGATCTCGTCGTCGATGTCCACGCGCGGCGCGACGGCGGTGGCCTGCTCCGCGCCGGCACGCTGGTCGGCGGCCTCGCGGGTGCGGCGCATGACGTCCTCGATCATCTCGGTGAGGCCGAGCTTCATGCCGTCGTTCGGGTGGTAGATGCGCTCCACGCCGTAGGCCTGCAGTTCGCGGATTTCCTCCGGGGTGATGGTGCCACCGCCACCGCCGAAGACGCGGATATGCGCGGCGCCGTGTTCCTTGAGCATGTCCACCATGTACTTGAAGTACTCGACGTGGCCGCCCTGGTACGAGGACAGCGCGATGGCGTCGGCGTCTTCCTGCAGGGCAGCGCGGACCACGTCCTCCACCGAGCGGTTATGGCCCAGGTGGATCACTTCCGCGCCCTGCGACTGGATGATGCGGCGCATGATATTGATCGCCGCGTCATGGCCGTCGAACAAGCTGGCGGCGGTGACGAAGCGCAGGGGACGACCTTCGTGCACTGCAGCACTGGCGGAAACGTGCTGGGCGGGGGAACTCATGGCGACTCCAACTTGGATCTGCGTAAGACGCGCAATTCTAGTGTGGAACGCTGTTAAGCGCTTGCTGCGACGCGTGGACGAAGGCGTATCGATCAGGCCTTGCCGAGCATGTGCTGCGCGTGCTTGAGATGACGCCGACGCGTACGCCAGAACAGGAAACCGGTGGCCAGGAAGAATGCCGGCAACACGCCGACGACGCCGATCAGCAGTTGCCACGGCACGCCGCCGACCTGGCCGGCATGCACCGGGTACAGCTTGTCGATCAGCCGCGCGCCGCCGCCCTGCGCCTGCGCGTCGTACACCGACAGCACCGTCGCGCTGTACGGATCGATCACCACCACGCTGCGGCCGACGGCATTCCATTCACGCGGTCCGCGCGCACGGACGGTGAGCGCGGCGTTCTTTTCGCTGGGCAAGGTAATGCGGCGCAATTCCGCATCGGGCAGCACGGCCTGTGCGGCGGCGAGCGAGGCGGCCCATTGCAGCGGCATGTCACGCGGCGGCAACGCCCTCGCCTTAGAAGGCGGACCTTGCCGGTCGCCGAATGCGGCGGCGAGCACGCTGCGCGTGGTGTCCTTGTAGATCAGGGTGATGCCGGTGAGCGTGCTCAGCAGCAGCAACGGAAACAGCATGGCGCCCACACTCTGGTGCCAGCTGCGCCAGCGCCGTGTCGGCGGTTGCGCATACATGCGCACCGCATGGCGCCAATGTCCGCGGCGCGGCCACCACAGGGTGAGGCCGATCAGGATCAGGCTCAGTTCCGCCAGTCCCAGGATGCCGAGCGCGGTTTCGCCGTTCTTGCCGCTGAGCAGATGGGTGTGCAGGTCGCGCAGCCAGAGCACGAGGTCGTGGTCCTTGGAGCGGGTGAGCAGTTCATGGCCGTCGGCTGGATCGAGATAAACGCGTTTTTCGCCTGCCAGCGACAGCTGCCACACCGGCAATTCGGCGGTTGGCGTATCGATGCTGCGCAGTGGTGCGGGCCAGTGCGCGTCGTGGATGCGTTCGAGGATCGCCGCGCGTTGCGCGGGAGTTGGCAAGGCATGCCCGAACAGTTCGGGGTGGCGCCAGCGCAGCAGGTCGGTCTGGAATGCCAGCACCGTGCCGGACAGCGCCAGCACCGCGAAGGCGAGGCCCACGCTCAGGCCCAGCCACAGGTGCAACTTGCGCAGCAGGTCGCGGGGGCGCCAGGGGTGGCGCACGGATGGCTGGGACGGGACGGTCATGGGTCGCGGCGGCGTGGAAGCTGGGGCGCGACCTTAGCACAGGGATGAGAATGGTTCGCATCTTTGCCGCGAGACAACGCTGACGTAGGTTGGGGTGAGCCGCAGGCGAACCCCAACGTGGCGCTTCGTCTGTGCCTCCGTTGAGGTTCGCCTGCGGCTCACCCCAACCTACCGCACGTAGTTGAGCGCGATGGCCGGCGTTACCGAGCGCTGTACGTTGTTGCCGCCCGCAATCACCCGCACGCCGAACAGCAGGCCGATATTGGGCGACCAGTTGTATTCGATCGCCGGCGCGTAGCCGACCGCGTCGCTGCGCCCGAAGCGCTTGCTCACCCGCACCGGCTCCAGGCCCGGCACCACGTCATAGCCCCTCACCCAGGTGTTGCCGTTGTGGCTGTAGGTCAGGTCCAGCGCCAGCACCCAGCGCGTGGTCAGGCTGTATTCCAGCGCCGCGCCCACATAGAAGTTGTCGCCGGCGCGCGCATGGCCGCGGAAATCCTCGCTGGTGCCGTAGGTGCTGACGCCCTCGACGCGCGCACCGCCGGCAAAGGTGGTGGTGGCATTGAGGCGCGCACGCAGAATCCGCCCGTTGGGCATCCAGAAATAGCTCTGCATGTTGACGCCCAGCGTGGTGGCGTAGGCGCCGCCGCCCATGCCGTTGGCGGGCCGCTGCCCGAGGCGGTCGTAGCGTCCGGTGGGCACTGTCTCCTGCAGCATCAGCGATACGGTGGGCAACCAGCTGCCTTCGTGGAAGCGGCGCAAGCGGTACTGCGCCTGCAGGATCTGGTCGCCCAGGCCGATGCCGGAGCTGTTCGGCGCGCCGCTCACGCGGTTGTAGCCGATGATCGGGATGGCGCCGACGGTCAGGCGGTCGGTCAGGCCGTACAGCACGTAGGCGCGCGAGCCGAACGCGTCCACGCCCGGCGTCGTCACGTCATAGATGTAGGGCTCGATCAGCATATGGCCCTGCGGCAGGGTCTCGGCGCCGTTGGCCAGCATGGGGCCGGTCCACCAGGCGTCGTCGCGGGACTGGCGGATCGGCACGCCCGCGTCCTGCGCCATGGCAACAGTTGCCATTACGCATGCCAACGCGCCCAGCAGCCATCCGATCGCCCTGTTCTTGATCCTGCGCCTCACGCCGTACCCCACGCTCAAGTCCGCCTCCACCTCAGGCCCGGCCACCCGGCCGCGGCGCAACACTACGAATGGCAGTGGCCCGGGCGAATAGCCACTTGGCTATCATCCGGCATGACCACTTGAGGCCTGCCGCCATGCCGCGTGCGTCCACGTCCTTTCTCCCGCCGATCGCCCTGGAAGCCGGCAGCGGCGTGCCGATCTACCAGCAGCTGTCGGAGTGGTTCCGCCGCGCTATCGCCGACGGGCAGTTGCGCCCCGGCCAGCGCGTGCCGTCCACCCGCAGCCTGGCCACGGAACTGCGCGTGTCGCGCCTGCCCGTGCTCAGCGCCTACGAGCAGCTGCTGGCGGAAGGGTATCTGCAGAGCTTTGTCGGCGCCGGCACCCGCGTGGCGCCGTCGATTCCCACGGCGGCGCCGAAGCCCTCCCGCCCCAGGCTGGCCGCTGTCCCGGTCGCGCGCCGCGATGCCACCCGCCGCGTGGCACAGCGCGTGGCCACCATGCGCGCGCCGGAACAGACCTGGCTGGACAGCCAGGGCGCGTTCCGCGTCGGCCTGCCGGCGCTGGAGCATTTCCCCTCGGCGCTGTGGGCCAAGCTGCTCAACCGGCATGCGCGGGCGCCGAGCACCGAGTCGCTGGTATACGGCGATCCGCGCGGCTGCCCGCTGCTGCGCGAGGCCATCGCCGATTACCTGGGCGCCGTGCGCGCGGTGCGCGTCGATGCCGCGCAGGTACTGATCACCACCGGCTCGCAGCAGGGCGTGCAGATCTGCGCACATGCCCTGCTCGACGCGGGCGACCGCGCCTGGCTGGAAGACCCCGGCTATCCCGGCGCGCGCCAGGCCTTCGGCACCATCGGCGCGCGGATCGTGCCGGTGCCGGTGGACCAGGAAGGCCTGGACGTGGCCGAAGGCATCCGCCGCGCGCCGGATGCGCGCCTGGTCTATACCTCGCCCTCGCACCAGTTCCCGCTGGGCATGACCTTGAGCGCCGCGCGGCGCATGCAGCTGCTGCGCTGGGCTGCGCGCGCCGATGCCTGGGTCGTCGAGGACGACTACGACAGCGAGTACCGCTTCGGCGGCCGCCCGGTCGCCTCGCTGCAGGGCCTGGATACGGAAGAGCGCGTGATCTACGTCGGCACCTTCAGCAAGGTGATGTTCCCTTCGCTGCGCCTGGGCTACCTGGTGGTGCCGAAGGACCTGGTCGGCACCTTCGCCGCCTGCCGCGACGCGCTGGACACCTGCACCGCCGCCTTGCCGCAGCTGGCGATGAACGACTTCATCCGCGAAGGGCATTTCGCGCGGCACATCCGCCGCATGCGCGTGCTGTACGCGGAACGCCGCGCGGCCCTGGTCGCATCCATCCGCACGCACCTGCCGGAGCATTTGGAAGTGATCGGCGCCGAAGCCGGCATGCAGCTGGTGGCCTTGCTGCCGCCGGACATCGACGACATCGCGCTGTCGCGCCGCGCCGCCCAGGTCGGCGTTTCCGCGCGGCCGCTGTCGCCGTGCTACGCGGAGCCGCCCGCGCGCGGCGGCCTGATCCTCGGCTACGGCGGCGCCGACGCACGCGCGCTCGATGAGGCGGTGCGCCGGCTGAAGAGCTGCCTGTGAATCAGCGTACGGCGACTTTCCTGGCATCCGCTTCATCGACGATGGCCTCGACCTGGATGCGCAGCGCGACATCCATCTTGAAGCCGTAGTCCTTGCCGCCGCTCATGCCGAACGCATCGCGCTGGAAACTGGCGCTGGCATCGGCACCGCACAGTTCGCGCTTGAGCAGCGGATGCGGCATGCACTTGAACGAGTTGACGGCCAGCTCCAGCGGGCGCGTCACGCCATGCAAGGTGAGCTCGCCAACCACCTTGGTCGGCTTGCCGTCGACGAAGCCGGCGAGCTTGCCCTTGTACGTGGCGGTCGGGTACTTGGCGGTCTCGAACAGCTCGGGGCCGCGCGCCGCTTCGTCCATCTTGTCCAGGCCGAAGTTGGCGCTGTTCATGTCCACCGTGATGTCCACCGTCCCGCTGCCGGCGGCCTTGTCCAGCGTGATCTTGCCGCTGGTCCGGTTGAACTTGCCGCGCCACACCGACAGGCCGCCGAAGTGGTCGGCCTCGAAGCTCGGATAGGTGTGGGTGGGATCGATGATGTAGGTAGCGGAAGCGGCGTGCGCGGACGCGCCGGCCAGGACCAGGGCGGCGGCGGCGATCAGGGTGCGCAGGGGACGGTGGGCGATGGCGTGCATGGTCGGCATTCCTTGTGGTGTGTGGTTTGTCCGCCGGCAGGATCGCCGACTTGCCTAGGCGACGAAACAGCTCCCCCGAAATCGACATGTCATTACTGGCGGGTCGCGCTCGACCGGAGCAAACATCGACCAGGCAGGCCCCGGCCAGGTCTGCATCTGTTCAACGCGCCCGATCCCTGCTGGCCCCTTCGACGCGGCCTCCGCTACGGCGTCCGCCCTTGCAGCCGCACCAGCTCGCGGAACGCATCGTGCTGGTAGCGGCTCATGCGCAGCTCCTGCCCCGTGCTCAGCACCACCATGTGGTAGCCCTTGAACCACGGATGGATCGCCTGGATGCGATCGATATTGACGATCGCCGAGCGGTGCACGCGCGCGAACTGGCGCGGGCTGAGGCGCTCCTCCAGCGCTGCCATCGTCTCGCGCAACTCGTAGGTGTCCTTGCCCACGTGCAGGCGCACGCAGTTGCGGTTGGCTTCGATCCAGTCGATGCGCGCCACCTCCAGCAGGATCACGCTGCCATCCACGGGAATCGGCAGGCGGCGCGCATACGCCTGCTCGCGCCGCAATTCGGCCAGCGCCTGCCACACCCGCGCTGGCGCGGCATCGCCGCCCTCGCCCGCCAGGCGCTTGCGGACGCGGCGCAACGCGGCATCGAAGCGTTCGCGGCTGAACGGCTTGACCAGGTAGTCGACGGCGTTGGCTTCGAACGCGCGCACCGCGTACTGCTCGTAGGCGGTAACGAACACCGTGGCCGGCAGCTCTTCCTCGCCCAGCGCCGCGGCGACATCGATGCCGGTCATCTCCGGCATCTGGATATCCAGGAACACCAGGTCCGGCCGCAGCCGGCGGATCGCTTCCAGCGCGCTGGCGCCGTCGCCGAATTCGCCGGCGATGACGATCTCCGCCTCCTTGCGCAGCAGGCGCGCGATGCTGTGCCGCGCGATCGGCTCGTCGTCCACGATCAGCGCGCGGATGCTCATGCGGCCGCGCCGAGCGCGCGGAACGGCAGGCGCAGGCGGCAGGTTACGCCCCGCGGCGACAGCGCATCGATGTAGACCGAGGCGGCGTCGCCGTACAGCTCCTTCAGGCGCAGGCGCGTATTGGACAGGCCGATGCCGCGGGTGAACGCCTCGTCCGGCGTCACTTCCAGCGTGCCATTGCGGTTGCGCACTTCCAGGTAGAGGTGGTCGGTGTCGCGATGCGCGAACACCTCCACCGTGTCGCTGCCGGCATGCCGGCCGACGCCGTGATGGATGGCGTTCTCCACCAGCGGCTGCAGGATCAGGCCGGGCACAGCGCCGCCGAGCGCGGAGACGGCCGCATCCACGCGCGCATCGAGGCGGTCCTTGAAGCGCACGCGCTGAATGCCGAGGTAGAGATCCAGCAGTTCCAGCTCGCGGGCCAGCGCGATCTCGTGGCGGTCTTCGTCCAGGTACACCCGCAGCAGCTCGCTCAGGCGCAGCAGCATGTCCTCGGCGACTTCGGGCTCCTCGCGGATCAGCGTGGTGATCGCATGCAGCGTGTTGAACAGGAAATGCGGCTGCAGCTGCATCTTCAGCACCTGCAGGCGCGATTGCGCCAGCAGCGCCTGCAACTGGTCGGCGCGCCGGTCCTTCTCGCGGAAGAAGCGCAGCGCATGCCAGCCGACCACCAGCACCCAGTAGATGAAGAAGTCGATGAAGACGTATTTGTCGATGAACTGCTGCAGCTGGTCATCGAACGGCGGATGGCCGGGTTCGAGCAGATTGCCGAGCATGGCGCCGATCAGCACGGCACAGGCCGAAAAGACCAGGCTGCCGGCGACGTACACCGGCAGGTAGCGCCATTGCGCAGTGGAGTCGACGGTAAAACGCCGCGCCAGCGCGAACACGCCCGGCGCGAGCACCGCCAGCGTGTACCACTGCACCATCGCCCAGCGGATGTAGTCGGACGCGTTCCAGGTGTGTCCGCGCATGGCGTCCATGCTGTAGCCCTGGATGGCGAACAGCACCGCCGGAACGCTCCACGCGGCCAGGTAACGCCAGAATCGCATCCGCACTCCTCCTCCAGGGCGTCCGCATCCTACACAGGCGAAGCCGCGCGGGAACAGATTCGCAGGTCACGGCTGCCATTCGTCCCGCGCCGGCTACGATCCGTCCCGGATCGGCCACCTTGGTCCGCCGTTTCGCATCCCAATCCGCAGCAGCGCCGCCGTTGCGGCGCGTCCAGCGGAGAGGAAGCCATGATCCATCGCATCGTGTTGTCGTGCGCCTGCGCCCTGCTGCCGGCCGTGGCCGGCGCGCAGACGCGCTATCTGGAGGTCTACAACGACGCGCCGTCGAGCCTCGTGACGCTGGCTGTCGCGCCGGCGGGGACGGAGGCGTTCCACGATGTCGCCATCGGCGACCGCCCGCTGATCGGCGGCGGGAATGCCGTCACGGTGGCGCTCGATGGCAAGGAAGGCTGCCGACGCGACCTGCGCGCGACGTTCGCCGACGGGCGCACGCTGGTGCAACGCAACTTCGACGTGTGCCGCTATCGCAGCTATCGCACGGGACGCGTGCTGCCCCCCAGATAATCACACCCGCAGGTTGGGGTGAGCCACAGGCGACTGCGGAGGCAGGATGCCGTAGCGAACATCCGCGTAGCGGATGGCCCGGAGGGCGGGCTGCCGATGCAGCCCGTAACCCCAACGATACGGTGCGCTTGCAAGTGACGACGTTGGGGTTGTCACCCCAACCTACGCGACGCCGTAAGGCAGGTTCGGCGTCGCCACCACGCGGTCGCCCACCGTCTCGCCGCGCAGGAAGGCGAAGGTTGCCTCGATCACTTCCGGCGCGTCGAGCACGCGATGGTGGCCAAGGCCCGTGGTGGTGAGCAGCCGCGCGCCCGGCCAATAGCGGGCATAGCGCTCGCCCTCTTCCCATGGCACGTCGCGGTCGTCCAGGTCATGCACCACCAGCCCGGACTGGCCGAGCGCGGGCAGGTGCTTGTGCACTTGCAGGTCGCGCACGGTCACGCCGGTGCGCCGCTCCAGCCAGCCGTAGAACGCCTCGCGCAGGTGGTCGCCGAGTTTGACGAAGCGGAAGAAGCGGCCGGTGGCGGCTTCCATGTCGGCCGCGGGTGCGATCAGCACCAGCTGCCGCGCCAGCCAGGCCTCGCTCTGCGCCAGGGCCAGCGCGGCGCCACCGAGCGAATGGCCGATCGCCAGCGCCGCATGGCCGTAATGCTGGCCGACGGCGAGGATGGTGGCGATGAAATCCGGCAGCGTGCACAGGCGCCCCGAACTGCGGCCGTGGCCCGGCTGGTCGAACGCGACCACCGCCAGGCCCGCTTCGCGCAGGCGCTGCACCCACGGCAGGTAGCGCAGGCCGAAGCTCGACCAGCCGTGCACCAGCAGCGCATAGGGCTGGGTCCTGGGATCGCCCCATACATAGGTGGCGATCATCTCGTCGCCGACCTTCAAAGCCCCCTGCACCATCGCGTCGTCCGGCTGCGCCGCCAGCGCGCGGCTGCGGCTGCTGGCGAAGGGCGTGGCGAACAGGCGCGCGGCACGGTCGACCGTGCGGCGCGGCGCCAGCCGCCCGCCGACGGCGAAGCTGGCGCGCACGGCGCCGAGTTTCAGCAGGAGACCGGCCGTGGGGCGACCGTGCGGACGATGAGCGCGTTGCGGGCGTGGCATGGCGGGGCTCCCGTGGGGATTCAGGTGCGATAGCTGGCAAACAGGCGCTCGACCGCCGCCAGCGTGCGGCGGCGCGCTTCCTCGAAGCCGAACAGGCCGGCGTCGTGGTGCAGCACGAGCATGAAGGCGTAGATCTCGAAGGCGAGCTGGCTGACCTCGGTGCCGGCGCCGAGATGCCCCTCGGCCACGGCGTGGCCGATCGCCTTCTCCAGCTGGCCGCGCCAACCGGCCTGCTGGCGCACCACCGCGTCGCGCAGGGCGCCGTCGCGGCCGTCGTATTCGCCGACGGCGGACTGCAGCACGCAGCCGCGCTCGTAGCGATGCGCCCAGTCGCACCAGTGCTCGACGATGCTGCGCAGGCGCGGCAGGCCGCGCGGGGTCTTAAGCGCCGGCAGCAGCACGTTGTCCATGAAGCGCTGCGCGCCCAGTTCCAGCACCGCCAGTTGCAGGTCTTCGCGCGAGCCGAAGTGGGCGAACACGCCGCTCTTGGACATCTCCACCGCCAGCGCCAGGGTGCCGATCGACAAGCCCTCCAGGCCGTCGTTGCAGGCCATGGCGTAGGCCCGGTCCAGGATCATCTCGCGGGTGGCGGCGCGCTTGCCGGGGGCGGTCGTTGCGTTCATGGCCGGAAAATAGAACGACCGTTCGTTCTTTTCAAGTGCCGACCTGGCACACAATCCCGCCAGGGAACGCAAGGTTATGCTTCGCGACAGTTTTCCAGGGAGGTAAAACGCATGAAATTCCGTCTGCCGCTCGCGCTGGCTCTTGGCGCCCTGATCTGCGGCTGCACCACCTCGCCCACCGGCCGCAAGCAATTGATGATGGTCTCCGACGCGGACATGTCGAAGGCCGGCCTGGCCGCGTTCAACGATATGCGCACCAAAGGCAAGTTCGTCGACTCGCCCAAGGAGCGCGCCTACGCCACCTGCGTGGCCAATGCGCTGGAGGCGGTGCTGCCGCCGCCGTGGAACACGCAGCAGTGGGAAGTGCAGATCATCGACGACAACACCCCCAATGCCTTCGCCCTGCCGGGCGGCCGCATCGGCGTGAACCGCGGCATGTTCAAGGTGGCCAGCGACCAGGACCTGCTCGCGGTGGTGCTGGGCCACGAGCTGTCGCACGTGGTGTCGCGCCACGGCGCCGAGCGCATGTCCGACAAGCTCGCCGCGCAGGTAGTGGTGATCGCCGGCAGCGCCTACGCCGCCAGCCGCGGCACCAATGCCGGCTACGCCGCCGCCGCGCTGGGCGCCGGCGCCGAGGTGGGCATCCTGCTGCCGTTCTCGCGCACCCAGGAAAGCGAGGCGGACACGCTGGGCCAGCGCTACATGGCGCAGGCCGGCTTCGATCCGCGCGCCGCGGCCACCCTGTGGCAGAAGATGGCCGCGGCGGCCGGTGGCGGCGCCAAGCAGCCGGCCTTCATGTCCACCCATCCCGCCTCGTACAACCGCCAGCAATCGCTCAGCAAGCAGGCCGACCTGCTGATGCCGGTATACGACCAGGCACGCGCCGCCGGACATACGCCCAACTGCAAGCTCTGAAGTCGCGGCCGGGCTCGACCGCGCAACCTCACCGGCTTCTGAACGAAGCGCGCGGCCGGCGTCAACAGACGCCGGCCGCCGCCGTTTTTCCGTGCGGGCCACACCTTGCGTGGCCGAGGAGAAACGCATGAGAACGCTGGCACGAACCTTCGCCGTGCTGACCGCGCTGGGCCTCGGGCTGGGCGCTTCCGCCTACGCCCCCGACGCCGCCGCACGCACGCAGATCTCGGTAGGGATCAACGTCGCGCCGCCCGCGCCGCGCTACGAAGTGGTGCCGCCGCCGCGCGTCGGCTACGCCTGGGCGCCGGGCTACTGGCGCTGGGATCCGTATGCCCACCGCCACGTGTGGGTGGTCGGCCGCTGGATGCCGGCGCGCCACGGCTACGTCTATCGCCAGCCGCGCTGGGAGCACTACCGCGGCGGCTGGCGTTTCCACGACGGCTACTGGGGCCATTGAGCCCGTTCGACTTCGGCGCGGCTGCCTCGGCAGCCGCGCTTTTTATTGGCTGACCAAAGAAGGGAATGACCATGCAGATTCGAATCGTGGCGCTCGCCGCGCTGACCATGCTCGCCAGCGGTTGCGTAGAAGAACGCGTAGTGCACGACCGCCCCGTGGTGATCGAACGCCCGGTGGTGCGTCGTGAAGTGGTCGAAGTGGTGGCACCGCAACCGCCGCCGGAACGACTGGTGGAAGTGGAACCGGCGCGGCGCCCGGGCTATGTGTGGGCGCGCGGCTACTGGCGCTGGAGCGGACGCGAATATGTCGCGGTGCCGGGACACTGGGAAATCGAACGGCCCGGTTACCACTACGTCCATCCGCATTACGAACACCACAACGACGGTTGGCATTTGAACGTCGGCGTGTGGGTGAACGGCTGAAGCACGCGTAGGTTGGGGTGAGCCGAAGGCGAACCCCAACGATGCGGTGCGCTCGCAGGTGGCTATGTTGGGGTTCGCCTTCGACTCACCCCAACCTGCGCGATTACGCCACCGGCGCGGCGCGCGGTGCCCCCGCCGCGATCGCCCGGTAATCCCGCGGCGTCATCCCCACCGTCGCCTTGAACTGCCGCGCGAATGCGCTCTGGTCGGCGAAACCGCAGGCCAGGCCGATCGCCGCCACGCTTTCCTCGCCACGCAGCAGGCGCATCGCCGCTTCGATGCGCAGCTTGGTCTGCACCTGCTGCGGCGTCAGCTGGAATACGCGGCGGAAATGCCGCTCCAGCTGCGCCACCGACAGGTCGGCCAGCTCCGCCAGCTTCGCCACGCGCACGCCTTCGGCGTAGTGCTCCTGCAGGTAAGCCAGCACGCGGCGCAGGCGCACATAGGTCGGATGGCGGCCGTCCGGCTTGCCCAGGTCGCGCGAGATGCCGACGATGCCGTGGACTTCGCCGCGCTTCTGCAAGGGACGCTTGCAGGTCAGGCACCAGCCGGGCACGCGGTTGGGGAACATGTGCACTTCGAGCTGGTTCTCGATCACCTCGCCGTCCAGCACGCGCCGGTCCTGCGAGGCGTAAGAACCGCCCAGCGTGGCGGGAAACAGCTCGACCACGCTGCGCCCGATCACGTCCGCGCGTTGCTTCAGGCCCAGCCGGCGCACCAGGGTGAGGTTGGCATGGGTGTAGCGGCCCTGGCTGTCCTTCACGAAGAACACCACGTCGGGCAAGGCGTCGAACAGCGCCTCCAGCTCGTCGGCCGAAATCTTCATGTCCATCGCGGGTCCGCCTCGTCGTAAAGCCTTGTGCAATCGCAGCATGGCACAAAACAGGCCAGGCGCATTGTGCCGATTTCCGCACGGAGCGATGCCAAGCCCTGCTAGACGCTGCGCCACCCCGGCGGCGAGCATGGCGGTCATGCATACCATCGACGTGATCGACTCGCACACCGGCGGCGAACCCACCCGCACCGTCATCGCAGGCTTCCCCGACCTCGGCGCCGGCACGCTGATGGAACAGCGCGAACGCTTCCGCCGCGACTTCGACCGCTGGCGCGCCGGCATCGCCTGCGAGCCGCGCGGCTCGGCCACGGTGGTCGGTGCGCTGCTGCTGCCGCCGCAAAGTGCGGACGCCTGTGCCGGCGTGATCTTCTTCAACAACGTCAGCTACCTCGGCATGTGTGGTCACGGCACCATCGGCGTGGTGCGCACCCTGCAGCACATGGGCCGCATCGGCCCCGGCCTGCACCGGATCGAGACGCCGGTGGGCACGGTGGGCGCCGAACTGCACGCCGACGGCCGCGTGTCGATCGACAACGTGGAGAGCTATCGCCATGCCAAGGACGTGCAAGTGAGCGTGCCCGGCTACGGCGAGGTCACCGGCGACATCGCCTGGGGCGGCAACTGGTTCTTCATCACCAAGGACACCCCGCTGCCGCTGGACATCGGGCACCAGCGCGAACTGACCGCCTACACCGAGGCGATCCGCCGCGTGCTCGAAGCGCAAGGCATCACCGGTGCCGAAGGCGGCGAGATCGACCATATCGAGATCAACGCCGACCTGCCCGGCAAGGCCGGCCGCAACTTCGTGCTGTGCCCGGGCCTGGCCTACGACCGCTCGCCCTGCGGCACCGGCACCAGCGCCAAGCTGGCCTGCCTGGCCGCGGACGGCAAGCTGGCGCCCGGCGAGGTGTGGCGCCAGGAAAGCATCCTCGGCGAGGGCAGCGAATTCGAGGCGACCTACACGCTCGGCGCGCGCGGCGTGAAGCCGCGCATCACCGGCAGCGCCTATGTGGTGGCGCGTTCCACCTTGCTGTTCGACGAAGCGGATGCCTTCACCTGGGGCAGCGGCGCCGAATGAGCGTCGCCGGCTATGACCTGATCGTGATCGGCGCCGGCATCGTCGGCGCGGCCTGTGCGGACGCGGCCAGCGCCGACGGCCTGCGCGTGGCGATCGTCGAGCCCGGCCCGGTCGGCGGCGGCGCCACCGCGGCGGCGATGGGTCATCTGGTGGCGATGGACGACGATCCGGCCGAGCTGGCGCTGGCGCGCTATTCGCTGCGGCAGTGGGAAGCCTTCGCCGATCTGAAGGAAGCCGAATTCAGCCGCTGCGGCACCTTGTGGGTGGCGCGCGGCGAGAACGAATTGGCGTCCGCTGCAACGCGCGCCGCGCGCCTGGGAGCTGCCGGCGTGGAAGCGCAACTGCTCGATGCGCAGCAACTCTACGAACTGGAGCCGGAACTCGCCCCCGGCATGAGCGGCGGCATGCTGGTGCCGCGCGAGGCGGTGGTGTATCCGCCGCGCGTGGCGCAACACCTGGTCCGTCGCGCGCAAGCGCGCGGCGCGGTGCTGTATGCCGGTCGCCGCGTGCAGGCGCTGCGCCGCGGCGGCGCGCAGCTGGATGACGGCTCGATGCTGAGCGGCCCCGTGCTGGTCGCCACCGGCTGCGCCCTGCCCGCGCTGTTGCCGCAGTTGCCGATGCGCGCACGCAAGGGCCACCTGGTGATCACCGATCGCTATCCCGGCGTGATCCGCCATCAGCTGCTGGAACTGGGCTACGCCGACAGTGCGCACGGCGACGCGGACAGCAGCGTCGCTTTCAACGTGCAACCGCGCCCGACCGGACAGATCCTGCTCGGCTCCTCGCGCGAATTCAGCGCCACCGACGCCGCGGTATCGCCGGCGATGCTGCGCCGGATGCTGGAACGCTGCTTCTCCTTCGTCCCTGCCCTGCGCGAACTGCAGGCGGTGCGCGCCTGGACCGGCTTCCGCCCGACCACGCCGGATGGACGTCCCTACCTGGGCGCGGTGCCGGGCAGCACCGACCAATGGGTCGCCGCCGGCCACGAAGGCCTGGGCGTCACCACCGCGCTGGGCAGCGCGCGCCTGCTGCTGGACCTGATCCGTAACCGCCAGCCGGCGATCGATCCCGCTCCCTACTCGCCATCGAGGATGGCGGCATGAGCGCCAGCGTGCGCCTGCAGGTGAACGGCCAGCCGGTGGACGTGCCGGATGGCGCCACCGTCGCCGCCGCGGTGGCGCATTGGACCTTGCATTTCCGCACCTCGGTCAGCGGCGAAGCGCGTGCACCGCTGTGCGGCATGGGCGTGTGCTTCGAATGCCGCGTGCGTATCGACGGCGTCGCCCACCAGCGCGCATGCATGACCCCGGCGCGCGACGGCATGCAGGTGGACAGCCATGACTGAGCGCTACGACGTGCTGGTGGTCGGCGCCGGCCCCGCCGGCCTTGCCGCGGCAGGTACGGCCGCGGCACATGGCGCGCGCGTGGGCCTGCTCGATGCGCAACCGCGCGCCGGCGGCCAGGTGTGGCGCCACGACGTGCGCAAGAACGCGCCGCGCGCGGCACGCGAAGCCATCGCCGCGCTGCATGGCGTCACCCTGCTGGCGCAGCACAGCGTGATCGCCAGCGAGGATGGCGCGCTGCGCGTGGAAATCCCGCAAGGCTCGACCCTGCTCACCTACGGCGCGCTGGTGCTGGCCACCGGCGCGCGCGAACTGCTGCTGCCCTTCCCTGGCTGGACGCTGCCCGGCGTGAGCGGCGCCGGCGGCCTGCAGGCGCTGACCAAGCAAGGCTGGCCGGTGGCCGGCAAACGCGTGGTGGTCGCCGGCAGCGGCCCGTTGCTGCTGGCCGCCGCCGCCACGCTGCGTGCGCATGGCGCGAAGCTGGTCGGCATCCATGAACAGGCTTCCGCCGAAAGCGTGCACGCCTTCGCGCGGCAGCTCCTGCACTGGCCAGCACGCGCTACGCAGGCCGCGCTGTTGCGCGCGAAGCTTGCGGGCGTGCCTTACCGTTTCGGTTCGGTAGTGCGCCAGGCGCATGGCGAAGACGCGCTGCGCCTGGTGGAGATCGACGGCGCGCATGGCACTTCGCTGGTGGATTGCGATCTGCTCGCGGTCGGCTATGGCCTGGTGCCGAACGTCGAACTCGCCCAGCTGCTCGGCTGCGCACTCGACCACGGCCACCCGCATCCGCACGTGCAGGTGGACGAACTGCTGCGCACCAGCGTGCCGGCCATCCTCGCCGCGGGCGAAGCCTGCGGCATCGGCGGCCTTGCGGTGGCGCGCATCGAAGGCGCCATCGCCGGCCACATGGCTGCCGGCCACCAGGATGACGCGCGCGCCCTGCTGCCGGAACGCGATCGCGCCCGCCGCTTCGGCGCGCTGCTGGCCAGGCACTTCGCCCCCGGCGCGCGCGTGCATGCGCTGGCCACGCCACAAACCCTGATCTGCCGCTGCGAGGACGTCCCGCTGGGCGCCCTCGACGGCTACGCCGACGCGCGCGACGCCAAGCTCGCCACGCGCTGCGGCATGGGCGCCTGCCAGGGCCGCATCTGCGGCACCGCGCTGGCCGAACTGGGCCGCTTCCCGCGCGGCGCCGGCCGTCCGCCCCTGTTTCCCGCGCGCCTCGCTACCCTGGCGGGGCTCGCCCTTTCCTCTTCCGACGCATCGAGGTCATCGACATGAGCAATGCTTCCATCTGGCGCGGCGTGATTCCCGCCATCACCACGCCCTTCACCGCCGACGGCCAGGTCGACCACGCCTTCCTCGGCAAGCACGCCAACCAGCTGATCGACGCGGGCTGCACCGGCATCGTGCCGCTGGGCTCGCTGGGCGAAGCGGCCACGCTGAGCTTCGAAGAGAAGGTCGAGATCATCCGCACCCTGGTCAAGGCGCTGAACGGCCGCGCGCCGGTCATCCCCGGCATCGCCGCGCTGTCCACCGCCGAGGCGGTGCGCCTGGCCAAGGAAGCCAAGGCGCTGGGCTGCTCGGGCTTGATGGTGCTGCCGCCCTACGTGTATTCCACCGACTGGCGCGAGATGGGTGCGCACCTGCGCGCGGTGATCGCCGCCACCGACCTGCCGTGCATGCTTTACAACAACCCGGTCGCCTACAAGACCGACTTCGCGCCGGAGCAGATCGCCGAACTGGCGCACGAATTCCCGAACGTGCAGGCGGTGAAGGAATCCTCCGGCGACGTGCGCCGCTTCGCCGGCATCCGCGCGCTGCTGGGCGACCGCGTGGAACTGCTGGTCGGCATGGACGACGCCATCGTCGAGGGCGTGGCGATGGGCGCGCGCGGCTGGATCGCCGGCCTGGTCAACGCCTACCCGAAGGAATCGGTGAAACTGTTCGAGCTGGCCCGCGACGGCGGCGCCGATGCGGCGCTGGAGCTGTACCGCTGGTTCCTGCCGCTGCTGCGCCTGGACACCGTGCCGACCTTCGTGCAACTGATCAAGCTGGTGCAGGCCAAGGTCGGCATGGGCAGCGAACAGGTGCGCGCACCGCGCCTGGCCGTGGCGGGCGCGGAACGCGAAGCCGCGCTGCGCGTGATCGACCACGCCATCGCCCACGCACCGAAGGTGTGACATGACTACGCAGCCGGCTCCTGTCCAACCCGTTCTGATCGATGGCGACTGGCGCGCGGCAAGCGCGCCGGTCGGCCAGTTCCGCGCCGAGAATCCGACCACGGGCGAAGCGATCGGCCCGGCCTTCCCGATCTGCGGCGCGGCGGATGTCGAGGCGGCGCTCGCCGCCGCGACCGCGGCAGCCGCCGAGCTTGCCGCCACGCCGCCGGAACGTATCGCAGCCTTCCTCGAAGCGTATGCCGATGCGATCGAAGCCGATGCGGAAGCGCTGGTCGACATCGCCCATGCCGAAACCGCGTTGCCGAAACAGCCCCGCCTCGCCGCGGTGGAACTGCCGCGCACCACCAACCAGTTGCGCCTCGCCGCCAAGGCCGTGCGCAGCTACGCGTGGACGCAGCCGGTGATCGACACCGCCGCCAACCTGCGCTCGCACCTCGCGCCGCTGGGCAAGCCGGTGCTGGTGTTCGGCCCCAACAACTTCCCGTTCGCCTTCAACGCGATCGCCGGCAGCGATTTCGCCTCGGCCATCGCCGCGCGCAATCCGGTGATCGCCAAGGCGCATCCCTCGCATCCGGGCACCAGCGAACGGCTGGCGCGCGCGGCGTTCGCGGCGCTGCGCCAAGCCGGGCTGCCGGCGGCATCGGTGCAGATGCTCTATCACTTCGATCACGCGATCGGCGGAAAGCTCGCCGGCGATGCGCGCCTGGGTGCGATCGGCTTCACCGGCAGCCGCGCCGGCGGCCTCGCGCTGAAGGCCGCCGCCGATGCGGCGGGCATTCCCGCCTACGTGGAACTGTCCAGCGTCAACCCGGTGTTCCTGCTGCCGGGCGCGCTCGCCGAGCGCGGCATCGCACTGGCGCAGGAGTTCTTCACTTCCTGCACCATGGGCAGCGGCCAGTTCTGCACCAACCCCGGCGTGGTGATCGTGCCGCGTGGCGAGGCCGGCGATGCCTTCGTCGAAGCGGCCAAGGCACATTTCGCCGCCGCGGCGCCGAGCGTGCTGTTCTCGGGCGGCGTGCTGGAGCATCTGCAGAAGGGCATCGCCACGCTGCGCGCGGCGGGCGCGCAACTGCTGGCCGGCGGCGACACCGGCTCGCCCGGTTACCGCCATGCGCCGACCCTGCTCGAAGTGGATGCCACGCAGTTCCTGCGTGAACCGCAAGCTTTGCAGACCGAAGCCTTCGGTCCGGCCAGCCTGCTGGTCCGGGTCGACGGCGTCGCGCAGATGGTCCAGGTCGCGACGGCCTTCGAGGGCAATCTCACCGGCACGCTCTACGCGAACAGCGCCGACGATGCCGCGTGGAACGACGTCGCCCAGGCGCTGCGTCCGCGCGTCGGCCGCCTGATCGCCAACCGCATGCCGACCGGCGTGGCGGTGAGCGCGGCGATGAACCATGGCGGCCCGTATCCGAGCACCGGCCATCCGGGTTTCACCGCGGTGGGCATGCCGGCGGCGATCCGCCGCTTCGCCGCCCTGCACAGCTACGACAACGTGCCCGAACACCTGCTGCCGCCCGAGCTGCGCGACCACAACCCCGGCGGGGTGGCGCGGCAGATCGATGGCTGCTGGTGCGTGGACGACCTGGAGACGAAGCAGGCATGAGTTCCAGCCAGATCGGCGGCCTCGATCTCGCCCAGGCACGTTCGCGCCTGCGCCCGTGGCAGGCCACCGCGCCGGCGATCGGCGCGGACGAATACCAGCATCGCCTGGAGCATGCCCGCGCGCTGTTGCGCGCGCAGCGCATCGACGCCCTGCTGGTCACCGCCGGCATCTCGCTGCGCTATTTCACCGGCGTAGCCTGGGGCGCCAGCGAGCGGCTGGTCGGCATGCTGCTCACCGCGCACGGCGATCCGATCCTGATCTGTCCCGGCTTCGAAGCCGGCTCGCTGGCCGCGGTGCTGCGCGTTCCGGCCGATGTGCGCCTGTGGGAAGAACACGAGGACCCGCAGCAGCTCGTCGCGGACGCGCTTGCCGAACGCGGCGCGGGCAGCCTCGCGCTGGATCCGGCGGCGCCGTTCCTGGTCGCCGAACGCCTGCGCGCCGTGCTCGGCGGCAAGCCCATTGCCGACGCCACCGCCATCGTCGACGGCTGCCGCATGTGCAAGTCGCCCGCCGAGCTGGCCTTGATGAAACAGGCCACCGCGATGACGCTGGAAGTGCACCGCTTCGCCGCCGGCCTGATGCGCGAAGGCATTTCGCGCACGGAGCTGGTGCGCTTCATCGACGAAGCGCACCGCGCGATGGGCGCCGACAACGGCTCGAGCTTCTGCATCGTGCAGTTCGGCCATGCCACCGCCTATCCGCACGGCATCCCCGGCGAGCAATACCTGGAACGCGACCAGCTGGTGCTGATCGACACCGGCTGCACGGTGCAGGGCTACCACTCCGATATCACCCGCACCTATGCCTTCGGCACGCCGACGGCCGAGCAGGCGCGCATCTGGGCGCTGGAGCAGGCCGCGCAGCGCGCCGCGTTCGAGGCCGTGCGACCGGGCGTGAGCTGCGCCGCCGTCGACGATGCCGCGCGTGCAGTGGTCGAACGCGCGGGCCTCGGTCCCGATTACCGGTTGCCCGGCATTCCCCATCGCACCGGCCACGGCTGCGGCATGGCCATCCACGAGATGCCCTACCTGGTGCGCGGCTCGCGCACCGCGCTGCGGCCCGGCATGTGCTGCAGCGACGAGCCGATGATCGTGGTGCCCGAGCGCTTCGGCATACGCCTCGAAGACCACTTCTACGTCACCGACGACGGCGCCGCCTGGTTCACGCCACCGTCGCCGGCCATCGACCAGCCCTTCGCCTGAGCCACCTCTGGAGAGGAGCCGATGAAACGACCGATCGCTACGCTGACCTGCGCCATCTGCCTCGCCATCGCTCCTCTCCTCGCCCACGCCGCCGACGACGCGGACATGCGCTTCCGCGCCATCTACACGCAGGAATGGCAGTGGCGCCAGGCGCAGTTCGCCGGCGGCGACGACGAGGACGGCGCAGGCAAGGCAGCCGACCGCCTGCCCAAGGTGGATCCGGCCACGCAGGAACAACGCGAGCGCTATTGGGCCGGCGTGCTCAAGCAGCTCGATGCGATCCCCCCGAAAGACCTGCACGGCGACGACCCGGTCAACTATGCGGTCTACCGCAACCAGGTCGAGACCTTGCTGGCCGGACAGCGCTTCCGCACCTGGGAAATGCCGTTCAACAGCGACACCGCGTTCTGGACCAACCTCGGCTTCACCGCGCGCAAGCCGATGCGCACGGCGGACGAGTACCGTCGCTACCTGGGCCAGCTGCGTGACATCCCGCGCTACTTCGACGAGCAGATCGCCAATATGCGCGCCGGCCTGGCGCGCGGCTTCAGCGTGCCGCGGGTGACGCTGGCCGGGCGCGACCAGTCGATCGCCGACGTGGCCAATGCCAAGGGCGACGACAACCTGTTCTACACGCCGTTCCGCAAGATGCCGGACAGCATTCCCGCCGCCACGCAGGAACAGTTGCGCGCGCAGGCGCACGCCGCTCTGCGCGACCAGGTCGTTCCGGCCTATGCCAGGCTGCTGGACTTCATGCGCAACACCTATATGAAGCAGGCGCGCACCAGCCTGGCGGCGGAAGCGATGCCGGACGGCAAGGCGTTCTACCAGGCGCAGATCCGCGAGTTCACCACGCTGGAGCTCGACCCCGACCAGATTCACGCGATCGGCGAGCAGGAAGTCGCGCGCATCCGCGCCGAGATGGACGAGGCCATCCGCGACAGCAGCTTCAAGGGCAGCTTCGCCCAGTTCCTGCACTATCTGCGCACCGACCCGAAGTTCTATCCGAAGAGCGCCGACGAGTTGCTCAAGGACGCCGCCTGGATCGCCAAGCGCGTCGACGGCAAGCTCGGCCAGTACATCGGCCGCCTGCCGCGCCAGCGCTTCGCCATCGAGCCGGTGCCGCCGGACCTGGCGCCGTTCTATACCGGCGGCCGCGGCGGCCCGGGCATCTACCTGGTCAATACCTACGACCTGCCCTCGCGCCCGCTGTATTCGCTGACCGCGCTGACCCTGCACGAATCCGCGCCCGGCCACGCGCTGCAGATGCCGCTGGCGGCCGAACACGAAGGCCTGCCGGACTTCCGCCGCTATACGTACATCTCCGCCTACGGCGAGGGCTGGGCGCTGTATGCCGAGCGGCTGGGCGTGGAGATGGGCATGTACGACACGCCCTACGACCGCTTCGGTTATCTCAGCTACCAGATGTGGCGCGCCTGCCGCCTGGTGGTCGATACCGGCATCCATCACCTGGGCTGGACGCGCGAACAGGCGCAGGCCTTCATGCGCGACCACACCGCATTGAGCGAGCACGAGATCGAGACCGAGGTGGACCGCTACATCGCCTGGCCGGGCCAGGCGCTGTCGTACTACCTGGGCGAGATGGCCATCGTCGATGCGCGCGCCAAGGCGGAAAAGGCGCTGGGCGAACGCTTCGACCTGCGCGCCTTTCACGACACGGTGCTGTCGCTCGGCTCGGTGCCGCTGCCGGTACTGCAGCAGCGCGTTGACCGCTTCATCGCCGACGGCGGCAAGTCGCCGTATGCGGAGGCGAAAGCGCCGTAACGAATACAACATGGTTTCGGGGAGGAACCGATGGGCCTGATCGACGACATCACCCGGCGCAAGCCGGTCGAAAGCCTCCAGCGCGAGGCCGACACGGGCACCGGCCTGCGCCGCGTGCTCGGCTTGTGGCAGCTCACCGCGATCGGCCTGGGCGGCATCATCGGCGTGGGCATCTTCGTGCTCACCGGCACGGTGGCGGCGACGCAGGCCGGACCGGCAGTACTGCTGTCCTTCCTGCTCGCGGGCATCGCCAGCGCGGCGGCGGCGCTGTGCTATGCGGAGTTCGCCGGCCTGATTCCCGTCTCCGGCAGCGCCTATACCTACGGCTACGCGGTGCTGGGCGAGTTCGCCGGCTGGATCATCGGCTGGGACCTGTTGCTGGAATATGCACTGATTGCCGCGGTGGTGGCGGTGGGCTGGTCCGGCTACGCGCAGGTGCTGCTCGACAACTTCGGCTTGCCCTTGCCCACCTGGGCGCAAGGCGCATGGGGCACCGCGCCCGGGCGCGTGGTGAATCTGCCGGCGATCCTGATCTCGGTCTTGATCACCGCCCTGCTCGCGGTGCGCATGGAATGGGGCGCGCGCTTCAACACGCTGATCGTGGCGATCAAGATCGCCGGCGCCGCGTTGATCGTGATCGCCGGTGCCGCCTACGTGAAGCCGGAGCGCTGGCATCCGTTCATGCCGTTCGGCATGCATGGCGTGGTGACCGGCGCGGCGGTGGTGTTCTTCGCGGTGTTCGGCTACGACATGCTGACTACCGCGGCCGAGGAGTCGCGCAATCCGCAACGCGACCTGCCACGTGCGGTGCTGCTTTCGCTGGGCATCGCGATGCTGCTGTATTTCGCCATCTGCCTGGTGCTGACCGGCATCGTGCCGTACACGACGCTCGACAACGATGCGCCGGTGGCGAATGCGTTTATCCGCATCGGCATGCCGTGGACGATGGCGGTGATTTCACTGGCTTCGGTGTGCGGCATCACCAGCGTGATCTTCGCCAACCTGCTGGCGGGAGCGCGCATCGGCTTCAGCCTGGGGCGCGACGGGTTGTTGCCGGGGTGGTTCGCCGGAATCCATCCGCGGTGGCGGACGCCGCATCGGGCGACTTTTCTGTTGGGGACGGTGACGGCGGTGGCGTCGGGGCTGTTTCCGCTGGATGAGTTGGCGAAGCTGGTGAATATCGGGGTGCTTGGCGCGTTCATCGTGATCTGTACGGCGGTGGCGGTGCTGCGGTGGCGGCGGCCGGAGTTGCATCGGCCGTTTCGCACGCCGTGGGTGCCGTTTGTGCCCTTGGTCGGCGTGGGGTTCTCCTGTTGGTTGATCTGGGGGGTGCCGGCGGTGACCTATGTGCGGTTTGGGATCTGGTTGTTGGTGGGGTGTGTGGTGTATTTGGGGTATGGGCGATCGCACAGTCGCCTGGCGGCGAGGGGGTTGGCGGCTGCCGCGCGGAAGTAGTCTGTCGTCTGTATAGCGGTTTTTTTGCTCGTCATTCCTGCGCAGGCAGGACGAGCGCGTAGCGCGAAGAACGCCCGAAGGGCGGCCCCGAAGGGGCGAGCGAAGCGAGTCATCCAGTAACGGTATCGCCTGATGGTCGCGTTTCCGTGATCTGGCCGCTTATGCAGCGGGCATTTCGGACGCCTGCCGGCGCCCGAGTTACTTTTTCTTTGCTGGCCCAAAGCAAAAGTAACCAAAAAGAAATGGCCTGAGAGCTCGGACTGAGGCGAGCTTTGGCGCTGCGCTGTTCTTGCCACACCCCTTCACCCCTCTCCCTCCGGGGAGAGGGGTGAAGGGGTGTGGGGCCGGGGGGAGCGTGAGGCTGATCGTTCCCGGCCTGATGTAAGACAGCTGTCTCACTATGCGGCTTTCCGCACACCCACCGCCGCATCGATACAAGACCCGGATCTTGGCGCGTGGGAGCCTGCGGCTAAGGTCCGCCTACGGAAGCCACCTCCCCGTCTTCTGCCGCACGCCGGCGCGTATGCGGACTTTCTCTTCATGATTCGCCGCGCGGGGAGCGTCGGCCTGGGGATGAAATGGATCGGCGTCGCTTTCTGCAAGGCTTGGCTGCGACCGGCGCGGCTGCCGGCGTGGTGGGTTGGGATGTCACGAGCGCGGCAGTCGATGGGCAAGCGCAGGCCGCGCTGCCGCCTCCGCCGCGCGTGCCGTTGGCGTCGCTTTCCACCGAAGGCCAACTGCGAGTAGGCCATTTCGATCTGCAGGGCGCGGCCTGGTCGGTGTTCGAGGATCTCGTCACCCCGGATGGCGCGATCACCCTGGTCGGGCCGGATGGCGCCTGCGTGCTTGGCAAGCGCACCGAATCATGCGCGGCTGAAGCGGGGACGCCCTATCTTGGCGTCGCACTGAAAGAGCTGGCGCTGGCCGATGCGGACCTGCTGGCCGACCGTCTGCTCAAGCGCGGCGAGCCCGATCCGGAGCAGGTTCGGCTGGCCGCGCCGCCGCTCGCCTGCGTGCTGGATCCGAAGGACTACAACGGCCGGCTGCCCTGGACCACCTTCGTGGGCAATGTGACTTGCGCCGATACGATGCCGGTGTTTCCGGACGGCCGCACGCGTACCTTCAAGCCGATGCAGGACACGCCGGCATTGCGCGACGAAACACTCGCGCCGAAGCGGCGCGAAGGCGTGCTGGGCGGATGGCTTCCGGCCGTGCACAAGGTGTTCCCGCTGGGCGACGGGCGCTGGTACGACGTGCTGGTGTTCGCCGACGTGGATGCGACCGACCGCTTCGTGGTGCAGACCTGGCATCGCACCGCGCTGGTCGAACATGGGCAGATGAGCGAGGTGCATTACGGCTACAGCTATCCGTCGTATCCGCCCACGCGGCAGCCGCCGACGGCCGCGGCGTTCTATCGCGCGCTGCTGCGCTTCCACGACACATGGCAACAGCAGCTCGCCGACACCTGCGCGATGCGCACGCCGGACCAGAGCTGGGCCGACATGGCACGCTTCGCCTTCGCGCGCGAGCTGGTGGTGCGGCCGGGCGGCAGCTATCCGAAGTACGGCGCGGTCGACCGCGACTACTACGGCAATGAGTACGACGGCTTCCAGGACACCTTCACCAGTTCGCTCTACGCCAATCTCGAATGGGGCCGCTTCAAGCAGGCGGCGATCGTGCTGGACGGGTACTTCAGCGACTTCGTGCAGGACGATGGCATGGTCAACATGCGCGGCGCGGAGACCGGCCAGTTCGGCCTCACCCTGTCGCTGCTGGCGCGCTATCTGCACTACACCGGCGACGTGACGCTGCTGCGCAAGCACCGGGGCAAGATCGAAGCCACCGCGCGGATTCTGCAGGAGCTGCACGACGCCAGCCTGCGCTTGCCGAAGCAGGATCCCGGCCACGGCCTGATCCACGGCTGGAACGAATCGGATGCCTGCCTGTTCCCCGACCCGCAGGTGTGGTGGAAGCCGTACTACGCCAACAGCGCGCTCGCGGTGCGCGGGTTCCTCGACCTGGCAGTGGCTTGGCCGCAGATCGACACCGGCGGCGCAACCCAGGCCGCGCGCTGGCGCGAACGCGCGAGCGTGCTCTCCGACCAGCTCGTGCGCACGCTGCGCGCCAACATCCGCCACGATCTGCATCCGCCCTATATCGGCCCGCTGCCCGGCGCAAAACTCACCTTTCGCCAATCCCTGCTGCAGGAAAAACCCAGCGAACAGCAATGGCCGCACCGCGCCTACGCCGAACTGCTGCAGGCCGACGTGCTGCCCGATGACCTGGCCAACCTGGTGATCGATTGCATGCGCGGCCACGGCGCCACTTCCGTCGGCGTGGTCGCCAACGTCGCGCCACCGTCGCCGGAGGGACGCGACATCCTCGGCTTCATCTCCTATGGCTACGCCCAGCAGCTGCTGCGACTGGACCGCATCGACGAATACCTGCTGTTCGTCTACGCGCACCGCTACCACGCGCATACGCCCGGCAGCTGGACCGCGGGCGAAGTGAGCGACCTGAGCGGCGGCATGCCGCTGTTCTGCATGCCCGCGCAGTTGACCATGCCCCTGCTGTTGCGCTGGATGCTGGTGTTCGAGGACAGCGCGGGCGAGACGCTGCAGCTGGCGCGCGCAGTGCCGCGGCGGTGGATGGGTGGCGGCAAGGCGATCGAGATACGCAGCGCGCCCACACGCTGGGGGCGGGTCGATGTGCGCCTGCAGCCGGATGGCGGGCATGGCGTCGCGGGTGAAGTCGTCTTGCCCGAGCGCATGCCCGGCGCGGTGTGGTTGAGCCTGCGCGCGCCTGAAGGGAAACGGCTCGGCGAAGTGCGCATCGACGGCGTCCTGGTGAAAGAACGGCGCGGCGAGTCGGTCCGCCTCAGCGGCCGCAGCACACACATCACCGCCACCTTCACGTAGGTTGGGGTGACAACCCCAACAAATCTCCACCCATGGCAAAGCACTGGGCTCGTTTCGCCGGCAACGGTTGGGAATGGCTTGGCGACTTTGCGCGTTTGTCGGGGTTCGCGTTGCTCACCCCAACCTACATGTGCGTCGTGGGCGCGGCACTGTGCGCAATTCCGCACGCCCCTTTCCCAAATACGACAAGACGCCCCATGCATGTGACGGCACGATGAAACCATGCGCATGGGGGGATGCGCCGTCATCCAGCACGTACGGGGAGAGGGCATGCCGTCAGGCTGTAGCGATCACCGCAGACGATTTCTGCAACACGTGGCCGTCGCCGGTCTCGCCCGCGATGGGCAGTGCCGCGGCTATGACGCCGCCCCCAACCCGCAACCCAGACCCCGGCCGGCGCCGGACGTGGCAGCCGGGCGGCCCGGAGTGGCCGCCCGGCTGCGCACGCTTTCGGCGCGCAAGCTCCGCATCCAAGCCCCCGCGCGCGAAGGCGCCGTCGTGGCGACGCCCTTGAACGAGGTGCATGGCGAGCGCTACGCCGTGCACCGGCAATTTCAACCTGACGCGCCCGGCTAGGACTAAGCGCGTCATGCCCGCTGCAAGCGGGCCGCAGGAAACGCAACGGACACAGCCTGGCGGGAAGCCCGGCACGGTGCCCCGTTGCCTGAAGAAACGCATCCGCCCTGAGGGAGGGCCGCTGCAGACGCCGCTGTCAACGACGCCACATGCGAGGTATCCGCCCATGCTTCATCGTGTCAATCATCGCCATCCGCGCGCACTGAGCCTTGCCGTGCAGCTCGCCCTCGCCGCCTCCATGCTGGGCCTCGCCACGCATGGCTGGGCGCAGGATGCGCCGCCGCCCGACGATGCCGCCAACCCCGAGAAGGCCAGGAACCTGGAGGGCGTGACCGTCACCGGTTCGCGCATCCGCCGCGTCGATGTGGAAACCGCCAACCCGGTGGTAACGCTGGACCGCGCGCAGATCGCCGCCACCGGCAAGGCTACCCTGGGCGATCTCGTGCAAGAGCTGCCGTCGATCGCCGGCAACGCGACCAATGCCAATACCAACAACGGCGGCGGCACCGGTGCGGCGACCATCTCGCTGCGTGGCATGGGCGACAAGCGCACCTTGATCCTGGTCAATGGCGTACGCCTGGCCTACAACGACGTCAACAGCATCCCGGCCAATATGATCGATCGCGTGGAGGTGCTGAGCGATGGCGCCTCGGCGATCTACGGCTCGGATGCGATCGGCGGCGTGGTGAACTTCATCCTGCGCGAACGCTTCGACGGCGTGCAGCTGTCCGGCGATTTCGCCGAGAGCCGGCACGGCGACGGCTTCCGCCGCAATTTCAACCTGACGGCCGGCCATAGCGGACAACGCGGCAGCGTCGTGGTGGGGCTGGGTCATCAGAGCCTGGATGCGGTGTCCGCGCGCGATCGCGCGTTCTCGCGCGATGCGCTCAACCTCACCGGCGGCCAGGTGATCGTCAGCGGTTCGTCCGCCACGCCCTACGGCGCGATCACCCTGCCCAAGACGCAGGCCAATGCGCTGGGCTGCACTTCGCGCGTGGCGCTCAACGCCGGCGTCAGCGGCGCCACCACGCCGGGCGACTACCACTGCTACAGCGTGGCGGACAGCTACAACTACCAGGGCGACAACATCCTGCAGACGCCGCAGCAGCGCGACCAGTTCTTCGCGCTGGGCAAGTACAAGCTCACCGACGCGGTGGAGGCCTACGCCAACCTCTACTACACCAAGACGCAGTCCGAATCGCAGATCGCCCCGGTGCCGGTGTTCGCCAACGGCGACAACTTCATCGTCTCCAAGGACAACTACTACAACCCGTTCGGCGTGGACTTCGGCACCGACCGCGTCAGCGGCGCCAACAACGGCGACTTCAATACGCGCTTCACCACGCTGGGCTATCGCCGCTACGTCTACAACACCTACAACCTGCAGGTGACGCCCGGCCTGCGCGGCAGCTTCGGCGACAGCAGCTGGCAATGGGACGCGGCGGTCAACTACGGCAAGATGCGGCAGAAGTCGGTCAACTACGGCTTCCTCGATTACACCGGCTTCCAGCAGGGACTGGGGCCGTCGTACCGGGATGCATCCACCGGACAGGTGACCTGCGGCACACCCGGCAACCCCATCGCCGGCTGCACGCCGATCAATATCTTCAATGTCAACGATCCCACCACCATCGCAGCGCTGAAGAACATCCAGCGCAATCCGGCGACCACCACTGAGTACACGGTGAAGCAGTTCGAGGCCAATGCCAATGGCAACCTGTTCGAGTTGCCCGCGGGCATGGTGAACCTGGCCACCGGTTTCTCGTACCGCAAGGAAAGCACCTCGACGCGCACCGATCCGCTGGCGGTAGCCGACCTCAATGGCCTGTGCGGCGTGGTGGAGTTCTGCAGCTCGGTACTGGCCGGCAGCTTCAACGTGAAGGAGGCCTATGCCGAGACGCTCATTCCGCTGCTGTCGGGCAAGCCCTGGGCGCAGACGCTGAACCTGACCCTGGGCACGCGCTGGTCCGACTACAGCAGCGCGGGACGCAGCACCAACAGCAAGCTGGCGGTCGAATGGCGGCCGATCGAGAACCTGCTGCTGCGCGGCACCGTGTCCGAGGTATTCCGCGCACCGAACATCAGCGAGCTGTACAGCGGCATTGCGGGCGATGCGCCGACGGTGAACGATCCCTGCAACTACTACACGGGCGGCCATCCGCAGGCCTGCGCCAACGTGCCCACCGACGGCAGCTACAGCCAGGCCAATCCGCAGGTCTCGGCCAAGACCTCCGGCTCGGTCGCGGCCGGCTATCAGCTCAAGCCCGAACAGGGCAAATCGTTCGACTTCGGCGTGGTGTACGACCCGCAGTGGGTGCCGGGCCTGTCGTTGAGCGCGGACGTGTGGCGCATCAATCTCAATGACACCATCACCGCGATCTCGGCGCAGACGGTGCTCAACCAGTGCTATGCCAATCCTTCGAGTGCGTTCTGCAGCTTCATCCATCGCTTCGCCAGCGGCGATATCAACTACGTGGCCGAGCCGACAGTGAACCTCGGCGCGCTGTCGACCAAGGGCGTGGACGGCAGCGTGGCCTACCGCTTCGACACCGATCGCTACGGCCGCTTCGGCCTGCGCCTGGACAGCACCTATGTGGCGCGCTACGACGTCAATCCCGACCCGTCCGATCCGACCACGGTGACCATCCACAACGCCGGCCGCTACACCTATGCCTATGGCAACTTCCCGCGCTGGCGCGGGCTCGCCACGCTGAACTGGTCGCGCGGCCCATGGAGCGCCAGCTGGCGCGTGCGTTACGTGGGCCGCACGCAGGTCGGCAGCGACGACACGCGGCAGCAGCTGTCGGCTGACCTCAGCGTGCCGGCCGTGGTGCGCAAGGTCGGTGCGTATGCCTATCACAACGTGCAGTTGGGCTACGAGGCGAAGGCATGGCACACGCGTTTCGACATCGGCGTGGACAACCTCTCCGACAAGCAACCGCCGCTGATGTACCAGAACAATGTGAACAACTCGAACACCGACGTAGCCACTTACGACGTGATGGGCCGCTACTACTGGGTGCGGGCGACGGTGACGTTTTGATCGAATGAATCGAGGCGGACCAAGGCCTGGCGCGGGCCTTGGCCGGCCCCGCCCGGCCCTCCTGCTGCAACGCAACAGCGCCCCGCCGGGTGACCCGCTAGACTTATGGACTGTGTTAGCACCCCGACCCCCGGTCGGGGTTTTGACTTTAAAGGCATGCGCACGCCGTTCCGGCCGCCGTACCGACAACCGCATCCCCAACCGCGCCACCCCAACGTGGAGTCACCGTTCCAATGATTTTCGAAACCATCGCCAAAACGGGGCACGAAGAAGTCGTCTTCTGCCACAACAAGGACGCCGGCCTGAAGGCCATCATCGCGATCCACAACACGGTGCTGGGCCCGGCCCTCGGCGGCCTGCGCATGTGGCCGTACAAGACCGAGCAGGACGCGGTGAACGACGTGCTGCGCCTGTCGCGCGGCATGACCTACAAGAACGCCGTGGCCGGCCTGAACCTGGGCGGCGGCAAGGCGGTGATCATCGGCGATCCGTCCAAGGACAAGTCCGAAGCGCTGTTCCGCGCCTTCGGCCGCTTCGTCAACTCGCTCAACGGCCGCTACATCACGGCCGAGGACGTCGGCATCGACGTCAACGACATGGAATACGTGTTCCGTGAAACCGAATACGTGACCGGCGTGCACCAGGTGCACGGCGGCTCCGGCGATCCGTCGCCGTTCACCGCGTTCGGCACCCTGCAGGGCCTGATGGCCGCGCTGCAGGTCAAGCACGGCAACGAGGACGTGGGCAAGTACAGCTACGCCGTGCAGGGTTGCGGCCACGTCGGCAGCGAGTTCATCAAGCTGCTGCGCGAGCAGGGCGCCAAGGTGTTCGTCACCGACATCAACAAGGATGCGGTGCAGCGCTGCGTGGACGAGCTGGGTTGCGAGGCGGTGGGCCTGGACGAGATCTACGACGTCGACGCCGACGTGTACTCGCCGTGCGCGCTGGGCGGCACGCTCAACGAGCAGACCATCGATCGCATCAAGGCGAAGATCATCTGCGGCGCCGCCAACAATCAGCTGGCGACCGATGCGATCGGCGACGAGCTGACCCGCCGCGGCGTGCTGTATGCGCCGGATTACGCGGTGAACGCGGGCGGCGTGATGAATGTGTCGCTGGAGATCGACGGTTACAACCGCGAGCGTGCGATGCGCATGATGCGCACGATTTACTACAACCTGGGCCGGATCTTCGAGATTTCGAAGTCGGAGAATGTGCCGACGTATAAGGCGGCCGATCGCCTGGCGGAGGAGCGCATCAGCTCGATCGGCAAGATCAAGCTGCCGCACATGGGGAATGGCGCGCCGCGCTTTGCCGGGCGGATGCGCGGGCAGTAAGCCGCGCGGTTGTCGTTTATGAAAACGCCTCCCGATCGGGAGGCGTTTTTTTTCGTCATTCCTGCGCAGGCAGGATGCGATACCCCTCTCCTCTCCGGGGAGAGGGCAGGATGAGGGGCCGGGCGGAGCGCAACGTCGATAACTCCCCAGACCCAACGATGGCGCGCGCATCGTATGCTGATGCGCGTGAGCCTCCCTCCTGCTTCCCTCATCGATACCTGGCGCCGCCTGCGCGGCTCGGACCGCTTCGCCGAATGCCTGCGCGTGCTGCTCGGCCTGGGCGGCGTGGTGCTCTATTGCCTGGCCGAAGGCCGCTTCGCCGATGCGATCCCCGCCCTGCTCGGGGTGATCGCCTGCGCGCTCGCGGAGACCGAGGACCATTGGCGCAGCCGGCTGGTCACCCTGCTGGTGACCCTGGCCTGCTACGCCGTCGCCGCGGGCGCGGTCCAGCTGCTGCTGCCGCACCCGGTGCTGTTCGCGCTGGGCCTGCCACTGGCCACGTTTGCGCTGGTGATGCTCGGCGCGGCCAGCCATCGCTACGCCGCCATCGCCGGCTCGACCCTGCTGCTATCGGTCTACACCATGATCGCCGCGGATGCCGCTGCCCGCTCCGGCGCGCATCCCGGCGTCTTCGGCGAGTCCGCCCTGCTGCTGGGCGGCGCCGCCTGGTACGGCCTGCTGTCGCTGCTGTGGAGCGCGCTGTCGCCGCAGCAGGCGGTGCGCCATGCGCTGGCGCGCACCTTCGATGCGCTGGCCGGCTATCTGGAAAGCAAGGCGGCGCTGTTCGCGCCCCTGCCGGGCGTGGACCGCGAGGCGCTGCAGCAGGACCTGGCCATGCGCAACGAAAAAGTGGTGCAGGCGCTCAACGAGACGCGGCTGGTGCTGATCGACCGCATCGGCCCGCGCCGGCCCAGCGGCCCCACCGCCGAGCGCCTGCGCCTGTATTTCGCCGCGCAGGACATCCACGAGCGCGTCAGCTCCTCGCATTATCCGTACGACGCGCTGGCCGAGGCGTTCTTCCACAGCGACGTGCTGTTCCGCTGCGAACACCTGCTGCGCCGCCACGCCGGCCTGTGCCGGCACCGCGCGCGGACGCTGCGCCTGCGCACGTCCCTGCAGGTCGACGGCACCGCGCGCGCCGCGCTCAACGACGTGCACGACGCGATCGACGCGCTGCGCATGCAGTCCGCGCCGCCGACGACGCAGCTGCTGCAGTCGCTGGACGCCCTGCTGCGCAATATGGAAGCGATCCAGGCGCTGCTCGAACACGAACAACCGGCCAGCGGCCCCGTCCCGGGCGAGGAAAGCGCGCTGCAGGATCCGGGACCGGGCAACCTCGCCGAAGCCTGGGAACGCATCCGCATCCAGTTCACGCCGCGCTCGTTCCGCTTCCGCCATGCGCTGCGCCTGGCGCTGGCCTTGCTGGCCGGCTATGCGGTGCTGCGCGTGGTGCACCCGCTCAATGGCTACTGGATCCTGCTGACCACCCTGCTGGTGTGCCAGCCCAGCTACGGCGCCACGCGGCGGCGCCTGCTGCAGCGCACGGCCGGCACGCTGGCCGGGCTGGTCGCCGGCTGGGCGGCGCTGCGCCTGCTGCCGTTCGGACCGGCGCAGGTGCCCTTGCTGATCGTCGCCGGCGTGGTGTTCTTCGCCGCGCGCCAGCGCCGCTACACGCTGGCGACCGCGGCGATCACGCTGTTCGTGGTGCTGTGCTTCAACCAGGTCGGCAACGGCTACGAGGTGATGTGGCCGCGCATGGTGGACACGCTGATCGGCGTGGCGATCACCGCGCTGGCCATCCATCTGGTGTTGCCGGACTGGCAGGGACGCCGGCTCGACCAGGTGATGGCCGACACCCTGCGCTGCGATGCGCGCTACCTGGCGCGGATCCTGGCCCAGTACGCCGAGGGGCGGCGCGACGACCTGCCCTACCGCATCGCGCGGCGCGACGCCCACAACGCCGATGCCAGCCTCAGCGGCGTGCTCTCCAACATGCTGCGCGAGCCGGGCCGGCACCGGCGCGGCGGCGAAGCGCTGCTGCGTTTCCTCGGCGCGGCGCACGTGCTGCTCAGCCAGCTGTCCGCGCTGGGCGCCAACCGCCAGGCGCTGGCCGCGGGGCATGCGCGCGAGGCCGTGCAAGCCTGCGGCGCGCGGACCGTGGAAGCGCTGGAGCAGCTGGCGGAAGCGCTGGAGACGAACGAGCCGGCGCCGCTGCTGCTGGCCTTGCCGGCGTATGTCGGCGGCGACGAAACCGCACGGCTGGTGCTGGGCCAGCTCGCCCTGATCCAGGCGCAGCGCGAGCGGCTGGCCGAGCTGGCGCTGGAAGTGCGGGACAGCTGAGCCGCCTCTGGTAGCATGCGCCCGCCTCGGCCAGACCGTCGCGGAGGCGGCGAACCCCGCCTGTTTCGTGGAGTGCCGACCGGCCGCATGCGCAAACTCACGTCCTTCCTGCTGCTCGCCGTCGGCGTGCTGTATCCCTTCCTGGTGTATTTCGGCATGCAACACGTGCCGCCGCAGGCGTTCGCGCTGGCGCTGGGCGTCGCCTGGCTGCTGCGCGCGCCCGCGCTGTGGCGCCAGCCGGGCGGCCGCTGGATGCTCGGCGCCGCGCTGGCCTATTGCGCCTTGCTGGCTCTGAGCGGCGAATCGCAGCTATTGCGCTGGTATCCCACCCTGATCTGCACGCTGCTGCTGCTCGCCTTCGGGCTGACCCTGCGCTACGGGCCGCCGATGATCGAGCGCATCGCGCGCCTGCAGGATCCGCAGCTGCCGGCGGCGGCCGTGCCGTATACGCGCAAGGTCACCTGGCTGTGGATGGGCTTCTTCGCCGCCAACGCGCTGGCATCGGCCGCGCTCACGCTATGGGCGCCGCTGCGCTGGTGGACGCTCTACAACGGCCTGATCGCCTACTTCATCATGGGCGCGCTGTTCGCCGGCGAGTGGCTGGTGCGCCGCCGCGTGCTGCGGCAGGCCGCATGAACTTCGCTATGGTTGCCGCTGCGCTTATCGAGGATCGCCACGCATGACCGACACCATCCTGGTCACCGGTTCCAGCCGCGGCATCGGCCGCGCCATCGCCCTGCGCCTGGCGCAGGCGGGCTACGACCTGGTGCTGCACTGCCGTTCGCGGCGCGACGAGGCCGAAGCCGTGCAGGCGGCGATCCAGGCACTGGGACGCCAGGCGCGCGTGCTGCAGTTCGACATCGCCGACCGCGCCGCCTGCGCCGCCGCACTGGAGGCCGACCTGGCCGCGCATGGCGCTTATTACGGCGTGGTGTGCAATGCCGGACTCACCCGTGACGGCGCCTTTCCCGCGCTCACTGACGAGGACTGGGACCAGGTGCTGCGCACCAATCTCGACGGCTTCTACAACGTGCTGCATCCGCTGGTGATGCCGATGATCCGCCGCCGCGCGCCGGGGCGCATCGTGTGCATCACTTCGGTATCCGGCCTGATCGGCAACCGCGGCCAGGTGAACTACAGCGCGTCGAAAGCCGGCGTGATCGGCGCGGCCAAGGCGCTGGCGCTGGAACTGGCGAAGCGCCGCATCACCGTCAACTGCGTGGCGCCGGGGCTGATCGATACCGACATGGTCGACGCCGGGCTGCCGCTGGATGAAATCCTCGCGGCGATCCCGATGCAGCGCATGGGCACGCCGGACGAAGTCGCCGCCGCCGTGCAGTTCCTGCTGAGTCCGGAGGCGGGCTACATCACGCGGCAGGTGCTCGCCGTCAATGGCGGCCTGTGCTGACCATCGTCATGCCGGCGCAGGCCGGCATCCAGTAGCGACACGCCACGATCGAGCGAAAACGTGCGTCGCTCCTGGCTTGTCGCCCGTCCATGCACTGTCGTCACTGGATGCCGGCCTGCGCCGGCATGACGAGCTTGATGCGCATCGCTTAAACGGCCGATAGCATGAGCGTCTTTCTGCATCGACCCCGCCATGCAACCACTCGCCGCCTCCCCGCAGCTGCAACTCTCCCCCATCGTCGCCGGCCTGTGGCGCCTCACCAGCTGGAACCTCGACGTGCAGGCGCGCGTGCGCTGGATCGAGCAGGCGCTGGAGCTGGGCATCAGCTCGTTCGATCATGCCGACATTTATGGTGACTATGCGGAAGAGGCGGTCTTCGGCGAGGCGTTGAAAGCCGCGCCGTCCTTGCGCCGGCGCATGCAGCTGGTGACCAAGTGCGGCATCCGCCTGCGCTCCGCCAGCCGTCCGTATCAAGTGAATCACTACGACACCACGGCCGCCTACGTGCGCGCGCAGGTGGAGCGCTCGCTGCAATGCCTGCATACCGACCACGTCGACCTGGTGCTGATCCATCGCCCCGACTACCTGATGGACGCCGCCGGGCTCGCCGACACCTTCGCCACGCTCACCCGCGAAGGCAAGGTGCGGCACTGGGGCGTGTCTAACCACAGCGCCAGCCAGTTCGCGCTGCTGCATGGGCGCACGCCGCTGCTCACCAACCAACTCGAGCTTTCGCCGCTGCAGCTGGGCGCGCTCGACGACGGCACGCTGGACCAGGCCCAGCAGCTGGGCCTGCGTCCGATGATCTGGTCGCCGCTGGGCGGCGGCCGGCTGTTCACCGGCACCGACGAACAGGCCGTGCGCGTACGCGCCTGCATGGAGGCGATCGCGACGCGGCTCGGGATCAGCCTGGCGACGCTCGCCTTCGCCTGGGTGCTGCGCCATCCCTCGCGCCCGCATCCGGTCACCGGCACCGGCCGCGTGGAAGGCCTGCGCGAAGCGGTGGCCGCGCTGGACGTGCGGCTGGGCAACGAGGACTGGTATGCGATCTGGACGGCCGGCAAAGGGCACCCGGTGCCCTGACCGGCCTTCTACCGGAAGGAGCTAGGCCGGCTGGCGCTGTGCGTGGCCGTAGCGCACCGGGAAGCGGTGCATCGCACGCTCCAGTTGCGCGAAGAATTCCTGCAGCTGCAGCTGGGTGACCAGGAACAGCAGGCCGCGCCCGCTGTGCCAGGCGTCGTACAGGGTATGCCCGTCGCGCGCGGGGTCGACCAGGGCTACCGTCACCGCGGTGAGGTTTTCCTGCACCGGCCGCTGCAGGTGCAGGCCGATGCGGTCGCTCACGCTGCACAGGTGCAGCTCCGTCAGCTCGCCCTCCAGGAACGGCGGCAGCTTCAGGCACCAGGCCTGCAGGTCCACCGCGGACAGCAGAGTGCCGCGCCCGGCCAGGGTGCAGCCCTGCACCTTGCAGTGCGCATCGACCAGCAATTGATTGCGACACCAGGCATCGTTCGCCGACGGCTTCACCCGGCGCAGCACGCGCAGGCGCAGGCTGCCCAGGTCGATGCTCACCGACGCGCCGCGTGCCCAGTTCCCCCGGTGCAGACGCCGGCGCGCCCATGCGCTCAAGCTTCCGAGCAGCGCCGGAAGCGCGAGAAAACCTCTCACATCCATAGTCCCTGAGGTGCCCCCACCCACTTATCTTGGATAACTGTGATCTACTTCACGGACATAAGCAATCGGACGAATTCCAACCCCTGCCCGATCCGACCGCTTTCGTGGTGCGCTGCGCCATAGGCCGAAGCGGGTCCTGCGTTAGCATTTCCGGCTCACCGTCCCCTTCCGGAGCCTCCGATGCGTCCATTTTCCCTCGGCGAAGAGCTCGACCTGCTGCGCGAAAGCGTGCACGCCTTCGCGGAAAAGGAGATCGCTCCCCGCGCCACCCAGATCGACCACGATAACGTCTTCCCGGCCGACCTCTGGCGGAAGTTCGGCGAAATGGGCCTGCTCGGAATGACCATTCCGGAGGCCTACGGCGGCACCGGCCTGGGCTACCTGGCGCACATGGTGGCGATGGAAGAAATCTCCCGCGCCTCCGGCTCGGTGGGCCTGTCGTACGGCGCGCATTCCAACCTGTGCGTGCAGAACCTGTTCCACAACGGCAACGAGGAACAGCGCCGCAAATACATTCCCAGGCTGTGCTCCGGCGAATACGTCGGCGCGCTGGCCATGAGCGAGCCCGGCGCCGGTTCCGACGTGGTCGGCTCGATGAGCTGCAAGGCCGAGCTGCGCGGCGACGTGTGGGTGGCCAACGGCACCAAGATGTGGATCACCAACGGACCCGACGCCGACGTGCTGCTGGTCTACATGCGCACCGCGCCGCGCCCGGCCGGCAGCCGCTGCATGACCGCCTTCATCATCGAGAAGGGCATGAAGGGCTTCAGCACCGCGCAGAAGCTGGACAAGCTGGGCATGCGCGGCTCCAACACCTGCGAGCTGGTGTTCGAGGACTGCGAGATCCCCGCCGCCAACATCGTCGGCGAAGTCAACGAAGGCGTGCGCGTGCTGATGAGCGGCCTGGACACCGAGCGCCTGGTGTTGTCCGGAGGCCCGCTCGGCCTGATGCAGGCGGCGATGGACCTGGTGCTGCCCTATGTGCGCGAGCGCAAGCAGTTCAACGCGCCGATCGGCACCTTCGGCATGATGCAGGCCAAGGTCGCCGACATGTACACCGCGCTGCAGTCCTCGCGCGGCTTCGCCTACATGGTGGCGCGCGAGTTCGACCAGGGCAGCAAGTCGCGCATCGATCCGGCCGCCTGCCTGCTCAATGCCTCGCAGAACGCGGTGAAGGTGGCGCTGGAAGCGATCCAGGCGCTGGGCGGCAACGGCTACATCAACGAATTCCCGGCAGGCCGCCTGCTGCGCGACGCCAAGCTGTACGAGATCGGCGCCGGCACCAACGAGATCCGCCGCATGCTGATCGGGCGCGAGCTGTACCACGGCAAGTCCTGAGCTGCCGGCAGGCGGATCGCGCAGCGGCGTGCGCGATCCGTCGCGGCAACGTCACGAAAGCGACACGCCGCGCGGCGATGCTGGCCTGCGCTGATCGAGCGGCTACCGACCTGCGCCTTCCCATGCGCGTCACCACCAACGACTGCCTCCATCCCGACCCGCGCGAGCAACAGGCGCGCATCGCGGTCGCCGCGCTGCTGCTGGCGCAACGGATGAATCCCGCGAATGCGCTCAGGCATGCCGCAGCCCAGCGCGATATCGCTGCGCCGGCCGACCATGCGATCGATCACCTCGCCGACCTGCTGGCGGCTCGCCCCCGTTATGCCACGCGCCGCGGCCACTATCAGCCGTACGGCCTGCGTCACGCGTCGCGCTGAGCGGCCACGGCGCGCGCCGCAGCCGCCGCGCGCTCACCAGCGGTACTGATACGCCAGCGTCGCCATGCTCGACTGGTCGCGCTGGCCGAAGTAATGGTCGTAGCTCAGCTGCAGCGCGCCGCGCGAAGAGAAGCGCCAGTCCAGCTCCATGCCGGCCAGCCCCGCATAGCGCTCCAGCCCGATGCCGCCCAGCGGCGCCCATTGATTGAGTCCGGTGAAGCTGGCGTCGAACACGTCGCCGCGGGTGGCGAACGACTGCTGCCAGGACAAGCGTCCTTTCAGGTCCAGCCGGCCCAGGCCGGGCACCAGCCAGCTGCGCATCGCGCGCAGGCCGGCGCCGGCCTGCCAGCGCTCGACGGTCTGGCCCGGCGCCTTCAGGCCGAAACCGTAGCCGCCCAGTTCGTTGAAGCCGTCGCGCTGGATGCGCGTGTATTGCACATCCACGTATGGCGTGAGGTGCATGCCGCCGGCGTCGAAGCGATAGCCGCTTTCGCCGTATGCAACGCCGTAGCGGCCGCGCGTGTCGCTCGCCACGGCCGTGCTGGCGTCGCCGAGCTGCAGGTAGCGGCGCATGTTTTCCTGGTAGTCGCCGACGCCGACGCGGCCCATCGCGTACCACGCATCGCGCGCGATGCCGGCATACAGACTGCCCTCGACGGCGCGGCTGCGGCCCTGGTCCGCGCTCTCGGCCAGGCGCCCCAGGCCCTGCATCTGCGCCACCGCGAAACCGGCGAAGCCGTTCGCGCCGAGGCGACGGTCCTGGCCCACCATCCAGCCGCCGAGGTCCAGGCTGACATTGCCGTAGCCGGCGCGCGCCAGCGAACCCTGATAGCCGAGGTTCTGCGACCAGCCACCCGCTGCCGGCGCCTGCGCAAGCTGGTCGAAGCGGTCGGAGAACGCACGCGTGCTCGCATCGATCGCCTGCAGAGTCATGGCCGCGCTGGCCGCGTGCAGCTGGCCGGACAGGCTTTCCAGCGAACGCTGGGCGACGGCAAGGCTGGAGGACTGCTGCAGCTGCGCCGCGCCCGCGACGAAACCGGACGCCGCGATCTGCCCGCTCGCGCCGCCCTGCGCCAGTTGCGTGTTGATCTGCTGGAACGCCCCGTCCACCCGCTGCGCCGCGCCCATCGAGGCGGCGGTGTAGCTCATGCCCTGCAGCGCCGTCACCTGCACCTGCGACACGTTGAGCCAGGCGCTGTTGGCATCGTAGTTGATGGTCGCGGTGACAAAGACGTTGGACGCGGAGTTGACGCTGGAGAAGGTACCGGTGAGACCGCCGTTGGCCACCAGCACATTGGTGTGCGCATTGGCCATGTAGCCGGAACCCGCGCCGATCAGATAGAGATCCCCGCCGGCCAGCGTGGCGCTGCCGCCGGTGCGCAGCACCGAGCCCAGTTCCAGCGCCAGGCGGCCGGCGCCGGTCTGCTGGTAGCTGCCCGCCACGTTGACGTCGCCGCCGCGCACGGTCAGCACGCCGGCGTTGGCGACATTGCCGCCGATGCTATGCGTGTCGGTCAGCGTGCCCTGCGCGGCGATCGCCACGCCGGAGGCGAGCGACTTCGCCGCCAGCACGCCGCCTTGCACCTGGGTCAGGCCGGTATAGGTGGACGGCTGGGTAAGCGTCAGCGTGCCAGGCCCCTGCTTGATCAGGCCGCCGGCGCCGGAGATCGGGTTGTTCCAGCTGGAACTGCCGCTGAAGTTCACCGTGACGTCGCCCCAGTCGAACTTGGCCGGGCCGTTCACCGCCTTGCCCACGTCGAGCATGCCGTAGCCGAACACCGCATCCGGCCCCGGCGCGCCGAGATCGGTGGCGGTACCGAGCAAGGTCTGCCGCACCAGGTCGTTGCTGAAGTACGGATAGGCCTGCCACACCAGCGCCGCCGCGCCCGACACCTGCGGCGCGGCGAACGAGGTGCCGGAGATGATGTAGTAGCTGGTGCTGCCGGGCGTGTCGTCCTTGCCGGTGACGATCAGGTTGCCAGGCGCGGCAAGGCAATAGCTCATGGCTACGCCGCAGGCATTGGAATAACTGGCCAGCTGGGTGGGGTTGTTGCTGTCCACCGCCACCACGGTGAGCCAGCCGCGCGCGAGGTCCGGCGCGCGGTACGGCAGCGCGGCCACGTCGCTGGGATTGGGCTTGGAATCATTGCCCGCGGCGAATACCACCAGGCCGCCCCAGCTGTTGACGAAGCGGCTGTAGGCGTCGTGGAAGCTCTGCGTGGTGGCGGTGGCGGTGGCGTCCCAGTACAGGCCGCCCCAGGAGTTGTTCATCACCTTCACGCCGTTGGCGATCAGGTCGTCGTTGATCGCGCCGAGCGGATCGGCGGTGGTGACGCGGTTGCCCTGGCCGGAGCCGTCGTCGGTCGGCGCCTTGTCGGCGATGATGCGCGCCGACACGATGTCCGCCCCCGGCGCGATGCCGCCGACGAACTGCCCCACCGGCTTGCCGGCCGCGACCTGCGACACCCAGGTGCCATGGCCGACCACGTCGTCGATGCTGGTGTTGTTGACGCTGGGGTCGACATAGACGAGGTCCGCCAGCACCCGTCCCGCCAGCGCCGGGTGATTGCGCATGACGCCGCTGTCGACCACGCCGATGGTCACGCCCTGGCCGGTAAAGCCCCGGGCGTGCGCGGCATTGGTATCGGTCAGCGTGAGCTGCGCGTCGATCGGCGGCTGCGGCGTGCTGGGTTGCGAAGGCGTGGTCGGCGTCGTGGGCGTGGTGGTGCGCACGTTGCCGTTGCCGCCGCCCCCTCCTCCACAGCCACTGAGCCCGAATGCGATGACGATGGCGAGGCACAGCTCGCGCCGGCGCGGAAAACCGTTCCCGATGCCCATTGGCTTGATCCCCGTTCTTTGACGACCCATGTCCGTGTCGATGCGGCCGGTTCCTCGCCGGCCTCTTCCTGCCTGCCCATGCTCGCACAATGCCGGCGCAACGAATTGCGAATGGCGTCGGAGGTCGCGCGCAATCCCCTGTTGCGGCAACGGTTTGCCGACAGTGGTAGGCGGCTGCGATAATTGCCCACTGATTGCTCGGGCACCCCATGCCCATCCCTGTCCTTGCGGAGATCCCCATGTCGGACGTCAGTGTTGTCATCGCGGGCGCCAAGCGCACCGCCATCGGCTCGTTCCTCGGCCAGTTCACCGGCGTGCCTACCCCTGTGCTGGGCGCCACCGCCATCAAGGCCGCGCTGGAGCAGGCCGGCATCGCCGCACAGGACGTCAACGAAGTGCTGATGGGCTGTGTGCTGCCGGCCAACCTCGGCCAGGCCCCGGCCCGCCAGGCCGCGCTGAAGGCCGGCCTGCCCGCCGCGGTCGGCTGCACCACCGTCAACAAGGTGTGCGGCTCCGGCATGAAGGCCATCATGCTCGGCCACGATCTGATCAAGGCCGGCTCGGCCGCCGTGGTGGTGGCCGGCGGCATGGAGTCGATGACCAACGCGCCGCACATGGTCAACGCCCGCACCGGCATCCGCTACGGCGACGGCCAGCTGGTCGACCACATGGCCTGGGACGGCCTGACCAATCCCTACGACGGCAAGGCCATGGGCGTGTTCGGCGAGCTGTGCGCCGACAAGTACCACTTCACCCGCGAGGAGCAGGACGCCTTCGCCATCGAGTCGGTCAAGCGTGCGCAGGCCGCCCAGCAGAACGGCGCCTTCGCCGGCGAGATCGTCCCGGTCACCGTGGCCGGCCGCAAGGGCGATGTGGTGGTGGATACCGACGAGCAGCCGGGCCGCTCCGACATCGCCAAGGTGCCGAGCCTGAAGCCCGCCTTCCGCAAGGAGAACGGCACCATCACCGCCGCCAGCTCCTCCAGCATCTCCGACGGCGCCGCCGCCGTGGTGCTGCTCTCGGCCGACGACGCCAAGGCCCGCGGCCTCCAGCCGCTGGCGCGCATCGTGGCGCACGCCACTCATTCGCAGGAGCCGGAGTGGTTCACCACCGCTCCCGTCAGCGCCATCCAGAAGGTGCTGGACAAGGCCGGCTGGAAGGTCGACGACGTGGATCTGTTCGAGGTCAACGAAGCCTTCGCCGTGGTGGCGATGGCGCCGATGCGCGAGCTGGGCATCCCGCACGCGAAGCTCAACGTCAACGGCGGCGCCTGCGCGCTGGGCCATCCGATCGGCGCCAGCGGCACCCGCCTGGTGGTGACCCTGCTCAACGCGCTGCAGACCCGTGGCCTCAAGCGCGGCGTCGCCTCCCTGTGCATCGGCGGCGGCGAAGCCACCGCCATCGCGGTGGAACTGCTGGGCTGAAAGCAGCCACGCCTGGGCCGGGCATCCCCATGAAAGGGGGATAACCCGGCCATGGCCTTGTTAATAAAAGATGTGGCGCAAATTCCGCGAAAGCGCTATTAATACGCCCGCCAAACGGCATTCCACGGCAAAGGAGATTCAACAATGAAGTTCACGCGTACCCTACTCGCCTCCGCGCTCGTCGCGCTGCTGGCGGCTTGCAGCAACGGCGCGCAGGATTCCGCGCAGGACGCCCAGAAGTCGGCTGACCAGGCTCAGCAGTCGGCTGACCAGGCTCAGAAGGCTGCCGAGCAGGCTCCGGCCGCTGCTCCGGCTTCCACCGCTGCCGCTCCGGCTGCTGCTCCGGCTTCGACCGCCGCTGCTCCGGCTGCCGCCGGCACCGCTCCGGCTGCCGCCATGGAGCAGGCTGCCGACGCCGCTTCCAAGGCCGCTGGTGCTGCCCAGGACGCTGCCGGCGCCGCCAAGGACGCCGCGGACAAGGCGAAGGACGCCGCCAAGGGCCATTAATCCCTTCGCGATGCTTCAGGAAAACCGGCCGCGCGAGCGGCCGGTTTTTTTTCGTCCGCAAAAAACCGCGTCGCGAGGAAATGCGGCGGTGTGTTTCGGCTGCAGTGCGCCGGCCGCTATCATCCGGCCTTTCCCCGAGCGCAGCCTTCGCCTCATGAGTGTCATCGCCTCGCAACTGGATACCCGTTCGCCCGAATTCCAGGCCGGCAGCGCCAGCCTGCGCGCGCTGGTGGACGATCTGCACCGACAGCTGGCGCACAGTGCCGAAGGCGGCGGCGAGAAGGCGCGCGAGAAGCACACCGCGCGCGGCAAGCTGCTGCCGCGCGAGCGCATCCGCGCCCTGCTCGACCCGGGCTCGCCCTTCCTCGAGCTCTCGCCGCTCGCCGCGCACGGCATGTACGACGACGCCGCGCCGGCCGCCGGCATCATCACCGGCATCGGCCGCGTGCACGGCATCGAGGTGGTGGTGGTCGCCAACGACGCCACCGTCAAGGGCGGCACCTATTTCCCGATGACCGTGAAGAAGCACCTGCGCGCGCAGGAAGTGGCGCTGGAGAACCGCCTGCCCTGCGTGTACCTGGTCGATTCCGGCGGCGCCTTCCTGCCGCTGCAGGACGAGGTGTTCCCGGACAAGGAGCATTTCGGCCGCATCTTCTACAACCAGGCGCGCATGTCGGGCCTGGGTATCCCGCAGATCGCCGTGGTGATGGGTTCGTGCACCGCCGGCGGCGCCTACGTGCCGGCGATGAGCGACGAGACCATCATCGTGCGCGAGCAGGGCACTATCTTCCTGGGCGGCCCGCCGCTGGTGAAAGCCGCCACCGGCGAAGTGGTGGATGCCGAGGCGCTGGGCGGCGCGGACGTCCATACGTCCGTCTCCGGCGTGGCCGACCACTTCGCCGAGAACGACGCGCACGCGCTGTCGATCGCGCGCGACATCGTCGCCAGCCTCAACCGCAGGAAGGACATCCCGCTGGCCCTGCGCGCGCCGGCCGAGCCGCGCTATGCCGCCGAGGAACTGTACGGCGTGATCCCGCAGGACACCCGCCGCCCGTTCGATATCCGCGAGGTGATCGCGCGCATCGTCGACGGCTCCGAATTCCACGAATTCAAGGCGCGCTACGGCAAGACCCTGGTCTGCGGCTTCGCGCACATCCACGGCTATCCGGTGGGCATCGTCGCCAACAACGGCATCCTGTTCGCCGAGAGCGCGCTCAAGGGCGCGCATTTCATCGAGCTGTGCAACCAGCGCAACGTGCCGCTGGTGTTCCTGCAGAACATTACCGGCTTCATGGTCGGCAGAAAGTACGAGAACGCCGGCATCGCCAAGGACGGCGCCAAGATGGTCACCGCGGTGGCCTGCTCGCACGTACCGAAGTTCACCGTGGTGATCGGCGGCAGCTTCGGCGCCGGCAACTACGCCATGTGCGGCCGTGCCTACGGCGCGCGCTTCCTGTGGATGTGGCCGAACGCGCGCATCAGCGTGATGGGCGGCGAACAGGCCTCCTCGGTGCTCGCCACCGTGCGCCGCGACGGCCTGGAAGCCTCCGGCAAGAGCTGGAGCGCCGAGGACGAGGAAGCCTTCAAGGCGCCCATCCGCGAGCAGTACGAGCGCCAGGGCCACCCCTACTACGCCAGCGCGCGCCTGTGGGACGACGGCATCATCGATCCGGCCGATACCCGCCGCGTGCTGGGCCTGGCCATCTCCGCCTCGCTCAATGCGCCGATCGAGCCGCAGCGCTACGGCGTGTTTCGGATGTAACGCAGGCCATTCAAGCAACCGGTCCACAGGGGGACATTCAAGGATGATCGTAGGTATCGATCTGGGCACCACGCACTCGCTGGTCGGGTGCTATGGCGAGAACGGCCCGAAGTTGTTTCCGAACGCGCTGGGCGAACTGCTGACGCCGTCGGTGGTGAGTGTCGACGAGCACGGCCACATGCTGGTCGGCCAGGCCGCGCGCGACCGCATGGTCAGCCATCCGAACGACAGCGTGGCCGCGTTCAAGCGCTGGATGGGCACGCCGCGCGAAACGCGGCTGGGCTCGCGCATGTTGCGGCCGGAAGAACTGTCCGCGCTGATCCTGCGCGCGCTGATCGACGACGCCGAAGCGGCCACCGGCGAGAAAGTCACCGAGGCGGTGATCAGCGTGCCGGCCTATTTCTCCGACGCGCAGCGCAAGGCCACGCGCGCCGCGGGCGAGCTGGCCGGCATCCGCGTCGAGCGGCTGATCAACGAACCCACGGCGGCCGCGCTCGCCTATGGCCTGCAGGAGCAGCGCGAAGGCTCGCGCTTCGTGGTGTTCGACCTGGGCGGCGGCACCTTCGACGTGTCCATCCTCGAACTGTTCGAAGGCGTGGTCGAAGTGCACGCCAGCGCCGGCGACAACTTCCTCGGCGGCGAGGATTTCCTCGACGTGCTGCTACAGGCCTTCTGCGCCGACACCGGCATCGCGCCCGAGCGCCTGCCGGCCGGCGAGCTGGGCCAGCTGCGGCGGCGCCTGGAACTGCTCAAGCGTTCGCTGGCCGGCGCCGGGCAGTCGTCGCTGGAGATCGCGCTGGACGGCGCGCTGCGCAACTGGAGCATCGACGAGGACCGCTTCGCGCGCCTGTGCGATCCGCTGATCCAGCGCATGCGCGCGCCGGTGGAACGGGCCATGCGCGACGCGCGCCTGCAGCCGGCGCAACTGAGCGAAGTGGTGCTGGTCGGCGGCGCCAGCCGCATGCCGCTGGTCGCCAGGCTGGTCTCGCGCATGTTCGGCCGCCTGCCGCTGCGGCATGTGAACCCGGACCAGGCGATCGCCCTGGGCGCCTGCGTCGCCGCGGGTCTGAAGGTGCGCGACCAGCGCCTGGAAGAGATCATCCTCACCGACGTATGCCCCTACACGCTGGGCACCAAGGTTTCGCGCCGCGACGGCAACGGCCAGGTCCAGGATGGCCTGTTCTCGCCGATCATCCATCGCAACAGCACGGTGCCGGTGAGCCGCGAGGAAATCTATTACCCGGTGTATGACCACCAGAAGTTGCTCTCGCTGGAGGTCTATCAGGGCGAAAGCCCGATGGTCGAGCGCAACATCCTGCTGGGCGAGATGACCATCCACCTGCAGCCCGACCGCTCCGCCGCCGAGAACGGCGTGCGCCTGCGCTTCACCTACGACATCAACGGCGTACTGCAGGCCGAGGCCACCGTGCTGGCCACCGGCGAACGGCACGAGCTGATCCTGGAACAGAATCCGGGACTGCTCACGCCGGAGGAAATCCGCGCGCGCCTGCGCGCGCTGGAGGACATCAAGATCCATCCGCGCAGCAAGCAGGAGAACATCGCCCTGCTCGCCCGCGCCGAGCGCCTCTACGAAGAACACCTGCAGGCGCGCGACCTGGTACAGCAGTGGATCGCCCAGTTCCGCCAGTCGCTGGACAGCCAGGACGAGCAGCTGATCCGCGAGCATCGCGGCCAGTTCCGCGACGCGCTGGACCAGCTGGAGCGGCAACTCTGATGTGGGCCTTCGGACTGCTCGGCCTGACCGAGGATGCCGACGAGCGCAGCATCAAACGCGCCTATGCGCAGCGCCTGCGCGGCACGCGTCCCGACGAAGATCCGGCCGGTTTCCAGCGGCTGCGCGAGGCATATGAGGCCGCGTTGCGCTTCTGCCAGAACCGGACGGTGCAGGCGACTGTCCACGATGGCGACGATGGGCAGGACGAAGCTCCGATCGCGATGGCGGCGGCGCCGGCCAATACGCCGGTGCACGCCCGACCCGTCGCGCTGCCGCCGCGCGCCATGGGCGGCGAGGCGCCGTTGCCTGCCACCACGGTCGATCTCGCCCACCTGCTGGACGAGCTGCTCGCCGTGGCCGGACGCGGCGACCCGCAGGCCTTGCTCGCCTGGCTGGCCGGTCGCCACGAACTGTGGTCGCTGCAGGCCAAGGCTGCGCTCGGCCAGCACATGATGGCGCGCGTGCAGCAACAGGCTACGGCGATGCCGGCCGAATGCTTCGACGCCCTGCTCGGCTTCTTCGATCTGGATCACGTGCGCGCCGGCTACGACCCGTTCGCGGTGCAGCGGCTGCGCCGCCGCATGCGGCTGCAATGGGAAATGCAGCCGGAGCACATCGAGGCGGCGGCGCGGCGCGCGCACGACCCCGGCTGGTCCGGCCATGCGCCCAACCTCAAGATGACCCGCCGCATGTTGCGCCAGCTGGTGCGCCCGTTCCACTGGCCGCAGGTGTTGCTGGTGTCGATGCTGCCGGAACGTCCGGGCGAACTGGCGCGCTTCGCGAACCGCCTGAGCGACGACCACGTGGAAGAACTGCTCCCCTACATGCCGCGGGAGCAGTTGCATTTCTGGCTGCTGGCGGCCGCACGCGGCTTGTCGCTGCCGCGCCTGGCGATCAATTCGGTGCGCATCGTCACCGCCACCGTCGCCGCCATCGCCCTGGTCGCCGCGCTGTTCGGCGTGATCACGCTCGGCGGCGACGCCAGCAAGGCCTGGAACGTTTTTCCGACCATCGCGGCGTGGATCTGCGGCGTCGCCGGACTCGCTTTCGCCTATATGGGCTGGCAATGGCTCGACTATTGGCAGCGCCTGCCCGACACGGACGGCGGGCGCGGGACCTGGCTGCGCTGGGCCTGCGTTCCGCTGATGGCGGCGATCGCGGTGGCGCTCAAGTATCTGGGGGTCGACGAATTGGCAAGCGTGGTGATCGTGGTGCTGGCGATCGTGCTGGGCATACGCCGCTATCGCGAACGCAGCGGCGCCGGACCCTCGCGGTTCCGCATCCATCCGGTCGGCTGGATCGTGCTGGCCAACATGCTGCGCCTGGCCCTGAGCGGCGAAGACGCCCCCACGGTACCGCTGGCGGAAATCGGCGCCACCATCGCGATGGCGTTCTGGCTGGCCGATGCATGGAAGGAGCGCGGACGCCGCAGGGCAAGCGCCGCGGCCGCCTGAAGACGGGGGTCAGCGCGCCGCGCGATCGCGCGAACGGAATTCCAGCGGCTGCACGTCGGGCCGCGCGGATGACGGCGGCCTGGAGTCCGAAGGCGCGGGCCCGCAGCTACCGCAAGTGCCGCAGCCGTCGCCGCAGTTGCCGGTCGCCTGCGCCGGTTGCAGGCGACGCCCCAGCGCGCGCAGCCAGGGCTTGCGCCACGGCTTGTTGAGCGACGCGGACGCCGCCGCCAGCCAGCGCGTGCTCAGGCCCGGCAGCAGCTTGCGCAACGCGTACAGCGCGCTGCCCAGTACCAGCACGCCGATGACCACTGCCTGGATCACCCCGAACGCGCTCATGCCAGCGCCCTCGCCACCTGGTAGGTGATCAGCGAGGCCAGGTAGGCCAGGCCGAACAGGTAACCCGCGGTGATCGCCACGTTGCGCCAGGAATTGGTCTCGCGGCGGATCACCGCCATGGTCGACATGCACTGCGGCGCGAACACATACCAGGCCAGCAGCGACAGCGCGGTGGCCAGCGACCACTGCTGCGCGATCACCGGACCGAGCTGGCTGGCCAGGGCATCGTCGCCGCCGGCGGCGGACATCGCGTACACCGTGCCCAGCGCCGACACCGCCACCTCGCGCGCGGCCAGGCCGGGGATCAGCGCGATGCAGATCTGCCAGTTGAAACCGATCGGCGCGAACACGTAGTGCAGCAGGCGGCCCAGGCGGCCGGCCAGGCTGTAGTCGATGGCCGGCTGCGTCGCGCCTTCCGGCGGCGCCGGGAAGCTGGACAGGAACCACAGCAGCACGGTCAGCGCCAGGATGATGCCACCCACGCGCTTGAGGAAGATCAGCGCGCGCTCCCACAGGCCCAGCGCGATGTCGCGCGGATTCGGCAGCCGGTACGAGGGCAGCTCCATCAGCAGCGCGTGCTCGCTCTTGTCCTTGCGGAAGCGCTTGATCACGAAGGCCACGCTGAGCGCGCTGACGATGCCGGCCACGTACAGCGTGAACAGCACGATGCCCTGCAGGTTGAACAGGCCCCACACCGTGCGCTGCGGAATGAACGCGGCGATCAGCAGCGTATACACCGGCAGGCGCGCCGAGCAGGTCATCAGCGGCGCCACCAGGATGGTGGTGAGGCGGTCGCGCGGATCGGTGATGCTGCGCGTGGCCATGATGCCGGGGATCGCGCAGGCGAAGCTCGACAGCAGCGGGATGAAGGCGCGGCCGGTCAGGCCCGCCTTGAACATCAGCTTGTCCAGCAGGAAGGCCGCGCGCGGCAGGTAGCCGGATTCCTCCAGCACCAGGATGAACAGGAACAGGATCAGGATCTGCGGCAGGAACACCAGCACCGCGCCGAGCCCGGCGAAGACGCCGTCGTTGAGCAGGCTGTGCAGCGCGCTCCCCTGCGGCAGCGCGCCGGTCACCCAGCCGCCGAGCGCGGCCACGCCGGCGGCGATCGCGTCCATCACCGGCTGCGCCCAGGAGAACACCGCCTGGAAGATCAGGAACATCAGCACGGCGAGAATCCCCAAGCCGAACACCGGATGCAGCGCCCAGCGGTCGAGCGCATCGTCGATGGCGTCGGTATTGCGCGGCATCACCACGGTGGCCGCCAGCAGCTCGCGCACCTGCGCGTGCAGGTCGGCGCGGCTGGCCGGGTCGTCCGGCTGCGCCGGAGCCGCTTCGGGCACCTCGCCGTCCACTCGCTCGATCAGCGCCTTCGCGCCGCCGCGCTTGACTGCGACGGTCTCGACCACGGGAATGCCCAGCCGCTGCTGCAACCCGGCCACGTCGATCCTGATGCCGCGGCGGCGCGCGGTATCCATCATGTTCAACGCCAGCACCACCGGCCGGCCCAGGCGCTTCACTTCCAGCACGAAGCGCAGGTGCAGACGCAGGTTGGTGGCGTCGGCCACGCACACGATCAGGTCGGGCGCGGGCTCGCCGGGATACACACCCTCGCAGACGTCGCGGGTGATCTGCTCGTCCGGGCTGTTGGCGTCGAAACTGTAGGTGCCGGGCAGGTCCAGCAGGTGCAGCACGCGTCCGCTGGGCGCGGTGAAGCGGCCTTCCTTGCGCTCCACGGTGACGCCGGCGTAGTTGGCCACCTTCTGGCGGCCGCCGGTGAGCTGGTTGAACAGCGCCGTCTTGCCGCAGTTGGGATTGCCCACCAGGGCGATGCGCAAGGTGGTCGCGCTCATGCATGGTCTCCGGTGCGCACGGTGACGCGCGCGGCTTCGGTACGGCGCAGCGCGAAACGCGTGGAGCCGATCTGGATCAGCAGCGGGTCGGCGCCCAGCGGCCCACGCGCCACCACGCGGACCGGCTCGCCCGCGACGAAGCCCAGGTCGCGCAGGCGCTGCGCGATCGGATCGTCGCTATGAGCATCGTCCACTCGGTCCACCACGGCAGGCGCCCCTTTCGGCAGGTCGGACAGTCGCACGGCCACCACTCAAATAAGAATGGTTCGCATTGTAGCTTGGTTGCGCCGGAAACGGTGAATGGCCACGGGCCTGCGGCATCGAGGCCCGCATTCGACCGGGGCGTATCGCAAGCTCTTGCTCCCGCTTGCCTGCTCCCCATCCGGTTTCACTAACCTACGGGCTTTCCCCATCCTCCAGGCCGCCATGTACACCAGCCTCCAGCTCGCCGACCGCGCCGGCGTCCGCACCGTCACCATGAACCGCCCGCAGGTGCACAACGCCTTCGACGACAGCCTGATCGCCGAACTGACCGACGCGCTGGCCGCCGCCGGCCGCGACGAAAACGTGCGCGCGGTGGTGCTCACCGGCGCGGGCGCCAGTTTCTCCGCCGGCGCGGATCTCAACTGGATGCGCGGCATGGCCAAGGCCAGCGAGGCGGAGAACCGCGAGGATTCGCTGCGCCTGGCCGCCCTGATGCGCACGCTGCAGTTCCTGCCCAAGCCGACCGTGGCGCGCGTCAACGGCGCCGCTTACGGCGGCGGCGTGGGCCTTATCGCCTGCTGCGACATCGCCATCGGCGTGGACAGCGCGAAATTCGGCCTGACCGAAGTGAAGCTCGGCCTGGTGCCTGCGGTGATCTCGCCCTACGTGATCGCGGCGATCGGCCTGCGCCAGTCGCGCCGCCTGTTTCTCACCGGCGAACTGTTCGATGCGTCGACCGCCCAGCGCATCGGCCTGCTGCACCAGTGCGTGCGCGCCGAGGAACTGGACGACGCGCTGGCCGGCGTGCTGGCCGCGTTCGCCAAGGCGGGCCCGGTCGCGCAGGCGCAAGCCAAGCGGTTGGCCTTGCGGGTCGCCGGCCAGGACCAGGCGCAGGCCGAGCGCATCGACCGCGAGAACGCCGAGTTGATCGCTCGCCTGCGCGTTTCGGCGGAAGGCCAGGAAGGGCTGGGCGCCTTCCTCGACAAGCGCGCAGCAGCCTGGACCGCGCAGGCATAAACTTCGCCGCGATCACCCTCGCCCTCTTCCTCGCAAGGAGTTCTTCCATGCTCGACCACATCGGCGTGCCCGTCTCGAACTACGCACGCAGCAAGGCCTTCTACGAACGCGTGCTGGCCCCGCTCGGCGGCGGCCTGGCGATGGAAGTCACCCAGGAAGTGACCGGCAGCCGCTCGCACGCCGGCTTCGGCAAGGACGGCAAGCCCAGCTTCTGGATCAGCGCCGACCCGATCGCGCCGCTGTCGGCGATCCATGTCGCCTTCGTGGCGCCGACGCGCGAAGCAGTGGACCGGTTCTACGCCGCGGCGCTCGCCGCCGGCGGCACCGACAACGGCCCGCCCGGCTTGCGCGAGCACTATCACGACAACTACTACGCAGCCTTCGTGCTGGACCTGGACGGCCACAACGTGGAAGCCGTCTGCCACTTGCCGGAATAACGTAGGTTGGGGTGAGCACAGCGAACCCCGACGAACCTCGCATGCCTACCGCAACGTTGGGGTTCGCCTCCGGCTCACCCCAACCTACCCAGGACCTGTCATGCCCAGCCACATCGTCAATATCGCCGACGTCGAACCGCAACCGGTGCCGCTGGCCTTTGCGCCCACCGGCACCGCCGCGGAGCGCTACGGTCCGCGCGTCGCGCGCATCTCCGCGCAGCTCGGCGCACAGAAGCTCGGCTACAACATCACCGTGCTGCCGCCGGGCAAGCGCGGCTATCCGTTCCACAACCATCGCGTGAACGAGGAAATGTTCTTCGTGCTGGAGGGCGAGGGCGAGGTGCGCATCGGCGAGGAACGCCATCCGATCCGCGTGGGCGACATCATCGCCTGCCCGCCGGGAGGGCCGGAGAGTGCGCACCAAATTGCCAATACCGGCGATAAGGACCTGCGCTATCTCAGCATCAGCACGCGGGAGTATCCGGAGGTGTGCGAGTACCCGGACAGCGGGAAATTCGGCGTGATGGCTGAATATCCGCCGGCGGCGGATGGGACGCCGCAGTTCTTTCGGGTGGTGGGACGGCAGGGCGAATCGGTCGACTACTGGGAAGGCGAATAGGCCTCACCATGTGCAACCTGGAATCCTTCTCCCTCCGGCGACCCGAAGGTAGTCCCCGTGGGAGAGCACGCGGGGAGGGCACAGGGATGTGCCCTGCTTTCCTCGCTCATCAAAGCCGGGCACATCCCTGTGCCCTCTTCGCGTGGAGGAGCGAGGAAGGTGCCGGCAGGCGGATGAGGGTGCGGCCGGAGCGGTGCACATCACTCTGACGCTCCCGCCCGCACCCTCACTCCAGCCCTCTCCCGAAGGGAGAGGGCGCAAAGCCGAATGCTGCGCCGCGCATCGGCCTGCCACGCCCGTTCCGCTAGCATGGCCGACTTTGCACCTCCATTCCCTGCACTTCTGCCACGGACCCGTGCATGTTCGAGCGCGTACTGATAGCCAACCGCGGCGAGATCGCCTGCCGCGTGATCCGCACCTGCCGCCGTCTCGGCATCCGCACCATCGCCGTGTATTCGGAGGCCGACGCCGATGCGCAGCATGTGCGCCTGGCCGACGAGGCCTGGCCGATCGGCGGCCCGCGTCCGGCCGACTCCTACCTGCGCGGCGAGACCATCCTTGAAGTGGCCCGGCGCAGCGGCGCCCAGGCCATCCATCCCGGCTATGGCTTCCTGTCCGAGAACACCGCTTTCGCGCGGGCCTGCACCGAGGCCGGCATCGCCTTCATCGGCCCGCGCCCGGCAAGCATCGACGCGATGGGTTCCAAGGCCGCCGCCAAGGCGCTGATGGAGAAGCACGCCGTGCCGCTGGTGCCCGGCTATCACGGCGACAACCAGGACGCGGACTTCCTCGCCGGACAGGCGCGCAGCACCGGCTTCCCGCTGATGATCAAGGCCGCCGCGGGCGGCGGCGGCAAGGGCATGCGCATCGTGCGCGCGGAGCGGGAATTCGCCGACGCGCTCGCCTCGGCCCAGCGCGAAGCCGCCAATGCCTTCGGCGACACGCGCGTGATCCTGGAGCGCTATGTGGAGCATCCGCGCCACATCGAATTCCAGGTGTTCGGCGACACCCACGGCAACGTGATCCATCTCAACGAGCGCGAATGCTCCGCGCAGCGCCGCTACCAGAAGGTGCTGGAGGAAACGCCCTCGCCCTTCCTCACCCCGGCACGCCGCGCCGCGATGGGCGCCGCCGCCGTGGCGGCCGCACGCGCCGTCGACTATGTCGGTGCCGGCACGGTGGAATTCATCGTCGGCCAGGACGGCGAGTTCTTCTTCATGGAGATGAACACGCGCCTGCAGGTGGAGCATCCGGTCACCGAGGAAACGCTCGGTCTCGACCTGGTCGAATGGCAGCTGCGCGTCGCCGCCGGCGAAGCGCTGCCGCTGCGCCAGGAGGACGTCCACGCGCAGGGCCACGCCATCGAAGTGCGCCTGTATGCCGAAGACCCGGAACAGAACTTCCTGCCCGGCTCCGGCAAACTGCTGCGCCTGCGCCTGCCGGAAACCTCACGCCACGTGCGCCTCGACGGCGGCGTGATCGAGGGCGACACGGTTACGATCTTCTACGACCCGATGATCGCCAAGCTGATCGTGCACGACCGCGACCGCGCGCAGGCGCTGCAGCGCTTGCGCGAAGCGCTGATGGCCTGCGAGATCGCCGGGCCGAAATCCAACATCGCCTTCCTCGAACGCCTGGTGCGCCACCCGGTGGTAGTGGAAGGCCGCATCGACACCGGCTATCTCGACCGCCATCTGGACGAGTTCCTCGCCGGCGACGCCGCGCCCGCGCCGCAGCTGCTGTTCGCCGCGGCCGTGGCGGCGCTGCTGCATGACGAGCGCACCGTGGTTGCGCAGGCCGCGCACGGCGTCGATCCGCATTCGCCGTGGGCGCGCGCCGATGCCTGGCGCATCGGCCATGCCGGCAAGCGCATCGTCGCGTTGTCGCTGCGCGAACAGCGCTACGAAGTGGAAGCCCACGGCCACGATGGCGATTACCAGTTGTGCCACGGCGACGCGAGCTGCCACGTGCAGGGTGCGCGCCACGATGGCGCGGCGCTCAGCGCGCGCTTCGATGGCCAGTCGCTGCGCCTGCCGCTGCACGCCGACGCGCAGCGCGTGTTGCTGCACGACAGCGACGGCCGTCGCCACAGCTTCGCCCGCGCCGCCGCGTTCGCCTGGGAAGCCAGGCAGGGTGCGGGCGGCAACCAGGTGCTCGCGCCGATGCCCGGCCGCATCGTGCTGGTGAAAGCCAGGCCCGGCGACCAGGTCGAGGAAGGCCAGGAGCTGCTGGTGATGGAGGCGATGAAGATGGAGCTCGCGCTCAAGGCGCCGCGCGCCGGCACCATCGACAGCATCGGCGCCACGCAGGGCGATTTCGTCGAAGCCGACGCCGTGCTGGTGCGCTTCGCCACGTAGGTTGGGGTGAGCCGCCAGGCGAACCCCAGCTTGCGCCACGCATATCGCAACCGCATGTGACCTACGAAGACGCCCGCCTGACGGATAGCCCCCATGAATAGCCCCGACAACCACGTCCGCATCGTCGAAGTCGGCGCCCGTGACGGCCTGCAGAACGAAAAGACCCTGCTTCCGGCCGACGTGAAGATCGCGCTGATCGACCGCCTCTCCTCCACCGGCCTGAGCACCATCGAGGCCACCAGCTTCGTCAGCCCCAAGTGGGTGCCGCAGCTGGCCGACGCCGCCGAAGTGTTCCAGGGCATCCGCAAGGTGCCCGGCGTGAGCTATCCCGTGCTGGTGCCGAACGAGCAGGGCTACCGCCGCGCGCGCGACGTGGGCGCCACCGAGGTGGCGGTGTTCACCGCGGCCTCCGAGGCCTTCAACCGCAAGAACATCAACGCCGGCATCGACGAATCGATCGAGCGCTTCCGTCCGGTGCTGGAACTCGCGCGCGCCGACGGCGTGAAGGTGCGCGGCTATGTCTCCACCGTGCTCGGCTGTCCCTACCAGGGCGAGGTGCCGGTAGCCGACGTGGTGCGCGTGGCGGCGCGCCTGCACCAGCTCGGCTGCCACGAGATCTCGCTGGGCGACACCATCGGCGTCGGCACGCCGGCCAAGGCCCGCGCCATGCTCAAGGCGGTCGCGGCCGAGGTGCCGATGGCGGCGCTGGCCGTGCATTTCCACGACACCTACGGCCAGGCCCTGGCCAATATCCTCAGCTGCCTGGAAGAAGGCGTGCGCGTGGTCGACAGCGCCGTGTCCGGCACCGGCGGCTGCCCGTATGCCAAGGGCGCGACCGGCAACGTGGCCAGCGAGGACGTGGTCTACATGCTGCACGGCATGGGCATGCAGACCGGCGTCGACCTCGACATCCTGGTCGCCACCGGCGCCTGGCTCGCCGCGCAGTTGCACAAGGAAACCGCCAGCCGGGTCACCCGGGCGCGCACCGCGGCCTGAGGCGGAACCACCCGAGAGCGCCGGGCGGCGATCGTCGCCCGGCGCTTTGCTATATTCCGCCGACTTTGCAGTACCTCAATTCAACACCTCAGGAGTTCAAGGAATGAACCTGCCGCGCCGCCTGCTGCCCGCCACCATCCTCGCCGCCTCCGCCGTGCTCGGCGCCTGCCATCGCGACCAGGCGCCCAGCGCCGACGCCAGCGCGATCAAGCACGCGCAGGAACAGCTCTCGCAACCGGCCTGGCTGCTGCAGCACCTGCCCGCGCACACCGTGGCCTACCTGCGCATTCCCTCGCCGTGGGGCCTGCTGGGCGCCGTGCCTAACGGCCGCCCGCTCGACGCCACCCTGGCCGGCGAGCAGCACCTGAAGACCGTCGCCGCGCTGCGCGACGCCATCGCCAAGGACAAGCTGCTGGCCGACGCCGGCGCCACGCCGCTCACCCTGGCCCTGCTGTCGGATCTGCGCGGGCCGCTGGAGATCAGCGCGGTCGATCCGCTGGGCATGCCCTCGCCCGGCAGCATGCTGCTGGCCAGCATGCAGCTGGAGCAGCGCGACGTCGGCGCGCTCAACCGGCGTTTCGCCCAGCTCGGCGGCGCGCTGGGCCTGCAGGCACCGCTGGACGCCAAGGGCGACGGCGCCCTCGCCTCCGGCGAGCTGCTGCATTTCGATGCCGCCGGCGGCCGCCTGTTCGTGCTCGCGGCGCGTTCCGGCGTCGGCGCCGCGGTCATCGATCGCGGCGCGCTGAATGCGCTGCTCGACGAAGTGCGCAATCCCAAGTCCGCCGACATCACCGCCAAGGTGACCGAGCAGGAACGGCAGATCGATGCTTCCGGCCAGGGCCTGTTCGGCTGGTTCAGCACGCATGGTCTCGGCGGCATGGCTTCGGGCGCGATTCCCGCGGACAGCGTCGGCACCCTGCCTGGCGAATTCACCGCCAGGACCGAGAGCATCGCCTTCGGCTGGGGCACGGTGGACGGCCACGGCCGGCTGCAGTTGCGGCTGCATGCGCCGCAGGCGCGCCTGCTGGGTTATCTGGCGCCGCAGCAGTTCGCGCCGGGATTCAAGGTCGCCGGCAAGCCCTCCTGGGTGGTGACGCTGGCCCTGCCCGGCACCGAACAGGTCAAGACCTTCGAGGACCAGCTCATCCTCAATTTCGGCGCCGATCGCGCCGCCGCCTATCGCAAGGCCATGGCCGATTCCAAGCAGCGCATGGGCTTCGACCTCGCCGAATTCAGCCAGTGGGTCGGCCCGGAACTGGTCGGCTACGAAGACAGCGCCGGCAGCTATGCCGCCGTGCGCGTGCGCGACCGCGCCGCGCTGTACGCCAGGCTGGAGGAGCTGGCCAAGAACAGGCGCTGGACCTACCAGGTACGCAGCCTGGAAGGCACCCAGGTGCATTCGCTGTCGATCCCCAACCGTCTCGGCGAGCGCCTGCGCGACGAGGCCGGCGGCCAGGAGCCGAAGCAGCAGGCGCTGCTCGAGCTGCTCGGCCGCCTGGGCTCGCACCTGTACTGGGTGGAGGACGGCGACTACCTGATCTTCGGCAAGCTGCCCCAGTCGCTGGCCGACCGCGCCGCCGCCAAGCTGGACACGCGCATGGACGAGTGGCTGAAGGCCCAGGCCCACCCCGGCGCGGAAACCCTGCTCGGCTTCGCCGCCACCTCGCACGACGCGCAGCGCAAGGCCTATTACGGCTATCTGGAACTGCTGCAGTACCTCGACGACGCCAGCGGCGGCACGGTGGACCTGCAGGCGCTGCCGGCCGCGCATACGCTCAACCTGCCGCGCGACGGCGTGATCGGCGCCAGCCTGGACGCCACCCGGGACGATCTCTCGCTGCGCCTGACCTATGAGCAGAATCCGCTGGAAATGGTCACCAGCGGCTCCAACGGCATGGTGGCGGTCGCCGCCGCCGGCGTGATGGCTGCGGTGGCCATCCCCGCCTACCAGGACTACCAGCTGCGCAGCCAGGTGGCACAGGCCATGGCCGCGGCCGATCCGGCCAAGGTCGCCGTGCTCGAGTTCCGCCAGAGCAAAAACCGCTGGCCGAAGAGCGGCAAGGAAGCCGGGCTGGACGAGGACGAGGCCGGCCCGCGCGTGCTTCCCGACGGTTCGATCCAGCTCAGCCTGGCCGGCACCGGCAGCGCCAAGCTGACCGACGGCACGGTACTGCTCACACCCCAGCCCGCCGGCCGCAGCTGGACCTGGCACTGCCATGCGGAAGGCGTGGCGGACAAGTACCTGCCGGTGTCCTGCCGCCAGGGCGCCAGCCAGGCCGCGGACGCCACGCCCGCCAGGTAAGCGGCCGGTGGGCCGGAATGGCGCCGTTTCGCCGCGGCGCCGTTCCTGTGTTCAAGCAAGCTGTCACATTAGTCCGTATAATCGTCCGATTCGCCCTTGAGAAACTCACGAGACGACTCTCCGGTCGCCCGAGCCCACCCCATGTCCATCGAAAATCTGCGCAATATCGCCATCGTCGCCCACGTCGACCACGGCAAGACCACGCTCGTCGACCAGCTGCTGAAGCAGTCCGGCACGCTCTCCGAGCGCACCGTCCTGGCTGAGCGCGTGATGGACAGCAACGACCAGGAAAAGGAACGCGGCATCACCATCCTGGCCAAGAACACCGCCATCACCTGGCAGGGCAACCGCATCAACATCGTCGACACGCCCGGACACGCCGACTTCGGCGGCGAGGTGGAGCGCGTGCTGTCGATGGTCGACACGGTGCTGATCCTGGTCGATGCGATGGACGGCCCGATGCCGCAGACCCGTTTCGTGACCCAGAAGGCCTTCGCGATGGGCTTCAAGCCGATCGTGGTGGTCAACAAGATCGACCGTCCCGGTTCGCGCCCCGACTGGGTGGTGGAACAGGTGTGGGACCTGTTCGACCGCCTCGGCGCCACGCCGGAGCAGATGGACTTCCCGATCGTCTACGCCTCGGCGCTGAACGGCTACGCCTCGCTCGACGCGGACACCCGCGAAGGCGACATGACCCCGCTGTACGAAGCGATCATGAAGCACGCGCCCAAGCCGGAAGTGGATCCGGAAGGCCCGTTCCAGATGCGCATCAGCCAGCTGGACTACAACAACTTCGTCGGCGTGATCGGCATCGGCCGCATCCAGCGCGGCACGCTCAAGAAGAACATGCCGGTGGCGGTGATCGACCGTCACGGCAAGAAGCGCCAGGGCAAGATCCTGCAGGTGCTCGGCTTCATGGGCCTGGAGCGCATCGAGCAGGACACCGCCGAGGCCGGCGACATCGTGGCAATCTCCGGCATCCAGGAGCTGACCATCTCCGACACCGTGTGCGCGCTGGACACGCCCGAGGCGCTGCCCGCGCTGACCGTGGACGAGCCCACCATCAGCATGACCTTCCAGGTGAACAACTCGCCGTTCGCCGGCAACAAGGACCTCTCCGGCGGCAAGTTCCTCACCAGCCGCCAGATCAAGGAGCGCCTTGAGCGCGAGCAGGTGCACAACGTGGCGCTGCGCGTCGAGCAGGGTTCGGACGCCGACAAGTTCCTGGTCTCCGGTCGCGGCGAGCTGCACCTGTCGGTGCTGATCGAGAACATGCGCCGCGAAGGCTACGAGCTGGCCGTGTCGCGTCCGGAAGTGATCATCAAGGAGATCGACGGCCAGAAGATGGAGCCGATCGAGCAGCTGGTGGTCGACGTGGAGGAAATCCACCAGGGTCCGGTGATGGAGCGTCTGGGCATCCGCAAGGGCGCGCTGAAGAACATGGAGCCGGACGGCAAGGGCCGCGTGCGCCTGGAGTACATGATCCCGGCGCGTGGCCTGATCGGCTTCCAGAACCAGTTCAAGACCCTCACCCAGGGTTCGGGCCTGCTGTTCCACGTGTTCGACCACTACGGTCCGAAGGAAGAAGGCCAGATCGCCAAGCGCCTCAACGGCGTGATGATCGCCAACGCCGCCGGCAACACGCCCGCCTATTCGCTGGGGCCGCTGCAGGAGCGCGGCAAGCTGTTCGCCGCCGAAGGCGACTCGGTGTACGAGGGCCAGCTGGTCGGCATCCACGCCAAGGACAACGACCTCACCGTCAATGCGATCAAGCCCAAGCCGCTGACCAACATGCGCGCCTCCGGCAAGGACGATGCGATCCAGCTCACCCCTGCGATCAAGTTCTCGCTGGAGCAGGCGCTGGACTTCATCGACGACGACGAGCTGGTCGAGATCACCCCGAAGGAAATCCGCCTGCGCAAGAAGCACCTCACCGAGAACGATCGCAAGAGGGCTTCGCGCGGCGGTTGATTCGCTGCTCGACGCGCTTCACGAAAGGCCGCCGCAAGGCGGCCTTTTTATTTACCCGTCGCCGCCGCAAGGCGGCCTTTCTTTTTGCCCGCATGTCACGAAAAAACGGTTGACAGGCCATCCACGCATGGCGACCATGCGCGCGCCCCGCCTCGGGGCATTCACGAGATCAAGCCGACCCTCCATGGACAGTGACCCTCATCCGGGCGTCCGCTGCGCGCTGACGCCACACAACCCATTGATCACGGCGCGGCCGTGAGCGGGGTCGGGTCCGCCTGATCGCCTCGTTCCGCGCCTCAAGCACGGAATGAACGATGAAATTCGCATGTTTCCTCGCGGCCGCCGCCTGCCTGGCCGCTCCGCACCTCCACGCCGACGACGCAGCGCAGGCCGATGAAGCCCGCCTGTTCGTGCCGCAGTTCCTCGGCGCGCAGTACACCTTGATCGACCAGCACCAGTACCGCGTGCACTCGCCGTATGCCGGCCCGCTCAGCCTGAAGGCCGGCACGGACACCGCGCGTTCGCACACCTTCGGCGGTTACTTCGGCGTCGCCCTGCCCGCGCATTTCCAGTTCTATTTCGACGTGGAGATGTTCAAGGGCGAAGGCGTCAGCGGCGCCACCGGCATGGCCGGGCTGCCGAACGGCGACGTGATCCGCTCCGGCTCCGCCAGCCTCGGCAAGACGCCCTATGTCGCGCGCCGCTTCCTGCGCTGGACGCTGCCGCTGGGCGAGGAGACCGAGGACAACGAGCGCGCCATGGACCAGCTGCCCGGCAAGGAAGCCGCGCGCCGCGTCGAAGTGAAGCTCGGCAAGATGGCGATCAACGACGACTTCGACAAGAACCGCTACGCCGACGGCACGCGCACGCAGTTCATGAACTGGGCGCTGTTCAACAACGTCGCCTGGGATTTCGCCGCCGACACCCGCGGCTATACCGAAGGCCTGATGCTGGGCCTGGTCGAATCCGGCTGGAGCCTGCGCTACGGCATCTATCGCATGCCGACCGAAGCGAACGGCTCGCATCTGGTGCAGTCGCTGCAGAAGGCGCGCGGGCAGCAGCTGGAATTGACGGTGCAGCCGGACAAGGATGGCTGGGCGCTGCGCGCACTGGTGTTCCAGAACCAGGCAAGCATGGGTGTGTATCGCACGGCGATTGCCCGTGCCCTTGCCACCGGCGGCGTGCCGGATATCCGCGCTGACGATCGGCCTGGCCGCAAGAAGTACGGCTTCGGCCTCAACGGCGAGCTGCCGCTGGCCGACGATGGTGACACCGGGCTGTTCATGCGTGCGGGTTGGAACGATGGGCGCAACGAGTCGTTCGCATTCACTGAAGTGGACCGCACGCTCAGCGGCGGCTTCCAATTGTCGGGTGCGCACTGGGGGCGTAAGCAGGATCACTTCAGCGTCGGCGTGGCGATCAACGCGCTGTCATCGCCGCATCGCGAGTATCTGGAACGGGGCGGCAGCGGTTTCGTGCTGGGCGACGGCGCGTTGAACTATGGCCGCGAGCAGATAGTGGAGGCGTACTACAGCTTCGTGCCGTTCGAGCACCTGACGCTGAGCCCGGATTTCCAGTTCGTGCGCCATCCCGGCTACAACCGAGATCGCGGGCCGGCGAAGTTCGCCGGGTTGCGAGCGCACGTCGAGTTCTGAATCCCGTAGGTTGGGGTGAGCAGCAGCGAACCCCAACATGGCGATGCGCATGCAAGTGCCGGAGTTGGGGTTCGCTCGCGCTCACCCCAACCTACGCCCCTCACCAGCCCGTCATTCCGGCCTGCGCCGGAATGACGGCCTTGGGGATATCGAGGCAAGCCTTGCTCAACCGTGCAGCCGCTCGAATCCCTCGATCGCCGCCCCCTCCGTCCGATGCATATCGAACACCAGCACCTCGTTCTTCCCCGCCTTCAACCACGAAGCCGGACAGAACAATCGCTGCTGCGGACCGATGCGCCAGTAACGCCCGAGCAGATGGCCATTCACCCACACGTAACCCTTGTCCCACGCATCCATGCCGAGGTACGTATCCGCTGTCTTTTCCAGGGTCAGCGTGCCCTTGAAGAACACCGCAGGCCGCTCCGGCGCCTGCGCGAGCGGACGCAATCCCGCGAGATAGGCAGCATCGAGCGGAAAGCCATGCACCGACCACCGCCGCTGCAACTCGCCATTCAAGCGGATCGCCCCCACGATGCCTTTCCGGTCCGCCATCGCCTGCCCATAGCCGACATGGCCGAAGCTATCGACCAGGATCTCGATCGCCTCGCCGTCCTGCGCATGCGGCGCGGGCACCTCGACTTCCGTCGCCTCGCTCAAGCCCGGCTTGCGCACGCGCGAGATGTAGCCGAGATAGCGGCCGGCGCCGAACACCGTGGCGTAATCGCGCACGCCTTCGATCGACAAACGCCCACCCTTGAGTGACATCGCGCGGTACAACACCATGCCGTGGTCCTGCGCCAGCAGCAGCTCGTTGGCTACCGGACCGTCCTCGACGGACTTTGGCGCAGGCGTCAGGTTGTCCCACAGCGAGGCATACGGTTTCAGCTCGATCTTCGCAAAGCGCATCGCCGGCGGCGCTGCCGGCACCTCGGACAGCGGCCGCGACAGGTGCTCGCCGATGATCTCGCGGAACTGGCGATAGTCCGCCGTCGCCTCGCCGCGCTCGTCGATCGGCGCGCCGTAGTCGTAGCTGGTGATGGTCGGCTCGAACTTGCCGTAGTCGGCATCCGCGTTGGCGCCCGCGCCGAAACCGAAATTGGTGCCGCCGTGCGCCACGTACAGGTTGAACGAGCGCCCTTCGGCCATCAGCTTCTTCAGCGTGGCCGCATAGTCGCCGCGCTGGAACTCCTGGTCGCCCCAATGCGTGAGCCAGCCGGGATAACCCTCGCCTACCCATACCGGCATCTCGCCGGCGATGGCCTGCGCCGCGGCGAAATCGGTATCGCCGTCCAGGCCCAGCGCGGTGCCGGGCAGGTAGGTCTGCTGTTTCTGGATGGTCGCCAGCCCGTCGGAAATCGAGAACGGCCCATGGATGCCGCGCTCGCGCCACATCGCCTGGATCTGCTCCAGATAAGCCAGGTCGCCGCCGAACGAGGCGTACTCGTTCTCCACCTGCACCATCAGGATCGGCCCGCCCCGCTCCGCCATCAGCGGCGCGATGCGCGGTGCGATGGCGTCCATGTAGCGCGTCACCGCCTTCATGTAGCGCGCGTCGTCCTTGTGCCGCACGCGCATGTCCGGCTCGCGCAGCAGGTACGGCGGCAAGCCGCCGAAATCCCATTCGGCGCAGACGTAGGGACCGGGCCGCAGGTACACCCACATGCCTTCCTGCTGGCACAGCTTGATGAAGCGCACGAAATCGCGGTTGCCGCTTTCGAAGTCGAACACGCCGGGCTCTTTTTCCAGCGCGTTCCACATCAGATAGATGGCGACGGTATTCAAGCCCATCGCCTTGACCATGCGGATGCGCTGCGTCCAGTACTCCGCGGGCACCCGGATCGGATGCATCTCGCCACTGCGGAGCTGGAACTCGCGCCCGTCCAGCAGGAAGGCGCGCTTGCCGAGGGCGAAGCGATGCGGCCGGCCGTCCGGCACCGGTTCCGCCTGCAGCGACGGCACGGTGACGGCGTCCAGGCGCAGGCTCATGGCGCCCAACGGTGCAAGCGCGCTGAGGCGCAGGAATTCTCTTCGTCGCATGGGGACTCCTCGTACGGGCGGGGATCGAGCAGGCGGGGATGGAGGTGCATCCGCGTGGCGACCGGCTGGGCGAAAGCCGGTCGATGGTAGCGCGCGGCGGTGCCCTTGGCCGTGCGCGCATGCCCGGGACGGTGCCCTGGCGAGCGCCCCATGGCCAGGAGTACCCTCCGGGCTCCTTGATGGGGGAATCAGGGTCATGCCACATGGCAACGGTGGGACAGGGGATTCCGGCGCGGGATCGGGCGGATCCGGCAGCGGCGGAAGCCGGCGAGCCCGCAGCGCGAGCGCGATGACGCCGATGAATGCGGGGCGGGTCACCCGCTCGTCCGCGCGCGTAGCAGCAGCGGCAGCCGGCGGCGGGATGACGCCAATGGGAGCTCCGCCGGTGCGCCCGGCGCCGCTCTCGCCGATGCCTGGACCATCCGCGAGCACGGCCAGGCAGGCCACCGCTACCTCCTCGTCTTCGCTCGTGCCCCCCGGCGGGTCGATGCCGCCGCCATCCGTGCCGGCGATGCACAGCGCCATGGGTGGCTTGCCGCAGGCCGCGACACCATCCAGCTCGTCGTCCTCCCTCTCGCCTCTGCTCCCGACACACGGCGCCATGGGCGGCACGCCACAGGCGGCGACAGCGTCGAGCTCTTCGTCTTCGCTGTCTCCCTTGCTGGCAACACCCCCAGCCCTGCCGACCTTGTCGCCCATGTCTTCGCCCTACAGCGCCTCGCGCGACCGGACGCTGACGTCATCGCAGGCGAGCTCCGGCGGCTTCAGGCCACTGGGCACGGACCGGGTGATCCATGCCAAGCCCATCGAAGAGGGCGAATTCAGATTTCCCTCCAACCCCACGACGTCCGGGCACAGCAGCGGTTATCACGAAGCCTTCGCCCCCACCGACACCATGCGCTTTCTCTCGCGCCGCTCCGTCAACAACGACGGTACGGCAACCCTGCCCGCATGGAGCAGCAACACCGTGCTGCCCTCGTATTCCGGCCGCAGCATTCGCGAGGAGAACGTCAGGCACATCGCAGAAGCCAGCGACGGCGCGCGCACGGATACGGCGCAGACCGTGCTCGCCGTACCCGGCGGCGACGTGGCCGGGCATACCGGTTCGGGCGTCAGGACCTCGGGCCAGGCCGCAGGACACGATTACCTGCGCCACCAGACCATGCGCGCGCTGCAGGAACCCGGCGTCACCTCCGGCGTGGCAGGCGTGCTTGCCGGCGCCACCACCATCATGAGCATGGCGCCGGGACAGTCCGCCAGCGGCGCCGATGGCGCCGGCAAGCTCAAGGACGTACCGGCCCGGGCGGATTACGAAACACGCAGGAACAAGGCCAAGCGCAAGCTCGACGAGCACTTCACCTCGCTGCCGCCGGCACAACAGTCCACCGTGATGAAACTGGCCAGGCACAGCATGGGCGACCTGGAAGACAGCAGCCGGCGCCTGCTGCCCGACCGCCCGTATTCGCCATTCCGCGATCCGTCCGGCGCATCCGGCGCGGCGATCAGCGGCGGCGGCTACCTGCCTACCCTGGCCGCCCCGACACCGTCGCCTTCGGCATTTGCGGTCATGCCCACGGGCAGTTCTTCGAGCTCGCTCCTGGCTCCCGTCGCGCGCCGCGCGACGCCGGGCGGCACGCCTTCCGCGTCCATGCCACCGACCCCTTCCAGCGCATTCTCGCCCCTGCCGGCGACTGCAGCCTCAGGTACACCGGCACCGACTCCGGGTCCCGGCCTCGGAGCGCGCGATATCGCCCTGGACATCACCAGCGCCTTCCGTTCCGTCCGGAGGCCGTGACGGTCAGCGCGATGTGCGGCGAACGGCGTCCATGGTGTAGCGCGGCAAAGCTGCAAGCGCTGCACCGCTTCGCTAGCCAGTCGCCACGCGTCGCCTGCCGGTTCGGTGGCGTGCGGCTCGCGCGCATGAGCCCACCGCTGTTCCAGCGCAAACCAGTCGATCGGATGCACGTCGCCACCGCTCAAGCCAGCCTGCAGTGAATCGAAAAACTGCCGCCAGCGCCGCGCATATAGCCCGCCGACCAGGCCCGCCAACTCGCGATTGGCGTAGTCGTGCAGCCCGCCGCGGTCGGCACCGGAGCGATCGCCCCAGCTGGCCAGGATCGAGCGCTGGTCGTATTCCAGTTGTGCTGCTTCAGTGTCGTCGCGGGCGGCGGCTTTCGCGTGCATCAGCCAGCGGCCGAGCAGGAAATCCGGATCGGCAGCGAGCAGGCGGTCGAGCATGGCCATGTCGTCCATCCATTCCGCCGTCAATGCGCGGAACTGCTCCTTGTCCTTCTTCTCGTAGGCCGCCTTGATCCGCGGCAGCAACACGCGCGAGCGGTTGCTCAGCACCTGCCGCGCGACATCCACCAGGTCGTGGCGATAGGCGGACGTCGTGCGCAAGGCCGGCGCCACGCGCAGCAGCTCGCACACGGCGCCGTCGAAGCGTGCCAGGTCGTAGCGCGCTGCCGTCGGCGACCACGTGGCTGCGCTGCGCGCGTCCAGGCCGGGGCGTGCGCCGAACAGGCCGTCATGCGGCTCCGACCATTCGCCCGAGGGCATCGCATAGGCGGTCTGCGCGAGGATGCGCCAGGCCGCGCGCGCATGCTCGTCCTCGCCGCCGTAGCGACTGACCGCGTAATCGTCGAACCAGCGATGTGCATGCTCCGGCACCGGCGTCCAGGCCAGTGCGGTGAACAGCGCATAGGCCGCCGGATCGGTGCCGCTCCCCTCCGGCATGTAGGCGATGCCGCGCATGACACCGTCGCGGCGCCACGCCGCGAAACGTTGCAGCCACACGCCGGCGTTCGCGCCCAGCGTGGTATGTCCGCCGAAATTGGGGATGGTGCCGAACGCATAAGGCGCGCCGCCCCAATCGCGCTTGCGGTCCATGCCGTCGTAGCGGTCGGACAGGCCATCGACGATCAGCAGCCGATCGTGCGGCACCGCATCCACCACCGCGCGCGGCGGATTGTGCTGCCAGCCGAGCAGCACCCAGCGCGCGGCAGGATGCGCGGTATTCAGCGCGGCAAACACTTGCTTCGCCGCGTCGCCCACCGGCACGTCGCCGGCACGCCCGCCCTCATGCAACAGATCCATCTTGTACAACACACCATCGCCGAACAGCTCGCGCTGGTGGCGATAGAACGCAGCGGCCACCTTGGCGAAATGCGCATCGCGCGGATCCAGCCAGTCCGGCCGCGCGAAACCCACCCACTCGCCCTGCGGCACCAGCGCCGCACCCGGCTGCTTCGCGGCGAGGCCCGGCGGCATGGTGCCGAAATAGCCGGGCAGCACCGGCGTCATGCCCAAGGCGCGCAGGCGCCCGACGATGCGCTGTGCCAGCGCGGTGCGCCGCGCGAACATCTCGGCGGAGACCGGGCCGCCGAACGCGGACATGTTCTGCAGCAGCCACCAGGGCTGGTGCGCCGGCGCGGGAATCCAGGCGCGCAACTCGCCGTCGCTGTAGCCGAATTCGCGAAAGGTGCGGCGATACACCTCTTCCGCACCCACCGGCATGAACACCTCGTTGATGCCGCGCAGCGCGAGCAGGTCGATCTTGTGCTCCCATCCCGGCCAATCGAGATAGGCGTCCGAATAGCCGTCATCGACATCGTTGAGGGCGAAGCGATCCGGCACCACCGCGTGGCTTTCGATCGGCTCAGGCGGCGCCGGCAGCGTGGCCGGCAAGCGATCCAGGCTGTCGCCCGGCCAGCCGATGCTCACGTGCGGCACGCGTTCGAGATAGGTCTCGACACCGGCCAGCAGCGCCACCGGCGAGGTGCCGGCCACTTCGATATGGCCGGCCTTGCCGCGGATGCGATAGCCGTCGCCTGCGCCGGCAGGGAGCGCGACCAGCGCGATCTGCGCTGCATGCCGCGGCAACAGGCGCTTCAAGGCAGCCCGCGCAGACGTCACCTCGAATGTGGCATCGGCACGCGCGCCGCACGACACGACGCCCATCAGACCCGCCAGCAACCACTTCATGCCAGTAGCACGCATCGCCCATTTCCCCGGCGGATACCGTCCGCGAGACTACTTGCTCCGGCGCCTCAGCGTGAAGGCATCGAGCACCTTGCCCGCGCGATCGAGCACCGACACCTTCAGCTCCCGCTCGTCTGCCTCCACCCGCGCAATCTGGTCTTGCCCCAGCGCCAGGATGGTGAAATCGTTGCCGCGCTCGCCCGGCTTGATCCGCTCCAGCCGGTGCAGGTGCCCGGCGATGAACAGATCCACCTTGGCCTCGTTCGCGCGTTTCGTCCACTCGGCGTTGGCGCCGTCCAGCCAACCCCACTCCGGATCATGCCCAAGCACCACCGTGAACGGCGCGCTGCGCATCCTTGGCTCATCGGCGAGCACCCGCTTGAACCACGCATATTCGTCCGCGCGATACGAGCGAAGATCGTTGAGTCCGGCGTAGACGTTGGTTGCGTCGGGCTTGTCCTCGCCGGTGTCGACCACGACGAGATGCAGCGGACCCTGGTCACGCATGTAGTAGTAACGACCTTCCTGCGCATGCAGATAGTCGCCCAGCGAACGCGCAAACTCACCGCGATACTCATGATTGCCGCGCGCATAGAGCAGCGGCACGCGTCCTTGCAACCCTGACGCCATCGGCTCCAGGAACTTTTCCTTCACCTGGCTCTCGCCAGTGGCGTAGTGCACGCCGTCGCCGGTGTGCACGATGAAGTCCATCGGTTGACGTTGCGCCAGCTCCGCCAAGGCACGGACGCGCTCGACGTTCTCATGGGTGTCCGTCATCGTCGCGAAGCGGGTGTTCTTCTTCGACGTATCGAAGGTGGTGAAGCTGTACACCGGACTTTCCGCCGTCTTGCCGCGATCCGGCCAGTACGGCCGCAGCGCCACTACGCGTCGGGATGCCACCCGATATCGATAGGTGCGGCCAGGTTGCAGACCGCGCAGCACTACGCGATGCAGCGTGCCTACCGGCACCAGACCATCGATCTGCGGCACCGTTTCATGATCGAGCGCCTGCTCGCCATAGCTGACCTTGGCGTCGCCCGGCGCATCGGTCATCCACTCGATCACCACCCCGTCCTCGGCCATGTCCAGCAGCAGCGGGCCCATGGTGATCGCCGGCGTGGCGTCATAGACCTTGTACGGCGCGTTGGCGTCGTCATCGTTCGCCTGTGCCGGCTTGGCCGGCGCCGTGCCGGCCATGGCCTGGCTGCCCAGCAGCAAGAACAGCAGCAGTGCGCCCCAGACGTGCGCGCGTCGTTCGCGATGTTTCATGCATCCCCTCCGCGAACGCCGCCGACACCGGGCCGGCGGCGGGCGCTTGCTTCATCAATAATCGTAAGTCACCGAGAAGCGCAGGTAGCGCGGCGCCTGCATCACGCGCGGCGTGCCATACAGCGGATTCAGGGTGCCATCGGACTTGGCGTACAGGTTGGGCGTGATGTTCACCACCGGCTGGCTGTTGAACGCGTTGAACACGTCCAGGTGCAGGCCCAGCTTGTGCGCGGCGAAATCCGGCGTGTACTTCACGCCCAGGTCCACCTGCCGCTGCCACGGCAGCCGGCCGATGCTGCCCGGCGTCACCGGCACGCCGCGGCAGAAGTGGTATGAGGAGCCATAGCCGGACGGATCCGGATTGTCGCCCGGGAACAGGCCCAGGCACACGTTCGGGCCGCCGGAGATCAGCGACAGGTTGCCCGATACCAGCCACTGCGGCGTGATCTGGTAATAGCCCCACAGCTTGAGCTGGTGGCGATGGTCGTTGCCCTGGTCACCGTTGCTGTAGACCATGATCGGCGCGTTGTCCCAGTCGGCCGATTCGCTCGGGCCGTCGGACTGCACGTTGGACTGCGTCCAGCCCTCGGTGTTGCCATAGCTGCGCGAGAACACGTAGTCGAGCTTGCCGTACCACTTGCCGTCGAACGGGTGCTCCAGGAACAGGTCCAGCTCGTAGTACTTGCGCTTCATGTCCGGGAAGCCGAGTTCCTCGCGGCTGAGCTTCACGTCATGGTGCTGTCCCGCATCGTCCACCACCACGAAGGTGTTGGCGCGGCCGGCGTTGATCAGATAGCAGCTGTTGAGCGAGCTGACGTTGTAGCCCAGCGCCTGCGCCTTGGCGGTGATCAGGTCGACGTCGCAGAAATCGTCGATCGCGCTGCGCAGCACGCGGCGCGTGGCCTTGGCGCCGTACACCCAGTCGTGGCCGAGGGTCTTGGTGAAGCCCAGGATGTACTCGTCCTGGTACATCGACTTCAGGTCCTTGGCGGTGACCGTCTTCGGATCGGGCAGCACGCCGAAGTTGTTGTTGGCCGACACCGGCGGCGACATCTGGGTGAGCCCGCTCGGCGTACCGTCCGGATTGATGCCGCTGTAGGTGAAGTACTGCGTGGTACTGGTCTGCGCACCGGCCGCGCTCAACGCCGGCTCCAGCGGCGAGGCCAGGTAGTAACGGCCCACGTTGCCGAATACCTTGAAGCTGGAATCGCCGTTGACGTCCCAGGCGAAGCCCAGGCGCGGCGCCCACTGCGCGGTCTGCTTGATGTACGGCTGGGCATTGGCGTTGTAGTTGGTGAACTGGTCGTTGCGCAGGCCCAGCGACAACAGCAGGCGGTCGTTGAACTGCCAGTTGTCCTCGATGTACTGCGCGTGCTCCACGGTCTTGACGTTGGCCAGCTGGCTGTTGACGTTCTTCATCACGTAGTAGCCGTCGGCGCCGTTGGCGAAACCGGCGGTCGGGCCCACGCCCAGGCCCGGATCCAGCGGCGCGGTCGGATGGTCCGAATGGCCGTAGGTCCAGCTATAGCCGGGACCCGAGGTCACGCGGCCCTGGTTCAACGCCTCGGCGGTGAGGTTATCGATGCCAGCCGTCAGCGTGTGATCGCCGAGCTTGTACTCCAGGCTCACGCGCAGGTTAGTCACGCTATTGCCGCGATCCGGGTCGTACAGCGAGGTGGTGGTCTGGTTGTTGAAGCGCGGCGTGCCGCCGACGATGGCGGGGTTCTGCGCGGTGATGCCGGAGATATAGGTGAGGTTCGGGTCGTAGCCCACCGGCTGCTGGAACGCGCGCGTCTTCATCTTGCCGTACTGCGCGGTGAGCGTGAGGCTCTCGGTGAGATAACCGGTGTACTTGCCGGTCCACAGGTCGCCGCCGTTCTTGGTGCTGTCGGCATGGCCGACATAGCGGCCGGGCACCATGTGCTGGAAATCGTAGCGGTACAGGTCGGCCTGGTAGGCGCGCTTGTTCGACGCCCCGGTCAGCTCGAGGATATTGCTGTCGTTGATGTTCCAGTCCAGCTTCGCGTACCACTTGGGCATCCGGTACTTGTAAGTCTGGTACGGCGAGGCGCTGGTCACCGTGCCGACCGAGCTGCCCTGCTGCCGGGACATCTCCGCCGAGGCGAAGAAGAACAGCTTGTCCTTGACCAGCGGACCGCCGACATAGGCGTCGTAGGTGGTGATCCAGTATTCGTTCTTCTCGCGCGGCGAATACAGCGTGCCGGTCGCCAGCGGCGGATTGGGCTGGCCGTTCTCGTAATAGAAGTTCCTGGCCGACGAACGCAGCGAGGCCGGCTCCCAGCTGGCGCGTCCGCCGACATGCCATTCGTTGGTTCCGCGCTTGCCCACCATGTTGAGCACGCCGCCGTCGGAACGGCCGTACTGCGCGCTGTAGCCGCCGGTGTAGGCCTCTTCCTGGTCGATCGAACCATACGGCAGGGTGAGACCGCCTTCGGACTTCAGCGGATCGGTCGTATTGAAACCATTGATGTAGTACGCGTTCTCGTTGGCGCCGGAACCGCCGAAGCTGACCAGCGAACCGCCGGTCGAACTGGCGAAGCCGCCGGAATTGTTCACCGCGCCGGGCGCCAGGCGCGCGATGGCTTCGGCCGAGTAACCCAGCGGCAGCTTGGCCAGCTGCTCGGAGGTGAGCACCGTGCGCGAGTCGACGCTGGTGACGTCGATGGCGGGCAGCGCGCTGGCGGTGACGCTGACGCCCTCCAGGTTCTTCGTGGCCGCCTCGGTGAACGACACGTCCGTCGCCGTGCCCACGCGCAACGCCACGTTGTCGCGCGTCTGCACGGCCTGGCCGTTGTGCTTCAAGATCACCGTGTAATTGCCCAGCGGCAACTGGTTGGCCGCATAGCGGCCGCGCTCGTCCACCGCCACGTCGCGCTGCAGGCCGCTCGCGCTCTGCAGGGTCACGCTATCGCCCATGCCGGCGGGCACCTGGCCGACGATGCTGCCGGTGGTGGACTGCGCATGCGCGACCCCGCCGGCGAGGCTCAGCGCGATCAACAGGCTCAGTGGGCTTCGACACAGATTCCGGTGCTTGGCTTGACGCTTGTTCATTTCGGCAACTCCCCAATCGTTTTATGGCTCATTGATTGATTGCTCCTTCCCCACTGCCGGAACCAGGCCGGCAGATAGCGGCGTCCCTGCCGGCCCTTTCAAACCATCCGTTCGAAACTCAGCAGCGCGGCGCTTACAGCGGCCCGCGCCTGGTGCACCCGGACGTCGTCATGCCGGCCTCCCCGAAGCTCGCTCGCCGGCCGCGCGCCTCCCGCGGCGGCCGGCGCGATGCGTTCAGCGCGCGGGTGTGAGTTCCAGCGTCAGCACTTCGAACGGCGCCAGCTGCACCGTCGCCGCGTGGTCGGCGTCGAGCGAGGCCGGCACCTGCTCGCCGCCGGTCTTCCACACGTCGCGCACGCCGAAGTTGCGTGCGGCCTCGGCCGGCAGCTGCAGCTGGCGGGCCAGGTCGAGCACGGCGGTCTGTGGCTTCGCGTCGGGATTGCGCAAGGTGACGATGGACTTCTTCGGCGACCACGCCGCCCAACCGTATACGTCCAGGCGCCCCGGATCGCCGCCGATCCAGTGCGAATCGCGCAGCACCTCGGCGTTGTCGCGCGCCCAGCGCGCCGCCTCGGCGAGCAGGTCCCAGTCCGCCTCGGTCAGCAGCGTCGGCGTGATGTACAGCTCTTGCAGCTGGGTGCCGGTGGCGAAGTACGAACGCACCTCGTTGGCGAAATCGTGGCCTGGATCGCTGCCGAGGTTGCGGTTTTCCTTCGCATAGATGATGCCGTGGAGCATCAGCGAGTTGAGCGGGAACAACGGCCCCTTCACTACGATGTTGCGGTAGGTCTCGCGGTCGCGGTAGGTGATCCAGCGTTCGCGCTTGCTGCCCACACCGGTGAGGTCGTCGTCCTCGCCGTCGCGCCAGATCGAATCGGCGTAGCGCAACCAGAACGGCGACGCGGTGGTGCCGGTGGTGAGATTGATGAAGGTGGCCGGCCTGGCGGCGCGGATATCTTCGATCAGCTGGATCGCCGCGCCGAAGTCGCTGTCGAACACGCTGCCCGGAAACACCTTGTCGGCGTTGCCGGTGCCGTCGAACTTGAACTGATTGACGCCGTTCCTGGTCACCAGCTCCATCACGGCATCGTGGAAGCGCTGGTAATACTTCGGGCCGGACAACGCCAGGCCGCCATCGATGATCTCGTAGCCGGCCTGCGCACCACGCTCGGCGCGCTCCTTCTTCGGCGGACCGTAGCCGCCCCACGGCGACAGCCACATGCCGGGTGCGGCGCCGTATTTCGCGGCCGCGTCGCGCAGCGGCAGGAAGCCGCGCGGGAAGTCCTTGCTGAAGTGCCAGCTGCCGCTGCGGTCGTCCCAGCCGTCGTCGAACAGGAAAGAATCGAGCTTGACGTGGCGCTTCACACTCAGTGCTTCGCCGAAGGCATGGATGCGGTCCAGCGCCTGCGCTTCGGTGTAGGGCGTGAAGTAGCCGATGTCGTACCAGGAGTTGTAGTGCAGGAACGGCGCGTAGGGGCGCGCGCGTTCGCGTTCGATGTAGGCGGCGAAGTCGCGGCGCAGCTGGTCGCCGTGGGTGGCGCCGATCACCGCCGAGTAGGTCACCGATTGCCCCTTGCGCAACGGCAGCTCGCGCTCGATCCACAGATTCACCTTGCTGCCGTGCACCTGGCTGCCGGACAGCGGATGCTCGAAGCCGAGATAGTCACGGCCGGACACCACCGGCGAGCCGGCCACCGTGCCGATCACTTCCGCATCGGGGATCTTCGCCTGCAGCAGGTCGATGCGCTTGATCGCCTCGTCCTGCTGCAACGCGGTGACGGTGACGATCTCGCGCAGATAGTCCGAACCCTCGCGCTGCACCAGTTGCCAGTCGACGCGGAAGCGGCCGCCGGCGTCGGTGAAGCTCGCCTGCACCGACTGGCCTTTCAGGCGCTCGGCCAGGCGCGAGGCCTTGGCGTTCGCCTTCAGCGCCGCCGTCTTCGGCGCCGCCGCGGCGCGCATGTCCGCGGTGGCGAGCTTGCTGCCGTCGGCCAGCGTCAGCACGAACGGCGCGGTGATTTCCAGCGCGCGCTGGTTGAGCTTGTCGTCGACCACCACGCTGGCCAGCTTGCCGTCGGCATACGACCAGCGCGCGGCGATCGCGTTGTTGCCGAACGAGGCGTCGTCCGCCGCCTGGGCGGAGCCGATGCCGAGTGCGGCGATCAGCGCAGCGATCCATTTGCGGCGCAGGTCAGGCGAGGAACGCCGCAACGCGGGCGGAAGATCGGATACGGAAACAGATGACATGCCGCAGTTCTCTCCAGGGGTTGGAAAAACACCACGGTCCTCCCCGTGGCCTCGAAACACCTTGCCGCGCATGGCCGCTCCCACGGCGATGCGCGATATCAACCGTCGAAGCGGACCAGCCTGACCTCCGCCAGCAACGCATCCACCTGCGCCCGCTGCACGTAGCCGGTCTCCTCGTGCAGCGCATTGGCCGCGCCGCAGGCCACGCCCAGGCGCAGCGCCTGCGCGGGCTCGCCGCCGCGGCGCAGGGCCACCGCGGCGCCCGCGAGAAAGCAGTCGCCCGAACCCACCGCATTCGCGCTGTGCGCGATGGCGAGCGAGGCGTGCCAGCAATCCGCGCCATCGAAACCCAGCGCCCCCCGTGCACCCAAGGTGATCACCGGAAAGGCCACGCCGCGCGCATGCAGCGCGCGCGCCACGACGGCGGCGTCTTCCACCGTGTCCACCGCGCGGCCGGCCAGCTGGGCGGCCTCGTCGCGGTTGGGCTTGAGCAGGAAGGCGCCGGCGTCGGCAGCCAGGCGCAGCGCTTCGCCGCTGGCGTCGACCAGGCACGGCAGGCCGCGCGGCGCGATCTGGCGCAGCAGCGCCGCATAGGTATCGGCTTCGAAGCCGCGCGGCAGGCTGCCGGAGAGCACCATCGCATCGGTGTCCTCCACGCAGCGCCACAGCGTGTCGAGCAATTGCTGTTGCGCGCGCGGCGGCAGCAGCGGGCCGGGATCGAGCACCTCGGTCATGCGCCCGTCGCGCTCGCGCAGCGCCAGGCAATGGCGCAGCTCGCCGGCGATCTCCACGCCGTGGAACAGCACGCCGCGCTCGCTCATGCGGCGGGCGATCAGGTTGCGGTGGAACACATCGGTCAGGCCGACCAGTTGCACGGGTTCGCCCAGCGCGGCGATGGTCTGCGCCACGTGCAGGCCCTTGCCGCCGGGATAGGCCTGCACGTTGGCGGCGCGCTGCACCGCGCCGGGTTCCAGCGCATCCAGCGTGTACAGGCGATCGATCGCGGTGTTGAAGCCGGCGACGGTGATCATGCCGCGCCCGCCAGCAGTGCCGTGACTTCGGCGGCCGTGGCCTGGCGCGTGGTACCGCCGATGCCGCGCGTGGAGAGGCTGCCGCAGGCGTTGCCCCAGCGCAGGCAGTCGCGCAAGGGAAGCCCGCGCAGCCAGGCGTGCAGGAAGCCGGCGTCGAAGGAATCGCCGGCACCGGTACTGTCCACCGCCTCGACCGCGAGTGCCGGCGCGACCAGCAGCTTGCCGTCATGCAGCACCGCGCAGCCTTGCCGGCCGCGCTTGGCGACGATCAGGGTGCGGCCGTTGTCCAGCGCAGCCAGCGCCTTGCGCACATGGTTCTCGCCGGTCAGCGCGCGCAGCTCTTCTTCGTTCGGCAGGAACACATCGACGTCTTCCAGCACGCCGCGCAGATCGTCGCCCCAGCGCTGCTCGGGATCGAAGCCCGGATCGAGCGAGAGGGTCAGCCCGGCCTTGCGGGCACGCGCGAACAGCTGGCGGATATCCGCGCGCAGCGCTTTCTGCAGATAGAACGAGGACACGTGCAGATGGCCCGCGCCGGCGAGCAGCGCATCGCTGACATCCTCCGCACGCAAGGCCGCGATCGCACCGGAGAAGGTCACCAGCGAACGGTCGCGCGGCGTCGACAGCGAGACGGTGATGCCGGTGCGCAGCGCCGCCTCCGGCTGCAGCGAGGCGACATCGATACCGGCATCGCGCAGCGCATCCAGGCAATAACTGCCCCACGCATCCGCGCCCAGCCGGCCATGGAACGCCACCGCATTGCCCAGCCGCGCCAGGCCCATCGCGCAGATCATCGAGGAACTGCCCGGCGTCATCAGGAAGTCGTCGGCCAGCACTTCCTGGCCCGGTGCGGGCTCCGCATGCAGGCCCTTCAGGACGAGGTCGACATTGACCTCGCCCACCACCAGCACGCGCTTGGGCGTGGACCTCGTCACGCGCCGTTCCCGTGCAGGGTGAAGGACTGCACCACGCGCGTGAGCACGCCCTGCGAAGGCGTGTCCGGCCGGTCGCCCAGGTGCAGGCAGCGGAAGAACGCCAGCAGCTGGCCCACCGCCACGCCGGCCAGCAGCGACGGCAGCTCGCCATGATGGCCCAGGCCCGCCAGCTCGATGGCGACGTCGCCCGGCCGCAGCACATCGGCGGGAATGCCCTCGCCCACCACCAGCTTGGCCAGGCCCAGTTGCTTGCGGTCCAGTTCGCGCAGCAGATCCAGTTCGTAGCTGCGCACGGCCGGATCAGGCGACAGGAAGCCGACGATCAGCGTGCCCGGACGGATGCTCGACATCGGCCCATGGCGCAGCCCCAGGAACGTCTCGGCCATGGTGATGACCTTGCCGCCGGTCATCTCCACCATCTTCAGCGCCGCCTCGTGCGCCGCGCCGATGCCGCCACCGCTGCCCAGGTACACCGCGGCCTCGACGTTGCGCGCGGCCAGTTCGGCCAGGGCGTCGGCCTGCGTGTCGAACAGATGCTCGACCGCCGCGGCCAGTGCCGCCACGGCTTGTTCGGTCAGCACGTCGGCGGTATCGAGCAGCAGCCCGGAGCCGGCCACCAACAGGTTGGTGAAGCTGCTGGTCATCACCAGGCTGCGGTCGTTGGTGCGCTCGTCCAGCACCAGCACGGTGACGCGCGGGTCGTGGTTGTAGCTCGTCGCCAGCTTGCCGCTGGCATTGCAGGTGATCACCAGATGCCGCCATGCCGGCGCATCGGCCAGCACGCGATCGACCACGCCGCAGCTCTCGGGGCTGTCGCCCGAACGCGCCAGCGACACCAGCAACCCTTCGCCCGGCGGCAGCATGCCGCGCCAGTGCGTGAGCAGGGTGCCGGCGGCGATCGCCTGCGCGGGAATGCCCAGCCCCTGCTGCAGCGTGGGCGCCAGGCATTCGCCGATGTACATGGAACTGCCCGATCCGGTCAGCACGATGTGCGACGGCCGCGGCGACAGCGCGCGCGCCAGGCGTTCGCGCACCGCCGGCTCGCGCAACAGCGCCGCGCTGCTGCGCCAGGTGGCGGGCTGCTGCAGCACCTCGCGCAGGGTGTCGGCGTAGCCGGCCGCCTGCTGCTCCGCCACGGGACGGGCACGCAGGGCGGCCAGGCCATCATTTACTTTCGTTTTCTTATCAACTATTGACATTTTGCCCGTTTCGCTCGAATGTGAAACTGTTCGATCACGAAACGCAGGGTATTCGAAATGATTCAGAGCACACAAGCCCTTTCGAAAACTTCCGAACGGTTTTCGAAGCTGGCGCTTTCGCACGGCAAGCGCACCCGCCTGTGGCGCCTGCTGTATGGCCATGGACCGCGCAACGGCAGCCTGCTGGTGCTGCCGCTGGACCAGGGCCTGGAACACGGCCCCACCGACTTTTTTCCGAACCCGCCCGCAGTCGATCCGGACTACCAGTTCCGTCTCGCCGTCGAAGGCAACTTCTCCGCCATCGCGCTCGGCGTGGGCCTGGCCGAGAAGTACATGGGCGAGTACTGCGGGCGCATTCCGCTGATCCTCAAGCTCAACGGCAAGACCAATATCCCCAGCGACGCGGAAGCCACCTCCCCGTTATTCGCTTCCGTGGAAGACGCCGTGCGCCTGGGCGCCGATGCCGTCGGCTACACCATGTACGTCGGCTCGCCGCGGCAGGCGGAAGAAATCCGCCAGTTCGAGCGGGTGCGCCAGGACTGCGAGCGCTATGGCATGCCGCTGGTGATGTGGTCCTACCCGCGCGGCGAGGCGGTCGAAGCGAAGGGCGGCAAGAACAGCCTGTTCGCGCAGGACTACGCCGCACGCGTTGCGCTGGAGATGGGCGCGGACATCGTCAAGCTGCACGAGCCCAATGACCACCGCGCCAACGCGCCGGCACCGTACGATCAGCTGCAGGAAGACGCCGCTGCGCGTTCCGCGCGCGTGGTGCGCTCGGCCGGCCGCACCATGGTGCTGTTCTCCGGCGGCGAGAAGAACGACGACGACGCGGCGGTGCTGCGCAAGGTCGAGTTCTACATGGCCTCCGGCGCGCAGGGCGTGATGTTCGGACGGAACATGTGGCTGCGGCCGTTGGACCAGGCGGTGGCGCTGGTCAACGAAGTCCACAAGATCATGGCGAAGTATCCGCGCTGACACCGCGCGGCGTAGGTTGGGGGTGAGCCAAAGGCGAACCCCAACAGACCCCGCACGGTCATCGCCACGTTGGGGTTCGCTGCGCTCACCCCAACCTACGCGCTCACGAAGAACACCGCTCACCATGCCCAAACCCTGCCTCTGCTGCTCCCCGCCCTCCGGCGCCGGCACCGTCCGCATCGACAGCGGCAAGAACCAGCTCGCCACCGCGCCGGACCAGGGCAAGCGCAACCTGCGGCTGTTCGACTTCAAGCCGCGCAGCATGCTGCACGTCAAACAGACCCGGGTGGAGCGCCCGCGCTTCCCGGTGATCGACATGCACACCCACCTCACCTGGACCGCCAACGTGCGCAACGGCGTGTCGGTGGGTGAGGAAATCACCGTGTTCGCGCAACCGGCGGACCTGCTGCCGGTGATGGACCGCAAAGGCATCCGCACTCTCGTCAACCTCACTGGCGGCACCGGTGCAGGATTGGAACAAGCGATCCGCACCTTCGATAAAGCAGCCCCCGGCCGCTTCCTCACCCTCACCGAACCCTCGTTCGGCCGCTTCGCCGAAGCCGGTTATCCGAACCTCCAGGCCGACGCTATCGCGCATGCGCAGCGCGTCGGTGCGCGCGGCCTGAAGCTGCTGAAGACGCTGGGCCTGTACCTGCGCGAGCGCATCGACGATGGCCCGCTGGTGGCGATCGATGACCGCCGCTTCGATCCGATGTGGGAAGCCTGCGCGGCCTTGAACATGCCGGTGTTCATGCACGTCTCCGACCCGGAAGCCTTCTTCCTGCCCACCGACGCGAGCAACGAGCGCTACGAGGAGCTGGCGTGTCACCCGGACTGGTCGTTCTACGGTCCGGCATTCCCCGGCAATGCGGAACTGCTCGCCGCGCGCGACCGCGTGATCGCACGCCACCCGAACACCACCTTCGCGCTGATGCACGTCGGCAACGGCGCGGAAAACCTCGCCGCGGTGGCCGACTGCCTGGAGCGCTTCCCCAACACCGTGGTGGACATCAGCGCGCGCATCGGCGAACTGGGCCGCCAGCCGCGCACCGCGCGGCGCTTCTTCGAACGCTTCCAGGACCGCATCCTGTTCGGCACCGACGCGGTGCCGTCCCCTTACGGCGACGATGTCCCGCAGCAGTTGTTCGGCGACGCGCTGTACGAGATCTACTACCGCTTCCTGGAAACCGACGACGAATACTTCGACTACGCCCCCGCGGAAACCCCGCCGCAGGGGCGCTGGTCCATCTATGGGCTGGACCTGCCAGACGCTATCCTGCGCAAGGTATACCATGACAACGCCGCACGACTTCTAGGCCTTCCATGACCCCCAACCGAGCCTCCGCCCCGACGCGCCGCCTGCTGGTGGAAGAGCGCCGCCGCCTGATCGTCGAATACGTCGAGAAGCAGGGCCGGGCCACGGTGGAAGAACTGGCCAGGCAGTTCAGCACGTCGGCCGTCACCATCCGCAACGACCTGGAATCGCTGGCGCGCAGCTCGGCCATCGCGCGCTCGCACGGCGGCGCCCTGCCCGCCACCGCGCCCAGCTCGCACGACACGCCGCTGAACATCAAGGAGACGCGCCACCATGCGCAGAAGCTGCGCATCGGCCAGGCCGCGGCCCGGCTGATCGAGGATGGCGAGACGGTGATCCTCGATTCGGGCTCCACCACGGTGGAGATCGCGCGGCAGATCCGCCAGCAGAAGTTCGAATCGCTCACCGTGATTACCAATGCGCTGAACATCGCGCTGGAGCTGTCCGGCCTGGCGCATATCCGCGTGATGATGCTCGGCGGTCTGCTGCGCGAGACCTCGTATTCGCTGGTCGGCCCCGATGCGGAACAGGCGCTGGCCAAGCTTTCGGCCGACAAGCTTTTTCTCGGCGTCGACGGATTGGACCCGGTGGTCGGCGTCACCACGCCCGACCCGCTGGAGGCTTCGCTCAATGCGCTGATGATCCGCGTGTCGCGCGAGACCATCGCGGTGTTCGACGCCAGCAAGCTGGGGCAGCGCAGCCTCTCCGTGATCACCCCCGTGCAGCAATTGCACCGCGTGATCACCGACAACAGCGCGGAGCCCAAGGCAGTGGAAGCGCTGCGCGCGGCTGGCGTGGATGTGATGCTGGTCTGAACGCCGCGCAAGCTCCCACCGAGACAGCACTCCGTATCGTCGTCATTCCGGCGCAGGCCGGAATCCAGTGACGGTAACGCTCGGTTGGAGCGTTACCGCGAACCGATAACGACGGCTTCTTTACGCCGTCGGTGACTTCAGGACAGTCCTTCGTGCGCACGGCCAACGGCACGCCGCCGGACGTCGATCCCGACCATCTGCCTTGATGCCGCGACAGCAACCCGGCAAGCCCCGGCCCTCTCGCGCAAGAGAGGGCCGGAGCGAGCATCGCGCCATGACTCAAGGCAGCGCCAGGTCGATCGGATTGGATTTCATCGACGGCGACAGCGACGGAAACGGATCCACGCCCGACATGGTCTTGACGTCGACCATCGAGATCACCGTGCAGGTGTAGTCCTCTTCATTGGTGCACAGGAACGCCGCCGCACCCACGCCGGGTTCGTACACGGCCTTCCAGGTATAGGCCGGCACCGCCACGCCATCCTTGCCGATGGTCGGCACCGAGTCGGCGGCAAACGCCGGCCCCGTCACCACATAGACGTCGCCAAGCTGCGTGGCCAGACCGCGCACATAGCTCTCGATCTTTTCCCACTCGCCCGCATTCAACTTATGCAGCTGCGGCACCACGTTGGCCATCGAGAAAGTCTCGCCTTCGGAAGTCAGCGTCGACGCATCGCCGGCGGGCGTCATGTGGCCGCGGTCATAGCCGCTGTTGGTGTAGTCCGAGGACTGTGAGCGATCCGCCACCGGAATACCGGTCTCCTGATGCCACGACCCGCTGCGGCTGATCGAATCCGCACCGGCGACCTGATCGGCGGTCAGATGCTCGGCCGAATACAGCGGTCCCTTGGTCACGCCGGACGCGAACAGCACGTACTCGGTGTGACACACCTCGGTCGTGCGGCTGGTCAGCGATGCATCCAGCACAGGTTCCTTGCCCGCGATGAAGAAGTTCGGGCAAGCCGTGCCGGCGTACGAAGCGCCGGAAGCGAAAAAGCAGACCGCAAGCAGCCAGGCACCAAAGCGTGACATGTCGTTTCTCCGGGAAAAGATGGAGCCCGGAACCTAGGAAGCGCGCATGTCAGTGCGGTGACGTTGGATCGAATACAAATTCTTGCGATGACTCTTGTGAATTGAGTCACCCATGCGCAGAGTCGTTACGCAAATAACGCGCATGGATGCGTGAGTGCGGCGACGATGTTGGTCGTGCATGGGGGTTGAAGATGCACGGGCCGCGTACTTGGCTTCAGCGGCGAACCGTGGCCTTTCGCTCCGCCCGGCCCCTCACCCCGACCCTCTCCCCGGAGGGGAGAGAGGGATGCAGGGCGTCGCGAAAATCGGTCCGAGAGCACGCGGCGCAGCTCGCGGCGTTCCGCTTGTGCGCTTTTGATCTTGCTCTTGATCTTCACCCCCTTGGCGCGGCGGTGAGGGCTGGACGATCAGGCCCCGAAGGGGGCGAGGACAGGAGTCCTCGCCTTTTTGACGGGACATGGATGTCCCGTCAAAAAGCCCGGCCAGCCCTCACGTACCCGCAGCAGCGAAGCTGCGGAGGGCGCCGTGCAGGGTGCCCTTCTCTTTGGTTACTTTCTCTTGGGCAAGCAAGAGAAAGTAACTCGGGCCGCGGCAGCGGCACGAAACACTCGCCTGAAAGGCGAGACACATTCGCGGTAACGCGACAATCAAGCGTGGTCGTTACTGGATCCCGGCCTACGCCGGGATGACGAGCCAAAGCGGATTCCTGCCTGCGCAGGAATGACGAGCGAAGCGGAATGGCGAATCAGGCCGCCTTCCGCACCGGCCGCTGCGGAATCAGCGCGCCGATCAGCGCCATCACCAGCGTCGCGTCAAACAAAACCTGATAGCCGAGCTCCACCCGCGTCCCATCGCGCAAATGCAACCGCAACCGCGACGTCCAACTCGTGACATCCATTGCCACGATATCCGCGAACGCCACCTCCCTCCCCTGCCAATGCAAAGCAGTCAAACTGACCCGCAACGCCCTCGCGGTCGATGCCCCCAGATACCCCCGTATCCCCGAAGCCAAATGTCGCTGCAACTGCCCCGCCTGCGTCAGCACCTTGAACTCCAGCGTATGCCCACGCTCCAGCTCCCCGAACAGCCGCGGCAGCCGTGCATGCAGATACGCACGCTCCAGCGTGTCGTAGAACTTCCGGTACCCGCTCAGATGCGCATTCACCATGCCCCAGGCTTCGTCCCCCTCGCGGCGCCAGGCCAGCCCTACCGGCAAGCCGGCGCGATAGAACTGGCAGCATTCCGCGATCTGGTCGAAGCGCCAGCTTTCGTTGCCGCGGCCGCCGCGCCGCTGCACGCCCTCCTCGCCGAGCACCCAGTACGTACGACGCATCAGCACGGTGCCGCCGATCAGCGCCAGCCCGATCACCGCGCAACCGATCATGCTGCCGTTGATCAGCGCCGCGCCATCGGCCATGGCCTTGCCGCGAATGGCGAACAGCAACGCCGCGCAGGCCAGCAGCAGCACGGCGAAGAACAGGACGAAGATGGAAAGCGCCGCGTTGTTGCGATGGCGGCTGATGACGCGTCCGATGTCAGGCATGGCTATCCCTAGTGATTGGCAACGGCGCTCCCTCCGGGGCGCCGGCCGATCATAGCCGGGCTGGTGGCGAATATTTCGCCAAGCGCCGCACAGGCCGCGGCGGCCCGGCTCAGGCCAGCTGGGCCCGCTCCAGCGCCGCGATGCGCCGCTCCAGCCGCGGCCCCAGATAGCAATGCGTGCCGCAAGGCAGCAGCCCCGCCTCGCGGAAACTGCGCAGATACCAGGACGGAGCGCGGGCGACGAAGCCGTCGTGGTCGCCGGCCACGTCGTCCTTGCTGGTATAGGCCTCGAGGAAGGCCACGCCTTCCAGCATGTCGACGATGCCGCCCAGCCCGGCGCGGATTTCCGCCGGCTTGAGGTAATGCAGCACGTCGGTGCAGACGATCAGGTCGAAGCGTTCGTCGAAACGCAGCTGCGCCAGCTGGCCGAAGCGCGCCCAGCCGATGTTGCGGCTGCGTCCGTAGCGCGCCACCACGTATTCGCTGGCATCGAGCCCGCGATACGCAATGCCCGGCCGCAGCGCGCGCAGGTGCGCGCGCCAGGGCGCCTCGCCGCAGCCGACGTCCAGCACGTTGCGGAGCGGCCGGCCCAGGTAGTACTCGGCCACCGCCACCACCATCGCCACCTTGCGCCGCAGCTCGGCCGGCGAAGCCACCGAATGGCGCGGGTGGCGGTACCACTTGTCGAAATAGGCGCGGTCGTAGGTCTTGGGCATCGGGTCGGCAGTCGGCAAGGGCCGCCAGTGGCGGCGAGATCCGGGTTATTGCAGCATGAAAAGCCACGCCGCCACTACTGATCCTTACCGCACGCATCACCCGGCGCATACGCCGCCCGCGCCAGCATGTCCGCGTATCCGCACTACCGGTGACACCGCCATGCCCATGATCCGAATGCGCATCTCCGGCGACCACGACAAGCTCGACACGCTGATCAACGCCATCCGCGGCATCGACGGCATCGAACACGTGGAAGACGTGGACGAGGAATCGATGGACGAGATGCGCGACGATTCCAGCTCGAGCGAACTGGTCGACGACAACCAGGGCGATGTGGTGCGCGTAGAGATCGAGGCGCCACAGAAGAAGGTGGAGCTTGTGCGCAATGTGGCCCTGTTGGCTTCGCGCGAGCTGGATATCGCGGTGGAATTCGTCGACGAGTTCTGAACGGACCGTCCACCGCAATTTCATGCGATGACCGATGCAAGCGCCGCGGCGTGAATCACCGCCGAATGCGGCCCGGTCCACGGATGGCCCGTGTCGACGCGTGGCAAGGTGGCGCGTTGTCATCCCAACGCAACCCCCGCCGCCGTCAACCGCCAGGAAGCCAAGACGCATGCGCCGCCCTGCTCTGCCCCGCCCCCAGGCATTACGCCGACACCTTTCCACGCTGCTGCTCGCCTTCGCCGCGACGCTTGCGCTCGCTGCACCGTCCGCCTCGGCGCGCGGCCGCGATACGCTCGGCGCCGACGACGTGGCCTGGCTGCGCCGCGACGGCTTCGGCCTGGACAGCGCCAGCGTGGCCCGCTACCGCGAGCTGGGCCGCGACCGCTATCTCGACGCGCAGCTGGACGACAAACTGGGCGACGAACTGCCTCCGGCGATCGACCAGCTGATCCACAGCTACGAAGTGGTGAACACACCGCCCGACCAGCTGATCGCCTCGTTCCAGGCCGAGCAGCAGCGCATCAAGGACATGCCCGACGGCGACGCCAAGGTGGACGCGCGCAAGGCCCTGCAGCAGCACGGCAACGACCTGCTGCAGCAGGCCCAGCAGGCGGCCCTGCTGCGCGCCGTCTACGGCTCCAACCAGCTGAAGGAGCAGATGGTGTGGTTCTGGCTGAACCACTTCAGCCTGTATGGCGCCAAGGGCCGCGTGCGCTGGGTCGCCGCGCGCTTCGCCGAGGAAAGCGTCCGCCCGCATGCGCTGGGCAAGTTCAAGGACCTGGTGATGGCCACGCTGAAGAGCCCTGCCATGCTGGAGTACCTGGACAACGCGCAGAACGCCAAGGGCCACGTCAACGAAAACTACGCACGCGAGCTGATGGAGCTGCACACGCTGGGCGTGGGCTCCGGCTACACCCAGCAGGATGTGCAGCAGCTGGCGCTGATCCTCACCGGCGTGGGCATTGCGCCGCCCGCAGACAAGCAGCGCATCAATCCGAAGATGGCTGCGCAATACGTGCGTGACGGCCTGTTCGAGTTCAACCCGATGCGCCACGACTTCGGCGACAAGGTGCTGCTCGGCCAGCGCATCAGGGGCAGCGGCTTCGACGAAGTGGAACAGGCGGTGGACCTGATCACCCGCCAGCCGGCCTGTGCGAAGTTCGTCGCCACCAAGCTGGCCCGCTACTTCGTCGCCGACGAGCCGCCGCCGGCGCTGGTCGACAAGATGGCCCGCACCTTCCAGCGCAGCGACGGCGATATCGCCAAAGTGTTGCGCACCATGCTCGAGGCCAGGGAATTCACCGCCGACAGCGGCGGGAAGTTCAAGGACCCGATGCAGTTCGTGGTGTCCTCGGTGCGCCTGGCCTATGACGGCCGTCCGGTGGTGAATGCGCGTCCGCTGCTCAACTGGCTCAATCAGCTGGGCGAACCGATCTACGGCCGCCTCACGCCGGATGGCTGGCCACTGGATGCCGCCGGCTGGGCCAGCTCCGGCCAGATGGCCAAGCGCTTCGAGATCGCCCGCGCCATCGGCACCGGCAACAACCGCCTGTTCGTGCCCGAGGGCAGCGACGGCGTGGCGCCGGGTTTCCCGATGCTGACCACGCGGCTGTACTACGACGCGATCGAACCGCATCTGTCGGCCGCCACGCGCGATGCGCTGGGCAAGGCCGCTTCGCAGCAGGAGTGGAACACCTTCCTGCTGTCGTCGCCCGACTTTAATTATCGCTGATCACATCGCTGAGGGATCGCCATGAATCGCCGCCAGTTCCTGCTCGCCGCCGCGGCCGCCGCGACCGCACCGTTGTTCACCTACTCCGGCCGCCTGTTCGCCGCGCCGGCCAGCACGCCGCGCCTGCTGCTGGTGTTCCTGCGCGGCGGCTACGACTGCAACAACCTGCTGGTGCCCTGCGGCAGCGACTTCTACTACGAGTCGCGCCCCACCATCGCCATCGCGCGCCCGGACCCGGCCAACGCCAACAGCGCGATCGCCCTGGACGGCCAGTGGGGCCTCAACCCGGTGCTGCGCGATTCGCTGTATCCGCTGTGGCAGCGCAAGCAGCTGGCCTTCGTGCCGTTCGCCGGGACCGACGACATGTCGCGCAGCCATTTCGAGACGCAGGACAATATCGAATCCGGCGAAGCCAGCGGCCAGCGCAAGGATTACCGCTCCGGCTTCCTCGCGCGGCTCTCCGGCTCGCTGGCGAACGTGCCTTCGATCGCCTTCACCGATGCGCTGCCGCTGAGCTTCCAGGGCGGCGGCAAGGACATCCCGAATATCTCGCTGCGCGGCGTGGCCAAGCCCGCGTTCGACGAGCGGCAGTCCGGCATCCTTGCCGACATGTACAAGGGCACCAGGCTGGCCGCCGCCGCGACCGACGGCCTGGAGCTGCGCCAGAAGGTCTCCAAGGACCTGCAGGACGAAATGATGAAGGCGAACCGCGGCGCGCCCAACGCGAAGAACTTCGCCGCGGAGACCCAGCGCATCGCCACCATGATGCGCGACCAGTACCGCCTGGGCTTCGTCGACGTGGGCGGCTGGGATACACACGTCAACCAGGGCGGCGCCAACGGCGCCCTGGCCAACAACCTGTCTAACCTCGGCCAGGGCCTGGCGGCCTACGCCGACGCGCTGGGCGACGAATGGAACAACACCGTGGTAGTGGTGGTTTCCGAGTTCGGCCGCACCTTCCGCGAGAACGGCAACAAAGGCACCGACCACGGCCACGGCACGGTGTACTGGGTGCTGGGCGGGCGCGTACGCGGCGGCCGCATCGCCGGCGTGCAGGTGGCGGTGAATGCGCAGAACCTGCTGCAGGATCGCGACTATCCGGTGCTCAACAACTATCGCGATGTGCTGGGCGGCCTGTTCGCGCGCACCTGGGGGCTATCGCAGAGCCAGCTGCAGGCGGTGTTCCCGGGAGCGAAGCCGCAGGATCTGCAGCTGGTGTGAGCCCGTGCCTGCGGTCGGGGATGGCGGGCCATCCCCGACCGCGTGACATTTACCGCAACGCTTCGCGCGCCTCGCGCAACTCCTGCTGCGCTTCTTCCAGGCGCTGCTGCTTCTTGGCGATCTTGTCGGGCTTGCCGCTGGCCTGGACTTCGACCAGCTCGCGCTGGCGTTCGGCCACCTTGCGCTCCTTCTCGCTTACCTGCTGCTGCAGTTCGGCGTGCAGCCCCTGCTCCGTGCAATGCTCGCGGCTCTCCCGCAAAGCCTTCTGCAAACCGGCGGCCTGCTCGGCGTTGCCATGCAGGTTGGCGTAGCTGATCTGCTGCTCGATGTCGTGCTGCTTGTCGGCGCAGGTGACGGCAGCTTGCGCGGCAGCGGATAACGAAATCGCAAGCACGGATGACGCTATCAATAAACAGGATTTGACTAACATTAGGACGTTCCTTACATAAAACATCGCCTCGCACTCAAGCGAAATGCGACTGCCGGGATTGGCGCCCATGCATGGGAAAGACGCATGGGCGCGTTAGGACACGGCATGCATCCGAAAGTTCGGAACGACATCTCACGTGGAGGCAATCGGCGCAGGCGCGCCGGATCAATCGATCCGACGATACGTCCCGCTCATCACTGCTTCCCACTGCACGCCGCCGTCGAAAGAACTCTCCAGCGCAAGCGTGTAGCTGCCGTCGCCCTGCGGCGCATATACGTGGCGCGTCTGTCCACGCTGCGAGCTGCGCAGGAACACCAGCCGCTTGCCGTCCCAATGGCCCGGCGCCGGCGTGGACGGCACGAAGCCGTAGCTGTCGAACCAGAACAATTCGAAGCGATCGTGTTCGGGACCCGCGGCAATCACCGCATGCGCCTGCAAGGCCGGCCTGCCGTCGCGCTGCTCGCGATAGTCAATCACCAGCGACTTGCCGCCCAGCTCGATGCGCGCATCCACTTCCGCCGTGGCGGGACCGCCCTGGCCCCAGCGCGTGGTGGCGATCTGTTCCTCGCCGCTCCAGCGGCCGATCAGAAATCCCAGCGTGTCCTGCATCGAAAGAACCTCGTGTGCGGTGCGCTCAATGCGCGCCCTGGTTGGCAGGCGACAGCAGCAGGTCGCCGGGGCGTTCGCCGGCATCCGTCCGCCAGCCATCGTTAAGTTTCAGCGTCCAACCCGGACCCACGATGGTGCCGGTGCGTGCGGCCTGTTTGCCGGGTACCGCCACATAAAGATGCTTCCAGTCCGGCGCCATCAGCGCCGCTTCGCTCACCTCGATGGAACCCCAGTCGGACAGCACCTTGATGGTGGGATAGACCGTGCCGGCCTCGCCCAGCGGCATCAGGGTGCTGGGATTGAACATCACCTTGGGCTTGCGCAGCGGTAATACCAGGCGCGGACCATCGACCAGCAATGCCTTGTAGCGTGCGACATCCTGCTGGTGGCGCTGCTCGCGCGCCTGTTCCGCGGCGAGCAGCGCGGGGCCGTCGTAGGCGGCGGCGCGGCGCTGCACTTCCGCCTCGGTGGCGTTGCCGGTGTTCGCGCCAAGGGCTTCGGCGAGCAGATCGGACAGGCCCGTGTCCGGTGTGCGGATGGTTTGACGCCATGCGGGGAGGTAGCGATCCAGCAACAAGCCGTAGCCCGGCCCCGTGGCATAGGCGAACGAGCGCGCGAAGCTGGGTGCGGAGACATGCGAAACCAGGTCGTCGCCGGTAAGCACGATGCGCTCGGCCGGCGATACCGCGCCTATTGCAATGCCCGTGTACTCGGCAAGACCCTCGTTGCGTTCCAGCGCGCGTTCGCTCCGGGCAGCGGCCGGAAATTGCCGGTAGCGTTCCGCGCGGAACAGCAGCGCGTCTTCGGCATGCGCGCGCCGCGCCTTGTCGGGGCCGGCCGCTACCGCCCTGGCGAGAGCGCGCCATTCGAGCTGCATCAGGTAGCGCCCCTGCAGCGTGTCCAACTGGTCATTGGCCTGCTCGCCCAACGGCTCCATGCCCAGTTGCGGCTGGATGCGATGGAACGACTCATGCGCCATCAGCACACGGCGCTGGCCCGCATCCGCCGGCAGCGGCCAGCCCATCTGCGCCCAGCGCACGCCGGCCCATTCAAGCGAGCTGTTGGCGAAGGAGACGTCATCCGGCAGGCGGCCTGTGAATACGCCCTGCTCCGCCTTCAGCAAACCTTGCGCGTCGGCCTGGTTGGCGATCATGCGGCGGGTGGACGGCTCGACCAGCATGATCGGACCGCACAGGCTGGCACCCCATAATTTGCCGCCGTCCTTCTGGCATTGCTGCTTAGCCTCGGCGAACCAGGCTTTCGCCTGTGCGGGTTCGAAAGGCGGAGCATCGGCCGCCACGGCAGCGAAGTTCGACGACAGGTACAGCGCGAAGATCAGGCACGAACGCGTACGAAGCATGAGGCCTCCGGCGACGAACTGGCAGGGATCAGTTAACGCTGCGCGACACCAGCAGACTCTTGGCGATCAGACCATGCATCCGGCCGAGGCCGCGTACCAGGTGCAGCGTGGCAAACAATAGCAGCACGCCAACGACCAGCAGCACCAGTGCATCGCCGAACGTAGGAACGTGCGCGCCATAGCCCCAGTTGATGTTGGCCAGCTCGTGATCGAAGTCACCGAAGGTCCAGGCCAGCGGCGCCCCGATAAATGCGATCGAGACGGCCAGCAGGGTCACCGTGAGGGTGAAGTAGATGATGCCCAGCGGCAGCATCAGCACCATGTACAGCATGGTCGACCAGGTGCGCGCATCGGTGAACATCGCGCCGATGCGGCTCATCAGCGAACGGCCGGCCACCGGATAGGGCGGCCGCCGCGGCATGCGCACGCCCAGCATGGTTTCCACGATGCGCCCTTCCATCAGCGACAGCCCGCGCACCGTGCCGAAGAACAGCACGATGAAGGGAATGCCGATGATCAGCACCGCCAGGCCCGCCGACATCGAGATGCCGGTCACCACCCAGGTGAAATAGATGATGCCGGTGGCCAGCGCCAGCAGCATGTAGAACAGCGCGCCCCAGGTGCGCGGATCGGCGGCCACGCCGAAGAAGCGCCCGATCCATGAATGCCGCTTCGGCGGCGGCGGCGGGCGCAGCGCGCGCTGGATCTTGATCTCCTGGTCGCGGTAGATCTCCGCCACTTCCACCGGCGATCCGTAGCTGCCGACCACCTTGGCCAGCATGTCTTCCTGCGACAGGCCCGGATGTTCCTGCAGTTCGGCGCGCAGGTGTTCCTCGGCGTCGTAGAGCGCATCCTGGATCAGCGCGGGATCGGCGCCGGCCAGGGCGGCGCGCAGCTGTTCCAGGTATTCCGCGATAGTGCGCGGCGTGTTCATGTCACCCCTCCTTGCAAAACGGTATCGACGGAATCGCGGGTAGCGCTCCACGCCGCCACCCACTCGCGCAGCGCTTCGCGGCCCAGCTTCGTAATGCGGTAATAGCGGCGCGGCGGCCCGCTCACCGAGGGTTCCACCTCGCTTTCCAGCAGGCCGTAGGCCTCCAGGTTGCGCAGCACCGGATAGAGCGCGCTCTGCTTCCCCGCCAGCACGCCCTCCCCCACTTCCTCCAGCCGCTTGGCGATCTGGTAGCCGTACATCGGCTGCCGCGATTGCCCAAGCACCGCCAGCAGCACCAGCGACACGGTGCCCGCGGACAGCTCCTTCTGGAATTTCTTCAACAGGCCGGCGACGTCTTCCACCTAGCTCACCCTCTGGGCTACTTAGCCGTGAGTGAAGCATAGTGTGAAGTTATGAATAGTCCATGCGCTGGAAGTCATGGGTTGGCAGGGGCAAGCCTCAGGAGCATGGCACCAATGCATGCGCCTCATGCACAAGCACAGGTGCCGAATGTGATGCACCCGTTCGAGGCTTTATGCATCGCCGGCCACGGTGACCCGCCGGCCATCGCCGCTTCGAGAATTAGCGGCGGCTCTCGCGGAACTGCTCCGCCCCGACGACGTCAGGCTGGCCGCCGCCGGCCAGCGAACGCTGCCATGCGGCGCCCTGTTGGCCGCCCGACCATCGCTTGGCGCCACTGTCACGACGCTGCGCCGATCGACGGGTTCCTGGTCGATCGACATGCAGCCGCCCTTTTCATCCGAGGCCGAAGCTCTTCCTCAAGCTTGCGTCGACGGGCGCAGCGGGCATGAACCGGCGCAACTTGCTCAGCAGGGACGCCTGGCCTCCTGGCGTATGGCGCATGCGCCAGGTACCGAGCGCTGCATCGACCACGGCCTCGGCCACGCCTTCGGGCTCCGGCGCGCTCTTGACGCTCTCGACGATGGCGCGCGACGCAAGTCCACGCTCCCGGTCGTAGTCGGCAATTTTCGCATTGGCCTGGGGCGCATTGACGTCCAGGTTGGTCCGGGTGAAAGACGGCTCGACCAGGCTGACGCGCACGCCGAACTGGCGCACCTCGTGATCCAGCGTTTCGGAGAGCCCCTCCACCGCATGCTTGGATGCCGCGTAAAGCCCCATGTATGGCGCCGGCAGGAAGCCGAGCACGGAACTGATGTTGACGATCCTGCCGCTGCGCTGCGTGCGCATCTGGGGAAGCACCGCCTTGGCGGTGCGCAGAATGCCGAAGACGTTCGCGTCGAACAACGAAACCGCCTCCGCGACGCTCGACTCTTCCACGGCGCCGACCAGACTGGTTCCCGCGTTATTGACCAGCACGTCGATGCGCTTGGCGAGATCGATGATGAGGCGAATGCCGGATTGGACGGAAGCATCGTCGCTCACATCCATTTCGATCAGCTCCACGCCGGGCAGCGGCGCGGCCTTGGCAAGCTTGCGCACGGTGCCGAAAACCCGGCAGCCGCGCTTGACGAACTTCGTCGCGGTGGCGCGCCCGATGCCTGACGATACGCCGGTGACGACGACGACTTTGGTAGTGGACATAGCGAATACCTTCGATAAAAGAGTGGTTGGCAAGAAACAGATCCATGGCCCATGGGCGCATTCAACGGCGGCTTCATCCCGCGATGGCTTCCTCCAGCCTGTGCTGCGGCGGCTCATGTCGGCCTTGGTGCCCATGCGCCGCATCTCCGGGCCTGATCTTGAACCAGATCGAATACATGGCCGGCAGGAACACCAGGGTGAGGACGGTTCCGGCAAAGGTGCCGCCGATCAGCGTGTAGGCGAGCGTGCCCCAGAACACCGAATGGGTCAGCGGAATGAAGGCCAGGATCGCCGCCAGCGCGGTGAGGATGACCGGACGCGCACGTTGCACCGTAGCCTCGACCACGGCATGGAACGGATCCAGCCCGGCCGCTTCGTTGTGATGGATCTGCCCGATCAGGATCAGCGTGTTGCGCATCAGGATGCCCGACAACGCAATCAGTCCGACCAGCGCGTTGATGCCGAACGGCTGCCCGAACAGGATCAAAGTGGGCACCACGCCGATCAGGCCCAGCGGGCTGGTCAGGAACACCATCACCATTGCGGAAATGGAGCGCACCTGGAAGATGATGATCAGCAAAGTGGCGGCCAGCATGATCGGGAATAGCGGCAGCATGGCTTTCGTCGCCTTGCCCGACTCCTCGATCGACCCCGCTTCTTCGATGCGGTAGCCGCCGGGCAGCTTGGCGATGAGCGGCTGCAGCTGCTTGGCCATGGCGGTGGACACATCCGGCGGCTGCAGGTTTTCGGCGATGTCGCCACGCACCGTGATGGTCGGCGCGCGGTCGCGCCGGCGCATGACCGGCTCTTCCATGCGGACGTCCACCTGGCCCACCTGCGACAGCGGAATGCGCTGGCCATTGGCGCCCGCCAGCGTGAAGTCGCCGATCCTGGCCGGATCGAGGCGCACGCCGCCCGCCGCGCGCGCCACCACCTGCACCGTGCGGATGTCCTCGCGCACGGCGCTGACCGGTATGCCGCTCAGCAGGAACTGCAGTTGCTGCGCTACCGCACTGGAACTGAGCCCCACCGCCTGCAGGCGGTCCTGCTGCAGGCTGAAATGCAGCGTGGGTGTGCGGGTACCCCAATCGGCGTTCACCGTGCGCATCATCGGACTGGCGTCCATGACTTGCTCCACCTCCGTCGCGATGCCGCGCAGCTTGTCCGGGTCCGGGCCGGATATGCGGAACGCGACGGGGTATGGCGAATAGGGACCGAACACCAACTGGGTGACGCGCACGCGAGCCTCCGCGCCCAGGCCGTCGGCGATGGCCTTGCGCAACCGCTGCTTCAGCACTTCGCGCTCCTCCTGGTTGTCCGTGCGGATTACGATCTTGGCGAACGACGGATCGGGCAGCTCCGGCCCCATCGCCAGATAGAAGCGCGGCGCGCCCTGGCCGATGTAGGCAGTGACGATCTTGGCTTCTTGCTGCCTGGCCAGCCACGTTTCGACCTTCGCCGCCACGGCGCTGGTCTGCTCGATCGACGTGCCGTAGGGCATCTGCACTTCCACCAGCACCTCCGGACGGTCGGAGATGGGGAAGAACTGCTTCTTCACCAGCGCCATGCCGAGGATGGCCAGGACGAACAGGCCCACCACGGATCCGGCTACCAGCCATTTGCGCGCGATGACACGCCCCAGCAGCTGACGGAAACGGTTGTAGCGAGGCGTGTCGTAGATCGCCTCGTGGCCGCCTTCGACCTTTTTGAACTGCGGCAGCATCTTCACGCCCAGGTACGGCGTGAAGACCACCGCCACCACCCAGGAAGCGACCAGCGCAATGCCTACGATCCAGAACATGTTGCTGGTGTACTCGCCCGCGGTGGAGCGCGCGAAACCGTTGGGCATGAAGCCCACCGCCGTGACCAGCGTGCCCGCCAGCATGGGCGCGGCCGTGTGGCTCCATGCATAGGCCGAAGCGGCCACGCGGCTGTAGCCCTCTTCCATCTTCACCACCATCATTTCGATGGCGATGATGGCGTCGTCCACCAGCAGGCCCAGCGCCAGGATCAACGAGCCCAAGGTGATGCGATCGAAATTCTTGCCGGTGGCAGCCATCACCACGAACACTACCGCCAGCGTCAGCGGCACCGCCGCGGCCACCACGAGCCCCACGCGCCAGCCCATGCTGACGAAGCACACCACCATGACCACCAGCAGCGCGACGAAGAACTTCAGCATGAACTCATCGACCGCCGAGCTGATGTTGACGGCCTGGTCGGTGACTTTGGTAAGACTCATGCCCAGCGGCAGGCCGCCGTTGATCGCGCCGACTTCGCTGTCCAGCGCCTTGCCCAGATCCAGTCCGTTCCAGCCATCGCGCATGACGATGCCCAGCAACAAGGCGGGTTCGCCGTTGTTGCGGATCATGAAAGTGGCCGGATCCTCATAACCACGCTTGACCGTGGCGATGTCCGACAGCTTCAGCGTGCGGCCATGCGCCACCACCGGGGTATCTCTGATCTTCTGCAACGAATCGAAGGCGCCGTCCAGCCGAATGAATACCTCCGGCCCCTTCGTTTCGACCGATCCCGCCGGCGTCAGCGCGTTCTGGCTGTTGAGCGCGGCGAACACGTCCTGCGGGCTCACACCCAGCGTGGCCAGCCGATCGTGCGAGAACTCGACATAAATCTTCTCCGCCTGCTCGCCGATGATGTTGACCTTCTTCACGCCCGGCACGTGCAACAGGCGCTGGCGCAGGCCTTCCGCGTCGCGCACCAGCAGACGCTGGGGTTCGCCCTTGGCCTTGAGCGCGAACAGCGCAAAGGTAACGTCGGCATATTCGTCGTTGACCAGCGGCCCGATCACGCCGGGCGGAAGATTGCCGGTCTCATCGCCGATTTTCTTGCGCGCCTGGTAGAACTCTTCCTGCACGGCCGAGGGCGGCGTGCTGTCGAGCAAGGTCAAGGTGGTGAAAGCCAGGCCAGGACGCGTATAGGTTTCGGTGCGGTCGTACCAGCGCAGCTCCTGCATGCGCTTTTCGATCTTTTCGGCGACCTGGTCCTGCATTTCCTGCGCGGTGGCGCCAGGCCATGCGGTGACGATGGTCATCACCTTCACCGTAAAGGCCGGATCTTCCGCACGTCCCAGCTTGAAGAAGGCCAGCAGCCCGGCCACCGAGATCAGCAGGATCAGGAACAGCGTGATGGAGCGCTCGCGCACGGCGAGCGCGGAGAGATTGAAGCGACCTTCGCTCACGGCTGGCCCCCTTCATTCGCAGCGGCGGCAACCTGGCTGGCCACCCGCACCGGCTCGCCTTCGCGCAGCAGATGTGCGCCGAGCGCAACCACGCGGTCGCCTTGCTTGAGCTGGCCAGCGATGCGCGCACGGTCGTCGTCCAGATGCCGCAGCACCACCGGCCGCCAGGACACCTTGGCCGGCTCGCCGCCGATCACCCACACACCCGGCCCCTTGCCTGCGTCGAACAAGGCGCCCAGCGGCACCTGCAGGTCGCCCTGGGTGTCGGCATGGCCGGAAGGAAGACGGATCGTCACCGTCGTGCCCAGCGAGGCGCTGGCCAGCTCGCCTTGCAGGACATAGCGCGCTTCGAACGTGCGCGTGAGCGGATCGGCGGCATCGGAAAGCTGCCGCAAAGTAGCCGGCGCGCTTATGCCTTCCTTGCCGAACAATGCGGCCTGCGCGGCCGATCCGATCGCAGGACGCAGGGTTTCCGGCAGTTGCACCACGGCCTCGCGCGGCCCGGCGTGCGCCAGGCGCACCACGGTCTGACCGGCGCCGACGACCTGGCCCGGTTCGGCCAGCGTTTCCATCACCACGCCGTCGCCATCCGCCACCAGCTCGGCGTAGCCACTGGCATTGTTCGCCACGTTGGCGTCGGCTTCGGCGGCGCTCAACTGGGCTTTGGCGGCATCCGCTGCCGCCTTGACCTGGTCGTAGGCCGAGGCGGAAATCGCGCCGGTACCGCGCAGATCGCCATAGCGCGCCTCGTCCTCCGCTGTCTGTCTGGCGCGCGCGCGCGCGGCCGCGACGGCCTCCTGCCGTGCCTGCGCGGCCAGTTTCAGGTCGACCGGATCGATGCGCATCAGCGGCTGGCCGCGCTTGACGCTTTGCCCGGCATCCACCAAGCGCTGCAGCACCTTGCCGGCAACGCGGAAGCCCAGGTCGCTCTGCACCCGGGCGGCAACAGTGCCCGTGAACGAACGCATGGCGGGAAGCGCGCTCTGAACAGCGGCAACGCGAACCAGAGGCGCGTCGGTGCGCGGATCGGCGGGTGCCTTTCCGCCGCAAGCCGCCAGCGCAAACGTCAGTACCAGGACGACAGCAGGGGTAGCGAAACGAAGCCGGAACATAAAAAGCCCCATGGGCGAGTGACCAGGGCTTCATTCTGCTATCTAGTGACCAAATTAGTCAATAGTCACTTCAATCCCATCTTTCAGGGCGACAAGCTGCGCAGCACCAGGCCGGACAGCTGGCCCGGCGCTGCGTCGGTGTAGTCGAAGCTGTGCTGCAACAGCAGCGGGTTGAAATAGGGGCGCATCACGAGGTAGATCGCCGCGGCAGTTTCGTCCAGCGGCGTTTTGCGCTCGAAATCTCCGCTTTGCCGCCCCTCCTGCAGGATCTCCTTGAGCAGGGCCTGCACGCGCTCCTCATAGGCCACCACCGCCGCCCAACGTTCCGTGGCGGCCGAGGCAGCGATCTCGTAAAGCTTGCGATCCCGGAACAACAGGCGGAGCGTCGCCTCGGTGAAGCCCTTGAACATGCGCCGCAGCTTTTCCGACGGCTGGTCGGTCTCGGCGATAGCCGCCATCACTTCGGCCTCGATCTCGCGCAGGCAGTTGGCGCAGATCATCTCGCCGATGGCCTGCTTGGACTCGAAGAACTTGTAGATGTACGCCTTGGAAAACCCGACCGCCTTGGCCAGGTCCGACACCGTGGTTTTCTCGTAGCCGTACCGGCTGAAATGCTCGGTGGCGGCGGTGACGATCTGGTCGCGCACTTCGTGGTCGATCGGACCGCGGGCAGGCTGAGGCGTAGGGGCTGCTTTTTTCATAGGTCAGGAGCTTACCCTTCGCCTCGGGATTGGACAACTAGTGACCATTTGGTAATATGGTCACTATCCACCACTCCGGAGCGAACCCATGTCGCCCAAACACGTCTTAGCTGTGCTGATGGCCGGCGGCCTCCTCGCGGGCTGCGCCGTCGGCCCCGATTACGTCCGGCCCCGGGTCGCGATGCCCGACCATTTCCAAGGCCAGGCCGAGGTCGGTCAACGACACGCGCCGGCCGGCGCGGAACTCGCGACTTGGTGGACAGGCTTCGGCGATCCGCAGCTGACCCGGTACGTGACGCTCGCACTCGAACAAAATCTGGACCTCGCGCAGGCGTCCGCACGCGTCGCCCAGGCACGCGCCGGACTTGGCGCGGCCACGGCCGCCCTGCTGCCTTCCGGCAACATCAGCGGCCAGGCTGCCAGGGCCTACCAGTCGGTGGAAACGCCGCTGGGCCAGGTTCTGAACGCCACGCCCGGTTTCGACCGCTACGGCAACAGCTACGAGGCCGACTTCAGCGCGAGCTGGGAACTGGATGTGTTCGGCGGCCTCCGCCGCGGACGGGAGGCGGCGCTGGCCGACTACCAGGCTTCCGAAGCCGGCGCCCTGGCCACGCGCCTGGCCGTGGCGGCGCAGACCGCCGACATCTACATCACCATCCGCGGACTGCAGGCGCGCCTGAAGGTGGCGCGCCAACAAGTGCAGACGCAGCAGGACCTGCTCGCCACCATCAAGCTGCTGTACGGCAAGGGATTGGCACCTGAGCTTCAAGTGAAGCAAGCCGATGGCGCGCTGGCGCAGGTGCAGGCATCCGTCCCGGTGCTCGAAACGGGTTTGGATGCGGCCATGAACGCGCTTGATGTGATGCTGGGCGCTCAGCCGGGCACGCATCGGGCAGAGCTCATGGAAGATCGCGAGATTCCGAGCGCCCCGCAGATCGCCGCCACCGAAACACCGGGCGAACTGCTCCGCCGTCGCCCTGACCTGATCGTGGCCGAACGGCGCCTCGCCGCATCCAACGCGCGGATCGGCGTCGCCATCGCCGAGTACTACCCCAAGCTTTCGCTGAGCGGATTGATCGGCAGTGCTACTTCCGTAGCCGGCGGCAACCTGTTCACCAGTGGCGCCAATCAGGCCGCCGGCGTGCTGGGCCTGCGCTGGCGCCTGTTCGATTTCGGCCGCATCAACGCGCAGATCCAGCAGGCCAAAGGTCAGCAGGCAGAAATGCTGGCGGCGTATCGGCTGGCAGCTCTGCACGCGACCGAGGATGTGGAGAACGCGTTCTCGGCCCTGGTCAAGCGCGAGGAGCAAACCGCCGTGCTTGACCGGGGTGTGGATTCGCTCGGTCGTGCGCGCGCGGCGTCGTTCGCGGCCTATCAAAAGGGCGTAGTCAGTCTGATCGAGGTGCTCCAGGCGGACGAAAACCTGCTGCGCGCCTCCGACGAGCGAGCACAGGCGCAGACGGAGTCGGCGCGCGCCGCGGTCGCCGCATTCAAGGCGCTTGGCGGCGGATGGCAAGCTCGGGAATCCGGAGCGGCCGTTGTCGCCCGGTAGCCGCCATGGACAAACGATTGACCCGAGATCAAGCCCGCGAGCAAACACGCTTGCGTTTGCTCGCCGCGGCGAGCGTGGAGGATATCGCCGCAAGCTGGCTACACGCGTGGTGCGTTCGAAGCGACCGGGAAGTCAGCCGGCACCGGCCATCGGTCAACTCAAAAGAGGACTTATGCAAATGGACAAAGTTTACTTTGAACGCGACGGCCTTGAGCTTGTCGGCCACCTGTTTACACCCGAAGGTTTCGACGAGCAGCACCTGTACAACGCCGTGATCGTCCAAGGCTCCCTCACATCGGTCAAGGAACAGATGGCGGGGACGTACGCACAAAAGCTCGCCGGTCAAGGCTTCGTGGCGCTCGCTTTCGACTACAGCCACTACGGTGAAAGCGCGGGAGAGCCGCGGCAGCTTGAGTCACCGGCGGAGAAGCTACGGGACCTTCAAGCGGCGGTGTCATTCCTAAGCCAACGGCCATATGTGCGGGCTGTCGGCATGGTCGGCATCTGCACCTCCGCCGGAAACGCCATCGAGTTGGGGGCCGTTGAGCCTGGGCTTCGGGTCTTGGCCACCATTGCGGCCTTTCTTCCTGGACCCGCGTTGTACAACAAGCTCTATGGCGACGACGGCGTGGCTACGCGCAAGGCCCGATCGTCGGCATCCCGGCGCAAGTACGAAAAAAGCGGAGAACTGGATCTCGTACCGGCCTATAGCGAGACCGATCCGACGGCGATTAATGTCGGCAAGCCTGGCTCGTACGACTACTACCTCAACCCGTCACGAGGCAACGTCCCCACCTACAGAAATCAGGCAGCGCTCATGGGTTTGGAGCAGTTCATGGAGTTCGATCCCATCAGCAAAGCGGCTCGTATGACTGCGCCCACCTTGATCGTCCACTCAGACGGCTGTGCATTTCCAGACGAGGCGAGAAGACTGTTTGCTGAGCTTCGGGTTGAAAAGGAACTGGTCTGGGCCGATGGCACGCATTACGACTATTACGACTCGCAACAACAGGTAGACAACGCGGTCGCGAACGTGGCCCGATTCTTCAAGGCTCACATGGCCCCCGAAGCAAGCGAGGAAACTTAGAGAGCGGCGAGATCCGGTACCCTGCCACCGATCACCTGCCCTGATCACCAGCCCTCAGCGGAGACAGATTGAGCAGCCTGATCTGGACTGGAAGTGCCTTGGCACCAATCCGCGCCGGCTATCCGGCCGGGTGCACCTGCCTCCCATGGCGGCCGCGGCGTCACGCACGGTGTGGGCCGCGACATCGACGACGCCGTCCGCCTGACCGCTGCTCCAGCTCACTTTGGGGCACCGGCGCCGGTTGTACAGACGATGGCTCCATGCGGCGCAGTCTATGAGACAGATAAATCGGATAATTACCAGGTAGCAACAAGTGCTCGCGGAACCTGGGTTTCTGACGAATCGGCTCATCAACGTCAGACCAGCAAAGGGCAGCAACGAAGTTCAACTTGAAGGGGGGCAGCGCTGCGAGCGGGAGGCTACGCGGCAACGGCGGTGAATTGAATTGACACCCAGATAGATTCGAGCACATTCAACAGGGAGAACACGCAGTGATCAGCAACAGGATGAAGATCTCGTTCGGCATGGCCATCAGCGCCATCAGCGCACTTGCCGCGTCCGCACAGGCCGCATCGCTGGACCCCACCTTCGGTTCGGCAGGCATCACCTCCACCGCATTCGGCAGCTACGGTGCCGCCGCCAAGGTGGTCATCCAGCCGGACGGACGGATCGTTACCGCCGGCCAGGACGCCCTCGGCGACTTCGCACTGGCGCGCTATACGACGACCGGCGCACTGGATACGAGCTTCAATGGCACCGGCAAGGTCACCACCACGCCGTCCGGCAGCTGCTCGGGACAGGCGCGGGCGCTCGCCCTGCAGGCGGATGGCAAGATCGTCGTTGCAGGCACCTCGTGTCCGAACTTCACCTCCACCCGCAACTTCACCGTCTATCGCTACAACACGGATGGTTCGCTGGACACCAGCTTCGGCAGCTCGGGCAAGGCGACCGTCAATTTCTATGCGGGGGCTTCGGAAGCCTTTGCCGTTGCCGTACAGGGCGGCTCGATCTGGGTTGCGGGCTATGCCGGTTCCGGCTTTGCGCTGGCGCGCCTGACCAGCAGCGGGACGCTGGATTACAGCTTCGGCAGCGGTACCGGCACCGTCACCTCCGCGCTTGGCACCAGCTCGGCCTTCGCCAACAGCCTGGTCATCCAGGCGGATGGCAAGCCGGTGCTGGCCGGCTACGCATCGAGCGGCGGCACCGTGTTCGCGTTGACGCGCTACACCGCGAATGGCGCGCTGGACACCACGTTCGGTACCGGCGGCAAGGTTCTGACCAATGTGGGCGGCACGTTCAGCGGCAACTCCGCCATCGCCACCGCGCTGGCGATCCAGGTCGATGGCAAGATCGTCGCTGCCGGCTATGCGAACAGCACGAGCGGCGGCTACTACCGATTTGCCGCCGTCCGTTACACCAGCACCGGCGCGCTGGACAGTGGCTTTGGATCCGGCACCGGCAAGGTCCTTGCCGCCATCGGCAGCGGCGATGCGATCGGCAGCGATATGGCCATCGACGCCAGCGGAGGCATCATTGTCGGCGGCTACTCCAGTGCGGGCAGCTACCGCCAGTTGACCTTGAATCGCTACGACCAGCTCGGCAACCAGGACTACAGCTTCGGACCGGTTGCCACCGCAGTCGGCAGCGCGAATGCCGCCGTTCAAGGGCTCGCCATACAAGGCGACGGCAAGATCGTCGTCGTGGGCTATGGCAACTCGCCAACGACCTTCGTCGTTGCGCGCTATCAGTAACTGCCGCTCGACATCGACGGCCTCAACGGCGGCATCAGCAAAGCCCCTCCCGCTTTCTGCGGGAGGGGTTGCCGCAACCGCAGGCCGCAGGTCAGGCAGTACCGGCCAGCGCGTTGGTCACGGCATGGCTGAAGGCCTCCAGCGCGAACGGCTTGGCGATCATCCGCATGTTCGGCCCCAGGAATTCCGATCTCAGGGCGGCGCCCTCGGCATAGCCGGTCATGAACAGCACCGGCACCGAAGGGTGATCCTGGCGGAACAGCTCGGCGAGCTGCCGCCCGTTCATGCCGGGAAGACCCACATCGGTCACCAGCAGATCGATATGGCTCAGCGCGGAAACATGGGACAGCGCATCGTTGGCATCGCGCGCGGTCACCACCGCATAGCCAAGCTCCTCGAGCAGGAAGTTGACCAGCAGCCTTACCTGGTCGTCGTCCTCCACCACGAGGATCAGCTGCCCCTCGCCCTTCGGCGCCTGCGCATCCCGCGGAAGCGCCACGCCCTCGGCAAGCGCGGGCGCGACGGGCAGGTAAAGCGAAATGGTCGTGCCCTTGCCGGGCGCCGACTGCAGGTCGATGAAGCCTTTCGACTGCTGCATGAAGCCGTAGATCATCGACAGGCCCAGGCCGGTACCCTGCCCGATCGGCTTGGTCGTGAAGAACGGCTCGAACGCGCGATCCTTGACGGCCGGCTCCATGCCGGCGCCGTCGTCGGCGACTTCGACCACCACGTAGCCGCCGGCATGCGCCTCGGCGCCATCGCCCGGAAACGGCATGGCCGCCGCATACCGCGTAGCGATCCGCAGATGCCCGCCAGCGGGCATCGCATCCCGCGCGTTGATGCATAGATTGAGCAGCGCACTCTCCAGCTGGTTGACATCCACCAGCGCCCTGGCCAGCGGCGTCGCCAGCGCAACCTGCACCTGGATCCGCTCGCCCAGCGTCTGCGTCAACAGCATATGCATCGACTGGATCAGCGCATTCACGTCGACGGGACGCGGATCCAGCGACTGCCGCCTCGAAAAGGCGAGCAGGCGCTGCGTGAGCGCGGCGGCGCGGCCGGCGGCCTCGGTCGCTGCCCGCACCACCTTGGCGGTGCGCTCGTCCGTAACCCGGATCGAGACGATATCCAGCGCGCCGATGATGCTGGTGAGCATGTTGTTGAAGTCATGCGCGATGCCGCCGGTGAGCTGCCCCACCGCCTCCATTTTCTGCGCCTGCCTGAGCGCGGCTTCGCTTTCCGAGCGTGCCTGCATTTCCGCGCGCAGGGCGGAGGTCCGCTCGGCGACCGTTCGCTCCAGGCGCGTGGCGGCCTGCCTGACCGCGTCCAGCGCATCCTTTCGCTCGGTGATGTCGGTCGCGAACAGATGCACGCCGTCGATCCGGCCGTCCTCGACGCGGCGGGGGATATAGCGGATCTCGGTCTCGCGGCGCCGGCCGTCCGGATCGGGCCAGGCCAGTTCGAGCCGCACAGGTTCGCCGGCCAGCGCCTGGCGCACGGCTTGCTGCTGCAGCTCCCAGCGCTCCGGGCCGAATACCTGTTCGATGGTCTTGCCGAGCATGTCCGCGGGGTCGATGCCGAACCAGGCCTGGTAGGCGCGGTTGGCAAAGCGATAGCGGCAGCCGGTATCGATCAAGGCGATCAGTACCGGCAGCGAGTCGGTGATGCGCCGCAACTCCGCCTCGCTGTCGGCCAGGGCCTTCTGACTGAAAGCCAGGTCTTCCATGCGGTCCCTGATCTCGAACTGCTTCTGCCGGGATCGCATGGCGGTGGCCACCGCGCTGAGCAGCGAGTCCGAGCCGACCGGCCGCTCCAGCTCGATCCGGTTCAGGACGATGTGCGGCAACGGCGAAACGCGCGCCCCGCGCCCGGGCCGGGCGGATTGAAGAACCACGAAAGGTATATCCGACCAGGTCGGCTGCCCCGTCAGCGATCGCTGCAGCGCATCCGTCCCGCCCTCCAGTGCTTCTTCCGTGAGGATGACCACGCCGGTCTGCTCGCCGATGTGCGAGGCCAGGGCGATCTGGTCCGGATAGCGCGCCGCGCGATAGCCGTTCCGGGTCAATACTTCGACCAGGCTTTCGCTATCGCGCTGCCATGGCGCCACGACCTGCACCAGGCTACCGCGCGCCGTCCCGTCATGCATCCCGGTTTTCCAGTAAGGGAGCGCCGTTGCCCACGAATTCGGGCGTTCCCGTAAGCACGCCGTGGAACCCCGTCAGCGGCTCGCCCACCCGCAGTCCCTGGCTGTCGATATAGAGCTCGCGGATCGTATCCTCGTGTTTGCCGCTGCGATTCTTGATGACGGAGATCGCCTTCCTGATGCGACCATGCGCCTCGAAGAAGCGGAACAGAATCACCGTATCCGCAATGTAGGAAACATTGAGCTTTCCGGTGTCCAGCGATCCGGATCAGGCCGAACAGCGGGTTGATCAGAAAGGTCGTTACGCCGGACTGGTTGAGGAAGGCGAGCAGTTCATGCATCTGCAGCAGCAGGTGCTTCTCCTGGGGCATCGCGGAGAGGTAGCCGTTGAGGCTATCGATCACCACCATCCTGCACCGCTCCTGCTGAACCGCATGAAAGACCCGCCAGGCGAACTCCCCGGGAGACATCTCCGCCGGGTCGATCTGGGTGATCTGCAGCAATCCATCGTCGATGAACCGGGCCAGATCGACGCCCATCGCGTGCGCCCGACTGAGCAAGGTGCCGATGCGCTCGTCGAACTCGTACACATGGCAACGCTCGCCGCGCGCACATGCCGCTCCGACGTATTGCATGGCAAGCGTGGTCTTGCCGGTGCCGGCCGGCCCGGTGAGCAAGGTGCTGGTGCCCCGCAGGAAGCCGCCGCCCATCAGGGCATCGAGGTGCGGGACGCCGCTCAGGGTCGGCTCGTTGCCGAACTCGATGTGATGATCGGCGGCAACCAGCCTGGGATAGACCTCGACGCCGCCGGTACGGATATTCAGATCGTGGTATCCGGCCAGGAAAACCTGTCCGCGCAATTTCTGCACCTGCAGGCGTCGCCGGGCCGCGCCGAAGTCCAGGGCGAAACGCTCGAGCGAAATGACCCCGTGGCTGATGCTGTGCAGATGCGTATCGCGATCGCGGCCTTCGCTGGTCAAGTCGTCGATGAACAGCACCGTGGTGCTGCGCGGAGAAAAGAACTGCTTGAGCGCCAGCACCTGGCGACGGTAGCGCAACGGATCCTGCGCGAGCAGGCGAAGTTCCGACAGGCTGTCGAAGACCACGCGCTTCGGTTCGAGCCGCTCCACCTCCTGCTTGATCAGCCGGATGGTTTCCCCGAGCTCCATTTCCCAGGAATGAAACACGGACTGGCTTCGTCCCTCGCCGAGCACTTCCTCGACGGAGGATAGCTCGATCAGGTCGACTCCGGCCAGATCCCAGCCATGCGAAGCCGCCACCTCCCTGAGCTCTTCCGCGGTCTCCGACAATGTCACGTAGAGGCAGCGATCGCCCGCTCTTACGCCCTCCAGCAGAAACTGCATGGACAGCGTGGTTTTCCCCGATCCCGGCTGTCCTTCGAGCAGATAAAGATGCCCTGCAGGAAGTCCGCCGAGCAGAACCGCATCCAAACCGGGAACGCCGAGACTGCAGCGGGACGTCGAGGGCATAGGCTGACCGGGGACAGCGGAGAGACCTTGTATTTTTGGGAAAGAGCTTAAGGATTGTGTCTAGATCGCGTGAAACGACGATCGACATTTGACGTCAATGCCGCTGGCATGCGTTTCAAAACATGCGAGGCGCCGCCTGCGCCGGCAGCCCCGCCTCGCCGAGGGCATCCAGCAACACCTGCCAGGCGGTCGGACGCATATGCATGCCGATCATGCGCAACCCGTCGGTGGCGATGGGCGTGGCCGCCACGGAATGGCGCAACTCCAGCAACGCCTCCGGCTGCACCAGGGAACCGTTCGGTCCCAGCGGCATGACCATCTCGCCGGTATGCAGCAGGTGCGCATCGGCGATCCAGCTCATGGTCATCGGCTGTTCGCCCTCGGTGATGGGATAGAGCACGATGGCGTTGCGTCCACGACCGATCGTAATCGGTGCCGAAACGGCCCTGATCACGGGCGCCAGCGGATGCATGGCCAATGCGTCCGGCGCCAGCGTGCGAGGCGCGGCCAGCATCGCGCGGATCACCTCCACATTGCGGTCGCGCACATAGATCGGAATGCCGCGCGCCGCATATTCGCGCACGCCGGCCACGTGCCAGTAGAACGCGGTCGATGTCACCAGCGCCTTCACCGGCACGCCGGGAAAGCGACGCGCCGCCTCGTCCAGCACCTTGCGCGAGTAGCCGTTCGAGATGGGCGCATCGATGATCACCAGGCCATCGTCCTGGCGCACGATGGTGCTGAACCAGGAACCCGGAATCTGCACGATGCCCGGCGCGATCTCCGCGATCGGCGCCTTGGGATCCGGCGCCAGGCCCGCGGGCTGGCCGAGCGCGAGATCGTCGACCGTGGTGTGCGATAAGGCGACACCGGTGTCCGGCATGGCGAACGCCGGTGCATCCAGCGCCGTATCCACATGCAGCTCGCTGATCACGCTCGTCTTCAAGTGCACGCCATTGCGCGAGAGGTCCGCCTGCACCGGATAGCGCACGCCGTCGAATACGGCGTAATTCATCCATTCCACGCGGTCGTGCACGTCGCCCATGGCGTTGTAGGCGATGTCCGAGCCGTTGGCGCGGTGCAGGACCCGCGTGACTTCGACGGCGCCTGGCAACCCGGTAGCGATATCGAGGAACAGGCGTACGGGATAGCGCCCAGCGCGAAACGACACGACGTGCTGCGCCATGCCGTGCACGACGGCATCCTGCTCGCGGACCAGGCCGTCTACCCGCTCCGCCAATAACAGCGCCGACACAGGTTCATCGACATCCCACGCGGGCGGCGCCTCTTCGCGCGTGGTTCTCGGCGGTTGGCCAGCCACCACCCGATCCGTGCGCTCCTCTTCCGGCGTGAGCAGGGTGCGCGTATGCAACGATGACGGCGCCGCCCCCGCGCCGAACTGGCTGACGTCGGTCAGGCGCCGGTGGCCCTGCAGGTCATTCCATACTGACGCACGCGATGCGCCCTGGAAGACATAAGGCGCATCCGCATGGTCGAACTCGACAATGTCCCATTCGGCGCCGATCGTTTCCACCCGAAGCATGGCGACGCGATGCAGATCATGGCTCTGGCCCATGGCCTTCAGTGCATCGGCGACCAGGGCCTGCGCCGTGCTGTCCGCCGCCCTGCCCGCATTGGCGAACGACAGGCTTGCGGCGCTTGCGAGAGAGAATCCGATCAACAGAGTGAAGCGCATGGGTGACCTCGGCAGCGGCGGTTCCGCGCGCGGGCGGAGTCGTGTGATTCGAGGCACAATGCAGGCCCGTCGCGTCACCCGCATAAGATGTGGGACGAACGGCACCAGGGACGGGATGACCGGCGCGCGGATCGTGGCGAAGGTCCGCACGGCAAATATCGGAAGCCAACCAGGGGAAATCCATGAAGTTCACCAAGACGCTTTTCATCGCGGCGCTGCTGCTTTCCGGCACCGCCCAGGCAGGCCCTTACACCGACAAGCTGTCGGCCTGCCTGGTCGGGCAGAGCACGATGGACGATCACGTGATCATCGTGCAGTGGATGTTCGCCGCGATGTCGAAGCACCCGTCAGTAGCGCCGATGGGAACGGTTTCCGAGGCCCAGGTCGACAAGGCCAACCTCCGCATGGCGCAACTGTTCACCCGCCTGTTGACGGTCACCTGCCGCGACCAGGCCGTGCTTGCCCTGAAGAACGAAGGCGAAGTCGCCATCCAGCAGGGCTTCCAGGCCCTCGGCCAGGTGGCCGGGCGTGAACTGTTCATGGACCCGAACGTGGCGAAGGGTCTGTCCGGGATGACGAAATACATCGACACGAAGAAGGTGGCGGTACTGAGAAGCCCCTGAGCGGCTTCCGGTTGCGCAGACGAAGCGGGCGCGATGGGGTATCTCCACCGCGCCCGTTGTTTGTCACCTTGCCTGCGGCATCACAGCCCGATCATCGAGACACGCGTCGCCCAGTTGCCCAGCGCGCCGCGCGTGCCGCCGCACTGGAACAGCGGCGGCGACAGGTACTGGGCCAGGCTGCAGGTCTGCGCGATGTACTCCGAGGCGAGCCAGATCCGGTTGCCATCGGCGGCCGCCGCGCCGTAGTCGCCCCAGCGCGGACGGTTGTCACCCAGGTAGGGGATGCCGGTGAAACCGTCCCAGGGGCCCGCGCCGGCTGCGGCGATGTGCACGTCGCCAGCGCCGGCCTTCGCATCCAGGCTGGCGTAGCCCGCGCTCGGATAGTCGTTGGGGCCGACCACCGTGAACGCGATGACGCCGCGCCCGCTCTGCGTCACCGCCGCCGCGCCATAAGTCAGGTTCGCGTCCGGCAAGGCCAGCGTGCCGTTGGCGAAGATGCCACCAGAGTCCGGATTGATGACGAAGTAGCTGATGCCTGAGCCGTGGCTGCCGTCACCGAGCAGCACGTCGGTATCCAGCGTGCCCCAGAGCTTGCCGTTGGCGTAGCTGACCTGCTGCATGCGCGAGTCGTTCACTGCCAGGTCGCGCGGCGCCGGGTAGACGAAGTTCGGGTAACCGAGGTACGTCGGCGCGCAGCCGGTCAAGGCAAAGCAGTCGCGCAACGGTGTGCTGCCGGGCTTCTGCCGCGCCAGGCTGCTCGGTACCGCGTATGGCTTCACCGTCAATGGCGCGACGTTCAACGTGACGGCCGACGGCGCACTGTCGATGGCCTGCGTATGGGTCACCGACCACAACCACAAGGTGTTGGAGGTGCCCGAGTCGTAGAACACGGCGTCCGAGCTGAGCAGGTACTCGGTGCCACCAAGCCCGGTGGCATATTGTCCGCCGGACGAGACCGCGGGCCATACCGTGAACGCAGGGGCCGGAATGGCCGGGTCGCCGGCGTTGAACATCGCCACGTTGGCGGCATCGCCAGCGACCAGTGCCCGCTTGGCGATGACGTAGATCTGCGCGCCATAGAAGCCATCGGCGAACAGCGCGTACTCGTTGGTAGTCAGGAAGATCGCATTGGCGTCGACGCCGATGTGCGGATAGTCGCCCAGGCAGAAGCCGCCCGCGCAACCGTGGTCCGGCGTGCCCTGCGTACCGTTGTTCTGCACCGGCAGGCGGTAGATGTTCCAGGCGCCGGTCGGATCGGCGCTCTGGCTGACCGCAATGTCGAGGTGGTTGTTGCCGGAGAACGACGAGGTCGTGCCCACGCGGTCGATCGTCAGCACGACATGGAACCAGCGCTGCACGCCTGCGTCGTAGTAGCAGCTCGGATCGGTGATCTCGGGCCCGTACGCGCCGGTGCTGCGATTGATCGCCGCGGGGTAGTGATAGAAGGTGTTGAGATCGACGGGGCCGACCAGCTTGCCGCCGTTGCTGCTGTAGATCGCCAGCACGTCGTTGACGCTTTCCACCACGAAGCCGTTGCCGGCGCAAAGCCCCTGATCGGGCGGCTCGATCGAGAACTGATTGCCGCCGTTGGCGTAGCGCTGGTCGTGGAAATTGAGGCCGTCGAAGCCACCCAGAAGCTCGGGGCTCGATTTGGCGCGCCTGGCGGTGCCCATGCTGTTGCCGCCGGCATGGCCGTGCGGCAGGCCGCGATTCACCACGGGTCTTGAACCGATGTCGCCGACATCGCCCGAATCGGCATCCCCGGCGCTCATCGCCGGATCCAGTTCCAGGCTGGCATATGGCGCGCCGCCGAGAGGCGTGGTCACCGGTACGGTGGTGCCTCCTCGCTGCAGCTTCAGGGTGGTTGGCGAGGTGCCGAAAGCACAGGTGGCCGCTCCCACGGCCGCAACGGCAATGAGCAGACGAGTCTTCATAGCACTGGGTCTCCCGTTCGTATTCGATAGGTGACCGCGCCCCCGGTAGAACGCCGTTGTCGGCCGCGCCGCTCAGCGTCCGCGCAAGTACGCATATATTGCATATGCGTCCGGCAACGATAGGCGCATCCGCATTGGGGCGCCATCGTCCATAAGGCCAGGGTGCCCGACGACTGCCGCTTGCCGCAGCAAGCTCTAAGCAAGATTTCGCTCTCAACACACCGCGCGAACCGGACTTCGTTCGTCATATCGGCGTCGACAACTCCAGCGGACAAGCCGGAAGGCGGCGTTGGAACCCGCCGCCTTCCGAAGCCTGCATCAGTGGTGCTTATCGTAATCGCGCTGGCGATCCTTCTCCTTGCCAATCTCCTTCTGGATCTTGCCGGCATTCTTTTCGAGATTGCCCGCCGCTTCCTTGACCGGATTGTTGGTGACCTTGCCTACGCCTTCTTTGACTGCACCTTTGACTTCGTGCTTGGTGCCTTCAATGCGATTCTTGTCCATCACATTCTCCTGTAGCGCCGTTTCGCGGCAGGCAGAGTTATAGGTAGAGCCGGGTGGTATAGCCGTGAAATCCGCGGAAAAAAGCCATCGACCGCTCGCTGTTGAGAATGCGCAGACAGCCTCGAGCACAAGCCCTGGAGATGGATTTCATCTCGATCCGCCGCTGCATTCACGCCACCGCTGGAAATCTAAAGGCGCTATGGCAAAGCAAGCACGCGTGGCGCGGCGCAAATTCATCGCACCTGGGGAATCGGACGCTGCGGCCGAGCGGCTGCTCTATGTCTGCGACGACCAGCCCGGGTTGCGCCGATATCGCCGCGGCAAAGGTTTCATCTATCTGGATGCGCGCGGCCGACGGGTGACGCGCGAGGAAGTGCTCGCGCGCATTCGCGCCTTGGCGATACCGCCCGCCTATGAGGACGTATGGATCTGCGCACATCCGCGCGGCCATCTTCAGGCCACCGGCAGGGATGCCAGGGGCCGCAAGCAGTATCGCTACCATCCTCGCTGGCGCCGCGTAAGAGACGACCGGAAGTTCGCGCATATCGAAGCGTTCGGCGCGGCGCTTCCGCGCATCCGGCGCAGGGTTCGCGCCGACCTTGCCTTGCCGGGATGGCCCAGGGATAAAGTGCTCGCCCTGGTGGTGCGGCTGCTCGACACGACACTGATTCGCATCGGCAACGAATCGTATGCCAGCGAGAACGGGAGCTACGGCTTGACCACGCTGCGCTCGCATCACCTCCATGCGGAGCGCGGACGCTTGCGGCTCAGTTTCCGCTCCAAGAGCGGACGCAGAAGCGAGATCGAGCTCAACGATAGGCGGCTGGTGCGCCTGCTATCGCGCATCCAGCAATTGCCCGGGCAGAGGCTGTTCCAGTATGTCGATGACGACGGCAAGCGGCAGGCCGTGGACTCGGGCATGGTCAACGAATATCTGCGACAGGCCGGCGGCGACGATTTCACTGCAAAAGATTTCCGCACCTGGGCAGGCACGGTGCACGCCATCGGCCTGCTCAGTCGCACGCCGTTGCCGCCGCATGCATCGAAACTGGCGCGGCAGCAGGCGATGAACGAGGTGATCAAGCAGGTCGCCTGCATGTTGCGCAACACGCCGAGCGTCTGCCGGGCGTCCTATATCCATCCCAGCGCATTCACCGGCTGGGAGGACGGCAGCCTGCTCCGGCTCGCGCCGGCACTGGCGACCCATCGGCCGCGCCAGCTCGAAGCGGCGGTATTGCGTTACCTCAGGCGGCGGTGAGCCCTGCGGCCATGGCGAGGCTAGCGCTGCAGCCGGGCCAGCGAGCGCGCGATATTCGCTCGCGCGGCCTGCTCGAACCGGCGATGGAACATCGCCGTGACGTAGATGGCGGGTCGATCCAGGAAAGCCTGCAGGATGCGCGCCCGGCCCGCCTTGTAGATCGGGCCGGGCGCCCAGCGATACTCGCGGCGTATCTGCGCTTCGTAAGCATCGAATCGCTCGGGCGCCGCGCCGAGGATGGCCAGGTCGATATCCACCAGGATGCTTTCGTCATGCCGCTGCACGGGCGCATCGTGCCGGGTGGCCATGACCAGCGCGTGCATCCGCGCGATCGATGTTTCGGCCACCCCGGCGGTGCGGGCGACTTCGACCAGCCAGTCTGCGCTGGCCGCTTCGTTGCCGGAACGAAGGGGCTCGTAGATCGCATCGTGGAACCACAGGGCCAGCGCCACTTCGTCCGGATGCTCGCATTGGCTGCGTGCTCCGGCGAGCAGGGAGAGACAGTGCTCCAAGTGTTCGCGCGTGTGATAGGCGCGATGCGGTTCGTCGTAGCGCTGGCGCAACTGGTCGAAGGCCTGGCGAGGCGCGGTTGTCACGCCGAGGCCGGCCCAGGTCGCCTCCCAGTATCGAAGATCGGCGCTGACGCGAGCGTCCGGCAACGCATTGTCCGTGAGCGGTCGCGCTTTCATCGCTGCCCTCCTTTCGATTTTTGCCGCACGGTCTTCTTGCCGGCGACTGCATGCCCTGCCACCGGCAGTTCCGCGGCGACGTAACGCTCGACCCACGCGGCGGCCATATCGGCGGCAAAACCGGTCGGCACCAGCGTTCGCGCATTGCTCGCCAGGACAAACACACCCTCGACGAAGGCGAGGAGGCCGGCGGCGAACGCATCCAGCTTGTGCACCCGCTTGCCGCATTCCAGCAGGTAGGCCCGCAGCAGCCGGCGGATCAGCGCGATCTCCTGCCGTACGGCACGCTGGTAGATCTCGCGCACGTCCGGCTCGCGTACGGCTTCGGCGCCGATCATCACCCAGGCGGCCACCGCATCCGGATTGGCATCGCTGCCGTAGGCCAGGCGCGCGTCGATGTAGGCGCGCAGGCGTTCGCGGGCATTGGCGGCGACGGCGGCGCGCGCCTGGAAGCGCGAGGCGGCATAGGCGCCCAGCTGTTCGACCAGGGTCACCAGGATCTCGCGCTTGTCGCGGAAGTGATAGTGGACCAGTCCGGGGGCAAGGCCGGATGCGCTGGCGATCGCCTGGATGGTGGCCCCGGTATAGCCCTGGGCGGCGATGGTCCTGAGCAGGCCGTCGACGATCTGCTGCCGGCGCAGCTCGGTATTGGGTTTGCGTGGCATGGGCGCCCTCCGTTTCTTGGTTATACACCCAAATATTCCTTGATCGCGAGTATGCGGAGGAGTAGCGTGGCGATTAATTGGTCATGCAACCAAGAACGAGGGCGCCATGGAAGCGATCAGTACCGTGTCGGATCTGGAAGCACCGGGTATCCACGATGACCCGCGATCGCGCGCCATCGAATATCCCCTGCCCCGCTCGCTCGGCAACTGCATCCTCATCGCGGACTTTCTCTCGGCGACCGAATGCAAGGCGTTGATCGCCCAAGCCGAGGCGCGAGGATTCGCGAGCGCCGAATCGGACTACCCGCCTTCGTACCGCAACAACGATCGCCAGGTCCTCGACGACCCGGCGCTGGCGGAGCGATTGCTGCGCCGCCTCAACGAAGTGTGCCAAGGCGGCGCTGAAAACCTGCTCGATGCCGACCAGCGCACCGGTTGGCGCCTGCAAGGCGTCAACGAACGGCTCCGGCTGTGCCGATACCGCCCTGGCCAGCAGTTCCGCATCCACCAGGACGGTGTGCACCATCGCGGACCGGATTGCCGCTCCATGCTCACCTTCATGGTGTACCTGACGGACGGCAACGAGTTCGAGGGCGGCGATACCTTGTTCTATGGCGCCGGCCCGGCGCACGGAGAAAGCGCGGACGACATCGTCGCCCGTGTACGCCCCAGGGCCGGCAGCCTGATCCTGTTCGACCACGGCGTGTGGCATGCCGGCGCAACGGTGACGCGAGGAACCAAGTACATACTGCGCAGCGACCTGCTTTTTCATCGCACGCAAGGCGAGGATGCGGAGCCCATCGCAACAGCACATCACCAGGGCTATATCTGGGCACTCGCCACGCTGGCCGGCGGAGGCCTGGCCAGCGGCGGTCGCGACGGCAACATCCGTCTCTGGAAAGCGGACGGCACCGCGATCCGCACGCTGACCGGCCATGGCCAGTCCGTGCTCGGGCTCGCCGACATCGGCAACGGCCTGCTCGCGTCGATCTCGCGCGACCGGACCCTGCGCTTCTGGGCAACCGCTTCCGGCCGGTGCCTCAAGACCGTGACCGCACACCGCGCCGCCGCGCTGTCGATCGCACGGCTGTCGGATCGGCTGATCGCCACCGGCGGCGCCGACCACTCCATCCAGCTCTGGTCTGCGCAAGGAGAACGCCTGCGCATGCTCGAAGGCCACCAAGGCTGGGTCTGGGGCCTGGCCGCCTTGGCGGACGACCTCCTCGCCAGCGCGTCGGAAGACGGCAGCCTGCGCATCTGGGATCTGCAACGCGACCAGTGCATCGCCAGGCGGCAGACGCCACACCCCATGAGGACCATCGATGCCCACCCGGAAGCTCTGGCCACCGGCGATGCCAACGGCAACGTCAGGCTATGGGCGTTCGACGGGGAACGGCTGGTGGAAACGGCGTCCTTTACAGCCCATGCCGCCGCCGTGCGCCGGGTGCGCTTCCTGCGCGACGGACGACTGGCCACCTGCGGAGAGGACAACTGCCTGCGCATCTGGGACATACCATCCCTGGCGCTGCTGCACGAAGATCAACGCATCAATTTCGTCACCGATGTGGTCGAGCTCCAGGGAGGCGCCACGGTCAGCTGCGGATACGACGGCGAACTCGTCTGGTCGTGAGTCCGCCGTCGGGGTCGCCTCGATCGTTCAGGACCCGCCCTTCGACATCGAGGGCGGCACATCGTGCGGATCAGCCCCCCAGGCCTTGTTCGGCTGCGGCCCCATCGTAAGCACCAGCCTGGCGCCCTTGGCGATATCGGCGTGGCTCAACCAGGGCTTTGTCCATGGCTTGCCGTCGAGCGTGGCCGACTGGATGTAGAGGTTCTGCGCCGAGTTGTTGCGCGCGACGATCTCGAACACCTTGCCGTTGCCCATGCGCAGGCGCACCCGGTCGAAGATCGGACTGCCGAGGATGTAGTCGGGACTCGACGGATCGACCGGATAGAAGCCCATCGCGCTCAGCACATACCACGACGAGGTCGAGCCCTGGTCGTCCATGCCCGGAAAGCCGTAGCCGCTCGCATCGCTGCCGTACAGCTCGGCCAGGATGCGCCGCACCAGCGCCTGCGTCTTCCACGGCTGACCGCTCCAGGCATAGAGATAGGCCGCCTGCTGGTCCGGCTGGTTGCCCTGCACGTATTGGCCGATCAGGCCGGTGCAATCGCGGCAGACGCCTTTCGGCTGGTAAGGCGTTGAAAAGAACGCGTCGAGCTTGGCATTGAACGCATCGCGTCCGCCGAGCAGGCCGACCAGGCCCTGCACGTCGTGCGGCACCAGCCATAGCGTGGACCAGCCCGAGGCTTCCTTCATCATGAAGTTGTAGTACGGCTCGCCCGGATCGAACGGCGCGATCCACTGGCCATCTTCCCTGCGCCCGCGGACGAAACCCACGGAGGGATCGAATACGTTGCGGTAGTTCGCGGCGCGGCGCAGGAACATCTGCGCGTCGTCCGTCTTGCCGAGCCGCTGCGCGACGTCGGCCAGCGCGTGATCGTCCCAGGCATATTCGAGCGTGGTGGCCGCGCCGGCCTTGCCGCCGGCATACGGTGGACTGGGATTTTCCGCAGGAACGATGTCGGAGATCCAGCCGTTCTTCATGTACTCGGCCAGATAGCCGCGCGGCCCATTGGGATCGGTCGCGTTCTTGCGCAGGTAGGTGTAGGCGCCGGCATAGTCGAACGGAATGCCGCGCCGCCATGCGCCGTCATACAGCAAGACCGCATGGTCGCCATGGAACGAGGTATTCATGTAGCCGCGCTCACGCGCCATATCGAGCTCGGAGCGCATGATGTCCTGCACCACCTGCGGCTCCAGCAGCATCAGCAGCACGATCTGGTTGCGGCCCGTATCCCAGAAGGGCACCGGCCCGTAATGATCGTAGTCCGCCACCTGGTCGCGCCCGTCGGCGCCGGTGTAGTGCTCGCCCTTGCGGGCGATCATCCGCGGGCTGGCGAAGGAGTGATAGAGCGTCGAATAGAACAGCATGCGCTGCCTGGCCGTGCCGCCGGTCACTTCCACGCGATCGAACAGTTCCGCCCAGCGGGCGCGCGCCTTCACGTGCGCGCGATCGAAGTCGGTGTCGCTGTCCTGCGCACGAAGCCGCTGCTGGGCTTCCGCGGCGCTGTGGCCATGAGCGATACGCACCACCACCTGGTCGCCCGCCTTGGTGTCGTAGGTGACGTAGGCCCCGGCATAGTCGCCCGAAACGTTCCGGCGCCCCGCCTTCACGTCTTCGCGGCCCAGACCCTCGCCCTTCGCGGTGACCTCCGCATGGAAGGTGCCGAACGCCGTGAATGGCCGCGAGAACTCGGCGACGAAGTAAGGACCATCGGTGTCCCGGTCGCGGCGGCCGGCCGTGGCGATACCGCGGATCGTGCGGTCGTCCACCACTTCCACCTCGCCGCCGGCGCGGCGAAGGTTGAGGACCACGTTCGACCGGTGGCTTTCCGGGAACGTGAAGCGCATCAGGCTGGTCCACTGCGTGGCCGTCAACTCGGCCTTCGTGCGGAACGTGGCCAGGTCTACGGCGTAGTAACCGGGCGATGCCCGCTCCGTGGCCTTGTCGTAGTACGACGCCATGTAGTCCGGCGGTACGGTCCAGTCGCCCACCACGGGCATGACGATGGGTGCGCCGCGGGCACCATAGGTCGAACCGCCGCCGCTGAAACCGAACATGGTGGGGCGCCGGTAGTCGTAGGCCACGGGCACGCCGGTGGCAAAGCTCAGGTCGGCATTGATATTGACCGGCGCGGCTTCGGTGGCGCTCTGCGGCAAGCTGGCGCCTGGCGTGGTCATGCCGGTGTAGGTGGGCTCGCCGGGCGGTGGCGCATTGCCGAGCAGGGCCTGGTTGTCGAGCGGGGCGGTTCCGACCAGGGGGTTGGCGATGTCCACCGGCGCCGTGGAGGGAGTCGCATGCGGGTGCTCCTGCGCCGGTGCAGCCGTCGCTGAAGTCAAGGCGAGCACCGACAGCGCAGCCGCGACGGCACGATGGGGAAAGCGTGCCATGAGGGTATTCATGCGGTTTTCCTTCTCGAAAAGAAGAAGGGGCCGGGTAATGCACCCGGCCCCGTCGTTTCTTCTTACTTGTTGCTGTCTCCACCGAACTTGTAGGTCACGCCCAGGTAGTACTGGCGGCCCGGATACATCAACTGGACCAGGCGCGCGCGCGTGTCGCCGCCCAGGTAGGTGTGCGGCGTTGCCTTGTTGAAGTTGATGATCGACGCGGTGACCATGAAGTGCTTGTTGATCTCGTAGTCGCCGTTCAGGTCGATCTGGTGATACGGCTGCGCGTAGATCGGCAAACCCGCGGTCAGGCCCTGCATCGTGCGGCCCGTCCAGTTCTCGCTGGCGCGCAGCAGCAGGCCGTTCTTTTCGTAGAACAGCGAGACATTCGCCGCGTACTTCGCGCTGCCGATCAGCTCGGCCTTGCCCACCTGCGTATCTCCCAGCGTCACTGCGGTTTCATTGGTCTTGTTGAGCGTGTAGTTGGCGATATAGCCGAAGCCCGAGTCCCAGGTGTGCTGCGCGTAGAACTCAATGCCCTTCGACGTGCCGGAGCGGCCGTTGGCATTGGTGCTGTACTGGCGGAAGTTGGTCTGGGTACCGCCCACGTTCACGTCGATGTTGTTGACGGTGACCGGGACGACGAAGTTCTTCACCTTCTTCTGGAACAGGTCGATGCCGACGACGCCGTGGGGGGCGTAGTACCACTCGCCGGCGAGGTCGAACTGGGTCGCCGTGAAGGGCTTCAGGTCGGCATTGGCGCCGGAACCGTACCAACCCGGCAGTGGCGCGCCGAACTGCTTGCGGTCGTTGTAGTAGTCCTGCGTGTTGTTGGTGAGCTGGCCGAGCTGGGCCAGGTCGGTGTAGTTGGCGCGGGCCAACGCCTGCGAGCCGGCGGCGCGCAGGACGAACTGATCGGCGATCGTCCACGCGACGTTGAAGCTCGGCAGGAGCTTGTTGTAGCGCTTGTTGGTGGTCGAGTTGGTGAAGGCTTCCACCACCGCCACTTCGCGCGGCAGGTACTGGAAGTCGCCCGGCGCGCACTTGCCGCCACCCGCGTTCACGCCCGAGGCCGGGCAGATCAGGATGTTGCCGGCGGCATCGTGGTAGTACACCGCATTGTTGGTGGTGACCTGGTTGGCGACCGTGAGGTCCTGCTTGGTGGAAACGAAGCGCAAGCCGACGTTGCCGCGTACGGTGCCCGTGTCGAAGTTCGCCTGCACGTAGGCGGCGGCGATCTTCTCGCCGATCGACGACTTGTTCTGCGGCTTGTTGTAGATCACCCGGTCATAGGTCGAATTGAGGTGGTTGTAGTACGCCGGGAAATTGATCGCCGGGAAGATGCTGTCCTCGTAGGCGTGGTTCGCGCCATTGAGGTAATTCGGCAACAGGAAGCTGGCCGGCAGCTGGCCCGCGGTCGGATCGCAGGTCTGGAACTGCGAGGTGGTGCCCTTGCAGTACCAGCGCACTTCGTTGCTCTGCTGCTCGGCATTGGCGTCGCTGTACTTCGCGCCGAACTGCAGCGACTGCAGCCACGAGGACTCGAACGCCCAGGTGAAGTCCGCCTGCGCGAAGTTCTGCGAGGTGCGGGTATTCACCATGTTGGAGCCGGTCGAACCCAGGTCGACCTGGCCGGCGCCGGCCAGCATGTTCTGCAGCACCGACTGGTCGGCGACGATGCCCGGCTTGCCGCTGAAGGTCCATGCCGCCCCGGTGCTGCCGTCCACCCACTGGCCATTGACGAAATTGCGCGGCTTGGCCGCCATGCCCAGTTCGATGGAGGGACCGCCCTTCGCCCAGGTCCGGCCGACGTTGAACGAGCCGCTGAGGCTGCCGCCGTTATCCCATTCGCCTTCCAGGTTGAGGGTCTGCGAGGTGGCCTTCTCGACCGAGTAATTGCCGTTGAGCCACGGGATTTCCGTCGAGCACACGTCCACCGCCTGGCGGGCGGCGCCGGTGACCGGGTTCACCGCAGCGTTGCAACCGACGCCCGCAGGCGGCAGCACGTAGTTGGCCCCGTTGACGACCGTGCCGGACTTGTCGAAGCTCAGGCCGTTGGGCGCGAGCAGACGGCCGTTCTGGTCGGCGTAGTTGCTGTTATTGGGCAGACCCCACTCGGGAATTTCCAGGGTGTTGGTGATCTGGGTCTGCTGGCGCTGGAAGCGGAAGTAGTTGCCGGTCAGCAGGAAGTGGTCGCTCGGCTTGAACTGCATCGTGGCCTGGGCGCCCTTGGTCTTCAGGGTCAGGTCGTTGCGGCTGGTGGCGAACTGCTGCGGCATCCAGAAGCCGTTGGAGACATGCCCCGCCTGGTCGACGACGCCATTGCCCCACAGGTCGATGTTGTTATTGACCGCGGATGGGTACGGCCGGCCGTTGACGTCCACCGGCGGCTGGGTGCAAGTGACGTGGTCCGTGCAGTTATCCGACCACCAGTGCCAGCTCGTGGCATCGGCTTCATAGGTGGTCGCCTGACGCTTCTGGTAGGAGCCCGCGACGAGGACGCCGAAGGTTTCGTCCTTGTTCTTCCACGACCACAGTGCGGAGGCCTGCGGTTCCGTCTTCGAGCTGGTGTCGGAGCTCGCGGCGGTGCCGGAGATGAAGCCTTCGTTCGCATCCATCTCCAGCGGACGGCGCGTGCGCAGGTCGACGTTGCCGCCGATGCCGCCTTCGTCCAGGCGCGCTTCAAGGCTCTTGTAGAGCTTGATGTCCGAGAACATATTGGCCGGGAACAAGGTGTAGTTGAACGAACGCGAGAGGCCCGCCGACGTGTCGGCCGACGCCACGTAGTTGCCGTTCAACTGGGTCAGCGTCAGCTCGGGCGCGAGGCCACGGATGCTGACGGTCTTGCCTTCACCCGACTCGCGGCTGATCACCACGCCGGGCACATGCGCCAGGGCATCGGCGATGTTCTTGGCGGGAAACTGCGCGATGTTCTGCGCATTGATCACTTCGACGATCGAATTGGAATCGCGCTTGTCCTGCATGTTCTGGTCGACCGACTGGCGGAAGCTCGTGACGACGACGGTCTGCAAGGTCGTGGGGTTGTTGGCCTCCCCATTCTTTCCCTTGGTGTCCTTCTTCTCCTGCGCGCCATCGGTGGCCTGCGGCGGCGGCGCGGCGGTCGCCGGGCTCGCGGCGGGCCCGGTCGCCTGCGCGGCAAGGGCCGCAGCGGGCATGCCCAGACAGCCGCCGAGCGACAAGGTCGCCAGGGCGAGGGCGGAGTACAGCGGTTTACGCGTCAACATGTGTGGCAGGTAAGTCATGTCTCTCGGTTCCCCTACGTGATATGCGCCGTCATGGATTCGGCGCGGTGATCCCCCGTTTGATCACATGCCTGGTATGCGCAATGGGTGGCGGCGTTCTCCCTGAGCTCGAATTGGATCGATCAAAACTTTTCTGAATACCGGCGGGCACGAAGCTCGACGGGGCTGTGCTTCAACGTGCGGGATGTGCGATTGCGGAGCGCGCGGCCTGCTGCCGCCGAAGCGAGGGAGCCGCGCGGCGAACACGTGCATGGCCGCACCGGCCGTCGGCCGATGCGATGACGCCGGCCGTGCGGCCAGGCATGCGATGGCGGGCGACTTCAGGTTTCATGCGACGGCCTCCCGTTCTTCTGCACCTGTCGCGGGAAGCGGCCGCTGCCGGACGGCGCATGACGCGCGCATCCATGGCTCCCCTCCCCGTCCACTCAAGTCATTCCGGGCCAGCGCTGTGCGACCGGATTGAAATAACTTGAATTAGATCGATCTAAATCCCCTGCCGCCAAATTAAGGCGCTGAACGCGTGACCTGTCACGCTGCGCCGCAAAAAGTCCCGTCTTACATCCGAGGGATTTCGCGTCGTTTAGACGTCCAAATGTGAGCGGTGTCCGCTTCTATGCACGGCCATGCCTGTCCCGGCGTGACATTCCAGACTTGCGCTTAATGACCCGAGGTCCTGAGCCGCATCGAGCGTCAGGACTTCGGGCCGCCGGTGCTTACCGGTCGCGCTTCAGAAGCGCACCGACATGGAGGCCGTCAGATCCTGGTCGACGAAACGCTGGCTGCCGGCCTGACCGGTGTAGCTGAGCGAGAACACCGCATTGGGTGCCAGGGTGAAATCCAGGCCGGCGTCGAGCACGCCGACGTTACGGCTCACCACCAGCCCGCGCACGTCGTAGGCACGCCCGCCGGCCCGGAACGCCAGCGCATGCGCGACGTCCACGTCGCCCATCGCGTGGCGCCAGCCCAGGCCGGCGCGCGCATTCACTGCCACGCTGCCGAGCTGGAAACGGTCGGCCACGAAACGCAGGCCCAGGGTGGAATACGTCACGTCGGCTTCGTGGCTGCTGCCGGCGAGCGCGGCGGTGCCACCGGATTCGCGGAACGATTCGAAATCCTGCTTCACCCGCGCCAGTTGCAGATAGGGTTGCCACGAACTGGCGCCCCAGCGCAGACCATAGGCGAGTTCGGCGAAGGCCTGCGCGGTATGTCCGTAGTAGTCGGTGCCCAGATGAGCGGCAGCCAGCCCAGGCACCTGCACCGACCGATCCGTCCAGATGTCATGGCGCACATAGGCCGCGCCGAGCTTGAGCGTAAGTGCATCCCACTGCGTGCCGGCATACGCGCCGTAGGTGGTGTCGTGCGTCGTTGCGGTGGAGTCGCGGCTGTCCGCGTCGATGCGCGAGTGGTCATAGCCGAACAACAGGCCCACGCGCCAACGATCGCCGAAGATCAGTGTGTCGACGCCACCCATCACGCCGCCCATGCTGCGCGAGACCGCACCGGCATTGCCGTTATTGCCCTGGTGGCTCCAGCCGCCGGCGGCCTGCGCCCACAGATGGCTGCCGTCGGCGCAGCCTGCCGCACAGGAAAGCCGGGCGAAAACTGCGTCCCGGGCAAAATGGCTGTCGTCGATCATCTGCGTGGCGACCGCGGCGTGGATCTCGCCTGAAAGACGGTCGTATCCGGCGCGCGCAGCCGCCAGGTCAGCCGGCCATTGGCCCTGCAGCGACGTCCGCAGCGCATTGCCCGCCGGCAGAGACTGCAGCGCATTGGCGACCGCGACCTGATTGGCGGAGCCTGAAGCGGGGAATGGCTGGCTCTGCGCGAAGGCGGCCGAAAACGGCGTGGCCGCGGCGATTGCGGCGCCGATCGCGAGCAGGTATCCGGTGCGGCGAGCGGCGGGAGGCATGGGCGGCTGGCCGTGCGGGGCATCGGTCTGCGGCGCGCAAGGAATGCGATGGCGGATGGTCATGCGTCGCTCTCGAAGATCGCCACCAGGCGTGGCAACCGCCGAGTATCCCTACCGCGCCGCAAAATTATGTGTGCATGAGGCCGCGACGATCGGCCACGTGCGGCTGCACACATTTCAGGTTATGGACCTGTACAGATATCGGCACCTGCACCACTGTGAGCATGCAGCTCGCCATGCAACTCATGCGCTATGCCAAAGCCTCTTCGAGCAGCCATGTCCTGAACGCCATCAGGCGTGCAAGCGCGGCGGATTCCGCGCGGTAGACGACGTGGTAGGCCAATGGCGAAGCAAAAGTGACTTCCGGAAACAACCGGACCAGCCGCCCGGCCACCAGGTCGTCGTGCGCCATGACGCTGCGTGCCAGCGCGATGCCATGTCCTTCGATCGCGGCCTGCAGTACCGCAGCGGAGTTGTTGATCTGCATGCCGCGAGCGGCGGCGACCATCGGCGCGCCTGCCTTCCGCAGCCACGCCTCCCAGGTGGGAAACCCGCTGTGGCTGTCCATCGACAAGTCGTGGATCAGCGTTACTCCGGCCAGGTCGCGAGGTTTCTTCACACGCGGGTGCCCCCTCGCCCACGCCGGCGAGCACACCGGATAGACCTCTTCGTCCATCAGCTTGTCCGCGACCAGTCCCGGCCAGCTGCCAGTGCCGTAACGCACGCCGATATCGATCCGCTGCGCCAGGAAATCCACCGGCTTGAGGTTGGTATCCAGGCGCACGTCGGTATCCGGCCAGGCGAGCTGGAAACTTTCGATGCGCGGCAACAGCCATTTCGCGGCGAACGCCGGGCTGACGGCCACGGTGAGCACGCCACTGGTCGAGCCTTCCTGCAGGCGCTCCATGCCGACGGCCAACCTGTCGAAGCCTGCGCGGATATCGGGCAATGCGCGTTCGGCGGCTTCGGTGGGAACGAGTCGCGCCTTGCCGCTGGAGCCGCGATGGAACAGCGGCGTCCCTAGCCAATCCTCCAGCGTGCGTACCAGCTGGCCGACGGCAGCCGGAGTGACGTGAAGCTCGTCGGCCGCCGCGGAAAAGCTCTGGTGGCGGGCGCTGGCCTCGAATGCGCGCAGTGCGTTCAGGTGAACCGGCGACTTCATAGCGGCATAGATTTTCTTTCGGTGAGCAGCAGTTTATCTCGTTTGTCAGCGCATGGAGACCGGCGAAGAATCTTCCGCATATCGGTAGCTATCCGCTGCTCAGGTCGGGCCGCGCAACCGCTTCGCATAGATAGTTTTTCTTCCAACGCACCGCCTGCGGGCGGGCCGAGAGGTTTTCGCCATGAGCAAGGCATTCAAAGACAAGAAGCTGCTGGTCGTCGGCGGCACCAGCGGCATGGGCCTGCAGACGGCGCGCATGGTGCTCGCCGAAGGCGGCAGCGCCGTCATCGTCGGCCAGCGCGCCGACAAGACCGAAGAGGCGCGCGCGCAACTGGCCGCCCTGGGCCAGGTCGAGGCCCTGACGGCGAACCTGTCCAGCGACGCAGGACTGGCCGCTCTGCTCCACGCCATCGATGCGCAGCACCGCGACATCGATTTGCTGGTCAATGCCGCAGGCGTGTTCTTCCCCAAGTCTTTCCTGGAACACCAGCCGGCGGACTACGACCAGTACATGCAACTCAACAAGGCGTTCTTCTTCATCACGCAGAAGGTCGCGACGCACATGATCGACGCTGGCCGCACCGGCGCCATCGTCAACATCGGCTCGATGTGGGCGAAGCAGGCCATCGCAGCCACGCCGTCGTCGGCATATTCGATGGCCAAGGCCGGCCTGCATGCGCTGACCCAGCACCTGGCGATGGAGCTGGCGCCGAAGCATATCCGCGTCAATGCCGTGTCGCCCGCCGTGGTGCAGACGCCGATCTATGAAGGCTTCATTCCGAAGGCCGAAGTGCACAGCGCCTTGCAAGGCTTCAACAGCTTCCACCCGATCGGCCGCGTCGGCACGCCGCAGGATGTCGCCGAAGCGATCGTGTTCCTGCTGTCGGACAAGGCCAGCTGGGTCACCGGCGCGATCTGGGATGTCGACGGCGGCGTGATGGCCGGACGCAACTGAGTCAGCACGAAACGCAACCGGGCGGGAGCGCCACGATGAAAGACACCTACCGCGCCATGCAGATCGCCGCGTCGGGAGTGCTCGAGCTGGTCGAGCGCCCCACGCCCGTACCGCAACATGGCGAAGTGCTGATCGAAGTCGAAGCCTGCGGTATCTGCGGCGCGGATGCGGCGGACATCGAGCGCGCAAATCCCGCTACCCGGCCGCCGCGCGTGCCCGGCCATGAAGTGGTCGGCCGCATCGCCGCGCTCGGCCCGGGCACGCCGTCAACCTGGAAGCTCGGGCAACGCGTCGGTGTGGGCCGCCTCGGCGGCCATTGCAACCAATGCGACGAATGCCGCCGCGGGCAATTCCAGCTTTGCCGCGACCAGCCGGTGCTCGGCGCCACCTGCGATGGCGGCTATGCCGAAATGATGGTGGCGCGCAGTACCGGCCTGGTGTCGATTCCCGACGAACTGCGCGCCGAGGAAGCCGCGCCCATCCTGTGCGCCGGCATCGCCACCTTCAATGCGTTGAAGAAATGCGGCGCCGAAGCCGGCGACCTCGTCGCGGTAGTCGGCGTGGGCGGGCTCGGGCACATGGCCTTGCAGTACGCCAGACGCATGGGATTCAAGGTCGCTGCCATCGGCCGTGGCCAGGACATCGCCGGGGATGCCCTCGCCCTGGGCGCGCATGTCTATATCGACACGAACGAGCAGGACGCCGGGGCCAGGCTGAAAGACCTGGGCGGCGCCCAGGCGATCATCACCACCATCGCGCACGCCGCCACCGTGTCCGCACTCGTCGCCGGACTGGCGCCGCAGGGACGGCTGGTCGTGCTGGGTGTCGGCGCCGAGCCGCTGTCGATCCCGCTGGGCCAGCTCGTCGCCGGCGAGCGGAGCATCCTGGGCTCCATCACCGGAACGCCCTACGAGAACGAGAAGACGCTGGAGTTCAGCGTGCTGGCCGGCGTGCGCGCCATGATCGAGACCATGCCGCTGGAACGGGCGCCCGACGCCTATCGGCGCATGAAGCGTGGCGAAGCGAAGTTCCGCATGGTGCTGACCATGGAGCAAGCGAACCGCCCCCATTGAAGAGATGCCGCCCACCTGACGACCTCGCCGTCAGGCTTTCATAACAGATCATCCATCTCGTACAGCGGCCGGATCTCGATCTCGCTCGGCCCCGGCATCGGATTGGGACAGCGCTTGACCCAGGCGACCGCCTCTTCCATGTCCTTGACCTCCCACAGCCAGAAACCGGCGACCAGTTCCTTGGTCTCGGCAAACGGCCCGTCGATGACCATGCGCCCGGCGCCGTCGAAGGCCACGCGCTTGCCCTGCGAGGACGGCGTCAGGCCATCGGCCGCGCGCAGGATGCCGGCCTTGGCCAGCTCATCGTTGAAGCGGCCCATCGCTTCGAGCATGTCCATGTTCTCGGGCGTGGGGACGAAACCCTTTTCGCTGTCCTCGGTGGCTTTCACCAGCACCATGACGCGCATCGCTGCTCTCCTGATCTGACCGGACGTTTCCGGCCTGTACCGATATGACGAACGGGCGAACCGGGAATCGACACCAACTTTCAGACGCCCGGCGAGCACCGCGATCTTTTCCCGTTTGGAAAAGCTTGTTTCCCGGCGCGCCGGCTTCTCCCGGCCGATGGCGAACCTTAGCGTAGCCGCCTCCTGAGGAGTTCCCATGCACGCACATCGCTCATCCATTCGCCGCCTGGCTTTGATGGTCGGCCTCTTGCTCACCGCGCCAGCCTTCGCCGACGCGTCCGGCGCCGGACTGGCCCAGCCCGGGAAGCTGGTCATCGACCGAAGCCTGCCGCGGGCGATCGCCGAAGCCAACGCACTGGCCGCGCGGCGCTATGACACGTTCTGGGACACCGGCGACGAAGCGCTGGCACGCCAGGCGCTGTCGCCCCGCTTCATCGATCGCACGCTACCGCCCGGCCGCATGCAAGGCGTGGAAGGACCGCTGCAGGCATCGAGGCAATTCCGCCTGGCGGTGCCGGATCTTCATTGCGAAGTCGAGCAGATGCTGGTCGTGGGCGATCGCGTGGTAGCGCACCTGCGCTTCACCGGCCATTTCAAGGGTTCGTTCCAGGGCGTCCAGGGCAAGGGTCAGACCGTGAACTTCATCGCGACCGACATCTATCGCGTGGTGGACGGAAAGATTGCCGAGAACTGGCACCTGGAAGACAACTACACCCTGCTCGCGCAACTGGGCGTCGTCCATTGACCGGCACGCAATACGCCAGTTCTCATCCGCCAACGACGCATGGCGCCGGTGCAGGCTAGACTCCCGGCTCGCTGCGGCCAACACCATCGACGTCATCGACATGAAGCCACCCAAGTATTCCCTGCCGGAAATCGAGCGGCGCTGGCTGGTCCCCGATACTGGCCTGGCCCAACTGGCGAGCCGTCCTTATCGAATCATCGAAGACGTCTACGTCGCGGGCACCCTGTTGCGCCTTCGCGTCGTCCGGGAACCGGACGGCGAGACGATCTACAAGCTCTGCAAGAAGTACGGCCGGCACGATGCGCTGGCCAATCCGATCACCAATATCTATCTGACCGAAGAAGAGCACCTGGTGCTGAGCGCATTGCCCGGCGCGTGCGTGCGCAAGCGTCGCCATGCCATGCCGGAGGGAGCGATCGACGTCTACCCTGCACCGCTCTCGCTGGCGATCTTCGAGATGGAGTTCGATTCCGGGCAGGCGGCGGCGAACTACATCCCGCCGGGCTTTGCCGGCGCGGAGATCACCGACGACATCGCTTACGCCGGCGACGCGCTTGCCCTGCGCTTTGCGCAGGCGCGCAGCTAGCAACTGCATACGGCGCGCCGCGAACAGGCGTCCGCGGCGCGCAGCCCTGCGATCAGAGCCCGGTCGCGATGTCGATGACGACACCGCTGGAAACCAGCGTGAGATAGAACTGGCCGCCATCCGCGCGCACCCAGCGATAGCCGGGCTCCGGGCGGCGCAGGTGGTAGTGCTCGTAGTCGGTCACGTAGTACGTGCGGCTGTAGTAGCGATCCGGCAGGCGCTCGCCCTTCTTGTACCAGCCGTTATGCCTGCCGTTGTCGTGCCGGCCTTCGTCCTTGGGATTGTGGCCACGGCCGTGGCCCGGGCCGTCGTCGTCATCCCACTGGCTGTCGTTGCCACGGCCATGGCCATGACCATGGCCATCCTGCGGGGAAGCGAAGGCCACACCGCCGCCGGCCAGCAGGACTGCCGCAAGGGCAAGAGAGAGAAGGCGTTTCATGTCGGTTCCCCAGTGAGCTATCGAAAGGTGCGGCGCGCGGGCTGCGCGAGCCGTGCGCCACGTTAGCCAGCGAAGTGCAACCACGGATAAATCATGCGCCAGGCGTCACGTGCACGGAAGCTGCGGTCTTCCTTAGCGTCTCCTTAGGAAGTAAGCCTGAAGCAAGAAAAAGGCTTGAAATTCGTGATGCACAACACGCGCTCGGGGAATGCTTGACTCGCAGCTGAAGCGTTCCATGCGATTTGCTGAACTTCGCAGGATTCGCGGCCTTTTCTTGTTTCCTCCGCTCAGCCAGTATCCGCCGCCGAGGCCGTCCGGCCAGCAGTTTTTTGCTGCGCCGCCACGTGACAGGTGCGGAGCCCATCTGCCGCTTTCGCAGCGGTACCTCGCGAGGAATTCATCCACACATCCGTTGCCAGGGCGAACCATGAAAAAATATTTCCTCGCGTTTTCGGTGTTGAGCGCCGCCATCGGCCTGGGCCTTGCCGGCGGTGCCGCCGCCCAGACCGCCACGACCACGACGACGACCACCACGACCACCACCACGGTGGAATCCACCCGCCTCACCACCTCGTACACCACGTTCGCCGGATCCGGCAGCAATGCGCAGGCGCTGGTTACCGGCCTGCGCGGCGGCACCTCGGTGGTGCTGGTGACACCGGCAACGGCGACCGCGCCGGCGGTGCAGACCACCTTCACGCCGGCCACCGGTCCGATGGGCTGGGGCAACGTCAACATCGCGCTGGCGCTCGCGCAGGCCGAGCTGACCAAGGCTGGCATCACCAACCCGACCGCGGCCGACCTGCAGGCCGCGCTCAATGGCGGCACCATCACCACCGCGACCGGCACCGTGCAGCTTTCCGGCGTGCTCGCCGCGCGCGCATCCGGCGAAGGCTGGGGGCAGATCGCCAAGTCGCTCGGCTTCAAGGTCGGCGAGGTGATGGGCCAGGCCAAGGCGCATGGCCCGCTGCCTTCCAGCGACGACATCGCGCACGGGCCGAAGACGGACAAGGCCGACAAGCTCGCGAAGGCCGACAAGGCTGATAAAGCCGATAAGGCCGATAAGGTGGCGAAGGCCGACCGCCCCGACAAGCCCGACCATGTGGCCAAGCCGGATCGCCCCGAGAAGCCCGAGCGCCCCGACAAGCCGGAACACGGTCGCTGAGCCGACACGGTAATCACAAGAAAACGAGGAGGCCCGCACAGGGCCTCCTTTTTGCTGCTGCCCCAAGGAAACAGACATGAAGCTGAAGAACGCAAGCACGCTCGCCGCCCTCGGCGTGCTGGGCCTGATGGCCCAGGCGGCGCACGCCGACGAAGCGCCCACCATGAAGATCGGAGCGGGCGTGGACTACACCTCCGGCAAGTACGGCACCTCCGAGACCACCGACATCACCCAGGTGCCGGTCTCGTTCGGCTACGACACCGGCGACTGGTCGCTGAAGCTGGTCGTGCCCTATATCCGCGTATCCGGTCCGGACAACGTGATTCCGGGCGTGGGCCCGGTGAAGAACGGCAACCCGAACGGACGTGGCAAGGGCAAAGGCAAGGGCCAGTCCGGCGCCACGACTACCGACACCGCCACGACCGGTTCGGCCTCGGGCCTGGGCGACGTCATCGCTTCCGCCACCTACTCCGCTTATCGCAACGACGCCGCCAACTTCGGCATCGATCTCACCGGCAAGGTGAAGTTCGGCACCGCCGACGAAGACAAGGGCCTGGGCACGGGCAAGAACGACTACACCGCCGCGGTGGACCTGTACAAAGGCTTCGGCCGCTGGACCGTCTTCGGCGGCGCCAGCTACACCTGGCTGGGCAGTTCCGAGTACATCCGCCTCAACAATGTGTTCGGCGCCAACCTCGGTCTCGGCTACAAGATCGACAACCAGAGCAGCATCGGCGCGTACTACGACTATCGCGAGAAGGCATCGGACACGAGCTTCTCGCGCAGCGAAGTGACCGGCTACTACTCGTACAAGTTCGCCAGCCAGTGGAAAGCCCAGGTGTATGCCAGCAAGGGCTTCACCGACGGCAGCCCGGACTGGGGTGTGGGCGCGTCGGTGGTGTATTCGTTCTGAGCACGGACGGCTCCCCCGGCATCGGGGGAGCCGTATCGAAGAAGGTCTCGCCGGAGCGCCTTCTCCGAAGACTCGACTAGGGCAGCTTTGTCCAGATCACGTCATGCCCTTCACGCCGTGAGGCAAAACCGGTGATCCTGCCCTGCCCGTCGCGCTGGAAAACGAAGCGCTTGCGTGGCTGTCCCTTGAGAAACAGCACGTCGGCGACCTCGGCCAGCAGCGGCTGCACCGGGCCGCCTTCGACACCGCCCAGCAGGACGCCTTGTTCGATCCGCACCACGTAGCGCAGATCCGGCGCGGCCTGGTAATGCCCGACATATTGGGCAAGCGTGGCCGCTGGCAGCGGGATTGCCGGCGGGTCGTCGTTGACCACGTAGACATGCGCCGAGGCAAGCTTCCATTCGTTGCGTTCGAATCGCCAGGTTTCGGTCATCAGGTAATGCGCGAGCAGTGCCTGGCCGTGGAACATCTCGCGCTCTTCGTCCTGATGGATGACGAAGGCGCTGTCGCCATGCCGTTGCACGCGATAGCCGGTGATCGCGATGGAACCGGTGACGCCGCGCGGAAGCGGCACCAGGGTCTTGAGGAAGGTGGGGCGATCCATGATCGTCCCGTTCTCGTCGACGTAGATGGCATCGTCGGTCAAGGTGCGTTCCCACAGCGCACGATTGCCGGGGGCGATGGCGTCAAGCAGGGCCTGGTCCCTGGCGCGCAGCGTGGTTTCGAGCGGAGTCGTGACCGGGCCGGACAAGGCCATGGCGAATATGAAAGTCATCATTCGGACAGTCTCGCGTCGTTCCGCTGCGCGGTCTTGAACGAATGTGACCGGCCACGCCACGCCGCCGGCGGTGCGCCGGTCAGGCGGCTCACCGCACGCGTCATGTGGGCCTGGTCGGCGAATCCGCCATCGGCGGCAATCGCGGCCAGGGATGCGCGCTCGCCGGTGATGCGCAACCACGCGGCACGGGCGCGCCACTCGGCACGGAAGCGAGCGGGCGATACGCCATACAGGCGGCTGAAACCGCGCGATACCGTCTCGCGCGCGATGCCGATCCGAACCGCCCATGCGCCGATCGCGACCGCATGGGGCTGCATCAAGGCACGGGCGAGCGCGTCGGCCTGATCTTCCATCAATGCCGGCGCCGGCTGGCTGCAGGCAAGATGTTCGCGCAGGGCCGCCGCTGCCTCGACCACATCGCGCTCGGCCAATCGCGCGAGCATGTCCACGTCGCAGCCGGCATGGACGCCGCCACAGGTTTCATCGCGCGGCCACGGAAGCCGAAGCACGGTCAATCCGGCGCTGAGCATGCGATCCGCGTGGGCATCGAGGGTCGGTTGGACCAGCACGTCCCCTGCCCCGATGCGCATGCGCCCGGCATAGCTGCATTGTTCGAACGAGCCGCGCAGCAGCACGGTGGCGTAGGCCGCGCCATGCTGATGCCTGGGCAAGGCATAGCCCGGCGCGAGGCGCTCGATCCCCAGGCGTGCCTGGCGGAAACCGGGTGAGTTCGTCATGCGGAAAGGCCTCGTGCGTTCCGCCGCTCTATAGCAACCAACCCATGCGACAGGAAGTGCGGATCGTTCAGTCGCTGCCGGGCTCGAGGACCTGCCGGCCCGGCCGCCGCGGTGGGCCGCGTTCTGGCGGCATGGCAATCGCCTATGCCATTCTCGCGCAGAGACAGCCTGCTGTTACGCGACATTACCCATACCCTGCGGCGCCCACCCCGCGCAGCGCTCGACATGCGGTTCGGGCAACCGTTCCGATACGCGCGAACGGCGCATGACGGAGACACCAGTGGCCCGTAGAAAAACGACTTCGATCGCGTGGCCGGGCACACCGTTGCCGCGCGCGTTCTTCGACCGCCCTTCCACCCTGCTGGCGCCCCTGCTGCTCAACAAGATCCTCGCCGCGGCGGACGGCCGCGCTGGCCGCATCGTGGAAGTGGAAGCCTATGCGGGCGCCGTCGATCCCGCCGCGCACACTTATCGCGGCAAGACGGCGCGCAACGCGACCATGTTCGGTCCGCCCGGACATCTGTATGTTTACTTCACCTACGGCATGCACTGGTGCGCCAACTGCGTCGCCGGACCGGAAGGCGCCGGTGGCGCCGTGCTGATCCGCGCCCTGGAACCTCTGCATGGATTGGCGCAGATGCGCGCCGCGCGACCGCGTGCGTCAGTGGATCGCGATCTGTGCCGCGGGCCGGCTCGGCTGACGCAGGCAATGGGCATCAGCGGCGCGCAGGATGGCATCGACCTGGTGGCGGCGCTGGAAGGCTTCACCGTCGTCGACGACGGGACGGCTCCGCCGGGCGATCCGCAGGTCGGGCCACGCATCGGCATCAGCGTCGCGAAGGACTTTCCATGGCGATGGTGCGTGCCAGGCAATCGCCATGTCTCCGGCAGCGCCACGCTCCGCTCCTGCGCGCGCACGAGGCAGGAATGAAATCTTGCGTTCGAAACGTTCGAAACGACGCGCAAGGCCAACTCACGTTTCCATCACGACGCACCGACGAAACCGACGGCGCGCAGGCGTGACACCTGCCTGCAACGAAGATAGCCGCACCGCTTCACAGAATCCGTTCCGGCGCGCCCGCTAGATTCGCTGCGCCAAAGCTGCGGCCGCATGGAAGCCGTGCCGGGCATCGCCGATGCCGCCCTCCATGCGCGCCCGATTCGCGGGCGCGCCGTTCCCGACGAGCGATCTCGTCCCGCACGGGCGCCCTATCCGCGCGTGGCATCGACCATGCGCTCACTAGGGAGGGAAGAGACGTGCGACGTTTGATAGCTATCCTGATCCTCGGCCTGGCCTGCGCCATGGCCCATGCAGCCACTGGTGTGGCGCTGGTGCATGGCACCGGCAAGCAGACCGACGCGGCGAACGACTACTGGCAGTCGGCCATGGTCGAAGGCGTGCGCAATGGTTTGACCGACAAGCAGAACCTGCTGGTCGTCAACTGCGACTTCGAGCAATACATGTGGGACAACCGCGCGGCCGGTTGCCTCGCGCAACAGCTCACCGACTTCATCAATGCGCGCAACATCGATCGCCTGATCGTCATCACGCATTCCAACGGCGGCAATGTGATGCGCTGGATTCTTTCCAATCCGACCTACGACGCGCGCTATCCGAACATCATCCGCCGCATCGTACGGGTGAATGCCATCGCGCCGTCCAGCGCCGGCACGCCGCTGGCCGACGCGGTGATCAACGGCAACGTGTTCGAGTCCGCGCTGGGCTGGCTGCTCGGCTACCAGAACGACGCGGTGCGCATGCAGCAGGTGAGCTGGATGGCCACCTACAACCAGCAGAACCTGCTGGGCACGGCCGGCCGGCCCGCCCTGCCCGTCACGTTCCGCAGCGTGGTCGGCACCGACGTGACCTCGGCGGTCTGGGACGGCGACAGCTACTGCGGCGGCTATGCACAGAGCGTGGGCCTGGAAATCACGCAGAACTGGCTGGACAGCTGCTCGGACGGCTTCATCAACTGCAGCAGCTCCTCGGCCGCGGGCAGCGTGTGGTTCCGCGATACGCAACGCACCGGCGGCGGCGCGGTGCTGAATCACAACCAGAGCCGGCGTGCCTGCTTCGGCCTGGAATCCATTCTCGCCAACGACCTCAAGGGATAAGCCGCCATGCGCATTCGACCGTTGATGCTGGCGCTGCTCGCCGGCACCCTGCCCGTTTCCGCCATCGCCGCCACGCAGAACCTGCTGCCCGCGCAATCCGACGATCTCGTACCCACCCTGGTCCATGCACGCATGGCCAGTCCGACCGCTACGGTATCGAACCGGCTCGCGCCCGCCGCGCCGCAGGTGCACGAGGAGCGGCAACCGATCCAGGTGAGCTGGGCGCTCAATGCCGCGCAGCCGCTGGAAGCAACACCGCAACCGACGCGCCGCGAAAGCCGCGAATACTGGCGCGAGGTAAGCGACACCGAACTGCAACGCGGCATCGAGCTCTCGACCACCGCACCGGGCGCGATCATCCGGCTCAGCCCCGGCCGGGGCGGCACGCGCATCCAGCCGGCCGACCTGCGCGTGCGCGTCGGCAACCGCCAGTTCGAAGGCGCTGCGGCCATGCGCCATGTCGCCGATACCGAGCAGCTCCAGGCCGCGGGCATGGAGGCCACCGACGCCTCGATGGCCTTGCAGCTGCGCGCCGACCTGGGCGCCGGCCGCACCACGCTGCAGGCGCCGAAAGCGCACGGGCGCTACGTCGTCTATGTCTACGAACCGCAAAGCCCGCTGGTGGTGGAAGCCCGCGCCAACCGTGCCGAGCTGCTGCTCGGCGGCAACCTGCAGGTGTCATTGAATCTGCGCGACAACGCCAGGCAGCGTGCACTGGGCGGAGCCACTGGCGTGCTGCGCTCGCCGGATGGCAACACCACGCCGCTGAGCTTCCAGCGGCAGGCCGACGGCAGCTTCGTCGCCACGGCCAGCCCGACGCAGCAGTCCGGCCTGCCCGGCCTGTGGGAAGTGCAAAGCACGGTCACCGGCACCGATGCCGGCGGACGCGAAGTCCGGCGTAACGTCAACACCGCGTTCGCGGTGGCGGTGCCCGACGCGCGCTTCACCGGCAGCGCCGAACCGAAGCGAGCGAGCGACGGCGGCATCGATATCGCGCTCGGCGTCGATGTCCGCAGCGGCAGCCGCTACGCGGCCTCGGCTGTGCTCTACGGCCGCGGCGCGGATGGCCGTGCGCAGCCGGTTGCCTATGCTCAATCGGCCGCCTGGCTGGAAAACGGCAGCGGCGAATTGCGCCTGCACTTCGATCCGGCCAGCCTGCAAGGCGCGGCGCCGCCATATGAGTTGCGAGATCTGCGCCTGCAGGACCAGCCCGCGGTGGGCCTGGTCGAACGCAGGGCCCAGGCCCTGCGCTTCTCGCTGTAATCCGCGAAAGGCCGGGAATGGACAGTCCATTCCCGGCTACGCCCGTGCTTGTGCAGCTACACGGCGTCGCGACGCGCGATGGTGTCAGCGTCGTCGAACGCCACCTGCGTCTGCAGCAATACCTGGTAGATGCGCCGGCCTTTTTCAATCAGGCCTTGCTGCTTGTAGTCGAGGATGCGGTAACCCGTCTCGTCCAGGATCAGCTCGGACATCGTCAGCTCATGCTGATGCAACACACTGAAGCCGCGCATGATCTGCCCGGTGGTGTAGCGGCCGCAGGCGTCGTACTCCGTGGCGATCATCGGCGAACACGACACCACGGCATGGAGCAGGTCGAAGATCACGGCGATATTAGCGAAGGACATGGCACCGCCCTCCGTCCGTTCGTGAGGAGCCGCGCTCGCGTCGCTCGCCGTGGCCGCGCATGACGCCGGCCTTCGGCGTGGCTTCGCTGAAACCAGGAGAAACCAGCAGCGTCTGCCGCAACAGGCGATGCATGCCTCGCCCATCCTCATCCGCGCCATGCTCGAACGAAATGACGCTGTCCCTACCGGGGACGAAGCTCACCACGGGCGGCTTGATCAATCGCTCGCGCCACAGCATGCACAGGCAGGAGAGCACTTCGGAACGGGTGTACTTCCCGTCGTACTGGGCCACATCGAGCTGGCCCCGCGCAATGGCGGCACCTAGCAGATCGTAAACAAGAAGAATATCCGCGTATGGCATGAAGAAAGACCCCTAAGGAGTCGAGCAAGCCTAGGAAGGGGCTCTTTCCTTACCTACAGGAAATTTCTCATCCACAGCTGACCTGAAGTTGCATGTATTTACCCTGGAATAGTCGAGTCAGAGTTACTCGCCGGATTATTCTTGTTAGTGGCATCGACGCGAAGAGTGATCCTGTCGGTTCGGGGCGAATGCCCTATCGACGATTGCTCCCGAAGGAATGCCGCTCATGCTCCCATCCATCATCTCGCTGGCTTCGATCTTCAGTGCCAGCCCTGGCGTATGGATGCTGTTGCCTCCGGCAGATGCCGCTCAGCGCTGGAGCGCCAAGATGCTGACGACCTCTCATGCCGAAGATCTTGGGCTGGCGTTCTGCCTTGCCTTGCTGATTCCGACCGCGGTCATGCTGGCGCGCGCCGTCAGGCAATCGCTCCGGCGGCACCGGCGTACGCCATCACACTGGACTGAAGATCGGTGAACCAGGCATCCCGAGAGTTCGCTCCGGGAGATTGACGGGAAAGTGCGCGGCGCCCGACGCGTTGGGCGATAACGTGGGAGCCATCGGAATAGATCGCGATGCGCACAAAAAAAGATCCTCCCCACCGGCCATCCGTCACCCGACGAACCCAGGGGTGGTAGATCGCGTGCAGCAGATGGTTAGGTCCATCCGGTGGGGAGGAAAGCGAGGATCGACTGTCGTCAGAACGAACGAGCCGCTCAGCCCCTGTACGTTAGCGATCCTTTCCGAGACCGAACACCGGATAAATCCAATAGGATTGATGGGCCAGCGATGGGCGCGACAAGACGGACGCACAATCATCTCCCACGCGATTCGCGATTCGCGATTCGCGCTTCCGTCGAGCTAACAGGCGATTACGCTGCTGGATGTCGTCGCGCGACTGCGGTCGCCGCATAGACCGCTTCGATAATTCCCGCGGCGCAGTCATACCAGACAGATCGACCCCGTCGCGATCAGGTCAGACGGAATCCCACGCCGTAACGCGTTCGGGCGCACATTTTTCGCAGCACATGCGGGACGACTGGACTTTTCCAGTAGGGAGAGGAGGCCGCGCAGGCCTAAGTTCGGCTCCAGACCTCAGATATTCCCATCGGATACACACGATGCCCTCGGCCAGCCATCCCGAACGCGCTCCATCTCTGCTCAGGACGTCAACTGATGGCTGCGGGCGTATTCGTACAGCTCCGCATCGCTCTTCAAGCCGAGCTTGCGCTTGGCGGAAATCTTGGTCCAGCTCACCGTCTTGACCGTCCGATGCAGGGCCTGGCTGACTTCCGTCGGGGAAAGGCCGCTGGCCAGCATGCGCACCACTTCCATTTCGCGTGCCGTGAGCCGTGCCGCGGTGGTGCTTTCCTTGGCGGTGAAACCCTGCTCTTCGAGATTGCGGCGAAGCTTGTCGCTCAGGTAGACGGTGCCCTTGGCCGCCGAACGTATGGCCACGGGAAGTTCGCCCATTTCAGCGCCCTTTTCCACGATGCCTCGCACGCCTTCGCCCAGAATGGAGCGCAACACGCCGATGTTGGACATATTGGTGAGTACGACGATGGGAAGCTCCGGATATTTCCGCCGGATCAATCCCAACATCGCCAGGCCATCGGCATGGCCCTCGCCGGGCATGGCGAAGTCCGTCACTAGCACATCACATTCCGTGCTGGACAGGATCAGCAGCAATTCCTGAGGATTGCGCGCTTCGCCGACGACAGTGGTACCGCCCTGCTCGATCAGCATGCGGCTCCCTAGAAGGACGATGGGGTGGTCATCCGCCAGCACGACACGTATCGTCATAGGTCCCTCGGGGGCGTCGTCTCAGATCAGAAGAGTCTTTAGGATACAGGCACACGTGCCTCGTGCAGCAATAGGATCGTGCCGATGTTCAGATGGCTGCTTTTAGGGATATGGCTGGCGGCCACGTCGATGGCACAAGCGTCCGATGCCACCATGTCCCCGCTCTCGCCGGACGAGAAAGCCTGGCTCGATCATCACAAGACCATCACGGTCGGCATCGTGCGCGAGAACTGGCCGCCTTATCAGACTTATAGCCATGGTCGGCTGGAAGGTTTGAGCGCGGACTATCTGCGCGCCATCACCGGCGAGCTGCACATCGACTTCGAACCGAAGGTCTATCCGAGCCTGCTGGCCTTGATGGCCGCCCTGTGCCGCGGCGACGTCGATCTGGTGATGAACGTCAACATGACGCCCGGACGGACGCAGTGCCTGGCCTTCTCCGAGCCCTACCTGGATGTTCCCCCGGTCATCGTGGCCCGCAAGGACGGCACGCGCTATCACAACGACAACGGGCTGGGTAACGCGCGCATCGCCTACGAAAAGGACACCGCCACGGAGAACTGGATCGAGCGCCGCCTGCCATCGGCCACCGGCATCCCCGTGGCCGACACCCCGCTCGGACTGCGCATGGTGGAGGAAGGCCGCGCCGATGTGTACCTGGGCGATCCCTACGTCATCGCGCACTATCTCGGCGACGAAGCGAAGGCCACGCTCGGCATCTACAACCAGGGCCGCATCGCATCCAGGACGATCCATTTTGCCGCACCGCGCGACCGCCTGCCGCTGCTGGACGCGCTGAACGCCGCGCTCCTGCGGATGACGCCCGAGCAGCACCAGCAGATCCGGGCACGCTGGCTCAATGCCACCGTCGGCGTCGGCGTGCGCGATACCGGCCTCAACCTGACCCGGGAAGAACGCCAGTGGCTGGCTTCGCTGCCGCCGCTCAAGCTGGGCTTCGATCCCAACTGGGCGCCGATCGCCTATGTCGACGCCAACGGGCATCCGAGCGGCATCGCCTCCGACTACCTGGACCGTGTCGCCTCGTCCCTCGGCATCGAATTCATCTATGTGCCCAGCCGCAACTGGGGCGAGACACTCCAACTGGCCAGTCATGGCAAGGTGGATATCGTCGCCCCGCTCAATGCGCTGCCTTCGCCCGATGGAAACTTGATCTACACCCAACCGTTCGCCAGCTTCTCCGATGTCATCGTCGTTTCCGAGAAGCGCGCGTCCCCCGTCGGTGTGGACGACCTCGCTGGCCTGCGCGTCGTCATTTCCGATCCACGCGAAATCCCCGAATCGATCCGCCGCCGCATGACCGGCGCGAGCATCACCCTGGTCGGCGACGTCGGCACGGCCTTGGACAAAGTGGCCAATGGCTCCGCCGACGCCTACATCGGCAACGCCGCAGTGGCCGACCTGCAGATCCGCAGCCGCTTCGCCGGTCAGCTGAAGATCGCCGCGTCGGCCGACATCGTCAGTGCGCAGTCGCTGGGCGTGAGCCGCGAGTACGCCCGCCTGGTGCCTTATCTCAACCAGGCGCTGGCGAGCATTCCGGAGAAAGAACAGCAGCGCATCCGCAGCACCTGGCTGTGGTCCACCTATACCAGCGGCCTGGACTGGCGGACCTTCTGGAAGACCGCCGCCGTGGTCGGCGGCAGCGTGCTCGCGGTGATCGCGCTGATCCTCACCGCCTACCTGCGCCTGCGCCGGGAAGTCCGCCAACGCGTCGTGGCGGAACGCCAACTGGCGGACCAGCTCAGCTTCCGCGAGGCCTTGATGGAGTCGCTGCCGTATCCGCTGGTGGCCAAGGACACCGACAACCGCTATCTGGCGGTCAATCACGCCTATGAGGAAAGCTTCGGCATCGGGCGTGCACGCCTGATCGGTCAGACCACCGAGGATTCATCCCATTACAGCAGCGAATGGAACCGCCGTTTCCATCAATTGACCGCGGACGCCCTGCATACGGGCAACCATTACCACGCCGAACTGCGCCTGCCCGATGCAACCGGCAAGGAACGCACCTGGCTGTACTGGATCCGCCCGTTCCAGCGCGCCAGCGGCCATACTGGCGGCCTGCTGGCCGCCCTGGTCGACGTCACCGATATCCGCGAAGCCGAAGAGCGCGCCAGCGCGCTGGACCTGCGCCTGAAACGGATCACTGCGCATCTTCCCGCGGTGGTGTTCGAATTGCGCCGCGCCGCGGACGGCACGTTGAGCTTCCCTTACGTCGGCGGCAATACGCAGGCCATGTGGGATCTGTCCGCACAGGATATGGAAAGCAACGAACGCGCGGCGTTTGCACGGGTACATCCAGAAGACCAGGCCGTGATCGAGCGGGCGGTCGAGGCATCGGTGGCGACGATGCAGCCGATCTCGATCGTGTTCCGCAGCATCGTCCACGGCCGGGAGCGCTGGATCAGCGCCGAGGCGACGCCGCAGCGCGAGGAGCACGGCCAGACCTTCTGGAGCGGCGTATGGACTGACGTGACCGAGGCGCGCGCCCAGGCGGAGGCGCTGGCGCAGGCCAAGGAGGAAGCCGAGGCGGCGGCCGCGGCCAAGGCGAGCTTCCTGGCCACCATGAGCCATGAAATCCGCACGCCGATGAACGGCCTGCTGGGCCTGCTCGAGCTGCTCCGCGATGGCCCGCTGACGGCCAACCAGCAGTGGATGCTGCGCATGGTCGACGATTCCGCCGCCACGCTGATGCAGATCCTCAACGACATCCTCGATTTCTCCAAGATCGAGGCCGGCCAGCTCACCTTGTCGCCGACTCCGGTCGACCTGCGCTCGCTGGTCGACAACGTACTGGCCATCGCCTCGACGCTCGCGCACGAGAAGGGCCTGCACGTGCGCAACGCCATCGACCCGCGGCTGGCCGCGGAGTTCATGGGCGACGGCGTGCGCCTGCGGCAGATCCTGTTCAACCTGTTGAGCAATGCGACCAAGTTCACCGAGGAAGGCGCGATCGACGTGCGCCTCGACGTGCTCGCCTCCGATCCTGCACGCCAGCGCATCCGCCTGACCGTGCGCGACAGCGGCATCGGCATGACGGCCGAGCAGCAACGGCGATTGTTCGAGCCTTTCGTGCAGGCGGATGCATCGATCGCGCGGCGCTTCGGCGGCACCGGGCTTGGCCTGACCATCTGCCGGCGGCTGGTGGAGCTGATGGACGGCACGCTGGCCATGCACAGTGCGCCCGGCGAAGGAACCGCGATGGTCATCGAGCTGGCCCTGCCGGTCCATCGCATGCATGCGCCGCCGATCCTGCCGGGTCGTCGCGCGCTGCTGGCGCTGGCCGCCGACGAAGCCGCCGTCCTGGCCGGCCTGCTCGCGCCACTGGGCATGATGCCGGCGGGCACCGGTGACACGGCGTCGCTGCGCTTCGTCGACGAACTCGACCTGGCCAGTGCAACCGGACAGACGATGCCCACGATCGTCGTGACCGACGAACCCAGCCCGCTCGGCTACACCATCGAGCCGGACGGCACCTGCATGCTCAGCCGGAATCCGTTTTCCTCGGCGGCCATCGAAGCCTGCTGCAGGCGCGCGTTCGGCATGGCTGCGGCCGGCGCGGAAACGGAGCCCGCCGTCTATGCTCCGCGTACCGAGCACCCAGGCCTGGTCCTGGTCGCGGAAGACCATCCGACCAATCGCCTGCTGATCCAGGAGCAGTTGCAGCGGCTCAGTTACCGCTGCATCACCGTCGGCGACGGCGTGGAAGCGCTCGAGGCATTGAGCACCCACGACGACGTCGCCCTGCTGATCACCGACTGCGACATGCCACGCATGGACGGCTACACCCTGGCCGCCACCATCCGCGCGGCGGAGACCGCGGACCATCGACTGCCCATCCTCGCCCTGACGGCCAGCGCGATGCCCGGCGAAGCCAGGCGCTGCGCCGACGCCGGCATGGACGCGATGCTGCTGAAACCGGCCAGCCTCGCCTCCTTGCGCGACGCCTTGCTCAACTGGATGCCCGCGCCGGTCTCGCCCCTTCCGTCGGAACCACAGGCTGCGGCATCGGCGCTGGACCGCCTGTTCGGCACCGATGCGCGCCGCACCGCGCTGGTGGATGGCTTCGTGGAAAGCGTCCACGACGATCTGGGCCAGCTGGAACGGGCCATCGATCAAGGAGATGCCGCCGAATCCGCAGGCCATATTCATCGCATGAACGGCGCGATCAAGATCTTCGGGGCCGATGCACTGGCCGAACAGGGCGAAGCGCTGCGTTCGGAACTGCTTGCCGAAGGCGTGACCGAGCAAGGCCGTGCGCAGGCGCTGCGGTATCGCCTGGGCGTTCTCCAGTTGATCGAGTCGCTCAAACCGTCGCAGGCGGCGCCGTAACGGCCAACGCCGGCGGCGTGCCGACAGACCTCGCTGTTGAAACGCAGACGGCACCGCCAAGCGGTGCCGTCGCGCGATCTGGCTCGCCGGGTCCGCTCAGACTTCCATCAACTGCTCGAACACCGTGCCGCTCTCCACCGGCACCGCGATCAGGTTCTGATGCACGCGGCCTGGGAAAATATTCTCCGCCTGCCCGAGCGCGTTCTCCGGGTTGTACATGTGCGGCGCGTGCGACCAGCAGCGATAGCCCAGTTCCTTGACCAGTTTGACTTCGCTTACCGCCTGCTCCGGCTCGAGGCGGAAATACAGGATGGGACGGCACCGGCGGATCGTCTCGACCGCACCGTCGAGCAGTTGCACAGCGGTTCCCGGCGCATTGATCTTGAGCAGGTGCAGGCTGTCCAGGCCGAGTTCGTCCACCGTGCCCAGCTTCACCTGCTCCGCCGCGTCGCCCTGGAAATGCTGCGCGCCCGGCAGCGTACCCAGGCCCGCCGAACCGCCGCGCTGCCCCAGCCACTGGTTGACCGTATAGACATTGGTCAGGCCGTTCAGCGCCACGCTCGCGCACAGCTGCTGGAAACCGATGCGCGCCGGCTCGGCCACGTGCACGCACCCCTTGGCGCCGACCACACGCGCCAGCCACAGCGTCTGCGCGCCGAACTCGCCGCCGAACTGCAGGACGGTCTGCCCGTCCTGGATCACCGTGCTGAGCAGGTCGATCTCGGCCTCGCCCCATTCGCCGTACATCTGCAGCGAGCGCACCGCCGGATGCGTGGAAGCGATGGCGCTGACTACGCCATAGCGGACCGTCCACAGCAGGGGCGCGGTGGCCTCCTGGGCCGACGGATTGAATGCGTTCATGATGAATCCTCGTAGGCAAGAAAAAAGTTGAGCGACTAATACGTCGATTGACGATGGACTGGAGCGGGTGCCAGCTGCGACTCGTCGTGCATCTGCCGCAGGCGCATGGCCAAGGCATCCGCCTCCGCCCGCTTGGTCCTGGCCGCGGCGCCGATCAGGCCTTCCGACCAGCGCAGCAGCAGGCGCACGCGGGCCTCCATGACTTCGGGCGAGACATCGGCCGCGCAATCGGCATCGAGGGAGTGGAAGCCGAGCAGGCGCGATGCACCTTTCAGCGTGCGCAGCCGCGCCACCTGGATATCCAGCCAGCGCGCCCGCCAGGACGGGCGCAGTTCCCTGGGCGCCAGATTCGCCGTCCACCCCGCGAACTTCGCTGCCGCTTCCTGCAGCGTGGCGGCTTCACGCGCGACACGCTGCCCGGCCCTGGCCATCAGACTTTGCACCAGCAGCCATGCGCCGCCGGCATCGGACAGCCCGCGCCGGCGCATCTCGCCGATCCAGGCATTCGACCGGGCGATCAGATCGGTATCGGAGATGTCTTGATAAGGCGAGGCGGTCTGGTCTTGAAGCAGAGACTCGCCCGCAACGGCCTTGGACCGTTGGTCCGACCCGACCGTTGTCACAGGCTCGCTGACAGAAGCGCCACCAGGCGCCTCGATATCCGACGCAGCGCGAGCTTCGCCGTTCATGGCTCCAGGCAACGCCATGCGACCCGCAAGCGCGGCCAACAGATGCGCATCGCCATCGATGCGCAGATCAGGCCGGTGCCATTGGAGCAAGGCGTACGGCCTGTCTTCCTCGATCGGCTCGCACCACCATTCGAGCACTTCGGCTTCGCACTGGCGCGCCGGCGCATGCGGCGCCGACACCGCGCTCCATCCGGCGCAGGCAACTGTGCCCGGCATCCGCTGCCCGGCAATCGCATCCATCAGCTCCATATCCCCATGGATGCAAAGCTCGATGGTTTCCCAGCGGCTGAGGAAGGCGTCCGAGTCGAATGGCTGCGGATCGTAGTCCCAGTGCGGCTTGAGAGCTTTCGCCGCATGCCACGGAACAGTTATCGACTGATCGCGGACAGGCGGCCGCCTGCGTCCGCGGCGGCGCCGGACGGTCAACCACATCACGGCGAAAACCGCGCCGCAGCATAGAAGCAGACAGGCATTGCATCCTTCCTCTTCGTCCTCTCGCAGCGGTGCCGGCGCAGCAAAGCCGGCAATGTCGAGCGGCGCCGGGTCCGTCGTCACCATGACCTGGGGCCCCCTTTGCAAGGCCTGCAGCTGCCGCTTCCGCAGCGATGGCGCTGCGATGACCGGCGGCGGCAGCGCGGGCGACCTGGCGTTCGCCGGCTGGCGCGCCGGCATCGCCTCGCTCGCTGGCGCCGCGCGATCCTCGCCTGGACTCGCATCGCCGTGCGATGGCACTTCATCGATCGCAGCATCGACCGCCGATGAAGGCCGCTCCTCGCGCTCGCTGTCATCCCGCGGCACGAGCGCCCCCGCTCCGCATGCCGTCATCGCCAGCCATATCGATGTCGCCAGCGTAGACAAACGCAGGGCCTTGCTCGCACGAACCCTACGCGCCACGCCGACGCCTGGCCCGGCCGGAGAACTGCTGCGTTGGCCGTGCGGTTTGGACATGGAATCGCTTCGACCGGCCCGATGACCGTTTCCGAAAAGCGTAGCGAGAACGGTGGCGCGTCCGGCACATGCAGATCCAGGGGCTACGAAGGCACCGCGCTCGGTTTATCGCTCGAAATTTTCTGGATTCTCCATCGCTGCGGCGGCCGCGCCAGCTGATGCCCTCCGATTTTGGGAGTTCAGGACAGCCCTGCTGCCACGATGACGCCCTGCAGAATCGGAAAATTCGAGGTCAGGTCAGCGCGGCTTCGAACATAGGCTGACGAGTTGACGACGCCATCCTGCCCTCCCACGCCTTCTTCCCGACGCTGGACATCCATGAACTATCGCCTTTTCGCCGTACTGTCCGGCGCCCTGCTTCCCATCACCCTGCTGGGCTGGCTGGCGGCCGGCAGGATTTTCGCGACCGTGGCTCCCGCTCCCGGACCGCCCGCACTAATCGCGCATCGCTGCGGCACCGCCGACGCGCCCGAGAACACACTGGCGGCCTGCCGCAGCGCGCTGGCCAATGGCGTTCGCCAGTTATGGGTCAGCGTGCAGGTGACGCGCGATGGCGTGGCCGTGCTGTATCGTCCGCGCGAACTGTCCGCGCTCACCGATGGCCAGGGCCTGATCGCCGGATACAGCTTCGAGGAGCTGAAGCGGCTCAATGCGGGCTGGCAATTCGATCGGGCCGGAGCCGATGGAAAAGTCACGCATCCATATCGCGACAAGCCGGTTCGCATCCCCTCGCTGGAGGAACTTCTCGATGAACTCCCCGCAGATGCGAGCCTGTACCTCGACATCAAGACCGATCGTGCGAAAGAAGCTGCTCGCGCGGTGGCGGCCGCGCTCGACCGGCACGATGCATGGACGAAGACGCGGATCTATTCCACCGTGAGCGCAAACCTGCAGGCCTTCGAGGCCTATCCGAAGGCACGCCTGTTCGAAAGCCGCCAGAGGACCAGGCAACGGCTGGTTTCCATCGCGCTGGAACATCGTTGCGACCGGCCGCGTGACGGCACGTACCTTGGCTTCGAATGGCGACGAAAAGTAACGCTATCGGAAACCCTGACGCTGCAGGCCGAAGCCACCTCCAGCGCCGATGCCGTGCTGTGGAGCCGCGCCGCCATGGCTTGCCTCAATGCGGCCGCGGACGTTCATGCCGTCGTCTTCGGCATCAACCGCGAAGAGGACTACCTGCTGGCCGCCGGGCTGGGCGTCGACGCCGTCATGGTCGATTCGCCGCGGCGCGCAAAGGCATATCGACGGGACCGGCGCGACCTGCCGCGCCTGGTGCAGCCGGACCAAGGTCTGCTTGATATGGATCGGTAAACGCCAACTGTCGCTTCGGCCACCATCGCGGCGGCCGAAGCGCTGCGCTCCTCACATCTGCCGCGCGGCCTGCTGGCTCTGCTGTTGCTGCTGATCCAGCGGCGGCGCCTGCGCGGCGCGGCCCTGCATCGCCTGCTGCCATTGCTGGCTGCTCTGCTCGACCGAGGTACTGACCGCCTGCGCGGTATTCACTTCGGCGATCTGCTTGGTCGGCGAATGCAGGTCGCCCTGCACGCCGAAGGCCTTGCTCTTGTCTTCGCTCAGCACGACATGGTCGATCCCGCTCATGCCGTCGCGACGCGCCTGTACCGTCACCGCCGCGGCGAGGTTGTCGCTGCTGACATCGGAGTGGCGGCCATGCTGCGCGTCCAGGCGATGCACCGCGTCCAGGGTCTGGCGGTACAGGCCATGGTCGGGATGCGAGTACTGGTCCAGGCGCGGCACGCCGGGTTGAGCGGCGTCCGGCAGCGGCACGAGCGGCTGGTAGGTGTGGCTGGTCGCGGTATGACGGAACTGCGCGTGCACCGGTGTGCCCGTGCTGTTGTCGACGTACGGCATCGGGTTGGTATTGGCGCCAAGGTTGATGCCGTTCTGCGCCACGATGTCCGGGCTCAGGTGCAGCCGGCCCATGTCCACCCGCATCTCGTGGCCGGGCTGGCCCGGCTGCGGCGGATTGTAGGCTCGCTCGTATTGCGCCACTGCGCCGACATAGGCCGCACCGTAGTAGTTGTCGTAGCTCGAATTGCCGTTGTGGCCGAGGCCGCCGGCGCGGTCGTAGTAGTTCTGCCCCATGCCCTCGAGGTTCTTCGCCGAGGCGGCCATGTGCAGGGTGGTGGGATCGACTTCGAGATTGGGTTTCATCGAATAGGTCGGCGGCACATGGCTGCGGTCGACGTCGATGAAGTCGCCCATGCGGAAGGGCTGCTTCTTGTAGATGTCCTCCAGCGTCGGCGCGGCGCGGCCATGATCCGTCGCGTCCTTCTGCGCGGCGGTGACGATGGCGTTCCAGCCGGAGATCTCCGCGCCCGCCTCGTCGCGCCGGTTGGCGGCGATGAGCTTGCCGATGGGTGCGGTGTAGTCGTGCTGGTGCGCGGGTGACTGGGCGACCGCGGCGGCCTCCTGGCCGAAGGTGGTCCGCGCCTGGGCCGTGGCGGCGGCATTGAAGCCGTGCTGCAGCTCGTGGCCGAGCACGAAGGTAGCCTCGCCGCTGTTGTAGGTGCCGCCCGCCGGCGTGTTGAGCATGGCCGGCGGCAGGCGCATTTCCTTCGCCGTCGGGCTGTACTCGCCGCCGGCGTGGGGATTGGTCAGCGGCACGATGCGCTGCAGATGTCCCTGCGCCACCGCGTCGTTGACCTCCTGGGTCAGCGCGGGCGAGCCATCGATGGTGTTCTTCAGGTTCTGCAGCTGTTGGGCGGTGACGCCGGGCTGGGTGCCGAACGCATCGACGACCGCCTGGGCTTCTTTGGTCAGTGGCATGTCGGTCTCCTTACCGTACCAGTACCATCTTCACGCAGGCGGGGCCGGTGGCATCGCCGTTGTCGGCGCGCGCCACCTCCGGGTACACCTCGACCCGCATGCCGGGCCGCTCGAAGGCGTCGTAGATCCAGCGGTTATGTTCGCCATGCGAGGAGTGGCGGGCGAAGCCCATCGATTCCAGCTCGGCGGTGAAGTGCGCGAAATCCGGATCGCAGATGTCGGTCAGCGCCGCCTTGGTGCCGGGCAGCGGATCGAAGTTCAGATCCATCCGTCCCGCGCCTTCCACTTCCTGGCGCATGATGCTGAAGGCCCAGTTGCCGGGCAGGCGCTGGCCATAGCCGAACTGCTGCGGATCGACCTTCTTGACCTGCACGCCGAACGCGCCCTGCATGGTTTCCGGGGTGATGTCCGCGACGCTGCGGCTGCCGCGGATCAGTTCCAGCGTCCGTTGCAATGCCTGGCTCGCGCTGATGTCCGACGTGGTCATCGCATGTTTCTCCTTGAGGTGATTTTGGCCGGGCGCCGCCGGCGAAGGCTGGGCCGACAGGGGCAGGCCGATGCACAGCATCCCCAGGGCAGCGGTGAACGATAGAAGCCGGCCGCTTGCCGGCGCGCGCGAAGCCGCATGATGCATGCTCGATCCTTGTCCGCTTCGTGTCTTTGGCACATCCAGTCCCTTGCTACCCGCGTGGCGGTTCGTCGCGGTCGCCCGCATGCCGCGGCGCAACCTGTCCCTGACGCTCGATGAAAGCAGTATTGCCAACCTGCATGTGCGCAGCAGGTTAAGGCGCCGCGCCGGCGGAAACTGCGGACCAGTCCACTGTTGTCCACCCGCCGCGAGGCCGGGGGAAAGTACTCGCGGCCGGCCCGGTCTTCAAGTAGACCGAATGGCCGGGGCCTGACGCCAGCGCGCCATGAATTCCGTCAGGCGCTCCGGCCGGCCCAGATAGAAGCCTTGCGCGCCGTCGCAGCCGTGCCGGTAGAGCCATTCGTATTGCGCGCGCCGCTCGATGCCTTCGGCGATCACGCGAATGCCCAGGCTCTTGCCCAGCGCGATGATGGCGTCGCAGATCGTCGCCGAGCGGGCATCCCGGTCCAGCTCGCGGATGAAGGCCTGGTCGATCTTCAGCATGTCGATCGGCAGGTCGCGCAGATACGAAAGGCTGGAGAAGCCCGTGCCGAAATCGTCGAGCGCGATGGTGACCCCGTCGGCCCGCAGCTGCCGCATCACGTCGATCGCCTTCTCGCGATGCTCGATCAGGCAGCTTTCCGTCAATTCGATGTGAATGGCGTGGTCCGCCAGCGAATAGGCCTGGCGCACCGCGCGCAGATTTGCCGCCAGGTCGCTGCTGCGCAACTCCGCGGGCGAGATATTGACGCCGATCGGCAGATCGCCGAAGCCCGCCTCCTTCAGTTGCAGGCTCGCCTTGGCGACCTGGTTGAGCACCCAGCGCCCCAGCGGCACGATCAGGCCGGACTCCTCGCAGACCGGAATGAAAGTGGACGGCGGAATCAGCGAACCGTCCGCCTGCGGCCAGCGCATCAGCGCCTCCAGGCCGACCAGACGCTGGTCGGGGAAGTTGGTGATGGGCTGGTAGTACATCTCGAATTCGTAGCGGCGCACGGCCCGCCGCAGGTTCGCGGCGAACTGCAGGCGATCCTTGGACTGCTGCGCGAGCGACGCCTCGAAGTAATGCACCGGCCGGCCGCTCCGCACATGCGCATGCGCGGCGAGCGCGGCGCGCGCGAACAGCACGTCGCCACGCGCGCCGTCGTGCGGATGTTCGGCGACGCCGACCACGATGTCGATCTGATGCTGGGTCTCCTCCAGGTACAGCGGCTCGACCGCGCACTGCACGACCGTGTGCAGCCGGGCTTCGCTCATGCGCTCCCGCGAAGCCACCCAGGCAAACGATTCGTGGTTCACCGCCGCCAGGAATCCCTCGCCGCTCACGCGCGTCACCAGGCGCTCGGCCATGGCCTGGAGGACACCGGCGGCGACATTGATGCCGAAGGTGTCCGCGATGGCATCCATGCCGAGCAGCTGCAGGTAGGCCACGCCGAACTCGCGCCCCTCGACGATGAGTCCGTCCAGCCGGCTCAGCAAGGCCTGCTGGTTGGGCAGATGGGTGATCGCATCGTGCGAGGCGCGATACGCCAGCTCGCGCTCGCCGGCGAGCTGCTGGCCGACGTCCTCGGCCAATACCAGGCGCGCGGGAACGCCGTTGAAGACGATATCGGCGGCGTGGATGCGCACGTCGATGATTTCGCCTTTCTTGGTCCGGTGCGCCCATACCCTCGGCCCCTCCTGCGCTTCCCCGGGAGACGCCAGGTGCGCGACCAGGCCGGGCCGGTGCGCGATATCCCTGAGCTCGAAAATGGTCATGCCGAGAAACTCTTCGCGCGTATAGCCGTAAGCCTTCACCGCCGCGGCGTTGACCTCCAGGAAACGCAGGGACGCGGTCTCGAACACCCAGAACGGCAGCGGATTGTGCTCGAACAGCGAATGGAAGCGCTGCTCGCTCTCCGCCTGCCGCTGGTGCGCCTGCCACTGCTCGGTCACGTCGACCACGGTACCGGTCATGTACTGCGTGCCATTCTTGTCCAGCACGATCCGCCCGCTGGCCGATACGCAGCGCATGCCGCCGCCTGGCTTGCGGATGCGCAGCTCCGCGCGCATGGCTTCGCGCCCCGCCCATGCCTGGCGCACCTGTTCGATGAGCGGCAAGCGGTCGGCCGGGTGCACCATGGCCAGGAACTCCCTTACGCTGGCGGTGCTCGATCCGCGCGGCAATCCGAAGATCTCGCCTTCCTCGTCGGTGCTGACGATGCGGTTGGCCTGGAACGTCCAGATCGCGGTGCGTCCGATGCGTTGCGCGGTGTGCAGGTCGCGCGTCTTCGCCTGCAGATGTTCGATGTAGTAACGCTGCACCCGGGTGGACCGGTAGATCACGCCCAGCAGGCTGACGAAGGCGAACAGATAGAACAGGTAGAACGCGCAGGCCGCCACCAGCTGTCTGCGCCATGGCGCCAGTGCCTTCTCGTAGGTGATGCCGGCGACGACCTTGAACGGGTACGGGTCGACCTGCGAAGAGGCTTGCAGCGGGATCGGCCGCCGCAGTCCGAACAAGGTCCGGATCCACCACGGCGCCAGCACCTCCTGGGAATCGGCAGCCGCCGCCGCGGCATCGCCGCCCTGCACGATCGCCCGGCCCTGCTCGTCGACGAGCTTGAAGGCGATGTCGTTCGCGTGCGGGATGTTGGCGATGGCCTTGCGCAACGCGGCGACCTGAATGTCCGCCGTGATCCACCGATGCTCGCCCATCGGCGCCGCCAGGGACATGCTCTCGCCGTCAGGGCCATTCGACACGGGGCCGAAGCATGGCTTGCCGCCGGCGGGCGGCATGCGTGCATGGCACGCCGCCCAGACGCTGTCCGTCGAGACGGACAGCGACGAATCGCCATCGCCGGTGGCCACGAAATCGACCTGCCGGATCTGCGGCTGCCGCCGGAGAATCTCCGCGATCAAGCCCTTGAGCAGCGCATCGCTCTGCTGCGGCGCCATCCGCTGCAGGCGGCTCGATTCCTCCGCGATGAAGGTCAGCGAATTGGCGCTGCCGCGCAAGGGTATGCGCACGGCCTGCTCGACGTGGATGGCCACCTCATGCGTACGGTGGCTGCTTTCGCCCAGCTGCGCGCGCAGGTCCGAGCGCAGGCCGTTCATGAGCACGGCGAACAGCAGCACGGCCGTGATACTGCCGAACGCGAAGATGGTCAGCAGCGATGGCCCCTTCGGAGGACCGCTCATCGTCGCCATGGCCTGCGTGATGCCTCCCCCTGATGCCGTGTGGGCGGACGGATCCGGTGGCCGGGGACGACAGCGCGCTTCCTGTCGGCATGGAAGTCCGTCGGCATGGCGCGACGATAACGCGAGCGCCGCGCCCAGGCCATAGGGGGCTCTCGTGCGGTGATGCAGCATCCTCACCGACGTGAACTTCACGTATGGCGCGAAGCAGCGCTCCGCGCACGACTGTGTGCCTGCCCTAACGTTCCAGGTCCCACTGCCGATAGCACGCCTCGATCGCACGCGCAGAAGGCAGGTGAATCTTCGGCAGGCCGAGGGCCTGGTACATCGCCAGGTAGCGCCGGCGATTTCCCGGCGTGACGAGGGCAATGTGATGCAGCATGCCCCACTTGATACTGTCGCGGCCGCCGTCGATGCCCCCCCACCCGCCGCCGGCCGGACAGCGTCCTGCGCACATACCTGAGCAGGCTGAGCGAGACGGGGATGTCCAGCAGGATGACGCCGGTGGCCCGCTGCAGGCGCTGCGGCATGCACTTGGTGTAATTCCCATCGATGACCCAGCGCTCGTCCGCGATGGCCTGGTCGTGCAGGGCAACGAACGCTTCGCCGGGGCGCGGCTGCCAGTTCGTGTGTGGCAAGTGATAAAGCCGGTCGAGATGGATGGCCGGCAGGCCGCGCTTGCGCGCGATCGCGTCCGCCAGCGTCGACTTGCCGCTGTTGGACGGGCCGAGAATGCAGATGCGCTCGCCGAGTTCCGCCAGTTGCACGGGCGTCAGCTCCCGCTCTTGCGGTAGAGCCGCAGAAAATCGCCCGCGGCCTTGCCGGCGCGAAGGTCGATTTCCCGCGCAGCTGGTGCTTCGCGCAGGCGCAGCAGGATGCTCACCATCAAATCGCCCCACAGCAGCGCCAGATAGCGCGCGACCTGCTCGTCCGGATCGCCCGCCGCGAGCAGGCCGACGGCCTGCGCATGCACGACGATGCCGCGCAGTACCGCACGTATCGAGGCGCGGGCGATCTCCAGCGTCGCGGCCACCTCGGGCGCGCGCTGCGCTTCGGTCACTGCCAGGCGGAATACCGCCATCACGCCGGGTTGGGTCACTTCGCGCAGGACCGTCGCACCCAGCTTGCCGAGGACTGCGACCAGTTCTTCAGGATCCCGCGGCGGCGGCAACTCGGCCGGCAGGCGCATGCGCCCGGCGCGGTCGGCGATGCACGCGGCGAGCATCGCCTGCTTGCTGCCGAACAGCGCGTACAGCTCGCGCTTGGACACCTGGGCGCGGGTGGCGATCTTCAAGGTGCTGGCCTCGGTGTAGCCAAGCTCCATGAACGATTCCATCGCCGCGTGCAGGATCCGCTCGCGCGCCGGCAAGGGGGCGGACTCGACGATCGCCTGCTTCTTCACGGAAGAATCCTTGTGTTGGTACCACCCGGTACCGTAGCATGGCGGCCACGGTACCACACAGTACCAATCAATCAGGCGCCCCCGGGATCGGCGGCGCCATCGCAATCGCGTCCGCGATGCCCGAGGCACCGGCGTGCGCGCCCACGGGAGCCGGACATGTCGCCCGCCAACATCTTCACCGCGCAACTGATCCTGGGTTATCTCGCCTGGCTGTTGTGCTATCGCAGCTATCTGTGGCCGCGGCTGCGCGCGATGGACCGCATCGACGCGCAGCGCGCCATCGCCAGCCTGCACAGCTTCCGCTTCTTCGGCCTGGTGTTCGTCATGCCCGGCGTCGTGGGCTCGCAATTGCCGGGCAGCTTCGCGACCTTCGCGGCTTATGCCGACCTGGCCACCGCCCTGCTGGCGATGCTCGCGCTGCTCACCGTGAAAGTGCGGCCGCTGTTCTGGGCGTTCGTGGTGGCTTTCAACATCGTGGGCATGGCCGACCTGCTGCTCGACTACTTCCATGCCATGCGGGCCGGTCTTCCCGCGATCGCAGGAACGCTCGGCGCCGCCTACGCGATTCCGGTCATCTACGTGCCACTGCTGATGATCACCCATGTCGCTTCCTTCTATCTTTTGCTGCGCGCGCCGCGCGACTAGCGTCGACGCGGACCGCTTCGGCTTGATGGCGAACAATTCGTTTGTCTTAGACGGTGGAGGAAGTGCGCGCCCTGATGTCCAGATATTTCCAGTCCACAGGCTTGCTCTGAAAAATCATGCTGGCGAGCGCTCTTCCGGCCGTGTCGCGCCGAGCGCGCATCACCCATACAAAATCAGAGAGCTATTGCCCATGTTTATGAAAAAATCCCTGGCGCTCGGTGTCGCCAGCCTGCTGGTGGCCACGGGTTCGGCGCATGCCGCCAATCCGGCCGTGACCGATTCGGCTCCGCTGGTCCATTCCTCAAAGTTCGAAGCCGGGCTATTCACCGGTTATCTCGCAGGTACCGCGCGGGAGTATGTGTACGACGGCGAGACCGGCACCAAGCTCAGCCAGCTCAACTGGCGCATCAAGAACGCAGCCACGGTCGGCCTGAATGTGACTTACCGGCCACTGGATTGGCTGACCATTCGCGGCCAGGCCTGGACCATCGTCGCTTCCAACGGAAAGCTGACCGATTACGATTGGACCATGCGCAGCTTTGGCATCCAGGACTGGACCGATCGCTCGATCTCATCTACCCGCATGAATCAGTCCTACGGCGCGGATATCAGCCTCGCCGCCACTTTCTACCGGTATGGCGGCCTTTCGCTGGATGCGTTGGCAGGCGTGCGCTATCAGACGATGCGCTTCGTCGCCCACGACGGCTCCTATATCTACTCCACCGATCCCAACGCGGCCGACGACATGCCGCCGGACCCCAGCACCTTCCACAACGACAGCGGTAATATCACTGGCGATGTCATTACTTACAGGCAGACTTGGCGCAGCGGCTATCTGGGGATGGCGATGCGCTATGAAGCAGACAAGTTCGACTTCTATGGCCAGGCCATCGTCAGCCCATGGACCTTCGGCAAAGACCGCGACAACCACCTGCAAACCGGCGTCATCACTCGCGAGCATGGCAAACGCTCGAATATGTTCGGCATGGAAGTTGGCACCAACTATCACCTGACACCGCGCTGGTCGCTGTACTCGTCGCTCGGTTATGAGAAGTACGCGCACACCAAGGCGGACACGCACCGTTGGGGCGCCGAAGGAGAGAGTTTCGATCCGACCGGCTCAGCTGGCCTCGCTAACGAAACCTGGAACCTGCGCGTAGGCGCGAAGCTGGCCTTCTGAAGCCGGCACTCATCGCCGGCGGAGCTTTATCCGCCGGCGACGAGCCTGCAATTCCTTTCGGCACATCCGCCAAAGCACTGCACCAAGACCTCGAAAAACCGATCCGGTAAGGTGTCCCGGTTCCGGCAGACCCGATCCGCCGGCTCCGATCCACCACCACCGAGGTCCCCGCATGCTGCTGCCCGCCGAACTGGCCTGGTACGTCACCGGCCGCTTCTATCTGGACGACAAGAAAGAAAACAACCTGGCCGACTACGGCTACTTCCTGCACCTGGCCGGTATCGACCAGGCGCAGTTGTTCGCCGGCAAGCTCGGCGAAGGCACTGCGTGCTTCACCTTCGCCGCGGTACCGTTCACCGCCGGCGGCGTCAGCAATGGCAACCTCAGGCTTTCGGTGGATCCGGTGGGCGAATTCTCGATCTACCTGCAGCGCACGCCGGTAAGCGATTTCGACGATCCGCTGTCGTTCGCCCAGGGCGAGCGCATCGCCACCTTCCGCCGCGCGAGCATGGTGGTGGGCACCACGGTCGACAACGCGGACGGTCACGCCCTGGTGGCATCGAATGTATTTTCGGCGCGGCTGGTCGACAGCAAGCCCTTTACGCTCGGCGGTCGCGACTACGACATCGCGCAACTGCTGCCGGTCGGCGTCACCCAGTTCGGCACCGCCGCGGGCGCGCCGATCACGCCGACACCCAAGGGTTACCAGAAGGTGGCGGCGTTCACGGGCTCGGCGATCGCGCTGGCGTGATCGCTCACTCCACCCCGCGCAGATAGCGCTCGGCCGGTTGCGCACGCGAGAGTTGCGGCAGCAGCTTCTCGCGGGCGCCTTCGAAAGCCGACCAGTCGGCGAGTTCGGGCAGTGCGGGGATGGTGAACACCTCGCCCTGGTCGAAACCCGCCAGCGAGGCATCGACCATCGCCTCGGCAGTCATCACGATCGACGGCGGCAATTCGCTCACCGGCTTGCCGGAGTCTTCCCAGAAATCCGTCGCGGTGGCGCCCGGCAGCACGGCCTGCACGCGCACGCCCTGCGCCGCCAGCTCGTGCTGCAGCGAGCGGGTGAAGGCGAGCACATAGGCCTTGGTCCCTCCGTACACGCCATTGAGCAGCTCCGGCGCGATGGCCACCACCGAGGCGATATTGATCACCGTGCCGCCACCGCGCTCGACGAAGCCCGGCACCGCCGCATAGGTGAGCCGGGTCAACGCGCCGATATTGAGTTCGATCATCTGCGTCATGCGCGCGACGTCGGATTCGAGCAGCGGCGCCGTGGCGCCCATGCCCGCGTTGTTGACCAGCATCGAGATGCTGCGGTCGCTGCGCAGCAGCTGTTCGACGCCGGCCACGCCCGCAGGGTTGCCGAGGTCGGCGGGGAATACCTGGATGGAACGTCCGGTCTCGTCGGTCAGGCGGCGAGCCAGGTCGTCCAGGCGCTGGCGGTTGCGCGCGACCAGGATCAGGTCGTGGCCGCGGCGGGCCAGGCGGTCGGCGTACACCGCGCCGATGCCGGTGGAAGCACCGGTGATCAGGGCGGTGCCGAGGTCTTGCTTGCTCATGTCCGTTCTCCGTGTGCACCGGCGGGTGCCGGCGGGATGCGGACTTTGTATGCCTGGCGCACCTCGACTTAAATGTCGTAGATGCCACCTTTTATGACGCATCGCCTCCGGCCGGGACTCAGGGCAAGGTCACGGTCGCCATCAGGCCGCCGCCTTCCCGGTTGGCAAGCTGCAGGGCCCCACCGATCGCCAACGCCAACTGCGCGGCGATCGCCAGGCCCAGCCCCGCGCCGCCGGTGTCGCGGTTGCGCGAGGCCTCCAGCCGGTAGAACGGCTGCAGCACCTGCTCCAGTTCGTCCTCCGGAATACCTGGCCCGCGATCGGCCACGGCAATGCACAGCGCACCGCTCGCGTCGCGCCACGAGGAGACTTCGGCCGCGCCGCCGTACTTGATCGCGTTGTCGACCAGGTTGCCCAGCACGCGCTGCAAGGCCTGCCGCCGCACCAGCGCGGTGCCGCCCGCCGCGCCTTCCAGCGTCACCGGCTTGCCGACGTCCTGGTAGTCGAACACCAGGCTTTCCAGGAACGCATCGATATCCAGCCGCACCGGCGTCTCCGCGCCGCCATGCGCGCTGCGCGCATACGCCACGCCCTCGCGCACCAGGTGCTCCATCGCCTTCAGGTCGCCGAGCAACTTCTGCTTCTCCTCGCCTTCGTCCAGTCCTTCGGCGCGCAGGCGCATGCGGGTGATCGGCGTCTGCAGGTCGTGCGAGATCGAGGCGAGGATATGCAGGCGTTCCTTCAGGTGGCGCGCGATGCGTTCCTGCATGGTGTTGAACGCAACGGCCGCCTGCGCCACTTCGGTGGGGCCTTCCTCATGCAGGCGCGGACCGTCGGCGGTCGGTGTCATCGCCTCCGCGGCCTTTGCCAACCGCGTCAACGGACGCGTCGCCAGGCGCACCGCCAGCCAAGCGCACAGCAAGACCGTCGCCACCTGCAGCACCAGCACCAGCGGCAGCCAGCGGGCGACCGGCAACAGGTGCGGCGTCACTTCCAGCGTGAGCGGCGCGCCGTCGCCCAGGGTGAAATGCACCTGGTAGCGCTCCGGCTCGCGGGAGATCGCTTCGGCATGTACGCGGTACGCCGGCCCCACTTCATTGGCGATGCGAGCCGACAACTCGCGCGCGCGATCGGAGATCAGCGGGAAGCCCGGCTTGCCCTCGCCCAGCAGATAGCGATAGTTGTCGCGCTCCAGCCGGCCGAGCCAATCGGGGCGCTCCGCGGCGGGCAGGCGGTTCAACACCGCGACCGACGTGGCGACGTCGTGTTCCACCGTGTTGAGCATCACCGCGGTGGCGCTTTCGAAGCGCTCGTACATGGCCAGTGCCAGCGACAGCCCCGTCGCCAGCACCAGCCCCGCGACGATGATCAGGTACAGCCGCGACGCCATGCTGCGCGGCAGCCAGCGCGACATGCGGGCGGGCAACGCGCTCATGTGCCCGCGCCCGGCACGGTCACCGGCATGCTGAAGACATAGCCTTCGCTGCGCACAGTCTTGATATAGGCCTGGTCCTTGGCGTTGTCGGACAGGCGGGTGCGCAGGCGGCTGACCAGCAGGTCGATCGAGCGGTCGAACAGTTCCGCATCGCGTCCCTGGGTCAGGTTGAGCAGCTGATCGCGCGACAGCACGCGCTGCGGATGGTCGAGGAACACGCGCAGCAGGCGGAACTCCGCGCCGCTCAACGGCACGATGGTGCCGCTCTCGTCGAGCAGGTGGCGCGCCGTGGTGTCCAGCCGCCAGCGGCCGAAGGCCAGCTCGCTGGCCGCCTCGGTCACGCGCAGGTTGGGCGGCAGCATGCGGGTGCGGCGGATCACCGCCTTGATCCGCGCTAGCAGCTCGCGCGGCGCGAACGGCTTGGTCACGTAGTCGTCGGCACCCATCTCCAGGCCGATGATGCGGTCGGTCTCGTCGTCGCGCGCGGTGAGCAGCACCACCGGCAGCGCTCGGTGCTTGCCGCCGCGCAGGGTGCGGCACAGCACCAGGCCGTCGTCGCCCGGCATCATGATGTCCAGCACCACCAGGTCGAAGGCCGAGCCGTCGAGCTGGGCGAACATGTCGCGGCCGTCCACCGCCGCGCTGGCGCGCAGGCCGTTCTTGCGCAGGTACTCCACCACGCCGTTGCGGATCTCGCGATCGTCGTCCACGACCAGGATGTTGTCGATGTGATCCATGCTCAGCCCTTTGTCTCTCGATCCCGTGGTCACGCGTCCGCTCAGGCCTTGCCGAGCAGAGCGCGGACGCGCTGCTCGAGCTGCTCGTAGTTTCCCTCGCCGAAGTGGCTGTAGACCAGCTTTCCGTCGCGGTCGATCAGGTACAGCGCCGGCCAGTAGCGGTTGCCATAGGCGTTCCATAGCTTGTATTCGTTGTCGGCCACCACCGGCCAGTCGATCCGGTACTGCCGGATCGCCGCCTGCAACGCCGCCGGATCGCGCTCTTCCTCGTACTCCGGCGTGTGCACGCCGATCACCACCAGGCCATCGTCGGCATAGCGCTCATGCAGTTCGCGGGTGTGCGGCAGCACATGGAGGCAGTTGATGCATTCGCGCGCCCAGAACTCGACCAGCACCACCTTGCCGCGCAGGCCGGCCACGCTCAGCGGCGGTGAATTGAGCCAGGGGCCGGCGCCGGTGAGTTCGGGCGCGGGGCGCGCCTCGCGCTCCTGCGCGAAGGCGGCGGGCGTGGTACCGGGCCAGACGGCCACGCCGGCGGCGGCGGCGAACAGCGCAGCGGCGGCGAATTTCAGGATGCGCATGGGGATCACCTCGTAGTCGCGATGCGGTGCGCAGGCACCGCCCAGGTGCGTATTGGAGCGCCGCGCCTTATCCCCCGCGTGTCGGCCGGAGCGGCTTTTTGTATCCGAATGTACAAGCCGGCCGGACCCGCAGCGCCGCCCGCGCCGCGGCTTTTGTATCCGAACGTATCCGCCCCCGCCCGCTACACATTGCGTTGCCGTTCGGCGCTTGCGGCGACACAAGCGGGATACGCCAGCGCGGTTTCCTTTGCACACCGGCCGCCGTCATCCCGACGCGATGGCCCAGCCACAGGAAACCAGCACCATGAGCAGCAACGTTCTCTATACCGGCAAGACCTTCACCACCGGCGGCCGCAACGGCCAGTCGCGCAGCGACGACGGCCGCCTCGACATCAAGCTGACCCCGCCGGGCGCACCGGGCGCCGGCACCAATCCGGAGCAGCTGTTCGGCGCCGGCTGGTCGGCCTGCTTCATCGGCGCGATGGGCTTCGCCGCGCAGTCGATCGGCGTGCGCCTTCCCGCCGGCACCGAAGTCCACGCCGAGATCGACCTGGGCAACACCGCCGAGCGCGGCTACTTCCTGCAGGCACGGCTCAACGTGAGCCTGCCGGGCCTGGACCGCGACACCGCCCAGGCCATCGTCGACGGCGCGCACCAGACCTGCCCGTACTCCAAGGCGACGCGCGGAAACATCGACGTCGCGATCAACCTGATCTGACCCCTGCCCCACACCTGTTCAAGGAGAGACACCCATGCACCGCACGCACGCCAGGCTCGCCGCCACGCTCGCCCTCGGCCTCGCCTGTTTCGCCGCTTCCGCTCACGCTGACGAAGCGCATAAAAAACCGATGGAAAAATGTTTCGGCGTCGCCCTCGCCGGCAAGAACGACTGCGCCGCCGGCGCCGGCACCACCTGTGCCGGCACCTCCAGCACCGACTACCAGGGCAATGCCTGGGTGCTGGTCGACAAGGGCACCTGCACCACGATCAAGACGCCAAAAGGCTATGGCTCGCTGGAGCCGAAGCAATGAACGCGGTGGCGACGACCACCTCGCGCTGGAACCGCGCGCTGCCGGACGCCGCGCTCCTGCTGATCGCGCGGGTCGCCGTCGCCGCGGTGTTCTTCCAGTCCGGGCGCACCAAGGTCGAAGGCTTCATGACCATCAAGCAGTCGACCTACGACCTGTTCGTCGCCGAGTACGCCCTGCCGGTGATCCCGCCGGACTGGGCGGCCCGGCTCGCCACCGGCGCGGAACACCTGTTCCCCGCGCTGCTGGTGCTGGGCCTGTTCACCCGCGGGTCGGCGCTGGCGCTGCTGGGCATGACCGCGGTGATCGAGCTCTTCGTCTATCCGCTGGCCTGGCCGACGCACCTGACCTGGGCCGCGCTGATGCTCCCGCTCATCGCTTACGGCGGCGGCCGCTGGTCGCTCGACCGGCTGCTGCAACGCCAGCGCTGACATTCCTCGCCAACTCACTCCAACACCATCGTCAACCGGGAATCCAATCATGCGTACCCTGCTAGGCATCGCCATCGCCATCGCCATCGCACTTGCCGCCGCCACCGGCGCCGCCAACGCCGCCGAGCCATCCGCTCCCGCCATCAAGAACGTCGTGATCGTGCCGGGCGCCTTCGTCGACGGCTCCGGCTGGCGCGTCGTGCACGACATCCTCATCCACAAGGGCTACAAGGTCGTGGTGGCGCAGCCGCGCATCGACACGCTCGCCAACGACACCGAACAGGTGCGCGAACTGATCCGCGCACAGGACGGTCCCGTGGTGCTGGTCGGCCACAGCTACGGCGGCGCCGTAATTACCCAGGCCGGCAACCGCGACAAGGTCAAGGCGCTGGTCTATGTCGCCGGCGTGCAGCCGGACGTGGGCGAGAGCCTGTCGCAGGTGGTCGGCTCGATGCCCTCGCCGAGCAACGACATCGTGCCGACCCGCGACGGCCACCTGTACTTCGATCCGCACAAGTTCGGCGACGACTTCGCCGGCGATCTCGGCAAGAACCGCACCGACTTCATGGCCGTGTCGCAGGTGCCGGCCAGCACCGCCGCCTTCGGCGCCACCATGCAGGTCGCCGCCTGGCACAGCAAGCCGAGCTGGGCCGTGGTCACCACCGACGACCGTGCGCTGAGCCCCGACCTGCAGCGCTGGATGTACCAGCGCGCCGGCTCCAAGGTCACCGAGATCAAGGCCAGCCACGCCGTGTACATCTCGCAGCCCGAGGCCGTGGCCAAGGTCATCGAGGACGCCGCCAACGGCGTGCGTTGAATCCCGCTCCATCCCACCCATCCATCCTGAGGAATCATTCCATGAACATCATCGCCACCAAGTCCCGTTCCGGCCTCGCCGCCGCTGCCGCTCTCGTCGCCATCGCCGCGGCTTCCGTCATCTCGCCGGTGAAAGCGGCCGACCAGGGTGCGCAGCAGCGCGAACCGGTGCGCTGCTACGGCGTCAACAGTTGCAAGGGCGAGAGCCTGTGCGCCACCTCCAAGCATGATTGCAAGGGGCTCAATGACTGCAAGGGCCAGGGAGTTGTGGTGAAGACCAAGGCGGAGTGCCTGGCGGCGGGTGGGACGTTGACTGAGCCGAAGTAATTACCTCGCCCCACCAAGCTAGAGTCCTTCTCCCTCTGGCGACCCGAAGGTAGAGGCCGGCGGATGAGGGTACGGCCGGAGCGGTGCATATCACCCTTGCGCTTCGCCCGTACCCTCACCCCAACCCCTCTCCCGGAGGGAGAGGGGCTCAGC
>NZ_FONH01000003.1:0-79837 GCF_900112865.1 Dyella marensis | reverse complement strand
CGGGAGAAGGTGGCGGCAGCCGGATGAGGGTGCGGGCGGAGCGGTGCGCATCACTCTTGCGCTCCGCCCGTACCCTCACCCCAACCCCTCTCCCGATGGGAGAGGGGCTCCTTCTTCGACCAATCCCAGGCCCCCCATGCCCGACACCATCCCCACCTTCAACGGCTACGGTCTTGGCCTCCGCCGCGAGCACTATCGCGACTTCCTTGAAACGGACGTCCCCGTCGACTTCGTCGAAGTCATCTCCGAGAACTTCATGGTCGACGGCGGCCAGCCGCTGGATATCCTGCGCCGCGTGCGCGAACGGCACCCGGTGATCCTGCACGGCGTGTCGATGTCGATCGGTTCGGCGGATGGCCTGCGCGGCGATTATCTGCGCCGCCTGCGCAAGCTGGCCGATGCGATCGACCCGCTGTTCGTCTCCGATCACCTGAGCTGGTCGCGCTTCGCCCATTTCAATTCGCACGACCTGCTGCCGCTGCCCTATACCGAGGAAACCCTGGCCGTGGTCTGCCGCAATATCGACGTGGCGCAGGAAGCACTGGGCCGGCCGATGCTGTTCGAGAATCCGTCCAGCTACGTCAGCTTCGCGGCATCGACCATGACCGAATGGGAATTCCTGGCCGCTTTGAGCCGCCGCACCGGCTGCGGCCTGCTGCTGGACGTCAACAATATCTTCGTCAGTGCGCGCAACCACGGCTGGGATGCGCAGGCTTACTTGCGCGGTATCCCGGCCGGGAGCGTGCGCCAGATCCACCTGGCCGGCCACACCGAAGGCGAAGACCTGCTGATCGATACGCACGACCAACCCGTCAACGACGACGTATGGGCGCTGTACCGCAGCGCCATGGCCATGCTCGGACCGGTCGCCACCATGATCGAGCGCGACGACGCCATTCCCCCGCTGCCCGAACTGCTGGCCGAACTCGATATCGCTCGCAGCCTGCGCAAGGACGTCGCGACCTTGCAGGAGGCCGCGTGATGCTGGCCGAACTGCAGCGGGATTTCAGCGACTGGCTGGTGCTTGCGCAAGGCGGCGACGCCCTGCGCGGCGGACTGGTCGCCACGCGCGGACTGGCGGCGTATCAGAACAACTACCGCACCCAGCTGGTCAACGTGTTGCGTGCGAGCTATCCGCAACTGCGCGCAATGCTTGGCGACGAGGCATTCCTCGAACTCGCCATCCACCATATCGAGCATCGTCCGCCTTCTTCGTGGACGTTGGATGCCTACGGTGCGGACCTGGCCGAAAGCCTCCGCGCGCTCTATCCGCGCAACCCCGACCTGCAGGAGCTGGCGTGGATCGAATGGACGCTGTCGGAGGTCTTCGTCGCCGCGGACGCTTCGGCGCTGACGCCCGGCGACCTCGACGGCATCGATTGGGAGACCGCAACGCTGCGCCTCTCCCCCAGTCTTCGCCAACGCACCGCCACCACCAATGCGGCGGCGATCTGGTCGGCGCTGCAGGGCGAAACCACGCTGCCTGAGGCCGAAATGCTCGATGCACCGGCCGGCTTCGCGGCGTGGCGCCAGGGTTTCCGCTCGCGCCTTCGGCAACTCGACGCGATCGAGCATGCCGCCTTGCTCTCGCTGCATGAGGATGGCCGCTTCGGCGCGCTGTGTGATGCACTGGTCGAACACCTCGGCGAAGAGCATGGCATTGCGCGAGCGGGCCAGTTACTGGCCGACTGGATCGGCACCGGCATCGTGGTAGCCGTGGAAGCCTGAAGCCGCCGCGCGGCCTCGACCGCGCGGCGTCGGCGCGTTTACTTCCTTGCTGCCTCTCGCTGCCGCCGGTATTCCAGCGCCGGCAGACCGCCCCAGCCCCAGTTCTCCGTCGCCACTTCGTCGATCACCACGAAGGTGGATTCCAGCGGCTTGTTCAACACGTCCAGCATCAGCTGGCTGGCGCCCTTGATCAGCGCCGCTTTCTCTTCGGCGGTGGCCGCGTCGCGGCCGGGTGCCGTTCCCTCGCGGGTGATCTGGATATGGATGTAAGGCATGACGTTCTCCTCGCAATGATGGAAGGGGCGAACCACAGTCCGCCCCTGCGCTTCAGTGGCCGGCGCTCTGGCCGCCGTCGACATGCAGGATCTCGCCGGTGACGAAGCCGGCCGAATCCAGGTACAGCACCGCGTCCACGATGTCGGCCACCTCGCCCATGCGCCCGACCGGATGCAGCGCGGCCAGGAATCCATGTGTTTCCATCGGGTGCATCGGCGTCTTGATCACGCCCGGCGACACTGCATTCACGCGCACGCCGCGCTTGGCGTACTCGATGGCCAGCGACTTGGTGGCGGAGTTCAGGCCGCCTTTGGTGAGCGAAGCCAGTGCCGACGGCACGCCGTCGACCGCATGATCGGTCAGGCTGGTGGTGATGCTCACCACGTGGCCGCTGCCCTGCTTCTCCATCTCGGCGATGGCCAGCTGGGTGATATGGAAAAAACCGGTGAGATTGACCGCGATATTGGCCGCATAGTCGTCCGCCGTGAAGGCGGCGAACGGCTTGGCGGTGAAGATGCCGGCGTTGTTGACCAGGGTGTCGATGCGGCCGAAGCGTTCCAGCGCCTGCGCCACGATGCGCTCGGCCACGGCGCGCTCGGCGATGTCGCCGGGTACCGCGATCACGTCCGGATCGCTCGACGGCTGGATCGAACGGGAGTTGGCGACCACGCGGTAATTGCGGTCGCGCAAGGCCTTGACCAGGCTTGCGCCGATGCCCTGCGATGCGCCGGTGACGATGGCGACTTTCTGTTGGCTGTTCATGCTGTGCGTCTCATGTAGGTAAGGAGGTTCGGCTCGTGGCCGATCGGGCTGTGTGCCCGACGCCTCCAATCTAGGCGCGCACTGCAGACAAGCGAATCCCCGTTATCCGGTAGACATTCTTCCGCGCCGCGGTGGAATCGGCGGCTCCGGCGCCATCGCCACTTCCCTGGCCAGGCTGGCGAAACGCGCGCGCAGGCGCGGCAGCGCGAAGTCGGCGAAGGCGCGCACCTTAGGCACGGACAAGCGCCCGTAAGGCGAGACCAGGTGCACCGGAATCGGCGGCGGCTCCGCATCGGCCAGCACGATGCGCAGCTCGCCCTGCCGCACTTCCGACGCCACGTGATACGACAGCAGCCGCGTCACGCCATGTCCCTCGACCGCCGAGGCGATCGCAGCGCGCACGTTATTCACCACCAGCCGCGGCGTGAACGCCACTGCGCGCGGCACCGACGAGCCTTCCTGCGGTGGAAAGCTCCACGACTCCGGCCCCATGTGCGCCGACGCGATGATCTGGTGCTTGCCCAGATCCGCCGGCTCGGCGATGCGCGGGTGCCCGGCCAGATAGCGCGGCGATGCGACGACCACGCGCCGCACTTCGCCGACGCGATGCGCCACCAGGCTGGAGTCCGGCAGGTGGGTGATGCGCAAGGCCAGGTCCATGCCTTCGTCGATCAGGTTGACCGGCCGCTCCAGCAGATGCAGCCGCACGCTGACCGTGGGAAATTCGTCCATGTAGGCATCGACGATCGGCCGCAGGATTTCCACGCCGGCGAACACCGTGGCCGAAATGGTCAGCGTGCCGCGCGGCACCGAGCGCTCGCCCGCCGCGTTGCGGTCGGCCTCTTCCAGGTCCATGAGCAGCTTGCGGCAGGCGCTCGCGTAGCGCTCGCCCGCTTCGCTCAGCTTGAGCGAGCGCGTGGTGCGATGGAGCAGCGGTACGCCGACGTGCGCTTCGAGGAAGGCGATGGCGCGGCTGACCGCCGCGGCCGAACGCCCGGTCTTGCGGCTGGCGCCGGCAAGGCTGCCTTCGTCGAGCGCGGCGACAAAGACTTTCATGGCATCGAGGCGGTCCATCGGCGAACCGGGTCAGCTGCGCCCTGCGGGCGGGCGGCGATACATCGCGTACAGCCAGTAAACCGTCGGCGACCACCACAGGAGCGCGAGCGACACGGCCTTCAGGTAGCCGCTCTTGCCCATCTCGACGTCGTCCCAGGCCATCAGGGTGCCCATGCATCCCAGCAGCGCGAACGGAATGACCAGGAGGATCCAGGTCCAGAATCGCAGGCGCCTTGCGCTGGGAGAGGTCAGGCGTTCGGCCAGCCACGCTTCGCCGAAGCTGGCCTTCAATGGATCGGAGGTATCGCGCTCCGCATGCAGCATGTCGCGATAGAGTCCGTTGTCGCGCTCATCCAGCGTCATGGTGTTGAGGTCGTCAGAGCGCCGCTGCGTCACCGGACGACCGTCGACGGTCACGTCCTGCAGGCCGAGCTTGGCCTCGTTGCGGTTTTCGCTGCTCATGGACCTCTCCGTGGGCGGCCGGCGCGATGGGCGCCGCGCCGAGCATAACCGTTCTTCGCATCGTCCATGGAGCCGCCCGAGCTCAGGCAGACAGCGCCAGCATCAACCGGCTGATATCCCGCTTCAGGTCGAGATCGTCCAAGCTCGCCGCGTGCGTATTCGCCTGCGAAGCGCAACTCCACGCATCCGCGCGCCGTCCGCAGCCCAGATAGCGCCTGGCCAGTTCCAGCAGGATCGAGGCGCGGTACGTGTCGGCCCGCTCGGCGTGCTTGAGCGCACGCAGGTAGAGCGGCACCGCGGCGAGATCGTCATGAGTGAAGTCGGCCAGCGTCTCCCACGGAAACGGATGGCGCACGCCCTGCGCCTCCTGCTCCTCGCAATAGGCCAGCAAGGTGTTGTAGCTGTGCCAATAGGCAGCCGCCTGTCCGGATTCGTTCGCCTGGAACATCGACCTGGCGAGCGACGCGACGGTTTCGTACATCGGCGACGGTATGTCCATGGCGCGACCCCGCTCCTCCTGAGTTGCCCGAATGCCGGCAGAGTGCCCGGCCGTTTCGACGGATCAGGCCTTCCGCCTGGTCCGCGATGCTACCGGACGTCCATCGAAACCGGTAAGGCAGCAGATCAGCTTGCGTTCCGTCACCACGAAGGTCGCATCGTCGCTCTTGTCCTGCTGCCCGACGAAGAACAGCAGGCTGCGGTCCTTGCTGCCGGCCTTTTTCAACTCCTTCGCCTCGTTGCTTGCCGTTTCCACCTCGCGCAGCAAGGCGTTGCGCTGGCGCTGGCTCCAGTCGCTCCACGGTACCTTCACCTGGTACGGGCGACCGGGCTTGCCGTCATGCCATTCCTTCACGTCCATCTCGATCAGCGCGTACTCGTCGGTGACTTCCGGTGCGCGCCAGCCGATCGGGCCGTGGAACAGGTGCGGGATGGGATAGCGGATCAGCTGCTCCTGCCTGGTGCGCAGCCGCCAGATCACTTCGTCATAGGTGGTGCCGTAGAGGTCGAGGAAATGCAAATCGCGGTGGCGGTCGTTGGGAAAATTGAGATAGGCGCGGCAGATGTCGCGGAAGCTGGTGGTGATGCGCGCGCGCTGGCGCGCCCCCTGCTCCGGCGGCGTGGCGGGTGCGCGTCGCCCCTTGCCTTCTCCCTCCGTGGTGCTCGCACCCGGCGCGCCATCGGCAGGCGCGGTTTCCGCCGGCAGGCGAAAGCCCGCGGGCATGTAGCCGGGAAAGCTGCCGTCCTGCGCACTCAGCGATTCGGCGCGGGCGCGCTTGAGCAACTCGGCCTCGCCGTTGCTCGGGCACCACGGCGGGCATTTCGGCTTGGCGGCGAAATGGGCGCGGCGCAGGTTCTCGGGGCGGTACGAGGTGGGATAGACCTTGGAGCCGCAATCCGGGCACACGAATCCGTCCGGATCGACCGGCTCCATCGACCACAGGTCTTCGGCATCGACGTCCTGGCCGGTATGGATGCTGGTGGCGCGAAACATGGTCGTTCGCCTTGCTTTGGTCCTGGCGCAAGCCTAGTGCATGTCGCTCTTTTGCCAATGCCCGCCGCATTGACAACTGGACCGACCGGTCTATAGATTCTACGCCCATGAAAACCACCGAAGCCCCCGGCACGCGTGACCGCCTGATCGGCGCCATGTTCGATTCGCTGCAGCGCAAGGGCCTGCATGGCGTGGGCCTGAGCGAGATCCTGCACGATGCGCAGGCCCCGAAAGGCGTGATGTATCACCACTTCCCCGGCGGCAAGGCGGATCTCGCGGTGGCGGCGATCGAGGCCGGCGCGGCGCAGATCAAGGCGAGCCTGCTGCAGGTGATCGAAGCGCACGCCGATCCGGCGGATGCGCTGAAAATCTGGTGGGGCCATGCACACAAGCGCCTGGAGCGCAGCGGCTTCGAACGCGGCTGTCCGCTGGCGGCCATTTCGCTGGAATCCACGCCCGACGACATCGCGCTGCGCGACGCCCTGGCGCAGGCCTTCGGCGCATTTCGCGAACTGGTGGCGGACCTGCTGGCCGGCGCCGGGATCGGCGCGAAACGCTCGACCCAGCTGGCGGCGCTGATCGTGTCCGCCTACGAAGGCTCGCTGATCCAGGCCCGCGTGGCCGGCAGCGCGAAGCCGGTGAACGATACGGTGGAGATGCTGCTCGGACTGCTGCGCATCGAACTTGCCAACGCGAAGGAGTCCCGCGCTTGAACACCGTCAACGCCGCTTCCGGCCAGCCGCTTACCCTGCTCGCACAGGACGGCTATCGCCTCGGTGCCACGCTGCATCCGGCGCAAGGCGAGGAGACCGCGCGCATCGTCGTCGGCAGCGCCACTGGCGTGCCGCAAGGCTTCTATCGGCGCTTCGCCGAATTCGCCGGCGCGCGCGGCTATACCGTGCTGACCATGGATTACCGCGGCGTAGGCACGTCGCGGCCGGCGAGCCTCAAGGGCTTCGCCATGCGTTTCCTCGACTGGGGCACGCAGGACCTCGCCGCGGCCGTGGCGCACATGGCGGACGGCGAGGTGCCGCTGTATCTGGTCGGCCATTCCTTCGGCGGCCACGCCCTGGGCCTGTTGCCCAATCACGAGCGCCTCGCCGGCGCCTACCTGTTCGGTGTCGGCGCCGGTTGGCATGGCTGGATGCCGCAACCCGAGCGCACGCGCATCTGGCTGGCCTGGAACGTGCTGCTGCCGATGCTGACGCGTTGGAAAGGCTATATGCCGTGGAAACTGCTGGGCGCGGGCGAAGACCTGCCGCTGGGCGTGTATCGCGACTGGCGCCGCTGGTGCGGCTTTCCGCATTACTTCTTCGACGACCCCGCGATGGCGCACATGGCCGACGTCTATGCGCGTGTACGCACACCCATCGTCGCCGCCAACGCGAAGGATGACCTGTGGGCGCTGCCGCGCTCGCGCGACGCTTTCGTCGGCGGCTACCGCCATGCGCCGCTGGAACGCCGCGATATCGATGCGAAGGCGGAAGGACTGGGTTCGCTGGGCCACATGGGCTACTTCCGCCAGCATGCGCAACCGTTGTGGGAGGAAGCGCTGGCCTGGTTCGGCACGCTCGGCGCGAACCCCGCCGGACAGCGCGCCGCATGAAGAGCGCACCAGCCGACCGACTGCGCATCCTGCGCTGGCTGCTCGCCGCGAATGTGGCAGCGTCGATCCTGCACTACGTCGACAACGTGCTGTTCTTCGCGCAATACCCCGAGCCATGGTGGATCGACACGCACATCATCGATGCGTTCTGGTTCGCCATGACGCCGCTGGCGTGGCTGGGCTATCGCCTGATGCGGCGCAGCCGCACGCCGATCGGCGCCGGCGTGCTCTACCTGTACGCCGCGGCCGGCCTGCTGGTACTCGGCCATTACCGCTATGCGCCATGGTGCGGCATCGCCGCGCGCATCCACGTGTTCATCCTGCTGGAGGCCATCGCCGCGCTGGTCTTGGCGGCGTGGGTCGCGTGGATGCAATTCGACGGCCGACGCGCGGGCCGGCTGGCCCACGGCTGACCGCAGGAACTTGCCTCACGTCCGGCCGGCGTCCCGCGCGGCACACTGCGTCGAAAGAAGGCCAGGAGCCGCCATGTCACGTGGACCCATCGCGCTGTCGCTCGCCATCGCCGCGCTGTTCGCCGCATCTGCGCCGGCCCAGGTGCGCCGGACCATGACGCCGCCACGCGCCATCACGCTATGCCAACCGAAGGCTCCGGGCGCGGGCGAGCAGAACGCCTCCGCCAGGCGCATCCTCGCCGCCGCGGAAAAGCACCTGGACGACAAACCCCACGCGCTCGCCCACGTGCACACCGAAGGCACCCTGCCGCACCAGGGCATCCGCGACGCAAGCATCGACGCCGAGCGCGACTGGCCACTGGCGCGGCAGGCAGCGCTGGCATGGCGGCTGAGTGCCGACGCGCGCTACCTGCGGCAGGTCGATGATTATCTCGCCGCCTGGTCCGCCGCCTACCAGCCGGATTTCAATCCGATCGACGAGACCAACCTCGACGGTCTGATCGATGCCTACGTGCTCACCTCCGCCGCGCTGCCCGCCTCCACGCGCGATGCCACCCGCGCATTGCTGCGCAAGCTGGGCGAGGGCTATATCGAACGTATCCATGCCTTCCCGGCCGGGCACAAAGCCGGCACCGCCAGCAATAACTGGCAAAGCCACCGCGTGAAGCTGGTAACGCTTGCCGCCGCCGCGCTCGGCGACCAGGCCATGCTGAAGACCGCGCACGAGCTGTTCGCGCGCCAGGTCGCCGGCAACATCAAGCCCGGCGGCGAGGTGATCGACTTCGCCGAACGCGACGCGCTGCATTACGTGGTCTACGACCTGCAGCCGCTGGTCGCCGCCGCGCTCGCGGCCAGGCCGTTCGGCGACGACTGGCTGCATGAGGCCAGCCCGCAGGGCGCTTCGGTGGCCAAGGCGCTGGACTGGCTGCGTCCGTATGCCGAAGGCGGCAAGACGCACGAGGAGTTCGTGCACACGCACGTGAAGTTCGACCGCGATCGCGAACAGGCCGGTGAGCAGGGCTACAGCGGGCCGTGGGACCCCAAGAGCGCAGCCTCGCTGTACTGGCTGGCGGCGCAACTGGACACCGGCTACCTCCCGGTCGCCCAGCGGCTGTCGCCCCAGCCGCCGGACTGGATCGGCGCCTGCTCGTTCGGCCAATGACCTGCAGGCCGCGTCGGCGGCCTCGCACTCTGCTACCTTCCGGCGGGTTTCCACCACCGCCAAGGTCCGCCATGTCCCGCTTCGCTCCGCGCCTGCTCGGCTTCTCCCTGCTCTGCGCCCTGGCCCTGCCGGCCCTGGCCGACACGCCGCCGGCGAACAAGTCGGCCACGCCGAAAGAACTGCTGCAGCAGTCCAAGCCCGGGGAATGGCGCAAGCCCGATCCGAACAACCTGCTGGAAATGCGCCTGCCGCAGGGCAAGGTGCTGATCGAGCTGGCGCCGGACTTCACGCCGCTGCATGCGGACAACATCCGCACCCTGGTGCGCGAACACTATTTCGACGGCTTGGCGATCATCCGCGTGCAGGATAACTTCGTCACGCAATGGGGCGATCCGGAAGACGACGACAAGGGCGACAAGAGCAAGCTGCGCTCGCTCGGCAAAGCCAAGAAGACCGTGCCTTCGGAGTACACCCGCCCGATCGACGCCAAGCTGCCATGGACCGCGCTGCCGGACGGCGACGTCTACGCGCCGGAAGTCGGTTTCGTCGAAGGCTTCCCCGCCGCCCGCGACAAGGCCAGCGGACAGGAATGGCTGACGCATTGCTATGGCGCGGTCGGCGTGGCGCGCGATGTGGGCCCGGAGACCGGCAGCGGCAGCTCGCTGTACGCGATCATCGGCCAGGCGCCGCGCGGGCTGGACCGCAATCTCGCGGTGGCCGGCCGGGTGATCCAGGGCATGGAATTCCTCTCGGCCTTCCCGCGCGGCACCGGCCCGCTGGGTTTCTACGAGAAGCCGGAACAACGCACCGCCATCGCCTCGGTGAAGCTGGCGGCGGACATGCCGGCGAAGGAGCGTCCGAACATCGAAGTGCTGCGCACCGACAGCGCCACCTTCGCGGCGCTGATCGAAGCCAAGCGCAACCGGCGCGACGATTTCTATCGCAACCCGGCGGGCAAGATCGATCTGTGCAGCATCAATATCCCGGTGCGCGAAGCCAAGCCCTGAGCAGCATCAACTGCGGGCGTAGGTTGGGGTGAGCGCAGCGAACCCCAACGTGGCGCGGAGGTGTGAGGTCCGTTGGGGTTCGCTGCGCTCACCCCAACCTACGCCGGATATCGTGCAGCTGCCTGGATCAGGCCGTTGCGCCAGCGTGAACAGGCTCTAAGCGCGACACCCGGCGCATACACAAATTTTTCGCGTCTGCGGTTATCTCTCGACGATGGAAGATGCGCGGGAGAAAGGCATGAAGCGAAGCCGCAAGGTGTGGATCTGGTCGCTGGTTGCGCTGCCGGTGCTGCTGGTGCTTATCGCCGTGGTGGTGATAGCGACCTATGACTGGAACCGGCTGAAGCCCACCATCAACGACAAGGTGAGCCAGGCGGTGGGCCGGCCGTTCGTGATCCAGGGCGACCTCAGCGTGGCCTGGCGCCGCGAGCCCGGCGAAAGCGGACTTGGCGGCCTGCTTCCCTGGCCGGAGCTGATCGCGCGGGACATCCGCATCGCCAACCCGCAGTGGGCAAAGCAGCCGCAGTTCGCGCAGCTCGACGCCGTGCGCGTGCGCGTAGCGCCGCTGCCCTTGCTGGCGCATCGCATCGTCATTCCCAGCGTGCAGCTGGAGCATCCGGTGGTGGACCTGGAACGGCTCTCGCCCGAGCAGGCCAACTGGGACTTCGCCTTCGGCAAGAGCGACCAGCCTTCCTCGTGGAAGATGGATCTGCGCGCGATCGGTTTCGACCGCGGCCAGATCGGCTACGACGACGCGGTGAGCAAGGTGCAGCTGCAGGTCGACGTGCAGCCGCTGCAACAGGCGATTCCCTTCGACCAGATCATGCAGCAGCAAGCCGACGACGCGCGCGACCAGGCCGCGCGCACCGCCGGCGGCGCGGCGCGCAAGGCGCTGGCCGCAGCGAAGGAAAAGGACGAGGACAAGGTCGACGCCAAGGCCTCGCGCACGGCCTACCTGTTCGCCTGGCAGGCCAGCGGCAGCTACCAGGGCGCGCCGCTCAAAGGCAGCGGCAAGACCGGCGGCGTGATCGCGCTGCAGGACACCGACCGGCCGTTCCCGCTGCAGGCGGACGTGCATGTCGGCGACAGCCATATCGCCCTGGTCGGCACGCTGACCGACCCGCTGCACCTGGGCGCGCTGGACGTGAAGCTGTGGTTCTCCGGCACCAGCATGGCCAAGCTCTATCCGATCACCGGCGTGACCTTGCCGGATACGCCGCCCTACGCGACCGAGGGCCATCTCGTCGCGCAGCTTGCGCGCAGCGGCAACCACTTCAGCTATCGCAACTTCCGTGGGCGCGTCGGCGGCAGCGACCTGGCCGGCAACCTGGATTTCGTCACCGGCGGCGCGCGGCCGAAACTGAGTGGCACCCTGCGCTCGCAGTTGCTGCAGTTCGCCGACCTGGCGCCGCTGATCGGTGCCGACTCCAATGCGGAAAAACAGCGCCGCGGCGACGCCACGCCGCAGCCGTCCGACAAGGCGCTGCCGGTGGAACCGTTCCGCACCGAGCGCTGGAAAGCCATGGACGCCGACGTGCACTTCACCGGCGCGCGCATCGTGCGCGGCGCGGACCTGCCGATCGACTCGCTGGAAACGCACCTGGTGCTGGACAACGGCGTGCTGCTGCTGGATCCGCTGGATTTCGGCGTGGCCGGCGGGCGCATCGGCAGCACGGTCCGCCTGGATGGCAGCCAGACGCCGATGCGCGGCGCGGTCAACCTGCGCCTGCGCGGGCTGAAGCTCAAGCAGTTGTTCCCGAACTTCGAGGCAATGAAGGCCAGCTTCGGCGAGATCAACGGCGACGCCAACCTCAACGCGCGTGGCAATTCGGTGGCTGCCCTGCTCGGCAGCGCGGACGGCGAGCTGAAGCTGCTGATGAACGACGGCGCGATCAGCAAGAACCTGTTGGAAACCGCCGGCCTCAACGTGGGCAACATCGTCATCGGCAAGCTGTTCGGCGACAAGGTGGTGAAGATCAACTGCGCCGCCACCGACTTCGCGGCCGACAACGGCGTGTTCAACACGCGGCTGTTCGTGTTCGACACCGAAGACGCGCTGATCAATGTCGATGGCAAGGTGAACTTCGCCACCGAGCAGCTGGACCTGGACGTGAAGCCGCACAGCAAGGGCCTGCGCATCTTCACCCTGCGCTCGCCGCTGTACGTGCGCGGCACCCTCAAGAACCCCGACGTGGGCGTGCACACCGGGCCGCTGCTGCTGCGCGGCGGCGGCGCCGTGGCGCTGGGCGTGCTCGCCGCACCGGCGGCGGCCCTGCTGCCGCTGGTGGTGGCGAGCCAGGGCGGCCAGCCCAATACCTGCCAGCAGGTGCTGCAGCAGCTGCGCGCGGGCAAGGCTTCGACAAAATAACGGCGCAGGTTGGGGTTGGGCTGGTGGCCAACCAAAGCAAATTCAATCGTTTATATACGTCACGCCTGTTGGGGTTCGCCTGCGGCTCACCCCAACCTACACTTGCACTCGATATTCTTTCGATATATCGTCAGCGCCAACTTACGATATATCGGAATCCGTCATGCGCAGCCCTCGCCAGTTCTTCCACGCCCTCCGCCAGTACCACCACCTGCACCATCACTACTTCCGCGAGCGCTGCCATCCCTTCCAGGCCGACGACATGGACTGGGACGGCGGCGAGCGCTACCGCCGCCAGCACGATCACTACGAGCGCCACGCCGGTCGCGGCCATCACTTCGGCGAGCGCATGGGCGGCGATTTCTTCGCCGAATGGGCCGGCCTGCGCGGCGGCGGGCGCCGCGGCGGCGGTGGCCGCATGTTCGGCCACGGCGATCTCAAGCTGCTGCTGCTGGCGCTGATCGAGCAGCAGCCGCGCCACGGCTACGAGCTGATCCGCCTGATCGAGGAGATGTTCCACGGCCACTACTCGCCCAGCCCCGGCGCGATCTATCCGACGCTGACCATGCTCGAGGAACTGGGCCATGCCCAGGTCGAGAACGAACAAGGCGGCCGCAAGCTCTACGCCATCACCGACGCCGGACGCACCTTCCTGGAAGAGAACCGCGCAGCGGTGGAAGCGGTGATGAGCCGCACCGAGCAGAGCGCGCGCATGGCAGCAAAGATGTCGATGCCGATGTCGATCCGCAACGCCATGCATGCGCTCAAGCACGCACTGCTGATGCGCGGCACCGAGTGGACCAAGGCGGAGACGCAGCGAGTAGCGTCGATCCTGGAGAAGGCCGCGGCCGACATCGCCGCGGGTTCGCGACGCGAGTGATCTGCGCGTAAACCTGTAGCCGGGCATGCGATAACGCAGCCCGGCTTGAAATGCCCCTCGGCGTTGCCCACATCAACGCCACCGCAATATCGATCCCCGGCGCCACGCCCCTCGGCCAGCCACCCGGTCCTCGCTCCGCCCCATGCGGTGCGCTCCCCATCCGTTCCGAGGTTTTCATGAGCAAACACGAATCCCGCCGGGTCATGCACGACGTGCGCATGCGCCAGCTCGAAGTGCGCCGCGTCGAGCGGCTGACCCCGCATATGCAGCGCATTGTGCTCGGCGGTCCGCAGTTGGAGGGCTTTCACAGCGGCGCGTCGGACGACCACGTCAAGCTGTTCTTTCCCAACGATGCCGGCGAACTGGTGTTTCCCACGCGCGAGCCGAACGGCCTCGAATTCCCGCTCGGCGCCGATCCCTCGCCGATGCGCGACTACACCCCGCGCCACCACGATGCCGCGCGCGGCGAGCTGACCGTGGATTTCGTACTGCACGGGGATGGCCCCGCCGCCGCCTGGGCCGAGGCGGCCAAGGTGGGCGATGTGATCGGTGCGGGCGGCCCGCGCGGTTCTTTCGTGGTGGCCGACGACTTCGATCACTACGTACTGGTAGCCGACGAGACCGGACTGCCAGCCATCGGGCGCTGGCTGGAGGAAATGCCGGCCTCGATCTCCGCGACGGTGCTGGCGGAGGTGCCCGACGCGTCCGATCGGCAGTTGCTGTTCACCGATGCCAACTGCGAGGTGCGGTGGTTCGAGCGCGATGGCGTGGATGGCGCTGCGAGCAGCTTGCTCGAAGAAGCGCTGCGCCGGTTGTCGCCGACGGGCGACACGTTCTACTGGATCGCCGCCGAATCGCGCCGCGCGCGCAACATGCGGCTGATGCTTGCCGGGCGCGGCGTGCCGAAGGAATGGGTGCGGGCGACCGGCTATTGGAAGGCCGACGGCACGGATGACGAAGACGAATAACCCATGACGCATGTTGGGGTTCGCCTGCGGCTCACCCCAACCTACAATGCCGCTCCGCCCCTGCCGCCTTCGCCTTTCCATGCAAGCCGTCACCCAAGCCCGCCTGCAGATCCACTTCTGCGTCCTGCTGTGGGGCTTCACCGCCATCCTCGGCAAGCTGATCACCCTGCCCGCGCTGCCACTGGTGTGGTGGCGCATGCTGCTGGTGGCGGGCTCGCTGCTGCTGCTCGCCAAGGTGCGGCGCGGGCTGAAGGCGATGCCGGCGCGGCTGCGCTGGGCCTACGCCGGCATCGGCGCGCTGGTGTCGCTGCACTGGCTGACCTTCTACGCGGCGATCAAGCTGGCCAACGCCTCGGTGGCGGCGACCTGTATCGCGCTGGGTCCGGTGTTCCTGGCCCTGGTCGAACCCTGGATCGCCGGGCGCAAGTTCGACCCGCGCGAACTGCTGATCGGCGTGGCGGTGGTGCCCGGCGTGGCGCTGGTTGCCGGCGGCGTGCCGGCGGACATGCGGCTGGGCATCGCGATAGGCACGCTGTCCGCGCTGCTGGTTGCGCTGTTCGGCGCATTCAACAAGCGCTTCGTCGACCGCGCCGATCCGCTCACGGTGACCTGCATCGAGCTGGGCACCGGCACGCTGTTCCTCACCCTGCTCGCCCCGCTGCTGCCCGGCCCCGCCTTCGTGCTGCCCGGCGCGCACGACACGGCACTGCTCCTGCTGCTGGCCTTCGGCTGCACGCTGTTGCCTTTCGCATTGGCTTTGGTGGCACTGCGCCACCTCAGCGCATTCGGCACGCAGATGGTGACGAACCTGGAACCGGTCTACGCCATCGCACTGGCCATCCTGCTGCTGGGCGAACAGCATCAGCTGGACGGCAAGTTCTATCTGGGCGTGGCGATCATCCTCGCCGCAGTGTTCGCCCACCCGCTGCTGCACCGCCGCCGCACCGAACCCGCGCAGCCGGAACTGCTGGGCACCGCCGAGAGCCACAACGTCATCGAGTAGCCCGCGGCGCCATCTCGCCCTGCAGGTGGTCGATGAAGGCGCGCACCTTGGCCGGTGCCTTGCGCCCCGGATACACCGCGTGCACGCCGCCCTCCGGCAGGCGGTACTGCGCCAGCAAGGCCACCAGCCGGCCGGCGCGGATGTCCTCTTCCACCAGATAGTCCGGCAGCACCGCGATGCCGGTGCCCGCCAGCACCAGCCCGCGCACGGCGGCCGCGCTGTTGGCCTGCGCGGCCTGGCGCGGACGCATGGTGCGGCGCGCGCCGCCCGCCGCGGTAAACACCCAGCGCAGCGGCGCCGGCAAGGCGGACATGGCGATCGCGCCGTGCGCGGCCAGATCGTCGAGGCGGCGCGGCGTGCCGTGTTCGGCCAGATAGCCCGGCGCCGCCACCAGCAGCTGGCGGAAGCTGCCGAGCCGCGTGGCGCGCAAGGTGGAATCGCGCAGCCAGCCGCCGCGGATGGCCAGATCGAAGCGTTCGGCGATCACATCCGTGATGTGGTCGCTGAGCACCAGGTCGACCTGCACCGCCGGATAGCGCCGCATGAAGCTGGCCAGCTTCGGCACCACCACGGCGATGCCGTAGTCCAGCGAGGTGGTCATCCGCAGCGTTCCACGTGGGGCGTCGCGGCTCTCGCCCGCGCGCTCGATCGCCGCTTCCGCATCGGCCAGGATGCGCACGCAATCGGCATGGAAGATCGCACCGGCCTCGGTCAGCGACATGCGCCGCGTGCTGCGCATGAGCAGGGTGACGCCCAGCTCCTGCTCCAGCCGCGCCAGATGCTGGCTGACCATCGCCTTGGTCATGCCCAGCTCTTCCGCCGCGCGGGTGAACGAACCGGCGCGCACCAGCGCCGCGAACACCGCCAGCCGGTTGAGATTGACCTCGTTGGCCATGCAAGCCTCCATCAACTGTAAATTAAGACTTTACAGTGAATTACCCGTTGATACGTATATCCGTATCAATGATCGGCGCATGCTTTGCCTTCACCCCCACTTGAAGGCCCTCGCCATGCGCAAGCTACGTACCGCCCTGCTGCTCTCACTCGCCCTGGCCGGCCTCGCCGGCGCGGCGCAGGCGACGGAAGCGGTCCAGCCGCTGAAGCTCGATATCTACAACCCGGGCGACAAGGGCATCTTCCCGGTCGCCTCGGTGCTGGTCGAAGGCGCGCACGATGCCGTGCTGATCGACGCGCAGTTCGCCAAGGGCGACGCGCAGAAGCTGGTCGAGAAGATCAAGGCGTCCGGTCGACACCTGACGACCATCTACATCAGCCACGGCGATCCGGATTACTACTTCGGACTGGATGTGCTGCACGCCGCTTTTCCCGATGCGAAGATCGTCGCCAGCAAGCCGACGGTCGAGCACATCAAGGCCAGCTCGCAGGCAAAGCTCGCTTACTGGGGCCCGATCCTCAAGCAGGACGCACCCGCCACGCTGGTCACGCCCGACGTGCTCGATGGCGACAAGCTCACGCTGGAAGGCCGCGAGCTGGACGTGATCGGCCTGGACGGTCCGACCCCCGACCGCAGCTTCGTCTGGATTCCCTCGCTCAAGGCAGTGGTCGGCGGCGTGGTGGTATTCGGCAATCTGCATGTGTGGATGGCCGATACGCAGACATCCGCATCGCATACGCAGTGGCTGGCCACGCTGAAGCGCATCGAACAGCTCAAGCCCGCGAAAGTAGTGCCCGGCCATTTCCAGCCCGGCGCACCGTTCGACCTCAGCCAAGTGCGCTATACCCGCAACTACATCACGACGTATGACGCCGAAGCGGCCAAGGCCAAGGACAGCGCCGCGTTGATCGCAGCCATGAAGCAGCGCTATCCCGAAGCCGGCCTGAAATCGGCGCTGGAGCTCAGCGCCAAAGTCACCAAGGGCGAGATGAAGTGGCCGTAAGCCATCGCATCTCAACCTCTTCCTTCTTTTATCGACAGTCCCTCACCGGAGATCGCACATGAAAATCGCACTGTTCGGCGCCACCGGCCATATCGGCCAGGGCATCCTCGACGAAGCGCTGGCGCGCGGCTATGACGTGATCGCGGTGGTGCGCGATCCGTCGCGCCTGCCGCAGAAGAACGCCAGGCTCACCGTCGTCACCGGCGACGTGGCCAAGCCGGAAAGCTGGACCGACGCCGTACGCGGCGCCGATGCCGCGGTGGCCAGCCTGTCGGCGCGCCGCGACCAGGATTTCGACACCGTGCCGGGCAATGCGCGCGTGCTGCTGGACAACCTGCCCAAGGCCGACGTGTCACGTCTGTTCTGGGTGGGTGGCGCCGGCACGCTGGAAGTGGCGCCGGGCAAGCGCGTGATCGACGATCCGCATTTCCCGGCGGCGTGGAAACCGGAGGCGGAAGCGCAGGGCAAGGCGCTGGAAGTATTCCGTGCGAGCAAGGGCACGACCTGGACGTATCTGAGTCCGGCCGCATTGATCGAGCCGGGTGAGCGCACGGGCAAGTACCGCGTGGGCGGCGAGCAGTTGCTGGTCGATGCCGAAGGCAACAGCCGCATTTCGATTGCCGACTATGCGGTGGGTTTGCTGGATCGCGTGGAGAAGCGTGATGCGGAGAACAAGCGCATCACGCTGGCGTACTGAGCATCGGATCGCCATCCTGCCGTAGGTTGGGGTGAGCCGAAGGCGAACCCCAACGTTGCGCGACGTTGGGGTTCGCTGATCGCTCACCCCAACCCACGGCCGCGTGTCAGTGGTGATGGTCATCATCGTCATGATGCCCACCCCCATGCCCATCATCCCCCGCCGACCCCGACATCGCCTCGAACGCCGCCTCGTCCTGCTTCGGCAACACCTGCAGGAAGGCCACCATGTCCCAGATCGCCGCATCGTCGTGGCTGCGGCCCCATGCGGCCATCGCGCTCATCTTGACGCCATGCTTGATGGTCCAGAACGCCTGCGCCGGATCGGCGATGCCGTGGCGCGCCAGGTCGGGGGGTTGCGGATACAGGCCCTTGCGCAGTTCCGTATCGTGCATGCCGGGGGTGAGATGGCAGGAGCTGCACATCTCGGCGTAATGCATGGCGCCGCGGCGGATGCGCGCGGGATCGTCCAGCGCAGGCACGGCGATGCCGGCCGCCTGCTTCTCGATCGAACGATCGCGCAGCATGGCCACCGCCCGTTCCGTCACCGGCCAGTGCGGCTGATCCGCACCGATGGGATAGAGGCCCGAGTAAACGAAGCCCACGGCGGCAATCGCCGCGAGCACCAGCAGGAACAGAAAAGCTCTCATCGTTAGATCCTCCTTCAGAACCAGAGCCGGATGCCGGCCAGCCAGGTCGTCTCCCGACGCGGCAGCGCGGTGGGTTCACCGAAACGCCGCGTGTGATTCACGCCGAGGTATGGCGCGAAGCGGCGGCTGAATTCGTAGCGCAGGCGCAGGCCCGCTTCCGTTTCCGACAAGCCGGCGCGGATACCGCGCAGCGGGTCGTCCTTGCCGTAGAAGTTCAGTTCCAGATTCGGAGCCAGTATCAGGCGCTGGGTGAAGTGCAGGTCATAGCTGGCCTGCAGGCGCAGCGCCGTGCGGCCCTGAGGACCTGCGTAGAACGTCGCCTGCGTTTCGAACCAGTACGGCGCCAGCCCCTGCACGCCGGCGGCGATCCACTGGCGGTCCGGACCATGGCCGAAATCGTGGCGCACGCCAAGTTGCCAATCCCAGAACGTGCTGAAGGCATGACCCCATAGCACCTCGGCGCGTGCATCGTGCGTGCCCTCCGCGCTGCGCTCGCCCTCGGTGCGCAACCACACACGGTCGGTATCGCTGCCCCACCAGCCTTCGGCTTCCCACGCGGTGGCGTAATCGCCGCCGACGCCGCGCGTGCGTTCGAGCCGGTCGAACAGCCACATGCCGCGCCTGGCCAGATCGTCCATCTGCATCATGTCCGCCATGTGCTCCGGCGGCATCGGCGCGGGCTGGTGCTGCGGCGGCGGTGGTGCGACGTGATCGTTCGGCGGCAGTGCCGCAGGCATGGGCATGGCGTGGCCGGCATGTTCGTCCTTGGCCTGCTCCGGCCCCATCTGCATGCCGGGCATGGCGTCCATCGCGTCGTGCGAATGCGCGGCAGGCTTCGCCGGTGCCTGCGGATGATGGTGCTCGTGCCCTTCCATGCCCTCCTGCGCCATCGCCACGAGCGGCAGCGCCAACAGCAGGGTGGCGAAGGCGTTGCCTGTCCTCTTCATGCCACCACCACTTCGCGGAACATGCCCGCTTCCATGTGGTAGAGCAGATGGCAGTGATAGGCCCAGCGGCCGACGGCATCCGCGTTGACGCGATAGCTCAGCTGCTGCGCCGGCTGCACCACCACGGTGTGCTTGCGCACCTGGAACCCGCCCGCCTCGTTCTCCAGCTCGCTCCACATGCCATGCAGGTGGATCGGATGGGTCATCATGGTGTCATTGACCAGGGTGATGCGCACGCGCTCGCCGTGCTTCAGATGCAACGGCTGCGCGTTGGAGAAACGCGTGCCGTCGAACGACCACAGGTAGCGCTCCATATTGCCGGTGAGGCGCAAGGTCAGTTCGCGATCCACCTCGGGCGAGATCGGCGCATCCACTGCATGCAGATCGGCATAGGTCAATGCGCGCCGGCCGGTGTCGCGCAGGCCCACACCGGGATCGTCGAGGTTTCGGCGCGGTTGCGGTACGCGCATATCCACTTCGACGCCGGTATTCAAGACGGGCATCGACCCCGTCTCATGCCCCGTGTGGCTCATGCCGCCCATGTCATGACCCGTTCCGCCGTGCCCCATCGAACCCATCATGTCGCCCATGCCCAGCAAGGGCCGCGGATCCAGCGGCGGCACTTCCGCCGCCATGCCCGCGCGCGGCGCCAGCGTGGCGCGCGCATAGCCGCTGCGATCCATGCTCTGCGCGAAGATGGTCCAGGCGCGGTCGGCCGAAGGCTCCACCATCACGTCGTAGGTCTCCGCCGTGCCGATGCGGAATTCGTCCACGGTGATCGGCTCGACCGGCTGGCCGTCGGCGGCGATCACCGTCATCTTCAGGCCGGGGATACGCACATCGAAGAAGCTCATCGACGAGCCGTTGATGAAGCGCAGGCGGACCTTCTCGCCCGCATCGAACAGGCCGGTCCAGTTGCCCGCCGGCGTGCTGCCGTTGACCAGATAGGTGTAGGCCATGGCGGAGACGTCGGCCAGGTCGGTGGGATCCATACGCATCTGCTGCCACATGCGCCGCTCGGCCAGCGCATCGCCTAGACCTTGCCGGCGCATGTCACGCAGGAAATCGCCGGCGGTGCGCTTGCCGAGGTTGTAGTAGTCGCTCTGCTTCTTGAGGTTGGCGTAGATGCGCTCGGGGTCGGTGTCGGTCCATTCGCTGAGCAGGATGGTGTAGTCGCGCTGCGCAACGTGACGCTCGCCGTCGCGCGGCTCGATCACGATGGGCCCGTACAGGCCGACCTGTTCCTGGAAGCGCGAATGGCTGTGGTACCAGTAGGTGCCGGCCTGGTTCACGGTGAAGCGGTAGAGGTATTCGCCGCCCGGCGCAATGCCGTCGAAGCTGATCCCGGGCACGCCGTCCATGTCCGCCGGCAGCACGATGCCGTGCCAATGGACGGAACTGGCCACCGCCAGGCGGTTGCGCACGCGCAGGGTGACGGTATCGCCCTGGCGCCAGCGCAGCAGCGGCGCCGGCAACTGTCCGTTGACCACCGTGGCGATGCGACGGCGGCCGGTGAAGTCGACCGGCAGCTCGCCGATCTCCAGTTCGAAGTGCGTGCCGCTCAGTTCGGCACGCGGCGCGGCGGCCAGCTGCGCCAGCGCGTCGCCGCGCCACAGGCCCAGGCCGGCGGCCACGCCGCCCAAGGCCAGGCCCTGCACGAAACGCCGCCGCGGCAGGTGAATGCCGTGGGGATACTGCTTGTTCATGGTGATGCTCCGTCATGCTCGTGCCTGCCGTGCAGGCATGGGAAACAACGGCCGCGAGACGGCCGCGCAAGTCACGGAGATCAGGCCGACGGAGGCCTCAAGGGAGGTTTGGCGGGCGGTTGTGGCGTCGCTTCGCTGCCACGAGGCAAGCCCAGGCGCTCGGGCGAAGGATGCGCGGCGGCGACATTCGCCACGCCGGCCAGGTTGGCCGGCGCATGCGCGCAGGTGCAATCCGCGGCCCAGTGGCCATGGCCGTGCGGGGCCGGGGGTTGCGCATCGTGCATGCCATGCATGCCGGCATGGCCGTCCATGCTCATCGCCTTCGCCGGCGCCGGCTGCATGCTGTCGCAGCAGCCGCCCGCGGCCCAGGCCATGCTCGCCAGCAGCAGCCACGCGCACAGCGCCAGCGCGAACAGGGCGCGGGAGCGGCGTAGCGATGGGAAGAGGCGATGGAACATAGGCCGGAGCATGCCAGCGGGTATCGGGTGGAACAACTCTGGAGTTGGCTTCAAGCGGCTTCGCCGCATGGCGCTGGCTGGGGTGAGCCGCAGGCGAACCCCAGCGTTGCCGTCACGTTGGGGTTCGCCTGCGGCTCACCCCAACCTACAATGGCGGGATGAACTATCGCCACGCCTATCACGCCGGCAACTTCGCCGACGTCCTCAAGCACTCCGTGCTGTTCGCGCTGATCGATGCGCTGAAAGCCAAGTCCACGCCGTTCTGCCTGGTCGACACGCATGCCGGCAGCGGCTGCTACGCGCTGGACGGCGCCGAAGCGGGCAAGACCGGCGAATACAAGGAGGGCATCGCCCGCCTGCTGTTCCCGGACCTGCACCAGGGTCCGGATGCCGGCCCGCTGCCGCCGCTGCTGCGGCACTGGCTGGACGCGATCCTGAAACTGCCGGGCAACGAGGACGGGCTGCGGCTCTATCCGGGCTCGCCGCTGCAGGCGGCCGGCGCGCTGCGCGACATCGACAGCGCGCAGCTGTGCGAACTGCATCCGGAAGAAGCCGCCCGCCTGCGCGAGCTGTTCCGCCACGACCGCCGCGTGCACGTGCACGAGCGCAATGGCTACGAAGCCCTGAAGGCACTGCTGCCGCCGAAGGAAAAGCGCGGCCTGGTGCTGATCGACCCGCCCTACGAGGCGCAGGAAGCCGAATACCGGGTGATCGAGCAGGCGCTGAAGGGCGCGCTGCAGCGCTGGCCCACCGGCATGTATGCGGTGTGGTATCCGATCAAGCTGCGCAGCCAGGTGCAGCCGTTCCTGCGCTGGGTGCAGCACAGCGGCGTGCGCCGCGCGCTGCGCGCCGAGCTGCTGCTGCGGCCGGACGACTCGCCGCTGCGCCTCAACGGCTCGGGCATGGTCATCCTCAATGCGCCGTGGAAGCTCGACGAGGTGCTGCGCGAACCGCTGCGCGCCATGAGCCGGCTGCTCTCGCAGGAGCGCCCGGCCAGCTGGCGCCTGGACTGGCTGGTGCAGGAAGCGGACTGAGCCGCTATCGCGCCGCCCCGCCGCACGGCTAAGCTTGGCGCCGCGTTCGCGCCCGCGCGCGGACACTCGATCCGGGCCGTTCCGATCCCGACCTTCTGACGCAAGCAGGAGACCGACCATGCGCACGCCGAACGCCAACCTCGTCCTTCGCCTGGCGGCCATCGCCGCCCTGCTCGGCCTGAGCGCCTGTGCGCCCGCGCCGATCTACAAGTCTACCGGCACCGTCGCCGCCGCGCCGTTCAACGTGGCCGAGGCGCCGGAGCGCTACAGCAACGCGCCGGTGATCTGGGGCGGCCGCGTGGTCGCGGTGAACAACCTGCCCGACCACAGCGAGATCGAAGTGCTGGCCTATCCGCTCGACGGCTCGCAGCGCCCCAAGGCCAACGACAGCGGCCTGGGCCGCTTCATCGCCACCATGCCGGGCTACGTGGAATCGATGGACTATCCGGCCGGCGCGCTGGTGACCGTCGATGGCCAGATCAGCGGCAGCCGTGCCGGCAAGGTCGGCGAGGCGCCCTACGTATTCCCGCTGGTGAAGGTGAACCAGTCGCACGTGTGGACTACCAGCGAATTGAACAGCGGCAAGAACAACGTGCATTTCGGCGTGGGCGTGGGCGTCGGCATCCGCTGACGCGCGCTTATTCACTACACAGGATTTCAGGGAAGAATCGATGTCCGGTCACGCGAATTCGTTGAAGGCGATCCTGCTGGCGCTTGGCGCCAACTTCGCCATCTTTGTCAGCAAGCTCGCCGCCGCGGTGCTGACCGGCTCCGGCGCGATGCTGGCCGAGGCGATCCATTCGCTGGCCGACTGCGGCAACCAGGGCCTGCTGTTGCTGGGCATGCGCCAGGCGAAGCGTCCGCCCAGCGAGGACTATCCGCTGGGCTGGGGCCGCGCGCTGTATTTCTGGTCCTTCCTGGTGGCGATCCTGCTGTTCAGCGTGGGCGGCATGTTTTCGATCTACGAAGGCGTGCACAAGCTGAGTTCGCCTGAGCCGCTGCAGCGCCCGTGGCTGGCGGTGGGCGTGCTGGTGTTCGGCATCGTGATGGAAAGCATCTCGATGCGCGGCTGCATGCAGGAAGTGAACAAGGCGCGCGACGGGCTCGGGCTGTGGCAATGGTTCAAGCAGACGCGCTCGAGCGAGCTGCTGGTGATCTTCGGCGAAGACCTCGCCGCCCTGCTCGGCCTGGCGCTGGCCTTGCTGGCAATCCTGGCGACCATCCTCACCGGCAACCTGCTGTTCGACGCCGTGGGCACGATCGCCATCGGCGTACTGCTGGTGGTAGTGGCCATCGCCGTGGCCGTGGAGGTGAAGGCGCTGCTGATCGGCCAGGGTGTCGAACCGCGCCGCCGCCAGGAGCTGCTGGACTTCCTCGCCGGGCGCCCGGAAGTCGCCGAAGTACTGAACCTGATCACCCTGCAGCTGGGCCCGGAGGTGATGGTCTCGGTGAAGGCGCGCATGGCGCCGGCGGCGGACAACCTCGCGCTGGTCCACAACATCAATGCGGTGGAGCGCGCCATGAAGGCGCGCTTCCCCGACGTGGCGTGGAGTTTCTTCGAGCCCGACGTGGCGGACTGAAACGCTACTTGCGCTGCAGCAGGTCCCACTTGTTGCCGTACAGGTCCTGGAACACCACCACGAAGCCATAGGCCTCCTCGCGCGGCTCCTCGCAGAAGGTGCAGCCGGCGGCCTTCATGCGCTCGTAGTCGCGCCAGAAATCGTCGGTATGGAGCAGCAGGAACACGCGGCCGCCGGCCTGGTGGCCGATCGAGGCGCGCTGCTCCTCGTTGGAGGCGCGCGCCAGCAGCAGGCGCGTTTCGCTGGAACCGCGCGGCGCCAGCACCACCCAGCGCTTTTCATCGTCCAGGCGGGTGTCTTCGACCAGTTCGAAGTTGAGCACGCGGGTGTACCAGGCGATCGCCTGGTCGTAGTCGGCCACGAGCAGCGCCAGGGCGCCCAGATGCTGTTTCATGTTGTCTCCAGGGGGATGGGGGATCAGAGCCAGGGCAACGGCCCCAGCTCCTTCTGCAGTTTCTTGGTGAGCCTGGCGCGCACCAGCGCGTAGGAGTCGCGCACCATCGCTTCCAGCTCGGCGGTGGCGAAGCGCTGCGGCTCGGTCACGGCGACCCAATGCGCCCGTGCCAGGTAGGGCGAGGGTTCGATGCCGGGCTGGTCGGTCAGTTCCAGGAAGCGCTCGTCGGCCACCTTGAGGGCCAGTCGCTGGCCGTAGGCGGCGGTGTCGGGCCGGGTGATCGCAAACATCTTGCCGCCGACGCTGAAGACCAGGTCCTCGCCCCATTTGATGTCGCGCGTCACCCCCGGCCAGGCCCCGCACAGGGCCTCCAGCTGAACCGCGGTGATGCCTTTGCCGGCCTTGCCCATGCCTTCACTCCTTGCCGACGCCGCCTGGCCGACCGTCCGCGCATTGTGGCGATTTGGCCTGGATGCGTCTCCGACAGACATGCCGGCTCGCAACATGAACGAACCGGACTGCGTCGTAAGGCCGCGCCCCGACGACAGTTTTGTTCATGTTGCGATGCACACAATACGGTAAAGTACGGAACATGGCTGCAAACCTTCTTACCGATATGTCCCCCGCCCGTCGCCCCTTGCCCCCGCCCAGCAGCGAACGTTTCGCCCGCCCCCGGCTGGCCGAGGTCCGCACGTCCGCCAAGGGCGAGCTGGTAACGACCCGCGACGGCCGCGAGCTGCGCCTGCGCGCGATCGAGCCGGGCGACGTGGCCGCCCTGCAGCGCTGCTTCGGCCGGCTGTCGCCGGAAGACATCCGCCGTCGCTTCCTGCACGCCATGTCCGAGCTGCCGGCGCCGATGGCGCAGCGGCTGAGCCGGGTCGATCCGGCCATCGAAAGCGCCTATGTGCTGATGGACGAGACCGTGCAGCCGGCGGAAATGCGCGGCGTGGGCCGCATCTATGTGGACGAGGCGGCCAACAGCGCCGAGTTCTCGGTGCTGGTGGAACGCGACTGGGCCCGCGTCGGCTTGGGCGCCCTGTTGATGCAGCGCCTGGTCGACGACTGCCGCCGCCGTGGCCTGTCCGAGCTGTGGGGCTATGTGCTGGTGGAAAACCGCCCGATGCTGCAACTGTGCAAGGAACTGGGCTTCGTGCGCCGCCTGAGCCCGGAAGAGCCCGGCACCACGCAGATCGCGCTGCGGCTCTGATCCGGCCGGCTCCGGCAGAGCATTCCACGCGGGTCTCGCACACGCGGCGGCAAACTCCCATATGACTTCCGACGCCCCGGCCAGCCGGGGCGCTCGCGTTACACTTGCCCGCTTTCACCGGTGCGGCCGTCCCGGCAGCGCCACGGAAACGCCAGCGCCACATGCCCAGCCCCATTCCCTTTCCGCCGCTTCCCACCACGCCCAAGCATCGCCGCTACTGGACGCCGCCACATGGCTCGGCGCGCGCCCTGCTGGTCGCCGAAACCGCCCGCGCGCATGCCGGGCTGCTGGTAGCCGTGACGCGCGACACGCAGCGCGCCCACGCGCTGGAGGACGAACTGCGGCTGTTCGCCGGCGACCTGCCGGTGCTGCATTTCCCCGACTGGGAAACCCTGCCCTACGACATCTTCAGCCCGCATCCGGAGATCGTCTCGCAGCGCATCGCCACCCTGTACAGCCTGCCCTCGACCCGGCGCGGCGTGCTGGTGGTGCCGGTGGCCACGCTGATGCAGCGCATCGCGCCGCACAGCCACGTCACCGGTTCCGGCCTGGTGCTGAAGAAGGGCCAGAAACTGGACCTGTCCACCGAGCAGCGCCGCCTGGAAGCGGCCGGCTACCGCAACGTGCCGCAGGTGGCCGAGCCGGGCGACTTCGCCGTGCGCGGCGCGCTGATCGACATCTACCCGATGGGCGCGGGCGAGCCCTACCGCATCGAGCTGTTCGACGACGAAGTGGAATCGATCCGCAGCTTCGATCCGGAAACGCAGCGCTCGCAACAGCCGGTGGAAAAAGTCGAGCTGCTGCCGGCGCGCGAATTCCCGCTCACCGAGCAGGCCGCCAAGGATTTCCGCGGCAAGCTGCGCGAGCGCTTCCCGATCGACGTGCGCCGCTGCCCGCTCTACCAGGACATGAAGGAAGGCGTGACGCCCGGCGGCATCGAGTACTACCTGCCGCTGTTCTTCGAGCAGACCGCCACCCTGTTCGATTACCTCGGCGACGGCGCGGTGTTCCTGCTCGGCGAAGGTACGCTGGAATCGGCCGAACAGTTCTGGCAGCAGACCGGCGAGCGCTACGACCAGCGCGCGCACGACATCGAGCGCCCGGTGCTGCCGCCGGCGGAGCTCTATCTGCCGCCGGAACAGCTGCGCGAGCAGCTCAACCGCCGGCTGCGCGTGGAAGTGGTCGCCAGCGGCCACGAACACGCCGCCGACGTCGGCACCCAGCCGGCGCCGGAACTGCCGCTCAACCGCAAGGGCGAAGAACCCGGCACCTCGCTGCGGCATTTCCTCGCCAGCTATCCGGGCCGCGTGCTGATCGCCGCCGATTCGGCCGGCCGCCGCGAGGCGCTGATCGAGACGCTGGCCGCGGCGGGCCTGAAGCCCGACAGCATCGACGGCTGGCCGCGCTTCCTGGCGGCTGACGGCGCCGGCCCGAAGTTCGCCATCGCCATCGCGGGCCTGGAGCAGGGCTTCGCGCTGAAGTCGCCGGCCATCACCGTGCTGACCGAGCGCGAGCTGTACGGCGAGCGCGTGCGCACCGAGCGCAAGCGCCGCCGCGGCGCCGCGCGCGATCCGGACGCGATCATCCGCGACCTGACCGAGCTGACCATCGGCGCGCCGATCGTGCACGTCGACCACGGCGTGGGCCGCTACCAGGGCCTGGTCTCGATGGAGCTGGGCGGCACCGAGGGCGAGTTCCTCACCATCGAATACGCCAAGGGCGACAAGCTCTACGTTCCCGTGGCCCAGCTGGGCCTGGTCAGCCGCTACACCGGCACCGCGCCGGAACTGGCGCCGCTGCATTCGCTGGGCGGCGACGCCTGGGAACGCGCGCGCCGCAAGGCCGCAGAGAAGGTGCGCGACGTGGCCGCGGAACTGCTGGCCATCTATGCGCAGCGCGAAGCGCGCGGCGGCCAATCGCTGCCGATCGACCGCCAGCTGGTGGAGGAATTCGGCGCCACCTTCCCGTTCGAGGAAACGCCGGACCAGGCGCAGGCGATCGATGCCGTGCTCGGCGACCTCGCCGCGCCGCGCGCGATGGACCGAGTGATCTGCGGCGACGTCGGCTTCGGCAAGACCGAAGTGGCATTGCGCGCCGCCTTCGCCGCGGCTACCGCCGGCAAGCAGGTTGCCGTGCTGGTGCCGACCACCCTGCTGGCGCAGCAGCACTTCCGCAACTTCGCCGACCGCTTCGCCGACTGGCCGGTGCGCGTGGACGTGCTGTCGCGCTTCAAGTCGAGCAAGGAAGTGAACGAGGCGCTGAAGCGCCTGGCCGACGGCCAGATCGACGTGATCGTGGGCACGCACAAGCTGCTGCAGCCGGATATCCGCTTCAAGGATCTCGGCCTGGTGATCGTCGACGAGGAGCAGCGCTTCGGCGTGCGCCAGAAGGAGCAGCTTAAAAAACTGCGCGCCGAGGTGGACCTGCTCACCATGACCGCCACGCCGATCCCGCGCACGCTGAACATGGCGATGAGCGGGCTGCGCGATCTGTCGCTGATCGCCACGCCGCCGGCGCATCGCATGGCGGTGCGCACCTTCGTCAATGCCTGGGACCCGGCCACCGTGCGCGAGGCGTTCCAGCGCGAGCTGGCGCGCGGCGGCCAGGTGTATTTCCTGCACAACGAAGTGGAGAGCATCGAGCGCACCGCGCGCGAGCTGCAGGAGCTGATTCCGGAGGCGCGCATCGGCATCGCCCACGGCCAGATGGCCGAGCGCGAACTGGAACAGGTGATGGCGGATTTCCATCGCCAGCGCTTCAACGTGCTGGTGTGCACCACTATCATCGAGACCGGCATCGACATCCCCACCGCCAACACCATCATCATCGACCGCGCCGACCGCTTCGGCTTGGCCCAGCTGCACCAGCTGCGCGGCCGCGTCGGCCGTTCGCACCATCGTGCCTATGCCTACCTGATCGTGCCGGACCGCAAGGCGATGACCGCCGATGCGGAGAAGCGCCTGGAAGCACTCGCCTCGCTGGAGGAACTGGGCGCGGGTTTCACGCTGGCCACGCACGACCTGGAAATCCGCGGCGCGGGCGAGCTGCTGGGCGACGAGCAGTCGGGCCAGATCCAGGAGATCGGCTTCGGGCTGTACACCGAACTGCTGGAGCGCGCGGTGCGCGCGCTGAAGTCGGGCAAGGTGCCGGACTTCGACCTCAGCTCCGAGCACGAGACCGAAGTGGAACTGCACCTGCCGGCGCTGATCCCCGACGACTACCTGCCCGACGTGCACACCCGCCTGACCCTGTACAAGCGCATCGCCAGCGCGCGCCACGACGAAGCGCTGCGCGACCTGCAGGTGGAAATGATCGACCGCTTCGGCCTGCTGCCGGAACCGACCAAGACGCTGTTCGCCATCGCCGGCCTCAAGCTGATGGCGACGCCGCTGGGCATCCGCAAGCTGGACTTCGGGCCGAACGGCGGGCGCATCACTTTCCGCGACAAGCCCGAAGTCGACCCGATGGCGATCATCCGCCTGATCCAGGGGCAGCCGCGCGTCTACAAGCTGGATGGGCAGGACAAGCTGAAGGTGCTGCTGGAATTGCCGGGGGCGGCGGAGCGGATCCGCACGGCGCAGGAGATTCTGGTGCAGCTGGGCGCGCGGCGGCCGGCTTGAAGCTCGTCATCCCGGCGCAGGCCGGGATCCAGTGGCGTCATGCTTCATGCGAGCCACAGCGCCGGAAGCGCGGCCTTTGAATATATCGCGACAATCAAGCGACGCCGTTACTGGATCCCGGCCTGCGCCGGGATGACGCTGAGTCGCGTAGGTTGGGGTGAGCCGCAGGCGAACCCCAACGGGCCTCGCACGAGTACCGCCATGCTGGGGTTCGCCTTCGGCTCACCCCAACCTGCGCCGGATTATCCGGCGCGGCGGACGAGGTACTGCACGGAGAACAACTGCTCCGGATCCACCCAGACCTTCGCCACTTCCAGCCCCGCCTTGTGCGCCATCGCGGCGAAGTCTTCCGGCGAATACTTGCAGCTGTACTCCACCAGCATCGCCTCGTCCTCGCCGAAGCTGGCGAGCATGCGGCCCACCCGCACCTTCTGCTCGCGCGTGCTGATGATGTGCGTCTCGATGCGCCCGGCCAGCGGGTTGTAGTGCGCACGGTGGCGGTACGCATCGAGATGGAAGTCGCTGCCCAGCTCGCGATTGAGGCGTGCCAGCATGTTGAGGGTGAACTCGGCGGTGATGCCGGCGGCGTCGTTGTAGGCGGCCTCGATGCGCGCGGCATCCTTCTTCAGGTCCACGCCGATCAATACACCACCGGCCTCGCCCATCTCGTCGCGCATGGTGCGCAGCAGCTGGATCGCCTCGCGCTGCTCGAAGTTGCCGATGGTCGAGCCGGGGAAATAGATCACCGTGCGCCGCGGCGCGCGCGGCGGGATCGGCAGGCGCAGCGGGCGGGTGAAGTCGGCATGCAGCGGTTGCATCGGCAGCGACGGGAAGCGTTCGGCCAGGCGCCGCACACTGGCGGCCAGGGCCTCGGAGGCGATCTCCACCGGCACGTAGCACACCGGGAAGGCCAGGTGCTCCAGCAGCTGGCGCGTCTTCACCGCATTGCCGCTGCCGTATTCGACCAGGCGCACGTCCGGCCCCAGGGTCCGCGCGATATCGCCGGCATGCGTTTCGAGCAGGGCGATTTCGGCGCGGGTGAGGTAGTACTCCGGCTGCTCGCAGATCTGCTCGAACAGTTCGCTGCCACGCTCGTCGTAGAACAGCCAGGACGGCAGGCGCTTCGGTTGCGCGCGCAGGCCGCGCTGGACGATCTCCAGGAGTTCGCTGGCAGGTGGGCGACGGTCGTCGTCGCGGGGTTCCAGGGCTTGCAGGCTCATCGTGAGTGGCTCTCTTACCGGTCGCGTGCGAGGCGCAAGCCGGCGAACTGCCAGCGCGCCTGGGCGGGAAAGAAGTTGCGGTAGGTGGCGCGGACATGCTCGCGCGGCGTGGCGCAGGAGCCGCCGCGCAGCACCCATTGCGCGTTCATGAACTTGCCGTTGTATTCGCCCAGCGCACCGGGCAACGGCTGGAAGCCGGGATAGCTGACATAGGGCGAGGCGGTCCACTCCCACACGTCGCCGTACATCTGCAGTAGGCCGTCGCCGGTGGCGGCGCGCGGCGGTTGTGCACGCTCGTCCAGCAGATTGCCACGCAACGGTTGCGCGGCGGCGGCGCTTTCCCATTCCGCTTCGGTGGGCAGGCGCGCGCCGGCCCAGCGGGCGAACGCATCGGCTTCGAAATAACTGAGCTGGGTGACCGGCGCGGCCGGATCGAGCGCGCGGATGCCGCCGAGGCCATAGGCGCTGTCGAGGTCATCCTGCCAGTACAACGGATGCTGCCAGCCTTCGGCCTGCACCGTGGCCCAGCCGTCGGAAAGCCACAGCGAGGATTCGCGGTAGCCGCCGTCCTGCACGAACAGGCGGAACTCCTCGTTCGTCACCGGACGGTTAGCGAGCGCGTGCGCCTGCAACAGCGTGCGATGGCGCGGGCCTTCGTTGTCGAAGCAGAACCCGTCGCCGCTGTGGCCGATCTCGACGATGCCCTCGCGGCCGTCGACATAGCGCATGCCGGTGGCGGGCGTGGACGTTTGCGCCGAGGGGAGCGCTTCGTCGTAGGCCGGATGCAGCGGATGGCACCACAGCGCGTGCTGGATATCGGTGAGCAGCAATTCCTGGTGCTGCTGTTCGTGCTGCAGGCCGAGTTCGACGATCGCTTCGCCGGCTTCATCGAGGCCGGCGTGGAGGCGTGCCGCGACGGCGTCCTCGATGCGGCGCCGATAGTCCAACACTTCGTCCAGGCTTGGACGCGAGAGCAGGCCGCGGCGCGGGCGGGCATGCATCGGGCCCACGGTCTGGTAGTAGGAATTGAACAGGTAATGCCATTCGGGATGGCGCGGGCGCCAGACCGGATCGCGGCCGAGCAGGAACTGCTCGAAGAACCAGGTGGTATGCGCCAGATGCCATTTCGCCGGGCTGGCATCGGGCATGGACTGCACCATCATGTCCTCGGCGCTCAAGCCGACGCACAGTCCCAGGGTGCGGCTGCGGATCCGCTGGAAACGCTGCGCCAGCGATGCGGCGCGAACGGCGAGATCGGACAAGCTCACGCGTGCCTCCATTGCAACGAAATGCCCCTTCGAACGTTATGGATAGGGCTTGGCGACTCGTGGACCCGCATCCGAATACCTTGCCGCAGCAGCCGTTCATTTTCCGTGATCCGGCGAGGGCCAAGGCTTGACACGCGACGGGCCGGCGGCGCTCAAATGCCGCGCATCATCGTAGGTGGTTTCGCCATGCAAGAGCCCCGGCAACGGGTGGCACCAGGGAGTTCCATCAACCCCAGCGAGGTAAACCCATGAAAACCGTCACCGCCATGCTGTTGCTCGCACTGACCGCCGCCGGCGTCGCCCATGCCGACGGCCCGGCATCCGATCGGCAACCCATGCGTCCGGTCAGCGAATGCATGCGTCCGGACCGCATCAATAACTGGGCCGTGATCGACAAGCGCACCGTGATCGTGCAGAACGGGCCGGAACGCTACCTGGTGAAACTCAGCGCCGATTGCCCGCGCTTAGGGATAGGCCAGAGCCTGCGTTTCCGTCCCAACGAATCCAACCGTGCGATCGGCCTCGGCCCGATCGGACCGGTCTGCGGCGAGGTCGGCGAAACGGTGAGTTCGCGCGACCAGCCGCCCTGCGCGATCCAGTCGGTGAGCAAGATCGACGCGGCGCAGTACAAGGACATGGAGAAGCACGCCAAGCAGCATGGCTTCCTCAGCAACGGCGACAAGCCGTAACGCCGACAGCGGAAACGAAAGAGCCCGGCCTGGGCCGGGCTCTCTTTTTGCGCGTTACGGCGAGGATCAATCGCCGTCGTAGTAGCGGCGCGAGCGATAGCCGTCGCTGTAGTAGCCGCGCTCTTCGTACACGCGGCGCACATACACCGGACGCTCCACCACCACCGGCTCGTCGTAGTACACCACGCGCGGCGCCGGACGGTAGTACACCGGCGGGGCGTACGCGGGGGCGTAGTAGCCGCCGCCGTAGTACGGGCGATAGTGACCGCGATAGCCGTCGGAGTAGCCGATGCTCACGCCCGGCAGGTTGACGCCGATACCCACGCTGACGTGGCTGCGGGCGAAGGACGGGGCGGCGGCGGCGCAACCCAGCAGCACGGCGGCGGCCAGGACCACGCGCTTGAGGCTGGAAGGCTTCGACTTGTTCATGGCGTTCGGTCTCCGAGAGAGCGGCGGCAACGGTGCGGGCGGTCCGGGAAGGAGGTGAAAGGGCCGTTCCGGCGTTGTCTGCCGGGGCTCATGCTCGGGCCGGAGGGCTGAATCCGGACTGAGCATTTTCCGCCCGGTTTCCTACCGTTTACCTCGGTTCTGCAGGTGCCGCACGCTGTCGCCCCAGGGCGACTCCTGCGCCCGCAGGCGCAGCAGCCAGCAGCCGTGGATGTCGGCCCGGCGGGCGAAGTCGAACGGGATGCTGGCCGCGCTCCAGTCCTCGATCTCGAAGCGCTCTTCCAGCGCCGCGCGGTCCAGTTCGAAACGGCGGAAATTGTTGGAGAACAGGATCACCCCGTCGCCGGCCAGCCGGTCCGCGCAGGCCAGCAGCAGGCGGGCGTGGTCGCGCTGCACGTCGAAGTCCTCGGCCCGCTTGGAATTGGAGAACGTCGGCGGATCGACGTAGATCAAGCCGTAGCGCTCGCGCTCGTGGCGCAGGAACTCCAGCGCGTCGGCCTGCATCAGCCGGTATTTCGTCCCGGTGAATCCGTTCAGGGCGAGATTGCGCGAGGCCCAGTCCAGATAGGTGCCGGACAGGTCCACGCTGGTGGTATCCCGCGCCCCGCCCGCGGCCGCGTAGACGCTGGCGGTGGCGGTGTAGGCGAACAGGTTGAGGAAGCGCCGCCCCTGCGCCAGCTCGCGCAGGCGCGCGCGCACCAGGCGGTGGTCGAGGAACAGGCCGGTATCCAGGTAATCGGTGAGATTGACCAGGAAGCGCAGGCCGCCCTCGTCCACCTCGACGAATTCGCCACGCTGGTCGAACTGCCCGTACTTGGAACCACCCTTGCCGCGCTCGCGCGTCTTCAGCGCGATGCGCTCGCGCGGCACGCCGAACACTTCGCCGGCCACGCGCACGATCTCGCGCAGGCGCAGGCGCGCGGTCTCCGCGGGCACGTCGGCCGGGGCGCGGTATTCCTGCACGTGCAGCCACAAGCCGCCCTTGGCGTTGCCGTAGACGTCGATCGCCGCAGCGTATTCCGGCAGGTCCTGGTCGTAGGCGCGCCAGCAATGGATGGCCTCGCGCTCCAGCCGCTTGCGCAGGTGGCGGACGTTCTTTTCCAGCCGGTTCTTCAGCATCTGCGCGCCGGCCGACAGCGGCTTTACTTCGCGCTGCGTGTCATCGGCTGCACGCAGTTCGAACAGCAGCAGCACGGTTTCCAGCGCGCCGTTGTACAGCGCGTACTTCTTGCTCGCGCGCAGCGGGATGGCGTGGCCCAGCTCGGCGTCGCCGGCCAGCACTGCCGCATGCCAGCCGGCGAAGCGCTGCTTCAGCGCTTCGCCCAGCGCGCGGTACAGCTTGGGCATCGCATCGCGTTCGCCCAGGCGCTCGCCGTAGGGCGGATTGGTGATCACCAGGCCGCGCTCGAAACCCGGCGGCGGCGCGACATGCAGCGCGTCGTGGCGATCCAGGGTGAGGAAACCGGACACGCCGGCCTCCTGCGCATTGCGCTTGGCGGTCTGCACCATGCGCGGGTCGGCGTCGCTGCCGAAGAAGCACGGGCGCAGCGCACGCAGGCCGGTCTCGGCGCGGCCCTGCGCTTCTTCCAGCAGGCCGCGCCACAGCGCGATGTCGTGGCCGAGCCAGCCGAGGAAGCCGAAATACTCGCGGCGCAGGCCCGGCGCCACGTCGGCCGCCATCAGCGCGCCTTCGATCAGCAGCGTGCCGGAGCCGCACATCGGATCCAGCAGCGCGCCGCCCTGCGCATACATGGCGGGCCAGCCGGCGCGGATCAGCATGGCGGCGGCGAGGTTTTCCTTCAGCGGCGCGTCGCCCTGCAGCTCGCGCCAGCCGCGGCGGTGCAGCGGCGCGCCGGCCAGGTCGATCGACAGCGTGGCGCGGTCGCGGCGCAGGCGCAGGTGGATGCGTACGTCCGGTTCCTCGGTGTCGACGTCGGGACGCGAACCGTCGCGCTGGCGGAATTGGTCGACCACGGCATCTTTGACGCGCAGCGCGACGAACTGGCTATGCGTGAGCTTGCTCTGCGCGGTGACCGCCTCCACCGCCAGCGTGCCGTGCGCCGCCAGGTGCTTCGACCAGTCGATCGCTTCCACGCCGGCGTACAGCGCGTCGCCGTCCGCGGCATCGAACTCCGCCAGCGGCAGCAGCACGCGGCTGGCCAGGCGCGACCACAGGCAGGCGCGGTAGGCGATCTCCAGCGGACCGGAGAAGTACACGCCGGCCAGCGCTTCGCGCACGTCTTCCGCGCCCAGCGCGGCCAGTTCGTCGCGCAGCAGGTATTCGAGGCCCTTCGGGCAGGTGGCGAAGTAGGCGCTCACTGGCCGCTCGCCATGCTGTCGAGGAACAGACGGAACTGCGCGCCGATCGTCTCGACGCTGGAACTGAGGCGATGGACGTCGTCCAGCACCAGCAGCGGCAGGCTGCGCCGGCGGGCGAAGTCGTGCAGGTCGTCGAGCGGGCACATCTCGTCGTGCCAGCCGTGGATCAGCAAGCTGGGCACGTCCTGGCGCAGGTCGAAGGCCGCCTGGTAGCCGGGAATGGCCACCGGCGTGGCCAGCAGGAACATCCCGGCCACCGGCCGCTCCAGCGAAGCCAGGCCGGAGGCGAACGCGCCCATGCTGGAACCGACCAGCACCGGCGGCGCGTCCAGCGCGTCGATCGCCGCGCGCAGGCGCGCCACGCGCGGGACCACCGAGCCGGCGTAGCCCAGGCGGTCGTCCTCGCGGTAGTCGGGCCGCTGCGTGGTCCAGCCCAGCGATTCGGCGATGGCGGCCAGCGCGCTGACCTTGGTGGCATCCGGGCCGGAATCCGAACCGTGGGAAAGAATGATCTGGCCGCGCATCGCGGTCTCCAAAAGCGGGGTATGCAGGTTGCCTATGATACCGGGCCGCATGCGAGACTCGCCCGCATGCCCGAACCGACCATCCGCGACCACTTCCTGCCCTACGTCGACCGCCTGCCCGAGCGCCCCGCCACCGCCGTCGACCTGGTGGTGATCCACTGCACCGAACTGCCCGACCTGGCCACCGCGCGCGAGTACGGCGAACGCATCGTGCACGACAGCGGCACCGGCAACTGCGGGCATTACTACATCGACCGCGACGGCACGACCTGGCGCTACGTGCCCGGCACGCGGGTGGCGCACCACGTGCGCGGCTTCAATCCGCACTCGATCGGCATCGAGCTGGTCAACCTCGGCCGCTATCCGCACTGGTGGCATGCCGACCACCAGACCATGACCGAGCCTTACCCGGCCGCGCAGATCGAGGCGCTGCGCGCCCTGCTGGCCCGGTTGCGCGGCGAGTTCCCGCATCTGAGAGACATCGCCGGCCACGAGGACCTGGACCTGGCCCGCCTGCCGGCCAGCGACGATCCCGGCCGCGAGGTGCCGCGCAAGCTCGACCCGGGTCCGATGTTCCCCTGGGTCCAGGTGCTGGCCGGCAGCGGCCTGAATCGCCTGCCGGCTCGGACGGCGCAAGGGTGAGGATTCCGGCCGGCGGCTATAATTCGCGCTGCCTCGGCACTATCCCCTGGATTTCTCTGACATGACGGAAAACCACGTCCGCGAGCTGGTCGATCTGCTGCAGCTCGAACGCCTGGAAGACAATCTGTTCCGCGGCCAGAGCCGCGACATCGGCACCCGTTTCGTGTTCGGCGGGCAGGTGCTGGGACAGGCGCTGTCGGCGGCGCAGCAGACGGTGGAGCCCTCGCGTGCGGCGCATTCGCTGCATGCCTATTTCCTGCGCGCCGGCGACATCGACGCGCCGATCGTCTACAGCGTGGAACGCACCCGCGACGGCGGCACGTTCTCCTCGCGCCGGGTGGTGGCGATCCAGCACGGCCAGCCGATCTTGAACGGCTCGATCTCGTTCCAGATCGAGGAAAGCGGCTTCGAGCACCAGACCGCCATGCCCGAGGTACCGGCGCCGGAAGACATCGCGCCGATGCAGCCGCTGCCGCCGGACAAGCTGGCCAAGCTGCCGGAGAAGCTGCAGCGCTGGCTGGGCCTGGAGGCGCCGATCGAGTTCCGCCACGTGTGGCCGCAGGACAAGCTGCACCCGAGCAAGCGCCCGCCTTACCAGCACATCTGGTTCCGCGTGGCCGCGCCGGTGGGCGACTCGGACGTGCTGCACCGCGCCCTGCTGGCCTACGCTTCCGATTTCAATCTGATCGGCACCGCCACCCTGCCGCACGGCATCTCGTACTACACGCACAACGTGCAGATGGCCAGCCTGGACCATGCGCTGTGGTTCCACCGCCCGTTCCGCGTGGACGAGTGGCTGCTGTACTCCTTCGACAGCCCCACCGCGCAGGGTGCGCGCGGCCTGGCGCGCGGGCAGATCTTCAGCCGCGACGGGCGGCTGGTCGCCTCGACCGCGCAGGAAGGCCTGATCCGCCTGCGCAGCTGACTGGGCGGAGTAAACTCGTCGCATGCGCCAGATCTATACCTCGCCCCGCCCCGAGAACATCGACCGCGTCGCCGCCATGCTCGGCGAGCACGGCATCGAATGCTCGATCGAAAACCGCTCCAACTGGAACAAGCGCAGCTACGAGCGCTTCAGCTACTCCCAGCGCAAGGAAAACCGCGACCGCTGGGAGCAGGTCTGGGTCAGCAAGGCCGATGACTACACCCGCGCCCGCACCCTGCTGCGCGAGGTGGGCATCGAGCCGGTGATCCGCCACGGCGAGGAGCTGGCCCTGGCCCGCAACCCCACCCCCGAGATGCGCCGCGGCAGCGTGGCCAACCGGGTGCGCCGGATCGTGATGCTGGCCGTGGCGGGGGCCTTCGTGGTGGTGATGCTGCGCTACATGGGCCTGATCTGAGCCGGAGGCGCCGGCGGCGCCTTCCGTGCTAGGCCGTATGGCCGCCCCAGCGGATTTGAGACGCTTGTCACGGCAAGCCGCCTCGGACATAGAATCTGCCATGCGCTCCGACCGCGTCCGCCTTTTCCAGACCCTGCCTCACGCCTGCGGGTATTTTCCCGACCGCACGGCGCAGAACCTGGTCATCGATCCGGCCGCCCCGCACCTGGACCAGCTGTACGGGCCGGCGCTGGAGCGCGGCTTCCGCCGCGCCGGCGGGCACCTGTACTTCCCCTATTGCAGCAGCTGCCGGGCCTGCACGCCCTGCCGCATCGACGTGGAACGCTTCCAACCCAGCCGCTCGCAGCGGCGCTGCCTGAAGCGCAACGCCGACCTGCAGGTGGTCGAGTCCATGGCCGGCTACAACAGCGAGCGCCATGCGCTGTATGAGCGCTACCTGCGCCAGCGCCATCCCGGCGGCGGCATGGACGAAGCCGACGCCAGCGACTTCCGCCGCTTCCTCACCGCACCGTGGAGCCCCACCCTGTTCCTGGAACTGCGCCAGGGCCCGCGCCTGCTCGGCGTGGCGGTGACGGACCTGTCCCTGCACGGCCTGTCGGCGGTCTACACCTTCTTCGACCCCGACGAGACCGAGCGCGGCCTGGGCACCTTCGCCATCCTGCAGCAGGTGGAACTGGCGCGGCGCCGCGGCATTCCATGGATCTACCTGGGCTTCTGGATCGAAGGGCACCCGAAGATGGACTACAAGCGCCACTTCCGCCCGCTGCAGATCCGCACCATCGATGGCTGGGTGGACATGCCGTAGGTTGGGGTGAGCCGAAGGCGAACCCCGACAGGCGCATGCGGATGTCGCGCCGTTGGGGTTCGCCTTCGGCTCACCCCAACCTACGCCTCATACGCCGGGTACGTAGCCTTCCGGATAGGGGAACAGCCGTACCAGCGGCACCGAGATGCCGTCGTCGCCCATCACGCGGCAATGCGTGCGGTCCAGTTCGCGCGGTTCGTCCACGCCGCAGCTGTGCGCGATGATGCCCACTTCGTGCATCACGTTCTTGGCGTAGTGGTACACGCGCTCGCTCTTGTCGGTGACCACCAGGCCGCGCTGCAGCTTGGGGTTTTGCGTGGTGATGCCGGTGGGACAGGTGTTGCGGTTGCACTGCAGCGACTGGATGCAGCCCAGCGCCAGCATGAAGCCGCGCGCCGAGTTGACGAAGTCCGCGCCCATCGACAGCGCCCAGGCCACGTCGTAGGCGGTGATGCACTTGCCCGAGCAGATCACCTTGATGCGCTCGCGCAGGCCCTGGCGGATCAGCGTGTTCAGCAACGCCGGCAGCGCCTCGCGCAGCGGCAGGCCGACGCCTTCCATCAGGGTCTGCGGCGCGGCGCCGGTGCCGCCTTCGGAGCCGTCGACGATGATGAAGTCCGGCGCGCTCTCGATGCCGCGGCGGCGCACTTCCTCGCACAGCTCGTCGATCCATTCCATGCCGCCGAACACCGCCTTGAAGCCGGTAGGCTTGCCGGTCAGCTCGCGGATGTGCACGACTGCATCCATCAGCTCGCGCACGTTGCCGATGTCGAGGTGGCGATTGGGACTCTGCGAATCCTCGCCCACCGGAATGCCGCGGATCGCGGCGATCTCCGGCGTCACCTTCGCGCCCGGCAGCAGGCCGCCCATGCCCGGCTTGGCGCCCTGGCCCAGCTTGATGCTGACCATCTTCACCTGCGGGTGCCGGCAGATCTCCAGCAGCTTCTGGTCGTCCAGCCTGCCCTCGGGCGTGCGCACGCCGTACTTGGCGGTGCCGATCTCGAACACGATGTCGCAGCCGCCTTCCAGGTGATACGGCGCCAGCCCGCCCTCGCCCGTATCCATCCAGATGCCGGCCTTGGCCGCGCCGATCGACAGCGCACGCACCGCCGGCGCCGACAGCGCGCCGAAGCTCATCGCCGAGATGTTGAAGAAGGCCGAGTGGCTGTACGGCTCGCGCGCATACGGGCCGAGGGTGATCGGCCTGGGCACCACATGCTGCTGGCCCAGTGAGGGAAACGGCGCATTGACGAAGAACGGCAGGCCTTCCGCGTGCAGGTCGCGGGTGGAGCCGAAGGCATTGGTGTTCTCCACGTCCTTGGCAGCGCGGTACACCCACATGCGCTGGGCGCGGTTGAACGGCATTTCCTCGCGGTCGCTGGAATACAGGTACTGGCGGAAGAATTCGCCCAGGTGCAGGAACCAGTAGCGGAAGTGCCCGATCACCGGGAAGTTGCGCAACACCGAGTTGGAAGTCTGGTTGCGGTCCACCAGCCACACCACCAGCACCACCATCACGCCGATCGCCAGCAGCAGCAGGAACAGCGCCGCGAAGGTCTCCACCAGGACGACCAGCCAGTGTGCGAATGCCGAGGACTGCATGCTTGCTCCTGCCTTGAGGATGCGGCCGGCGCCGCGCCGATGGGTTGGATGAGACCGGTCATCCTCGCACAACCGCCAGGCGGCCAAACGGCCTCGCCGGACGCAAAAACAAACGCCGTCGTCAGCATGCCGCAAGCCTGCCGGAAACCTCGCTGCATTGCGGATTGACGGCAGCCTTAAGTCGGCATTCACTGTCATCCAAGCCGTCCCCACGGATACGCATATGCGACTGAAGACCGCCAAGCTATTGCTGGTGCTGTTGCTGTTGCCGTGTCCCTTCGCCGGGACGCTGGCCGCCGACGCCGTGCCCGCAACCTCCGCCGACACCACCTGGATGAGCGTCCTGCTGGGCGGCCGCAAGATCGGCCACCTGCGCATCGACCGCGAGACCGCGCAAGGTACGGTGACCACCACCCAGACGCTGTCGATTCTGCTCAACCGCAGCGGCAAGAGCATTCCGCTGGCCAATATGATCCGCAGCGTGGAGACCACCGGCGGCGAGCCGCTGGGCTTCTCCACGCGCACCTCGATGTCCTCGATGGACAGCACGGTGAACGGCGAGCGCCAGTCGGACGGTTCGTTCCGGATCGCCACCACGGTGGGCGGTTCCACCCGCTACAGCTACATCGCCTGGCCCGGCCAGGCCCTGCTCAACGACGGCCAGCGCAAGGCCATGCTCGATGCCGCCAGGCAGCCGGGCCTGCACTACCGCCTGCAGATGTTCGACCCCGCCACCCAGCAGGTGATGGACGTGGGCGTGGAAGTGCTGGGCAACGAGCCGGTGAACCTGCCCGGTGGCACCGAGACGCTCAGCCACCAGCGCCAGCGCCTGCACCAGGACCGCGGCGACCAGATCCTGGACTTGTGGCTGGACGGCCGGGGCCGGGCGCGCAAGGGCATCATCTCGATGCTCGGGCGCCAGCTCGAAATGATCGCCTGCGACCAGGCCTGCGCGCTCGCGCCGGAGCAGGACGTGGACATGTTCCGCGCCGCCATGGTCGATTCGCCGCGGCCGCTCACGCCGAACCTGCGCGACTCCTTCCTGCGCTATCGCCTGACCATCCAGGGCGACGTCGCCGTGCCGCTGATCAACACCGATGAGCAGCGCGTGCTGCACCTGGGCGGCCGCGACTGGCAGATCGATGTCGGCAACGCCTATGCCGGCGGGCAGCCGCCGCCGCAGCCGGAAGACCTGCGCGCCAACGACTGGCTGCAGTCGGATGCGCCGGCTATCCGCATGCTCGCCGCCGAGGCGGTGGGCAGCGCGGTCGACGACCGGCAGAAGATGCGCCGGCTGCGCAGCTTCGTCAGCCACTACATCACCCAGCACGGCCTGGACGTCGGCTATGCCTCGGCCCTGGAAGTGGTGAACACGCGCCAGGGCGACTGCACCGAGTACGCCGTGCTGCTGGCCGCGATGGCGCGCGCCCAAGGCATTCCGGCGCGGGTGGTCACCGGCATGGTCTACGCCGACCGCTATGCCAGCACCTCGCGGGTGTTCGTGCCGCACGAATGGGTCCAGGCCTGGATCAACGGGCGCTGGCAAAGCTACGACGCGGCCCTGCGCCATTTCGACAGCACCCATATCGCGCTGGACACCGGCGATGGCGATCCCTGGCATTTCTTCGCGGTCACCAACCTGTTCAATGCCATGCAGATCGTGGACGTGATGCCCTCGTGGGAGTTCATGAACACCGCCCCCGTAGTGGCGGCCCCCAGCGCCCCGGTCGGCAACGGGGGCGGCGGCGGCCAGTAGGCACTTGCAAGTGACATCATTTTGATATCAGATACCTCCCATCCAAGGGAGGTATCCACCATGAATGAGCGTCAGGGTTTTTCGCTTGCCGGCATCCCGTTCGTCGGTTTCTGCCTGTTGCTGGCCGCTTTCGGCATCTGGCTGGTGCTCAGCTCGGCCGGCCACCAGCCGCCACTGGCCAGCTTCTTCGGCGGAGTGGTCGTGCTGGTGTTCACCGCGTTCCTGCTGAAGGGTTTCTTCCAGGTCGCTCCCAACGAAGGCCAGGTCATGCAGCTGTTCGGCAAGTACGCCGGCACCGTGCGCGAGGAAGGCCTGCGCTGGACCAACCCGTTCTATTCCCGGCGCCGTGTCTCGCTGCGCGTGCGCAACTTCGAGAGCGGCAAGCTCAAGGTCAACGACAGCGACGGCAATCCGATCGAGATCGCCGCGGTGGTGGTGTGGCAGGTGGTCGACACGGCCGAGGCGGTATTCCAGGTCGACGACTACGAGAACTTCGTGCACATCCAGAGCGAATCGGCGCTGCGCCAGATGGCGCAGAACTATCCCTACGACGCGCACGACGACGGCAAGCCCTCGCTGCGCAGCCACGGCGAAGTGATCAACAACCATCTGCGCGACGAGATCCAGGCGCGCCTGGACAAGGCCGGCGTCAGCGTGATCGAAGCGCGCATCAGCCACCTCGCCTACGCCCAGGAAATCGCCCAGGCCATGCTGCAGCGCCAGCAGGCGAGCGCGATCGTGGCGGCGCGCGGACGCATCGTCGAAGGTGCCGTCGGCATGGTCGCGATGGCGCTGGACAGCCTGCGCGAGCAGGGCGTGGTCGAACTGGACGAAGAGCGCAAGGCCGCCATGGTCAGCAACCTGCTGGTGGTGTTGTGCGGCGACCGCGCCACGCAACCGGTGGTCAACACCGGCACGCTCTACGGCGGCTGAGCGAGACGCGCGTGCCGGCCGAGAAGAAAGCCTATCCGCTGCGCATCAGCCCCGCCGTGCTGGAGGCGATGCAGCGCTGGGCCGACGACGACTTGCGCAGCGTGAACGCGCAGATCGAATACGTACTGCGCGAAGCGCTGCGCAAGAGCGGACGCCTCAAGCCCGGCCAGGCCGCGCCGGTGGCGGACGACCAGGACGACTCCACTTAATTCCACGCAGGCAAACAGGGGCACCACCACATGAAGAAGCAACTGGCAGCGATCGCCTGCCTTGGGATCGGCTTGGCCGCCGCCGCGGGGGCGCATGCCGAATCGGTATGCGAAACCGCCTCGACGCACCTGCTCGACGCGCTGGACAAGGGCGACTACGCCGGCGCCACCAGCGACTTCAACGACATCATGAAAGCCAGGCAGCTGCCGGAAAAGTTCGGCCAGCTCTGGCCGGAGATGCTGCAGCGATTCGGCGAGCGCGGACCGCGCGACGCTGCCATTGTCACACCGGCCGGCGACCGCACGCTGGTGCTCACCACGCTGCACTACGGCCCGAACCTGATCGACGCCAAGGTCACCTGCGACGCGCAAGGCAAGGTGGCCGGATTCTTCATCCAACCGCATCACTGAGCCCGAGGACACCACCATGCCCGCCCTGCCCGCCACCCGCGCGCCGCGGCTGAAACTGGCCCTGGCGCTGGGCATCGCTTCGGCCATCGCCACGCTGGCGCTGTTCCCCTACCTGATCGTGCTGATGCCGCGGCTCACCCGGTTGCCCATATCGGTCCCGCTGCTGGCCATCACGCAATCGCTGCAGGCAGGCGCGCTGTGCGGTGTGCTCGCCTGGCTCGGCTTGTGGCTGGGCGAGCGTTATGGCCTGGGCGCGCCATGGCTGCGTGCATGGATCTATCGCGAAGCGCCGCCACCGGCGCGGGGAAAATGGCTGTGGGCGGTGCTGCTCGGCATCGTTTCAGCCGTGCTCGTACTCGCGCTCGACTGGCATGGCCAGGTGCACGCTCCCGCTTCGCGGCTGCTGGACCAGGCCTGGCGTGGCGCGCTCGCTTCGTTCTACGGAGGCATCGCCGAGGAAACGCAGTGCCGCCTGTTCCTGATGAGCCTGCTGCTGTGGCTGCTGGCGCGCGTGGGCGGCGGCGTGCGGCCATGGATGTACGGGGCGGCGATCGTGCTCGCCGCGCTGCTGTTCGGCGCCGGCCACCTGCCGGCGGCGTTTTCCGCCGGCATGGCGCACGGCCCGCTGTCGATCGGCCGCATCATCCTGCTGAACGCGCTGGTCGGCCTGCCCTTTGGCTGGCTGTTCTGGAAGTACGGACTGGAACACGCGATGGTCGCGCACTTCAGCGCCGACCTGGTGCTGCATGTCGGCGCGCAACTGGCGCTGGCCGCGCTGGCCTGAGCTTGCGTCAGCCGCCGCGGCGGCCGACACCCCAGCCCAGCAGCAACCACCCCGCGATAAACGCCACGCCGCCCAGCGGCGTGATCGCCCCGAACCAGCGCGGCGCACCCAGCGCCAGCGCATACAGGCTGCCGCTGAACAGCACGATGCCCAGGCCGAACGCCACGATGGCGCGGCGCCGATGCGGCGCGCCCAGGCACAGCAAGGCGAGCCATAACGCCAGCGCATGCCAGAAGTGGTAGTTCACCGCGGTATGCCACAGCTCGATACCGCGCTCGTCGAGCACGCCGCGCAGCGCATGCGCGCCGAATGCGCCCAGCAGCACCGCGCTGGCGCCGGCGAGGCCGGCCAGCAGGCCGGTAGCGGAGCTGACAGTTTGTCGCATGGGGGAACCGTCCTCGGGCTGGCGGCGGCGCCGCTGTCGTATGCTGGCGCGATGTCGAACCAGGATTCTCGCATGAAGCCCCGCCGCCTCGTCCGCGCCCTGCTCCTGTTGTCGGTACTGCTCGGTGCCTTCCTGCTGGCCGGCTGCCAGCGCGGCGGCGAGCTGCCGTGGAAGCTCACCAATGTCAGCGGCCACATGCCGGACCTCGACTTCAAGCTGGTCGACGATCACGGCAAGCCGGTCAGCGGCGCCGACTACCGCGGCAAGGTGGTGCTGATGTATTTCGGCTATACGCATTGCCCGGATGTCTGCCCGCTCACCCTTGCCCAGCTGCACGTGGTGATGCAGCGCCTGGGGCCGCTGGCCGACGACGCGCGCATCCTGTTCGTCAGCGTCGATCCCGCGCGCGACACGCCCGAGGTGATGCACGCCTACGTCAACGCCTTCGATCCGCGCGCGGTCGGCCTGTCCGGCGAGCCGCGAGCGCTGGAGGCGCTGAGCAAGCGCTATCGCTCCGCCTACACACGCGAGCCGGACAAGGGCGACGGCCAGTACGAAGTCAGCCACAGCTCGGCCATCTATCTCTTCGATCGCGACGGCAAGGCGCGCCTGCTCTCCACCGCCGCCGACGCCCAGGACGATCTCGTCCACGACCTGCACCTGCTGCTCGACACTGGAGCCAAGCCATGAATGCACGTTTCGCGCTTCTGATGACGGGCCTGCTGTGCGCCGGCGCCGCCATGGCCGGCGATGCCGACCGCGTCGCGGCGAGCCACGGCTGGATCCGCGTGATGCCCGGCGCCCTGCCCGCCGGCGGCTACGTGGTGCTGGAAAACCATGGCGACCGCGCGGTGTCGCTGAGCGCCGCCAGCAGCCCGGCCTATGCCGAGGTGATGCTGCACAAGAGCAGCACCGACACCGGCATGGGCCGCATGGAGAAAGTGGACGCGCTGTCGATCCCCGCGCACGGCAAGGCGGCGCTGTCACCCGGCGGCTATCACCTGATGCTGATGAAGGCGGCGGCGCCGGTGAAGGTCGGCGACAAGGTGCGCGTCACCCTGCGCTTCGCCGACGGCAGCACGCTGGACACGGAGTTCGAGGCGAAGCCGGCCAATACGGTGGACGGCGGCGACATGTCGCAGATGCATCACCACTGACGTAGGTTGGGGTAACAACCCCAACAGGCGGTGCATAAACAGATGAACGACGTTGGGGTTGTCACCCCAATCTACGTTCGAGCTGCAGCTGCCGCTTCGACTTGATCCGCCCGTTGCGCGACAGGCGGACCCACTGCCGCAGCGCCAGCAGGCCGCCGATCGATTCGATCATCGCCGCCGGCACCCACATGATCACGCCGCCGGCGAGCTGGCCGGTGAGCACGTTGAAGGTGAAGGCGCGGCCGCAGATCTCGAAGATCGGATAAAGGTCGGTCTTGGAAAACGTCACGATGGCGCCGGCGAGGATCTGCGGGCTCATGGTGATGGCCGGCGACAGCACGCGCAGGCCGGGCGTCATCCGTCCCGGCGGACGCGGGCGGTGGTCCAGCACCAGCCACCAGTAGCTCAGCCCGCTGAGCATCATCGTCCAGTTCATGAAGCGGTAGATGCGCCAGTCCAGCATGGCCAGCGTCTGCATCGACGGGATCAGCCAGATCAGGATGAAGCCGACGAACAGCACGGTGGCCACCGCCGGGTTCAGCAGCACGCCGGTCATGGCGCGCCACGGCCATGAGCGCTCCAGCGGCCGCAGCGCGCGTGCGCGCCACGCCAGCGGCAGGCCGGCGCGCAGCACCGTGCCGGGATAGGAGCCGACCAGCAGCAGCGGCGCCAGGTGATGCAGCAGCACCTGCTGGATGCGGTGCATGAAGAATTCGTGCTCCGCGTAGTAATCGAAGTAGGTGTGCAGCGACACGTACACGATAGCCATGCCGGTCCAGAACGCCAGACGGCGCCCACCGCTCACCGGCAGGCGGGCACAGCCGCGCACGTACAGCACGCAGATCGCCGCGAAGCTCAACAGGAACACCCAGGAGAACTCCCAGGGCACGATCCACTTGAGCAGGCTGGTCATCATCGGTCGTCGGGTCCGCGCTTACGGCAAGCGCCAAGCATAGTCCCGCGTGTGCACCGCCGGGCTGCGGCGAATGGCCGCCAGCCTCATGCCCGGCGTCGGTTGCGGCGCGAGCGCCGCCAGCCGTAGGCCAGGCCGAACAGCGTCACCAGCGCAGGCACCAGCACGATGTTGAGGAACTTCAGGCGCATGCCCAGCGCATCGATTTCGCCGTTGAGCTGGTGCTGCACGTCGCGCAGTTCCTTGTTGATCGCCAGCTGGCGCTGCAGGAACTGTTCGATCTCCGTGCGCTGCTCGCTGCCGGCGTTGTCGCCGCGCGCCGCCTTGGCCGGCTGCAGCTCGGACAGGCGGCTGCGCGTGACCGCCAGCTCACGCTGCAGCTCCTGCTTCTTGGCCAGGAATTTCTGGTCCGCCGCCGCCTGCAGCGCCTGCACGCGCGTGAACGGCCGCTGCGAACTGGTGCGGCCGCGGATCGACAGCAGCTCGGAGGAGCCGCTGAGGTTATCCGCCAGGTTGGTGACGAAGTCGCCGTTGTTGGCCAGCGCGCTCAACTGCAGCGGGCCGAGCAGGCTCTGCGAGTACGACACCCACAGGCGGTCGGTGAGCAGGTCCGTGTCCGCCACCAGCACCACCTCGGCATTGCCCTTCGCCTGCGCGATGTAGCCGGGCTGCTTCGCCCGCTCCGGGAAGGCCGAAGTGAAGGCGCCGCGCACGCGCGCCGCCACCACGTAGCGGGTGTTGTCCGCCTTGTAGCCGTCCAGCAGCGCATTGGGGTCGGTGGTCGCCTCGCGCACGCGCTGCGCCGGCACCACCTCGGCGTCGGTGCTGGTCTGCATCAGCGGGATCAGGCGCGAGGTGGCCTTCGGCGAGAGGTCGAGGTAACCCACGCTGGACAGATTGATGCGCTGCAGGCTCGCCGTGGTGACGTCGCCGTGGTTGAGCTCCTGCCCGGTGAGGCCGAGCATGGCCGGATGGTTGGCCGCGCTGTTGTCGGCCAGCTCGATGCGCAGCGCGCGCGAGCGGTCCAGCACTACTTTCTGCGGATCGAACTGCACGCCCCAGGCATCGAACAGGCGCCGCAGGTCGGAGTCGTGGTCGTCGATCACGCCGTTGCTGTCCACGAACGGCGTGGTGTCCAGCTCCGAATACGGATCGACGAAGGCGACCAGGTGCCCGCCGCGCAGCACGTACTGGTCGATCGCGTACAGCGCCGACTCGGACAGGTGCTTGGGATGGATCAGCAGCAGCACCTGGATGTCGTCGCCGACGCGGTCGAGCTTGTTCGGGTCCAGCGTCTTCACCTCGAACAGCTGGCCGAGCTGGCGGATCACCGTCCACGGCTCCTCGCCGAGCACCGGATTGCCCTGCACCGCCAGGCTGCTGATCACGCCGATGTGCGGCTTGGCCGGCTCGTTGAGCTCGTACAACAGCTTGGCCACGTCGTATTCGAGGAAGGTCTCGCGGCCCGGATCGAACAGCGGGATCGCCAGGGTCTTGGCGCCGGGTCGCGTTTCGTTGTCGGCCTCGCCGTCCTGCGTGCCCGGCAAGGTGGTGCCGACCAGGCCGAAGAACACGCGCTCGCCGTTGGTGCCGCCGCTCAGCGGGCTCAGGCCGTTGCCTTCGGCGGCGGCCTCGTCGTCCGAGTACGGCACCGGGTCCACCACCTGCAGGCGCAGGCGGCCGTGCGAGCGCGCCACCATCTCCTGCAGCAGCTCGCGCACGCGCTGCTCGTAGCTGCGCAGCTGCGGCAGGTCACGGGTGGAGTGTTCGGAGAAATACAGGGTCAGGCGCAGCGGCGCGCGCAGCTTGTCGACGATCCGCACGGTGCCGGGCGTCAGCGTGTACAGCCGGTCGGAGGTGAGATCGAAGCGCGTGGCGCGCATCCAGCGGCTGCCGGCCATGGCCAGCGTCACCGACACGGCCACCAGCAGGACCAGCAGGCCGATCACGCGGACACGGCGGGTGAAGGTCAGGCGGCGCATCGGTCAGGGTGTCCGCTTCAGGTCGAGCACCAGCACGCCGGCGGTGAGCCAGGAGGCGATGCACAGCACGAAGTACAGCACGTCGCGCACGTCCAGCACGCCGCGCGCGATCGCCTCGAAGTGGCGCAGCAGGCTCAGGTGGGCGACGCCATTGAGCAGCCGGCGCGGCATCGAGCCCTGCAGGAAATCCAGCACCTGCGGCTGGCCCGCGAGCAGCAGCAGGAAGCACACCACCATGGTCAGGATGAAGGCGACCACCTGGCTCTGCGTCAGCGCCGACAGGCAGGCGCCGATGGCCAGGAAGGCGCCGGCCATCAGCCAGCTGCCGAGATAGCCCGCCACGATCACGCCGTTGTCGGGCGAACCCAGGTAGTTCACCGTGATCCAGATCGGGAAGGTCAGCAACAGGCCGATACCCATGAACAGCCAGGCGGCGAGGAACTTGCCGAGCATCGCCTGCGCCAGCGTCATCGGCAGGCTGAGCAGCAGCTCCAGCGTGCCGCCCTTGGCCTCCTCCGCCCACATGCGCATCGACACCGCCGGCGCCAGCAGCAGGTAGAGCCAGGGATGCATCACGAAGAACGGTTGCAGGTCGGCCTGGCCGCGATCGTAGAAATCGCCGGCATAGAAAGTGAGGATGCCGGCCAGCACCAGGAAGATGACCAGGAATACATAGGCCACCGGCGTCACGAAATAACTGCGCAGTTCGCGGCGCGCCACCGCCATCACCGGGCTCATGGACTGGCCTCGCGCGCGGGCTCCGGCCCGGCCTGGCCGGTGGTGATCTGGCGAAACACCTCGTCGAGGCGGCCGCGTTCGAGCTGGATCTCCGAGACTTCCAGGCCCTGCTGGCGCAGCAGCGATTCGACCGGCTCCAGGATGCGTTCGCCCGGCCGCGGGAACACGGTGATGCGGCCATCCAGCGGATCGACTTCGATCGATGCCACCTGCGGCAGGCGGCCCAGCATCTCCTGCGAGACGCCGCTGCCCGGCGCGCTGAAGGACACCGCGCCGTGATAGCGCGAGCGCGCCTCCAGCTCCGCCGGCGTGGCGTCGGCGAGCAGGCGGCCGTCGGCGATGATCACCACGCGGTTGCACAGCGCGTGCACTTCTTCGAGCAGATGGGTGGAGATCAGGATGGTGCGCTCGCGCGCCATCGTATCGATCAGCTGGCGCACGGCATGCTTCTGGTTCGGATCGAGGCCATCGGTGGGTTCGTCCAGCATCAGCACCGGCGGGTTGTGCACGATCGCCTGGGCCAGGCCGACGCGGCGGCGCAGGCCCTTGGACAAGGTCTCGATGCAGGTATCGAGCACGGTCTCCAGCTGCAGGTGCCCGACCACTTCCTCGAAGCGCCGGTAGCCCTGGTCGGCCGACAGGCCGCGCGAGCGCACGATGAAGGTGAGGAACTCGCGCACCGTCAGTTCGCCGTAGCTCGGTGCGCCTTCGGGGAGGTAGCCGAGCGCGCGCTTGGCCTTCAGCGACTCCTTGCGCACGTCGTGGCCGCACACCCGCGCGGTGCCCGCGGTCGGCCGCAGGAAGCCGGCGATCATGCGCATCACGGTGGATTTGCCGGCGCCATTGGGACCCAGCAGGCCCAATACCTGCCCCGGTTCGGCGCGGAAGCTGAGCGCGTCGACCGCAGTGAGCGTGCCGTAGCGCCGGGTGAGCTGTTCGGTTTCGATCATGTCCGGGGCGGAAAGAGAAGCGGCGGAGCGGTCTTGGGCCCGAGCGGCGCAACGACGAAGCAATGTACCCCATCGGGATGCAAAAGTTCGCGCCGCAAGAAGCCCCTCTCCCTTCGGGTCGCCGGAGGGAGAAGGGTTCCAAGTTGAAGATAACGCCTAAAGAAAAAGGCCCTTCGCGAACGAAGGGCCTTTCGTGTCTTGCTAAGGCTTCGGCTTACTGCTGGCCGGCGCTGGCGGCCGAGGCCGGGGCGGCGGCAGTGCCCGACGAGGCCGGGGCCTGCGACGTGCCGGCGTCCAGCGACGGCGGCTGCAGGTTGGCTTCCTGCTCCGGGGTCTTCTCCGGTGCATCGCCGGTCAGCGGCAGGTAGATGGCGAACTGCGCGTAGCTGGTCACCTGGTCGCCCTGCTTCACTTCCGGCTTGACCAGGATGTCGTACGGGCGGTTGACCACTTCGTCGAACTTGTAGCCGTGGGTCTGCGAGTAGGCCTTCAGCATGTCGCGGGTCTGCGGCACGCCGGCGGCGGTACCGTTCCAGATGCCCTTGAGCGCCGGGCCGCCGAAGGCCAGCACGCCACGCACGTCGTTGTCGACGATCAGGCGGCCGAAGCGGTCGGTGCTGCCCGGGGTGTTGTCCTGGGCCGGAGCGGCGGCGGTGCTGCTGCTGGCCGGCGCGGCGGCGCTCAGGTCCGGCGCCTTGGCAGCGGTCAGCTCGTGGCTCTGGCCGTTGACGGTCAGGCTGGTCGCGCTGATCGGCAGGGCCACGTCGAACGAGTAGGTCTGGTCGCCGTAGTTGGTGGTGTAGATGATGCGCGGACCGGTGACGGTCACGCCCAGCTTCTTGGCGGTGGCCTGGATCTGCGCCTCGGCCTTGTCGGTCGCTTCGTTCAGCGCCTCGAGGCCGCCCTTGCGCTCGATCGAGCTGGACACCAGCAGCACCGGCGTCGGCTGGGTCTGCTCGATGTACGGGATCAGCTTGCCGTAGTCGATGTTCTGCACCGAGGCCAGCACGTTCTGCAGATCGCTCAGGCTGAACTGGATGAAGGCATCCGGGTCGCCGTGGATGTACAGGTTCGAGTAGCGGTCGATCAGGTTGAAGCCGTAGGCCACGTCATACGACCAGGTGACCTTGGTCAGCTGGCCGCGGCTGCCCTGGCGATCCAGGTCCAGCGTGAAGTGCTTGTCCTGGCCGCGCCAGTCGTTGTCCAGGTTCCAGACGATCTTGGCGGACTTGGCGCTCGGGTCGATCTTGTCGAACGACGGATCGGCGCTGGCAACGGTCAGCTTGCCCTTGCCCACCTTGTCGTCGTTGCTGCTCCAGCTGATCTCCGCACCGGGGCCATAGGGCTTGCCGGAGAAGGTGAACTGGGTATTGCGGTCGTATTTGCGCTGCACCGTGAAATCGGGGTAGCGACGGAAATTGGCGAGCACGTCGTACACCTGACGCATGTCCTTGCCGACCACCAGCGACCTCTCCACATGGCCACTGCCAGGCATGATCACGCCCACCACGACGCCGACGACGACGACGATGACTAGGGCAACAATGAATTCAAGAACACGCATCATTCCAGGGCTCTCCGAACATCTCTCTTGGCGGCACGAGTGCGTCGCCGGAGACCGGTCCGCCACGGAGGCGCTTCCTTAGAAAAAGCCCGAAGGAATCGCATTCGTGACAGGGGTCGGCCAGCGCCGAAGCCACCGATGGTACCGGTTCATGGCCTGGAACGCTATCCGCTTCGGAGAGGCCCCCGGAAGGCCGCCGGATGGGCCTTCCGGGCTCCGTGCAGGGCCTTGCAGGGCCTTAGACGATGCCCAGCTCGAGTGCCTTGAGCACGGCGCGGGTGCGGTCGCGCACGCCGAGCTTGGAGAGAATGTTGGACACGTGGTTCTTCACGGTGCCCTCCGCCACTTTCAGGGAGTTGGCGATCTCCTTGTTGCTGTAGCCGCCGGAGAGCAGGCGCAGGATCTCGGTCTCGCGCTCGGTCAGCGGATCGGGCTGCTCGAGGCTGGTGAACTGGTTCTGCATGCGGCCGACGCCGGCCAGCAGCCGCTGGGTCACCATCGGCGCGACCAGCGAGCCGCCGGCGGCGACGGTGCGCACCGCTTCGACCAGTTGCTCCAGCGAGACGTCCTTCAGCAGATAACCGCGCGCGCCGGCCTTCAGGCCCTGCAGCACCAGCTGGTCGTCGTCGAAGGTGGTCAGGATGATGGTCGGCGGCAGTTCGTTGCGGGCGGACAGCGCCTGCAGCACTTCCAGGCCGCTCATGTTCGGCATGCGCAGGTCCAGCAGCACCACGTCGGGCTTGATGCGGGGAATGTCCTGCACGGCCTGGGCGCCGTCGGCGCACTCGGCCACAACGCGGATGTCCTCAGCCAGATCCAGCAGCGAGCGGACGCCCTGGCGTACCAGGTTCTGGTCGTCGACAAGACACACGGAAATCATCGCGGTTCCTCGGAGCGATTGCGTCCCCCGGCGCCATCGCCGGGAACGACGGTGTAAACAACGGTGCGGCCATCCGGGCCGGCCGCCCATTCTGGCATGGCTGAAGACAGGCGGCGCGGACTCACGACACGCTCAGGGCGGGCGGCTCGAAGCGGGTCGGCGCATGCGCCAGGGCCGATTCCTCGCCCAGCGGCAGGCTCACGTTGAGGGCGAAACCCTGGCCGGCGGCGGTGTCCACATTGACCGTGCCGCCGAACTCCGCCAGCCGCTCGCGCATGCCCGACAGGCCATTGCCGGGGCGGAACTGGTCGGCGCCGCGGCCATCGTCGCGGGCGTGCAGTTCCAGCAGGCCGGCCTCGTCATAGGCGAAGTCCAGCCACAGGTTGCGCGCCCCCGCATGGCGGGCGGTATTGGTGATGATTTCCTGCGCGACGCGCAGCAGCACCTGGGCCCGGCGCGGATCCTCCACGCTGAAGCGCGGCGGCGTCTCCACGTGCACGTTCAAGCCCGGCACGCCCTCGACCAGGCTGCGCAGGGCCTGGGTCAAATCGATGGCGTCGTCCTGGCGCAGCTCGCTGACCACCTCGCGCACGTCGCGCAGCAGGTGCTTGGCGGTGGCCTGGGCCTTGAGCACGTGCTCGGCCGCGGCGGGATTGCTCAGGTGGCTGGCCACTTCCAGGTTCAGGCTCAGCGCGGTCAGGTGGTGGCCGACCAGGTCGTGCAGGTCGCGCGCGATGCGCATGCGCTCGGCGATGCGGGTCGATTCGGCCAGCAGGGCGCGGGTGGCGCGCAGCTCGGAATTGAGCCGGCGCTGGATCTCGCGCTCCTCGGCCTGTTGGCTGGCGATCATCGAGGTGAAGTAGACCAGCGCGGAAATCGCCAGGTACATGCAGACCTGCAGCACCGCCTGGATCAGGGTCCACTCGCGGTAGTTGGCGATGATCGGGATCAGCATCAGATTCTGCAGCAGCATCCACACCAGCCCCATACCGGCCGGCAGCTGCCACGGCAGCACCACGGCGATCACCAGCATCAGCATGGCGGAGAGGCCGCTCTGGCTGAACCAGCCCATGGCGATCGCCGACACGGTCAGCACGGTCAGGCCCATCAGGCGGCTGATGGTGGGCAGCCCTTCCTGGCGGTTCAGGGTGGAACTGCGGGTCAGCAGCACGTAGGTGACGCCGAACATCAGGTAGGAGAACACCCAGCCGGAGATATTGGGGTTGCTCCACCAGGAACTGACCCGCGCCAGGCTCCAGCTGCCCGGCAGCAGCGGCAGCGCGACGCACAGATACGTGGTGAGCCCGGCGTAGCGCAGCAGCCGGATGTGATTGATGTTGGACCATGCCATGCGCACCATCTTCGGCCGGCGGCCAGCGTGGTGCAATGCGCGAGAAGTCACTGGCCCACCCCTGCCGGAAGCCATGCCGGCGCCGGCTTTACAAAGGTTTTACATGGTGCGCCGTGATATGTGCGCCCCCTGCCCCCGTGCCATAATGCGCCCCGTTACGCGGGGCCGTCAGCCGGTCCGGCGACATCCCTGAGCAAGATCCAAGCAACACACTATTGCGGAGCAACGAATGGCCCTTGCCATCCGCGACGTGCGCGAGCACGACCTGGATGCCGTACTGGCGCTCAACAACGCCGCCGGGCGCACCATCCTCGCCCTGGACGCCGGGCAACTGCGCTACTTCTACGAGCACGCCGATTATTTCCGCGTGGCCGAGATCGACGGCCACATCGCCGGTTTCCTGATCGCCCTGCGCGAAGGCGGCGGGTACGCCAGCACCAACTACCAGTGGTTCGGCGAGCGCTATGCGCAGTTCGTCTACATCGACCGCATCGTCATCGCCAACGCCTACCGCCGCCACGGCCTGGGTCGCATCTTCTATTGCGACGCCACCAGCTATGCGGAAGTGCGCGCCCCGCTGCTGACCTGCGAAGTGTTCCTGGAGCCGCGCGACGACAAGGTCCTGCTGTTCCACGGCACCTACGGCTTCCAGGAAGTCGGCCAGCAGCGCATGGGCGAGGAAGGTCCGCAGGTCAGCCTGCTGGCCAAGGAACTGCCCAGCTATCCCTATGTGCGCGAGACCTACCTGGAGCGCGACGGCCTGCCCGACGTGAGCTGGCTGGCCGAGCGTCCCCGCCCCACCCATAACAACGACAAGCGCCGCCTCGCCGGAGAGCGGCGCCCATGAATGCCCGCATGGATACCACCGATGTCTGCGACCTGCGCTTTGGCCAGGTCGGAATCTCCAGCGTGCGCGTACGCCGCGCCGACGCCGCCGCGCTCTACGAGGAGCTGGAGCGCCGCGTGCGCACCGCCCCGCAGCTGTTTTCCCGCGCGGCGGTGATCCTGGACCTCAGCCACCTGCTCAACCTGCCCGACGACGGCACCGTCGACGCCCTGCTCGAGGCGATCCGCAGTGCCGGCATGCTGCCGGTGGGCCTGGCCTACGGCACCAGCGAGACCGAGGCGCTGTCGCGCCGCATGGGCCTGCCGCTGATCGCCAAGTTCCGCGCCGCCTACGAACCCGCCGACGGCGGCAGCATCGAGCCGCCGGCTCCCGCCCCGGCGGCTCCCACGCCTGCCGCCGCGCCGGCCCCGGCGCCTGCTCCGGTCGCGCGCGAGGCCGAACCCGCCGCCGGCCTGGGCGGCCAATACCACGACGGCACCGTGCGCTCGGGCCAGCAGATCTATGCGCGCGAACGCGACCTGATCGTCACCGGCGGCGTGGCCAACGGCGCCGAAGTGATCGCCGACGGCAGCATCCACATCTACGGCGGCCTGCGCGGCCGCGCGATGGCCGGTGCCCAGGGCGATGCCAAGGCGCGCATCTACGTGTCCGACTTCCGCGCGGAACTGGTGGCCATCGCCGGCCACTACCGCGTGTTTGAACAATTGCCGAAGGACCTCGAAGGCCAGGCTGTGCAATGCTGGCTCGACGGGGAAAAATTGCTGATCGCGAAACTTTGACGCGGCGCCGCCCGCCTGCAACGATCGCGACACTACTAATCGCAACACCATTACAAAAAACATATTCCGGGAGATGAACCCTTGACCGCAGAGATCATCGTTGTCACCTCGGGCAAAGGTGGCGTGGGCAAGACCACGACCAGCGCCTCGCTCGCCACCGGCCTGGCCGCCCAGGGCAAGAAGGTCGCCGTGATCGACTTCGACGTCGGCCTGCGCAATCTCGACCTGATCATGGGCTGCGAGCGCCGCGTGGTGTACGACTTCGTCAACGTCGTGCACGGCGAAGCCACGCTCAAGCAGGCCCTGATCAAGGACAAGCGCTACGAAACCCTCTACGTGCTGGCCGCCAGCCAGACGCGCGACAAGGACGCGCTGACCCAGGAGGGCGTGGAGAAGGTGCTGCAGGGCCTGTCCGAGGAAGGCTTCGACTACGTCGTGTGCGATTCGCCCGCCGGCATCGAGAAGGGCGCGCACCTGGCGATGTACTTCGCCGACCACGCCGTGGTGGTGGTCAACCCCGAGGTGTCCTCGGTGCGCGACTCCGACCGCATCCTGGGCCTGCTCGCCAGCAAGACCCGCCGCGCCGAGAAGGGCGAGGACGCGATCAAGCAGCACCTGCTGCTGACCCGCTACAACCCGGCGCGCGTCGCGGTGGGCGAAATGCTCAGCGTCAAGGACGTCGAGGAGATCCTCGGCATCTCGGTGGTCGGCGTCATTCCGGAGTCGGAAAACGTGCTGGCCGCGTCCAACTCGGGCGTGCCGGTGATCCTCGACGAGAACTCGCATGCGGGCCAGGCGTACAGCGACACCGTGGCCCGCATCCTTGGCGAAGAGCGCCCGCTGCGCTTCCTCGAAGTGCAGAAGAAGGGCTTCTTCCAGCGCGTATTCGGAGGTTGAACGCGATGGGTATTCTTGATTTCCTCAAGCGCAGGCCTGAGCCGTCCGCCGTGGTGGCCAAGGAGCGCCTGCGCATCATCGTGGCGCAGGAGCGCTCCACCCGCGGAGCGCCCGACTACTTGCCGCTGCTGCGCAACGAGTTGCTCGAAGTGATCAAGAAGTATGTCCACGTGGACATCGAAGCGATCAACATCAACGTCGAGCGCGACAGCGGGCACGAAATCCTGGAGCTGTCCGTGGCCCTGCCCGAAAACAGCAAGCCCGGATCGACCGCGCCGGTCGCCGGCTGATCCGCCGCCGGCGGGCGACGGCCCGCCGGCTCTTTCCCCCTTATCGAATTCCGCGCAGGACACCGTCCGCGCCGCGACGCATGCAAGAAACACTCGCCCCACCCGCCGTGCTGCGCCTGGCCGATCTCCAGGAGGCGGATGCGCGCGCCCTGCTCGCCCGCTACGGCCTGAGCCTGGAGCGCGTGCCCGACGGCCAACCCATCCCGGGCAGCTTCTGGGGCGACGAAGAGGCCGGCATCATCGGCACCACGGTGTATGCGCGCGGCGACACGCCGGTGCATTCGTTGCTGCACGAAGCCGGCCACCTGATCGTGCTGCCGCCGGAGCGCCGCGCCCAGGTGCATACCGACGCCACCGATTCCATCGCCGAGGAAGACGCCACCTGCTATCTGCAGATCGTGCTCGCCGACGAGCTGCCCGGCGTGGGCCGCGCGCGGCTGATGGCGGACATGGATGCGTGGGGCTACAGCTTCCGGCTCGGCTCGACGACGGCGTGGTTCGCCGGGGATGCGGAGAATGCGCGGCAGTGGCTGGTCGAGCATGCGCTGCTCGACAGCCAGGGACGCCCCACTCCGTAGGTTGGGGTGAGCCGGCAGGCGAACCCCAACATGGCGCATCCGGGCAAGGCCCGTTGGGGTTCGCCTGCCGGCTCACCCCAACCTACGCCGGACGCTAAGCCGCTTCGACCGCCTCGCGCGCCACCTTCTCCACCGAACGCCGATACCAGCGCCACGACACCCAGCCGATCACGGTGAGCGCGGATGCGCCCAGCGCCAGGTACAGCATCCGGTCCGCCAGCAGCGGCGACAGCACGCCCGCCACCACGCTGCACAACAGCAGGCTGGCGAAGGCCTGCACCGAGGACGCGCCGCCGCGATGGTGCGCAAAGCGGTCGAGCAACAGCAGGGTCAAGGTGGGAAACGCCAGCTGCACACCCACGCCATGCAGGATCAGCGGCAGCATCGACCACGGCAGCACCGGCTGCGGCAAGGCCAGCGCCAGCAGCAGATGCAGCGCGCAGGCCGCCAGCATCGAGAAGTAACCGAGGTTCACCGTATAGACCTGGCTGCGCCGCACCGCGAGGCGGCCGGACAGCCAGGCGCCGCCCATCAGCCCCGCCACCACCGGCAGGAACAGCCAGGGAAAGCCCTGTGCCGACAGGTGCAGCAGGTCGCGCACGATGCGCGGCGCCGAGGCGATATAGAGAAACAGCCCGGCGAAGTTCACCGAACACGACACCAGCAGCGGCCGGAACGGCAGGTCGCGGGCGAAGCCGACATAGCCGGCCAGCAGCGCGCGCGGTGCGAACACCGTACGCGCTTCCGGCGGATGACTCTCGTGCAGCAGCAGTACCAGCGCGGTGGCCAATACCGCGGTAAAGCCCATCAGCACCCAGAAGATGCCGTGCCAGCTGCCGAAGTAGAGAATCTGCGCGCCCACCATCGGCGCGATCACCGGCGCGATGCTGAAGATCATCATCACCCGCGACATCAGCTGCTGCGCCGCGGCGCCTTCGTAGCAGTCGCGCACGATGGCGCGGCCGACCACCAGGCCGGCGCCGGCGCACATGCCCTGCAGGCCGCGGCAGGCCAGCAGCAGCGGAAACGAGGTGGCCAGCGCCGCTCCCGCCGAGGCCAGCGCATACACCGCGATGCCGGTGACCAGCACCGGCTTGCGGCCGACTGCATCCGACAGCGCGCCATGGAACAGGCTCATCGCCGCATAGGTCAGCAGGTAGATGCTGATCAACTGCTGCAGCTGCGCGTTGTCCACGCCGAACTGCGCCCCGATCAGGGGGAAGGCGGGGAACACCGCGTCGATCGAGAACGGGCCGATCATCGACAGGCCCGCGAGCAGCACCGGCAGGCTGCGCGGCACGGCGCGGGAATTGGCATGGAGCGGATCGGCGCGCATGGCGGGGGACGTAAGAGGCGCGAGGCCCGCGAGTATAAGGGCGCGCCGCCAGGCCCGCATGGTCCGCACGTCACCGCGGGGTTGGCGCGCCGCCAAGCCGTTCGGCTAGCATGCGCAACGCAAGGGAGATGGCATGCCTCCCGTTCCGTGCCGCGATACGGACGAACCGCGCCGGAGCCCCATGCATTAGCTTGAGGCCCGCCGCTGATGATGCCTGCACACCGGCTCCTGCCGGGGCGCAGGCGCATGCCTGGTTCCGGAGGGGCAGCAACCTTCAGGAGACTTGGCTTTGAGTTATTCCGGATTCCTGGTCGTCGGCATCGGAGGCGCGCTGGGCTGCTGGCTGCGCTGGATCCTCGGCGTCATGCTCAACCCACTGTTCCCCACCGTGCCCATGGGCACGCTCGCCGCCAACCTGATCGGCGGCCTGCTGATGGGCTGCGTGCTGGGCGTGTTCGACCACTACCAGACCCTGCCGCCGGAACTGCGCCTGTTCGTGGCCACCGGCTTCCTCGGCGGCCTGACCACGTTCTCCACCTTCTCGGCCGAGGCCACCACCCTGCTGCTGCGCCAGCAGTACCTGTGGTTCGCCGGGCACGTGGCCTTCCACCTGGTCGGCTCGATCGCGATGACGGTGGCCGGCATCGCCGCCACCCGCCTGCTGCTGCGCGCCTGAAGGAGGCAGCGATGAACACCGACACCATCCATCCGGGCCGGTTGCTGGTCTTCTACTGCCACCAGCGCGCGCGGCACGACGGCATGCTGGTCTACGAATGGCTGCTGGAATTGGCCAGGCGCCAGGGCATCGGCGGCGGTTCGGCCTTCCGCGCCATCGCCGGCTACGGCCGCCACGGCGTGCTGCACGAGGAACAGTTCTTCGACCTCGCCGACGACCTGCCGGTCAAGGTCGAATTCCTGCTGGACGAGGCTCGCGCCGGCACCCTGCTGGCCGCCGTGCGCGCCGCCCATGTCGACGTCGTCTATGCATCGCTGGCGGCAGGCTTCGAGGTGCTCGGCAAGCACTGAGCCGGTCGTCCATTCACGTCGTCCATCCACGCGCAGTCTGTCCACCGAAAGGGGCAAGCATGAGCCGGGATTCGCTGAAGCAACGCGCCGTCACCCTGCTGGAACACGCCGGCATCCACCTCGACGGCCAGGCCCCGACCGACCTGCGCGTGCACGACGACGACCTCTACGCCCGCGTGTTCGCCCACGGTTCGCTCGGCCTGGGCGAGGCCTATATGGACGGCTGGTGGGACGCGGACGACCTGCCCGGCATGTTCACCCGTCTGCTGCGCTCGCATGTGGACCAGGAACTGAAGACGCTGGACACGCTGCTGGCGCACCTGAAGGCCCGCTTCGTCAACCTGCAGCGCGGCGAGCATGCCTATGAGATCGGCCGCGTCCACTACGACCTGGGCAACGACCTGTTCCAGGCCATGCTCGGCAAGCGCCTGGTCTATTCCTGCGGCTACTGGGCGCAGGCCGACAACCTCGACGACGCGCAGGCCGCCAAGCTCGACCTGGTCTGCCGCAAGCTGCGCCTGCAGCCCGGCCAGCGCGTGCTGGACATCGGTTGCGGCTGGGGCGAGGCGCTGAAATTCGCCGCCGAGCGCTACGGCATCGAAGGCGTCGGCGTCACCGTCTCGCAGGAACAGGCCGAGTTCGCCCGCGAGCTGTGCGCCGGCCTGCCGGTGGAAATCCGCCTGCAGGACTACCGCGAGCTGGACGAGCGTTTTGACGCGGTGTTCTCGATCGGCATGTTCGAACACGTCGGCGCGCTCAACTACCGCACCTATTTCCAGGTGGCGCGCCGCTGCCTGCAGGACGAAGGGCTGTTCGTGCTGCATTCGATCGGCAGCAATGGCACGCCGTCGCGACCCGATCCATGGATCGAGAAATACATCTTCCCGAACTCGATGATCCCGTCCGCGCAGCAGGTGACTGCGGCGCTGCAGGACCTGTTCGTGGTCGAGGACTGGCACAACTTCGGCGCCGACTATGCCCGCACGCTGGCTGCCTGGCGCGAGAACTTCGACGCCGCCTGGCCGCGGCTGGCCGCCAACTACGACGAGCGCTTCCGCCGCATGTGGCAGTTCTACCTGTCGGTGTCGGCCGCGGTGTTCCGCAGCCGGCGCGACCAGCTGTGGCAGCTGACGCTGAGTCCCGAGGGCGTGCCCGGCGGCTACCGCGTGCCGCGTTGAACCGTGCTTGCTGCCGTGCGACGGGCGCGGGATAGTGCCTGGAGCATTCGATCCGCATCGATGAAGGGGAACACACCGATGAAAGGCCTGCCGATCAAGCGCATGCTTGCCACCCTGGTCGCCCTGCTGGGCCTGTGCGCCGCGCATGCGGCGGAAGCTCCGGCCAAGAGCAACGCCGCCTACTTCGACAATACCGGCCGCGACGACGTGTTGAGCGGCGGCGTCAAGACCATCGTGATCGACACGCCCAAGGGCAAGTTCCGCGTATGGACCAAGCGCGTCGGCAACAACCCGAAGCTGAAGCTGCTCCTGCTGCACGGCGGTCCCGGCGCCACCCACGAATACTTCGAAGCCTTCGACAGCTTCCTGCCCGCCGCGGGCGTCGAGTACTACTACTACGACCAGCTCGGCTCCGCTTACAGCGACCAGCCCAAGGACGACTCGCTGTGGACCACCGCGCGCTTCGTCGAGGAAGTCGAGCAGGTACGCCAGGCGCTGCACCTGGACAAGGACAACTTCTGCCTGCTCGGCCACTCCTGGGGAGGCATCCTGGCGATGGAGTACGCGCTGAAGTACCAGCAGCACCTGAAGTGCCTGGTGATCTCGAACATGATGGACTCGATCCCCGCCTATAACGTGTACGCCAGCAAGGTGCTGGAGCCGGCGATGGATCCCAAGCTGCTGGCCGAGGCCAAGCAGCTCGAAGCCAGTGGCCGCACCGCCGATCCGCGCTACATGCAGATCCTCACGCCGATGCATTACGAGCAGCACGTGCTGCGCATGCCGCAGGAACAATGGCCCGATCCGGTGCAGCGCGCCTTCGCGCATCTCAACGAACGCGTGTACACCCTGATGCAGGGCCCCAGCGAACTGGGCGCCAGCGGCCGCCTGGAACACTGGGACCGCAGCAAGGACCTGCGGCAGATCCGCGTGCCTACCCTGGTGATCGGCGCGCAGTACGACACCATGGACCCCGCGTACATGGCCGCGATGGCGAAGAAACTGCCGCAGGGCCGCTTCCTGTTGTGCCCCAAGGGCAGCCACATGGCGATGTACGATGACCAGCGCACCTACTTCGACGGCCTGACCCGCTTCCTGCAGGACGTCGAAGCCGGGCGCGCCGCCCACTGACACCCGCCCAGCCCGCCGCCCCACCTGGAGTTGCCGTTGAAGCCGTTCCGCCGTATCCGCGTCCTGTTCGCGCTGTGCCTGCTGCTCGCCGCCCCCGCCTTCGCCAACCCCGCGCTGTGGGTGGCGAAGAAGGACCAGGCCACCGTCTACCTGTTCGGCACCGTGCACCTGTTGCCGCACGATGCCAACTGGTCGTCCAAGCAGTTGGACAACGCCCTGGATGCCAGCGCTCGCCTGTTGATCGAACTGACCGACGACAACCCCGCCAACATGCAGGCGCAGGTGATCAAGTACGGCCTCGATCCGGCGCATCCGCTGTCGACCAGGCTCTCGCCGCGCGATCGCACGCGCCTGGAGCGCGCCGCCGAAGACGCCGAAGTCCCCGGCGGCGTAGCCACCCTGCAGGCCATGCGCCCCTGGCTCGCCGCCGTCACCCTGGCCGTGGCCCCGCTGGTGCGCGCCGGCATGGATCCGGCCGCCGGCGTCGACAAGACCTTGCGCGCGCGCATGGAAAAAGCCGGCAAACCGGTCGAAGGCCTGGAAACCGCCGAGCAGCAGCTGCGCATGCTCGCCGACATGCCCGAACCCCTGCAGCTCTCTTTCCTCAGCCAGAGCCTCGACGAAGTCGCCCAGGGCCCCGCCCGCCTGCGCGACCTGATCGACGCCTGGCGCCGCGGCGATACCGACGAAATCGCCCGCATCGAAGACGAAGACCTGCGCAAAGGCTCCCCGGAGCTGTACGAGCGCATGCTGGTCAAGCGCAACGAGGCCTGGGCCAAGGCCATTGCCGAGCGCATGAAACAACCCGGCACCACCTTCGTCGCCGTCGGCGCCGGCCACCTGGCAGGGCCGGACAGCCTGCAGAAGCAGTTGGAGAAGCTGGGGATCGAAGTCCAGCGGCAATGATTCCGCACACCGCGGTGTTGGAGTTCGCCTGTGGCTCACTCCAACCTACGCCGGGATCGCGAGGCTCTGCACAACGCTCCGCCCGGCCCCTCACCCTGCCCTCTCCCCGGAGGGGAGAGGGGTGAAAGGGTGTGGCAAAAGCGCAGCGCAAAAAGCTGGCCTCCCCCCCCCCTCTTAGGCCATTTCTTTTTGGTTACTTTTGCTTTGGGCCAGCAAAGAAAAAGTAACTCGGGCGCCGGCAGGCGTCCGAAATGCCCGCTGCATAAGCGGCCAGGTCACGGGAACGCAACCATCAGGCGACACGGAAACCGGATTCCTCCCTGCGCAGGAATGACGAGCAAAAATCGCCCCCCGCCCCCGTCGGCATGACGCCAAACACCCAATCTGGCACCATCCCGGGCCAACCCCGCGCGCCCCGCGCGCCACCCACCTTCGTAACTAAATGAATCTGCAAGCCAATTTCGAACAGATCCCGCTCAAGGAATACGCCGAGCGCGCCTACCTCGACTACTCCATGTACGTGGTCCTGGACCGCGCCCTCCCCTTCGTCGGCGACGGCCTCAAACCCGTCCAGCGCCGCATCGTCTACGCGATGAGCGAACTGGGCCTGTCGGCTACTTCGAAACCGAAGAAATCCGCCCGCACCATCGGCGACGTCATCGGCAAATTCCATCCGCACGGCGACAGCTCCTGCTACGAAGCCATGGTGCTGATGGCACAGCCGTTCTCCTACCGCTATCCGCTGGTCGACGGCCAGGGCAACTTCGGCTCGCCCGACGACCCCAAGAGCTTCGCGGCGATGCGCTACACCGAGTCCAAGCTCAGCCCCATCGCCGAGGCGCTGCTGGGCGAGCTGGGCCAGGGCACGGTGGACTGGGTGGCGAACTTCGACGGCACCCTGGAAGAACCCAGCTGGCTGCCGGCGCGCGTGCCGCACGTGCTGCTCAACGGCTCGATGGGCATCGCCGTGGGCATGGCCACCGACATCCCGCCGCACAACCTGCGCGAAGTGGTCAGCGCCTGCATCCGCCTGCTCGACGATCCGGATGCGACGGTCGCCGACCTGTGCGAGCACATCCAGGGTCCGGACTATCCGACCGAGGCGGAGATCATCACCCCGCGCAACGAGCTGCTGGCGATCTACCAGACCGGCAACGGCTCGCTGCGCGCCCGCGCGGTGTACCGGCGCGAAGACAGCAACATCGTGATCACCGCGCTGCCGCACCAGGTCAGCCCGTCCAAGGTGCTCGAGCAGATCGCCGCGCAGATGCGCGCGAAGAAGCTGCCGATGATCGAGGACCTGCGCGACGAGTCCGACCACGAGAACCCGATCCGCCTGGTGGTGGTGCCGCGCTCCAACCGCATCGATCCGGACGAGGTGATGCAGCACCTGTTCGCCACCACGGACCTGGAAAAGAGCTACCGCGTCAATCTCAACATGATCGGCCTGGACGGCCGTCCGCAGGTCAAGGATCTCAAGCGCATCCTCAGCGAGTGGCTGAGCTTCCGCACCGCCACGGTGACGCGTCGCCTGGAGCACCGCCTGGCCAAGGTCGAGCGCCGCCTGCACCTGTTGGAAGGCCTGCGCATCGCCTACCTCAACCTGGACGAGGTGATCCGCATCGTCCGCAGCGAGGACGAGCCCAAGCCGGTGCTGATGGCGCGCTTCAAGCTCAGCGAAGAACAGACCGACTACATCCTCGAAACGAAGCTGCGCCAGCTGGCCCGCCTCGAGGAAATGAAGATCAATGCCGAGCGCGACCAGCTGGAAGAAGAACGCGCCCGCATCAACGTGCTGCTGAAGTCGCCGGCCAAGCTCAAGGGCCTGATCAAGGAAGAACTGCGCGCCGACGCCGCCAAGTACGGCGACGAGCGCCGCTCGCCGCTGGTCAAGCGCGATGCCGCGCAGGCGCTGGACGAAAGCGCCCTGGTGGCGAGCGAGCCGGTCACCGTGGTGCTCAGCCAGAAGGGCTGGATCCGCGCCGGCAAGGGCCACGACGTGGATGCCGAAGGCCTGTCCTACCGCGAGGGCGACAGCCTGCTCGCCGCGGTGAAGGCGCGCACCACGCAGCAGATCGCGGTGATCGACTCCACCGGCCGCAGCTATTCCACGCCGGCGCACACGCTGCCGTCGGCGCGCGGCAACGGCGAGCCGCTCACCGGCCGCTTCAGCCCGCCGGCCGGCGCCAGCTTCGACGCGCTGTGCGCGGGCGACAACGACACGCGCCTGATCCTGGCCACCGACTTCGGCTACGGCTTCGTCACCCGCTTCGAGGCGCTCACCGGCCGCAACAAGGCGGGCAAGCAGATGCTCACCCTGGGCGACGGCGCGCGCGTGCTGGCGCCGCAGGTCAGCGCCGATCCTGCGCGTGACCGCCTGGTGGTGGTCACCACCGAAGGGCACCTGCTGATGTTCTCGGTGGCCGAGTTGCCCGAGCTGGACAAGGGCAAGGGCAACAAGCTGATCGAAATCCCCAAGAACAAGCTGGCCTCGGGCGACGAGCGCGTCGCCGGCGTGGCGGTGGTGACCGAAGGCAAGGGCGAGGTCACCCTGTATGCCGGCCAGCGCAAGCTGACCCTGCGCTGGTCCGACCTGGTCGAATTCGGCGCCAACCGCGCCACCCGCGGCGGCGTGCTGCCGCGCGGCCTGCGCCGGGTGGAGCGGATCGAGACCACGGGTTGATCGAATACGCCGTCCCGGTTCGCCGGGGCGGCGACGGCCGGAGGCTCAAGGCATGCACGGCGAGTACAAGATGCCCGGCGGCAAGCTGGTGGTGGTGGATCTGGATGTCCACGCCGGGCAGCTGTGCCGCGTGCAGGTCAGCGGCGATTTCTTCCTCGAGCCGGACCGCGCGCTGCGCGACATCAATGCCGCGCTGGAAGGCTTGTACGCGAGCAGCGACGAAGCCGCGCTCGCCTTCGCCATCCAGGGCGCGCTCGCCGCCGACGTGCTGATGTACGGCATCTCGCCCGAAGCCATCGCGGTGGCCGTGCGCCGCGCCCTGCACGAGGGAGCGCAGGCATGAGCCGCAGCGATTGGAACCAGCACGACTGGCTGCTGATCCACGACGACCCGCAGCCGCCCGCGCTGCACATGGCGCTGGACCAGGTGCTCACCGACGAAGTCGCCGCCGGCCGCCGCGCGCCCACCTTGCGCGTATGGGAATGGGCTTCGCCCGCGGTGGTGATCGGACGCTTCCAGTCGCTGCGCAACGAGGTCGACCTCGATGCCGCGCATCGCCACGGCATCGAAGTGGTGCGGCGGATCAGCGGCGGCGGCGCGATGTTCATCGAGCCCGGCAACACCATCACTTATTCGATCTATGCGCCGCTGAGCCTGGTGGAAGGGCTGAGCTTCCAGGAGTCGTACGCGCTGATGGACGCCTGGGTGATCGATGCGCTGGCGATCCTGGGCATCGAGGCCTGGTACCAGCCGCTCAACGACATCGCCTCGGCCGGCGGCAAGATCGCCGGCGCCGCGCAGATACGCCACGCCGGCGCGGTGCTGCATCACGTGACCATGGCCTACGACATCGACGCGGCCAAGATGCTCGAGGTGCTGCGCATCGGCCGCGAGAAGCTTTCGGACAAGGGCACCGCCAGCGCCGCCAAACGCGTGGACCCGCTGCGCAGCCAGACCGGCCTGCCGCGCGAGGCGGTGATCGGGAGCATGATCGAGACCTTCGACCGCCTGCACGGCCTGTGCCACGACGCCTTGAAGCCGGAAGAGCTGGCGCGGGCGCGCGAGCTGGCGGCGAACAAGTTCCACAAGCACGAGTGGACAGCCGAAGTGCCGTAGCCCCTCGCCAACCCACCGGCGTAGGTTGGGGTGAGCCGCAGGCGAACCCCAACAATGCGATGCGCCTGGATAGGCCATGTTGGGGTTCGCCTGCGGCTCACCCCAACCTACGCCGCTCGGATGCAACGCCTCGGAACTTCCTTCCGGGCCCAACCGTCGAACAGCTTGCTGTACACGCCCCACCCGCCCCACCCGTTATCGGCAGCGCCCCCGGAGTCTCCCCATGAACACCAAGCTCATCCCCACCGCGCTCGCCCTCGTCCTGCTCGCCACCGCCGCGCACGCGCAGACCTCCAGCGGCGGCCTCAACCTCAAGCTCCCGCCCGGCAGCGTCCCCGCCAGCAGCAGCACCGCCCCCGCCCGGCCCAGCGACGCCCCGCCGGCCATGGATGCCGTGAACACCCGTCCGGCCGGTACCTCCACCGCCGCCAGCCGTCCCACCCCTGGCGTCTACTACGGCGACACCAGCGGCCGCACCGCCGCCCAGGACGAGGCCGAGGCGGACGCCGCCCGCCCGCACTGCGACGACGCCACCTACAACCAGCCCCAGGTGCACGGCAGCGTGGGCATGGGCGTGGTCACCGGCAATCACTGGGGTTCGGGCACCTACAACAGCGGCGCCGTGAACATCACCCAGCGCACCGGCGACTGCTCGCATCCCACCGGCAGCATCGGCCTGTCGATCGGCGTCAGCCGTTTCAACGGGCGCTGATCCTTACGAGCCGGCGGCGCTGAGCCCCGGATCGAAAGGCCGGTCGAAAGTTTTTAGAAAGAGCCTCCGGCCAGACTGCGCCGGTCAGTCTTACCTTTGTCGCGAAAACATGCGCCCAGCCGTTACGCTTCACCTTTCTTCCCGCCTGGGCCCGCAGCCGTGATCCAGAACGTCGAATTCCGCCTCGAAGGCGGCCGTGCCGGCGTCATGCTCATCCACGGCCTGACCGGCACCCCGGCCGAGATGCGCCTGGTCGGCCGCGGCCTGAACCGCGCCGGTTTCGATGTCTACGGCATGCAGCTCGCCGGCCATTGCGGCGATGCGGACGATCTCATCGCCACCGGCTGGAAGGACTGGTACGCCAGCGTGCAGGCCGCCGCCGAGCGCTATGCGCAGGAGCTGGACCACCTGTTCGTCGCCGGCCTCTCGATGGGCGCCGTGCTGGCGCTGAAGCTCGCCGCCGACCGTCCCGACCTGGTCAAGGGCGTGGGCGTCTATGGCGCCACCTTCCGCTACGACGGCTGGGCCACGCCGTGGTACAGCAAGCTCTCTTTCATGCTGCCGCTGATCGGCCGCCTGGGCCTCGGCAAGCACCGCATGGTGCACGAGAACGAACCCTACGGCCTGCGCGACGAGCGGATCCGCGCCCAGGTCAGCGCGCAGATGCTCGGCGGCGACAGCGCCGCGGCCGGCCTGCCCGGCAATCCGTGGCCGTCGCTGGCGCAGATGTACGAGATGGCCGCGGTGGTGAAGCGCGACCTGCCCAAGGTCACCGCGCCCTGCCTGATCGCGCATGCCGTCGAGGACGACATCGCCAGCCTCGAAAATGCGCGCCTGGTCGAGCGCGCGGTATCCGGTCCGGTGGAGATGCTGTTGCTCGAAGACAGCTACCACATGATCACCATCGACCGCGAACGCCGCCTGCTGATCGATCGTTCCGCCGATTTCTTCGGCCGCGTCGCCGATCCGGCCGCGGCGGCGGCCGCGCGCGCCGCGGCCTGATCGCGGAGCAGCCATGAGCCCGCTCGCCATCACGCTGTGGCTGCTCAACGTCACCCTCGACACGGTAGGCCAGCTGGCCTTCAAGGCCGCCGCTGGCGATCCGGACGCGGGCGACGGCCTGGCGCGCTGGCGCTACATGGCCGCGCGGCCGTGGATATGGGTCGGCATCGGCTCTTATGTCGCCGAGTTCCTGGTGTGGATCGCCTTCCTTTCGCTGGTCGACCTGTCCGAGGGCGTGCTGCTCGGCTCGATCAATATCGTGGTGATCATGATCGCCGGACGCATCCTGTTCCGCGAGAAGCTCACCCCGCTGCGCGTCACCGGCATCCTGTTGGTCACCGCCGGCGTGTGCATCGTGGGAATCGCCGGTGGAGGCTGAGCGCATGACATCGTCGCCGGCCCGCCTGGGGCGCTTCTATTTCTTCGGCTTCCTGATCCTGGTGGCGTTCGACACCGTGGTGCAACTGGCCTTCAAGTACGCCGGCAACCACGCGTTTCCGCCCGAAGCCAACTGGGCCTGGATCGTGCGTGTGTTCGGCCATCCGTGGATCTACCTGGCGGTGGTCGGCTACATCGGCAACTTCTTCACCTGGATGACCCTGCTCAAGCACGCGCCGATCGGCCCGGCCTTCGCGGTGACGCACCTGGAAGTGGTCAGCGTGATGCTGTTTTCGATCTGGCTGTTCAACGAGCCGCTGACCTGGGCGCGCGTCATCGGCGCGCTGGTGATCGTGGCCGGCATCGTCTGCCTCGCCTTCGCCGAGAGCGGCGCGCATCCCGAAGGCGATGCGCCCACCGAGGCCAAGGGCGCACTCGGCGTCACCGCCGGAGACTGATGCGCATGCGCCGCGAGCTGCCGCCCACCGCCGGCCTGCCGCTGCACCCATCGGACCTGTGGCCGCGCCGCGCGAGCTTCGCCGCGGATCTCGCCGCCTGGCTCGCCCTCCCTGAAGTCCAGCTCGAATGCTCCGGCACCGCCGCGATGGTGGTCGCGCTGCATGCCATGCACCGCCTGCGCCCGCAGCGCGACGAAGTGGTGGTGCCGGCGTGGACCTGCCCGCTGGTAGCACTCGCCATCCACCGCGCCGGACTGAAGCTGAAGCTGTGCGACCTCGCGCCCGGCGGCATCGACATGGATGCCGCGCAGCTCGCCGCCTTGTGCGGCCCGCGCACGCTGGCGATCGTGCCGACGCATCTGGCCGGCCGCGTCGTCGACGTGCCGGCCGCCATGGCCGTCGCGCAGGCCTGCGGCGCCTACGTACTCGAAGACGCTGCGCAGGCCCTGGGCGCGCGACGCGACGGCGCCAGCGTCGGCCTGCTCGGCGATGCCGGCTTCTTCAGCCTCGCGGTGGGCAAGGGGCTCACGTTGTACGAGGGTGGCGTGCTGGTGTCGCGCGAGCCGCAACTGCGTCGCGCCTTTGCCGAAAGCCGGCGCGAAGTGATCCGCCCCAGCCTGCGCTGGAGCGTGCAGCGCGCGGTGGAACTGCTCGGCTACGCGGTGGCGTATCGCCCTTCGCTGCTCTATGCGGTCTATGGCAAGCCCTTGCGCGCCGCGCTGGCGCAAGGCGATCCGGTCGCGGCGGTCGGCGACGATTTCGGCCCGGACATCCCGCTGCATCCGCTCGGCCGCTGGCGCCAGGGCGTGGGCACGGCGGCGTTCGCGCGCCTGCCGGCTTTCCTCGACACCACGCGCCGGCAAGCGCTGGCGCGCCTGGATGCATTGCGCACGCTGCCTGGCGTGGAGGTCTTCGGCGACGCGCCCGGCACGCAGGGCGCCTGGCCGTTCCTGCTGCTTACGCTGCCGACTTCAGCCGCACGCGACGCCGCACTCGACCGGCTATGGACCGCCGGCCTCGGCGTCAGCCGCCTGTTCATCCATGCCCTGCCCGACTACGGCTATTTGCGCGACCTCGTGCCCGCCACGCCATTACCGAACGCGCGCGACTTCGCCGCACGGTCGCTGACCATCACCAACAGTCCCTGGCTGCGCGACGGGGAATTCGCGCGCATCGTGGACACGTTGCGTGGCGTGCCGGGGGACTGACGGAGAGCGGTACGCATCACTCCTGCGCTCCGCCCGTACCCTCACCCCAACCCCTCTCCCGGAGGGAGAGGGGATCACCTCTCCGTTCCAAACTGGATCCCTTCTCCCTCCGGGAGAAGGTGGCGGCAGCCGGATGAGGGTGCGGGCGGAGCGGTGCACATCACCCTTGCGCTCCGCCCGTACCCTCACCCCAACCCCTCTCCCGGAGGGAGAGGGGACCACCTCATCGTTCCAAGTTGGAACCCTTCTCCCTCCGGGAGAAGGTGGCGGCAGCCGGATGAGGGTGCGGGCGGAGCGGTGCACATCACGCTTCCGCTTCGCCCGCACCCTCCCCCCCTCTCCGGGCGGGAGAGGGGCTTCAACTCGCAATGCCTATTGGCAAGTCGGGAACTTGAACGACGCCAGCCGCGTATTCCAGTTGAACGAGCCGGTCGTCTTCAGATACTCGTTGGTGTACCAGAACGTGCAGTCGTCCACCGGATCGACCGTCATCGCGCTGTAGTCGCCCCAGCGCGACAGGTTGTTGCCGCTCTGCGAACCGGTGCCCTCGACCATGCTCGCCTCTGCCTGCATGGTGCTGAGCGCATCGGTGGCCAGGCGCCCGGTGTAGCGGATCGCCGGATGGAGGGTGCTGCTCGACGCGCTGTAACCCATCGCCATGTTGCCCTGCTTGTCCATCGCCACCGAGCCGAGCCAGCGATAGGTGGTGTCGGGCGAATAGGTCGATTGCTGATACACCGCTGGCGTGCCGCCGGGACTGCGGATCTCGTACCAGCGCACGCCCGTGTACGGGTTCTGCTTGGACGTGCCCACCTTCACCGAATGGCTGACCACCAGCGATTCGTGATTGCCGAAATTGCGGTAGGCCAGGCGGAACATCAGCCGGTCGGCCAGCGAATCCAGCTTCTGCCTGGTGCCCGACTGCGGGATGCAGGTGCCGCCGCTGCAGGCCGCCGAGAACGACGCGACCGCAATGGCGGCCGGCCCGCTCAGCGTGCTGTTGGCGCTGTTGCTCCAGTCGACATGGAACTTCCACAGATTGAGCTTGTTGACGCCGAAGTTCATCAGGTAGTTCGGCGCACCGGCCGGCGGCGCGGTGGCGCCGTCCAGGTCCGCCGGCAGCACGCTGCCGTAGCTGCTGGAAAGCTGGAAGCATTGCTGCGTCGCCGCCTGCCCGTTCAACATCGCGTTGCGGTCGTAGGCGCACAGCTTGGCGCCGGAGAAGCTGTTGCCGCTGAACATGTTGAAGGTGATGTAGTACGCGTCCGGCCACACGCCCAGCTTCGGATAGTCGGGAAACACACTGCCGTAGTTGAACGCGTAGCGGTAATACGCGCCGGTGGCGTCGCTGGTGGCCGACACCGCCACGCACTGGTAGTACGGCGCCGCGGTGACGGCGAACTGGGTGATGATCCAGCGGCCGGCGGCCTTGTCGTACACCACCACGCCATCGCCGTCGTTGTCGTTCTCGCAGGGGCCGCCGAAGCCGGACCACAAGGTGTTGGTCTGCACCGGTCCGTACACGACCTGCTTGGTGGCCTTGTCGAACACGGCGAAGGCGGTGTTCACCAGTTGCACGTACTGGGTGGCGCCGACCGCGCCGTTGGTATCCGGCGGCGCGCTGTCCACCGTGAAGGTGCCCTGCGGCCCGCTGAAGCCCTGGCCCACGCCGTCCACGCCGCTGCCGGCGGTCGGCGCGGCGCCGCTGGCGCTGCCTTGCACGGCACCGTCAGGCGGCGAGCCGGGGCCGTCGATCCACGGCAGCGGGCGCGCCCCGTGCTCGCGCGGGCTCTTGGAGAAATCGTCGGGGCGCGGCATCACGCCACGCAAGGAGTGCAAGGTATCGTGCTGCGCGGCCGGCGAGGCTTCCGCACCGGACTGGTCCTGCGCACGCACGCTTCCCGCACATGCCATGCCGACGGCGACACACAACGCGGCGCCCGCGGCACCGGTCTGCTTCAGGAACATGATGGTCTCCCTGGTTAAGAGTCAACGAACGATCACCCTCTCTCAAGACCGGTTCGCGCCCCCCCCTGTCGCCGTGAAGCCCGGCACCACCGGCACCACTTCGTCGCTGCGCCCGGATATTCCGCATGGGTTTGCGCCAGCACGGACGCCCGGGTGGCCGTCTTGGTAACCCACTTTGCTTAGCGGATGCTTAGAACGGCACTGCTCGCACTGCATAGACCGAATGCCGGCGGGTGACCAAAACAGGCGTCGGCGACATTTTTTGGTCGGCGCATTATCAGAATAGGGAAAAGGCCTATATCGAAAGATATAGCCGGACCCCTCGCGATTATCGAAAATTAATGCCCTGAGCACGCAGGAAAATCATTATTTCCCTGCTTTGCGCGTTTTCATCCGAGCAAGCTTGCGCCTGACTTTCGCCGGCACGCCTGATGCATAAGCTCCATCCGCCGGCCGCGACGAAACGCAGGCCATTACGCCTGACGGCATAATGCCGAACGGCTCCAGGCGGCCGACCGGCAAATTGACATTCGATATTCCCGAAACCTACGCTCCACGCGTATTCCAAAATCGCCGACAACGCGTTCCGCATTAAGGCGCCATCACGGAGTAACCAGGTGGACTCAAGGGGGAGCTTTCACATGGTCGCGCCAGCATTGCCCGCCACGAATCCGCCGTCCGCCGCGCAGGCGCGGCGCCGTGCCGTCGACGGCTTCACGCTGGTCGAGCTGATGATCGTGGTGGCGGTGATCGCCATCCTCGCCGCGGTCGCCATTCCCAGCTATTTCCGCTACACGCTGCGCGCCAACCGCGTGGCGGCGGAGAACGTGATGCTCGACATGTCCAGCGCGCAGGAGCGCTACATGATCGACAGCCGCCAGTACACCACCAGCAACACGCAGCTGGGCTACGCCAGCCTGCCGGACACGGTCTCGCCGAACTACACCATCGCGGTGGCGACCAGCGCCGGCCCGCCGCCCGCCTACACCATCACCGCCACCCCGATCGGCAGCCAGACCCGCGATACCGACTGCGGCACGCTCAAGCTCGGCAGCAACGGGAGCAAGAGCGCCTCGGGTACTTCCACCACGTGCTGGAAGAAATAGCCATGCGCCGCCAAACGTCCCAAGGCTTCACCCTGGTCGAGCTGATGGTCACGATCTCCGTGCTGCTGGTACTGGCCACGCTGGCCGTGCCGCAGATGGGGCCGTTCCTGCAGCGCCAACGGCTGAAGAACGCCACCATGGACATGGCCTCCAGCGTGATCTTCGCGCGCAGCGAGGCGATCAAGCGCAACAGCAATGTCTACGTCGTCGCCAGCGGCACCGACTGGAGCCGGGGCTGGACGGTCAGCAGCGCCGCCACCGTCACCGCCGCCAGCACGATCCGTGCGCAGAGCGCGCTGGACGGCCTGCAGATCAGCGAAGGCGGCGGCAACACCTCGTTCAACTTCGGCGGCGACGGACGCATGTCCGGCACCGGCATGTCGTTCACCCTCCAGCCCACCGTCACCGCACAGGGACAGCAGCCGCTGTGCGTCGCGGTGGGCGCCACCGGGCGCGTGCAGACCACCAAGGGAGCCTGCTCATGAAGCGCGAGCGCGGCATATTGCTGATCGAAGTGCTGGTATCGATGCTGATCGCATCGATCGCCTTGCTGGGCACGGTGATGATGATGGCCCGCTCCACGCGCAACGAGATGGAGTCGTACCAGCGCGTGCAGGCGCTCACCCTGGTGCAGGACATGGTGTCGCGCATCAACGCCAACCGGCAGGTGGCGGCGTGCTATTCCAATGGCGTCACCGGCCTGGTCACCGGCGCCGGCTCCGCCGCACCGCCAGCCTGCGTCACCGGCACGCCGACGCCCACCGCGCTGCAGGCCGCCACCGCCAATGCCGACCTCGCCGCGTGGCGCAACTCGCTGCTCGGCGCCGGCGAGGCCTCCGGCGGCAACCAGGTCGGCGCCATGATCGGCGCGGTCGGCTGCGTCGAGCAGATCGATGCGGTCAACAACGTCTATCGCGTCACCGTGGTGTGGCAGGGGCTGATGCCCACCGCCGCGCCAGGCCTGGCCTGCGGCCAGAACAGATTCGGTGACGACAGCCTGCGCCGCGCGGTGAGCGTGCAGGTGCGCATCGCCAGCCTGTCGTGACCGCCGCCATGCGCACCCTGCCCACCCGCCTGCCTCGCCACCGCCAACGCGGCCTGTCGTTGGTCGAGCTGATGATCGGCGTGACCATCGGACTGGCCATGCTGGCCGCGCTCAGTTCGCTCTATGTCGCCACCTCCAAGGCGCGCGCCGAATTCAACAAGACCGGCGAGCAGGTCGAGAACGGCCGCTACGCGCTGCAATCGATGGTGCGCGACATCGAGATGGCGGGCTTCTTCGGCCGCCCCGGCTTGTCTGCCACCTTGCAGTACAACCTGCCCGGCGCCTGCACCACCGCCAAGAGCGCGATGGGTTTCGACAACACCACCTCGCCGCTGACCGTGCCGGTGGCGCTGTCCGGCGTGGCCGCCGGCGGCGCGGCGCCGGCCTGCCTGACCGACATGGCCACCGGCACCGAAGCGATCACCGTGCACTACGCCTCCGGCAACGTGTCCGCGACGGCGTCCGGCACCGAGTACTACCTGCAGCAATCGAGTTGCACCACCGACACCAAGCAGCTGATCTACGACAGCAGCGCCGCCAACTTCACCCTGCTCGGCAAGACCTGCAGCGGCGCCAGCCCGGCGGAACTGCGCAAGTACGTGGTGCGCAGCTATTACCTGGCCGGCTGCGACAACTGCGGCAGCGGCGGCGACAGCACGCCGACCCTGAAGGTGGCCGAGTTCATCAACGGCTCGATCCAGGTCTCCTCGCTGGTGGACGGCATCCAGGACGTGCACCTGAGCTACGGCGTGGACACCGACGGCAATGGCTCGCCCGACTGCTATGTCGACAATCCGGCCATCGACAACGCCGCCGCGTGCACCGGCAGCGCCGGCTACGCCTGGACCAACGTCACCACCAACTGGGCCAATGTCACCGCGGTGCGCGTGACGGTGCTCGCACGCAATCTCGACCCCACCACCGGCTGGACCGACACGCGCACCTACAACCTGGGTCGCGCAACGCCGGACGGCCCCTACAACGACGCCTACAAGCGCCACGTCTACAGCGCGGTCGCGCGCCTGTGGAACGTAGGCGGCGTGCGGGAGAACTGAGCATGCGCCCCTTCATCCCTCCGGCCCGGCGCCAGCGCGGCTTCACCTTGATGATGACGCTGATCTTCCTGGTCATCTTCCTGCTGTTCGCCGTGTCCATGGCCAGCTCCAGCCTGGTCAATACCAAGGTCGCCTCCAACCAGCAGTACCGCATGGAAGCCAAGGCGGTGGCACAGCAGGGCGTCGAATCGGTGATGAACCAGGCTTTCACGCTCAACCCGATCCCGGCTTCTTCCGTGCCGGTGGACGTCACCGGCGACGGCAGCAACGACTACGTCGCGCAGGTGGCCGCGCCGTTCTGCCTGGACAGCAAGCCGGTGCTCAATCGCGACCTGGCACTGGGCGATGTCTGCCGCACGCCCACCAGCGGCAGCGGCGACCTGGTGATCGGCTCCAGCGGCGCCGCGGCCACGCTGTCGCTGTGTTCGGACACGCAGTGGGAAATCCAGTCTTCCGTCACCGACGCCGGCAACAGCGCGACCTCGGTCACCGTGCACCAGGGCGCGTCAGTGCGCGTCCCCGTGGGAACGCCATGTCCATGATCACTTCACCTGCCTGTTCCCGCGGAGATGCCGCCATGTCCGATACGCGCCCATTCGTGAGCCGCCGTCTGCGCAGGCTGGCGTTCGCCGCCGCCCTGCTGGCGCTGCCGGGCCTGGCCTTGAGCGAGGACATCGACCTGTACACCGGCGCGCCGGTCAACGGCGGTTCGCCGAACCTGCTGATCCTGCTGGACAACGCCAGCGCGTGGAACGGCTCAGTGAGCTTCAGCTGCCCCACCGCGGGGGTGGTGTCCGCCAATAACGCCGGCAAGGACGTCGGCTTCGAGCAGTGCTCGCTGTACCAGGCGGTGACCGCGATCGGTTCCAACCCGGTGCTGCTGGGCAAGATCAACATGGGCCTGATGCTGTTCGACCCGTCGAGCAACGGCGGCTGGTTCCGCTACCCCAACGTGGGCCGCGCCACCGACCCGGGCGCGTTGCCGCTGATGAACGCCGCCGGCGTGGCCAGTTTCCAGAACACCATCAAGTCGCTCGACCGCCAGGCCGACAACTCCAACAACTCCGCCGTCGGCGGCGGCATGCAGGAGATGTGGGCCTACTTCGCCGGCAAGACCGGCCTGTCCGGCGTCACTTACCGCTCGCCGCTGTCCGGCCCCTGCCAGAAGAGCTTCGTCATCTACATCGCCAACGCGGTGAAGAACGGCAAGCCGCAGGATGCCGGCAATTCGCCGAGCGCGCAGTCCTCGCTGCAGCAGGTGACCGGGCAGTCCAACCCCACCCAGATCGTGATACCGCCGCCCAACAACAAATACCAGGCCAACTGGGGCGACGAGTGGGCGCAGTACATGTACCAGACCGACCTGTCCGGCGGCACCTCCACCAATCCGCAGAACATCATCACCTACACCATCGCGGTCACCGACGGCAGCAACCCGGACTACGTGCAGTTCCTGCAAAGCATGTCCAGCCACGGCGGCGGCAAGGCCTTCGTGGTGAACATCAATGATCCGAACGCGCTCAATGCGCTGGTGAACGATCTGCTGCAGATCTTCAACGAAGTGCAGTCGATCAACAGCGTGTTCGCCTCGGTCAGCCTGCCGGTCAGCGTCAACAGCCAGGGCGTATCGCTGAACCAGGTCTACGTCGGCGTGTTCCGTCCCGACCCCACCGCGCAGCCGCGCTGGATCGGCAATCTCAAGCAGTACCAGCTCGGCCTGGACAGCAACAACAACGTGGTCACCGAGGACTCGCTGGGCAATTCCGCGATCAGCAACAACGGCTCGGGCTTCATCTCGCCGAACGCACTGAGCTTCTGGACCTCGGACCAGCAGACCGGCACGCCACGCAACGGCCCGCTCACCTTCCCCTCCGGCAGCAGCGTGGTCACCAACTGGCCCACCTCCGGCTTCTGGGTGAACAAGCCCTCCGGCATCTCGCTGGCCTACGACGCGGTGGACGGCGAGGTGGTGGAAAAAGGCGGCGTGGGCGAGATGCTGCGCGCCGATTACCTGACCTCGCAGACGGGCCGCACGGTGTACACCTGCAACGGCGTGGGCAGCTGTCCCACCAGCACTGCCATGCCCAATTTCAACACCGCCAACGGCTCGCTGACCGCCGCCGCGCTCGGCACCACCAGCGCGGACCTGTCCAACCTGATCAACTGGGTGCGCGGCGCCGACAACACCAGCCCCAACAACGAAGCCGAGCCCGGCCCCGGCGGCGCGGTGACGATCCGTCCGTCCATCCACGGCGACGTGCTGCATTCGCGCCCGGCCATCGTCAACTACGGCGGCAGCACCGGCGTGGTGGTGTTCTACGGTTCCAACGACGGCTTCTACCGCGCGATCAACGGCAACCAGACCGCGGGCATCGGCACGGTACGCCCCGGCGGCGAGCTGTGGTCGTTCATCGCGCCGGAATTTTTCGGCAAGCTCAAGCGCCTGCGCGACAACAGCCCGATCATCAAGCTGCCCGGCATCACCGACGCCAGCGCACAGCCGAAGGACTATTTCTTCGACGGCACCACCACGGTGTACCAGGACCAGCGCGTCACGCCGGCGACGACCTACATCTACCTCACCGCGCGCCGCGGCGGCCGCTTCATCTACGCCTTCGACGTGACCACGCCCACGGCGCCGCGCTTCCTGTGGAAGAAGTCGAACGCGGATATTCCCGAGCTGGGCCAGACCTGGTCGCAACCGAAAGTGGCGCGCATCAAGGGCAACACCAACCCTGTGCTGATCATGGGCGGTGGCTATGACAGCGCGGAGGATGCCGATCCGGTGCAGAGCGCAGACAGCATGGGCCGTTCGATCGTGATGCTGGATGCGGTCACCGGCGCGCCGGTATGGATGGCGGCACCGAGCTGCACCGGCCAGCCCGGCACCTGCAAGACCGTGGCGAACATGACCTACGCGATCCCCTCCGACATCACCCTGCTCGATCGTGACGGCGACGGCTATATCGAGCGCCTGTACGCCAGCGACCTCGGCGGCAACATCTGGCGCGTCGACCTGGAGCCGAACGCACTCACCGCGCCGACCAACTGGACGGTGACCCAGATCGCCAGCCTGGGCGGCACCGGCACCAGCGCACGCAAGTTCTTCTATCCGCCGGACGTGGTGCCCACCACCAGCTACGACGCCGTGGCCGCCGCTTCCGGCGACCGCGAACACCCGCTGGCCTCCAACGCCGCCTCCAGCGTGATCAACCGCTTCTACAGCCTCAGGGATACCAATACCGGCAACAGCGTGGCGGCTACCTGGAGCACGATCGCCGAGAGCAACCTGACCGATGCCACCAGTACGCTGTACACCGGCAGCGGCAGCGGCTTCTACGTCACCCTGACCAACGCTGGCGAGAAAGCGGTGAACGCGCCGCTGACCGTGGCCGGCTATACCTATTTCGGTACGAACCAGCCGGCGAATCCGCAGAACAACCCGAACATGTGTTATCCGAACCTGGGTATCGCGCGTGGTTATGCGATCAGTTTCCTGGATGGCAGCGGCTTGAATTCGAACCGCTTCGTGAAGTTCGATGGTGGCGGCATGCCGCCGTCGCCGATCTTCGGACTGGTGCAGTTGCCTACTTCCGGCGGAGGGACTTTGCTGACGCCGGTGTTGATTGGCGGTGGCAATCAGCTGGGGCTGGTTGGCGGCAACAATACGTCGTCGCTGGGGACGCAGAAGGTGGTGCCGCCTGGCACTGGGAAGCGCAAGCGCACGTATTGGTATGTGGAGGGGGTGAAGTAGGTCGCTGGCGCGACGGGGCTGGTCATTCCGGCGCAGGCCGGAATCCGGTTTCCGTGTCGCCTGATGGTCGCGTGGCCGCGACTTGGCCGCTACGCAGCGGGCGTTCCTTTTTTTGCTCGTCATGCCGGCGCAGGCTGGAATC
>NZ_FONH01000004.1:143121-349789 GCF_900112865.1 Dyella marensis | reverse complement strand
GGCGTTCCGCTTGTGCGCTTTTGCTCTGGCTTTTGCTCTGGCTTTTGCTCTGGCTCTTGATCTTCAACCCCCTTGGCGCGGCGGTGAGGGCTGGACGATCAGGCCCCGAAGGGGGCGAGGACAGGAGTCCTCGCCTTTTTGACGGGACACGGATGTCCCGTCAAAAAGCCCGGCCAGCCCTCACGTACCCGCAGCAGCGAAGCTGCGGAGGGCGCCGTGCAGGGTGCCCTTCTCTTTGCCTACTTTCTCTTGGGCAAGCAAGAGAAAGTAGGTCGGGCCGCGGCAGCGGCACGAAACCCTCGCCATAGGCGAGACAAACTAAGCGCTACGCGACCATCGAGCCGTACCGCTACTGGATCCCGGCCTACGCCGGGATGACGAGCAAAGCGGATTCCTGCCTGCACAGGGATGACGAGCAAAAAACCGCTAAAGCAGAAGCGTTGGGGCGAGCCCCTCCCCCTCACCCCAACCCTCTCTCCCACAGGGACTACCTTCGGGTCCCCCGGAGGGCAGAGAAGGCAGAAGCTCACGCCAGGGCCGCGTCATCCTCGGCAGCCACGAAGCCACCCGTCTGCCGCTTCCACAAGCGCGCATACAAACCGTCGCGCGCGATCAGCTCGGCATGCGTGCCGCTCTCCACCACATGCCCCTTGTCCATCACCACCAGCCGATCCATCCGCGCGATGGTCGACAGCCGGTGCGCGATGGCGATCACCGTCTTGCCGCGCATCAGCAGCTCCAGGCTGTCCTGGATCGCCGCTTCCGCCTCCGAATCCAGCGCCGAGGTGGCCTCGTCCAGGATCAGGATCGGCGCATCCTTCAGCAGCACGCGCGCGATGGCGATGCGCTGGCGCTGGCCGCCGCTGAGCTTGACGCCACGCTCGCCGACGTGGGCGTCGTAGCCGGTGCGCCCCTCCCCGTCCACCAGCTGCGGGATGAACTCGTCGGCGCGCGCCTTGCGCACCGCCTCGCGGATATCTTCCTCGGTGGCGTCGGGGCGTCCGTACAGCAGGTTGTCGCGAATCGAGCGATGCAACAGCGACGTGTCCTGCGTGACCACGCCGATCTGCGAACGCAGGCTCTCCTGCTGCACGCCGGCGATGTCCTGGCCGTCGATCAGGATGCGCCCGTCCTCCAGGTCGTACAGGCGCAGCAGCACGTTGACCAGGGTGGACTTGCCCGCGCCGGAAGGACCCACCAGGCCGATCTTCTCGCCGGGACGCACGGCCAGGTCCAGGCCGGCGATCACGCCGCCCTTCTTGCCGTAGTGGAAATGGATGTCCTCGAAGCGCACGCCACCGCGGTTCACCTGCAAGGGCACGGCGTCGGGGCGGTCCTGCACCAGGCGCGGCCTGGCGATGGTCTCCAGGCCGTCCTGCACGGTGCCTACATTCTCGAAGATGCCATTGACCACCCACATGATCCAGCCGGACATATTGTGGATGCGGATGACCAGGCCGGTGGACAGCGCGATCGCGCCCACCGTCACGCGGCCCTGGCTCCACAGCCACACCGCCAGCGCCGAGGTGCCCACGATCAACAGGCCGTTGAGCGCGCTGATCGTGGCGTCCATGGCGGTGGTCAGGCGGGTCATCGAGCGCATGCGCTGGATCTGCTCGCCCATCGCCTCGGCCACGTAGGCCTCCTCGCGGCGGGTATGCGCGAACAGCTTCAGGGTGAGGATATTGCTGTAGCCGTCGACGATGCGGCCCATCAGGCGCGAGCGTGCTTCGGACTGCTTCCAGGAACGCTCCTTGGTGCGCGGCACGAAATACGCGAGGGTGATGACGTACAGCACCAGCCACAGCAGCAGCGGTGCCGCCAGCCACACGTCCGCATGCGCGAACATCACCAGCGCGCTGCCGGTGTAAATGGTGACGTACCAGATCGCATCGACGATCTGCACCGCCGATTCGCGCAGCGAGCCGGCGGTCTGCATGATGCGGTTGGCGATGCGGCCGGCGTAGTCGTTCTGGAAGAAACCCAGGCTCTGGCGGATCACATAGCGATGGTTCTGCCAGCGGATGCGGCTGGTGAGGTTGGGCACGATCGCCTGGTTGACCAGCAAGTCGTGCAGCAGGATCAGCACCGGGCGCGCGACCAGCGTGACCAGCACCATCCACAGCAGTTCGCGGCCGTGCCTGGCGAAGAAGTCCGCCGCCGGCGCGCCCTTGGCCAGGTCGACGATGCGGCCGATGAAGCCGAACATCGCCACCTCGACGATGGCCACGCCAAAGCCGACCACGATCGCGGCGGCGAACACCGGCCACACCTGGCGCAGATAGAACACGTAGAAACGCCATACCGAGTCCGGTGGCATGCCGTCCTCGGGTTCCTTGAAGGCATCGATCAGGGATTCGAACCAGCGGAAGATCATGGAGAGGTCCTGCCATGCCAGGCGAGGCATGGTGCCTGAGAGGGGGGTGAGGGGAATGACAAGTAGATTGGGGTGAGCATAGCGAACCCCAACGTGGCGGCATGCTGCGGTGCCTGGTTGGGGTTCGCCTCCGGCTCACCCCAACCTACAATGCGCGCCTCATGTCCAAGCCCACACCCACACCCACCCTCGCCATCGTCGGCGCCGGCCCCGCCGGCCTGATGGCCGCCGAAACCGCCCGCGCCGCCGGACTCGAGGTCGATGTCTACGAGGCCAAGGGCTCGGTCGGCCGGAAATTCCTGCTCGCCGGCGTGGGCGGCATGAACCTCACGCATGGCGAGCCGCGTCCCGCTTTCGACCGGCGCTACGGCGAGCGCGCCGCGGCGGTCGGCCGCTGGCTGGACGACTTCGATGCCGATGCGCTGCGCGAATGGGCGCGCGGGCTCGGCGTGGAAACCTTCATCGGCAGCTCCGGCCGCGTGTTCCCGGCCGACCTCAAGGCCGCGCCGCTGCTGCGCGCCTGGGTGCATCGCCTGCGCGAGAGCGGCGTGCGCTTCCATGTGCAGCATCGCTGGCTGGGCTGGACCGACGACGGCGCGCTGCGTTTCGCCGCGCCCGGCGGCGAACTGGCGGTGCGCGCCGACGCCAGCGTGCTCGCCCTCGGCGGCGGCAGCTGGCCGCAGCTCGGTTCGGACGGCGCCTGGCAGCCGTGGCTGGTCGCGCGCGGCGTGGACGTGGCGCCGCTGCAGCCGGCCAACTGCGGCTTCGATATCGGCTGGAGCGCGCATCTGGCCGAGCGCCACGCCGGCGCGCCGCTGAAACCGGTGGTGGCGCACTGGCGCGATAACGACGGCGGCGAGCAGCAGCGCCAGGGCGAATGCGTGATCACCGCCACCGGCATCGAAGGCAGCCTGGTCTATGCGCTGTCGGCGCGGCTGCGCGAAACCATCGCACGCGAGGGCCAGGCCACGCTCACGCTGGACCTCGCGCCGGACCGCCCGCTCGAACGGCTGGAACGGGACCTGGCCAAGCCGCGCGGCAGCCGCTCGCTCAGCGAGCATCTGCGCCGCCAGGCCGGCATCGCCGGCGTCAAGGCGGCCCTGCTGCACGAGCTGGTGGACAAGGACAGCCTGCACGACAGCGCGAAGCTGGCACGTGCGATCAAGCGGCTCGAGCTGATCCTGAAACAGCCCCGCCCCATCGCCGAAGCGATCAGCAGCGCCGGCGGCGTGCGCCTGGAAGCGCTGGACGACGGCCTGATGCTGACCGCCCTGCCCGGCGTCTTCTGCGCGGGCGAGATGCTCGACTGGGAAGCCCCGACCGGCGGCTACCTGCTCACCGCCTGCTTCGCCAGTGGGCTGCGCGCGGGCTGCGCCGCCGCGGCATGGACGCTGGCGCGGCGCCATGACAGCTTCAGCTTCGCTACGGGCAGAGGTGAGGGTACTGGCGAAACGCGAGCGTGACGTGCACCGCTCCGCCCGCACCCTCATCCGGCTGCCGCCATCTGAAAAGGTGAGGTGATCCCCTCTCCCTCCGGCGACCCGAAGGTAGTCCCCGTGGGAGAGAGGGGATGGGGTGAGGGTACGGGCGGAGCGCAGCGCTGAACCTCGCGCTACGCCCCAAAGCTTCGCGCCGCAGCGCGCTTACTTCAGATTCGCCTTGCTGGCATCGATATCCGCCTGCAACTTCGTCGCCAGCTCCTTCGACGCGTTGTCCAGCAGGCTGACGAACAGCGTCGGATAGTTGGTCTGCGCGTTGACCGCGGCCGTCGGCTCCAGGTGCGGCTCGCTGCGCGTGACGAAGCCGCGCGCATTGGTGGTGCAGCGCATGCTGATGTCCAGCGTGGCGATCGAGGGCTTGTCGTCCTCGTGGCGCACGCGGATATCGGTCTTGACCCGCTCGCAGGCCACCGTGAGGTTGGAGATATAGGCCGGCTGCAAGGCCTGGCGCAGCTGCGCCTGCAGCACTTCGGACACGGGACGCGACGGGCTCAGCACCACCTTCTCGTCCAGGCCGCGCACCTGCAGGTCGCCCGCGGTGGGCTCCACGCTGATCCACGGCGCGAAGGCCGGCACCACCAGCGCATCCACCGGTGCGGTCTCGCGCGCCTTGTGTCCCCCGCAGGCGGCCAGCGCCAAAGCCAGCACCGCCAGGCCCGCCCCGCGGGCCATCGTCGTCTTGTTCATGGTTTTCCCCCCAGCGAATTGTTCGGAATGTACCTTGCACTGCGGCAATCGGGCAACGTCGGATGCGCCTCAATGCGGCGCGGTTCGCAGGAATTGCCCACTCCGGCGCATCCGTCTAGCCGTCCAATCGCCGCGGCGGCTCAGGCCATGCGGTAGTTGTCCACCTCACGGTAACGGCGCGCATAGGCGCCGAAAGCCAGCGCAGCCAGCAGCGCGAAGGCGGCGAAGAAGAACATCTGGAACGCATCGATGCTGAGCCCGGTGGTCGCGATATGCCCGGTCACCGCCTCGTGCCGCACGGCAGCGTTGGCGATCAGCACCCACAGGTTGCCGATGGTGGTGGCCAGGTACCAGAAGCTCATCATCACGCCCTTCATCGAGGCCGGCGCCTGGCTGTAGGCGAACTCCGGCCCGGTGGCCGCGACCAGCACCTCGCCGAAGGTCAGCAGCAGGTAGGGCAGCACCTGCCACACGATCGACAGCGCCTGGCCGTCGTCGAGCAGCAGCTGATAGCCGCCGACCACGATCCAGGCCAGGCCGGCGAAGGCGATGCCGGCGGTCATCTTGCGCAGCGCGGTGGGCTCGACGCCGCGCCGGCGCAGCAGCGGGAACAGCACCAGGTTGTTGAACGGGATCAGCAGCATCACCAGCAGCGGGTTGAGCGCCTGCATCTGCGCCGGGTGGAACCAGCCCGGCGCGGCCATCGCAGTGCCCTGCAGCACCCAGGTCGAGGCCTTCTGGTCGAACAGCGAGAAGAACGGCGTGGTCAGCGCGAAGATCACCAGCACGCGCAGCACATTGCGCGCGCCGTCCACCGACACCTGCGGATGCCGCCCGCGCGCCCGCTCCAGCTGCAGCCAGGCGCCGCCGCCGACGCCGCCGATCAGCGCGACGATGGCCAGGCACAGCGCGATCACGAAGCCCAGCGCCGGCGTCATGGCCAGCGCCGCCAGCGCGGCAAGCACGCCCGCGCCGGCCAGCCACAGGCCCGGCCGCGCCTGCCCCGGCGCACGGGTGAGCAGAGCGCTGCGCACCACGCGGGAGAACGCATCCGGATCCGGCGGCGACGGCGGCACCATCACGTAGCGATGGCGCCCCAGCCACAGCACGAAGGTGGCCACAAACATCAGCGCGCCGGGAATGCCGAACGCCACCGCCGCGCCGTAGTGGCGCAGGAACATCGGCATCAGCAGCGAGGCGAAGAACGAGCCGAAGTTGATGATCCAGTAGAAGGCGTCGAACACCGGCTTGGCCAGGTGCTTGTTGCCGCTGTCGAACTGGTCGCCGACGAAGGAGGCCACCAGCGGCTTGATCCCGCCCGCCCCCAGTGCGATCAGGCCCAGGCCGGCATAGAAGCCGGTGGGATGGTGCTCGAACAGCGCCAGGCACAGGTGGCCCAGGCAGTACACGAGGCTCATCCACAGCACGGTGTGGTATTTGCCGAAGAAGCGGTCGGCCAGCCAGCCGCCCAGCAGCGGGAAGAAGTACACGCCGATCACGAAGGTGTGGAACACGTCCTTGGCCGCGCCGGGACGCTGCGCCTCCGGCAGGTGCAGCAGCAGCGAAGTGATCAGGAACGGAGTGAGGATGTTGCGCATCCCGTAGAAGGAAAAGCGCTCGCAGCCCTCGTTGCCGATGATGTAGGGGATCTGGCGCGGCAGGCGGCCGCGGGCGGTGGAAGAGGCGGCGCTCATGCGTGCTCCGGAGGTCCGGCCAAAAGACCCGAGTGTGCCGCAAGATTTTGCGAACACCAAGCAAGTGCCGCGTCATGCGGCCCTGTTAAGCTGCGCGCCACTTCGAACGGCGGCTTCCATGCGCTCCTTCAGACCCTTGCTCGTGCTGGCCGTCGTGGCGATCGCGGCCCTCCTCTGGAACCGCCATCCGACGACGCCAGCGCCGACTGTCGCGCCGTCGTCCCAGGCGGCCGTCGCGCCGTCCGCCCACCCGCCGCGCAACGAGTCCGCGCCGGCCGGCGGCCTGCCGTCGTTCCTGCCGCCCGAAGCACGCGACACGCTCGCGCTGATCGCCCGCGGCGGTCCGTTCCCGAACCGCCAGGACGGTACCGTGTTCGGCAATCGCGAAGGCCTGCTGCCGGCGCAGCCGCGCGGCTATTACCACGAGTACACGGTGGACACGCCCGGCCTCGACAACCGCGGCGCGCGGCGCATCATCACAGGCGGTAACCCGCCGGTGGTCTACTACTACACCGACGACCACTACCGCTCGTTCCGCGCATTCAAGGTGCCGCAATGACCACCCAGGACCACGACATCGACCTGCTCGACCCCGACGCCGGCGGCGTGTTCTTCGTGGTCGAGGACGACCTCGACCCGCTCGCCGCCCAAGGCGCCGGCCACGGCCTGTTCGTCGCGCGCACCAGCCTCAAGGGCTGCACCGGCAAGGACGAACTGCTGCGCCGCCTCAAGGCATCCTGGCGCCTGCCCGCCGAGTTCGGCGACAACTGGGACGCCCTGGCCGACAGCGTCAACGACCTGGACTGGCTCGAAGGCAGCGGCTACCTGCTGCTGTTCGACCACGCCGACGACCTGCGCGAAGCCAGCGAGGAAGACTTCGACATCCTGCTGGACATCCTCGACGAAGCCGCCGAGACCTGGCAGGAAGACGGCAAGCCGTTCTTCGCCTTCTTCGCCATGCCCGAAAGCGCCTTCAACGATCCGGATTTCTGATGCAGTCCATCGATTTCGACCTCGACGACCGCCACGAACACGTGGAACTCAACCAGCTGCTGAAACTGACCGGCCTGTGCGACAGCGGCGGCGCCGGCAAGGCGATCGTGGCCAGCGGGGCGGTGTATGTGGATGGGCAGCAGGAGCTGCGCAAGACCTGCAAGATCCACGCGGGGCAGGTCGTCGAGATCGACGATGTGCGGATTCGCGTAAAACGCGCCGGTATCACACCGGCGTAGGTTGGGGTGAGCCGCAGGCGAACCCCAACAGGCGCTCGGCGAACCCGTACGCCTGTTGGGGTTCGCCTGCGGCTCACCCCAACCTACGCCGGCTTACGCGGGCAGCGGCAGCGCCTCGATGCGCGCCCGCAGATGCGTCACCTGCGGCAGCCGCAGCAGGAACTCCCGTTCCAGCAGATCCAGGATCTCGTCGGTATCGACCAGGCTGCGCCGCACCGTCTCCCCTCCCAGCGTATGCACCGCAAAATCCCGGTTGCGCAGGGTCAAGCGCCGCCCCGGCGCCGTCCTCGCGATATTCAAGCCGTGCAGGAAATGCGACTCCGGGAACGTCGACGAATAGTGGTTCGCCACCACATAGTCGACATCTTCCTTCGGCTGCAGATCGAAGCGATACAGCGTCAGCCACTGTCCGCGCACCAGCGCCTGCATGCGCCACACGCCATCGCGTTCCAGCAAGCGGTACGGCTCGTGCGTCGTCGCCTGCTCCAGCTCAGGCACCAGCCGCAGCGCACCCGGCAACACCATGCCGCCGAAACCCACGTCGGCCAGCCAGCTTTCGCCGCCGATCTCCACCCGCAGCAGCATGTGGCTCTGCGCGGTGATGTCGTGCTCGTCGCGCTGCCACAGCACGCGCGCGATCAGGCCCTGCACCGGATAGCCGATCGCCCGCAGCGCCTCGCGGAACACGAAGTTCTGCTCGAAGCAGTAGCCGCCGCGCCCGAACTCGACCAGCTTGCGCTCCAGCCGCGGCAGCTCCAGCGCGATCGGGATGGCCAGGAACGGATCGAGGTTCTCGAACGGAATCGCCGCCACATGCGCCGCCGCCAGCGCGCGCAAGGTGGCGGCATCCGGCCTGGCCTCCCCCTCGAAGCCGATGCGTCGCAGATAGGCCGGCAGGTCGATGGCGCAGGTCATGGAGGACACCTTCGGGGGAGAAGCTGGGGAGGCGGCACCATAGCACCGCCATCCGAGGTAACCCCGTACCAGGCGTGGGCGAAGACAGGTCGAACGGCGTAGCTTCGACGCATGCCGCCCCATCGACCCAGGGAGCCCCGCACCATGACCACCCGCCTGCCCCGCCTCCGCCTGCTCGCCGGCCTGATGCTCGCGGCCGGCACCACCGCCTGTGGCGTCGTCGCCGCCGACAGCGCGCCCGTCGCCGCGCCGGCGCCGGCCATCGATGCCGCGCCCGCGCAGGGCGACCAGGTCGCCGTGTTCGCCGGCGGCTGCTTCTGGGGCGTCGAGTCGGTGTTCGAACACGTCAAGGGCGTCAAGAAGGTCTGGTCCGGCTATGCCGGCGGCAATGCCGATACCGCCGACTACGAGACGGTGTCCGGCGGCCGCAGCGGCCATGCCGAGTCGGTCAAGATCGTGTACGACCCGGCCAAGGTCAGCTACGGCAAGCTGCTGCAGGTGTTCTTCTCGGTCGCCGCCGATCCCACCCAGCTCAACCGCCAGGGACCGGACGTGGGCACGCAGTACCGCTCGGTGATCTTCTACGGCAACGACGAGCAGAAGCGCGTGGCCGGCGCCTATATCGCCCAGCTCGACCAGGCCCATGTGTTCCGCGCCCCGATCGTCACCCAGCTGGTTCCGCTCAAGGCGTTCTACATGGCCGAGGCCTACCACCAGGATTTCGCGCGGCTGCACCCGGACTATCCGTACATCGTGATCAACGATGCGCCGAAGGTGCGCCATCTGAAGGAGCTGTTCCCGGCCGAGTACAAACCGGAGGAGAGCGTGGTCGACGTGCGGTTGCACTGAGGCGGCCGGCGCAATTCAAACGACGGCGTAGGTTGGGGTGACCCCAACATCGAGCGCATCGCATGGTTGGGGTTCGCCTGCGGCTCACCCCAACCTACGTCAGCTGCGCTTGGGTGGCACCAGCCGCAGCTTCGCCGGCTTCGGGCTGCGCACCAGCTGGCGGGCGATTTCGTCGGCCGCCTCGGGCCGCGAATAGTAGAAGCCCTGGCCTTCCGCGCAGCCGGCCTTGAGCAGGAATTCGTGCTGCTCCTTGGTCTCGATGCCCTCGGCGATCGGCCGCAGGCCCAGGCTGCGCGCGATCGCCAGCATCGCCTCGGTGATCGCGGCGTTGTTGGAATCCTGCGGCAGGCCATTGATGAAGGAGCGGTCGATCTTGAGGAAGGCGATCGCCGACAACTTCAGGTAGGCCAGCGAGGAATAGCCGGTGCCGAAATCGTCGATCGCCACGCCCACGCCCAGCGCATGCAGGGCGTGCATGGTGCGGTCGGTCTGCTCGCCCAGGCGCAGGATCGCACTCTCGGTGATCTCCACCAGCAGGCGCTTGCCGTCCAGCTGCTCGGCATCCAGCGCCGCGCTCAGCCGCTCGATGAAGGTGCGGTGGCCGAAGGTGCTGGCCGAGACGTTGATCGCCATGCGCAGCGGCGGCAGATGCGCGTCGTCCCAGCGGCGCACCTGGGCGCAGGCCTCGCGCATCACCCATTCGTCGATCTGGCGGATCAGGCCCAGGCTCTCGGCCATCGGGATGAATTCGTCCGGCAGCAGCACGCCGCGTTCCGGATGCCGCCAGCGCAGCAGCGCCTCCACCGCCACGATGCGGCCGGTGCGCAGTTCCACGTTGGGTTGGTAGACCTGGTATAGCTCGCCGCGCACCAGCGCCTGGCGCAGATCCACGCCCAGCATCAGGCGGCGGCGCGCATCGGCGTGCATCAGCGGCGTATAGAAACGGAACGCGTTGCGCTCCTCGGTCTTGGCCACGTACATCGCCGCGTCGGCATTGGTGATCAGGGTGATCGGGTCGCCGCCGTCCAGCGGGAAGCCGGCGATGCCGATGCTGGCGCTGAGCGCGATCTCGTAATCGCCCACCATCACCGGCTCGGCCAGCGAGGACAGCAGGCGCGTGGCCATGCCGCGCGCATCCTCGCGGGTGGGCAGGCGGCCGAGCAGCACGGTGAATTCGTCGCCGCCGATGCGCCCGGCCACGTCGTGCGGCCCCAGCGCGCGGTCGATGCGCTCGGCCACCTTCACCAGCAGGCTGTCGCCGATGGCGTGGCTGTAGCTGTCATTGACCACCTTGAAGGCGTCCAGGTCCACGAACAGGACGGCCACCGCATTGCGGTCGTGGGTGGCGCCGAGGATGGCGTGCTCGCACAGGCGCTCGAACTCGGCGCGGTTGACCAGGCCGGTGAGCGGGTCGTGCGTGGCCAGGTGTTCCAGGCGCAGGCGGTCGGCCTTGATCGCGGTGATGTCGGTCAGCACGGCGACGTAGTGCTGCACCCGGCCGTAGGTATCGCGGATGGCGCTGATGCTGAGCAGCTCCGGATAGCTGCTGCCGTCCTGCCGGCGGCTGGACACTTCGCCCTTCCAGTTGCCGCCGTTGGCCACGGTGTCCCAGATCGAGGCCGGCAGCGGCGAGCCGTCGGCGAGGCTGCGCGTCTCGTCGAAGCGACGCGTGCGCACGGCGTCTGCGTCGTAGCCGGTGATGCGGGTGAACGCCGTATTGACCGTGGTGATGCGCCGCTCGGCGTCGGCGATGACCACGCCCTCGGCGATGCCGGCCAGCGCCTCGGAGGCGATGCGCCGCTCGTGCTCCATCGACAGCCGCTCGGACACGTCGCTGATGATCGCCTGCCGCACGAAGCGCTCGCCCCACAGCGCCAGCGCGCTCTGCGTCTCCACCGGACGGGCCTCGCCGCCGGCGTCGCGCAGCAGCGACACATTGCCGTCCTGCGGCGCCTCGGCCGAGGCGAAGAGGCGCGCGAACGACTCGCCGAGCAATTGATCGGGATCGCGCCCGGTCCAGCGCGCGGCGGTGCGGTTGGCGTCGAGGATCTGCCCGGAGGATTCGTCGACCATCACGATGGCCGAGGCGGCGCTGTCGAACAGCAGCCGGTAGCGTTCCTCGGTGCCGCGGATGCCGGCCAGGATGCGCCGCGCCATGCGCAGCCACGACAGGCCGGCGACCAGGGTGATCAGGGCCACGCTGGCGAACAGCACCCGGCCCATCCAGGTGGCGCCGTTGGCGATGTGCAGCGAGAAGCTGCTGCTGCGCGGCTCGATGAAATCGTTGAGCTTGCGGATGCGCTCGCGCTGCCGCGCGATCTCGGCGGGCGCCAGCGCGCCGGCCGCGTAGCCGCGTTCCAGCTCGCCGGCGATGTCATTGAGTTCGGCGATCTGGCCGTCCACCGAATGCCAGTCGGCCAGCGCCTCGCGCATGTGCGGCGCGGCGGAGAAGTACTGCAGGATGAAGACCATGCCGGGGATCGCCGAGGGGATCACCCCGCCGCGGCGGAATGCCTCGATCACTTCGGCACGGTCGAAGTCGCCGCTGTCGATCTTGTCGCGCGCGTAGCGGTCGGTCATCAGCACGGCGTAGTTGCTGCGGAAGCCGCGCAGGTCGGCCGGAGCGCCCTTGGTGGCGTAGTTCTCCAGGTCGACCACCGCCTGCTTCTGCGCCTTCGACCAAAGACTCTCGCCGTTGAGAAAACCGGCGAGAGTCACCTGGAGCTGCAAGGCCCCCCACGTAAGGGCGAGGACCAGCCCGAGCATTGCCGCCAGTGCGTAGGCCAGCGGCAGCAGCCTTTGCAGCAGGGGTCTTCGCAAGCCAGTACGAGCGTTACGCATAGCGTCCCGTGTCCTCATTCAAGCCGACATCCACTGCCTGCGATGCGTCCCGCCCGGCAAACGCATTGCCTCAGGCTGCGGCTTCACTGACTGACCACGGATCCTGGCGCACGTCCAGGCAGCGATCCAAGGTGATCTGCATGCTGACGTAGCTGCGTCGCACGCATTCCCCCAGATAAGCCACCTCGGCCGGCGTCGGCGCCGTCCCCATTAGCGTACACACAATTTCGAGCGCCTCCCAAGGATGAGTATCATCGTAGGCCGCGTGAAGCTGAAGCCAACGCAGACCCTTGCCCCGAGTCTCGGTGGCAAAGGCCTCCTTGTAAGGACTCTCGAACACCTTCTGGGACCATTCCCCAGTCGCTCCTTCCACCGCGTAATTGGTGGCGATCATGCCGGCGGCCAGGGAGGCCTTGGTGCTTACCTGTTCGCACCAGTCGGGCAAGGCTCCCGTGCCATGGGGCGGCAACCCGTGCAGGACCTCGTCGCGGCTGATGCCCGCGGCTTCGGCCCAGTCCAGCCAGTACTCGGCGTGGTTCTGCTCCACCCGGATGTTACGGACCAGCCAGCGCCGGGCCAGGTTGTCCCCGGCGGTGCGGCCGTACTGGGTCTTCAGCAGGTTCAGCGCCATATAGGCCGGGAAGCGCTCGATGACGGGCCAGATGCCCACCATGAAGTCCCGCGTGGAGGCAGCGTGAAGGCGGCTGTTCATCATCAGCTCCCATACCTCGTGGTCCACCACCGTGCGCTTGGTTTCCTCGGCAGCGTGGACGATGTCCTGCGCCCAGTTCGGATAGCTGCTCAGTTCGGTCAGCGCGCCGGTGCGTTCAAATTGCGTAGTCATGATGCGATCTCCAGTTTTAGTTGGACGTCAGCCGAATGGCCGACGCCCCGGCGCCAGAAAGGTGCCGGGGATCACATATTCTTCGTACTGGAGGTGGCAGGACATGGAAATTCGTCCGGCTCTTCGGGGTAGTGCCATTGGCCGCCCCGGCAAGGCCGAAAGGAAGGCATGGGCCGCCCGGGGCCTGCCCGGATGCCGCGATGCCACCGGAAAGCAAAACGCCCTCGGCAAGAGGGCGTTGCGCATTCCAGCCAGGCCGTGAAGCCTTACCGCATCGGCAGCTTCAAGCCCTGTTCCTTCGCGCACTGCACCGCGATGTCATAGCCGGCATCGGCATGACGCATCACGCCGGTGCCCGGGTCGTTCCACAGCACGCGGGCGATGCGCTGGTCCGCCGCCTCGCTGCCGTCGCACACGATCACCACGCCGGAATGCTGCGAATAGCCCATGCCCACGCCGCCGCCATGATGCAGCGAGACCCAGGTGGCGCCACCGGCTACGTTGAGCATGGCGTTGAGCAGCGGCCAGTCGGACACGGCATCGCTGCCGTCCTGCATCGCCTCGGTCTCGCGATTGGGGCTGGCCACCGAGCCGGAATCCAGGTGATCGCGGCCGATCACCACCGGCGCCTTCAGCTCGCCCTTGCGCACCATCTCGTTGAAGGCCAGGCCCAGCTTGTGGCGCAGCCCCAGGCCGACCCAGCAGATGCGCGCCGGCAGGCCCTGGAAGCTGATGCGCTCGCGCGCCATGTCCAGCCAGCGGTGCAGGTGCGGATCGTCGGGGATCAGCTCCTTCACCTTGGCGTCGGTCTTGTAGATGTCTTCCGGATCGCCCGACAGCGCCACCCAGCGGAACGGACCCACTCCGCGGCAGAACAGCGGACGCACATAGGCCGGCACAAAGCCGGGGAATTCGAACGCGTCGGCACAGCCCTCGTCCTTGGCCATCTGGCGGATGTTGTTGCCGTAGTCGAAGGTGGGAATGCCCTGCCGCTGGAACGCCAGCATCGCCTCGACGTGGGTGCGCATGGATTGCTTGGCGGCCTTGGCGGTGCCGGCGGGGTCGCTCTTGCGGCGCTCGAACCACTCCTCCACCGACCAGCCGCCGGGCAGGTAGCCGTTGACCGGATCGTGCGCGCTGGTCTGGTCGGTCACCGCGTCCGGCTTGACGCCGCGGCGCACCAGTTCCGGCAGCACGTCGGCCGCGTTGCCCAGCAGCGCGATGGACTTGGCTTCGCCGGCCGCCGTGTACCTGGCGATGCGCGCCAGCGCGTCGTCCAGGTCGGTGGCCTGCTCGTCGACGTAGCGGGTCTTCAGGCGGAAATCGATGCGGCTCTGCTGGCATTCGATATTCAGCGAGCACGCACCGGCCAGCGAGGCCGCCAGCGGCTGCGCGCCGCCCATGCCGCCGAGGCCGGCGGTGAGTATCCACTTGCCCTTGAGGCTGCCGGCGTAATGCTGGCGGCCCATTTCCACGAAGGTCTCGTAGGTGCCCTGCACGATGCCCTGCGAGCCGATATAGATCCACGAGCCGGCCGTCATCTGGCCGTACATCATCAGGCCCTTCTTATCGAGCTCGTTGAAGTGTTCCCAGTTCGCCCACGCCGGCACCAGGTTGGAATTGGCCAGCAGCACGCGCGGCGCGTCCGCATGGGTGGGGAATACGCCGACCGGCTTGCCGGACTGGATCAGCAGGGTCTCGTCGTCGTTCAGTTCGCGCAGCGCGCGCAGGATCGCGTCGAAGCACTCCCAGTTGCGCGCGGCGCGGCCGATGCCGCCGTACACCACCAGCTCGGCCGGGTTTTCCGCCACTTCCGGATCGAGGTTGTTCTGCAGCATGCGGAACGGCGCCTCGGTGAGCCAGCTCTTGCAGCTCAGCTCGCCGCCACGCGGTGCGCGGATGGTGCGGGTGGTGTCGATACGCGTCGGGGCGTTCATGGGGAATCCTGACCTGCGAGGGGAAATGGCGATTATGGGCGCCCGTTTTCGCGACCGCCAACTGCACTGCGGCAAAACCGGGCCGTCGCACCATCCGTTTGGCTGATTGCCGCCCCGGCGGGCCGAGACCAGACTTTTGCGCGGGGAAACCGGGCAATGGCCGCCGTCGCGGCTCGAACGGGAGGGTCCCATGTACGCGACACGCACGACTTACCTCGCGGCGCCGATCATCGCGCTGGCCGCCGCCCTGCTCATGACCGGAACCGCCGCCGCCGCGGACAAGACCGCGGCGAAGAAAGCGCCGGGCGACGGCGAACTGATCGCCAGCGCGATGCGCGCCGCGCCGGCCGGCGTCGCCAAGGGCGCGACCATCATCGCGATGAGCGCGGACGGCAGCATGCGCACGCTGCGCAAGGGTACGAACGACTACACCTGCATGCCGGACAACCCGGAAACGCCCGGGCCGGATCCGATGTGCATGGACAAGAACGCGATGGAATGGGCGCAGGCCTGGATGAGCCACAAGCCGCCGCCGGCCGGCAAGATGGGCGTGATGTACATGCTGTCGGGCGGCACGGATGCGAGCAACACGGACCCGTACGCGACGAAACCGGACGCGAGCAATCACTGGATCAAGACCGGCCCGCACATCATGGTCGTCGGCGCGGATGCGGCGTTCTACGACGCGTATCCGAAGGGAGCGGATCCGGATACGTCGGCACCGTATGTGATGTGGGCGGGGACGCCGTATCAGCATCTGATGGCGCCGGTGAAATAGCGTCGCGAGGTTTAGCCCCTCTCCCTCCGGGAGAGGGGTTGGGGTGAGGGTCCGGGCGGAGCGCAAGGGTGATGTGCACTGCTCCGCCCGTACCCTCATCCGGCTGCCGCCACCTTCTCCCGAAGGGAGAAGGGCTCCAACTCGAGGCGTTTCTATTGATGTCCGAAAACGGCGAGTCGCCCGCCGCGCCCGGTGCTAGCCTGCACCCATGGCCACCGTCCCCGCCCCCCACGCGCCCCTCCCCGACCGCCTCTGCGAACAGGCTCGCCTGAGCCGCGACGCCCGCTTCGACGGCCTGTTCTTCACCGCCGTCACCAGCACGCGCATCTATTGCCGCCCGGTCTGCCCCGCACCGTCGCCGAAGCCGGAGAACGTGCGCTATTACGCCAGCGCCGCCGCGGCCGAGGCCGCGGGCTTCCGCCCCTGCCTGCGCTGCCGGCCGGAGCTGGCGCCCGGCAACGACAGCTGGCAACGCGGTGATCACGTGATCGCGCGCGCGTTGAAGCTGATGGAACAGGGCGCGCTGGAAGACGACTCGCTGGAAGACATGGCACAGCGCCTAGGCGTCGGCGCGCGCCAGCTGCGCCGCGTGTTCGTCGAGCGGCTGGGCGCCCCGCCGATCAGCGTGCACACCACGCGCCGGTTGCTGTTCGCCAAGCAGCTGTTGACCGAGACCGAATTGCCAGTGACCGACGTGGCGCTGGCCTCCGGCTTCCGCAGCCTGCGCCGCTTCAATGCGGCGTTCCAGCAAGCGAACCGGATGCCGCCGCGCGAACTGCGCCGCCATCCGGCCAAGGCCGCGGAAGGCGGCCTGGTGCTGCGGCTGGGCTATCGGCCGCCGTACGATTTCGAGGCGATCCTGAGCTTCCTGCGCACGCGCTCGCTGCCCGGCGTGGAACAGGTGGACGAGCACAGCTACGCGCGCGTGTTCGGCCCCGCCGACGCGCCGGGCTGGCTGCGCCTGAGCGCATGGCCCGGCGGCGAGCACGCCTTGAAGCTGGAACTGCAATGCCCGCAGCCGGCGCGGATGCTCGGCGTGGTGTCGAAGCTGCGCCGCATGTTCGACCTGGACGCGGATCCGCAGGCGATCGGCGCGGTGATGCGCGCCGGCGGCGTGCTGAAGCCGCTGCACCAGCGCCGCCCGGGGCTGCGCCTGCCGGGCGGCTGGGACGGCTTTGAGATCGCGGTGCGCGCGATCCTCGGCCAGCAGGTCAGCGTCGCCGCCGCGCGCACGCTGGCCACGCGCATCGTGCACCGTTGGGGCACGCCGGTGAGCGGCATCGCCGCGCCGGGACTGGAGCGCCTGTTTCCGGGTCCGGAGATCCTGGTCGACGTCGACCTGCGCGAAGTGGGTTTGACTTCGGCGCGCGCGAACACCGTGGATGGCGTGGCGCGCGCGTTGCTGGACGGACGCATCGATTTCCGCAGCGAACAGCCGCTGGACGCTTTCGTGGCGAGCTGGGTGGAACTGGCCGGCATCGGCGAATGGACCGCGCACTACATGGCGATGCGCGCGCTCAGCCACCCGGACGCGTTCCCCGCCGCGGACCTGATCCTGCGCCGCGTCGCCGCCGGCGACGGTGCGGAACTGAGCACCAGGGCGCTCACCGCGCTGGCCGAAGACTGGCGTCCCTGGCGCGCCTATGCGGTGATGCACCTGTGGCGCGCCGCCACCGACGCGGCCGAGCACGCCAAGGCCAAGGGAAAGAGCGCATGAGCGAGACGATCTGGTACGACGAACTGCCCACGCCGATCGGCCGGCTGCGCCTGGTGGCCGATGCGCACGGCCTGCGCGAGGTGTGGTTCGAAACCGGCAGGCATCGCAAGTCGCCGCAACCGGACTGGATCCATGCGGCGAAACCGCTGGCCGAGGCACGCCGCCAGCTGGAGGAATATTTCGCCGGCGAGCGCACGCGCTTCGATCTGAAACTGCACCCCATCGGCACGCCGTTCCAGCTGGCCGTGTGGGAAGAGCTGGGGCGCATCCCCTACGGCGTGACGATCAGCTATGCCGAACTGGCGCGGCGCATCGGCCAGCCCGCGGCGATGCGCGCGGTGGGCGCGGCGAACGGGCGCAATCCGATTCCGATCATCCTGCCCTGCCACCGCGTGATCGGCAGCAACGGCAGCCTCACCGGCTTCGGCGGCGGCCTGCCGACCAAGCGCTTTCTGTTATCGATGGAAGACCGCGTGGCGCACGGCGACCTGTTCGCGTTGCCGTAGCGCTGGCGGCGGGATTCAGTGCTGCGGCGGACTCTGCGTCGGCTGCTGCTGCGGCGGCGTCGGATGGAGCTGATCGAGCGCGGACGGCGGCGGCTTTTTCGGCGTCGACTGCCGCACCGGCTGCGGCAGCACCACCGGCGCGGTGGAGGAAGCGGCCCGGTACTGATCCACCACGTCGCGCTGGCGCGCGTCGAAGCGCTGCTGCTGCGCCTGGTTGGACAGGTCCAGCGCCTGGCTCGCGGCCGGATTGCCCGACTGCGGCTGGCGGATCGCCGCGGCATTGCGCTGGCGCTGCTCTTCCAGCAGCTGGTTGGTGCGCAGCTTGTCCTGCAGGATCGCCTGCTGGTTGGCCTGCTGCGACTGGATCGCGTTGTAGTTGGGCTGGTAGTTCGGCTGCTGCGCCTGCTGCTGGCGCTGCTGCGCCATCGCGGCGGCCGGGGCCGCGCACAGGACCAGCAGGGCCAGGCCGGCAAGACGCTGCATCGACGGAGATGTAATGGTCATACGAGTGCGCGATCATGGTGGGATTGCCTGGATCAATCGTATGGACTCGCGCATGAAATTCCTGTTTCGCCTCCTGTTCTGTGCCGTCGCCGCGTTCAGCGCCGGGTGCGCTACCCGACCGCCGGCCAAACCCGCGCCGGTCGCCAAGCCCGCGCCGGCGCCGCTGCTGCTGATCTCGATCGACGGCTTCCGCGCCGACTACATCCAGCGCGGGCTGAGCCCCACCCTGGCGGCGCTGGCGCATGAGGGCGTGCGCGCCCAGGCCATGCAGCCCTCGTTCCCCTCGCTGACCTTCCCCAACCACTACACCATCGTCACCGGCCTGCGTCCGGACCACCACGGCATGGTCAACAACACCATGTTCGACCCGGCGCTGGGCGAGTTCTCGCTGAGCAATCGCGCGGCCGGCGCCGACGGCCGCTGGTGGGCGCAGGGCACGCCGATCTGGGAGACCGCCGGCCGCCAGGGCCTGAAGACCGCGACCATGTTCTGGCCCGGCAGCGAGGCGCCGATCCACGACTACCGCCCGGACCACTGGCTGCCTTACGACGGCGCGATGTCGCCGGAACAGCGCGTGGACACGGTGCTGAGCTGGCTGGACCTGCCCGCCGGCGAGCGCCCGACCTTCCTGACCTTGTACTTCGACGACGTCGACCATGCCGGCCACGGCTATGGCCCGGACTCCAGGCAGGTGAACGAGTCCATCGCCAAGGTCGACGCCGCGCTCGCCCACCTGGTCGACGGCCTGAAACAGCGCGGCCTGCTCGACCGCATCAACCTGATCCTGGTGTCCGACCACGGCATGGCCAGCGTGCCGGCCAAGCACAACGTGATGGTGGACAAGCTGCTGCCGCTGAACCAGGTGCAGGTGGTGAGCCTGGGCGTGCTGGCCGGCTTCAATCCCAAGCCCGGCCATGACTTCGCCAAGATCGAGGCGAAGCTGGAGAAGCCGCAGCAGCATATGCAGTGCTGGGACAAGACGCGCATCCCCGCGCGCCTCGCCTACGGCAAGAACCCGCGCGTGCCGCAGCTGGTCTGCCTGGCCGACGTGGGCTGGCGCGTGACCACCAACGAGTACGTGGCCAAGAAGCTCAAGAAGGGCGACAAGCTGAGCCTGGGCGAACACGGCTACGACAACGCCGATCCGACCATGCAGGCGCTGTTCGTGGCACGCGGTCCGGCGTTCCGGCAGGACACGGTGCTGCCGGCGATCTCCAACGTGGATGTGTATCCGCTGATGATCCGGCTGCTGGACCTGACGCCGGTGCAGAACGATGGCGATGCGGCGGCGTTGAAGGGCGCGCTGAAGCCGTAACGCATGCCCTGACGTGCGGCGTAGGTTGGGGTGAGCCGCAGGCGAACCCCAACGTCGTTTTCTGCCATGCGTATCGCGAGGTTGGGGTTCGCCTGCGGCTCACCCCAACCTGCGCCGACTGCATTACAGCTCCGCCAGCGGCGGCTCGTCGCCCTTCGAGGGCGGCCCCGGCAGCGGCTGCAGATGCCGCAATCGCCAGGCGATCAGCAAACCCGCCAGCACCAGCGCGCCGACGAAGGCGGCCACGCCGTTCCACCCGTGCGAGGCATAGAACAACCCGCAGCCCGCACCGGCCAGGCTCGACCCCATGTAGTACGCGAACAGGTACATCGACGAGGCCTGCGCCTTCGCCACGCCCGCGCGCCGCCCCACCCAGCTGCTGGCGATCGAATGCCCGCCGAAGAAGCCGAAGGTGATCGCCACGATGCCCAGTACGATCAGCGCCAGCGGCGCGGTCATGGTCAGCAGCACGCCGGCCAGCATCAAGGCGAACGCCGTCCACAGGACCTTGCGCCGTCCCAGCTTGCCGGCGAGATGGCCCATCCAGGCCGAACTGAAGGTGCCGATCAGGTACACGCTGAAGATCAGGCCCACCACCGCCTGGCTCAGCCCGTACGGCGGCGCCAGCAGACGGTAGCCGATGAAGTTGTAGACGGTGACGAAGGCGCCCAGCAGCAGGAAGCCCTCGGCGAACAGCCACGGCAGGCCGGCATCGCGGAAGGCGCCGGCGAAGCGCTGCTGCAGCGTCTTCCAGTGAAACGGCTGCAAGGTGAAATGCCGCGACGGCGGCAGGCTGCGCCAGAACACCAGCCCGGCCACCAGCCCGATCGCACCGACCGCGCCCACGCCCGCGCGCCAGCCGACGAAGTCGGCCATCACGCCGGCCACCAGGCGTCCGCCCATGCCGCCGATCGCATTGCCGCTGATGTACAGGCCCATCCCCAGGCCGATCGAGTCCGGATGCATTTCCTCGCTGAGATAGGTCATCGCCACCGCGGGCAGGCCGCTCAGAGTGAGCCCGAGCAGGGTGCGCAGCACCAGCAGCGTGTGCCAGTCGCGCACCAGCGCGGTGGCCAGCACCAGCAGCGAGGAAGCCAGCAGCGACACCGTCATCACCGACTTGCGCCCCACCGCGTCGGACACCGCGCCGGCCACCAGCATCGCCACCGCCAGCACGCCGGTGGTGACTGACAGCGACAGCGCCGCACCCGCCGCATTGACGCCGAAGTCCTTGCTGAATTCCGGCATCAGCGGCTGCACGCAATAGAGCAGGCCGAAGGTGGCGATGCCGGCGGCGAACAGAGCGAAGTTGGTGCGCCGGAACAGCGGCGTGCCGTGGCGGATGTACTCGTCGCCCGCGCTGGTCGCGGCCTGGACTTGCATGGCGATCCTTGGAGGCGCGCCGGGGCAAGACGCGTCCGCCAAGGATAGAACCATCAACCGGTCCGATCGACCCGCTTCACTCCACGCGCAGCAACCAGCCCTTGCCGGGTTCCACCGGAATCGCGTCGCCCGGCTTGAACGTCGCCGCCGGCTGGAAGCCCGGTACCTCCGGCGCGACCAGCTTCACCTTGGCCGGATTCAGGCCCAGCGCCTTCCAGTCGATCGCCAGTTTCACCTCGGCCCGCTCCGGCGCCCACGAGGCCAGCGCCACCAGCGTGCCCTGCCCCTTGCGCACGTAGCTGGTGGCGAGCACGTCGTCGCGCCCGGTCTTCACCGGCGCGTCGTGCACCCACCAGCCGATCATTTCCGCCCTGGCGATACCGAAGGCATCCCACAGCTTCCACAGCGGACGCGGATCGCTCTTGGGCGACCAGCCGAGCCTGCTGGTCATGCCGAACAGCATGCCGCGCCACGGATTGCCGTCGTTCTGCAGCATCTCGCCCATCAGGCCGTAGGGGATGCCCGAGATCTCGGTCAGCCAGTACGCCGGCGTGCTCTTCTCGTAATCGAATTGCTCGCCGAACCACAGGCGGTCGATGTACGGGAACAGTTCCATGTAGAGCAGCGCGCTGTTGATGTAGCCGTCGCGCGGGTTGTACTGGTTGGCCGAATGCAGGTCGATCAGCGGATCCTGCCGGTGCGCCTGCAGCACCTTGCGCACGCGCTGCATGGTGATGCGGTCGTAGGCGACGTCGTCCAGGTACAGCCCGTCGATGCCCTCGTTGCGCGCCAGCCAGTCCAGGCCTTCGATGTAGTAGTTGTGCCAGCGGCTCTGTCCGGCATTGATGATCGCCGCGTCGCGGTTCTCCGGCACATGCCAGGCGGGGATGTAGTCGCCGTCCAGATGCTCCTGCAGCCAGGAGAAGCCGCCGCCCTTGCCGGCGCTGATCACCTCGTGGCCCAGCGATTCGAGCATGGGCAGCTCGGGCGCGCGATCGGACAGCTCGCGGATGGTGTCGTAGATCTTCACCCGCATGCCGCGCTGGTGTGCCGCCTCGACGTACTTGCGCATCGCCTCGGCTTCCAGGAACGGATAGTTGATCCAGGGATTGATCGGCGTGGCGTGGTGGATGTTCACCACGTTGGCGCCGTCGGCCTTGATCGCATCGAGGTCGCCGTACTTGTGGAAGAAGCGCTCGGCGAACTGCTGCTCCGGCTGGATCGTCTTGAACGGCGTGACGCGCAGGACCACGTCGTAGCGCAGCGCCTGTCCTGCCTGCAGCGTGCGCGAACCGCTGAAGGCCTTGACCAGGTAGCGCTCCTTGCCGCGCTCCAGTTCGATGCCGCCCTGCCCGCCGTTGTCCCAGGACCTGGGGATGCGCAGCGGCTGCTGCTGGTAGAAGTTGGTGTTGAGCGGTCGCAGGTAGTGCTCGTCGCGCAGGTGGAATTCCAGGCCGGCGTTCACCGCGCCGATCCACGCGCCGTCCTGGTTGTTGCGCACGTTCCAGTGCCAGCTGAAACCGGCCGGCGCCTCGCCGCCCTGCTGGCCGAGGCCGAGCTGGTAGCGAGCGAGGTCGTTGTGCAGCGGAATCTCCAGGCGGATATCGCCGACCTGGGTTTCCCGGTCGGCCTGCAGCTCGATGGCGTACTGCAGCGTGCCGTCCGCTTCCAGCGAACCCTTCAGCTCGCCGCGCAGCGGGCCGGCGTCGCCGGTCACCGTCCAGTGCACCTTGCCGGGACCGTCGGTCTCCACTTTCGGCGCGCCCTTGCCGGTCAATGCATGCACGCCGGAAGCATCTTCCACCAGCAGTTGCATTGGCGCCTGCAGCAGCGCGCGCGGCTGCCTGGCGAAGCCGGTCATGCGTTCGTCGAAGCGGCTGCGGATCTGCGCCGGCAGGCCGCTGTCGGCGAGCGCGATGTCGCGGCCCAGGATGTCGAGGCTCGCGCCCTTCACCGCCACCGGCGTGAACGGCTTCACCACCGTGCTGTCCTGCGCCAGCGTGGAATCGAGCCAGCGCAGGCGGGTGAGCTTGAACGGGTCGTCGTCGCCGTGCGCGACGGCGGCGGTCCCGCCGACGGTGACGGACAGCGGCACGCGCTGCGCTTCCACGCCGTCGGCGCTGACGACCACCTCGCCCTCGTACACGCCGGGCTTGGCGTCGGCGGGAACGTCCAGCCCCATCCATAGCGGCTGCACCCGCCCCTTAGGCACATCGACGCGGGTGACGAACGGCCGGCCGGCGTAGTCGATGCCGCGCAGGTTGAAACAGGTGAGCGCGGTGGCGGGAATCGTTGCGCCATCGGGGCCGTGCAGATCGCCAAACGCCACGCGCACCGCGTTCACCGGCGTGCGCGGCGCCCACAGGCCGACCTGGAAGCTCAGGTATTCGCCGCGCTGCGCGTGGTCGCTCAGCGCCCCGCCGGGACCGCGCTGGGTCCAGGACACCGGCAGCGTGTCGAACATGCGCACGGGGTTGGCGCGCGTCTCGGGGAACAGCAGCAGTGGCTCGGCATGCCTGGCCAGCAGCGCGTCCAGTTCGGCCGGCGTGGCGGTGCGCTCCATGTCTGTATACGCATCGAAATCGTCGACCGCTTCGTAGCGCTGCACCTGTGCCTGCGGCAGGCGATCCCAGCGCTTGCCCAGCTTGCCGGCCCAGGCCGGGTCGGCGCTGTCGCGCGGGGCGGCATAGTTGACCACCGGATAGTTGCTGCGTCCGCCGCCGACGTAAGGCTGGTAGTACACGGCATAAGTGCCGGCCTTGGCGGCCTGGAATACCAGCTCGCCGGAAGCGCGGTCGATGTTTCCGCGCAGGACATTGGCGACCGGCGCGCCGTCCGGATCGGTGACGATGACCGCGACCTTCTCCGGATGCGCATCGCGCCGGCGCCAGGGAATCACCGCGCGTACCGCTTCAGCCGGTGCGTCGACCTGCACCAGATAACGATGATTGCCCAGGCGTGCCGGATCCCAGCGCAGCACCGGCGCGCCATGCTCGTCCGCCAGTGCGACGGGCGCGAGCGCCAGCGCCGCTCCAGCCACCATCCAACCCAGCACCGCCCGCGCACAAAGCTGCCGCATCGCCCACCTCGCCCATGGTGCAAACCGAGGTGTTTAACCCGAGGCGCGCCGCCGGGGCAAGTTCCGGAGGCCTGAAAAGCCGCGCTTCAAGCGCCGCGATCGGTGCGCAGCGTGCGCAGTTCCTCATCGTGGCCGGCCGCGCCGCGCCCGCTGATCCAGCCGAACAGCGCGATGCCCGCGACGATCAGCACCGCGCCCAGCGCGGCATAGCCGTGCGGCCAGGCTTCGCCCAGCAGCAACCCGCCCAGCAAGGTGGCGAACAACAGCTCCGCCGCCTGCATCGCCTCCACCGCGGCCAGTGCGGTGGGTTCGCTGCGCACCATGTCGGTGGCGCGGAAGAACAGCACGGTGGCGATCACGCCGGACGAAAGCGCCACGCCGCCCGCCAGCAGCACGTCGCGCCACGACGGCGGACCGATCGTGGCCCACGCGATCGCCGCAAACAGCAGCCACAGCGGCCAGCTGCACAGCGTCATGCCGAATACGCGCTGCACCGCGCCCAGCCGCGCGTGGCCATGCTCCAGGTGCAGCAGCAGCATGCGGTTGCCCAGCGGATAGGCGAACGCGGACACCACCACCGCGCCGATCGCCAGCCAGTCGCCCGCGCCCAACCGGCCCTGCGCATGACCCCATTGCAACGCGAACACGCCGGCCACGATCAGCGCGCCGAGCGCCAGCGTGCGCCAGGCCAGCCGGCCGCGCGCGTCGCGATAGATCAGCGGCGCCATCAGCGGACCGGCCAGCACCGTGGTCTGGAAGCTGCCAGCGATCAGCCACGACGGCCCGCTGCTGGCGGCCCAGGTGAGCGGCACGCCAAACAGCACGAAACCCACGCTGCTCCAGGTCAGCCAGGTGCGCGGATGGCGGCGCAGTTCCTGTGGCAATTCGCCGAGGCCGCCCTGCCACGGCAGCACCAGGGCCAGCAGCGGCAAGGTGATCAGGTAACGCAGGATGCCCGCCCAGGCCCAATGCCCGCCGCCGGCGACGAAGCTGCGGTTGAGCACATAGGTCAGCGTGAAGAACAGCGCCGAGCACAGGGCGAGCCCGACGGCGGCGAGAGCGTTGGAGCGCATGGGGAACTCGGATGCGGGCGGAACGGATACCGATCTTAGGCGATGCGGCGATCGTGCCGGCGCCTATAGATTCGCTTTCAGATCGGCGAGCGTGACCATCAGCAGCAGCGGATCGAGCGGCGAAGGATCGAAACCCACGTGCCGGTAGAAATCGCGCGCTTCATCGCTGAGCGCGTGCACGAGCATGCCGCGGATACCGATCGCATCGGCGGCCTGGCAGGTGCGCAGGCAGGCATCGCGCACCAGCGCGCGGCCCAGTCCCTGGCCCCGCCATGCGCGATCCACGGCCAGCCGTCCCAGCACCACCACCGGCACGGGATCGGGCATGTTGCGGCGGAAGCGTCCGGTGGCGACGTCCACCGTCACCGCGCTGGAAGCCAGGGCGTAATAGGCGACGGCGCGGCGACCTGCGCACGCGACGTAGGTGCGCGAGGCGCCCGATGCCTGGTTGCTCGCTGCACGGCGTTGCAGCCACCGGTCCAGGCTGTCGAGGCCGCAGGCGAAGTGTTCGAGGTCGTGCCGCGCGGACAACGGCTCCGGTGCGGCCAGCGTCACGCCTTGTCCCAGGGGGCCTTGCTGCGCAGCGTCTTGCGCAGGCGCTCGTTGGACTGCGCCGGCGCATCCAGGCGCGTGAGAAAGGCCGCGTAGGCCTCCGGCGCGACCCTGATCACCGCCTGCTCCAGCAGGGCTTCCTCGGCGGCCGCGCGGGCGGCGTCGAGGACAAAGTCGGTGCGGGTCTTGCCCCGCACCTGGGCGGCACGCTCGATCATGCTGCGATCCTCCGGCTTGATGCGAAGGTTCAGCGTATCCCGCTTGGCGGACGAAGGGCTGCGGTCGGTCATGAGAATGGGACTCCAGGCCAGGGCAACAGCCTACCAGGATGTACTGACAATGTCAGTACATCAGTCCCGGCGTCAGGCCTGCAACGGCAGACTCAGCCGCACTTCCAGCCCGCCGCCTTCCGCATTGCGTGCGCTTGCCTCGCCGCCATGCACCTGCGCCACGCGGTTGACGATGGCCAGGCCCAGGCCATGTCCTTCCGCCTTCGGCGCATTGCTGCCGCGGAAGAACGGGCGGAACAGCTGGGGCAGCTCCGCATCGGGCACGCCGGGGCCGTGATCGCGCACGATCACCTCGGCGCGTCCGTGTTCGGCCCGCACGGCCAGCTCCACGCTGCCGCCCTCGGGGCTGTACTTGAGGGCGTTGCCGAGCAGGTTGTCCAGCGCGCGTTCGAGCAGCTGGCCGCTGCCGAGCACCCACGCCGGCGCCTCGATCGCCGCGTTGAGCCGCAGCTGGCGCGCCGAGGTCTCGATCCCTGCCTTGGCAACGCATTCACGCGCCAGCGCGGCCAGGTCCACCGGCTCGCGCTCCATGCCCGGCAGTCCGCCTTCCAGGCGCGACAGCGCCAGCATCTCGCCGGTCATGCGGTCCAGGCGACCGATCTCGCGCTCGGCCTGGGCGAAATACGCGGCGGCCTGCTCGGCCTCGCTGCGCCGGGCCAGGTCCAGGATCAGCTGCAGGCGCGCCAGCGGCGAGCGCAGTTCGTGCGAGAGGTCCTGCAGCACCGCGCGGTCATGCGCGACCAGCGCCTCGATGCGTACGGCCATCGCATCGAAGTCCTGCGCCAGCTGCGACAGCTCGCCAGGACCGCGCCGACCTTCCGGGCCGACCCGCGTCGACAGCTCGCCGGCGGCCATGTGCCGCGCCGCGCGCTGCATGGCCTCCACCGGACGCGCCACGCCGCGCGCGAACCACCAGCCGATCAGCGCGATGAACAGCAGCGACAGCGCAAATTGCACGGCCAGCAGGATCTGGCTGCGCGTCTGCAAGGGAATGCGCGAATGCGTGCGACTGAGCGCAACCAGCTGGCGCGCGTGGCCGTCGGCACCGGTGACCTGCTGCACGGCCAGATAGATGCGCGGATACGGCTGCATCAGCAGATCGTGCCGCGCCGCCAGCCATTGCGGCAGCTGGTCGCGCACGCTGCCCGGCAGGCGGATCGGCACCAGCGCCGTGCCGTTCTCGTACAGCGTGGCATCGACGCCGTCGCGGCGCTGGTCGCGGATCCATGCGTCGAGTCCGTCGGCACCGCCGTTTTCGTAGGCCTCGTTCGCGCTTTCGGCCAGCGCCGTCCAGTTGATCTCCACCGCGGTGGTGTATTCGATGAAGCTGCGCGTGACATAGCCGCCCAGCAACAGCACCGCCAGGTTGGCCAGGACGAACCACACCAGCAGCCGCCAGAACAGCGAGGTCTTGAGCGGATTCATGCCGCCCCCGTGACCAGCACGTAGCCGGCGCCGCGCACCGATTCGATGCGCGGGGCCTGCTCGGAGGCTTCGGCCAGCTTATGGCGCAGCCGGCTGACGTGCACGTCGATGCTGCGGTCGAAGCGTTCCAGTTCGCGCCCCAGCGCCATGCGCGTCAGCGTGGCCTTGTCCACCAGCTGGCCGGCGCGCTGCGCCAGCGCCAGCAACAGGCCGAACTCCGCGCCGGTCAGTGCCAGCTCCACCTCGCCCGCATAGGCGCGCCGCTCGCCCGGCAGCAGGCGCAGCACGCCCACTTCCAGCGTGCCGGCCATGGCCGGCGCATGGCGGCGCAGCTGTGCGCGCACGCGGGCCAGCAGTTCGCGCGGCAGGCACGGCTTGGAGAGGTAATCGTCCGCGCCCAGCTCCAGCCCGATCACCCGGTCCACCGGCTCGCCGCGCGCGGACAGCATGATCACCGGCAGCCGATGCTGCAGGCGCAGCTCGCGCAGGGTTTCCAGGCCGTCGCGGCCGGGCATCATCACATCGAGGATCAGCAGGTCCGGCCGCTGGGATGCGTTGCTGAGGCGCGCCAGGGCTTCCTCGCCGTCGTGGGCCACGTCGACGGCGAAGCCTTCCCGGCGCAGGTATTCGGCCAGCAGGTCGGTGAGGGCGCGGTCGTCGTCGGCTAGGAGAATGCGTTGCATGCAGGGGAGCGGCCGTTGGTTCTTGCGCCATTCAACCGGCGCGGAGGCCCGGTAACTACGGGCTTTACGCTTCTTTACCCACCGGCAAAAAACATACACACGGGGTTGTCGTCAAATACTCCGCAAGTCCCCCCAAACCGAAAGGTGAAACACATGCGCAAGTCCCTCTTCCTCGGCCTGGCCCTCGCCTCCGCCATGACCCTCGGCACCGCGGCGTTCGCGGCCGGTCAGGACGGTGGCCCGCGTTTCGGCGGCCAGCACGGTCACCACGGCTTCGGCATGGCCATGCAGAAGCTCAACCTCACCGACGCGCAGAAAACCAGCATCCACAATCTGGTCAAGAACAGCTTCAGCCAGAACAAGTCCCAGCGCGACGCCCTGCGCTCGCAGCGCCAGGCTTTCGAGTCGATGACGCCGGACCAGGTCGGCTATCAGGCCGCCGCCGCCAGCCTGGCCCAGGCCGAAGCCGCCGCGACGCAGGCCCGCGTGCAGCAGCAGGCCCAGCTGAAGGCGCAGATCTACGCCCTGCTGACCACGCAGCAGAAGGCCCAGTGGGCCACCATGAAGCAGGAGCGCGAGCAGCGCCGCCAGCAGTGGATGCAGTTCAAGGCGCAGCAGAAGGCCGCCGCGTCGAGTTCGTCGACGGCCCAGTAAAGACTTCCTCTGCAGGAAGGGTAGTGCCCCGGTGAAAGCCGCGTCCGCCTCGTGCGGACGCGGCCTTTCTTTTTCTAGACCGGCATCAGCGTCGCACCCGTGGCAGCTACCTGCGCATCCTGCGTGGACTGCATGCCGGAGACGCCGATCGCACCGGCCACCTTGCCGTCCCGGTACAGCGGCAGGCCACCGTCCAGCGGCAACAGGTTGTCCATGCCGAGCAGGCGCAGACCCAGGCCGCCATCGCGCACCGCATCCTCGAACAGCTTCGACGGGCGGCGGAAATTCACCGCCGTCGCGGCTTTCGCCTGCGCCACCGTGATGCTGGCGTGCTGCACGTCGTCCAGCGCATGCAGCATCACCAGATGCCCGCCGCTGCCGACGATGGCGATCGCCATCGGCCAGTCGTTGCGCCGCGCCTCGGCCTGCGCCGCGGCCATCACGCGCGCGGCCTCGTCCAGGGTGATCGGCGCGCCGTACGAAGGCGGCCGGCTCATGCGCGCACCTCGGCGAGGAAATCGCGCAGCAGCGGCAGCACGAGGTCCGGCCGCTCGATGTTCACGTGATGGCCGGCATCCGGCACCCGGACCAGGCGCGCATCCGGCAAGCCCGCGGCCAGGCATTCGGACAGTTCGATCACTTCCGGCTGGTCTTCCTCGCCGACGATCAGCAGCACGGGCATGCGCAGTTCCGCCAGCCGCTCCGGTGCCGGTACTTGCGGATTGCGCTGCAGGGAAGCGTGCTTCCAATAGCCATCCGCGCAGCCGAAATTCCATTCGCTCATCGCGGCGATGCGCCTGCGTGCGTCCCCACGGGTTTGCTCCGACGCACGACGCGGACCATCGAGGAAGGCGCGCAGCGATGTCTCCAGCAGGGCCGCTGGATCGCCGCTCTGCACTGCCGCCCAGAACGCCAGCGCCTCTGGCGTACGCGTGGCGTAGTAGCCCCAGTAGCCGGCGCCGATCAGCGCGAGCGCGCTCACGCGTTCCGGCTGCGCCAGCGCGAAATCGAAGGCCGTGCCGGCGCCGCCGGAGCAGCCGATCAAGGCGGTGCGCTGGATGCCGCTGGCGTCGAGCACGTTTGCCAGATCGTCATGATGCGAGAACGGCGCATCCGGCATTGACGAACGGCCGAAGCCGCGCAGGTCGTAGCGCAGCACGCGATGGTCGTCGGCGAGCGCGCCGAACTCTTCGTCCCACTGGCCGCTGTCCACCAGGAAACCATGCAGCATCGCCACGGCATCGCCGCGCCCCGCCAGCTCGGCGTGGAAATGCACGCCGCCGGCCTCGATCCAGCGTACCTGCGGCGCGCCGGATTTCCTGTGCGAGAAAGTCATCGACATGCAGGCATCTCCTCAGCGGCTGGCGCGCACGTCGCGCGCTTCCACCGCATCCACCCATACCGGCGGCGCGTAGCCGGCCGGCTTGTCGCCCACCGCCACGCCACCGTGGATGCGCGTCTGCTGGCGGTCGACGAACATGTAGTACGGGAACGGCGCGTCCGGTGCGCTGGCTTCGTCCAGGCGCGCGCGCAGCGCGTCCGGCAAGCTGAAATCGAGTGCCCCCAGATTGTCGTCCAGCTGCGCCAGCCTGGTCGCGCCGACGATCAGCGACGCGATGCCCGGCCGGTTCGCCGCCCAGTTCAGCGCCACCTGCGCCATGCTGCGCCCGCTCTCGCGCGCCACCTCCTCCAGCGCGGCGACGATGCGCCAGTTGCGCTCGGTGAAGCGCTCGAAGCCCGGCGCCGCGGTGACCTTGGCCAGGCGGCCCTCGCCTTCCCCGCCGGCCTGGCTCGGCCGGTACTTGCCCGACAGCAGGCCCATGCCCAGCGGGCTCCACGCGGTGATGCCCATGCCCAGCTCGATGGCCAGCGGCACGAACTCGTGCTCGATATGCCGCTCGACCATGGAGTACTCCAGCTGCAGGTTCACCAGCGGCGTCAAGGCATGCGCCTCGGCGAAGGTCTGCGCCCGCGCGGCATACCAGGCCGGCGTATCGGACAGGCCGGCGTAGCGGATCTTGCCGGCGCGCACCAGATCGTCCAGCGTGCGCACCACTTCCTCGGCGGGCGTGAGGCGGTCCCAGGTATGCAGCAGGTAGAGATCGATGTAGTCGGTGCGCAGGCGGCGCAGCGAACCCTCCACCGCACGCATGATGTTCTTGCGTCCGTTGCCGCCGGCGTTGGGATTGCCGGGCTGCGCGTTGTAGCTGAACTTGGTCGAGATCACCACGCGATCGCGCACGCCGGCCTGCTCCACGAACTTGCCGAGCAGGCTCTCGCTGCTGCCTTCGGTATACATGTCGGCGGTGTCGATGAAATTGCCGCCGGCTTCCAGATAGCGATCGAACATGGCGCGCGCGGTGTCCTCCGCGGCGCCCCAGCCCCAGTCCTCGCCGAAGGTCATGGTGCCGAGCGAGAGGCGGCTGACGCGCAGGCCGGAGCGGCCGAGGGTGTAGTAGCGATCGAGCGACATGGGGTGATCCTCCGGTTGGGATGGAGGAAGTCTGGCTCTTGCCATTGCGTAGAAAAATACGGATTCTTTTGATGCGTTATTTAGGATTCCTAATCAATGCGCGACGACCACTCCCCCGCCCTGCGCGCTTTCCACCTGATCGCCCGCTACGGCAGCTTCACCCGTGCCGCCGCCGACATGGAGGTCACCGCCTCCGCGCTGAGCCAGACCATGCGCCAGCTCGAGCAGCGCCTCGGCGTGCGCCTGCTGCAGCGGACCACGCGCAAGGTCGGCCTGACCGAGGCCGGCCGGCAGTTCCTGCAACGCATCACGCCGGCGCTTGCCGCCATCGACGACGCGCTGGACGAACTGCGCCAGCACGGCGACCGCCCCGCCGGCACCTTGCGCGTGACGGTGCCCGAGATCGTGCTGGACTGGCTGGTGGCGCCGATGCAGGCGGACTTCCTGCGGCGCTGGCCGGACGTGACGCTGGACATCGACGTCACCGGCGGCCTGGTGGATCTGGTGGCCGACGGCTACGACTGCGGCATCCGCCTGGGCGAGCGCGTGGCGCGTGACATGGTGGCGGTGCCGCTGGGCGGCAAGCTGCGTTCGATCGTGGCGGCCACGCCGGCCTATCTGGACCGGCACGGGCGGCCGCAGCATCCGCGCGACCTGCAGAACCATGCCTGCATCCGCAACCGCTACGTCAGCAGCGGCGCGATCTATCGCTGGGAGTTCGCGCAGCGCGGGCGCTGGTTTGATATCGAGGTGGGCGGGCCGTTGATCGTCAACGATCCGTCGCTGGCCATTCGCGCCGCGCTGGACGGATTGGGCCTGACCCACACGGTGGAGCCGGCGGTGCGCGAACATCTCACCGCCGGCCGCCTGGAAACCGTGCTGGATACCTGGCTGCCGCCGTACGACGGCTTCTATCTGTATTACCCCAGCCGCTTCCAGGTGCCGCCCAAGCTGCGCGCGTTCATCGACTTCCTGCGCGAGCGGATGGCGGCTCAGCGATAACGGTAATGGCCTTCGACCCACACGTGCGGACCCGACCAGTAGCCAGGCACCCAGACGCGACCGCGCGCGGGGACGACGATGCAGCCGCTCAGCGCGGCGGTGGCGGCAAGCAAGGCGGTGCAGAGGAAGATCTTGGTCCGGCCCATGACGTGCTCCGAGTGGAGAGGTGGGCAGGAAAACGAAAGATGTGAAACGGCGATGACGAAGCGGCGTGCGGATCGATGCCGCGCGTTCAGGCCGCGAGGGGATGGCGTTCAGCCTGCAACGCCATCCCCGTCGATGATGCAGCGCGACGTCAGGTCCAGCGGCTGTAGGTACTGCCGAATGCTATCCGCCCCGCCCCCAGCAACATCACCGCGATGGCGCCGCCCAGGTACATGCCCTGCAGTTCCAGCGCCCAGCCGCCGGTATCGGCCAGCGACATGAACTGGCTGCTATGCACCAGCAGCAAGGCCACCACCATGTTGACCGCGATGATCAGCGCGCCGATGCGCGTCCACAGGCCCAGGATCAACAACACCGGCGCCACCACTTCGCCGACGTAGACGCCGTAGGCGAGAAACGACGGCAAGCCCTGCTGCGCCAGCGCCTGCACCACGAAGCCGGGACCGTGGATCAGCTTGGACACGCCGTGGAACAGGATCAGCGCGCCCAGCACCACGCGCAGGACCAGCTTGCCCAGTTCGTTGGATGATGACTGCATGTGAAGGCTCCCCGCCCGAAGAAGCGGCCGCCCCGCGCGGCCGCGCCTCGCCACACTAATTCAGCACGCCGCGGCGGCGCCAGTTCAGGCCTGCGCCAGGCGCTCGACCACCGCGCGGTAGCGGGCCGCGATGCCGGCCTCGTCATGGTGGCGGAAATCGCGCACCACCCAGCGGCCGCCGCACATCACGTGGCGCACCAGCGGGGTATTGCCGGCGAACAGGAAGCTGTCCAGCAGCGAGCGCGCATCGCGCGCGGCCAGCAACGGCGATTCGTCGTCCAGCACCAGCAGGTCGGCACGCGCGGCGGCGCGCAGCTCGCCCACCGGCAGGCCGGCGGCGCGCGCACCACCCCGCAACGCGGCGCGCCACAGGGTTTCGCCGACGCTGTCGCCCTCGCGCCGCGCGGCGATGTTGCGGTGGCGCGTGGACAGGCGCTGGCCGTATTCCAGCCAGCGCAGTTCTTCGACCGGCGAGATCGAGATGTGCGAATCCGAACCGATGCCGAGCACGCCCTTCGCGTCGAGGTAATCGCTCAGCGGGAACAGGCCGTCGCCGAGATTCGCCTCGGTGGTCGGGCACAGGCCGGCCACCGCTCCACTGCGCGCCAGGCGCGAGGTTTCGTGGCCGGTGAGATGGGTGGCGTGCACCAGGGTCCAGCGCGCATCCACCGGTGCATGATCGAGCAGCCATTCGACCGGACGCGCGCCGCGCGTGGCCAGGCAATCCTGCACTTCGCCGATCTGCTCGGCGATATGGATATGGACCGGCAGGTCCTGCGCGATGCGGGTGGCGAGCAGGCCGCGCATCGCCTCTTCCGGCACCGCGCGCAGCGAATGCAGCGCGATGCCGATGCGCAGGCCGTCGCCTTCGTGGCGGCGCAGCGCTTCGAGCAGGCGCACGTAGGAAGACAGGTCGTTGCCGAAACGGCGCTGCCGTGCGCTCAGCGGCCGTCCGTCGAAGCCGCCGGTCATGTACAGCACCGGTAGCAGGGTCAAGGTGATGCCGGTCTCGCGCGCCGCTTCGATCAAGGCCAGCGACATCGCTTCCGGCTGCGCGTAAGGCGTGCCGTCCGGCTGGTGATGCAGATAGTGGAACTCGCACACCTGCGTATAGCCGGCCTTGAGCATCTCCACGTAAAGCTGCGCGGCGATGGCCTTCAGTTCCTCCGGGCCGATCGCCGCGGCAAACGCATACATGGTTTCGCGCCAGGTCCAGAAGCTGTCGTCGCTCCTCCCCTTGCGCTCGGCCAATCCCGCCATGGCGCGCTGGAACGCATGCGAATGCAGATTGGGCATGCCCGGCAGCACCCAGGCGCCGAGTCGTTCAGCCTCGCCCTCGGGCGGCGCGACGTGGCCGCTGGCGTCGACCGCGAAGGCACCGTCGGCGCTCCACCCGTCGGCCAGCCAGAGCTGGTCGGCGCTGTAAGTGCGGGTGGCGTCGCTCATCGGCTCAGGCTCCGTGGGGATGCGCGAAGTGTAACCGGCCCTGCACACAGCGCTACGGCATAATGCGCGGCATGGCCAAGAAGAATGAGAACTCTCCGAAGCTGCTGGTACGCCAGGCGCGACCGGCCGACGTCCCCGCCCTGGTCGAACTCACCGGCCGCGTCTACACGCCCGAGTGGGGGCACTCGGCCGAGATGCTGCGCTCGCAGCAGACGCATTTCCCCGAAGGCCAGTTCGTCGTCGAATACGAAGGGCGCGTCGTCGGCTACTGCGCCACCTTCCGCATCGACGAAGCCAGCGCGCTGGCGCCGCATACCTGGATGCAGATCACCGGCGGCGGCATGGGCTCGCGCCACAAGCCGGACGGCAACTGGCTGTACGGCATGGAAGTGGTGGTGCATGCGGACTACCGCGGCATGCGCATCGGCCAGCGCCTGTACCAGGCGCGCAAGCGGCTGTGCACGGACCTGAAGCTGCGTGGCATCGTGTTCGGCGGGCGCGTTCCCGGCCTGGCCCGCGCGATCCAGCGCTACGGCAGTGCCGAGGCCTATGTGCAGGCAGTGGTGGAAGGCAGGCGGCGCGACCCCACCCTGAGCTTCCAGCTGTCCAACGATTTCCAGGTGATCGGCGTGCTGCGCGGTTATGTGCCGTCGGACTACGACTCGCTGGGCTATGCCGCGCACCTGGTGTGGCGCAACCCGCAGCTGCTCAACCAGCCGGACGTGCCCTCGATTCCCTCGCCGCAGCGCCTGCCCGATTCGGTGCGCGTGGCCTCGGTGCAATACCTGCAGCGCCGCATCAAGTCGTTCGAGGAATTCGCCACCCAGGTGGAGTACTTCACCGACATCGCGGCGGACTACAGCGCGGACTTCGTCACCTTCCCCGAGCTGATCACCCTGCAGCTGCTGTCGATCGAGAACGCCGAGCTGTCGCCGGTCGAATCGATCCGCAAGCTCAGCCATTACACGCCGCAGGTGAAGGAGCTCTTCAGCCGGCTGGCCGTGCACTACAACATCAACATCATCGCCGGCTCGCATCCCACCGAGCAGCCCAACGGCGACATCCACAACGTCTGCTACGTGTGCCTGCGCGACGGCTCGATCCACGAGCGCGAGAAGCTGCACCCCACGCCCAGCGAACGCACGGTGTGGAACATCACCGGCGGCGACACCGCCGCCACGATCCAGACCGACTGCGGCCCGATCGGCGTGATGATCTGCTACGACTCCGAATTCCCGGAAGTCGCGCGCCATCTCACCGACCAGGGCGCGCTGATCCTGTTCGTGCCGTTCTGCACCGACGTGCGCGAGGGCTACCTGCGCGTGCGCTATTGCTCGCAGGCACGCGCGATCGAGAATCAGTGCTACGTGGTGCTGTCGGGCAACGTAGGCAACCTGCCCGGCGTGAACAACTTCGACATCCAGTACGGGCAGAGCTGCATCCTCACGCCCAGCGACTTCCCGTTCGCACGCGACGGCATCGCCGCCGACTCGACCCCGAACATCGAGACCGTGCTGTTCGCCGACCTGCGCCTGGAAAGCCTGGCCCGCGCGCGCAATGCCGGCGCGGTGCAGAACCTCAAGGACCGCCGCTTCGACCTGTACGAAACGCGCTGGACCACCAAGCGCGATTCCAAGCCGTGAGCGAACGCGATACGGAAACGCCCTCCGGCCGCTTCCAGCGGCTGGCCGATTCGGGTCTGTTTTCGCCGGTGCAATGGCGCCGGCGCGTGCTGTTCTGGACCGGCGCGGTGGTCGTCGGCCTGGCCGCGGTCGGTTTCGCCCAGGCCGCCGACTACGCCTACGGGCTGTTCCATCGCATGGCGGAACACAGCCGCTGGTCGGCCTTCCTGGTGACGCCGGCGATGTTCGCCCTGCTCGCCTGGCTCACCGCCGGCGCGCTCAAGCCCACGCGCGGCTCGGGCATCCCGCAGGCGATCGCGGCGCTGAAGGTCGAAGACGAAGGCTTCCGCACGAGCCTGCTGTCGCTGCGCGTGGCGCTGGGCAAGATGGCGCTGACCCTGGCCGCGCTGCTCGGCGGCGCCTCGGTAGGCCGCGAAGGACCGACCGTGCATGTCGGCGCGGGGCTGCTGTATTCGCTGGGCCGGCGCTTCGGCTTCGCCGACGCCGCCGCGGCGGGGCGTTTCATTCTCGCCGGCGCTGCCGCTGGCCTCGCCGCCGCGTTCAACACGCCGCTGGCCGGTGTCGTATTCGCCATCGAGGAAATGAGCGGCGCGTTCGAGCACCGCATGAGCGGCATCCTGCTGACCGCGGTGATCATCGCGGGCGTGGTGTCGCTGGGCATCCTGGGCAACTACGCGTATTTCGGCCGCCTGGACATCGGCCTGCCGCTGGGCCGCGCGTGGTGGGCGGTGCTCGCCACCGGCATCGGCTGCGGCCTGGCCGGCGGCCTGTTCGCGCGGCTGATCCTGCCGCACGACCGCGGTCTGCGCGGCGCCATGGGCCGCATACGCGCGCGCTATCCGGTGCTGTTCGCGGCGGGCTGCGGACTCGCCCTGGTGCTGCTCAGCCAGCTCACGCACACCGGGCTCTATGGCACCGGCTATGCGCAGGCCAAGGCGATCCTGGAAGGACAGCACGAGACGGTGAGCTCGTTCGGTGCGCTGAAATTCCTGGGCAATATCGCCTCGTACTGGGCCGGCATCCCCGGCGGCATCTTCTCGCCCGCGCTGGCGGTGGGCGCCGGCCTGGGCGACAACATCGCGGCGCTGGTGCCCGGTGCGGATGCATCGGCCGTGGTGCTGCTGGCGATGGCGGCGTATCTGTCCGGCGTGACGCAGGCGCCGCTCACCGCCACGGTGATCTCCATGGAACTGACCGCCAACCAGCAGATGGCGCTGCCGATCATGGCCACCTGCCTGCTGGCGCGCGCCGCCTCGTCGCTGCTGTGCCGCAAGCCGGTGTACCGCGCGCTGGCCGACCGGCTGATCGAAGGCTATGAGCTGGAACTGGCGCGGCGCGAGGTGCCAGCGCCCTCTTCCGGCATAGCCGAAAGCGAATCGCCGCTGGTGGAAGATCCCGCCACGCCCATGCCCACTGATCTGCCCTCCGACAAGCGCGAACCGACATGAACACCGCATCCTGGGATCTGCTGCTGACCGGCGCGACGCTGGCCACTTTCGATGGCGGGCAGCCGTACGGGTTGATCGAGGACGGTGCGCTCGCCATGGCCGGCGGGCGCATCGCGTGGATCGGGCCGCGTGCGCAGCTTCCTGCCGACGCGCAAGCGCGTGCCGCCTCGGTCGAACACCTCGACGGCGCGCTGGTGACGCCTGGCCTGGTCGATTGCCACACGCACCTGGTCTTCGGCGGCGACCGCGCGCACGAGTTCGACCTGCGCCTCAACGGCGCCAGCTACGAGGAAATCGCGCGTGCCGGCGGCGGTATCGCCTCCACCGTGAAGGCCACGCGCGAGGCGGACGAAGACGAGCTGTTCACGCAGGCGCTGCCGCGCGCCCGCGCGCTGCTCGCCGACGGCGTCACCACGCTCGAGATCAAGTCCGGCTACGGACTGGAACTGGAGAGCGAGCGGCGCATGCTGCGCGTAGCGCGGCGGCTGGGCGAGGCGCTGGGCATCGGCGTGCGCACCAGCTTCCTCGGCCTGCATGCGCTGCCGGCCGAATACCGGGAGGATCGCGACGGCTACGTCGCGCTGGTGTGCGACCGGATCTTGCCCGCGCTGGCGGCGGAGGGACTGGTCGATGCGGTGGATGCGTTCTGCGAAGGCATCGGCTTCACCCGCGAAGAGACGCGCCGCGTGTTCGAGCGCGCCCGTTCGCTCGGCCTGCCCGTCAAGCTGCATGCCGAACAGCTGTCCAATCTGGAAGGCGCGGCGCTGGTGGCCGAATACGATGGGCTTTCCGCCGATCACCTGGAGTACCTGAGCGAGGACGGCGTGCGCGCGATGGCGGCGAAGGGCACCGTGGCGGTGCTGTTGCCGGGCGCGTTCTATGCGTTGCGGGAGACGAAACTGCCGCCGATCGCCGCCTTGCGCGAACACGGCGTGGCGATGGCCGTGGCGACCGACTGCAACCCGGGCACCTCGCCCCTGCTTTCGCTGCGCCTGGCCGCCGGCATGGCGTGCACCTTGTTCCGCCTCACGCCGGAAGAGGCGCTGCGTGGTGTAACGGTGCATGCGGCGCGTGCATTGGGCCTGGACGATCGCGGCACGCTCGCCGTGGGGCAGCGTGCGGATCTGGTGGTATGGCAGGTGCAGCGGCCGGCGGAGCTGTGCTACTGGATCGGCGGCGGGCTGGTGCGTGCGGTGTACTGCGGCGGTCGCCGGATCGAAACCGCCTGAAGCGTTCGCCGCGGCATGGCGGTGCTTTCTGAACATTCCGATCGGGCCTCTCGATAGCCTGCCCATGCAATCCGCACCGGGGCGTGCGGATGCGTGCAGGAGGCACGATCGTGAATTCCAACGGTTACCCGGACAGGCAGTGTGCCGATGCGACGCTCGATGCGTGTCATGACGCCACGCGTATCGTCGGGCGGAGCGCAGAACAGCAGGCGCAGCCCTCGGATCATCGTTCTTCGCTGCTCTCGCACCTCGAGGCACTGGCTGCCCGGCTTGCGCCGGACCTGCCGCTGCTGATCGAAGCCAGGCAGCTCTTTCCCGTCATCGAACATGCGGACACCGCCATCTTCCCGGCCACGCTGCTGGAGGCATGGGAATCGGTCCTGCTCGACGCCTGCGCGTCCGACGACGATGCGGCCCGCTGGCTGCTGACCCAGGTGCTTGCGTTACGGCTGGCGTACGTCGGCATGCCGGCGGTGCATGCCCTGCATCGCACTGCTTGCGGATATGCCCGATGCGGCGAAGCGTGCGCAACAGAGGAAACCAAGCCTCGATGGCAGGCGCGGCTGATCGAACTCGATCTGGCGCTGGCCGCGCGCCTGGGCGGCGCCTCGCGGCTGTTCGCGCTGCGCGACATGGCCGCGCGCCATGCATCGGTGATCGAGCGCGGCGACGGTGCGGTGCTCAGGGTGTGGATCGAGGTTCTGCTGTACGAAGCGCAGCAGCAAACCGGCGATGCGGCGGCCCCGCTCGCCGACGCGGCGGCAGCGGCTGGGCGCTTGCGTAGCGTCGCGGGCATGGCCGACGAGGGCGAATACCTCTTGGCCCGTGTGCTGCATCGGCGCGCACACACTGAGCGTGGCAATACCCGCCTGCGGGCGCTCGCCGAAGCGCAACGCCTGCTGGACGCCTTGTTCGCCCGCTCGCCGAGCGCGCGTTTCGCCATGGCCGTGGCCGAAGTCGCCCTGGAACATGGACGCGCCGGTCCCGCAGAGGCCGCGAAGCAAGCCTTCTCCCATGCTCTCACCCACGCCTTCATCGCCGGCTGCGATCCACGCCGGCAGGCGGCGAGCCTGCATTGCCGCCTGGCCATCCAGCTGGCTTACGAGGCGCTGCCGGACATGGGGCCGCAAGGCAGCGTCGCCCTCGATCTGGCGCGCAAGCTCGAACGCCAGCCGCTGCCGCCGGTCGCGACCATCGAAGGCATGACGCAGGCCTTCGTTCGCCACGGGGAATACGCACGAGCCTGCCGCCTGTGCGCCAGGGCGTGGCTGGCCGGCACCAGGTTCCGCACGCTGTCAGCGCTGTGGCAGCAAGCCGGCGCGACATGGCGCAACTGCCTGGCCTCCGCGCAGGACCAAGCCGATTGGCAGGAGAACGACGCTCAGCGACGCCTTGCCGCCCGCTGGCAATGATCGGGCATGCGCGGCGCGCCTCAAAAGAAAAACCCCGCCTAAGCGGGGTTTGTTCTGACCGAAGCGTGTCGTTCAAGCTGGCTGTTCAAACCGGCTTCGTTCGAGCCGGTTCGCGCAACTCACTTGTTCAGGCCGACTTCTTCTTGGCAGGCGCGGCCTTCTTGGCGGCGGCCGGCTTGGTCACGGTTTCCTTGGCGCCCACCACGGCCGGCTGCGCGCCATGCACGCGGGTGTTGCCATAGCTGCCACGGTAAGTCTTGCCGCGACGGGTCTTGCGATCGCCCTTGCCCATGGGGAACTCCTTAAGGTTTACGAGTGATTCGTAGGTTGAACGGCCGATCATCGTATCAGTGGCGGCCCAAAGCGCAATAGGCGGCAAGCGCCTGCCCTTGTGTTCAATCGCTGCGCCGACCGGAAGCGCAACCCTGGGCATGGTCCGGGCAATGGCCGGAGTCGATCTGCACCGTCACGTGCCGGATGCCGAAGCGTTCGCCGAGCACGCGATTGATCGCGGCGATGGCGGTGGCGCCATGGCTGTCGTCGCGCAGTTGCGCATGCACCGTGGCCATGCGCGAGCCGGAGGCCAGCTGCCAGACATGCAGATGATGCACATCGCTGATCGACGCATCCGCCTCGCGCAGGGCGAGCTCGATCTCGCCCGTATCCAATCCTTCCGGCACGCCTTCCAGCAGGATGTGCGCGGAGCGGCGCAGCAGGCGCCAGGCACTGTTGAGGATCAGCAGCGACACCAGCAGCGACAGCACCGGATCGGCCCACAGCCAGCCGAGCCAGCGCACCGCCAGCGCCGCCAGCACGGCCGCCACGGAGCCGAGCAGGTCGCCCAGTACATGCAATGCCGCGCCGGCCACGTTGACGTCGTCGTGGTCGTGCCCATGCAGGGTGCGCAGGACCGCCACGTTCACCAGCAGGCCGGCCAGCGCCACGATGAACATCACGCCGGACAGGATCGGCGTCGGCGTGAACAGGCGTTCGATCGCCTCGTACGCGATGAACGCCACCAGCGCGAACTGGGTCAGCGCATTGAGAAAACCCGCGAGCACTTCCACGCGCCCATAGCCATAGCTGCGTCGCGCATCCGCGGGACGGCGCGCCATCCATGCGCCGAGCACCGCCAGCAGCAGCGCCAGCGCGTCCACCAACATGTGGCCGGCATCGGCCAGCAACGCCAGCGAACCGGACCACAGGCCGCCGACCGCCTCGGCGACCATCATCAAGGCGGTGAGCACGAAGGCGACCAGGAGCTTGCGCTCGCGCCCGCTCATGCCGGCGCCGGCATGCGCGTGATCGTGCGCGCCATGCTCGTGCGCATGACCGTGGCGATCACCGTCGTGGTGGGAATGGGCGTGCGAATGACTCATGCGCGAATGCTAGGAAGCGCGCTCGCCGTTACACAATCACGAGGCCGCATCAGTGCGCGCAATCCACGCTGTGCACGTGGCCCTGCTCGCGATCCGCACGCAGGTTGATGAAATGCGCGGCCGCGACGAGCAGGCCGCCGCAGGTGACCAGCGCGCTGTGCACGCCGATCGAATAACCCTCGGCCACCGTCACGCCCAACAGCAGCAACGCCAGTCCCGGCAGAGCCAGGCGCAGCGGCAGCATGCGGCGATGGCGGCGATAGCCGCTGAGCAGGCTGACCAGCGCCAGCACGCAGGCGAACAGCACGAAGGCGCGCTCGAAGCGGTGATCGGCGAGGAAGCCCAGGCCGAGCAGCGGCAGCAGCGCCAGCACGAACGGCAGCGCGGCGCAGTGGATCGCGCACAGGAACGAAGCCGTCGCACCGATGCGATCGGCAATGCGCCACCAACGGGTTTTGCTCTCCTGGTCCATCGGTCGACTCGTAAAAAAATGCGCCAAACGTGACTTCTTGCCTGGGCGACAGGAAGTGATGTTACTTTATAACACTGCAGGAATCCACTCCCCGCATCCGAATACACCAGGAGCAGCACCCCACATGCGCAAGACCATGCTCACCCTCGCCCTGGCCGCCAGCCTGGGCGCCGCCGCCCTGCCGCTGCAGGCCGCCGATGCCGCGTCCGATGTTGCGCCGGACAAGGACAACCACAAGGCCAAAGCCAAGGATCTGGACGCGATCACCGTCAATGCCGTGCCGCTGGGCCAGCAGGCCGACCAGATCGTCGCCCCGGTCGCCGTGCTGGCCGGCTCGGCGCTGGACGAGGTCAAGGCCGGCACGCTGGGCGAGACAGTCTCCGCGATCCCCGGCGTGCAGACCACCGGCCTGGGCAAGGCGGTCGGCCGCCCGGTGATCCGCGGCATGGATGGCCCGCGCGTCGCGGTGCTGGAAAACGGCCTGGGTTCGCAGGATGTCTCCAACATCAGCCAGGATCACGCCACTTCGGTCGAGCCCTTCCTGGCCGACCAGATCGAAGTGCTGAAAGGCCCGTCGACCCTGCTTTACGGCTCCGGCGCCATCGGCGGCGTGGTCAACGTGGTCGACGGCCGCATCCCGATGGCGGCGCCGCAGAACGGCTTCAGCGGTCGCGCCGAGGGCCGCTACGACAGCGGCACCGAAGGCAAGACCGGCCTGTTCCGCGCCGATGCCGGCAACCGGCAGTTCGCGCTGCACGTCGACGGCATGCGCCGCGACGACGGCAGCTACGACATCCCCGGCGGCACCCAGGCCAACAGCCAGGTGAAGACCACCTCCGGCGCGGCCGGCGCTTCGCTGCTGGGCGACTGGGGTTACTTCGGCCTGTCGGTGTCGCGCTATCTCGACAAGTACGGCAGCCCCGCCGAACCGGGCAACGCCGAGGAAGGCGAGCCGCCCGTGCACATCAAGCTCGAACAGACCCGCTACGACATGAAGGGCGGTTTCAACAAACCACTGCCCGGCATTGCGAAGGCGGAAGTGAGCTTCGGCCACAACGACTATCAGCACGTGGAATACGAAGGCGAGGAAGCCGGCACCACCTTCAAGACCAAGGCCAACGAAGGCCGTGTGCTGTTCACCCACGAGCCGCTGGCCGGCTGGGAAGGCGCCTTCGGTCTGCAGTACATCCATCGCGACTTCTCCGCCGTCGGCGAAGAGACCTTCGTGCCGCCGACCTCGACCAAGGCCTGGGGCCTGTTCCTCACCGAGCAGCGCCAGTTCGGCCCGGTGAAGCTGGAACTGGGCGCGCGCACCGACCGCCACACCGTCACGCCGGACGATCAGCCGCGACGGAAGTTCTCACCGTCCAGCTTCTCCGCCGGCGCCTCGTGGCGCTTCGCGCAGCAATGGCACCTGAGCCTCAACCTCGACCGCGCCCAGCGTGCGCCGGCCGAGGAAGAACTGTTCTCCCACGGTCCGCATGCCGCGTCCAACACCTTCGAGATCGGCGACGCCAACCTGAAAAAGGAAACCGCCAACCAGGCCGAGCTGGCACTGCACTACCACGGCGATTTCGTCGAAGGCAAAGTCGCGGTCTACGCCAACCGCTACCACGACTTCATCTACCTGGCCGATACCGGCGCAGTGGAAGACGGCATGCCGGTGCGCACCTGGTCGCAGCGCGACGCCAAGTTCCGCGGCGCCGAAGCCGAAGCCACCTTCCATCTTGCGCGCAATGCCAGCGGCGCCTGGGATTTCCGCGCCTACGGCGACACCGTGCGCGCCGAGCTCGAACACGGCGGCGGCAACCTGCCGCGCATTCCGGCCGGACGCCTCGGCGGCCAGCTGAGCTGGAGCCGCGACGACCTGCGCGCCAGCGTCGGCGCCGTGCGCTACTTCGCGCAGAACCGCACCGCCGCCTTCGAAACACGCACCGCCGGCTACACCCTGGTGAACGCGCATGCCGCGTGGACCTTCCACAACGGCGAACGCAGCCAGTGGGAAGCCTTCCTCGACGGCAGCAACCTCACCAATCGCAAGGGCCGCCTGGCCACGTCGCTGTTCAAGGACGAAGTCCTGCTGCCCGGCCGCAGCGTATCGGCCGGCGTGCGCGCGTTCTTCTAAGCACCACCGCGTTCTCGGCCGCGCCGCTCCCTCCCCCCCGATGCGGCCGAAACCAAGGGGCGCGATGCGCAACGCATCGCGCCCCGCCTTTCAGGCGAGTGTGCTCAGCCCTTGCGGCAGTGCTTGCAGATGCCGTGCACTTCCAGCGTCTGCGCCTGCGGGCGGAAACCGAAGGCCTTGGCCTGCGCCTCGATCAGCTCGGCCACGCGCTCGTCGCACACTTCCTGCGCGCTGGAGCAGACGTCGCAGATCAGGAACGGCACCTGGTGCGCCTCGGCCGGATGATGACAGGACACGAAGGCGTTGATCGATTCCAGCTTGTGGATGAAGCCGTGCTCGAGCAGGAAGTCGAGCGCGCGGTACACCGTCGGCGGCGCGGCGTTGCCGTGGCGCTCGCGCAGGTGGTCGAGCAGGTCGTAGGCCTTCACCGGCTTGCCGGCGGCGGCCACCAGTTCCAGCACTTCCTTGCGCAGCGGCGTCAGGCGCAGCCCGCGCTCCTCGCTGGCATGTTCCACCGCACGCACGAAGCCCTTGGCATCGTCGTGATGATGATGGTCATGCGGCTTGTCGGTAGCGGAGTGGCTCATGGATTCACCTCGGGGCGCGATGATACACCGGCTCGGGTAAGAGCCCGTTCAGGGCCGGCGGCGCGGCAACGGTGGCGGCAGCGGGCGCCGGCTACGCAGCAGAATCGCCACCCAGCCCAGCGGCCCCAGCACCGCCGCCCACACCACGCCTTCCCATACGCGCCCGCGCCACCAGCCCAGCAGCGCGCCTACCGCGACGAAGACCAGCGACCACCAGAACAGCGCCGCCCACGGCACCATCGCCATCAGGTTCCAGAAGATGTGCCAGCTCGCGTCCGGCGCGTCCATGTCCACGCCCTGGGTGGCCCTGGCGAGCAGCTCGTCCATGCTGCGCGCCGCGCCTCAGCCGCGCGCGCGCGCGATGGCGTCGTCGATGCGCTTGAGCGCTTCCTCGCGGCCGGCCAGGTACACGGTGTGGTCGATCGACGGCGACACCTGCGTGCCGGTCATCGCCACGCGCAGCGGCTGGGCGATCTTGCCCATGCCCAGCTCGAGCCTGGCGGCGATCTGCTCCACCGCCTGGTGGATCGCCTCCGGCGTCCATTCGCACGCCGCGAACAGCGCCTTCGCCTCCTCGAGCACCGCCACGGCACCGTCGTTCTGCAGATGCTTGGCCACCGCCTTGTCGTCCCACTCGACGATCGGGCCGTACCAGATCTTCGCGCGCTCGGCCATTTCCTTCAGCGTCTGCACGCGGTCGCGCAGCGCGACGATCACATCGGCAGGCAAAGGACCCTTGCTGTAGTCGATACCGGCCAGCTGCAGCTGGTACTCGAATTCCGGCGCGATCGCCTGCGGCTCGTCGGTCTTCAGGTAATGCTGGTTGAGCCAGGACAGCTTGGTCACGTCGAAGCGCGACGCCGCCTTGTTGACATCGCCGATGTCGAACAGCTCGATCATCTCCTGCGGCGAGAAAATCTCCTGGTCGCCATGCGACCAGCCCAGCCGCACCAGATAATTGAGCAGCGCATGCGGCAGGAAACCGTCGTCGCGGTACTGCATCACGCTCACCGCGCCATGGCGCTTGCTCAGCTTCTGGCCGTCCGGGCCCAGGATCATCGGCAGGTGCGCGAACTCCGGCACCGGCTTGTCCAGCGCCTTGTAGATGTTGATCTGGCGCGGCGTGTTGTTGACGTGGTCGTCGCCGCGGATCACCTCGGTGATGCCCATGTCGATATCGTCGACCACCACGGCGAAGTTGTAGGTCGGCCAGCCGTCGGAGCGGAAGATCACCAGGTCGTCGAGCTCGGCATTGGCCCACTCCACGCGCCCCTTCACCTTGTCGTCGAACACCACCGAGCCTTCCAGCGGGTTCTTGAAGCGGATCACACGGTTGGGATCCTCCCGGAATGATTCGTTGCGGTCGCGGTAGTAGCCGTTGTAGCGCGGCTTCTCGCCGCGGGCCATGGCGGCCTCGCGCATGGCCTCGATCTCTTCCTTGCTCTCGTAGGCGTAGTAGGCCTTGCCGGCCTTGAGCAGCTCGTCGGCCACCTGCTTGTAGCGGTCCAGGCGATGGGTCTGGTAGACCGGCCCCTCGTCGTGAACCAGGCCCAGCCAGCTCATGCCGTCCAGGATCGCCTGCACCGCCTCCTGCGTGGAACGCTCGCGGTCGGTATCCTCGATGCGCAGCACGAACTGGCCGCCGCGGCGGCGCGCTTCCAGCCAGCAGTACAGCGCGGTGCGGGCGCCGCCGATATGCAGGAAGCCGGTGGGACTGGGGGCGAAGCGGGTGCGGACGGTCATTGGATCTTCTTGGGTATGGAGCGAAACGATGGATTTTAGCCGATTCGGCCGGTGGCACCGCGCCCTGCTGGCGGCCTCCCTGGCCTGCGGCACCGTGGCGGCGCTGGCCGACGACGCCCCGGGCTTCGACCGCCCCGGCTGGGGCTTCGCCACCAATCCGCTGCATGCCGGCCAGTTCGCCTACGAACAGGGCCTGCCCGACTGGAGCCGCCAGCGCGACGCCGGCGTCACCAGCGACCTGTCCACCTACGACAGCCTGCTGCGCCTGGGCCTGGGCGGCGGCACCGAACTGCAGCTGGGCGGCACGCCGTACAACCGCCTGCACCAGTCCGGCCAGCCCTCGGTGCACGGCCGCGGCGACACCACGCTGGGACTGAAATGGGTACCCGTCAGCGGGGAACTATGGTCATGGGGCCTGCTCGGCACGGCGGAATTTACCGACGGCGCACGCGCCTTCCGCAACGACCATCCCGCCTACACCCTGGGGCTGGATGTCACCCAGCAGACCGGCGGCAAGTTCAACTTCGGCTACTACGCGCAGTGGCAGCGCAGCGGCGGCAAGGACAGCGTGCAGTTCGCGCCCAGTGTCGGCTACCAGTTCACTCCGCAGTTCGGCACCTATGTCGAAGCCTCGGCCCAGCACGATGGGAACCAAGGCTTCGGCAGCGAAGCCGGCACCGGCCTGGCCTGGCAGCCGTTGGCCAATCTGCAGTTCGACGGCTGGCTGCGCCATCGCCTGGGCGGCCACGCGCCGATCTGGGAAGCCGGCGTCGGCGTGGCGATGTATTTCGGACATTGAAGCCGGCGTAGGTTGGGGTGAGCCGAAGGCGAACCCCAACGTGCGCGTGACCTTGAGCGGTGATGTTGGGGTTCGCTGGCGCTCACCCCAACCTACGCCGGTCATGGCCGCCGCTTTGTCACTTCACATGCACGGTGATCTTCTTCGATACCACCGCCGGATCGAACGGAATGTGGTTCTCGTCGCCCAGTTCCAGCTGCAGCGTATGCGTGCCGGGCTTGAGCTTTACCGTGGTCTCGGTCTGGCCGTTGCCGAAATGGACATGGGTCTCGTCCTTCGGAATCACCTGACCGGCAGCCGGCAGGTCCTTCACATCGATCAGCAGGTGATGATGCCCGGTGCCTTCCTTCTTTACGCCGGCGGGGGCCACGCCCATGCCCTTCAGGCCGAAGCTGACGGTGAACTCCTGGCCGACGGTGGCACCGTCCTTCGGGCTGATGATGTAGACCTCGGCACCGGCGGGGGACTTGGTGACCGGCAGGCCAGGGGCGTCGGCGGCGATCGCCGCGGCGGCCGTCGAGGCCAGGGCCAGAGCGAACAGGATGCGCTTCATCGTGGGATCTCCTTGGCGTGAAGGGGAGCGCCAGTGTAAGCGCATCGTCATGCGGAAATCGCCTTGCGGATTCCTACTTAGGACTGCTCGTAACGCAGGCGTCATGAACACGCCACGCCCCCGCAACGCCTCAAGACGAACCTATGCCGGGCCAGCACAGGTATCGCCATGCGCATCGGCATTGTCACTGAGACGTATCCGCCGGAAATCAACGGGGTCGCACTGACCGTGCACAGCCTCGCCGCCGGCCTCGCCGCCCGCGGCCACACCGTCGAACTGACCCGGCCGCGCCAGGCCGAACCGTTCCACGACGAACCCGGCATCTTTCCCGTCGAAATGCGCGGCGCCTCGCTGCCGCGCTATCCCGGCCTGCGCTTCGGCCTCCCCGCCGGCCGCGCGCTGAAGCAGCGCTGGACGCGGCTGCGCCCCGACGCGATCTATGTCGCCACCGAAGGCCCGCTGGGCTGGTCCGCGGTACGCGCCGCGAAGGCGCTGGGCATCCCTGCCGCCACCGGCTTCCACACCCGCTTCGACACCTACGCCAACCACTACGGCGTGGGCTTCCTCACCCCGGTCGTGCGCGGCTACCTGCGCCGCTTCCATTGCCGCGCCGCCGCCACCCTGGTGCCCACCGACGCACTCGCGCGCGAGCTGGCGGACCTGGGAGTGGATTCGGTGCGCCTGCTACGCCGCGCGGTGGACACCCAGCTGTTCCATCCCAGCCATCGCGATACCGCGCTGCGTACCGAATGGGGCGTGGACGGCAACACGCCGGTGGTGCTCTACGTCGGCCGCATCGCGGCGGAAAAGAACCTGGACCTGGCCGTGCGCAGCTTCCGCGCGATCCAGCGCGAAGTGCCCAAGGCGCGCTATGTGTGGGTCGGCGACGGCCCCTCCCGCGCGGCGCTGCAGGCGGCCAATCCCGACTTCATCTTCGCCGGCGTGCAGCGCGGCGAGGCGCTGGCGCGCCACTATGCCAGCGCCGACGTATTCCCCTTCCCCAGCCTCAGCGAAACCTTCGGCAACGTGATTCTCGAAGCGCTGGCCGCCGGCCTGCCGGTGGTCGCCTACGAGGAAGGCGCCGCGCGCGAGCACCTGGCGTCCGGCGTCAACGGCTTCCGCATCGAGGCCGGCAACGAGCGCGCCTTCATCGAGGCAGCCTGCACGCTGACCGCCAACGCCAGCCTGATCCGCCACATGGGACGCGCGGCGCAGGCCAGCATCGCCAATCTCTCGCCCGATGCGGTGATCCGCGAATTCGAATCCCTGCTGCGTGAACTGGCCAAGGAGCATCGCGATGAACACCCTGCCGCCGCTGCACACGCCTGAGCTCACGACCGGGCCGCGCTTTGCCATAGACAGGCGCATCTGCGTCGCCGCCAACCACTGGGGCGCGCGCCGCGCGGTCGGGGTGTTCTTCGGCATCGTCAGCCGCCTCGGCGACGGCGTGTTCTGGTATTCGCTGATGCTGGCCCTGGCCGTGTTCGACGGCCGCCGCGGTCTCGCCGCCGCCGCGCAGATGGCCATCACCGGCCTCACCGCCCTGCTGCTGTACCGCCTGCTCAAGCGCTGGACGCGCCGCCCGCGCCCGTTCCGCGCCTGCCCCGGCGTGATCGCCCACGTGCCGCCGCTGGACGAGTTCAGCTTCCCCTCCGGCCACACCTTGCAGGCGGTGAGCTTCACCATCGTGGCGCTGGCCTGGTATCCGCTGCTGGCGCCGCTGCTGCTGACCTTCACCGCCCTGATCGGCGCCTCGCGGGTGATCCTCGGCCTGCACTATCCGAGCGACGTGATCGCCGCCACTGCGATCGGCGGCGCGCTGGGCTCGTTGTCGCTGTGGCTGCTGCCGCTGGCGCACTGGATGCATTGAGCGCGGCTCAACGGCTCCACGCGCAGCTGGTGATGGCCGTGCTGTCGTCGAGCAGCGAGTAGCCAAGGCGGAAGCACATGCCAGCCGGCAGCGATGGGTCTAATGTCTCGGCGATCTCAGCTTCAAGCATCGCTTCATTCAAATTGAAAATCTTAAGCGCGCTGAAATCGAAGATCCGGCCGACCGTGGCCGCAGTCGCCTTGTAGAAACTTTCCTTGGCGGAGAACGCGATGGTCAGCGCCATCGGTTCGCCGAACTGGCGCGCGAGCTCGCCCAGTACATTCCGCTCCGACGCATCGACCACCGACTTCACGATCGCGTCGAACGCACCTGCCGCGACGACGTGCTCGATATCGATACCCACACCACGCGCGGCTTCTGCGCGCACGACCACCGCTGCCGCGATCCCGACGGCATGCGTGATGCTGCCGGTGAACCCGTCCGGCCATGCAGGCGCACGCGACGGCCCGATCGCCAGATCGCCGACATCGCCACCCACCTCGGCCAGTGCCGCAACCGCAACGCGTCGGCCGGCCAGATACTCCGCTCTCCGCTTGGCCACACTGCGCGCCACCGATGGTGGGCACACGATGCCGTGGCGGACGAAATGCGCGTCTTCACTTTCGCCAGCATCGAACGACAGCGCGAACGCGTCAGGCAGTCCACCCGGATGCCGCGCGAGCGACAGCCGCACGAATGCCGCCGGTCGCTCAGGCACCGTCGCCCGATTCGTTCAACATCGTCAGCACGCCGAAGGTCTTGTGACTGGCGGCCTGGTCGCTGGCCGCCTGTACCGCGTCGGTTGCCTTCGCAGCGGCATCGGCCTGGCCCATCACCTGCTCGATGATCTCGATCTGCTCCGGACTGCCGAACGGGCTGGTCAGCATCGGCGAGACCAGCGAAATCAGGCGCGCGAGCACGACGGCATCGCTCATCGGCTCGCCCATGCTCAGCGATGCGATCAAATCGTCCATGTCTTCGCCGGCCAGCAGGCCGGACAGGCTCTTGAGGATGAAATGCAGGCGCATGCCCAGCTCGTTGCGCGGCAGCTCCGGCAAGGCCAGCGAGAACGCTTCGAAGAAGCGCCCGAAGATCGGGCGGTAGTGCTCCTGCAGATGGTCGCGGATGAAGGGCGACGGGTCGCTGTAGACGCGACCGAGCAGACGCATGAACGCGGGACCGCCGGCGGGATCGCGGCTGAGCCGCAATGCCGGCACGAACAGCACGCTCAATACGGCCGAGGCATCCAGCGGGCTGCCCTTGGCCTGCTGCTCGCAGGCGGACAGCAGTTGCAGGCGTTCCTGGTTGAGCCGGTCGAGCCGCTTGGACAGCAGCTCCTGCACCAGCAGCTCTTTGCTGCCGAAGTGATAATTCACGGCAGCCAGGTTGGCATCGGCGCGCTGGGTGATCTGGCGCAGCGACATGGATTCGAAACCATGCTCGATGAAGAGCGCTTCCGCCGCCTGCAACAGGCGGATCCGGGTGTTTCCAGACGCGGTCACTTGGCTGTTCACTCGCAAGCTCTCACATTCGCCTCTGCTGCGCGATCGTACCAGGACCGAACGGTCATGGCCGGCCACGCGGCGAGTCAATATTCCATATTGAATAGGCGGCGCCGGAATGCCCCTTTCCGTTTGCGCGCGGCAAGGGAAAGGGGCGGTTTCCATGCGCTCCGGGCGTGACTATTGCTCGCTCGCCTGCACGTAGACCGACGGACCGATGGCGGTGTCCCCGCTCATGATGGCCGTGTTCTTTCCTGCCGCGGCTGGCAAACCCTCCTTGAGGTTGACCGCCGCCGACACGATGCCCTGCAGGATCGGCGTGATGATCGGTATCGGCAGCAAGGTATTGCCGCAACCCTTGGCGGCGGGCACCGCGAAGGCGTTGTCGACCAGCGTGCCGTTCTCCGCCAGCAGGATCTGCCCGACCGGGTTGGTCGTATCCATGATCGTCAGCGGCGCCGGCACGCCGGAGATCGGCGAGTTCGGCGGCGGCGGGCTGGTGGTGTTGGCGACGAGCTTCAGCACGATCGGCTGGCTGGCCGAGCCGATGTAGCAGGTATTGCCGAGAAACGGATTCTGCAGATGGATGCGGATCGGCAACTGGATAACGGTGGCGTCGCCCGTATCCGGCGGAAACGAGGCATTGATCAGCTTGGCCTGCGGGGTGCCGACCAGTTCCGCGGTGGCGGTGACGTCATTCGCCGTATTGACGATGTTCCAGAACGCCTGCGCCAGCGGTCCCGGCCAGGTGGTGTCGGGCTCCATCAATCCGAGCAGGCCGCCCGGCACGTCCAGCGCCGTCGGCGACATCGCCGGCACGTCGGTGGGCACGTAGAACTGGCCCATGTCGGCGATGTTGTTGACGCCACCCTGCAGCACGATCGGCTTGTTGATCGGCACGTTGGCGCGGCCGATCTTGAACGAGCCTGAGTTGATGGTGGCCACCACGCAGCCGGTGACGATCGCATTGGACTGATACGGGCAATGCTGGAACATCGCATAGTCGCCCGAAGGCGTTCCGGCGCTCGCTGTCTGCGCGGAGATACCCAGCGCGCAGGCAACGGCGAGGCCGAAGAGTTTCACTGCTTTTGACATAGTGATCTCCGGTGTATCGAGTGAAAGTTTGCGGAAACGGAAAATCCGGCCGTGAATGGCAAACCCCTGACGCCGGCACAGCCGTACAGGCCGGCGAGCGCCATGCGGCGACTCGCCAGCACGCCATGACGGCCCTGCCAGCGGCTTCTCACTTCAAAAATCAGCTACGGCATGACGCTCGGCGTCGACGCGGCGCCAACAAAAATTCCTCGCCAGGCCAATGCGGAACAACCTGACTTGCCCTTGTTCATTCGCCGCCGAAGGCTGCGCAAGAGATGCACCTCTTGCGCAGCGATACGGCGAATCAAGCATCCCAGCCACACCGTCCCTGGCCGTCCCGACCTGGCGTCCTGCCGGTCGAGACGCTACAAGCCTCCCTTTTTACGGATAGACGATGCTCAGCGTCGCGCCGCCGGGGCCCACCACGGGCAGATTGCCGCTGGACACCGCGCAGGCGCCCGGATTGAGCTGGCCGTTGAAAGTAGCGACGCCGTTGTTGAGCGTGAGCGGCACCGGGCCGGCGCCGCAGGTCACCGGATTGCCATTGATGCCGACCACCTTGACGCCTTGGGCCACGCCGCCGGTGGCGCTGGTGATATTCAGGGCCCAGTTGAAGTTGGTCGCCTGCAGGTTGTTGCAGTTCGGGTTGTTGCCATTGGCCGGATCCGGGCTGAACACGGCATTGGTGACGACGCCGACGCCGCCGGTGACCTGGATCGTAAAGACGGAGTGGCACGGAATCCTGATCGCGCCGCCGAGCGCCGAGAGATTGGTGGAACCCGAAGCCGTAAAGGTGCCGTCCGGCGTGAAATGCGAGGCGAAGCTCGGCGCCGCGGCCAACATGCCAACGGCCAGCACACCACATGCAGCGATGGATTTGACGAAGGTCATGCGATGACTCCTTTCAAGGTTGGAAGGTGCATTAGCACCAGGCTGCACCGCGGCCTGAAAATGGGCCGCAGCGACACGCGCCGGCGACGCGGATGGCGGCGCCGGCTTGAGTGCGTGGACCGCGCAGACGCGCCTGCGCCGCCCCCGCGGTGAGCGGTCAGGCTTTAGTTGAAGCCCATGCGAACGGAGATCCCGTAGATCCTGGGATCGAGCGTGAAGACGTTCGTGGTAAGCCCGCTGTCGTCGCTGTTGACGAAAGCGTCGGTAATCGGTGTGTCGTTGAAGAGATTCTTTACGTAGAGCTGCACGGTGAGATCGGATTTCGCCGCCTGCCAGGTCAACGAGAGATTGGCATTGCCCCAGCCCCTGAGCTTGTCCGACACCGTGTTGTAGATGCGCGCATAACTGGAGCTCTGCCGGTAGTAATCGCCGCGCAGGGTGAAGTCGCCGCTGGCGGTGAAGAAGGTGTATTGCGTGCCGACGTTGCCGGTCCAATGCGGTGAATTGGGCAGCTGCTTGCCGCCCAGATCGGCATAGAAGCCCCTGCCCCCGTTCGGCGCCTGCGTATTCGGATTGTAGAAATCGCCGCTCGCCAGCTGGATCGAGCCGTCGGGCGCGACGAAGTTGCTGGTCGGGAACGGGCCGCCGCAGAACGACGCGAGATCGTTGAAGGCGAGGATGTAGCCGCTGGTCTGCGCCCACTGCAGCAGCTTTTCCACGCTCGCTTTCGGCGCCACGCAGTTGGAAGCCTGCTGCAGCCAGGGTTTGATCACTACGTAGTCGGGATTGCCCTGGGTACGGTTCAGCACGTCGATCGACCTGGCACCGTCGGCAATGCGCGTGTGCAGGTAGCCGATATTGCCGTCGAAGCGCAGCGCACGCGTGGCCTGCCAGGCGGTCTCCAGCTCGAAGCCGAACATCTTGGCGTCGAAGTTCTCGTTGAGCGTGGCGCGATCGACGATCTGCGATACCTGGTAGTCCTTGTAGTCGTAGTAGAACGCGCTGGCGTTGAGCATGAACTTGCCGCCGGCCATCATGTTCTTGGTGCCGACCTCGAACGCATTGACGTATTCGGGCTTGAAGGTGGACGGCCCCGGATTGAAGTACAGGTTCTTCGGATCGGCGCCGATGCCCGGCGAGTTGGTGCCGCCGGCCTTGTAGCCGCGCGACAGCGAGCCGTAGACCAGGGTCTCGTCGGTGAAGGACAGCTTCGGCTTCCAGTCCAGCACCAGGCGGCCGGTCGGCTTGCGCCAGCGCTGGTCGATGTTGGGCAGGTGCGGATAGCCGTAGTTGACATAGCCGCCGCCGGCGAAGCCGGGCATCAGCAGGAGTTGGCTGGGCACCGGCGTGCTGATCTTCTGGTCGTCGGTATAACGCAGGCCGGCGGTGAGCTTCACCGTATCCGACAGCTGGTAATAGATTTCGCCGAACAGTGCCTTGGAACGGGTCTCGCCGATATTCTGGCTGCGGAAATAGTTATGACCCTGGCCGTTGATCTTGCCGATCGGATTGGGGTCGATATAGACGCAGGAGTTGTTGAACTCGTCGACGTAGTTGGGCGTGCAGTTGATCGGCGTCCGGCCGAAATAGCCCTGGTTGAAGAACTCCTGCGCAGTCGCGGTGAATACATTGTTGAAGACGAAATAGTCTTCGTTGATCTTGTAGTCGAGGTAGTTGGCGCCGACGCTGAAATTGAAGCGCCCGTCGAAAGCCGACTGCAGCCGGAACTCCTGCGACCACTGCTTGCTGTGCGAGCGCACCAGGTCGACCGCCAGGTAACCCGTGGACGGCCCCAGCTGCGGGTCGGTGTAGACGCCGCCCGGGGTGATCGGATAAGCCGGCAGGCCGAACGCGCCGGTCACCGGGTCAGGGAACGGATTGATCAGCCCGTTGGAGTCGTTGAAGATCGGATTGGACTGGAAGCGGCCGTAGTCCTGCGTCGAGTAATAGAAATCGCGCGAATAAGCCGTCTGCGAGACCAGCTTCAGATCCTCGCTGGGCTTGAACTCCAGGTTGATCTGGACCACGTCGTTCTTGGCCTTGAAACGCGGGTCGTAGGTGGTCGCGATCGTGCGCAGGTTGGTCGACTGCTGGACCCCGGCAAAGGGATCGCCCGGCTTGACCAGCGACGGCATCTCCAGGAAATCCGGCGTGATGCCCAGCGGCAGGCTGGTTCGCGCGAACAGCAGCTGCGAAAGGCTCGCGCCATTGGGCACGCCGAACGCGCCCTTGCCGTACAGCGAACCGGGCTGGCAGCCCTGGCTGAATTGCGGCTGGTTGAATTCGGGCACCGCGGTATCGCCGATCTCGGTCGGACCCGGATCGTTGTGGCACAGCTGCTTGCCGGTGCGCGAGCGATCGTCGTTCTCGTTGAAATGCTCCCAGATCAGGTTCGCGCTGAACTTGTCGCTGGGCTTCCACAGCAGGCCCATGCGGCCGCCCCACAGATCGCGGCCATTGACGTCCTTGTTGGTCACCGTGTTGTTGTCGTAGCCGCTGCGCTTGGTCCAGGCGCCCGCCAGGCGATAGGCCAGCGTGCTGCCGATCGGCACGTTCACCATGCCGCTGAAGCGCCGGCTGTCGAAGTTGCCGGTTTCCGCCTTGAACCAGGAGTCGAAGCCATCCAGCGATGGCAGGTTGGGCAGCATGTTGACCACGCCGCCGGTGGCATTGCGTCCGTACAAAGTGCCCTGCGGCCCACGCAGCACCTCGATGCGGTTGACGTCGAAGTACTCCTGCTCGAACAGCCGATTGCGGATCAGCGGCGTGCTGTTGAAGCTGACCGCCACGCCGGGATCGGTAGTGACCGACAGCGCCTTGGTGCCGACGCCGCGGATGGAGAAGTTGTAGCTGGCGAAGTTGGACTTGGAGAAGGTGACATTGGGCGTCGCGCGCAGCAGTTCGGCGCCGCCTTCGATCTTGTGGTCGTCGAGCGATTGCGCATCGAACACGGACAGCGCGATCGGCACGTCCTGGGGGCGCTCCTCGCGCTTCTGCGCCGTGACGGTCACCGCGCCGAGCTGGACCACCTTGTCGGCTTCGGCCTTGCCGGCAGCGCCGGCACGGGCCTTCTTTTCCGGCACGGCCTGCCCGCTGGCTTGAGCCTGGGGATCAGCCGCGTCGTCGGACGCAGGTGCAGCGGTCTTGCCCGCCGCCGGTGCCGGCGTGGCGTCGTTCGAAACCGCCGTATCCCGGCCGCGTTCGGCCGCATGCGCGCGCGCCTGGATGGCCAGGCACGACAGGATCGCCAGCATGAGCGCACAAGGCTTGACCGACGTCTGCGGCCGATATCGCTGATGTTGCATTAGTCCCCTCCCCAATGAAGCGTCGCTTGGCGCGACATCCGTACCGTCCCGATACCTGCGCGCGAAGCCTTCCCCAAGGCCCCGCCGCCACTGCTACACAAGCCATCCGGCGCGCACTGCCGACGGCGCCGCTGCCAGGGCGACTTCGTCGAAAGCAGAAGCCGTGACGGCCTCCAGCTCGCGCGATCTCGCCGGCGGCCTCGCTTCGGCGACCGTGTCGAACAGCGCGCGATCGATCGGCGTCTTGCCCGCGCGCGGCAACTTGCTCCCGTCCGCCGGCAGCGATCCCGTCCCTGTGTCCGGGTCGGCCGCCTCGGCGACGGCAAGTACCTGCTGCACCACCTGTTCCACTTCGCGATCGCGCTGCCGGTCGTGCAGCGGCGTGGTCAGGATCGGCGACACGAACACCAGCAATCGCGTCGCCACCAGCGCGTCGCTCACCGGTTCGCCCATGCAGATCGCGCAGGCCAGTTCGCTGAGATTCGCGCCGGCCATCACGCCCGCCAACGCGTTCAGGCCAAGCCGTACGCGCACGCCCAGTTCGCGTCGCGGCAGCGCCGGCAAGGCGCGGGTGAAAGCCTTGAAGAAGCGCGGGGCAATCGCCCGATGACTTGCTTTCAGATAGCCGCGGATAACCGGCGACGATTCGCCATAGGCGCGCAGCAGCAGCCGTATCCGGGCATGTTCTTCGGCACCGTCATGCCGCATGCGCAGGACGGGAATGATCAACGCTCCCAGGATGGCGGCCGCGCTGATTGCAGCCTCGCCGCCATGGCGTTCGCATGCAGCCAGTAGAAGCAGTCGTTCCCGATTGAGCCGATCCAGCTGCGCGGTTATCAATTCGCGCATCAGGGCTTCCTTGTTGCCGAAGTAATAGCTCACCAGAGCCGGGTTCGCCTGCGCGAGTCCGGCAATCATGCGCAGCGACATCGCCTCGTAGCCGTGCTCGACATACAGCGCCTGGGCCGCATGCAGCAGTCGGAACTTGGTGCCCTGCTCATCGTTGAGCTGATTCGACATCGATGACCTTCCCCGCTGATGTTCCGGTCGGACCGCCTTGCCCCTCGGCAAGTGGAACGACGGATTCAAGTCTCCATTTGAACGCTTGGTTTCATACGAGCGTTCGCAAGATCGACTCGCATAGGGGCAATTGCAAGTTGCAACGCAAGGCCGTCCGCCCGGCATTTGGACGTTCTAAATCGGCACGGAAAAACCGCTGAAAATCAGCGCTTGAAGCGTTTCGTACGACGACAGCCTGGCGAAGGCGAGCAAATGCCGGCGAGGGGCATTTTCCGCGTCGCAGCATTTAGCGGTCCGATTAAAACTCTTGGTTAATTCAATGAGTTGATCCGGGTAGAAAAGATTTTCACCTGCCCGTCACGGATTCGACGGCGATGCGCACGCATGAATACGCATGCAGATACCTAATGCGTTTTGCTCGTCATGCCGGCGCTTGCGTACCGCAACTTGGGATTGCAGGCTGCATCGGCAGCCCTGCACTTCGGGTCACCTGCATCGCGGATATTCGCTACGGCATCCAGCCCCCGCAATCACCGATGACTCACGCGACCTGCGCCGCTGCCGCCGATAATCGAGCAACGATAATCGAGCCAATATGCCGCGATTAATCGGCTAGCGCCGCTTGCGCGCCTTCATCTGGATCAGGTACTGGCAAATGAGCTTGCCTTCGCGCAGGCAGCGCTCTTCGACCGGCTTTCCGGTCGCTTCGGAGAAGAAGGCTGCGAGCGCCCGGCAGCCGCAGGGTTCCTGGCGCACTGCGCTGCCGATCGGACAGCTGTAATTGCGCACCATGATGCCGTCGGCCTGCTCGATGGCTTCGGTGCTGGCGCCCAGCGCATCCGCCGCCGCCATGGCGGCGCGCAGTCCGCTTTCGAAATCGGTGGGCGTCGACAGTCCCGCGGCGCGCGCGAGCTGGCGGCCGGTCTGTTCCAGGATGTCACCCAGCGCTTCCTTGCCGCAGGTATCGCCGACGGTGGTCAACAGCGCCTTGAGGAAAACCGGATACGCGGCGGAACCGACGTCTTCGGCACCGGGCGCCGCTTCGAAGACCGCGGCCGGCTTGCCGACACCGCCCCGCTCCAGGTTTTTCTGCCGGCGCACCAGGCCACCGGCTTCCAGCTGCTTCAGCTGCACGTTGATGGCGTTGCGGGTGACGCCGAGGCGCTCCCCGAGCTGGGTGACGGTCAGTGCTTCACGCTGGAGCAGGTCGAGAATGTCGGTCTTGGTACTCACTAGTCATAGCCACACGCGAGACCCTGGGACTATAGCCGGAGAGGCCATTATGCCCAAAGTATCAATTATAACAAGACATATTGTCATTATTGGCGGAATAGGCCAAAGTGCGCGGGCGCCACCACTCAAAGAGGAGTCCGCCATGCGCAAGCCGTTTCCTTCCCTGACCGCGTTCGCCATCGCCCTGGCCTTTGCCGGCGCGACGTTCGCCCAGTCCGCCACCCCGGCCACGCCGGTACAGAAATCCACGCCCACCCAGCTGGTCGATGCGCTGAACGGCGTCTTCGGCAAGCATCCGGGCGCTCGCGCCGTGCATGCGAAGGGCATCGTGCTGGAAGGCACGTTCACGCCCAGCGCCACGGCCAGCTCGATCAGCAAGGCGCCGCACCTGCAGCACGACAGCGTGCCGGTGACGGTGCGCTTCTCCGACTTCGCCGGCATCCCCACCATTCCCGATAACGACGGCATGGCCAGCCCGCGCGGCCTGGCGGTCAAGTTCCACCTGGCGGGAGGCGCCGCCAGCGACATCGTGGCGCATTCGTTCAACGGGTTTCCGTCGGCTACCGCGGACGACTTCCGCGACCTGCTGATCGCGCTGAGCCAGAGCGGCCCGACCGCGCCGAAGCCGACGCCGCTCGATGGCTATCTGGCGAATCACCCGGCCGCGAAGGCCTTCCTCACCGCGCCCAAGCCGGCGCCGGTCAGCTACGGCACGCTGCCGTTCTTCGGCGTCAACACCTTCAAGTTCACCAACGCGGCGAATGCGGTCACCTACGGCCGCTATCAGTTCCTGCCCGTCGCCGGCGAGCACTACCTGAGCGATGCCGCCACCGCCAAGCAGGCGCCGGCCTATCTGGGCACCGAGATCGGCGAACGGATCAAGCATGGCCCGGTCAAGTTCAAGCTGGTGCTGCAGGTCGCCGACGCGAGCGACAAGCTGGACGATCCGTCGATCACCTGGCCGAAGACCCGGCGTATCGTCGAACTGGGCACGCTCAGCGTGACCAGGCTGGTGGCGGACAACGATGCCGCCCAGAAGCAGCTGCTGTTCCTGCCTAACGCATTGCCTGCCGGCATCGAGCCTGCGGACCCGATGATCGATGCGCGCTCGGCGGCCTATCCGGTGTCCTTCGGACGCCGGCAGTAACGATCGCCACGCCCCAACCCACGCTGCAGGAGTTCCCCATGCCACTCATCAAGTTCGATGTCATCGCCGGCCGCAACGACCAGGAACTGCGGGCCCTCATGGACGCTACGCACGAAGCGATGGTCGAAGCGTTCGAGGTCCCGGCCACCGACCGCTATCAATCCGTCACCCAGCACCGTCCGGCCGAGATGGTGCTGGAAGATACGGGCCTGGGCTTTCGGCGCTCGGAGCAGGCGGTGGTCCTTACCGTCGTCTCGCGCCGGCGCACCGAGGCGCAGAAGCAGACGTTCTATCGCTTGCTCGCCGAACGGCTGCACGACCGCTGCGGGCTATCGCCTGACGACCTGATCGTGTCGCTGGTGGAGAACGGCGATGCGGACTGGTCGTTCGGGCATGGCAGGGCGCAGTTCCTGACCAAGGAGCTTTGACGGATCCAGACAAGCTCGTCATTCCGGCGCAGGCTGGACGAGCGCGTAGCGCGAAGAACGCCCGGAGGGCGGCCCCGGAGGGGCGAGCGAAGCGAGTCATCCAGTAGCGACAACGTCCGGTTGTCGCGTCATCGCAGGTGCCAAGCGCTGTACGCGATATCGCGACAATCGGGCCATGACGTCACTGGATTCCGGCCTGCGCCGGAATGACGGCCTTGGGGGGCGAGGCAACCCTTGAACAAAACCTCGGCAAGGCGTGACAAGTCGTTGTCGACAAAAGCCTCGACCACGCTTATCCACAAGCTTATCCGGAGCACATCCACAGCAGCTGTGGAAAACCTGCACCGCACACATGCCACAAGCGGTGTCGAAAAACCCGTCAGCACGTGCCAAGTGCTTGTCCGCCAACGGCACAACCTGACTTGTCCACAGACTTGTGCCGTTGGCATCCACAAGCGCTGTGGAAAAGTGACAACGGCATGACCCCGGGCGAAGGACAAGCAAGCCGTGAGGGCGCATGGCGGAGAATCCGGCCACGACCGGATTCACCGGGTTACAGCCGGACCATCGCCCCCCGGCCCGTACCCCCTGTTTTCCCGCATCCGCCATGCGCCCTCACGGCTCGCCCTTCGCCACGGCTCAGAACGTCGACAACACGTTGAGGAACACGCCCTTGTTGTTGTAGTTGAGGTTGGTGAGGTCGTCGGAGAAGCGCGTGAAGTTATAGCCGACGCCCACCTTCAGGTGCTTGGTGACGTAGCGGTAGACACCGACCAGCACGCCTTGCTTCGCATCGCCCGCCTCGCGCGCGCGCAGGCGGCGCCACTCGACCAGGCCGCTCCAGTTGCGTACGAAGTGCCACTCGCCGCGGATCACCCACAGCGTGGCGGTGCTGTCCAGCCAGTCGCCGGCCGTGCGCGTGGGCTTCAGGCTGCCCCAGCGGTAGCCGTACTTCGCGCCGACCGACAACCACGGCGTGACGTCGTAGATGGTGTCCACCGAGAGTACCTGGCTCTTCTGGCTGTAGTCGGCCACCGTGCTCGCGTACACATTGCTGGTCGGATCGGTGCTGACCGGGCCGATGCCGCTGGACGGCGACAGCTGGCCCGGCGACGGCAGGTCGTACATGTAGGTGTACTTGACCAGGGTGTTCCAGCGGTCGTTGTCCACCGGACGATAGGCCGCGCCGACCACGCCCTCGGTGTAGTTGCCATCGAAGAACGCGCCGTTGCTCGCGCCGCTGCGCGCCACGTCGAGCTTGCCCAGCAGGCGCCACGCCGGCGATAGCTGGCTGCCCAGGCTGTTGCGCGTCAACCATGACGTGCGCCGGCCGGACAGATTGCTGTCCTCGTAGCGATACTCCAGGCTCGACGCCCACTTGGTCGCCAGGCCCTTGTAGGCCAGCGACACGCTGGCCGCCTGCCGGCGCAGGTCGCCGGCGAGCGGATCGCTGATGGTGCCCTCTTCCAGCTTGAAGCCGGTGCTCCAGCGGTCGTTGACGGTCAGGTCCAGGCCGAACGCGTGGATGAGGCTGTCCTGGCCGCTGCCGGTGGTCTCGCGGCTTTCCTCGTACACGCTGACGCGATCGTTGAGGCGCGTCTTCGCACCGCCGACCAGGGTGCCGAAACGGCCGCGGTAAGCGAGATCCGGCCGGTCGGTTTCCATCAGGTACTGCGCATAGACATTGCTGCGGTCGCTGATGCGGTAGTCACCGCCGAGCTTGCCGCCGAGGCCGCCGTCGCCGCCCGACACTTCCGCATTGGCGTGGATGCGCTCGGTGACCTGCCAACCGCCGCCGACACCCGCGCGGTCGTTGTCGCTGCGCGTGCCAGTGCGGGCCAGGGTCTGCTGCACGAAGCCATAGGCGTTCCACGAATCCAGCACATCCGGCAGCGTGCCCGGCTTGGCCGGATCGCTGGCCAGCGACTGGTAATCCATGCGTGCGATGGCGTCGGTGCGCTGGCCGTGCTCGGCCAGGATCGGACTTTGCACCAGCGCGGTGTTGGCCGTGCCGCGATCTTCCGCGCGCACGCCCACGCTGCCGGCCCAGTGCGGATCGAACTGGTGGCGCAGCGCCGCCTCGGCGGACTTGCGGTCCTGGCTGATCGCGTCGGTGCGGTCCACCTTCAGGCTCAGATCGGTGGCCTTGCCCAGCGGCACGTCAGCGCGGCCGCCGACCTGGCGCGCGCCTTCGCTGCCCAGGGTGATCTGGCCCGGCGCGGAAAAGCCTTCCTGCCGGTCCTGCCAGTACGCGCTGAGCGTGCCGCGCATGTCCTTGGAGAAGTCGGCCAGCGAGACCGCGGCGTCGACGCGGCCGGCATAGGCCTTGTCGTCGCTCTTGGTCACCGGCTGGTTGCCCAGTCCATTGGCGTTCTGGAAATTGAAACCGCCGTCGATCGAACTGAGCGTGCCGGTGCCCTCGCCCTTCGAGCGCGCCGCTTCCAGGCGCACGAAGGTGCCGGGCTTGTAGCGCAGCGTGGCGTCGATCCCGCCCAGGCTCTGGTCGGTGCCTTCGCCGCCCTGGTGATAGCTGGTCGCGCCGATGCGCACGTGGTCGTTGAACCAGTGCTCGCCGCGCGCGCCGGCCGCCAGCGTGTCCAGCTCGGTCACCCCGGGCACGTATTCGTAGGTCACGACCAGGTAGGCCGGATTGCCCGACAGGCCGCCGAGCTGCACCAGGCCCGAGCCGTCCGCCACCGACGACAGCGGCGCACGCAGCAGGATGCGGCCCTGCAGATAGTTGAGGTCGTAGTCCGACCCCGGCACCAGCAGATTGCGCTGCAATACCAGGCCCGAATCGCGGTCGCGGATTTCCACCCACACCCGTTCGGAGCCGGTGGTGAGGTCCTGCCGCTGCAGGTAGTACAGCGAACCGCCGGTGCCGCGGAATTCCTCGCGCGAGGCGACCGTGCCCGGATCGGCGGCGAACGCATTGAGACTGCTGCGGCGCTCGCCGTGTTCGGTGCTGCCCTGCGACTTCCACAACAGGTTGGCGCCGTACAGGCCGCGCGAATACTGCACCAGTTCCGAACCCGTCCACGAGGTGAGGAAGTTGCCCCACATCAGCTGGGTGTCGTCCTTCTCCACCTTGACGTAGAACTTGCCCTGGGTGGGCGCGTCGTCCACCGCGGTGGAGTCGTCGCCGTACACCGGATAGAACTGGTCCGGATCGATCCGGCGCAGCAGATAGCGCGGATCCTTGCTGGCGAAGTTGCTGAAGAGGTCGTTGAGCGGCTGCTCGCGCGTATCGGCCGAGGCGGTCAGTTTCCAGCCGTTCTCGAACGTGCCCTTGGTATAGAAGGCCAGGCGTCCGTCGATGGCGCTGCTCTTCACCTCGTTCTTCAGGCTCGGATCGACCACCGTGGCATTGGCCGAGGCGCTGCCGTGGCTGGCGGTGATGTCCGCCATGCCCACGTAGAACCAGTCGCGCTCCGGCAGGCGCACGCTGCGGCGATACGTACGCTCGCCCACGCTCACCTCCACCAGGCGATCGCCCGGCGGCAGGATCTGCTGCATCGCGAACTTGCCATCGCGGCCGACCGGCACATCCGTATTGAGCGCGCGCACCGGCGTACCCGGTGCGGGCACGCGGCCGTTGACCGTCACCGCGGCGCCGCGCACGGGAATGTTGGCAACGTCGCGGCTGTCCTCGCCATAGCCGGTGAGCGCTTCGCGTTCGGGCGTGTCGAGGTCGGCGTGGTGGGTGCGGTAGTCCACCAGGGTGAGCTGCTTGGCGCGCGTCTCGTCGAAACGGCCCTTGGCATCGCTCACGCGCAACACATAGATCAGGTCGGCCGGCAGATCGGCCGGCGGCTGCCATGCGGCATCGCCGCCGATCGGCAGCGGCACCACGGCCAGCGGCGTTTCCTGCGTGCTTTCGCCGCGCGGGAAGATGCGGATCTCCGCATGCGCGATCCACGCCGCGTAGTTGCTCCACGAGCGGAAGCGCACCGGTTCGCCGCGCACGCCGCCGTCGGCGGCGGTCCATGCGTTGAGCATGGGCTTGGCCACCAGCGGGTCGTAGCGCACCTGCACGGCGTCGTTGGCGAGCGCCACGTCCACGCAGCGCTGGCGGTCGGCGGCATTGGCGGCCTGGCCGTCGGCCGGCGCGCCGTCCACGCTCACCAGGAATGGCTTCGCATCGGTCGGCACGGGCGCGGCGGCGGCGCTGGCGCAGGACACGCTGTCGCCCTGGCGCAGTTCGCTGGATAACGACCGGCCATCCGCGGCGAGTGCCTGCAGGTTCTCGCTGGAAGGAGGATTGGCATGGTCCACGAGCGCACCGTTCTGCACGACGCGGCCATGGTTGTCTTCCGGCGCGGACTGCGCCGGGGTATCGGCGGCGAGTGCGTGACCCGGCGCGGCGAGGGCCAGCGCGATCAGCGCGGCGAGCGGTTGGCGGCGGAGCGCCTTCATGGCCTTCATGGCTGCACCTCGGCGATTTCCTGTTCGATCAGCACGGGGCGTCCGTCGCCGGCGCGATGCCAGTCGTCGTCGATGCGTCGTTGCAAGCTGCGCAATCGGTCGCGTGCCTTGCCGAGGTCTTCCCCTCGCGCCGGGTGATAGGCCAGGCGCAGCACGCTGGGCTGGCCCTTGATGCGCTCGTACAGCTGCGGCAGCTGCGCGGCCCAGGCCTCGAGCAACTTGTCGCCATCGCGCTCGAACGCCGCCGCGCTCACGTCCACGCGCACCACGCGATGCAGTGCCACGCCGAAGTTGAGCTTGGACATCTTGCCGGCGGTCATGCGCACGTCGCCGGGGTTTTCGGTGGTCAGGCGATAACCGGTCGGCAGGCTGCGCTCGTCCAGCTTCATCACGAAGTTGGCGCCGCGGTCGTACTGCGGGATATCCGCGCACGGCACGTGGTAGCGGCCTTCCGCATCGGTGGTCACCAGCAGGCCGCGCACCGTGGCCAGGCGTACCGCCGGCACGCCGGGTTCGCCCTGGTCCTGGTAGCCGTTGCCGTTCTTGTCGTCGAACACCTTGCCGATCAGGTCGGCGCAGTCGAAGGTCGGATCCGGCACCAGCCGCACCACCGCCGTGCCGATGTTCGACACCACGCGGTTGGCCAGCGTGTTGGCGGCCCAGGCCTGGTTGGTGTATTCGCCTTCGCCCACGCCCGAGCCGATCACCAGCACCACGGTCAGCGTGCGGGTCTGGTTCGGGCCGATGCTCAGTTCCGGCCAGCTCAGCGTGCGGCCGCTCATCAGCGGTTCGCGCGGCACGCCGTCGATGCGTGCGCTCTGCGCGCGGTACTTGAAGCCTGCCGGCACCAGGTCCACCGCTGCGATGTTGGTCAGGCTGACCGCCAGCGTGTTGGTGATCTCGATGGTGTACGGCACCAGGTCGCCCTTGCTCACATTGATCTTGGGCGTGGTCTTGGTGACGCGCAGCGCACCCTGCAGCACCGGGTCGACCGGGATGTGGTTGCCGGCGAAGCCCGCCGAGCTCGCGCTGACCGCGAAGGCCAGGTAGTACGGCGGCAGGTCGCCGGAGGCCGGCGGTCCGTTGAGCGGCGATACGCGATACGTGGTCGCCCCGCCCGGCACGCTCAGCTGCTTGCCCGCCGGCGGATGGATGCCCGAGGGCGGCGTGACGTAGCCCGCCGGCGCTTCCACGCGCAAGGTGTAGGTGCCCGCGGGCGCACCCGGCAGCAGCAGGAACTGATAGAGACCGTCCGTGCCGGTGGTCTGCGTGACATTGCCCACGCCGCCGGCCAGGTATTGCGGATTGACCGGCTGGCCCGAGGGATCGAGCAGGGTCACGCGCGCGCCGGCCAGCGGCTGGCGCGACACCGCGTCGTACACGATGCCGCCCGGATCCAGCGGCAGGTCCTGCTGCGTCACGGCCACGCCGGAACCCACGGTGATGCCCTTGATCGCGGGCATCGCATTGGCCTTGTCGACCGTGCCGTTCCACTGCTTGTCCGGATCCTGCGAGACCGGATAGCCGTAGTACACGCCGCCCGGGCTGCGGAAGCGCAGCTCGTAGCCGCCGCCCGCCGGCACGCCGGTGAGCACGTAGTTGCCTTGCGCGTCGGTGGCGACGGCGGGCACCGAGGTGACGCGGCTGCCGTTCTGGTACAGCTCCGCGTACCAGCCGCTCAGGCCGGCCTCGCCGGCATCCTTTGCCGCCGGGTTGCCGCTGGCGTTGTTGAGCCACACGCTGCCGGCGATGCTGCCGTCGGCGCCGGTCAGTTCCGGGAAGTTGTAGTCGGTGGCATTGATGCCGGCCGGCAGCGTGATCGCGCCGACGCTGTTGTTGCCCTTCGCGCCGCCGGCGCTGCCGACCTGCACGCCGCCGTCCTTGTACAGCGGCGGCTGCGTCTCGGTGACGGTGTAGCTGCCCGCGACCAGGCCGGCGAACTGATAGCTGCCGTCGGCACCGGTGGTGATGGTGCGGCTGACCGCGCCGCTCAGCGTCACGGTCACGCCCGGCAGGCCGGGTTCGCCCGCGTCGCGCACGCCGTTGCCATTCTTGTCGAAGTACACCGCGCCGCTGAGCACGCCGCCGTGGTCGATGAAGTCGTAGCCGGTGGCCGCGGTGCCCTGCGGCAGCGCGATCGCGCTGATCACGTTCGGCGTGGTGCTGCCGCCCGCGGTGCCGGCGCGCGAACCGACGTCGCCCAGGCCCGGCGGCTGTGTCTCGGTCACGCTGTAGTTGCCCGGACGCAGGTGCTCGAACGTGTAGCTGCCGTCCGCCGCGGTGGTGGCGGTCTGGTTCACCGCCTGGCCGAGGTCGTCGGTGCCGGTGAGCGTGACGGTGACATTGCCCAGGCCTTCGCCGGTGTCGCGCACGTGATTGCCGTTGACGTCGTCGTAGACCGAACCCGCCAGCGAGCTGGGCATCAGTTCGGGGAAGTCGAACTGGCTGAAGGTCTGCGCCGGATCGAACGGCACGTTGCCGTTGACGTTGCGCGTACCGGTGGTGCACGCCGCGCAGGGCGCGCCGTTGACCATGCCCGGCACGCTCTTGCCGTCGATATAGCCGTTCGGCTGCGTTTCGGTGAGCGTGTAGCCGCCCGCGCCCGCCTTGGTCAGGCCGGCGAATACGTAGCTGCCGTCGGCGCCGGTGACGATGCTGCGATCCACCGCCTTGCCGTCGACGTCGGTGCCGGTCAGGCGCACGCTGACGCCGGCGATCGGCGCTTCGCCGCTGTCGCGCACGCCATTGTTGTTGGCGTCCACGTACACCGAGCCGCTGATGCCGCCGGTCAGTTCGCCGAAGTCGTAGGCCGTGCCGCGCGCACCCGGTGCCACCGGAATGCCGGAGATCACGCTGGTGCCCGCCGCACCGGCGGTGCCGCCGAGGCTGCCCACGTGTTCCGCACCGTCCGCATAGGCGCCCGGCTGGGTCTCGGTGAGCGTGTAGCCGGCGCCGTTCGCCGGCAGCAGGCCGTCGAAGACATAGTCGCCGCTGGCGTCGGTGGTCACGCTGCGGTTGACCGCGCGGCCGTCGACGTCGGTGCCGGTGAGCACCACGGTGACGCCGGCGATGCCGGTCTCGCCCGCGTCGCGCGTGCCATTGTTGTTGCCGTCGATGAACACGGCGCCGGACAGGCGTGCCGCCAGCTCGCCGAAGTTGTAGTTCGCGCCGACCTGCGACACGCCCAGCGCGACGCCTTCGAACACGTCATTGGCCGCGTGCGTGCCGCCCAGCGTGCCGACCTGCTCCTGGCCGTCGGCGTACTGCGGCGGTTGCGTTTCGGCGATGCGATACGTGCCGGCCGGCAGGTTGGGCGCGAGATAGGCGCCCGAGGCATCGGTGGTCAGGTTGACGGTGGCGCTGGTCGCGGTGTTGGTGATGGCGATCGCCACGCCGGCGATGCCGGTCTCGCCCGCATCGCGCAGGCCATTGCCGTTGGTGTCGACATAGACGAAGCCGCCCAGGCCCTGGCCCAGCTCGCCGAAGTTGTAGTTCGCACCGGCCTGCCCCGCGCCGAGCACGATGCTGCCGATCACGTCGTTGCCGGCCAGCGTGCCGTTCGGCGTGCCGCCCACGGTACCGACGGTATCGCCGCCGTCCTGCCACTGCGCCGGCTGGGTCTCGGCCACCTGGTAGGTGCCCGGGCGCAGGTTGGGAAAGCTGTAGCTGCCGTCGTTGGCGGTGGTGACCGTGGTGTTGACGGCCTGGCCCAGGTCGTCGGTGCCGGTGAGCGTCACGGTGACGCCGCCGATGCCCGCGGTCTCGCCCGCATCGCGCACGCCGTTCTTGTTGGCGTCGATGTAGACGAAGCCGGCCAGCGAGGTCGAGGCCAGTTCGCCGAAGTCGAAGTTCGCGCCCTGCTGGCCGATGCCCAGCGTGATGGCGCCGATGGTGTTGCCGTCCGCCGACGGCGTGCCGCCGTTGCTGGTGCCGGTGCCCGTGCGTGCCTTGCCCGGCAGGTAACCCGCCGGTTGCGTCTCGGTCACGGTGTAGCTGCCGGGACGCAGGTTCTTGAAGGCGTAGTTGCCGGAGGCATCCGTCGTGGTGGTGAGGCTGACCGCCTGGCCGAGATCGTCGGTGCCGGTCAGCGCCAGCGTCACCGGCGGACTGCCGATGCCCGCCTCGCCCGCATCGGCGACGCCGTTGTTATTCAGGTCGCTGTAGACCTTGCCGGCGATCTGCGCATCCGGCAGCTCGCCGAAGTTGTAGGCCGTGGCGGCGGTGTTGCTGGGCAGGTTCACGCCGCTGATGGCGTCGCCCGGATTGGCCGCCGTGCCGCCCGCGCTGCCGGCGGCGTCGGTGCCGTCGCGATAGCCGGCCGGTTGCGTTTCGGTCACGGTGTAGTTGCCGGCGGGCAGGAACTGCACCAGGTAGCTGCCGTCGGCGGCGCTGGTCACGGTGCGGTTCACCGCGGAGCCGTCGACGGCCGTGCCGCTCACCTTCACGGTGACGCCGGCGATGCCGGTGTCGCCCGCATCGCGCACGCCATTGCCGTTGAGGTCGGCGAATACCGCGCCGGCGATCGACGAGCTGGTGACGCTGACGTTGCCGCCGTTGCTGTTGTTGCCCGGGGTCGGGTCCAGCGAGGTGGTGGTGATCGACGCGTTGTTGGTCAGCGTGGCCGGATTGGACGCAGGCTGGCCGGTGACGCGCACGGGCACGGTGATGGTGGCGGTCGCGCCGACCGCCGCATCGTCGCCGAGCGCGCAGGCGAAATTGGTGCCGCCGGCCGCGCCGGTGCACGGCGTGCCCGGGATCGACGGGAAGCCCGCACTGGTGGCGATGCTCGGCGTGCCGGCCAGCACCATGCCGCTGGGCAGGCTGTCGGTGACCTGCACGCCGTCGGCGACGCCCGGACCGTTGTTGGCCACCGCGATGCTGTAGTTGAACGCCTCGCGGTAGCCGATGCTCGACGGGTTGGCGGTCTTGCTCACCAGCTGCACGTCGGCCTTGGTGCGCACCGTGGTGTTTTCGCTGGGGTTGTTGTTGCCCGGCTGGGTATCGCGGCCCGCGGCCACTTCGTCCGAGCTGGTGGCCAGGCGCAGCGTGGTGGTGCCCTTGGCTTCGCCGCGCATGGTGAGCTGCACGACCTTGCTGCTGCTTGTCGCGACCGTGCCGAACTGGCAGGTCACGGTGCCGCCGATGGTGCCGACCGCAGGCGTGGAACAGGTGGCGCCGGCCGGCGGCGTCAGCGCCTGGAAGCTCAGCAGCGCCGACGGCAGCGTGACGGTGAAGTTGGCGTTCTCGGCGTACGACGGGCCGCTGTTGGTCAGCGTCAGCGTGTAGGTCATGTTGTCGCCGACGGCCACCGGATCGGGGCTGTCGACGATGTTGCCGAGGATGTCCAGCGCGGCATTGTTCACCGGCACGTTGAGGCTGCCGGCGTTGTTCGCGCCATTGAGCTCGGTGGTGCTGGTGCTGGCGGTGGCGCTGGTGGCCAGCGTGCCGCCCTGGGTGGCGTCGTTCGGGCGCACCACCACGGTGACGGTCTGCTGCGCGTTGCGGTTGATCGCGCCCCAGTCGCAGGTCAGGGTCTGGTTGCCCGGTCCCGTGGTGGAACCCGCGGCCGGCTGCGTGCCGCAGCTGCCGCCGCCGGATGCGGTCGCCGACACGAAGGTGACATTGGCCGGCAGCTGGTCGGTGACGCTGACGTTCTGCGCCTGGCTGTAGTCGCCGTTCTTCACGGTCAGCACGTAGGTCAGCGTCTGCCCCGCGGTGGCGGGCGACGGCGAGCCGGTGACGACCACGCTGACGTCGGCGCGCGCGTCGGTGGTGGTGGTGACGCTGTCGTTGTTGTTGCTGTAGTCCGGATCGGCCGTGGTCGGCGATACCGCATAGGCGCTGTTGGTGCGCGCGCCGCCATCGCCGCCGGGACGGATCTTCACCGTGATCACCGGGCAGTTGCTGCCGGCGGTGCAGGTGGGCACGTCGCCGAGCGCGCATTGCAGGGTCACGCCGCTGCCGGAGGACACCGTCGGCGCCGGGCAGCTGGCGCCGGCCGGACCGTTGGCGATGCTCGCGCCGATGTAGCCCGCGCCGGTGGCGCCGGTATTGCTGTTGATCAGCGTGTCGAGCTGGTCGACCACGCTGACGTTCACCGCGGTCTGCGGTCCGCTGTTGACCACTTCCAGCGTGTAGTCCAGCTCGTCGCCCGCGGCGACAGTGGCCTGCGCGGCCTTCTTGATCAGGCGCAGGTCGGCCGAATCCGGACCGATCTGCGCCTGCACGCCGCTGCCCACGCAATCGTTGCTGGCGTTGTTGTCGCTCCACGGCGTACCGGCCGCGGAAGCCACTGCAGACACGCACATGGTGTTGGTCAGCGTGCCGGCCGCATTGGCGGTCACGCTGTAGACCACCGCCTGCGAGGTGCCGCCCACCGCCAGCGGCGTGCCGGCGGTGTAGTCGCGCGTGCAGGTGACGGTCTGGTTGCCCGCCGCCGGCGTGAACGGCGCGGCCGGCGCGCAGCTCCAGCCGTTGGCCTGCTTGTAGGCGGTCAGCGTCACGCCGATAGGCAGCGTGTCGATCATGCGCGCGGTGCCGGTGAGCGGCGCCGTGCCGTTGTTGTGCATCGAAATGCTCCAGTCGAAGCTGGAGCCGACGGTGGCGAGCGCCGGGTTCGGGCCGCTCTTGTTCGCCGCCAGGTCGGAGGTCGGATCGACCACGCCGACGGTGGCCGAACCGGCGTTGTTGCCTGCCTGCGGATCGGTCAGCGTGCTGCTGGCCGAGGCGGTGTTGGTGATCGCGGTGCCGGCGGTGATCGCCTTCACCGGCACCGTGATCTGCGGCATCGCGATGTTGTAGCCGGGCGCCGCGCCGCCGAGCGCGCGCGTGCAGGTGATGGTCTGGCCCGCCGGCGCGCCGCAGCTCCAGCCAGTGCCGCTGGCATTGCCGGTGATCTGGAAATTGGCCGGCACCGTGTCGGTGACGGTGACGCTGGTCGGGTTGTCGCCGGTGTAGCGCGGCGCCAGGATGAAGCTGAAGCTGGTGCCGGTGAGGATCGGCGAGCCGGTGCTGGCGGTCTTGGTCAGGCTGATGTCGCTGCCGGCGAGCACCGCGGTGTTGGCGGTGACGCTGTTGTTGCCGCTGTCCGGATCCTGCGCCGCGCCGCTGGAGGTCACCGCGACACTGCCGTTCAGCGCCATGTTCGAGCCGCCGGCCACGCCCACCGCGCCGTTGATCGGGCCGACCACCCAGCTGGCGCCGCTGGCGATGCTGCCGCTGAGGTTGCAGGTCAGCACCTGTCCCGCCACCGAGCAGCCGGCAGGCAGGCCGCCGGCCACGTTGAAGCCCGGCGGCAGGTTCGCAGTGATGCGCGCGCTGGTGGCGGTGTCCGGGCCCTGGTTGGCGACGGTGAAGGTATAGGCCAGCGTGCCGCCGGAGGTCACCGAACCGCTGGGGTTCTGCACCACCGACAGCGCGAGGTCCGCGCCCTGGTTGATGGTGGTGTCCTGGGTGATGCCGGTGTTGTTGCTGGCATCGCTGTCCACTTCGTTGGCGGTGGCCGAGGCGGTATTGGTGATGATGCCCGCCGTGGGCGCGCGCACCTGGATGCTCACCGTCACGTTGCCGGCGGCTGCCAGCGAACCGAGCGAGCAGCTCAGCACGCCGCCGCTGGGCGTGCCGCAGGTGACGCCCGCCGGCGTGCTGGTGCCGACGTAGCTGGTGCCCGCGGGCAGTGTGTCGCTCAGCGTGATGCCGGTGGCCGTGGTGCTGCCGTTGTTATCGACACGCACGGTGTAGGTGACGATGCCGCCGGCTGGCGTCGGATCGGAACCGGCATCGGAGTTGTTGACCACCAGGTCGACCGCGGCCAGCGCGGGTGCGGCGGCGAACAGCGTGATGCACGCGAATACGGCGCGGCTGAAGATGCGGCCGCTGCGCTTGCGCAGCGACGCGGGTTGCGTCCGATCGGATTCCATCCGATACCCCCTGAAGGTTGGCAACAATCCGCCGTCGCGTGCCGCTTCTGCAGGCACACGGGTGGATGGGTCGTTCCAAGGAGAAAAGCCGGCTCCCCTGCACAGCCAGGCGCCGACGGCCGAGCGTCATCCAGACGTCGGGTGGCGACTACAAGCAGATAGGAGGAAATCCGAAAACGCCGTACCCCACGGCGAGTCGTCCACGGCCCCTGTATCCGTGATCGAGCTCACGAAAGGATCGTGCAAGGCTGCGATTTGCGTCAATCGGGCTTGAAAGAAATTTCGATTTGTGAAGGACCGACACGGCGGGAATCACGCATAGTGGCGAGCGGAGGTAAGTGCTTGACTCTGCGCGATTAGCCTGGATCGCGAGCATGGCGCGAAGCGCGACTTCATCGCTCATGCAGGACGCAAAGTCTCATCCGGGTACACCTTGAAGGATCACGCTCCTGGCCCAGCGGCCCGCGTCGCCGCTTGCCCGCGCCGCTCTGCCCCTTCAACGATGCGACGAACGCGGCGAACGCATCGTGGGTCATCGCCGTGTTTTTTCCACAGCCGCTGTGGATGTCCCGCAGGCCAGCCTGTGGAAAAGTATCGCAACCGACTGATGGCGTTGCGTTGCGCACGCGCTGCGAACTTTTTGGCCAGTCGGCGCGACGCGGTGCGGGCGAGAAAAGCGTTGCGTCGACACTGCAAGTATGCATCGCCATCCGTCATGGCGACGCGGCAAAGGCGCGTACGTGCAAAGTCGTCGCCGACCTCGAGATGCGAGCAAAACTTTCGCAGCGTGTGCATGCTTCAACGCGGTCAGACACTTGAGTGTCTTTTCCACAGGCTCACCCGCGGAACATCCACAGCGCCTGTGGAAAACATCACGCGTGCGCAGCGTCATCGCGATGGCAGATGCATGATTCCAAGCATTGCGCAACGGTTTTTTCGCCGAATGCGGCTTCGTGTGCATGGCGAAAATTTTCGCAGCGCGTGCGCAACGCAATGCCATCAGTCGGTTGCGGTACTTTTCCACAGGCTTGCACGCAAGCCATCCACACGGGTTGTGGAAAACGCTTCGTGGCGCGCAAAAAAAATGCCGCCCTGCGGCGGCATTCTTCGCAAACTCCAACAGCAGGCGATCAAGCCGCGCGCGGCGCCCTGGTCAGAATGCCCAGCACGTCGGCCAGCTTGTCGCGCATCTCGCGGCGGTCGACGATCATGTCGATCGCACCATGCTCCAGCAGGAACTCCGAGCGCTGGAAGCCTTCCGGCAGCGTCTCGCGCACGGTCTGCTCGATCACGCGCGGGCCGGCGAAACCGATCAGCGCCTTCGGCTCGGCCACGTTGACGTCGCCGAGCATGCCGAGGCTGGCGGACACGCCGCCGGTGGTCGGATGGGTGAGCACGCTGATGTACGGCACGCCGGCGTCGCGCAGGCGCGCCAGCGCGGCCGAGGTCTTGGCCATCTGCATCAGCGAGAACAGCGATTCCTGCATGCGCGCGCCGCCGGTGGCGGAGAAGCACACCAGGGCGCTGCGCTCGGCCAGCGCGCGCTCGGCGGCGCGGGCGAACTTCTCGCCGACCACCGAACCCATCGAGCCGCCCATGTAGCTGAACTCGAACGCCACCGCCATCAGCGGGCGGCCCTTGAGCTTGCCGCTCACGGCCAGCAGCGCGTCTTTTTCGCCGGTGGATTTCTGCGCGGCCACGATGCGGTCGCGGTACTTCTTGGAATCGCGGAATTTCAGTGGATCGGTGGGTTCAAGGTTCGACCACAGCTCCTGCGTGGAGCCTTCGTCCAGGAACGCCTGCAGGCGCGCGCGCGCCTCGATGGCGTGGTGATGGCCGCACTTGGGGCAGACCATCAGGTTGCGCTCCAGCTCCGGCCGGTACAGCACCGTGCCGCAGCCGCCGCACTTCTCCCACACGCCCTCCGGGACCTTGCCCTTGCCGGCGTTGGAGCTCTGCGTGCGCACACGCGGGGTCATGATTTTCTGCAGCCAGTTCATCGCCACACCTCAAACGTTCCTGGCCGAAGCGACCAGGAGGTCGCCTCAGCGTGCGTCCAGCGCCGTCCGGATCGGTTGCAGGAAAGCCTTGGCGCGGTCGGCGATCTCGTCCGCCCGCTCAGCCCCCGCCAGCCGTTCCACCAGCGCGCTGCCGATGACCACTGCATCGGCAAACCCGGCGATGTCCCTGGCGCTCTGCGCATCGCGCACGCCGAAACCCACCGCCACCGGCGCCTTGGCGCGGGATCGGATCCCGGCCACACGGGCCGCGATATCCGAGGTGCTCAAACGCCCCGCGCCGGTGATGCCGGCAAACGACACATAATACAGGAAACCCTCCGCCGCCCCGCACAGCTGCGCCATACGCGCGGGTGCGGTGGTCGGGGCCGCCAGCAGGATCTGGCGCAGGCCGGCGGCTTTCAGCGGCGCCAGCACGGCCGATTCCTCCAGCGGGCAATCGACCAGCAGCACGCCGTCCACGCCCGCCTCGACGGCTTCCGCGGCGAAGCGTTCGTAGCCGCGGATTTCCACCGGGTTGAGATAACCCATCAACACCACCGGCGTATCCGCGTCGCGCTGGCGGAAGGTGCTCACCCAGCCGAGCACGTCGGCCAGGCCCACGCCCTTGGCGATGGCTCGCTCGCTGGCGTGCTGGATCACCGGGCCGTCGGCCATCGGGTCGGAGAACGGCACGCCCAGCTCGATCACATCGGCGCCGGCGTCAACCAAAGCGTGCATCAGCGCCACGGTGTGCTCCGGCGCGGGATCGCCGGCGGTGACGAAGGGGATCAGGCCGGTGCGGCGGTTGGACTTGAGCGTGTCGAAGCGGCGGTCGATGCGGTTCATACCTGCACTCCTTCGCGGGCGGCGATGGTGTGTACGTCCTTGTCGCCGCGGCCGGACAGGTTGCACAGCACGAGCTGGTCTTTCGGCATCTCGCGGGCGAGCTTGATCGCCTGCGCCACCGCGTGGCTGGATTCGAGCGCGGCGAGGATGCCCTCGGTGCGCGCCAGCAGATGGAACGCTTCGAGCGCTTCGTCGTCGGTGATGCCGACATATTCGGCGCGGCCGGCATCCTTGAGGAAGGCGTGCTCGGGGCCGACGCCCGGATAGTCGAGACCGGCGGAGACCGAATGCGTCTCGGTGATCTGCCCGTTGTCATCGCACAACACATAGGTGCGGTTGCCATGCAGCACCCCCGGACGGCCTGCCGCCAGCGACGCCGCGTGATGACCCGTCGCGATGCCCTCGCCTGCCGCCTCGGCGCCGACGATGCGCACGTTCGCGTCATTGAGGAACGCATGGAACAGACCGATGGCATTGGAACCGCCGCCGACGCAGGCGGTGATCGCGTCCGGCAGGCGCCCGTATTGCTCAAGCATCTGCTCGCGCGCCTCGCGCCCGACGATGGCGTTGAAGTCGCGCACCATCATCGGATACGGATGCGGACCGGCCACGGTACCGATGATGTAGAAGGTGTCGGCCACGTTGGTGACCCAGTCGCGCATCGCTTCGTTGAGCGCGTCCTTGAGCGTCTTCGAGCCGGAGGTCACCGGCACCACTTCGGCGCCGAGCAGCTTCATGCGGTAGACGTTGATCTTCTGCCGCTCGATATCCACCGCGCCCATGTACACCACGCACTTCAGGCCGAAGCGCGCCGCCACCGTGGCGCTGGCCACGCCGTGCTGGCCGGCGCCGGTCTCGGCAATCACGCGCGGCTTGCCCATGCGCTTGGCGACCAGGGCCTGGCCGATGGTGTTGTTGATCTTGTGCGCGCCGGTGTGATTCAGGTCCTCGCGCTTGAGCAGGATCTGCGCGCCGCCGACGTGCCGGGACAGGCCTTCGGCGTGATAGATCGGGCTGGGGCGGCCGACGTAGTACTTCAGGTCGCGATCGAGTTCGGCGAGGAATTCTGGATCTTCGCGCAGGCGCAGGTAGGCCTCGGTCAGCTCGGCGATCGGCGCCATCAGGGTTTCGGCGACGTACTGCCCGCCGAAGTCGCCGAAGCGGCCGTGCGCGTCGGGCCAGCGGTGGAAGTCCTGGGACATGTGCGATTTCCTCTAGCCGGGGAGGCGTCGCGGGGATCCGGTCCGCGGCCGCCAGAACGACAAATTAACGCACATCCGCGCCGCGCGAAAAGCGATAAGATCGCCATAACCTGTCAGTAAAAATCACATGTCGACCGTCCGCGACCTGCCTCCGCTCAATGCCCTGCGCGCCTTCGAAGCCACGGCGCGCCTGGGCAGCGCCAGCCGCGCCGCGGAGGAACTGCACGTCACCCACGGCGCGGTGAGCCGCCACCTGCGCACGCTGGAAGAGGCCCTGGGCCAGCCGCTGTTCGCCCGCCAGGGCCGCGGACTGGCGCTGACTCCAGCCGGCGAGCAACTGCGCGACGGCGCGCGCGATGCGTTCGAGCAGCTGCGCGACGCCTGGGCGCGCGTGGCGCGCGGCCAGGCGGATGCGCCCTTCGTGCTGGGCTGCCCCGGCAGCCTGCTGGCGCGCTGGATGATTCCGCGGCTGGAGCGGTTGAAGCAGGATCTGCCCACGTTGAAGTTGCATCTCTCCGCACAGGAGGCGCCGTTCGATCCGGCGCTGACCGGTGTCGATGCGGCGCTGCTGCTGTCCGAGCCGCCCTGGCCGGGCGACTGGCGCGTGCATGAGCTGGCGCCGGAGTGCATCGGGCCAGTGCTCAGTCCGCGCTATCCCGGCGCGGCGCAGTTGCAGCAGCCCGAGCAGCTGCTGGGCGAAGCGCTGCTGCACACCGCCTCGCGCCCGCAGGCGTGGCCGCAGTGGGCTGCGCTCGCCGGCCTCGAACCCGGGCAGCTGCGCTACGGCCAGGGCTTCGATCATCTGTATTACCTGCTGGAAGCCGCCGTCGCCGGCCTGGGCGTGGCGATCGCGCCGGCGCAACTGGTCGCCGACGATCTGGCCAGCGGGAGACTGCTGGCGCCGTGGGGTTTTCGCGTGACGTCGGCACAGTGGATTCTGGCGATGCCGCGGCGTGCATCGAGCGCACAGGCGGAGGCGCTCGCGGATTGGTTGCGCACCGCACTGGCGTAGGTTGGGGTGAGCCGCAGGCGAACCCCAACGCTGCGACGCGTATGAAGTGACGTTGGGGTTCGCCTGCGGCTCACCCCAACCTACGCCTGGCGCACCGCCTCGATGAAGGCATGCATCTTCGCCGCATCCTTGATTCCCGGTGCGGACTCGATCCCACTGGACACATCCACCGCCCACGGCCGCGCCACGCGCACGGCGTGCGCGACGTTGTCGGCCGTCAATCCGCCGGCGAGGATCAGCGGCTGCGCGAGGTCCGCCGGCATCAGCGACCAGTCGAAGGCCTTGCCGCTGCCGCCGGCTTCGCCCAGGCCGTGGCCGTCGAGCAGCAGGCCCGCGGCGCGCGGATAGGCGCGCAGGCGCGGCAAGGCCGCCGCGCCCTCGCCCATCGCGATCGCCTTCAGATAGCGGTGGCCGAACTGCGCGCACCACTCGTCGCTTTCGTCGCCATGGAACTGCAGCAGGTCGGGCTGCACTTCGCGCAGCACCTCGCGCACATAGGCGGGCTCGTCGTCCATGAACAACGCCACCGTGCTGACAAAGGGCGGCAGCTCGGCGCAGATCGCCCGCGCGTCGGCGATGTCCACGCGGCGCCTGCTGCGTGCGGTGAAGATCACGCCGATCGCGTCGGCGCCGTACTGCGCGGCGAGCAGCGCGTCTTCCATGCGGGTCATGCCGCAGCACTTGATGCGGGTCATTGGCTCACCTCCGCCGGCAGGCCCCAGTGCGCTTCGTAGCGCGGACCGAGGAAGGTCAGGCCGGAAGCCGGCGCGGTCGGGCCGGCGACTTCGCGATCGCGCCCGGCCAGCAGTTCGCCGACCCAGGCCACGGGCTGTTCGCCGCGCCCCACCGGCAGCAGCGAGCCGACGATGTTGCGCACCATGTGATGCAGGAAGGCGTTCGCCTCGATTTCCACGATCACCTGTTCGTCCTCGCGCCGCACGCTCACCGCCAGCACGGCGCGGCGCGCGTGCGCGGCCTGGCAGGACACCGCGCGGAAGGCGCTGAAGTCATGCTCGCCGACCAGCGCCTGCGCCGCCGCGTGCATGCGCGCGGCGTCGAGCGGCTGCCGCTCCCAGGTCACGTAGCGTCCATCCAGCGCCGCGCGCACGGGGCGGTTGAGGATGCGATAGCGATAGCGCCGGCTGCGCGCGGAGAAGCGCGCATGGAAATCCTCCGGCACCGCCTGCGCCCACAGCACCGCCACGCTGCGCGGCAGGTTGGCGCAGCCGCCCAGCACCCAGCCGCGCGGATCGCGCTGCACCTGCGTATCGAAATGCACCACCTGGCAGCGCCCATGCACGCCGGCGTCGGTGCGGCCGGCGCAGGTGACTTCGACCGGATGCGCGGCGACGAAGGACAAGGCTTTCTCCAGCGCGCCCTGCACGGTGGCGCCGTGGGTCAGCCGCTGCCAGCCGAGGAAGTCGGTGCCGTCGTATTCGATGCCCAGGGCGATGCGCATGTCGGAGAGAAAAGCGGTAAGGCCGGCGAGGTTAGCATCCCGCGCCCGCGGCCAGCCCGAAACGCATCGGGCCGGCATGAGCCGGCCCGATGGAAACAGCTTGCGGCGAGAACTCAGCGGATGCCGTCGAGCAGCTTCTGCGCCACGTCCTTCTGCATCTGGGTGCCTTCGTGCAGCACCTCTTCCAGCATCGCGCGGGCACCGTCGGGGTCGCCCATGTCGAGATAGGCGCGGGCCAGGTCCAGCTTGGTGTCGACCGGATCGTCGCTGAAGCCGCCCTCGTGCGCGTCGCCGGCGTGGCCGAAGTCGTCCGCGGCCGGGCTGTGCGCCGGCGCGGCGGGAATCTCGTCTTCCAGGTCGGCGAACTGCCAGGTCGAGGTCGGCTCGTGCCCGCCCGTGGCGGCCGGTTCCGGCTCGGCGGAGGCGGCCGGCGCGGCATTGGCCAGCGGACGCGGGGTCAGGTCGAAGTCGAAGTGGTACTCGCTGACCTTGGGGTTCTTCGCCGGCAGCGGCGCGGCGGGGATCGGCGGAATGCCATCGTCGTGCGGGGCATCGGCGTAGCGATCCAGGTCGAACTGGTGCAGCGCCTCGTGCTCGTCCTCGTTCTGCGGCGGCAGCGGCGGCGGGTTGCCGCCCTTGGCGAACAGCGGATGGCCGGGGACCAGGTCCTCGCCCATCGACACCACGTCCAGCCATTCCGGCTGGTCGTCGCTGGCGATATGCGCGTGCATGGCCTCGGCGGCAGCCTCGAAGTGATCCACGTCGCGGCGGCTGTAGTACAGGCTGACCAGCTCCAGGTGCAGGCCGACGTCGTCCGGATGCTCGGCGAGCTGGTCGAGCAGCTCGTCCTGGTCGGGATCGGAGCTGCCGATCGAGGGCTCGGCGCCGAAGCGGTCGGCCAGCGAGGAACCGCCCTTGGACGCGGCGGCGGCCGGCGGCGACTTCTTGCGGCGGCCGAGCAGCGCGCCCAGGAGCAGCAGCACCACGGCGCCGGCGGCAGCGACGAGCGCCCAGGTCTGCAGGTACCAGGGTTCTTCTTCGGCCGGCGCGGCCGGCGGCGGCACCGGCGCGGGCTTGGGCGCCGGCTTGTTCTCGGGCTGGGCCGGCGTGCTGGCGACCGGCGTGCTGGCCGCTGCCGTGCCTGCCGTGGCGGGGGCGGAGCTGGCGCCGGCCGGGGTCACGGCAAGCGTCGGGCTGGCCGGTTCGGCGGCCGGCTTGGCGGCGCTGGCGGCGGGCGCGGGCTTGGGCGCCTCGGCCAGCGGCCTGGTCTCGGCCGGGGCCGGGGCGCCCGGCTTCGCGGCGGCGGCCGGCATGCCGGCGGCCTTGCGCGCGTCGCTCAGCTGGCGCTGCAGATCGGCGATCTCGTTGTCCTTCAGCGCCAGCAGCTTGGTGTTCTTCTGGTTGATGTCTTCCAGGTCTTTCAGGCGCGACTTCAGCTCGCTGCCCTGCTGTTCCAGCGAAGCGAGCGCCTCCTTGCTGCGCAGGAGGTCCTCGCGCAGGCCGGCCGCCGCCTTGGCGTCCTTGTCGCCCTTGGCGCTGCCGCCGGCGGCGCCCTGCGCGCCGTCCTTCGCCGGCACCAGCGAGAGCCGGTCGGACGGCTCGCCCTTGCCCGCGGTCGGCGCGGTGGACGCGGCCGGACGGGTGCCGGCGTCGGCCACGCTGGTCGGCGTGCGCGCGGCGCCCGAGCTCCAGTCGCCGTTCTGGCGGCGCACTTCGGCGGCGGCCGCGGCGACCGCCATGGCCTGCGCGTCCTGCGCCGAAGGCACGCGCAGCACGGCGCCGGTCTTCAGGGCATTGATGTTGTCGCGGTAGAACGCGTCCGGATTGGCCTGCTTGAGGGCCAGCAGCATCTGGTTGATGTCCACGCCCTGCGGCGCGGTGTCCTTGGCGATCGAGGACAGCGTCTGGCCGCGCTCGACCGGGCCGTACTCGCCGTTCTTCGCCACTGGCGCGGCGGCCGGCGCGGGCCTGGCCGGCCTGGACACCGGCTTGGCAGCCTGCTGCTCGTCGGCGGCGGGAGCCGGCGCGGCATGGCGCGACGGCTTGGCGGACGACGACGCCACCGCGGGTGCGCGGGTGGCGGGCGCGGCGCCCGGACTGCTCGGCGGGTCGAGCAGGATGGCGAACTCGCGCACGCTCTTGCCCGAGGCGCTACTCACCTCGACCAGCAGGTCGAGGTAGGGATCGTTGACCGGCGTGGCGCTGGTGATGCGGATGACCTTGCGGCCGTTGCCGCCGTCGATCACCGCGAACTGCAGCGGCATGTTCGGCGCGCCGGTGATGCCGGCCTTGGCGAATTCCTCGCCCGAGGCGAGCCGCGCGGACAGGTTCTGCAACTCGGAGGGATGTTCCGGGTTCAGCGGAATCTCGGCCAGCAGGGGCTGCCCCAGCGCCGACTTGACCTGGATCTGGCCCAGTTCGAGCGCAGCAGCCTGGGTGCTGCCTAAGGCCAGCGCCAGCAGCACCGACATTCTCAACGAACGATTCATCGCGTGTTCCCCCGAACTGCCCCGTGACATTTCTTATAAGGATCGCCGCGCTTGGGCGGCGATTCCGTGGACAAGACGACACTTTAAGTTAGAAAAAGGCCCGCAAACAATAGTTGCGGCCGATATTTACAACGCATTGCTGCGAGAGGTTCTCGCAGCCGCCCCTCTTGACCGGCCTTGCTCAATGACTCTGGCCGGGAGCGGCCTTGGCGCTTTTCAGTTCCTGCAGCTGGCGGCGCAGGTCCGCGATGGCGCGGTCCTGCTCCTCCATCTTCTGGTCCGCCTGCTCGGTCCTGGCCTCCTGCGAGGCCACGTCGTGCTGCAGGCGCTGGACTTCGGCGTTCTTGCTGGCGACGTGCTGCTCGGTCTCGGCCTTGGGGGCTGCGGCCCCCTGCTGGGTGCCGGCCGCCGCCCAGGCGGGCAGCAGCGCGGTCGCGAGGCAGAACGCCAGGCGGGTCGGACGGACATGCATCAGAGATAATCCTCGATCAGGCGCTCGGCGATCTGCACCGCATTGAGCGCCGCGCCCTTGCGGATATTGTCCGAGACGATCCACAGGTCCAGGCCGCGCTCGTGCGAGATGTCCTCGCGGATGCGACCGACGAAGACCGGATCCTTGCCGGCCGCATCGCCCACCGGCGTGGGATAGCCGCCGGCCTTGCGCTCGTCCTGCACCACCACGCCCTCGGCTTTTTCCAGCAGCGCGCGGGCCTGTCCGGCGGTGATCTTGTCGCGGGTCTCGATGTGCACGGCTTCGGAATGGCCATAGAACACCGGCACGCGCACCGCGGTGGGATTCACCTGGATGGTTTCGTCCTCCAGGATCTTGCGGGTCTCCCAGACCATCTTCATTTCTTCCTTGGTGTAGCCGTTGTCCTGGAAGTCGTCGATGTGCGGGATCACGTTGAAGGCGATCTGCTTGGGAAACTTCGACCGTTCCACGTCCTGGAAATTGAGCAGCGCGGCGGTCTGCTTGCCGAGTTCTTCCATGCCCGAGCGACCCGCGCCGGAGACCGACTGGTAGGTCGCCACGTTGATGCGCTCGATGCCGGCCTGGCGGTGGATCGGCGCCAGCGCCACCAGCATCTGCATGGTCGAGCAGTTGGGATTGGCGATGATGCCGCGCACGGTGTAGCGGGCGATGGCGTGCGGATTGACCTCGCTGACCACGAGCGGGATGTCGTCCTGGTAACGGAACTCGGAGGTGTTGTCGATCACCACCGCGCCCGCCGCCGCCGCGCGCGGCGCGTGTTCGCGGCTGACCGAGCCGCCGGCGGAGAAGAAGGCGATGTCCACGCCGGTGAAGTCGTAGTCGGCAAGATTGCGCACGGTGACCGATTTGCCGGCGAAATCCACCTTGCCGCCCGCCGAACGCTCGCTGGCCAGCGGCACCAGCTCGCCGACCGGGAATTTGCGCTCCGCCAGGATAGCCAGCAGGGTTTCGCCCACGGCGCCTGTCGCGCCGACCATCGCCACCTTGTAGCTGCTCTTCTTGCTCATGTTCCGTTTTTCAGTAAAGGGACTCGGAGATCCGTCCGAACGGGGCCGAGATCCGCATCAGCGGAAATCTAGCCGGGGTTGAAGGCAAAACAATACGCGATCTGCCTGGGCGTGAATGGCATCACGCTTTGAAACAGCGCTTTTTAGGACCAGCGTTTCATCACTTCCGGATTGAGCGGCGCCGGCGGACGCCCGGCGCGGGGGCCGTGGCCCAGCGCAGCCAGCACATTATCCGCCGCCAGGGTAGCCATGGCGCGGCGCGTATCCGCACTGGCGCTGGCGATGTGCGGGCTCAACAGGACATTCTCGAGGCGCAGCAGGTCCGCATGCAGCGCCGGCTCGCCCTCGAACACGTCCAGCCCCGCCGCGCCCAGCCGCCCCTCGCGCAGCGCGGCGGCCAGCGCCGCGTCGTCCACGATGCCGCCGCGGGCCACATTGACCAGCACTGCGGTGGGCTTCATCAGCGCCAGCTCGGCCGCGCCGATGGCGTGATGGCTTTCGCGCGAATACGGCAGCACCAGGATCAGGTGATCGGCCCGGCGCAGCAGCTCGGCCTTGTCGACCAGGGTGGCACGGCATTCGCGCTCCACCGGCTCGGGCAGGCGCGAGCGGTTGTGATAGAGCACGTGCATGTCGAAGCCCGCGGCGCGGCGGGCGATGGCCTGGCCGATGCGGCCCATGCCGAGGATGCCCAGCGTCTTGCCGTGCACGTCGAAGCCCAGCCAGTCGTCGAAGCGCATGCCGCCGCGCCACTGCCCCGCGCGCAGCCAGCGCTCGGCGGCGCCCATGCGGCGCGCGGCACCGAGCATCAGCGCCCAGGCGTAGTCGGCCACGGTCTCGTTGAGCACGTCGGGGGTATTGCAGGCGAGGATGCCGGCGCGGGTCAGCGCGGGCAGATCGAGATTGTTGTAGCCGACCGCCAGGTTGGCGATCACGCGCAGGCGGCGGTTGCCTTCCACCGCCGCCGCGCCGACCGGGTCGGCCAGGCCGATCAGCGCCGCGTCCACCCCGGCCAGGTGTTCGCGCAGGGCTTCCGGCGAATGCCTGCGCTCCACCGCCTCGGCCTGGACGTCCACATATTCGGACAACCGCGCCAGCACTTCGGGGAACAGCGGGCGCGACACCCACACTTTCTGTCTTGCGGTCATGTACTCAACCGTATCGTGCCGCGCCGTGGACTCATGCCAGGCGCGGACTCACCTCGCCCACGTCGCCGCACTGGGCGCGATGGCGCAAGGCATGGTCCATCAGCACCAGGGCCATCATGGCCTCGGCGATCGGCGTGGCGCGGATGCCCACGCAGGGATCGTGGCGGCCCTTGGTGACCACCTCGACCGGCTCGCCGGCGAGGTTCACGCTGTGGCCGGGGATCAGGATGCTCGACGTCGGTTTCAGCGCGATCGAGGCGGTCACCGCCTGCCCCGTGCTGATGCCGCCAAGAATGCCGCCGGCATGATTGGAGGCGAAGCCGGCCGGGCTCATCTCGTCGCGATGCTCGCTGCCGCGCTGGGCCACCGCGGCGAAGCCGTCGCCGATCTCCACGCCCTTCACCGCATTGATCGACATCAGCGCGGCGGCGAGGTCGCCGTCGAGCTTGCCGTAGATCGGCTCGCCCCAGCCCGGCGGCACGCCGTCGGCCACCACGTTGACGCGCGCGCCGACCGAATCGCCGGACTTGCGCAGCGCATCCATGGCTTTTTCCAGGGCCGGCACCTGCGCCGCATGCGGCCAGAAGAACGGGTTCTGCTCCACCGCAGCCCAGTCGAAGCCCTGCGGCGCGATCTCGCCCAGCTGCGCCAGATAGCCGCGCACGCGCACGCCGTGGCGCTCGGCCAGCCATTTCTTGGCGATCACCGCGGCGGCCACGCGCATGGTGGTCTCGCGCGCTGAGGAACGCCCGCCGCCGCGCGGATCGCGGATGCCGTATTTCTGCCAGTAGCTGTAGTCGGCGTGGCCGGGGCGGAAGGTGTTGACGATGTCGCCGTAGTCCTTGCTGCGCTGGTCGGTGTTGCGGATCAGCAGCGCGATCGGCGTGCCGGTGGTGCGGCCCTCGTACACTCCGGACAGGATCTCCACGTCGTCCGCCTCGCGCCGCTGCGAGGTATGCCGGCTCTTGCCGGTGGCGCGGCGGTCGAGGTCGTTGCGGAATTCGCTCTCGTCGATCGCCAGCCCGGGCGGGCAGCCGTCGATCACGCAGCCGATGGCCGGACCGTGGCTTTCGCCGAAGGTGGTGACGGTGAAGATCTTGCCGAAGGAATTGCTGGACACGGGGCGGGCTTTTCCTGGGGACTAACCGCCCAAGCTTAGCGCGTGCGGCCCGCCCGGTCTGCGCCGGCGCGCAATTCGCGCGCCAGCAGGGCGAACACCAGGTCGTCGGCCCATTCGCCGCGCAGCCAGTAGCTCTCGCGGAAGTGCGCTTCCTGGCGCATGCCCAGCGAGCACAGCAGCGCCACGCTCGCCGTATTGCGCGGATCGACCGAGGCGACCGCGCGGTTGACGCCGCGCGCGAAGGCCCAGTCCAGCGCGGCGCGCACCGCTTCACTGGCGTAGCCCCGCCCCTGGCAGGCCGGAGCGATGGTGATGCCCAGCTCCACGTCGCCGTTCGCGTCGCCGCTCCTGTCGAGCCCGGGCAGGCACAGGCCCAGGTCGCCGATCAGCGTGCCGCTTTCGCGCAGGCGGACGGCGCGCTGCCACCAGTGACCGGGCATGGGCTCGGCGGCCAGCGCCTCGATCCATTCCGCGGCCTCCTCCAGCGAGGCCGGCTGCCAACCCTGGTAGCGCGCCACCTCGGGATCGCCGCGATAGGCGAACAGCGCCGCGGCGTCGCCGGACGTCAACGCATCGAGGCGCAGGCGCGGCGTCAGCAGTTCCACGGCTTCAGCCGTGACGCGCCCGTGCAGCGGCGCGGATGGCGTCGGCGTGCGCCAGCAGATCCCGGCGCTCCAGCGCGAACACGCCCATCGCGCCGACCTTGAACTCGATCCACACGAACGGGACTTCCGGCAGCAGCTCGACCAGCGCGTGCTCGCTCTCGCCCACCTCGACGATCAGCAGGCCGTCCTCGCTGAGGTAGTCGGCCGCTTCGTCCAGCATGCGCAGGCACAGGTCCAGGCCGTCCTCGCCCGAGGTGAGGCCGAGCTTGGGCTCGTGGCTGTATTCGCCCGGCAGCGCGGCGTATTCGGCCTCGGTGACATAGGGCGGGTTGGACACGATCAGGTCGTAGCGGCGGCCCTTGAGCCCGTTGAACAGGTCGGACCTGACCGCCTCGACGCGGCGCTCGACGTGCTGGAACACGATGTTCTCGCGCGCCAGCGAGAGCGCCTCGTCGCTGATGTCGACGATGTCGACCTGCCAGTCCGGGTTGTACTCGGCCATGGCAATGCCGATGCAGCCCGAGCCCGTGCACAGGTCCAGCGCGCGCTCGACCTGGCGATGCTCCAGCCACGGCTGGAAGCCCGACTCGATCAGCTCGGCGATCGGCGAGCGCGGCACCAGGGCGCGGCGGTCGCTCTTGAACTTCAGGCCGGCGAACCAGGTCTCGCCGACCAGGTAGGCCACCGGCAGGCGCTCGGCGATGCGCCGCTCGATCAGGCCCAGCACGCGCTCGCGCTCCTCGGCGGTGAGCTTGCCGGCGCCGTAGGCCGGCGGGATGTCCGGCGGCAGGTGCAGGCTGGCGAGCACCAGGTGGGTGGCCTCGTCGATGGGGTTGTCGTGGCTGTGGCCGAAGGTCAGCCCGGCGGCCGAGAAGCGGCTGGCGCCGTAGCGGATGAAATCGATGATGGAGGCGAGTTCGGCGGTCACGGCGGCCAGGGTCTGCGGCTGGAGGATCGCCAAGTATAGCCGCTGGGGCGCCGGGTCCGGCTTCCGACTGGCGGGAAAGGCGGGGCTGCCCGATATACTGGCCGGATGACTTTCAAAGTGCTCCTGCAATACCTCCTGCCCCATCGCGCGCTGTCGCGGGTGGTCTACTGGGCCACGCGCTGGACCTTCGCGCCGTGGAAGAACTTTCTGATCGGGCAGATCGTGCGCCGCTACCAGGTCGACATGGCCCAGGCCGCGCAGCCGGATCCGTTCGCCTACCAGCATTTCAATGCCTTCTTCACCCGCAAGCTGCGGCCCGACGCGCGCCGCGCCGACGCCGATCCGCAGGCCCTGCTCAGCCCGGCCGACGGACGCATCAGTCAGTCCGGGCGCATCGTCGAGGGGCGCATCTTCCAGGCCAAGGGCCAGGAATACACCGCCGCGGAACTGCTCGGCGACGAGGCCGCCGCCGCGCCGTACCGCAACGGCCGCTTCGCCACCATCTATCTGTCGCCGCGCGACTACCACCGCGTGCACATGCCGCTGGCGGGCACGCTGAAGGAAACCGTGCACGTGCCCGGGCGCATCTTCAGCGTGGCGCCGTTCGCGGTGGAGGCGATCCCGCGCCTGTTCGCGCGCAACGAGCGCCTGGTCTGCCATTTCGAGAGCGAGCGCGGCCCGTTCGTGGCGGTGATGGTGGGCGCGATCCTGGTCTCCTCGGTCGCCACCGTGTGGGATGGCCTGGTGATCCCGCCGTATGCCTCGTCGATCCGCCGCAAGTCGTTCGCCGGCCAGAACATTTCGCTGGAGCGCTGCGGCGAGATGGCACGCTTCAACATGGGCTCGACGGTGATCCTGCTGCTGCCCGACGGCATGGCCGAATTCGACGAGCTGCAGCCGCAGCAGGTAGTCAATGTGGGCCAGCGCCTGGGCCGTCTTATCCGTTGAGGCCACCGAAGTGACGCGCCGTGTCGTTTTGTGACCTTTTTGGCGCACGACGAAACGGCGCGCCGCTATCCTCCATCACTATTCGCCGGCGCGTGGATGCGCGCCTTCCCGAATCCGCGACTGGAGGAACCGCATGCGCATCGTCAGCCAGATCATCGCCATCAGCCGCGCCCGCCAACTGAGCCGGCAGTTCCGCGAGATCGAGCGCATCGTGCACAGCCTGCCCCGCCGCACGCGCGCCCAGTTGGGCACGCTGACCCTGCGCGAGATCGGCCAGGCCTCGCGCAGCGAGTTCCCCCATCTCTACGGCACCTCGCCGGGCCAGCGCTACCTGCCGTGGGGCGAAGGCACCGACGTCGGCTACGCGCGCGCCCGCTCGGAGAACGCCGAGATCGCCATCCGCGGCGTCGCGCTGTGGCTGGCGGTGGCCTTCCACGAGACCAAGGATTCCCCGCACCTCAAGCTGCAGCTGCAGCACCGCCACCTGCTGAAGGTGCTGCACGGCCTGAAGGAAGCGCACCGCAGCAGCGCCGAGGCGCCGATGAGCGGCAACAGCCTGGCGGCTGCCTGAGGCAGGGCCGGCGTAGGTTGGGGTGAGCCGCAGGCGAACCCCAACGTGAAGCGCCACGCATCGTTGGGGTTCGCCTGCGGCTCACCCCAACCTACGGCGCGACTTTCGGATTAGCGGCAGGCCGGCAGCTTCAGCGTCTGCCCCGGCTTGATGTGCTGCTGCCGGATGCCGTTGAGCTGCGCCACTTCCTGCACGTCCGAGCAGCCCAGCTTGCGCACGATGCCGACCAGGGTGTCGCCGCGCTTCACCGTATAGCTGCGCGACTTCGTCGAAGACGAACGCGACGGCGCCGGCTCCGGCGCCGCGGCGACCACCGGGATCACCGCCGTATGCAGGTCGTTGGCCAGGATCGGCCAGGGGCCGTCGGCGCAGCGCGCGGCATAGGGCTGTTCCAGCAGCTTGGGCACCACCAGCCGGGTACCCGACGGCAGCGCGGCCTGCGGGTCGACGCGCGGATTGAGGTTGCGCAGGGTGCGGAACCAGCCGCTCTCCATGCCGCCGGCCGAACCCAGACACACGGTCAGCTCGCTCAGCGAGGCCGGCCGCTTCAGCGTGACGTTGCCCGGCACGCCGTCCACCTTGGGGAAGCGCAGGTTGTAGCTGTCCGGATGCAGGAACAGCCACGCCGCCGCCAGCACCGCCGGCACGTAGTCGCGGGTTTCCTGCGAGAGCTGGTTGTAGATGCGCGGGTCGTAGAAGCTGACCGCGGTGTCGTCGCCGACCAGGCGGCGCATGCGGCCTTCGCCGCCGTTGTATGCGGCCAGGGTCACTTCGAGGTTGTTGTTGAAGATGCCCAGCTGCTCGTCCAGGTATTCGGCGTTGGCGCGCGCGGCCAGGGCCGGATCGAAGCGCTCGTCGAAGCCGCCGTCGCTGGTCAGGCCGAAGCGCAGGCCGGTGGCGTACATGAACTGCAGCGGCCCCGCCGCGCCCGAGCGCGATACAGCATGCACCTTGCCGCCGGATTCCTTGGCCATGATGCCGAACAGCACCGCTTCGGGCAGGTCGCGGCTCTGGTAGGCCGGCCACATCTGGTAGCGCATGTACTGATAGTTGACGTAGGCGTCCATCAGGCTGGAGCGCCACTGGGTCAGCCACATTTCCAGCGCCGCCTTCACCGGGCCGTTCATGGCGATCAGCTCGGACAGCTTCTGGCCGTGCAGCAGGGTCACGCTGCGCTGCGCCTGCGGCAGGCTGGCCGCGCCGGTCTTGCCGGCGGTGGCGGAGCCTTCGGGCGTCTGCTCGCCGCTCACTTCCACGTCGTCGCCGAGCGAGAAGCTGCCGTCCTTCAGGCGCAGCAGGCGGTCGTACACCGCGAAGAAGCGCTGCGGATCGCAACCCGGGCTGTTGCCGCACTGCGCCGAGGCGCGCTTGAGCTGTTCCAGCGAACTCGACAGCGTCTGCTGCGAGGCCTGCGCATTGCCTTCGCGCGCCTGCTGCAGCGCCGTGTCGTAGCCCTTGCTGGCCTGGTCCAGCTGCGCGTACAGCGCATTCACCTGCGCCGAGGGCTCGGCTGCCTTGTTGCCGCCCGCGCTCGCGCAGCCGGCCAGCGCACCGAGCGCCGCGAAGAGTGGAGCCAGGCGCAGGGCGCGAACGTGAGGTGTTGCCGGCATGAGGGCTGTCGCGTGTCGAAAACGCCGACAATAGCCGCCGCAAGCATCGGGCTCAACTGAAAAATTCCGCCGCGCCCTGGACCGCGCACGCTTGGCTACAATCGCCCGGCCTTACACGGACGGATCCTCATGACTGACATTCTGATCGGCCGCAACGACAGCACCAGCGTCGAACTCGACCCGCACTACGGCAACCGGCACGGGATGATCGCCGGCGCCACCGGCACCGGCAAATCGGTCTCGCTGATGGTGCTGGCCGAAGGCTTCTCGCGGCTGGGCGTGCCCTGCTTCCTGGCCGACGCCAAGGGCGACCTGGCCGGCCTGTCGATGGCGGCGGGCGAACCGGGCGACAAGCTCAAGGCGCGCCTCGCCAGGCTGGATCTGAAGGACTGGAAGCCGCAGGCCAATCCGGTGATCTTCTGGGACATCTACGGCAAGCTCGGCCATCCGGTGCGCGCCACCATCAGCGAGATGGGCCCCACCCTGCTCGGCCGCGTCCTGGAATTGAACGACACCCAGGAAGGCGTGCTCGAAATCATCTTCAAGCTCGCCGACGACAATGGCTGGCTGCTGCTGGACCTGGCCGACCTGCGCGCCCTGCTCGGCTTTGCCGCCGAGCACGCCAAGGACATCTCCACCCAGATCGGCCTGATCAGCACGCAAAGCATTGCCGCGATCCAGCGCGCCGTGCTGAAGCTGGAACAGGACGGCGCCGACCAGTTCTTCGGCGAGCCGGCGCTGGAGCTGGCCGACCTGATGCGCCAGGACATGAGCGGCCGCGGCGTGATCAATGTGCTGGCCGCGGACCAGCTGATCCTCAAGCCGCGCCTGTATTCCACCTTCCTGCTGTGGCTGCTGTCGGAGTTGTTCGAGCAGCTGCCGGAAGTGGGCGACCTGGAGCAGCCGAAGATGGTGTTCTTCTTCGACGAGGCGCACCTGCTGTTCGACGACGCGCCGCCGGCGCTGCTGCAGCGCGTGGAACAGGTGGTGCGGCTAATCCGTTCCAAGGGCGTGGGCGTGTATTTCTGCTCGCAGAATCCGGACGACGTGCCGGGCACCATCCTTGGCCAGCTCGGCAACCGCGTGCAGCACGCGCTGCGCGCGTTCACGCCGCGCGACCAGAAGGCGGTGAAGGCGGCGGCGGAAACCTTCGCGCCGAACTCGCAGCTCGACGTCAGCGACGCGATCACCAAGCTCGCCGTGGGCGAGGCGCTGGCCTCGACCCTGCGCGAGGGCGGCGTGCCCTCGCCGGTACAGCAGGTGCTGGTGACCTCGCCCACCTCGCGCATCGGCGCCATCACCGAAGCGGAGCGCACGACGGTACGCCAGCGCTCGCCGGTCGGCGGCAAGTACGACAACGCGGTCAATCGCGAATCGGCAGCGGAAATGCTGGCCGCGCGCGCTGGCGAGAAAGTCGCGACCGCGGCGCCGGCCGGCAAGGGCGAAGCCGCCGCCAGCCAGGGGCCGGGCTGGGGCGATGCGGTGCGCGACGTGCTGCTCGGCAACGGCCGCCGCCAGGGCGTGATCGAGGCGATGGCCAAGTCGGCCACGCGCAGCATCGGCTCGCGGCTGGGCACGCAGATCGTGCGCGGCGTACTGGGCAGCATCTTCGGGGGCAAGCGCTGAGCGCGCCGCCATGCCGAAGATCGCCACGGTTTCCTCCAATAAACCCTTCGCCGAGCGCCTGCCCGCCGCGTTCGTCTATCCGCTGCGCGGCGGCGCGCTGGCCAGCTGCGTGGCGCTTACGCTGGCGCACTACGTCGGCCTGCTGCCGAGCCTGATCGGCGCGCTCGGCACGCTGGCGGTGTGGGCGGCGACCTGGCGCTACGCCTCCGATTGCATGATGCACACCGCCAACGGCTTCGCCGACCCGCCGGACGTGGGGCTGGGCGGCAACGAATCCGCCGGCTGGGCGCTGACCGCGATCCACTTCCTGGTGGCGGCGCTGTGCATCGTCTCGGCGGTGTTCTTCCCCGGCGCGCTGTGGCCGATCCTGCTGGTCGCGGTGCTGGTGCTGCCGGCGATCGACATGACGCTGGCGTTCGAAGGCAACCTGGCGGCGGCACTCAATCCCGCGCAGGTGTTCCGCGTGATCGCCGGCTTCGGCCTGGCCTACCTGATCCCGGTGGCGATCAACCTGCTGGTGGCGGTGCTGGTGGTGCTCGCCGCCGCGGCCACCGGCTCAATGCCGCGGCTGGTCGCGATGCCGCTGTATGCGTTCGCCTACACCTACCTGATCGTGCTCGGCTTCCACCTGATGGGCGCGATGATCCACGAGCGGCACGAACAGTTCGGCATCGAGCTGGAGTCCGAGCGGCTGGTCGCCTCCAGCGGCCAGGACGAGGACAGCCGCCTGCTCGAAGCCGTGCGCGAGCGCGCCGCCGAACAGCCGCGCGCCGCCATCGACATGCTGGTGGCGCGGCTGCAGGACCGCAGCGCGCCGCCGTCGCTGCACCAGGCTTATCGCCAGCTGCTGCGCCAGGAAGGCCTGCGCGAGGCGCTGCTGGTGCATGGCCAGATCTGGACGGCCGCCTTGCTGGCCGGCAACGACGGCAAGCGCGCGCTGGGCCTGGTGCAGGAATGCATCGATATCGACCCGGCGTTCCTGCCCGACGATCCCGCGACCGCCGGTCCGCTGGCGGAGCTGGCCGCGCGCATGGGCATGAGCCGCCTCGCGGCGAAGCTGTGCAAGGGTTACCTGGCGAAGTGGCCGCGCACGCCGGAAGCGCCACGCATCGGCCTGCTCGCCGCGCAGCAGCTCGGCCTGCGGCTGGACCTGCCGGCCGAAGCGCTGGTGCTGGTGCGCAAGCTGGTCGCCGCCTTCCCGGAGCATCCGGTGCAGGCGGAACTGCTCGCGCTCGAACGGCAACTGCTGGAAACCCCTCGCGCCCCATGAGCCGCTGGCGACCACCCTCACCGTCCTCGACCGCGATCATCACGCGCGACGGCTTCGAGAAGCTCAAGAGCGAACTGGACCATCTGTGGCACACGCTGCGGCCGGAGGTGGTCAAGGCGCTGGCCGCGGCGGCGGCCGAAGGCGACCGTTCCGAGAACGCCGAATACACCTATCGCAAGAAGCAGCTCGGCGAGATCGATCGCCGCGTGCGCTACCTCAGCAAGCGGATTCCCGCGCTGAAAGTGGCCGAGGGCGCGCCGGCGGATCGCGAGGCGGTGTTCTTCGGGGCGCGCATCGAGCTGGAGAACGTCGATTCCGGCGAGGCGGTGATCTATCGCATCGTCGGGCCCGACGAGACCGATGCGAGGGCCGGCTGGATCAGCATCGACTCCCCGCTGGCGCGGGCAGTACTGAAGAAGCGCGTGGACGACGAGTTCGAAGCGGAACTGCCCGGTGGGCGGACGCGTTTTGCGATCGTGTCGGTGGAGTACTGAGCGCGCCGCATCGAGCGCTGGCGTCACATCAAGCCGTCATCCCGGCGCAGGCCGGGATCCAGTAGCGACCACGCCGCGTCGTGGCGCAATCGCTACCGGTAGCTCTTTTGAAGCGGCGTCCCGACGCTGCGCGACCATCAAGCGATATCACCACTGGATCCCGGCCTGCGCCGGGATGACGCTCGAGAGAGTTTGCCGCAAGAACCGTGGACTACTTGGCCCCTTCGCTCATCTGCGCCGCGATCTGCTGCTGGTGCGATTCGAAGAACGCCACGTTGGCCGTATTGACCTTCGACTGGTCGATGGTCTTGGCCAGGTTGGGATCGCTGCGCGCCTGCACCGCCAGCGCAGCATTCATCAGCGCGAGGTTGGCCAGCAGGAATTCGCGTGGCGTGAAGCCGTGCTTCTGCACCAGCGGGGCGAGCTTGGCGTCGCCGCCGACGGCATAGCTGGCCAGGTCGTCCAGGTTGCGCACCTTGGCCGGATCGGGCGCGGGCTGCGGGCGGATGTTCTGTGCACGGGCTTCCTTGGTCACGGCGAGCAGGCGGCCGAGCACATCCTCGTTGAGCGTGTAGTTCTTGATCGCCAACTGGTCCGCGGCGGGCAGTTCCGGACCGCTCGCCTGCGGCGCCGGCGGCGGAGCGGACTGCGGTTGCGGCGAGGCCTGCGGTCGCGGGCTGGCCTGTGCAGCGGCAGGCAGCGGCGACAGCGCCGCGGCGCCCATCAGCGAGAGCGCGAACAGCCAGCGCATGGAAGCGCCGCGACGGCGCGCTTGGTGGTGAGTCATGCGAGATCTCCTGGTGGCATGGCAACGCTTCACCCTACGGGTCGAGCATGAACCGCACCTGCCCAGGCGGTCTGTAGGTCGGGGTGAGCGCAGCGGACCCCAACAGAGCGGCAAAGCGCCTAATGCGCCTGCAATTGCTGCAGCACCTGCCGGTGATCCGCCTCGACCTGGCGCAGCCGCGCGTCGCGCGCCGCATCACTGACCCAGCGCCCATGCAGGGCCTGCTGCCGTTGCAAGGTGTATTCCATGTCCGAGAAGGAACGCAGCACCAGGCTGCTGGCGGGGACGAAGCCGGCGAGATCCGGAATGCGCGCGAGATTGTCGCGCTCGCGCTCGCCCGCGGCGCCGCCGCCCTTGCCGTAGCCCAGCATGAAATCCATCAACTGCTTGCGCAGCGCCGGCTCCATGCCGGCGCGCACCACCAGCACGCCGGAGGGAATCAGGCTGGAGCGCCAGATCACTTTCAGCTGTGCGGCCTGGTCGGGGAAGTTGCGGCGGAACAGGTCCAGGTCCGGATTGTTGCCGCTGGCCACGTCCACTTCGCCGTTGACCACCGCCAGCGCATTGTTCTGGTGATTGCCCACGCGCACGCGGGCGAAAAAGGTGTCGGAATTGAGCCCGCGCGGCGCGAACACCTCGGCCTCGGGCGCGACGTAGCCGGTGACGGACAAGGGCTCGCCGCGTGCGTAGCGCCAGCGTCCCGGATGCGCGAGCAGGCTGTCCAGGTCATGGATCGGGCCGTCGGCGCGCACGATCAGCAAGGCCACGTTGCCCCGGGCGCCGTCGTTGCGCTGGAACTGCGCGAACACGCTCATATGCTGGCGCAGCACCGCCTCGACGGCGAGCCGGCCGGACAGGAAGGCGATGTCCACGCGCTGGTCGCCGATCGCGCCGGACAGGCCGGCATAGCTGCTCACCGAGACGGTGGTGATCGGATGGCCCAGGCGCTTTTCCAGGTCAGCCAGCAGCGGGCGCCACTGCTCGCGCGATTCGGCTGCGCTGCCGATCGGCAGGATGCCGAAGCGGATCGGCTCGACCGCATCGGCCGCCAGCGCGGCGACCGGCAGCCAGCAAGCCAGCCCCAGCAGCAGGTTCCGGATCCGCCGCAGCCGCCCGCCCGATCGCCCTGACGTTCTCGCGTCCATAAGAACCGCCCCCGATTTGCCCCGGCGTTTATATAGCCGCGAAGCCCTCCGATGGGCAATCGTTCCGGCGCCTCAGGCCAGCATGGGCGGATAGCGCCGCCCCTCGCGCAGGGGCTGGTAGCACTCGGCGCTGCGATGAAAGGACTCCGCGCCGTTGTCCGGATGCCAGCCCGGAATGCCGGACAGCGGCAGCGGGCGCAGTTCCAGCGGATCGCGCAGCAGCGCGCCCGCGGCAATGCCCGCCGCGCAGCGCGCCGCGACCGGCTCCGCCGCCCCGGTACAGGCGAAGACCAGGGCCTTGCCCACCAGCAGCTTGCCGGCGGTCAGCGCGTGCTCCAGCAGGGCATGGCCGAAGACCTCGACGCAGATCGTGCCGTCCAGCCAGGCCTCGCGCCGGCGCCAGAACAGGCCATGCCAGTCGTGGGCGTCCCACAGATCCAGCAGCGCGGGATCGCGCAGCGCGACCAGCACGCCGGCTTCGTCGAAATGGGTCAGCGCGTACTGCGGCCGGGAGCGCTCGCGCGGCCCCATGTGCGCGATCTCCGCCACCTGTTGCGCGTTCAAGGCGCGCTTGATGGCCGGATAGCGCAGCCACACCAGCGCATTGAACAGGTCGTGCCAGTTCGCTTCGCGGGTGGCGATCCGGCCGTGCACGTGGATGCGCTGCTCGTAATGCAGGCCGTCGTCGAGCAAGGCGCGCGTCTGCGCCACGAAACGCTCGGGCGCGCCGGCGGGCAGCTGCGCATCGAGCGCCGCTACCTCGGGCCAGCCCTCGCCGCGCAGCAGCGTGGCGTATTCGCTCCAGGCCGCCAGCGGCTGCCGCTCGAACACGATCGGATCGACCGAGCCTCGCGCGGGCGCCACGTAGCGCATGGCGAAACCTCAGCCGGCGAGGCGCGCGTGCAGGTCGTGCTCGTCCGCCGCCTCGACCACCACGTCGACGAACTGGCCCGGTTTCAGGAGCTGGCCCGGCTGCAATGGGCCATGGGCGATGCGGACGACACCGTCGATTTCCGGCGCGTCGGCCGCGGAACGCGCGATCGCGCCATCGGCACCGGCTTCATCGACCAGCACCTGGATGGTCCGCCCGATCTTGCGCTGCAGCTTGGCGGCCGAGATTTCCGCCTGCACCGCCATGAACTGCTCCAGGCGGTCTTCCTTCAGTTCCTCGGACACCGCGCCCGGCAGCTCGTTGGCCTTGGCGCCGTCCACCGGCGAATAGGCGAACGCGCCGACGCGGTCCAGCTCGGCTTCGCGCAGGAAGTCCAGCAGCTCTTCGAATTCCGCGTCCGTCTCGCCGGGGAAGCCGACGATGAAGGTGCTGCGGATGGTCAGCTCCGGCACCGCCTTGCGCCAATTGCGGATGCGCTCCAGCGTCTTGTCGATGTTGCCCGGCCGCTTCATCAGCTTGAGGATGCGCGGGCTGGCGTGCTGGAACGGGATATCCAGATACGGCAGCAGCTTGCCGTCCGCCATCAGCTGCATTACCTCGTCCACGTGCGGATACGGGTAGACGTAGTGCAGGCGCGTCCACACGCCGAGTTCCGACAGGCCTTCGCACAGCTCGGTCATGCGCGTGCGGTAGCTCTTGTCGCGCCACTGGCGCTCGGCGTACTTCAGGTCCACGCCGTAGGCGCTGGTGTCCTGCGAAATCACCAGCAGTTCCTTCACGCCGCCCTTGACCAGGCGCTCGGCTTCGACCAGCACTTCGTCGATCGGACGCGAGACCAGGTCGCCGCGCATCGAGGGGATGATGCAGAAGCTGCAGCGGTGGTTGCAGCCTTCGGAAATCTTCAAGTACGCGTAATGCTTCGGCGTGAGCTTGATGCCGGTGTCCGGGATAATGTCCAGCAACGGATTGCGCTGCGGCGGCAAGGTGGCATGCACCGCGTTCATCACGCTGGCGTAGTCCTGCGGGCCGGTGATCGCCAGCACGTCCGGATAGGCTTCGCGGATCAGCTCCGAGCGCTTGCCCAGGCAGCCGGTGACGATGACCTTGCCGTTCTCGTGCAGCGCCTCGCCGATCGCATCCAGCGACTCCTGCACGGCCGCATCGATAAAGCCGCAGGTATTGACCACCACCGCGTCTGCCGCGCCGTAGCTGGGCACGATCTCGTAGCCCTCGACCTTGAGCTGGGTGAGGATGCGCTCGGAATCGACCAGCGCCTTGGGGCAGCCGAGGCTGACGAAACCGATTTTCTGGGTGGCCTGGGACATGACCTGGGAACCGTTAAGGGATTGGCAAACAGGGAATTATAGCCGAACCCGGCTACCCCGCACGGGCTGGCGCCCAGCCCGGCTCAGGACGTCCATTCCTCGGTGTAGGCATAACGCGTGGGCCGCAGCGACATGTATTGCACGACGCGCGGCCGCTGCGCCCGGTTCGGGCTGCTGCCGTGCGGCAGCAGGTGATGCCAGATGACCATGTCGCCGCGCCGGGCATCGATGGGCCGCATGGTCAGGGTGCGCCGCGCGTGATCGTTCGGGTTCACGCCGGCCGGAACGCTTTTCAGCCACGACTTCAGCTCGCGATGGAAGCCCGGCACGCAGCTGAAGGCGCCCTGGTCGGCGGCCACGTCGGCGAGATAGAGGATGCCCTGCAGTTCCAGGCAGTGCGGTTCGGCGAGCGTGCTGTCCCAGTGCAGATGAGGCCCGGGAAACATCCAGTCCGGGCGCTCCGGCGGATTGAATCCCACCTGGTCGATGGTGACCCACAGGTCCTCGCGGCCCCACAGCTGCGCGTGGGCCTTGTGGATGCGCGGCGAGCGGCGATTGGCCACGACCGCCGGATGGCGCAGCAGCGGCACCCAGATGGAATGGCCCAGGGATTGGCGATACCAGGACTCGGGGTCGTCGCGGTGCATCCCGAGAAAATCGTAGATGGCCAGCTCGGTGCTTTCCGCCGCTTCCGGGCTGATCGCGTTGCGCAGGATGACGTAGCCGTGCTCGTCCCAGTGCGCAAGGTCGTCGGCGCTCAGGCCTTCGATGCCGTCGAGATCGCCGACTTCCGCGCCGACCGCCTCGCCGGCCAAGGCGCGCCGCAAGCGATCCAGCGCGGCGTCTTCGAATTCGCCCCCATTGCGCTCACAGATCCAGGCTTCGAATTGCGCAAAGCCCGGCTTGTGCTGATGCAGATAGCGCAGGGTTTCCAGCACATTGAGACGCAGGCCCGCCAGCAAGGTCTTCACGACATCCTGCGGCAGCGGCGCCGCCGATCCCGGCGCGCACTGGCAAGCCCAATACGTATGCAACTCCTCGATACCAAGCCCTGCTGCCGTCTCGACCATCGTGCCCCCCGACACTTCGACGCTGTTCCAGCTGCGCGGCTCCGCCGGCAGCTTCAGTAATCGCGAATATCCAGCGCAATGAAGCAGCGTGCGCTATAGCCCTGCCCGCTCGACGGCCAGGCCAGCTGGGCGAGCAGGCGATCGCCGCCCGGCCATGGCTGGTTGTCCAGCAAGGCCTCGGCCAGCACCGAACCGTCGTCGGCGCGGCGATAGAACAGGCGGATCCAGTGCAATTCGCCGCTCAGCGCTTCGTTGCGCAAGGCATCCTGCAAGCCCGCCGACAAGCCATCCGGAGCAGGCACGCCGTCGCGGCTGAAGGCCAAGGGGCCGATGAAGACATCCCAGCTGCGCACGCCGAATTCCCAGTTGTGCAACTGGATGCGCCGATCGTCGGTGACGTACCAGCATGCCGCCAGCAGGACATGCAGGACGTTACGCTCGAACGCTTGCAGCGCATCGCGCGCGCCCGCATCGCCGCGGCCATGGCCGGCGAAACTTTCCTCGATCTGGCGCTCTTCGCTGATCACCACGTCGACATCCAGCCGGCCCGGCTCGCCTTGCGCACCGTCGTGCCAACTGGCGCGCACGGCGGGGAAATCGCCGTCGGTGACCAGCCAGTCGTCCTCGTCCGGCTCCAGCTCCACGTCGTGGCGCTCGAACAGGCGGAGCAGATCGGTTTGCACGGAGTGGCCGTTCATCGAAAAATCCTGGGCGGTAAGCCGCGATAGCCTCTCATAAATGCACAGCCGCTCCCAACCCGCCTAAACTTCCGGCTTTGCCGCAGCGAGAGCGCAAGCATGGGCCAGCACATCAATCTTCCGACCTCCGGCACCCAATGCATCGGCGCCTACCTGGCCCGCCCCGAAGGCAAGCCCAAAGGCGGCATCGTGGTGATCCAGGAAATCTTCGGCGTGAACGCGCATATCCGCAGCGTCGCCGATCGCCTCGCTGCCGCAGGCTATGTCGCCGTCGCGCCGCAGTTCTTCGATTACCTGGAGACCGGCGTGGAGATGGACTACAACGCCGACACCTCCGCCCGCGGCAAGGCGCTGGTGAACGAGCTGGGCATGGATCGCGCGGTGGAGGCGGTGGGCAGCGCGGCGGAATCGATCGCCTCGGCCGGGAAGATCGGCACGGTCGGCTTCTGCTGGGGCGGCACGGTGGCCCTGCTCGCGGCGATCCGGCTGGGGCTGCCCTCGGTGAGCTATTACGGTGCGCGCAACCTGCCGTTCCTGGACGAGGCGCTCAAGGCGCCAGTGATGTTCCACTTCGGCGAGCTCGACAAGAGCATCCCGCCGGAAATGGTCGCGAAGCACCGCGAAAAGCTGCCGCAGATGGAGATCTATACCTACCCAGCCGACCACGCCTTCAACCGCGACGTCGGCGCGCAATACCACGAACCCAGCGCGACGCTGGCGTGGGACCGCAGCATGGGTTTCTTCGCCCGCGAGCTGGCCGGCGCATGAGCGGCGACCGCTTCGTCCTGGACGCCCGCCTCGCCGCCGACACCCGCCGCGTCGCCAGCCTGCCGCTGTGCGAACTGCTGCTGATGAACGACGCACGCTACGCCTGGCTGGTGCTGGTGCCGCGGCGCGCCGGCATGGTCGAGATCGCCGATCTCGCCGACATCGAGCAGCAGGTGCTATGGAGCGAAGCGAACCGCGCCGCCGCCGCGCTGCGCGCCTGCGCGCCCTGCGACAAGCTCAACCTGGGTGCGCTGGGCAATATCGTGCGGCAACTGCATGTGCACGTGGTGGCGCGCCGCGAGGGCGATGCCGCGTGGCCGGGGCCGGTGTGGGGCAGCGGTCCGGCGCAGCCGTACGAAGCTGCGCTGCTGGAACAGCTCATCGCCAGACTGCAAAGCACGCTGGCCTGACGCACTGGTAGGTTGGAGTGAGCCGCAGGCGAACCCCAACGCAATAACGCCGAACGTATCGCAGCGTTGGGGTTCGCCTGTGGCTCACCCCAACCTACCCCCTGAGACAAAAAAGCCCGCGATCGCTCGCGGGCTTTCTGCTGGAACGCAAGCGAACTCAGCGCTGCGAGGGATCGTAGCCGCCGCTGCTCGCTTCCTTGCCCTTCATCTCGTCGTTCATCTTGACCGGGGCGTGGTAGTCCTCGAGGTTGCGCGCCTTGGTCTCGACCGGATTGATCTTCTTCAGCGTGCCGCCGTCGTCGTAGTACACGGCAAAACCGTAGTCCAGCTGCATGCGCGCCATGAACTCCAGGTGCGCCTTGCGCACCTTCGACTCGTCGCTGGGGATCAGCAGCACGGTCTTGGGCAGCTTGCCCTGGTCCTTGAGGTAGGCGAAGTGGCTGCCGGTGTCGAGGGCGGAGAGCACCGCGCCGTCGACCATGAACTGGCCGCTCTTGTAGGCCTCCACGGTGGCGTCGAACTTGCCCTGCATCTGGGCCGTCTGGACGGCCTCGTCCTTGGTGGCGCCGCGATGGCAACCGGCGAGGACCAGCAGGCTGCCCAGCAGGACGGCGGCGGCGCTGCGGCTGAGCAGCGTGGATAGACGAATCATGTGCATCTCCGGCAATTCAATTCAGTGAAGACAACGAAGCGAGTGTAGCGCCGGCCCCCTGGCCTGCACCGTGGCGGGGCGGCAGCCGTTCAGCTGCCGACTCGCGCGAATTCCTGCGGATCAGGTGCGCGGCAAGGTCACGCCGCGCTGCCCCTGGTACTTGCCGCCGCGGTCGCGGTAGCTGGTCTCGCATTCCTCGTCGGATTCGAGGAACAGCATCTGCGCCACGCCTTCGTTGGCATAGATCTTGGCCGGCAGCGGCGTGGTGTTGGAGAACTCCAGCGTGACGTGGCCTTCCCACTCCGGCTCCAGCGGCGTCACGTTGACGATGATGCCGCAGCGCGCGTAGGTGCTCTTGCCCAGGCAGATGGTCAGCACGCTGCGCGGGATGCGGAAGTACTCCACCGTGCGCGCCAGTGCGAACGAGTTCGGCGGGATGATGCACACGTCCGCCTCGACGTCGACGAAGCTGGTCGGGTCGAACGCCTTCGGGTCGACGATGGTGGAGTTGATATTGGTGAAGATCTTGAACTCGCGTGCGCAGCGCACGTCGTAGCCGTAGCTGGAAGTGCCGTAGGAGACCAGCTTGTTGCCGTCGCGGAGCTTGATCTGGCCCGGCTCGTACGGCTCGATCATGCCGTGCTGATCGGCCATGCGCCGGATCCACTTGTCGGATTTGATGCTCACTCGGGCTCCCATTGCGATCGAAGGTCCGTCCCTGCGCGGGATGCCGGGCCGAAAGCGGAAAAACATAGCGGATCGCCCCTGCGCCCGCCAGTCGCAGGCAGGCGTGGCGGGCGGCCCGGAACGCCGCGACGGCGGCGACGGCCATCCCTCCGTGACCGTCGACCGCCGTCAGCCACATGCAAGCCACGAAAGACAACTCGCTGATCAGCCGGGATTTTCAGAACAGACCAATCGCAGGCCAGGCTGAGCGCCGGCTAAATCCGTCCCACCCGCGCCCGTCAACACGCCTGCCGTCCTTCCGTTCTCCGCAGCACCCGGGCCACGCAGTTCCACCATTCCAAAGAGGAGAACGCCCATGCAGCACCGCATCAGCTTCCGCCGTCTCGCACTCGCCGGTTTCGTCGCCGCCGCCTTCGGTGCCGCCGCCCACGCGCAGGAGGCGCCGGTGAACCAGGACGTGCAGCGCAACGTCAACCAGCAGCAGCGCATCGAGAACGGCGTCAAGGACGGCCAGCTCACCACCCGCGAGACCTCGCAGCTGGAACAGGGCCAGGCGCATATCGACCGCATGGAGCAGCGCGACCTGCGCAACGGTCCGCTGACCGGCAAGGAACAGGCGCAGATCCAGCATGCGGAGAACGTGCAGAGCCGCGATGTCTACCGCGATACGCACAATGGCGCGACGCAGAATCCGAACTCCGCTTCCTCGCGCCGCATGGCCGCCGACGTGCAGCGCAATGTCAACCAGGAAAAGCGCATCGACCAGGGCGTGCGCAACGGCTCGCTCAACGACAGGCAGGTGGCGCACCTGCAGGGCCGCGAGGCGCATGTCGACCATGAGGAGCACAACGCCGGCGCCAACGGCCATGTGAGCCGCGGCGAGCAGCGCCATATCCAGCGCACGGAGAACCGCGACAGCCGCGCGATTCATCGCCAGAAGAAGGCGGGCGCTTAAGCCCCCTGCGCAACGGGCGCCGCGAGGCGCCCGTTTTCTTTCAGGCGCGCGGCAAGGTCGTATGGGAGGAGGCGACGGTCATGTCGACGGCGTGCCCTGCACGATGATCTTGCCCAGGCCCAGCGACTTGTTGCGCGGTTGCCGCGACAGCCGGCCCGCCGCATTGCGCGCGATTTCGCGGTAGCGCGCGGCCAGGTCGGAGTCCGGCATCGCCGCCACCGTGGGCGTGCCGCCGTCGGCCTGCTCGCGGATGCGGATATCCAGCGGCAGCGAACCGAGATAGGCGACGTGGTACTGCTCGGCCATGCGCGCCCCGCCGCCCTCGCCGAAGATGTGTTCCTCGTGGCCGCAGCTGGTGCACACGTGGGTAGCCATGTTCTCCACCACGCCCAGCACCGGCACCTCGACCTTCTCGAACATCTTCAGCGCCTTGCGCGCGTCCAGCAGGGCGATGTCCTGCGGCGTGGTGACGATCACCGCGCCGGCCACCGGCACCTTCTGCGACAGCGTCAGCTGGATGTCGCCGGTGCCCGGCGGCAGGTCGACCACCAGGTAGTCGAGTTGCTCCCAGCGCGAATCGTTGAGCAGCTGCATCATCGCCTGGGTGACCATCGGGCCGCGCCAGATCATCGGCGTCTCCTCGTCGACCAGGAAGCCGATCGACATCGCCTGCAGGCCGTGTGCCTGCAGCGGCACGATGGTCTTGCCGTCCGGCGACTCGGGCTTGCCGCTGATGCCGAGCATGCGCGGCTGGCTCGGGCCATAGATGTCCGCATCGAGCACGCCCACCCTGGCGCCCTCGGCGGCCAGCGCCAGCGCGAGGTTGGCCGACACGGTGGACTTGCCCACCCCGCCCTTGCCGGAGGCGACCACGATGATGTTCTTCACGTTGGGCAGCGGCGCCAGCGTGCCCTGCACCTTGTGCGCGTAGATGCGGCTGGTCGCCGACACCGCGGCCGCGTCGATCGACGGATCCGCTTCCAGCGCCTGCCTGGCCAGGGCCGCGATCGCTTCGGCGGCGCCGGCGGCCGGATAGCCGAGCTGCAGGTCGACCGAGACGCGCGTGCCGTCCACGCCGACGGCGCGCAGGCTGTCGGCGAGCGGCGCGCCGGTGTGGGGATCGATGGTGTCGCCGAGAATGCGGCGTACCAGGGCTTCGCTTGCCTGCGTCATGAAGGGTCGGGAATGCAGCGGGAGATGGGCCATTATGCCAGCCCGCCAGGCGGCGCCGAGCTTGCGCATTGCAGCTTGACGGGCCGGCTGGGGCTCGTCAGGCTCCCCCTCCATACTGTTTCGTACGGGAGGGAGCACATGAAGCCATTGATCCGCCTCGCCATCGCCGCCGGACTGCTGCTCGGCGCCGGTACGGTCTTCGCCGCTTCGCCGGTCGGCAAGTGGAAGACCATCGACGACAAGACCCACCAGCCCAAGTCCATCGTGGAAATCACCGAGGTCAACGGCGAGCTGCAGGGCAAGGTGCTGCAGGTGCTGCAGTCGGACGAAGGCCCGCACCCGGTCTGCAAGGAATGCGACGGCGAGCGCAAGGACAAGCCGGTCGAAGGCATGGTGATCATGTGGGGCGTCAAGCAGGACGGCGACGAATGGGACGGCGGCAAGATCCTCGATCCCAAGAACGGCAAGACCTACAAGGTCAAGCTGAAGCTGCTGGAGAACGGCGCCAAGCTGGACGTGCACGGCTACATCGGCTTCTCGCTGATCGGGCGCAGCCAGGTGTGGGAGCGCCAGGAATAAGGCGGCGTATGCCGCCTGGGGAATAGGGAATAGGGAATAGAGAATAGGAGCGCGCCCCACAACACTTGTGGGGCGCGCTTTTTTATTCCCTATTCTCTATTCCCCATTCCCTGCCTCGGCCCGATACACCGTCACGCCGCGCGCCGCATACGCCGCCCGCGTCGCCTTGTCGACCTCGTGCTCGACCACCAGGTGCTGCACCTCGGCCAGTTCCGCCACGCGATGCGTGGCCACCGCGCCGAGCTTGTCGCTGGTGACCACCACCGCGGTCTCGCCGCTGCACTCGACCATGGTGCGCTTGAACAGCACTTCCTCGCTGTCGAAGCCCCACAGGCCGCCGTCCAGGTCCAGCGCACAGGCGCCGGGAAAGCACAGGTCTGCGCGGATGCCCTGCAGCGATTTCACCGCCTGCGCGCCCACCGCGCCGCCGATGCGCGGATCCACGCGCCCGCCGACCAACAGGATCTCGAAGCCCTCGCGGTCCAGCAGCGCCAGGGCGACATCGGGCGCGTTGGTGACCACGGTGAGCTGGCTGCGCTCGGGCAGCGCCGCGGCGATGGCGGTATTGGTGGAACCGGCGTCGATCAGCAGGATCTGCCCCTGCCGCACCAGCGTCGCCGCCTTGCGCGCCAGCGCCTGCTTGCGGCCGGCATGTTCGCCGCGCCGCTGCTTCAGCGGCTGCACCGGCACGGTGAGCGGCAGCGCGCCGCCGTAGACGCGCTTGCACAGGCCTTGTGCGGCGAGCTCGCGCAGGTCGCGGCGGATCGAGTCCTCCGATACCTGGCATTCCGCCGCGAGTTCCGCGGCGACCACGCGCCCCTGGCTGCGCAGCCGCTGCAGGATCCACTGCTGGCGCTCCTGCGGCAGCGCTTCGGCAGGCAGGCTTGCGCTGGCGAGGTGCCGGCTCATGCGGTGGCCTTGTCGTCGACCAGGCCGTGCGAGGCCAGCCACGTGCGCAAGCCTTCCGCACCCTGGAACCACCACGCCTGCATGCCCAGCGCCGCCGCCGCGTCGACGTTGCGGCGGGCGTCGTCGATGTAGAGCGCACGCGAGGGTTCGACGCCATAGCGCTCGAACAGGCACTGGTAGATGCGCGGATCGGGCTTGATCAGCCGCTCCTCGCCGGAGACCACGATGCCTTCGAACCAATGCAGGAAGTCGTACAGCTCCAGCGCGCGCGGGAAGGTCTCGTTCGACCAGTTGGTCAGCGCATAGAGGCGCACGCCGCGCGCCTTCAGCTCCGCCAGCAGCTCCACGCTGCCGGCGATCGGGCCGGCCAGCATCTCTTCCCAGCGCTCGCGGAAGGCGGCGATCAGCGGCGCGTGCGCGGGATGCTCCGCGCTGAGCCGGGCGATCGCCTCGCTCCACGGGCGGCCCGCGTCCTGCTGCTCGTTCCACGGGCCGGTGCAGATCTTCGTCAGGAAATGCTCCATCGCCGCTTCGTCGTCGAACAGCTGGCGATAGAGATAGCGTGGATTCCAGTCGATCAGCACGCCGCCGAGGTCGAACACCACCGTATCGATCATTGCGTTGCGCTCCGTCATCGCCGCACGATCCGCGCCGACGCGGACACCACCGCCAGCAGCACCGCCACCGCGGCCATCGCCAGCGGCAGGCTGGTGATCTTCGAAAGGAAGCCGATCAGGGCCGGCCCGCTGAGCAGGCCCACGTAGCCGAGCATGGTCACCGTCGCCAGCGCCACCGCCGGCGAGGTGCCCGGCAGGCGGCCGGCGGCGCTGAACATCACCGGCACGATATTGGACGCGCCCAGGCCGATCAGCACGAAGCCGAGCAAGGACAGCGGCGCCCACGGCACGCTGGAAACCAGCGCGAAACCGGCCGCCGCCAGCGCCGCGCCGGCGCGCACCGTCCACACCGTGCCCACGCGCTGCACGAGCCGGTCGCCGGTGAGGCGGCCCAGCGCCATCGCGATGGAGAAGCAGGCATAGCCGATGCCCGCCGAGCTCGCCGCGAAGCCGCGGAAATCGCGCAGGAACACCGCGCTCCAGTCCAGCATCGAGCCTTCCGCCATGAAGCTGACGAAGCACAGCAGGCCCAGCAGCAGTACCAGGCCGCGCGGAATGCCGAAGGCCGCATGGCCTTCCGCCTCGCTGGCACCTGCCAGCAGGCCGCCGCGCAGGAACAGCACCAGCGCGGCGAGCAAACCGGCCAGCACCGCCGCGCTCCAGGCCAGCGGCAGTCCGATGGCAAGCAACGCGCTCATCAGCGCCGCGCCGGTCAGGCCGCCGACACTGAACAGGCCATGGAAGCCGGACATCAGCACGCGGCCGTCGAGCTTTTCCACCTCGACCGCATGCGCGTTCATGGCCACGTCGACCACGCCGAGCATCACGCCGAAATAAGCCAGCGCCGCGGTGAGCAGAAGCGCACTCGGCGCCAGCGCCAGCGCCGGCAGCGCCAGGCACAGCAGCAGGCCCGAGGCGACGATCACGCGGCGGTTGCCGAAGCGATGGGTCAGCCAGCCGACGAACGGCATCGAGGCCATCGAACCGCCGCCGAACACCAGCAGGATCAGGCCGAGCTGCGCATCGTCCAGGCCCAGCCGCGATTTCGCGTACGGCACCATCGGCGCCCATGCCGACATGCCGATGCCGGAGACCAGGAAGATCAGGCGGGTGGACAGGGTGGCACGGCCCAAGGATTCGCGCCCTGCCAGGGCGCCTTCGTTCGTCGTTCGCATGCCTGGCGGCCCATTCAACAATGGGCATAAATGTAAACAATCATGCATAAACATGCAAACGCCACGTGGGGGTGAGCCCCTCTCCCATCGGGAGAGGGTTGGGGTGAGGGTACGGGCGGAGTGGGGCGTTGCACTCCGCCCGTACCCTCATCCGGCTGCCGCCACCTTCTCCCGGAGGGAGAAGGGTTCTACCTTGCGGACTGAGGAATTGCGCAGCTCGCAAGGAATGCCCGGATGCCCACGATCATCACCCACGCCGCCGTCCCCCTCCTGCTCGGCGCCGCAGCCGGCAAGCGCGCGATATCGCCTCGGCTGCTCGCCGCCGGCGCCATCGCCGCGATGCTGCCGGACGCCGACGTGCTCGCCTTCAAATTCGGCGTGGCCTACGCGGATACCTTCGGCCACCGCGGCGCCACCCATTCGATCGGCATGGCGCTCGCGCTCGGCGCCATCGCCGCGCTCGCCCATCGCCCGCTGCGCACCACCGCCTGGCGCGCCTTCTTGTTCGTCGGCCTCGCCGCGCTCTCGCATCCGCTGTTGGATGCGCTGACCGACGGCGGGCTCGGCGTGGGGCTGGCCTGGCCGTTCTCCAGCGAGCGCTTCTTTTTCCCATGGCGGCCGATCGCGGTCTCCCCGATCGGCGCGCGCTTCTTCAGCGCCCGCGGCTTGGCCGTGCTCGGCTGCGAACTCATCTGGGTGTGGCTGCCGTGCGCCCTGGCGGCACTTGCCGTGTGGCTGGCGCGGCGGCCTGGGCGCACCGCCCGCATGCCATAATCCTCGATCCCTCCACCAGCCGAGCAGCCATGTCCCGCCGCCTTCTCGTGACCAACGCCCTGCCCTACGCCAACGGCCCGCTGCACCTGGGCCACATGGTGGGCTACATCCAGGCCGACATCTGGGTGCGGGCGCAGCGCATGCAGGGCGACGAGGTGTTCTACGTCTGCGCCGACGACGCGCACGGCACGCCGATCATGCTGGCGGCGGAGAAGGCCGGCCTGGCGCCGGAAACCTATATCGAAGGCGTGCAGCTCAGCCACGAGTCCGACTTCGCCGCCTTCGGCGTGGCCTTCGACCACTACCACTCCACCCATTCGGACGAGAACCGCGAGCTGGCCTCGCTGATCTACACGCGCCTGCGCGACGGCGGCTACATCGCGCGCCGCACGATCCAGCAGCTGTTCGATCCGGAAAAGACCATGTTCCTGCCGGACCGCTACATCAAGGGCACCTGCCCGGTGTGCGGCACGCCGGACCAGTACGGCGACAACTGCGAGAACTGCGGCGCCACCTACGCGCCCACCGACCTGATCGACCCGTACTCGGTGATGTCCGGCGCCACGCCGGTGCTGCGCGATTCGGAGCATTACTTCTTCGAACTGGGCAAGTTCGAGTCGCTGCTGCGCGACTGGTTCGCAGGCAAGCTCACCGGCGGCGCGCCGGTGGCCAACAGCGGCGTGATCGCCAAGCTGCGCGAGTGGCTGGACGGCGGCCTGAAGGACTGGGACATCTCGCGCGACGCGCCCTACTTCGGCTTCCCGATCCCAGACGCGCCGGGCAAGTTCTTCTATGTGTGGCTGGATGCGCCGGTGGGCTACCTGGCCAGCTTCAAGGCGCTGTGCGCGAAGACCGGCACGCGCTTCGAGGACTTCCTCGCGCCGGACAGCCGTGCCGAGATGCACCACTTCATCGGCAAGGACATCATCAATTTCCACGGCCTGTTCTGGCCGGCGATGCTGCACGGAGCCGACTTCCGCACGCCCACCGCGCTGCACGTCAACGGCTACCTGACGGTGAACGGCGCGAAGATGTCCAAGTCGCGCGGCACCTTCATCAAGGCGCGCACCTATCTGGACGTCGGCCTGCATCCGGAATTCCTGCGCTACTACTTCGCCTCCATGCTGGGCGACACACCGGTGGACGTGGACCTGGACCTGAAGTCGTTCGAGGAGCGCGTCAATTCGCACCTGGTCGGCAAGTGGGTGAACATCGCCAGCCGCACCGCCGGCTTCGTGCAGAAGTTCTTCGACGGCCGCCTCGCGCCCGCGTTCGGCAAGGAAGAAGCCGGGCTGTGGCGCGAGCTGATGACGCACTACGACGAAGTGCCGGCGCTGTACCGCCAGGGCGAGTTCGCCGAAGTCACGCGCAAGTTCGTGCAGATCGCCGACCTGGTGAACGGCCACATCGCCGCCAAGGCACCGTGGAACATGGCCAAGGACAACACGCGCAAGCAGGAGCTGCACCAGGTGTGCTCGTTCGCGATCGCCGCGTTCCGCCTGCTCGCCGGCCTGCTCAAGCCGATGCTGCCGGCCACGGTGGAGAAGGCCGGACGCTTCCTCGACGCGCCGGTCACCGGCTTCGACGACGCCCGCGCCGAACTGCACAACCACACCATCCACGCGTTCGAGCCCCTGCTCGGCCGCATCGACACCAAGCTGATCGAGGCCATGGTGGAAGCCTCGCGCGACTCGCTGGCCCCGCCCGAGCCCGCCAAGCCCGCCAAGCTCCATAAGAACGAATCCAAGAAGGACAACGGCAAGACCATGAGCGACACCGGCAGCACCGACACCGCGGCAACCATCGCCATCGACGACTTCGCCAGGCTCGACCTGCGCATCGGCAAGGTCACCGCCTGCGAATTCGTGGACGGCTCGGACAAGCTGCTGCGCTTCGAACTGGACGCCGGCCCGCTGGGTACGCGCCAGATCTTCTCCGGCATCCGCGCCGCCTACGGCGAGCCGGAGAAGCTGGTCGGCCGCAACGTGGTCTTCATCGCCAACCTGGCACCGCGCAAGATGCGCTTCGGCCTGTCCGAGGGGATGATCCTATCCGCCGGCGACGGCGGAGACGATCTGTTCCTGCTCGATGCGGACCAGGGGGCGAAGCCGGGAGCGACGGTGCGCTGAGCGCATCGCGGCTTGCATGGAGGCGGATAGGCCGACGCTCGTCCTGATGCCCGGGCTCGATGGCAGCGGTGCATTGTTCGCGGCCTTCGAGAAGCTGATCGCAGGCAACTGGAAGTACCAGAGCATCCGCTATCCAGCCGACCTGCCTTCAAGGGTCGATGCCTACGCAGCGCATGTGGAGAGGGCAATCGGCGCGGAACACCGCGTCATCCTGCTTGCCGAATCGTTTTCCGGCCCCATCGCCATCCGCCTCGCCGCGCGCCTGAGTGAACGCGTGAAAGCCCTGGTGCTGTGCGCATCGTTCGCCACCCGGCCGCATCTGCTGGTGCGCTGGGCCAGCCATGTTCCGCAGGCGCTGCTGTCGGGCATGGCCCGGCAACGTTGGGCGCTGCGCTGGTTCTGCGTGGGCCGGCACGCGCCGGGCTCATTGCTCGATGCGGTGGAAGCGGAGCTGTCGCGATTGAGCGGCAACACCATCAAACGCCGCCTGCAGATGCTGATCGCGCCGGATGCGGCCACCACCCTGCTCCAGCTTGAGCTTCCCGTATTGCTGCTGCAGCCCAACCAGGACCGCCTGCTCGATCCCTGGGCGCCCAGGCGACTCGAAAAGCTGGCCCGCGGTGCACGCATCGAACGGCTGGATGGCCCGCATTTCCTGCTGCAGGCGCAGCCGCAGGCTTGCTGGCGCAAGATCGTCGACTGGCTGACACTATTGTCCGCCCAACCTGCGCCGTACTGATCGCTTCCTCATGGCATCGAGCTCCCTCGCCGACCGCATCGACGCTCTGCTTCCGCAGACCCAGTGCGAACAATGCGGTTTCCATGGCTGCCGCCCCTATGCGGAAGCGATCGCGCGCGGCGAGGCGCAGATCAACCAGTGCCCGCCCGGCGGCGCGGCGGGCATCCGCAAGCTGGCGGAACTGCTGGGGTGCGAACCGTTGCCGCTGAATCCCGACAACGGCGTGGAAAAGCCGCGCATGCTCGCGCGCATCGTCGAGGCGGATTGCATCGGTTGCACCAAGTGCATCCAGGTGTGTCCGGTGGATGCGATCGTCGGCGGCGCCAAGCTGATGCACAGCGTGATCGAGGACGACTGCACCGGCTGCGAACTGTGCGTGCCGGCCTGCCCCGTCGACTGCATCGCGCTCGAACCGATGCCGCTCGAGCAAGTGGACGATCCCGCGTGCGCCGACCGGGGCCGCGCGCATTTCCAGCGCCGCGAAGCGCGCCTCGCCCGCGAGCACGCGCGGCACGACGCCGAACTGGCCGCACGCAAGGCGCAGCTCGGCGCGGCGGTGAGCGACAACCCGGTGCTGGCCGCGCTGGCCCGCGCCAAGGCCAGGCAACAGGAACCCAAACCGTGAAGCGAGCCGACGTCGTCGAGCTGTTCTCCCGCCTGCGCGAACTGGACCCGCACCCCACCACCGAACTGGACTACACCACGCCGTTCGAGCTGCTGGTCGCGGTGGTGCTGTCGGCGCAGGCCACCGACGTGGGCGTGAACAAGGCCACGCGCAAGCTGTATCCGGTGGCGAACACGCCGCAGGCGATCCTCGACCTGGGCGAGGAAGGACTCAAGCGCTACATCAGCACGATCGGCCTGTTCAACGCCAAGGCCAAGAACGTGATCGCGCTGTGCCGCATCCTGGTCGAGCAGTACGGCGGCGAGGTGCCGCGTACGCGCGAGGCGCTGGAAGCGCTGCCGGGCGTGGGGCGCAAGACCGCCAACGTGGTGCTCAATACCGCCTTCGGCCATCCCACCATCGCGGTGGACACGCATATCTTCCGCGTCTCCAATCGCACCGGACTGGCGCCGGGCAAGGACGTGCGTGCGGTGGAGGACAAGCTGGAAAAAACGGTGCCGCCGGAGTTCAAGCAGGACGCGCATCACTGGCTGATCCTGCACGGCCGCTACGTGTGCAAGGCGCGCAAGCCGGATTGTCCGCAGTGCGTGATCCGCGACTTGTGCCGGTACAAGGACAAGACGCCGGCCGAGCCGGAGAGAAAGAAAGCTGCGCCCCAAAAAACCGCGGCGAAGAAACCGAAGCGTAGGTTGGGGTGAGCCATAGGCGAACCCCAACATTCGCCGACGTTGCAGGCTGCGCAACGTTGGGGTTCGCCTATGGCTCACCCCAACCTACGCCGGCTTCGCTTGATCGTCATTCCGGCGCAGGCCGGAATGACGGCTTGATGCGGCGCCTCGCGGTGGATCAGAGCGTCCACACGCACACGCCGCCGCGGCGGGACGCCACCGCCGCTGAGCCCTTGGAGCGCAACTTGGTCTTGCACGTCGGGCAGACCAGGTGCGAACCGTTCGGCTGCAGGATCGATTTCACCCCGCCTTCGTAGCAATGCACGCACAGATCGTGCGGCACCGCGCCGGACTCGCGGCTGGCCTTGAAGCGGTAAACCAGGCCGCCCTGGGGCAGCTGGTGCAGCACGTAGCGCTCGCGTTCCATGCGCGCCTGGCGGATCTCCTCCACTTCGCGCGCCAGGCCGTCGCGCTCTTCCAGCAAGGCCGCGTAAGCCAGCTGCATCGCGGCCAGGCGATGCTGGATCTCGGCCATGGCGCCGTAGAGCTCGGGCGCCTTGCCGCGTGTTTCGTCCAGCGAATGCGCCGCGGCCATCTCGCGGGCGATATCCGAACCGGTCTTGATGGCGCCCAGCGCCGCCGTGATTTCCGCAAGCATCGCTGCGATCCCCCTTGCGTACCGTGTGCCAAAAAATCCCCGCGGAGGGGGAGGCCTCCGCGGGGCAAGAAACGCGTGGCGAGGATCAGGCCGCCTTGGCCGGTCCTTCCACGCGACGTTCAAGCTCCATCCAGTCCACCACCAGTTCGCAGCCCTTCGACTTGGCGTTACGCGCCCAGTCGCGCAGCAGCTCGAAGCTGGCCTGGTCGACGTGGTGCAGGTCGTCCATCACCACGTGCAGGCGGGTGTTCGGCGGCACCTGTTCCAGCGTGCGCGCCATCGACGGCACCTTGAGGAAGGTGGCGATGCCGGTCAGGTGCAGCTTGGCCGAGCCCGGCTCGTCGTCGTGCTCGGCCAGGTTGACCTTCAGCCGCGAAGACAGCAGCGCCAGGCGGAACAGCGACAGCGCGAAGCCCACCAGCACGCCGGCCAGCAGGTCGGTGGCGACGATGGCGAAGGTGGTCGCCAGGTAGATCGCCGCGGTGCCCTTGCCGTAGGCGGCGAAGCTCTTCACCTGCTTGAAGTTGATCATCTTCACGCCGGTAAAGACCAGGATGCCGGCCAGGCACGACACCGGCGTCATGCGCATCAGCCACGGCAGCAGCAGCGCGAACACCAGCAGCCAGGCGCCATGCATCATCGTGGCCATGCGCGTGGCGGAACCGGCCTGCACATTGGCCGCGCTGCGCACGATCACGCCGGTCATCGGCAGCGCGCCGAGCAGGCCGCACAGCGTGTTGCCAACGCCCTGCGCGGTCAGCTCGCGGTCGTAGTTGGTGCGCGTGCCGTCGTGCATGCGGTCGACCGCCGCCGCCGACAGCAGGGTTTCCGCGCTGGCGATGAAGGCGAAGGTCAGCGCGGCGACCAGCAGCGAAGGCTCGAGCAGGCCGCCCAGGTCGGCGAAGCTCGGCAGCGAGATCGCCGACAGCAGGTTGGCCGGCACGTCGACCTTGTTGACGTTGACACCCTGGAACTGCACGAACGCCGTCACCGCCACCACCGCCAGCAGCGCGCCTGGCACGAAGCGCAGCTTCTGCGGACGCAGCTTTTCCCAGCCCAGCATGATCGCGATGGTGGCCAGGCCCACGCCCAGCGCGGCCAGGCCGGTACCTTCGCCGGAGAACGCATTGGCCAGCGCGCCCGGCAGCGCGCCGAAGTTCTCCAGGCCGCGCGCCAGCGGCTTGGCATCGATCAGCACGTGCGCCTGCGAGGCCACGATCAGGATGCCGATGCCCGACAACATGCCGGCCACCACGGCCGGCGAAGTCATGCGGAACCAGATGCCGACGCGGCACAGGCCGGCGGCGATCTGGATCAGGCCGGCCAGCAGCACCACCGGACCCAGCGCGGCCACGCCATGCTCGCGCACCAGCTCGAACACCAGCACCGCCAGGCCCGCGGCGGGGCCGCTGACCTGCAGCGGCGAACCGGCAATCGCACCCACCATCAGGCCGCCGATGATGCCGGTGATCAGGCCGGTCGCCGGCGGCATGCCGGAAGCGATGGCGATGCCCATGCACAGAGGCAGCGCCACCAGGAACACCACGATCGAACCGAGCAGGTCGCGGCCGAAGAAGTTGCCGGAGAAGTATTTCGAGATCACTTGGCTGCTCCTTTAAGCCGAGGACGCCGCAGCGGCGGCGAAACGCGCATGCGGCGTCGCGTCCGGCACGTCGCGGCGCGCGGGATCGATCAGGGTGAAGTGGCCGCTGTGCGCATCGAAGGCACGCAGCTCCGCGTGCTCGATGTCATAGATCCAGCCGTGGATGCTCACGCTGCCGTTGGCCATCGCGGCGGCGACGGCGGGCAAGGTGCGCAGGTGCTCCAGCTGGCCGACCACGTTTTCCTCGGTCACGCGGCGCAGCGCCTGCTCGCCTTCCAGATGGGGGCTGTTCTCCGCCACCACGTAGCGCGCCACGTCGGCGTGCTTGAGCCATGCGGCGACCGAAGGCATGTGCGCGACCTTGGCCGGCGCCAGCAGGCCCTTCATCGCGCCGCAGTCGGAGTGGCCGCAGATCACGATGTGCTTCACCTGCAGCACCTTCACCGCGTACTCGATCGCGGCGACCACGCCGCTCACATGCTGCGCATAGGGCGGCACGATATTGCCGATGTTGCGGTAGACGAAGATCTCGCCCGGCAGCGCCGAGAAGATCATTTCGGGCATCACGCGCGAGTCGGCGCAGGTGATGAACAGGGTGTGCGGGCTCTGGCCGGTCGCCAGTTTCTTGAACAGCTCGCGCTGTTCCGGAAAGACGGTGCGACGGAAATGTTCGAAGCCTTCGAGCAGACGTTCCATGGGGGTATCTCCCGAGCAGTGGGGAACTTGGCGGCAAACCGGCCGCCGAAAAAAATCATGGGAATGGGCCTCGCGCGGACACGGCAAGGCAGGGGCAACGAAAGCTGCCCTCAGGCGCGCGGGGACATCAGCCGCGCACGCTCAGGCGCCGCGACGGAAAGCGCGCTCAGGGGTTCAGGCGTTGGGAGGGGGGCAGATCAGCCCGACCACGTGCTCGTGCACGTCGGGCACCGGGCCGATGGCCACGGAGGGAGCGCGGTCGTGCCACACGGACCACTCGATCGGATCGACCATGATGTCGTCCAGGCACTGGTCGTCGATGGTGCAGGCGCCGGCCAGCGCGTCGGAGCCGTCCCCGCCGTCGTCGGCGAGATCCTTGGCGATATCGGCATCGACGGCGGCCGCCACGGCGGCACGTCCGTCCTTGCCCATCGTCTGTGCCGTCGAGGCAAACGTCACCAGCACGCCGAACAGGCATGCCATGAACATGACGAAGACACGGGGAAGGCGACGGGGATGCATGACGTAAGAAGATACGGGCTCGCGCGGCGATGCTCAACCCCTTGCAGCGCACAATTTTCGCTAAAGCTGAATTTGGACGTCCAATTCGTTCAGTGCGGTGAAGCCTGAAACAAGGCTTTTTCACCGAGTTTGACCCCCGGCAAACCGAGGCCGGTCATCCCCGCCGTCACAAAACCGACATCCTCGGCGCCTAGGCTCGCCGCCCCGCAGGCCGCAAGAAATTGCGCGCACGCACCCGCCGAGCCGGCGCCGAACATCCAGGGACGGAATTCATCCGGCGCGGCGCGCACTCCGCCATGCGGCTTCGCCGCCCGATGCCTGGATGACCATGAAGAGAAAAAAACTCGCCTCGATGCTCTGGACCGTAGGCGCTGCCGCGCTCTCGGAAACGGCTGCCGCCGCCACGCTGGATCTCTACGTCGACCGCAAGACCCAGCAGATCTTCGCCGAGCCCGGCCCGGGCCGCGTCAAGCTCGGCACGTTCATGCAGGTGGATGAAACCGCCGGTGCCGCGCCGACGACGCGGAACCTGCCGGCTGCCGCGGTGCCCTCCTCCGCCATCGCCGCCGCGCCGGCCGCGGAAGCGAAACCCGCCAAGCCCGCCGAGAAAAAGTGGTACGACCGCATCGCCCTGCGCGGTTATACCCAGCTGCGCTACAACCAGGGCCTGGGCGGCGACGCGGCGGACCTGCGCTCGCCGGGCGACCGCTTCATCGGCGACAACCAGGGCTTCGGTATCCGCCGTGCGCGCGTGGTGATCAGCGGCGATCTCAACGATCGCGTGTCGATCTATCTGCAACCGGATTTCGCCAGCACGCCCACCGGCTCAACCACCAGCAACTTCGCGCAGCTGCGCGATGCCTATGCGGATATCTATTTCGACAAGAACCGCGAATTCCGCGTGCGCGCCGGCCAGTCGAAAGTCCCGTACGGCTGGGAAAACCTGCAGTCCAGCCAGAACCGCCTCACCCCGGATCGCGCCGATGCGCTCAACTCCGGCGTGCGCGACGAGCGCGACCTGGGCCTGTTCTTCTATTACACGCCCAAGCACGTGCAGGAGCGTTTCCAGTACCTGGTGAAGTCGGGCCTGAAGGGTTCGGGCGACTACGGCGTGCTGGGCCTGGGTTTCTACAACGGCCAGGGCGCCAACCGCGCCGAGCAGAACAACAGCCTGCACACCGTGCTGCACTTCAGCTACCCGTTCAAGTTCGCCAATGGGCAGTTCTTCGAAGTGGGCGCCGATGCGTACAGCGGTCGCTTCAAGATTGCCGCGCCCGGTTCCATCACCGTCGACGGCCGCAGCTTCACGCCGAAGGACACCGCGCCGGTGAACGGCTCGATCGACCAGCGCGTGGCGGTGCACGCCATCTACTATCCGCAGCCGTTCGGCCTGCAGGCGGAATGGACCGTAGGCCGCGGCCCGGAACTCGATCTGTCCAGGCGCCAGATCCGTACCAAATCGCTGCGCGGCGGCTATGTGCAGGCGATGTACAAGATCGACGGCGGCAGCATCGGCACGCTGTTCCCGTACCTGAAGTGGCAGACCTATCGCGGCGCCTCCAAGTTCGACACCAACACGCCGCGCATGCTGGTGGACGAAACCGAGGTCGGCGTGGAGTGGCAGCCGAACAATGCGGTGGAACTGGCGGTGGCCTACGCCAACATGCGCCGCACCAATGTTTCCTCGGCGCCGTACCGGCGCATCGACGGCGACTTGCTGAGAGTGCAGCTGCAAGTGAATTACTGACGCGCAACCACAACCTGGTTGTCGTTCTGGCTGCCGGAAAAGCAAACGGCGGGCTTGCGGCCCGCCGTTTTCCGTCCTTGGGTGGAACTCCCTTCCGATAACCGGTGAATCAGTAGGACAGCACGCCCCAGAAGCCGATCTCGTCGGTCTTGTACTCGAACGCCCGGATCGGGCCTTCCAGCTTGTCATGCTTCCACGCGAACGCCAGGCGCAGGTTCTTCAGCGCGTCGTAGGAGACGCCGGCGTTGTAGTAGGTGTCCTTCAGCTTGTTCTGCGGACCGCTGATGCCCCACCACTTGTAGTCGACGCGATCGTAGCGGGCGAACAGGGCCCACTGCGGGGCGAAGGAGTAGTCGCCGAACAGCGAGTAACCCTCGGCCTTGTCGCGCACCACGGCCGGAGCCGGCACCACGCCGTTGTACTTCAGGACGTCGTCCCAGTTCTTGGCGGTGAAATACTCGGCGCCGACGCCGAAGGTCTTGTCGCGGTAAGCCACCAGCGCGTCGCCGCGGGTCGCGTTCTGCGTGGCGGCGCCGTTCTGCACCTTGTTGCCGCGCTTGCCGTCGTAGCCGCCGATGGCGATGACCATTTCCTGGATCGGCTGGTAGCCGAAGCGGCCTTCCACGTCCACGCTGTCCGAGCGCGAAGGGTTGCGGAAACCGCGGCCGTTGACCACCGACAGCTGGTAGTTGACGGCGTTGTCGCCGGTGGTCGCGCCCAGGGCATGGATACCCCAGTCGGACGAGTTGCCGAACGAACCCACGCCGGCCGGGGCCACGCCCACGGTGCCGCGGCCGCCGTCGATGCTGCGGTCGGTCAGGGTGTTCTCGATGAAGCGGTAGCCGTACCACTTCTCGGCGTACGGAATCCACGGCATGTCGGCCGCACCGAAGCGCACCGTGAAGAGCGGATCGAACATGCCCTGCACGTAGGCCTTCTTCACGAACAGGCTGGTCTGGCTCAGCGTGGACTGGTAGTTGAAGTCGGTGGTCAGGTTGGCCGACCAGGTGTCGTCGAACTTATGGTCGACGGTCAGGTAGAAGCGCTTGACGTCGAAGCCGGTGCCGTTGACCGAGCCATGGCCGTCCTTGCTGACGAAGCCGCCGGTCTTGCCCTTTTCCTTGTGGTCGGCATTGGTCAGGTCGAAGAACATCGTGCCGCCGATCTTCGTGTTGTTCACGAACTTGTCGATCGTCGTCATCTTCTTGTCGGACGCGGCCTGCGCCTTCTGCACCGCCTCGAGGTTCTGGCCGGTGGAGACGTTGATGTCGGACTGGGCGTCAGTGCGCTGTTCCAGCTCGACCACCTTGGCCTGCAGCTCGGCGAGCTGGGCCTTCAGCGCTTCGATCTCGGCATTCTGCGACGCCTGCGAACCCTGGCTGGAAGTCTGGGCGGCCTTGCCCTTCGTCGCCGGCTCCGCGGCCACGTGGAAACTGACTACGCCCAAACCGGCGGCAATCGCCACCGCGAGCAACTTAGAACGCATGGATGTTCTCCGCATGTTGGTAGACATTGCCTGGACCGCCCCCTCTCGATCGGCTTGGCCACCCAGGTAATGGCCGGCAGCATGCGGCCGGTCCTTTACGTTTCCGTGCTACTTGCGTGACAAAACAAAGACACCGGTGCAGGCGGCTGCAACAAAGCCCGGCCTGCCGCCCTCACCCCCGATTCACGGCCGCCCCGGGCCGGCTGATATGCTTCCGCGATGGATAAACCGGAAAACCTGAGCAACAGCATGTCCAACCGCCTGGCCGACCGCTTCCGCGGCTTCCTGCCGGTGATCGTGGACGTGGAAACGGGCGGCTTCGACGCCGAGCGCGACGCCCTCCTGGAAATCGCCGCCGTCACCCTGGACATGGACGCCGAGGGCTACCTGCGGCCCCGCCCGGCGGTGTCGGCCCACGTGGAACCGTTCCCCGGCGCCAACATCGACCCGCGCGCGCTGGAGATCACCGGCATCGACCCGGACAACCCGCTGCGCGGCGCCCTGCACGAGCGCGCGGCGCTGGACCACATCTTCAAGGAGGTCCGCGAACGCATGCGCGACGCGGATTGCCAGCGCGCCATCCTGGTCGGCCACAACGCCGCCTTCGACCTAGGGTTTCTCAACGCGGCCGTGCGCCGCGTGGGCCACAAGCGCAATCCGTTCCACCCCTTCAGCTGCTTCGACACGGCCACCCTGGGCGGCCTCGCCTACGGCCAGACGGTGCTGAGCAAGTCGGTGCAGGCCGCGGGCTTCCTGTTCGACACGCGCGAGGCGCACTCGGCCATCTACGACGCCGACCGCACGGCGGAGCTGTTCTGCACCATCGTCAACCGCTGGCGCAGGCTGGAAACTTTTGAACGTGAGCACATCGGACTGGATGTGCTGTAAGCCCGGGAAAACCCTATAGATAAGGTGTCCGCCAAGGCCATGTCGGCGTGGCGGCGCGGGCCAATGTGACAGGTTGTCATATCGCTGAAACATTCAGCTCATTTCATTGCAACACGGCGCGCATGAAATAGCGGTCGGGCGGGAATCCCCCGTGACCCTTATCACTAAGGAGCAACCGTGTTGACCTCTAGCAAATATTTCTCCCGTATCGGCACGTCCGCTGTGTTCGCCGCGGCGTCGCTGTTCGGCATGTCGGCCCACGCCACGGACATCACCGGCGCCGGCTCGAGCTTCGTCTACCCGGTGCTCTCGAAGTGGTCGGCCGGCTATGCCGAGAAGACCGGCAACAAGCTGAACTACCAGTCGGTGGGTTCGGGCGCCGGCGTCGCGCAGATCAAGGAAGGCACCATCGACTTCGGCGCCACCGACGCGCCGCTGAAGGCCGAGGACCTGGCCAGCTTCAAGCTCGGCCAGTTCCCGGTGGTGGTGGGCGGCATCGTGCCGGTGGTGAACATCCCGGGCATCAAGGCCGACCAGGTCAAGCTCGACGGCGAGACCCTGGCCGACATCTTCCTGGGCAAGATCACCAACTGGAACGACCCCAAGATCGCCGCGCTGAACGCCGGCCTGGCCCTGCCGGCCAAGAAGATCACCGTGGTGCACCGCTCGGACGGTTCGGGCACCTCGTTCAACTTCACCAACTACCTCTCCAAGGTCAGCAAGGAGTGGGCGGACAAGGTGAAGTTCGGCACCGCCGTCGAGTGGCCGACCGGCGTGGGCGGCAAGGGCAACGAAGGTGTGTCGCAGTACGTCAAGCAGATCCAGGGTTCGATCGGCTACGTCGAGTACGCCTACGCGAAGAAGAACGCCATCGCCTGGGTCGACCTGAAGAATGCCGCCGGCCAGTTCGTCACCCCGAGCGCCGACAGCTTCGCCGCCGCGGCCGCCACGGCCGACTGGGCCAGCGCCAAGGACTTCAACGTGATCATGACCAACGCCCCGGGTGCGCAGGCGTGGCCGATCACCGCGACCACCTGGGTGGTCATGTACAAGACCCCGAAGAACGCCGAGCACAGCAAGGTCGCCTTCGAGTTCTTCAAGTGGGCGCTGAACAACGGCCAGAACGACGCCGCCTCGCTGGACTACGTGGCCCTGCCGGCCACCCTGGTGCAGAAGATCCAGGCCTACTGGGGCAGCGAGTTCAAGCACTGATGAAAGCTGCGGCGGGCGGTTCCTTGCCCGCCGCCACCGGCATGGATGCCGGGTGAAGGACCAGGCCGCCCCTTCGCAGGATGGGGCGGCCTGTTGCTGACCAGCGCCCACGCGGCGCCCAATCCATCGACCGGACGGCCATGCCGGCCGGCGTTGCCAGGAAAGCCAAACCATGCAAGCGAACGAGGCCGCGGCAGCGGTCCCCATCCAGGAAGTCCGCGCGCATCGCGATGCACGGGACGACCGCCTGTTCGGCTGGCTGCTCAAGGGCTGCGCCCTGCTCGTCCTGGCCAGCCTGCTCGGCGCCGCCGGCGCCACCCTGTGGGGCGGCCGCGATGCCTTCATGCACTTCGGCTTCGGCTTCCTCACCAGCAGCGAGTGGAACCCCAGCGACGACGTCTACGGCGCGCTGGTGCCGGTCTTCGGCACGCTGATCACCTCGTTCATCGCGCTGTTCATCGCGGTACCGGTGAGCTTCGGCATCGCGCTCTATCTTTCCGAGGTCGCGCCCCCGTGGCTGCGCACCCCGGTGTCCTCGGCCATCGAACTGCTGGCCGGCATTCCCTCGATCATCTACGGCATGTGGGGCCTGTTCGTGTTCGCGCCGTTCTTCGCCGACCACGTCAAGCCCTGGCTGACCAGCTACCTGGGCAACCAGCCGGACGACGGCAAGGTGTCGTGGGTGGCCGAGCACATCCCCTTCATCGGCCGCATGTTCGGCAACGACAACCCGTTCGGCGGCAGCGTGCTGACCGCGGGCATCGTGCTGGCGATCATGATCATCCCGTTCATCTCCTCGGTGATGCGCGAGGTGTTCCAGACCGTGCCCACGCGCCTGAAGGAGTCGGCCTACGCGCTCGGCTCCAGCACCTGGGAAGTGGTGTGGGACATCGTGCTGCCCTATACCCGCTCGGCGGTGATCGGCGGCATCTTCTTAGGTCTAGGCCGCGCGCTGGGCGAGACCATGGCGGTGACCTTCATCATCGGCAACAAGATGAAGCTCTCGCCGTCGCTGCTCGATCCGGGCGCGTCCATCGCTTCGACCATTGCCAACCAGTTCGGCGAGGCCGCCGGCCTGCAGAAGTCCGCGCTGATGGCGCTGGCCTTCCTGCTGTTCGTGGTGACCTTCATCGTGCTGATGATCGCCCGCCTGATGCTGCGCCGACTCGCCCACAAGGAGGGCCGCTGATGAAGTCCTCCTCGCTCTATCTGCGCCGCCGCATCAAGAATGTGGTCGCGCTGGGCCTGAGTTCCGTGGCCACCCTGATCGGCCTGATCTTCCTGGCCTGGATCCTGTGGGAGACGCTGCGCCAGGGCATCGGCGCGATCAACTGGAACCTGTTCAGCAAGATCTCGGTGTACCGCGAAAACGGCGGCCTGGCCAACGCCATGGTCGGCAGCCTGATCCTGGACCTGCTGGGCATCGCCATCGCCACGCCGATCGGCGTGCTGGCCGGCACCTGGCTGGCCGAGTACGCCAACCGCACCAAGCTGGGCGAGACGATCCGCTTCCTCAACGACATCCTGCTGTCGGCGCCGTCGATCGTGCTGGGCCTGTTCGTCTACACCATCGTGGTGTTGCCGACCACGGCGCTCACCCACGGCGACACCACCTTCTCGGGCCTGGCCGGCGGCATCGCGCTGGCGCTGATCGCCCTGCCGGTGATCGTGCGCACCACCGACGAGATGCTGCGCCTGGTGCCTTCCACCCTGCGCGAGGCGGCGCTGTCGCTGGGCATCCCGCAGTGGAAGCTGACCCTGCAGATCCTGATCCGCGCCTCGCGCTCGGGCATCATCACCGGCGTGCTGCTGGCGCTGGCGCGCATCAGCGGCGAGACCGCGCCGCTGCTGTTTACCGCGTTCGGCAACAACTTCCTGACCTTCAACCCGATGGACAAGATGCCGAGCCTGCCCCAGGCGATCTACGAGTACACCAAGGATCCGGACCCGGCGATCAACGCGATCGCCTGGGCCGGCGCCTTCGTCGTCACCATGTTCGTGCTCGCGCTGAGCCTGATCTCCCGCCTGATCCTCTCCCGCAACAAGGTGTCCCATGACTGAGTCCGCCGCCGCCGGCATTCATCCGCAGCCCGCCGCCGCGCTGGCGCCGACCAAGCTGCGCGTGCGTGACCTGAACTTCTACTACAACGGCTTCCATGCGCTGAAAGGCATCAACATGGACATCCCGGAGAAGAAGGTCACCGCGATCATCGGCCCCTCCGGTTGCGGCAAGTCCACGCTGCTGCGCATCTTCAACCGCATCTATGCGATCTACCCCAAGCTCGAGGCCAAGGGCGAGATCATGCTGGACGAGGAGAACATCCTCGACACGCGTTATTCGATGAACAAGCTGCGCAGCAAGGTCGGCATGGTGTTCCAGAAGCCGGTGCCGTTCCCGATGACCATCTTCGAGAACGTGGCCTACGGCATCCGCCACCACGAGCGCCTGTCGCGCGCCGACATGGAGATCCGCGTCGAGCAGGCGCTGCGCAGCGCCGCGCTGTGGGACGAGGTGAAGGACAAGCTCAAGCAGAACGCGCTCGGCCTCTCCGGCGGCCAGCAGCAGCGCCTGTGCATCGCCCGTGGCATCGCGCTCAAGCCCGAGGTGCTGCTGCTGGACGAGCCGACCTCGGCGCTGGACCCGATCGCCACCGGCCGCATCGAGCAGCTGGTGGAAGAGCTCAAGAGCGAGTACACCATCGTCATCGTCACCCATAACATGCAGCAGGCGGCGCGCTGTTCGGACCTCACCGCCTTCATGTACCTGGGCGAGCTGATCGAGTTCGACCGCACCGAGCAGATTTTCACGAAGCCCGGCAAGAAGCAGACCGAAGACTACATTACGGGTCGCTTCGGCTAAGGCCAGGGGGCTTCACCGCCCATTCCCCTCAACGCAGGCGAAAACGCATATGAGCGGCAGCAACAAAGAACACATCATCAAAAGCTACGACGACGAGCTCACCCGCCTCACCGGCGAGATCGTGCGCATGGGCGAGCTGGCCGTGACGCAGCTCGAATCGGCGATCGACGTGGTCGAGCGCCGCGACGAGCGCGCCGCCCAGCGCGTGGTCGCCAACGACGACGCGATCGACCAGCTCGAACAGGAAATCAGCCACGACGTGGTGCGCCTGCTGGCGCTGCGCGCGCCGATCGCCGGCGACCTGCGCAATGTGTTCGCCGCGCTGCGCATCGCGGCCGACATCGAACGCATCGGCGACTACGCCGCCAACGTGGCCAAGCGCTCCATCCCGCTGTCGATGGTGGCGCCGATCGCGCCGACCAACGGCCTGGGCTATCTCGCCGAGCTCGCCGCCGGCGAAGTGCGCGAAGTGCTGGTCGCCTACCGCGACCGCGACGCCGAGCGCGCCTACCAGGTGTGGAAGGACGACGCCCTGCTGGACGAGGCCTACACCGGCTACTTCCGCCAGCTGCTCACCTACATGATGGAAGACCCGCGCAACATCACGCCGTGCACGCACCTGCTGTTCATGGCCAAGAACATCGAGCGCATCGGCGACCATGCGACCAACATCGCCGAGAACATCTGGTTCCAGGTGCACGGCGAGCCGCTGGCCACCCAGCGCAGCAAGCGCGACTTCACCTCCAATCCGGAGATGACCAGGCTGGGCGACCGTTCCGAGTAAGCCGGCTCATCGCCGCAAAAGAAAAAGCCCGCCTGACCGGCGGGCTTTTTCGTAGGTTGGGGTGAGCCACAGGCGAACCCCAACGGACGCGGCCAGATACCGCGATGGTCGGTTTCGCCAATGCGTCAGTGCGCCCCGCCCGTCAACTTCAAACCGATGATGCCGACGAAGATCAAGGCCACGCACAACAGCCGCGCCGGCGTAGCCGGATCGCCGAACAGCACGATGCCGAGAATGACTGCGCCGACTGCGCCGATGCCGGTCCACACCGCGTAGGCCGTGCCGATCGGCAAGGTCTTCACCGCCAGCGCAAGCAGGATGATGCTGGCGGTCATCGCCGCCACCGTGCCCACGGTGGGCCACAGGCGGCTGAAGCCTTCGGTGTACTTCAGGCCGATCGCCCAGCCGATCTCGAACAGGCCGGCGAGCAGCAGATAGATCCAGGGCATGACAGACTCCTTGGGAGCCAAGTCGACGCACGCCTTGCGCGTGCGGACGGCATCCGACGCAACGGCAGGGTCGTCCCCGCGAGGGAAGATACGAGCGGGGTCGTCCCCGCAAGCCGGCCCGGGGCCGGAGCCCGCGCATTCTACCAAGCCGCGGACGCCGGCTCCTGACCCGTCATTCAGGTGATGCGGCGTTCCACGTCCCTCAGCTCGCGCCGCACGCGCGCGCTGTTGGCGATGCCGTAGATGCCGATCACCATCCATGCCAGCTGCATCACGAAGGCCGAGGCGTTGAAGCTGCCGAACAGCAGGGACAGCATCACGCCCAGCGCGCCCAGCACGTTCATCAGCTGATAGACCAGCCCGTTGCCGTGCAGCTTGCGCGCCTGCAGCAGCAGGAAGGCCAGCAGCACCAGCACCACGCCGAGATAACCGGCCCAGTCGTGCCACAGGATATTCATCGTTTCGCGCTCCTTTGCCGCAGGGCCTCGAACAGGACCACACCGGTGGCGACGGAGACGTTGAGGCTCTCCATCGCGCCCGGCATCGGGATTCTGGCCAGGAAATCGCAGGTCTCGCGCGTGAGGCGGCGCATGCCCTCGCCTTCGCTGCCGAGCACCAGGGCCACCGGGCCCTTCAGGTCGATATCGTAGACAGAGGTTTCCGTCTCGCCCGCCAGCCCGGTGATCCACACGCCGGCGTCCTTCAGCGTGCGCAGCGCGCGCGCCAGGTTGGTGGCGGCGATCAGCGGCACGCGGTCGGCGCCGCCGGCGGAAGCGCGGCGCACCACCGGCGTAAGGCCGACGGCGCGGTCCTTCGGCACGATCACCGCGGTGACCTTGGCCGCCGCCGCGCTGCGCAGGCAGGCGCCGAGATTGTGCGGATCGGTGACGCCATCGAGCACCAGCACCAGCGCCTGCGCGCCGGCCTGTTCGAGCAGTTCCGGAAGGTCGCCCTCGCTCGCCATCGGCGGCGCCTCATAACGCGCCACCACGCCCTGGTGCCGCGCCTCGCCGGCAACCTTGTCCAGCTGCTCGCGCGGGCGGTGGTGCACCGGAATGCGCAGGGCCTTGGCGCGCTCCGCCAGCTCATGCACGCGCGCGTTGCGCTGGCCGTTCTCGACCAGCACTTCGCGTATGCGTTCGGCGTCGTTGCTCAACGCGCCTTCGACCGGGTTGATCCCGACGATCCAACTTTCGCTCATCGCTTGCCCTTGCCCTTACCCTGGCCCTTGTCGGAGCGGGGTTTGCCGGATGCCGGACCCGGCTTGCGCGGCGCGCCGCCCTTGCCCTTCGCTCCGCCCGCTGATTTCGCCTTGGCGCCGCCTGCAGAGAAGCGCGACGGCGGCGCCGCATCGCGCGCATTATCGCGCGACGGGCCGGGTTTGCGTCCCTGCTCCGGCGCCTTGGGCAGCTTCGGCAGCGAATAGCGTTCACCGGACTGCGCGTAGTCGTAGGCGCGCTCGGCACGCGGCGGCGGCGCGAAGGGCTCGCGCTTGCCGACCAGGCGGAAGTCGATCTTGCGGTCCTCCAGGCTGGCGCGCAGCACCTGCACGCGCACATGGTCGCCCAGGCGGAACTGCGCGCCGCTGCGCTCGCCCTTCAGCAGGTGGCGGATCGGATCGAAGTGGTAGTAGTCGTTGGACAGCTGGCTGATATGCACCAGGCCGGAGACCCTCGATTCCTTCAGTTCCACGAACAGGCCGAACGAGGTGACGCCGGTGACCGTGCCGTCGAACTCGCTGCCCACATGCTTGGACATCCATGCGCACTTGTAGCGCTCGTCCACGTCGCGCTCGGCTTCCTCGGCGCGGCGTTCGCGCTGCGAGCAGTGCAGCGCCATCGCGGCCATCTGCGCCGGGCTGTACACGTAGTCGGCCGGCTTGCCGCCGCCCACCGCGTAGCGGATCGCGCGATGCACCAGCAGGTCCGGATAGCGGCGGATCGGCGAGGTGAAGTGCGCATAGGCTTCCAGCGCCAGGCCGAAGTGGCCGCGGTTGTCCGGCTGGTAGGCCGCCAGGCTCTGCGCGCGCAGCAGCACCGACTGCACCAGCTCGCGCTCGGGACGGTCCTTGACCATGCGCAGCACGTCGGCGAAATCGCCGGGCGTGACTTCGTCCAGCGGCGGCAGGCGCAGCTTGAATTCGCGCAGGAACTGCTGCACGTCCTCGTACTTTTCTTCCGGCGGTTGTTCATGCGCGCGGAACAGCGCGGGAATCTTTTTCTTTTCCAGGAACATGGCCGCCTGCACGTTGGCGGCGATCATGCACTCCTCGATCAGCTTGTGCGCGTCGTTGCGCTCGGTGGCGCCCATCGCCACCACGTCGCCGGTGTTGTCGAGGCGGAACTTCACCTCCGGCGTTTCGAAGTCGATCGCGCCACGGCGCTTGCGCTGCGCGGCGAGCAGCTGGTACAGCCCGTGCAGGTTTTCCAGCTGCGGCAGCACGTCGGCCAGTTCGTGGCGCGCGTCCGCATCGTTAAGGCCGATCGCCTGCCACACGCGGTCGTAGGTGCAGCGCGCGTGCGAGTACATCACCGCGCTGTAGAACTTGGAGCGGATGACCTCGCCCTCCTCGTCCACGGTCATGTCGCAGACCATGCACAAGCGTTCGACCTTGGGGTTGAGCGAGCAGATGCCGTTGGACAGCGTCTCCGGCAGCATCGGCACCACGAAGCCGGGGAAATAGGTGGACGTGCTGCGCTCGTAGGCCTCCCGGTCCAGCGCGCCGCCGACCGGCACGTAGTGCGAGACATCGGCGATCGCCACCACCAGGCGGTAGCCGCCGCCACGCCTGGGCTCGGCATACACGGCATCGTCGAAGTCGCGCGCGTCGGCGCCGTCGATGGTCACCAGCGGCAGCGCGCGCAGGTCCACCCTGCCCTCGCGCTCGGCGGCGGTCACCTTCGGCTCGACCTGGGCCGCTTCGCGCGTCACTTCAGCCGGCCATTCGCGCGGCAGGTCGTAGCTGGCGATCGCCATCTCCACCAGCAGCGAGGGTTCCAGGCGCTCGCCCAGCACGGCGAGGATGTTGCCCATCGGGCCACGGTGCGGCGTGGGCGGATCGGTGATCTCGACCACCACGATCTGGCCGTTGCGCGCACCCTGGTCCTGGCCGGGCTTGATCATGATGTCCTGGTGCACGCGGCGATCGTCCGGCGCCACCATGGTCACGCCGTTCTCCAGCAGCACGCGGCCGACCAGCCGCGGCGAACGGCGCTGCAGCACTTCGACGATGGCGCCCTGCTTGCGGCCGCGCCGGTCCAGGCCGACCACGCTGGCGAGCACGCGGTCGCCGTGCAGCACCTGGCGCATCTGCTGCGGGGACAGGTACAGGTCTTCCGTGCCGTCGTCCGGGCGCAGGAAACCGTAGCCCTCGGCATTGGCCAGCACCTGGCCGGCGATCAGGTCGAGCTTGTTGCTGGGCGCGTAGCCGCCACGGCGGCCGAGCAGCAGCTGCCCGTCGCGCACCATCGCGCCCAGGCGCTTGCGCAGCGCGTGCAGGTCGTACTCGTCGTGCAATTGCAGCGCCTCGGCGATGCGCGCCTCGGACAGCAGCTCGCCGCGCTCGGTCAGGAGGGCGAGGATCGCCTCGCGGCTGGGAATCGGGCGCTCGTAGCGCTGGGCCTCGCGCTCGGCATGGGGATCGGCCGCATCGCGCGCGGCCGGCGCCGACGCGGCACGCTTGCGCGGCGCCGGTGCCGCCTTGCCGGGCACGGCCGGGCGGCTGGAGGTCTTCTTCTTGCCGGCGCTGGCCGGCTGGTCCTTATTTTTTTTGGTCACTTATCGGCCTTGATGGAGGCGCTCCGCCGGTCCGGCGACGCGCGATGAAGAAACGGTCAAAGAATAGTTGACAACCCACTGCTCCATCCCTAATCTACGCGGCTCACGCAGCTCGCTTAGCGACGCGCGGGACACCTGCCCAGGTGGCGGAATTGGTAGACGCACTAGTTTCAGGTACTAGCGGGTAAAACCGTGGAGGTTCGAGTCCTCTCCTGGGCACCAATTGTAAACGAAGCCCGCCGCAAGGCGGGCTTCGTCGTTTCCGGGCCTCGCAGCGCGGCGATCGGGCGAGAAAATCAGCGGCGGCTGGACTCGAATGTTGCGCTGCCGGCCTCTATTCGCCTGGGTGCACGCACGCTCAGCAGCAGCCTGCGCATCGATGCGGACGCAGGGGACTCCACGTAGCGAAACACCGCCCAGGCGCAGATCACGGCAAGCGCAGGACGGGCCAGGAACAGCACGATCTCGAGGGTCGGCTGGCTCAAGGGAAGCGCGCCGGCGATGCGCTGCGCAATCTGGAACACATAGACGTGGACCAGATACAGCGAATAGGAGATGCCGCCCAGCCACACCGACCACCGCGGCACCTTGATCGCATCCGCCTTCGCCAACAGCGCGATGCCGGCGAACACGATGGCCAGCGGCGCACCCCAGCCTTGCGGGCCGAAGAAGTTCGTCATGCCAAGTGGCTGCCACGCCAGCGCCAGCGCAACCAACAGCACGGCCATCGCGCCGCAGATCGTCCAGGTCGAGCGGATCGTGACGCGGGAACCATAGATCCACGCTGCCGCCATGCCGGCGACGAAATCCCACACGATGGGATGGATGGCGAGGTTGGCATACCGGGACCATGCCACCAGCGGTTGCGTGGCCACGTGCAAGTGGTAGCCCCCACGGGCGAGCGGAATAGCCAACAGGGTCAAGGCAAACCATGCGGCCATGACTGCATAGCGCCATCGCCCGCACAGCATCGAGGCGGCGAACACCAGGTAGAAATACCACTCGAAACACAGCGTCCAGGCCACGCCCACAGCCATCCGGAAATAGATGCCGGAGGCGACCGGGTCATGCGGAATGAAGGCAAGTCCTTCTGCATACCAAAGCACCAGCGCGCGATCGAGCAGACCGCCGAAGCCGTGCTCCACCACCAGCGCCACCGGCGTCATCACCGCCAGCAGCGGCCAGATTCTGGCGAAACGCTTGACGAGGAAGGTCCAGGCGTACGCCTTGCTGCCGTCGAAATCCCGCGTGGTCCACACCATCAGGAAACCGCTGATGATGAAGAACAGATCCACGCCCATCGCCATCGGCAGCAACACCTGTTCGGCCACCGCCCTGCCCGATGCCGAGCCCATCAGCATGCTGCGGCTGTGGACCATCACCACCATGAAGGCGGCCAGGCCACGCAAAGCCTGGATCCATTCCAGCTTGCGCTCCTGCGTCCATGCCGATGCGATTCCGTCCACGCCTCAAGCGTCCTGCAAGGGCTGGCGCCGCCGGCGCCGGTAGACCTGGTGGAAGCCTGCGGTGTGATGCAGCTGGGCGCCGTCCGCGAGCTGCTCCGTGGAAACCACCCGCGCAACGAAGAACGTATGCAAGCCGATCGTCTGACTGTGCACGATCGACAGCTCCTGCACGCGCAGGGCGCCGGCAACAGTTGGAATGCCGAATGTCTTCGACGGTCGCACGGGAAACGGCAGCGCGGCCCAGTCCCGCGGCGGCTGCTTGTGATGTGCCGCGAGTTTGTAGACCACCGGCTTCATCGCAGCCGGCACATGCGACAGCGCCACGCGGCGAACCTCGCGCATGACGGGTTCGGAGACATTGGTACTGCGCAGCGCCAGCGAATACAGGCCGCTGCGTTCGAGCGGACCGATCAGGTCCATCGGGAAGATGTTCCGGTGCCCTGCCCCTTCCACCGACACCAGCACCACCGGTCGCGGACACAGGTACGCGATCATCAGCTGCTGCGCGGCGGCAGGATCCATGTTCAAGTGCGCCGACGACGCATGCCTGGCCATGCTGCGGTTCTGCAGCCAGGCATTCCATGCGCGCAGCGGCCAGTGCAGGCAACGATGCGCGCCGGCTTCGACTCGATAGAACGAAAGCGGTGCGGCCTGCGGTTCGGCCATCGAAGCATCCCGCACCAGACGCAACGTTCCCAGCAGCTGCCCCGCAGCCGCATCCCGATATTCGAGAACGGCACGCTCTCCTGCATCGACGCTCGTCGCGATCACCAGCGGATTGAGCGAGGCGACGGTGTGATCCGCCGTCACATCGACCGACTCGCCGTCCCAGCGCAACCTCGCCGTCACCAGCCGCGATGCCGGCGCAACACCCACCGGCGCCCACTGCGGCAAGGGACGTACGAACGGCCGGACCCAGTCCTTCCACATGGTCAGACCCGCCGGAACAGCAGGAACATGTACAGGCTGGCCGCCATGCCCAGTCCTCGGGGCACCGTGCGCTCCAGCCGGAAATGCGGCGCCGCCGCCCGTGCGACGACACCCGGCGCAAAGCGATGCACGCCGCTTTCGGTGTCGAACGCGTAGCGCCCATGGCGCACCAGATTGGCAAGATTCTTTCGCCACCAGCCGTAGCGCGCATCGCCGAGATAATAGGGATTGAGCATGCTGGCGAGCACGAATCCGCCGTGCTCGACCACGCCGGACAACTGCTCGAACAGCGCCGTGTGGTCGGCAAAATGATTGAGCACGGCAAAGTTGGCGGTGACCGCCTGTACCTTGCAGCCGAGTTCCGTTCCAAGCCTGATCACCGTGCCGCCGGCGATTTCGTCATGGCAGTAGCGCTCCAGGTGCTCGCGCATCGAATCCGCCGGCTCGTACACGAAGGTGCGATATCCGCGCGCGGCATAAGCCTTCGCATCGATGCCGGTGCCGGCGCCGAAATCGAGGATGTCGCCCTCCTGCCCCAGCAACTCCAGCGCCATGCGCTGGAATCGCTCGCGCACGGCCATGTCGCGCTTCGAGGACAGGAAGATGTCGTGGTACTGCTCCCCGGTATGCATGACTCCCCCGCTATTGAGGTGTCGCCTTGGAGTGGGTGCCTCGTAGATTGCGTAAGGTTGCCGGTCGCCATGACCTACGGCGAATCGCCCAAGGTCTTCACGATCAGGTTGATCGCCTCGTCGTTGCGGTACACGCGGTGCCCCGAGGTGACCGTGGTGGTCGACACCGCGCCGGGCAGGAAGCTGCTTTCCAGCGGTACCACGCCGTCGCCCGGCACCGCCTCGCCGGGCAGGCTGCCGGCGATGGTGTAGTAGCGCACGCCGGGCGCCGGCAGCAGGGACCACGCGGCACGGCTGACCGGCTGGTCGGTGCGCAGCGTGCTGATGCTGCTGAGGCCGCGTTCGCGGTAGCTGCGCACCAGGTCGGGCTGGAACGCCTCCGGCTGCGCCTTGACCAGGCGCATGATCGCGTCCAGTTCGGGGCCGCCCGGTTTCACCAGGCGCAGGGCGAGGCGGCCGAAGAAATCCTCGGCGATGGGGCTGCCGTGATGCGGCGTGGCGAGGAAGAACGCGACATCCGCGCCCGGATAGGGCGTGAAGCGGAACAGCCGCCGGATCGCCGCAATATCGTCCGCGGCACCGTGCAGCTCCGGTTCCGGCACCAGGAAGGCCGCACGCCACAGCACCTCGCCGCTGTCGGCCGTGAGCAGCCGCGCAATGATGCCGCCCATGCTGTGGCCGACCAGCACCAGGTGCTCGCGCGCCGCATCGTGTGCCGCCGGATCGACCGCGGCCCACGCGTCATCGAGAAAACCCTGCACGCGCAGCCGCGACAGCAGCACCGGCGCATTGGTCTGGTACACCACGTGCCACACCTGGTAGCGCGAGCGCAGCGCCGGCGTGCCCTGGATGCGATTGGTCAGGCGCGCCCACACCAGCGGGCTGCCGCCCAGGCCGTGCAGCATCACCACCGGGATCTTGCGCGGGTCGTAGTCCTCCAGCAGGTACACACCCTGGCGCTGGCCGATGTCCTTGCCGTTGACCAGCAGGTTGCGGATCGCCTGCTGCTTGAGCTGCGAAGCATCGGCGAGCATCGCGTAGGGCGCGGTGGTGTCCATCGACAGCACGTATTCGCGCCGGCCGATCGCCACGCTGCCCAGCTTCAGCGGATCGGCGAACACCAGGCGCGGCGTGCCGCCGTCGGCGTCGGCCTCGACCCAGGCCACCGCCGTGCGCGTCACGCCCTCCGGCGGGAACAGGCGGCAACGCGGCGTGCCTTCGCAGCGCCGCGTGGCGGCGACCAGGGCCACGCCGAAGCCGTTGGTGGCGAAGCGCTGGCCGAACATCAAGGTGGAGATCGCGATACGGTCGGCGCGCACGAACATGGGCGCGCCGGCCAGGTCCGGCGACAGTTGCCCCAGCTCGACCGCCAGGGCATCGCCGCCGACATCGAGGGTACGCGGCCGCCAGCGCTCTTCCTCGGTGGCCAGCAGGAAATCCAGCAGGTGGCCGGTGCACTGCGTATCCAGCGCCACCGCCTCGTCCGCCTTCGCGCCGCCGGCCAGCGCCGCGCGATAGGCGCCCGCGGCGCAGCGCAGCCATCCGCGCGCCGCGCGTTCGGAGGACGATTGCCGCATGGCGTCCATGGCCCAGCTCCTGGCCGCGGCCAGGGTTGCGTCGGGGCTGCGCAGCGGCGGCGCCAGCCGCCGCACCGGCGGACTGCAGGCCGCCAGCAGGCTGGCCAGCGCCAGCACGCCCAGGACCCGCCACCACCGCCGTGTTACCCCGCCGCGCATGCAGCCCCCGTCGACGCGCCGCGCGCTCAGGCCGCCGGCGGGCCTTTCAACTCGATCATGTTGCCCTGCGGATCGTACAGATACAGCGAGGGGCCCTCGCCTTCCGCACCGTAGCGCGAGCCCGCCTCCCCGATGCGCACGCCATGCGCTTCCAGGTGAGCGCGGATGGCGGGCTCGTCGTAGCCCTCCACCGCCAGGCAGATATGGTCCACGTTATGGCCTTCCGTGCCTGGCGCAGCGCCGCCCAGGCGACCCAGCCTGCTGTCGATGCCGACCAGGTCGATCAGCGACGCGCCGGCCCGCAGCTGGACCAGGCCGATCGCCTCCTGGCGCCGCTCCACGGTGCAGCCGAGCACGCGGCAGTAGAAGTCCTCCAGGGCGGCGGGGTCCAGGGCGCGCAGGACGACGTGGTCGAGCTGGCGCAGGCGGAAGGGGGGACGAGGCATGGGGCGTACCTGAACGTGGAGATAGACAGCAAAAGCTACGCCACCATGCAGACGCGCGAAAGCCGAGCCCCTCTCCCCTCGGGAGAGGGGTTGGGGTGAGGGTCCGGGCGGAGCGCAAGAGTGATGTGGACCGCTCCGCCCGTACCCTCATCCGGCTACCGCCACCTTCCTCGCTCCTCCACGCGAAGAGGGCACAGGGATGTGCCCTGCTTTGATGAGCGAGGAAAGCCGGGCACATCCCTGTGCCCTCCCCGCGTGCTCTCCCACGGGGACTACCTTCGGGTCGCCGGAGGGAGAAGGACTCCAAATTTGAGGGGCGAATTCAGGGCCCGACACCGTATAATCGCCCCCTTGAGGCGCGGTGGGAGAAGCGGACGCGTCCGCTGCCGAAGGCGCAACGCCCGTAATCGCTCAGGCTCCCATACCACCGCCGCTTGCGGAACAACTCTGGAGAGACCGGTTAGATCCGGCGCCGAAGGGGCACGAAGCGCATCCGCGCTTCCAAACTCTCAGGCAAAAGGACAGAGGGGCGCCTGACGTGCGGCACGCACGTCCTGCCTCTATGCAAGCACTCCGGACGCCTGTCATGACCCAGAACGCCTCCCCCTCCCTGCGCGACCTCGAGCACCACGAAGCTTTCATCGAGCGCCACATCGGCCCGAACGACGCCGAGATCGCGCACATGCTGTCCGCCATCGGCTACGACTCGCTCGAGGCGATGACCGACGCCATCGTGCCGGGCCAGATCAAGTCCGCCGCGCCGCTGGCCCTGCCGCCGGCGATGACCGAGGTGGAGGCGCTGGCGAAGATCCGTGCCATCGCCGACAAGAACCGGGTGTTCCGCAGCTTCATCGGCCAGGGCTACTACGGCACCCACACGCCGAACGTCATCCTGCGCAACATCCTGGAGAACCCGGCCTGGTACACGGCCTATACGCCGTACCAGGCGGAGATCTCGCAGGGCCGCATGGAAGCGCTGATCAACTTCCAGACCATGGTGGCCGACCTTACCGGGATGGACATCTCCAACGCCTCGCTGCTGGACGAGGCCACCGCCGCGGGCGAGGCGATGACGCTGGCCAAGCGCTCGGCCAAGTCCAAGAGCAACGTGTTCTTCGTCGCCGACGACGTGCACCCGCAGACGCTGGAAGTGCTGCGCACCCGCGCCGACGGCGTGGACATCGCGCTGCATGTCGGCCCCGCCGCCGATGCGTCCACGGTCGACAGCTTCGGCGTGCTGCTGCAGTACCCCAACACCTACGGCACCATCCACGACTACCGCGCCGTCGCCGAAGCGGTGCACGCGCGCGGCGCGCTGGTCGCGGTCGCCACCGACCTGCTCGCGCTCACCCTGATCGCCGCGCCGGGCAGCTGGGGCGCGGACATCGTGATCGGCAACAGCCAGCGCTTCGGCGTGCCGTTCGGCTTCGGCGGCCCGCACGCCGCCTACCTGGCCTGCCGCGATGCCTACAAGCGCTCCATGCCGGGCCGCCTGATCGGCGTGTCGGTGGATGCCGAAGGCAAGCCGGCCTACCGCCTGACCCTGCAGACCCGCGAGCAGCACATCCGCCGCGAGAAGGCCACCTCCAACATCTGCACCGCGCAGGTGCTGCTGGCGGTGATGGCCAGCATGTACGCCGTCTACCACGGCCCCGACGGCCTGCAGCGCATCGCGCGCCGCACGCATCGCCTGGCCGCGATCCTGGCGGCGACGCTGCGCAAGGCCGGCCTGGAGGTGGGCGGCGAGTTCTTCGACACGCTGCGCATCACCGGCGTCGATGCCGATGCGATCCACGCCAAGGCCGCCGGCAAGGGCCTCAACCTGCGCCAGATCCACGGCCAGTGCGTCGGCATCAGCCTGGACGAGACCACCACCCGCGCCGACGTGCAGGCGCTGGCCGGCCTGTTCGGCGCGGAGCTGAGTGACATCGACGAAGTCGACGCCGCCACCGCCGATGCGTTGCCCGCCGCGCTGCTGCGCCAGGACGCATTCCTGCAGCACCCGGTGTTCAACACCCACCACAGCGAGCACGAACTGCTGCGCTACATGCGCTCGCTGGCCGACAAGGACCTGGCGATGGATCGCACCATGATCCCGCTCGGCTCCTGCACCATGAAGCTCAACGCCACCGCCGAGATGATCCCGGTGACCTGGCCGGAGTTCGGCAACATCCACCCGCTGGCGCCGGCGGCGCAGACGCAGGGCTACAAGCAGCTGATCGACGAGCTGGAAGCGATGCTGGTGGAATGCACCGGCTACGACGCGGTGAGCCTGCAGCCGAACTCCGGCGCGCAGGGCGAATACGCCGGCCTGCTGGCGATCCGCGCCTACCACCGCTCGCGCGGCGACGAGCACCGCGACGTGTGCCTGATCCCCGAATCCGCGCACGGCACCAACCCCGCTTCCGCGCAGATGTGCGGCATGACCGTGGTGGTGACCAAGTGCGACGCCAACGGCAACGTGGACCTGGAAGACATCCGCGCCAAGGCCGAGAAGTACAGCGAGCGCCTGGCCGCGCTGATGATCACCTACCCGTCCACGCACGGCGTGTTCGAGGAAGACGTGGTCGCCATCTGCGACATCGTGCACAAGCACGGCGGCCAGGTGTACACCGACGGCGCCAACATGAACGCGCTGGTCGGCCTGGCCAAGCCGGGCAAGTGGGGTTCGGACGTCTCGCACCTCAACCTGCACAAGACCTTCTGCATCCCGCACGGCGGCGGCGGCCCGGGTGTCGGCCCGTGCGCGGTGAAGTCGCACCTGGCTCCGTTCCTGCCGCGTACGCTCGGCGGCGAGGGTTCGGTGGGCATGGTCTCGGCGGCCAGCTTCGGCTCGGCCTCGATCCTGCCGATCAGCTGGATGTACATCACCCTGATGGGCCAGCAGGGCCTGCGCAAGGCGACCCAGGTCGCGCTGCTCAATGCCAACTACATCGCCAGGCGCTTGGCCTCGCATTACGAGACGCTGTACACCGGCCGCAACGGCCTGGTGGCGCACGAGTGCATCCTGGACCTGCGCCCGCTCAAGGACGCCACCGGCATCAGCGCCGAGGATGTGGCCAAGCGCCTGATCGACTTCGGCTTCCACGCGCCGACGCTGAGCTTCCCGGTGGCCGGCACGCTGATGGTCGAGCCGACCGAGAGCGAATCGCAACACGAGCTGGACCGCTTCATCGACGCGATGATCCAGATCCGCGAGGAAATCCGCGCGATCGAGGACGGCCGCCTGGACCGCGAGGACAACCCGCTCAAGCACGCCCCGCACACCGCCAACGCGGTGGCCGGCAGCGAGTGGACCCACGCCTACCCGCGCGAGCTGGCCGTGTTCCCGCTGCCCACCCTGCGCCTGCAGAAGTACTGGCCGCCGGTGGCGCGCGTGGACAATGTCTACGGCGACAAGAACGTGATGTGCGCGTGCATCCCGGTGGATGCATACAAGGAAGAAGCCGAGGCATAAGCCGCCGGTTTTTACCCGTGCACCGCGACAGGCCCCGCTTCGGCGGGGCCTGTCCGTTTCGGGGGGAATGACTTTCGGGCTCTTGCCAGCGGCGGGGGCGGCTGGTCTGATCGCCAACGTCCGCCGCAGGTTGGGGTGAGCGCAAGCGCGCCCCGGCATCGCAAAGCCGGATACGCCAGCGTTGGGGTTCGCTTGCGCTCACCCCAACCTACGCCGATCGCCTCGACCGCGCCGTAGCCCAGGGAGCCGACATGCCGAACCCATCCGCCCGTTCGCTTGTACTCGCCGCCTTGCTCGCTCTCACTTCGGTGGCTGCTTTCGCGCAGACGCCGCCCGCCGCCGAACAAGGCAGCTTCGTGCTGCACAAGTTCGCCCGGGCGATCGGCAAGGAGAGCTACACGATCGCCAGCGAAAAGGGCCAGCTGCTCCTGCGCTCGGATTTCAGCTTCAAGGATCGCGGCACCGAAGTGCCGCTGAAGACCGAGTTCACCGCAACGGATGTCACGCATCCATTGACGTTGAAGAGCGAAGGCCAGTCCTCGCGCCAGTCGCCGATGCACGACAGCTTTACGCTGGATCCCAAGGCAGGCCGGGTCAAGCTCGTGCGCGACGGCAAGACCACCGAGCATCCGGTCACCGACACCACGTTCCTGGTCGACGGCTATTCGCCGGTCGCCATGCAGCAGATGCTGCTGCGCTACTGGCTGGCCAAGGGCAAGCCGGAGCGCATCGCCGCGCCGCCGGATGCCGACATCCATATCCAGCCCGCGGGCGACCTGGACATCCAGGCCGGCGGCAAGACGGTGAAACTGCACGGCTATGTGATCAGCGGCCTGGTCTGGGGCAACGAGACGGCCTGGCTGGACGATCAGCAGAAGCTTGCCGCGGTGGTCACCACCGACAGCGAGTTCGATCATTTCGAAGCGGTGCGCGAAGGCTACGAAGCCTCGTTGCCGACCTTCATCCAGCGCGCCGCCGCCAACAATCTTCAGGCGCTGGTCAAGCTCACCGAGAAGGCCAGGCGCCCGCCGTCGAAGAAGCTGGCGATCACCCATGTCACGCTGATCGACGGCACCGGCAGCGCCCCGAAGCGCAACGCCTCGGTGTACGTCGAAGAGGGCCGCATTACCCGCATCGACACCAGCGGTGCCGCACCCAAGCCCGAGCCGGGCATGGACGTGCTCGACGGCAGCGGCAAGTTCCTGATCCCCGGCCTGTGGGACATGCACGCGCATTACGAGCAGGTGGAATGGGGCCCGATCTACCTGGCCGCCGGCGTCACCACCGTGCGCGACTGCGGCAACGAATTCGACTACATCACCACCGTGCGCGACGCCATCCAGTCCGGCCGCGGCATCGGCCCGCGCCTGCTGGTGGCGGGCATCGTCGACGGCAACGGCCCGATCGCGCTGGGCGCCGTCACCGCCGACACGCCGGAGGAAGCGCGCGCCGTAGTGCGCCGCTACAAAGAAGCCGGCGCGATCCAGATCAAGATCTACAGCAGCATGAAGCCCGCGCTGGTGCCGGTGATCGCCGAGGAGGCGCACAAGCTGGGGCTCACCGTCACCGGCCATGTGCCCGAGGGCATGACCAGCGCGCAGGTGGTGGAAGCGGGCTACGACAGCATCAACCACATCCATTTCGTCACGCGCGACCTGCTCGGCATAAAGCGCGGCCAGCCGATGCCGCCGCTGGATTTCAAGACGCCGAACGCGCGCCGCCAGCTGGCCCTGTTCAAGCAGCATCACACGGTGTTCGACGACACCATCGCGCTGTTCGAGCTGTTCTCGCGCCCCACCGCCAGGCCACTGCGCGCGATCGAGCCGGGCATCGACCACGTGGCCGCGCCGCTGGCGCCGGCCTTGAACGGCATGGGCTCGCCGCCCGACCGCGCCGAAGAATCGGCCAGGCGCTACGCCTACATGCTGGCCACCCTGCGCGAACTGCATCGCCAGGGCCTGACCATCGTGGCCGGCACCGACCAGGCGATCCCCGGCTATTCGCTGCATCGCGAGCTGGAGATCTACGTGCAGGCCGGCTTTACGCCGATGGAGGCGCTGCAGGCGGCGACCAGCGTGCCGGCGAAGGTGCTCGGCCTGGACGGCGAAGTCGGCACCGTGCAGGTCGGCAAGCGCGCCGACATGCTGCTGCTCGACGGCGACCCGCTGGCCGATATCCACAACACCCGGCGCATCGCCAAGACCATCGCCAACGGCAGCGTGTACGACCCCGCGCCGCTGTGGGAGTCGGTAGGCTTCAAGCCCTGAACACGCCATCCACGATGCGCCCATGAGGAGACCCGCCATGCGCAAGACCCTGCCCTTCCTGCTCGCCGCACTCCTGCTCGCGCCGCTCGCGCACGCCGCCGACGAAGGTGCCGCCATCCGCGCGGTGCTGTCCGCCCAGCAGGATGCCTGGAACCGCGGCGACATCGACAACTTCGTCACCGCGTACAAGGACGCGCCCGACACCACCTTCATCGGCGCGAAGATCCGCCAGGGTTATGCGCGCATCCTGGAGAGCTATAAGAAGAACTACGCCGGCAAGGAGCAGATGGGCAAGCTCACCTACTCCGACCTCGACGTGCGCCTGCTGCCCTGCGCTGATGGACAGGCGCACTATGCGGCGGTGACGGGGCGGTTCCATCTGGATCGCACGGCGCATGGCACGGCGGCGAAGGACGATGGGGTGTTTTCGCTGTTGTGGGAGAAGACCGCGAGCGGGTGGAAGATCGTGCTCGACCACAGCTCCTGATCGAGACACGACGTAGGTTGGGGTGAGCCGCAGGCGAACCCCGACAGAGGCATGGACGGAGCGTCCGTTGGGGTTCGCCTGTGGCTCACCCCAACCTACGCCATCGGCGGCAAAAAAGAGGCCCGCTTGCGCGGGCCTCCAGACTCAAACCGCCACGGTGCAAATCAGCCGCCGTGCTGCTTCAGCCACGCATCGATCGCCGGCATCCGCTCGTTCTTCACCTTGATGCGGTACTCGATATTCGCCACCGCCGTATCGGCATCGCGACGCGAACCCGCCGCCAGATACTTCTCGGCATAGGCCTTCACCTTGCCCACCATCGCCGGATTCAACGAACGCGAAGCGAGCTGCGGGTAGTAGCGGCTGCTCGCGCTCGAATCCACCTTCTTGTCTACCTCGGCCTTGTGCGCCACGGCGAAATCGAAGGCCAGTTCCGGATGCTGCGAGGACACCACGCTGATCATGCTCGCGCTGTTGGTGGCGCCGGGCTCGTCGGTGAGCGCCAGGTCCAGCGTCTTCTGCGCCAGCGCCTTGTCGCGGCCGATCGACAGCAGCGTGTACAGCTGGTCCTTCACCAGCGGCGTCTTCTCAGCCTTGGCCATCGCGTGCAGGCGATCCCAGGTGGCGGCGTCCGCATTGCGTGCGACCACGCCCAGGATGGTGCGACGCAGGGCCGGCGGCATCGCCTTGGGGTCCTTGCCCTGCGCGTCGAAGCGGCGCTGCGCTTCCTTCAGCACGGCCGGATCGCCGAGGTTGCCCAGCGTGCCGATCAGCTCGGTGCGCAGGATCTTCACCGGATCGGCCTCGCCTTCCTTCGGCTCCCAGCCCACACGCGCGAACACCGGCGCCAGCTTGGCGATGGCGAACTTGCGGAACGCCGCCTGGCGGGCGGCATCGCCCTCGTAGTAGCCATCCACGCCGCTGAGATCGCCGGCGATGTCACCCCAGATCTGCGGATCGGCGTCGACCGGCGTGGCCTGCACCAGGTCCAGGAAATCGGAGGACGGACGCTGGCCCGCCATGCCCAACGCCCAGGTGTCGCCCAGCGTGCCGAGCTGGTCGATCGGCGGCAGCTTGGCGAAGTTGTCCTTCAGCGCGGCGAACTGCTCGGCGCCGTACAGCGTGCGGTAGTAGCCGCTCTGGCCGGCGTTGACCACCACCGGGCCGCAGCCGGGCACTTCCAGCGTGGCCTTGCCGCCGGTCACCAGGGTGCGCGCGGGCTCGCCGCCCAGGGTCTGCGCGATCACCGGCACACGCCAGGACAGCGGCTGCTTGCCCGGACGGTCGCGGGTGAATTCGCCCTGGCTCAGCTTCAGCGTGGTCTTGCCGGCGGCACAGCTGGCCGACTCCACCGTGATCAGCGGGATGCCCGGCTGCAAGGTGAAGTCGTGCGCGACGTCGCTGATCGGCTTCTTCGAAGCCTGCTCCACCGCGCGCCACAGGTCATCGGACACCGTGTTGCCGTAGGCGTGCTGCTTCATGTACAGGCGCACGCCGTCGCGCCAGGCATCGGCGCCGACATAGCCTTCCAGCATGCCGATCACCGCCTGGCCCTTGGAATAGGTGATGGCGTCGAAAGCCTGGCTGGCCTGCTCCACCGTCTCCACGTGCTGCACGATCGGATGGGTGGTGGCGATGGCGTCGCGGCCCATCGCGCCTTCGCGCACGTTGACCTGCTCCAGCTTGGTGTTCCATTCCGGATGCAGCTTCTCGGTGGTGCGCGCCTCCATCCACGAGGCGAAGCCTTCGTTGAGCCACAGGTCGTCCCACCAGCGCATGGTCACCAGGTCGCCGAACCACTGGTGCGCCATCTCGTGCGCCTGCACCGAGAACACGTTCTGCTTGTCGGCCTGGGTGGAGATGGTGGGATCGAGCAGCAGCACGTATTCGAAGGTGTAGATCGCGCCCCAGTTCTCCATCGCGCCGAAGAACTGGCTGCGGCCCGGCGAGGCGATGTTGTCCAGCTTGGGCAGCGGATACGGCGTGCCGAAATAGTCGTTGTATTCGGCCAGGATGGTCTTGGCCGAATCCAGCGCGAAGTTGGCCTGCGACAGCATGCCCTTCTGCGTGACCACGCCGACCTCGGTCTTGCCGGCCATCGCGGTGGCGCGCTCGAAATCGCCCACGCCGAAGAACAGCAGATAGGTGGACATCTTCGGCGAAGGCTGGAATTGCACCGTCACCAGGCCGTTGCCGGCGTCGCTCTTCTTCGCCACCGGCATGTTGCTGATCGCCAGTTGGTCCGCCGGCACGGTGGCGGTCAGGTTGAAGGTGGCCTTGTAGTTCGGCTCATCCCAGGACGGGATGAAGCGGCGGGCATCGGAGTTTTCGAACTGCGTGTACAGCGCGCGCTTCTTGCCGGCCTTGGTGTCGTAGTCGATGGCGAACAGGCCGTTGGCCTGGGTGCCGATCTTGCCGGTGTAGTTCATGGTCAGCGTATAGCTGCCCTTCGCCAGCGGCTTGTCGAAGCTGAAGGTGGCGGTCTGCTTCTCTTCGTCCACGGCGACCTTGGCCGCCTGCGCCTTGCCGCTGGCCGGCGCCAGGGTGACCTCGGAGAAGCTCATGCCCAGCGCGTTGAGCGTGATGCTGCCGGTCGGCTCCAGCACGTCGACCTTGATGGCGACCTTGCCGTCGAAGCTGAGCTTGTCCGCATGCGGCGTCACCGCCACGTCGTAGTGCACGGGGCGCACGTTGCGCGGCAGCTGGGTAGTGGCCTGCTGTTCGACAGCATGCTTGGCCGCCGGGACGGCGGCGACGGCGCTCATGGAAGCGCTCGCGAGCGCCAGGACGATCGCGGAAACCAGGGTGGAACGGCGCATGTCAGCTCCTTGGGTGAAAGCTTTGGGTGAAAGCATGGGGTCCGGCGGGGGAGCCGGAAAGTACATGGATGGATGGGCCGGACGAAGCTCCCCTAGGTCTGGCCAGTCCCGGCGATGGTCGCCGCCCGTGGCGGGCGGTAGCACGGCCCGGAAGTCATGGCTGGCAACTTGCCGACTGGCGTTTGGCCTCGCGGCGCTTAGGATTTCATCCGACTTTGAAGCCGAACAGGGCGCCCTCACACCAAGGCGCCCTTAGCCTGACGTCTTCCTCCTCGCCGGTTGAACGGGCGACACACATCCGCAGATCGCGCCATTTCGTTTATTTCTAATATTGCGCTTATTTCGATTAAGGAGCAGAATTCGCCATGCCTATCGCCAGCATCGCCGACTGGAGGCTCCGCATGACCGCGCCACGCCAAGCCACTCCATCCCTGCCCCCGACCCCCGAAGAAGCCGAAACGGCCCGTTCCAGCAGCCGCTTGCTGGCGGCCTGCCTCGGTGACGGCGGCACCCGGCGCATCAAGGTCATCGATGGCGACGAGATCATCGATGTGCCCGTGACCGCCTTGCGCATGCTGGTGGAAATCCTCGCCAACATGGCCGAGGGAAAAGCCGTGAACATCATTCCGGTGAAGGCCGAGCTGACCACGCAGCAGGCGGCCGACTTCCTCCATGTGTCGCGGCCGTACCTGGTGTCTCTGCTCGAAGCCGGAGAGATCGAATTCCATAAGACCGGAACGCATCGACGAATCTACGCCAGCGACCTGCTGGCCTATCGACAGAAACGGGATGCACAGAGCAAGAGCGCGCTGGACGAACTGGCTGCGCAGGCGCAGGAACTGGGTCTTGGATACTGATCGTGCCCTTCCCGGTGGTCTACGACGCCTGCGTGCTGTATCCGGCGCCCTTGCGCGATCTGCTCATGCGCCTCGCGCTCACCGGCTTGTTCCATGCCCGCTGGACTGAGCGCATCCACGACGAATGGATGCGCTCGATTCTGGCCAGGCGCCCCGAGCTGAAGCCGCAGGCGCTGCAACGCACCCGAGAACTGATGAATGCGGCCGTGCCCGATTGCCTGGTGTCCGGCTACGAGCAACTCGAAGAGGGACTGACGCTAAAGGATCCGGACGACCGCCACGTGCTTGCCGCGGCGATCAAATGCCACGCGAGCGTGATCGTCACGTTCAACCTCAAGGACTTCTGGGCGGACGCGCTCAAACCTTACGACATCGAAGCTCAGCATCCCGACGAATTCATCCATCATCTGCTCGACCTGCAGCGAGCGAGCGTCTGCGCAGCCGTGAAAGGTCAGCGCGAGGCCTTGAAGAAGCCGCCAAAGACCGTCGAAGAAGTACTGGCTACTTTGCTGGAGCAAGGATTACCCACGACAGTAGCGGCGCTCCGTCCAATGATGGCGCTGCTATAGCACCGGCGAAGTGAGCAGCTGCAGCAGGTGGCGACGCACCTGTTCGCCACCTGATCGTATCGCTGCAAAAAAAAGCAGGGTCGCCGAAACGACCCTGCCTCTGTCGGAATAGGTCCGCCGCGCGTGGGTGGCATCGTTCGGGTAACGATGCCCGCGTGGCGGAGGGGGAGAAACCAGGCGCGAGCCAGAGCCATGAAGCACTCCGGACCCGCTGACCACCTTCGGCCGCCTGGAGCCGACCATGGCTGCGTGCAACCTTAGGTTGCGTTTGCCGCCCCGACTTCTATCCAGCGCACAAAGCGGCCAAGCAGCGGCCGATTGAAGCTTCCGATAGCTGTGTTTGTGCGGAGGCGCACAGCGGGTTCACTTACTGGATCGCGTCGGTCTTCACGCGCTCTTACCGCGCCATGCGCAAGAACCGCCGCCCGCGGCATCGCCGGCATGCCGTCATCCGGTTCCTGCACGCGTTACGCCATGTCTTCAGTGCATTCCGCCGGATTGATAACTATCGCCCACGCGCGGCTCCGGCAGTTCGCTGTCCGGATCGATCAGGCGACCGAGCGACTGCCTGCCCTCGCTCTCGTCGAACGACCGATGCGTCTTCGCCTGCCCGGTGCCGCTGCGCCGGCCGACCCCGCCTTCAGGCGCGACGACCAGCTCCGGCGTCAACCGCTGTGGCCGCGCGTGCGTGCCAGCCGACACGTGCTGTCCATCGTCGTCAGCGGATTCCGACTCGTCTTCATCGCCGTCTTCGCGCGGCAGCTGTCTGGTCGGAACGCTCACCGGCTCGCCGCCCTGAGACTCATCAGGCTCGCCAGCCGCCGGATCGGGCTCACGCCGCTCTTTCTTCGTCACCCGATCATCGATGCCGTCTTCGCCCTGGTTGCCGCGATGCGCTGCGGCACCGCGACCGGAGTGTTCGTTGTCTGCGTTAGCCATGACATCCGCTCCTGCTGCAGAGCGCACATGGTCAGGCCTGCGCAGTCAGCATGGCGTGCAAGCGGCGTAGCGATAATGGGACGGCGTGATGAAGGAGGCGGCGGTTGCGCCTTCTTCCCTATGGCAAGCTCGACGGGAAAACCCCTTGAGCGAGTTCAAAAAAAAGCCCCGCGATGCGGGGCTCTTTCATTGCGCGACAGAACCGGCTCAGGCGAATGGATCGTCCAGCACGATGGTGTCGTCGCGGTCCGCGCCGGTCGCCACGATCGCCAGGCGGCAACCGGAGAGCTCCTCCACCGCACGCAGGTAGGCGCGCGCGGCGGCCGGCAGCTTGTTCCAGTCGCGGATGCCGGCGGTCGACTCGTCCCAGCCCGGGAATTCCAGGTAGACCGGCTTGCACTCCGCCCAACCGTCCGCATCCAGCGGCGCCAGTTCGCGGCGCTTGCCGCGGTATTCGTAGGCGATGCACACCTTGATGCTCGGCAGGCCGTCGAGCACGTCGAGCTTGGTGATGGCCAGGCCGTTGATGCCGTTGATCTGCACGGCGCGCTTGAGCGCCACCAGGTCGATCCAGCCGCAGCGGCGCGGACGGCCGGTGCTGGCGCCGAACTCGTTGCCGACCTTGCGCAGGCGCTCGCCCATCTCGTCGTGCAGCTCGGTCGGGAACGGACCGCCGCCGACGCGCGTCGCATAGGCCTTGCAGATACCCAGCACGTAGTCGATGTCGCCCGCGCCGACGCCGGTGCCGGCCAGCGCGCCGCCGACCGTGGTGTTGGACGAGGTGACGTACGGATAGGTGCCGTGATCGATGTCCAGCAGCGCGCCCTGGGCGCCTTCGTACAGGATGTGGCCGCCTTCCTTGCGCACCTCGTGCAGGATGGTGGCGACGTCGTCGACCATCGGGCGGATGAACTCGCCATAGGCCAGCGCATCGTCCAGCACCTGCTGGTAGTCGACCGCCTCGGCCTTCAGCCACTGGGTGAGGATGAAGTTGTGGTACTCGACCGCGGTCTTCACCTTCTCCGGCAGCTCGTGCGGATACATCAGGTCGGCCACGCGGATCGAGCGGCGGGCGACCTTGTCCTCGTAGGCCGGGCCGATGCCGCGGCCGGTGGTGCCGATCGCGCTCTTGCCGGCGGCGGCTTCGCGCGCCTTATCCACGGCGATGTGGTACGGCATGATCAGCGGCGTGGCCGGGCTGATCTTCAGGCGCGAGCGCACTTCCACGCCCTGCGCCTCGAGCTCCTCGATCTCCTGCTTGAGCGCCTGCGGCGACAGCACCACGCCGTTGCCGATCAGGCAGAGCGCGTCGTCGCGCAGGATGCCCGAAGGGATCAGGTGCAGCACGGTCTTCTTGCCGCCGATGACCAGCGTGTGGCCGGCGTTGTGGCCGCCCTGGAAGCGTGCGACCGCCCGCACCTGCTCGGTCAGCAGGTCGACGATCTTGCCCTTGCCTTCGTCGCCCCATTGCGCGCCGAGGATTACGACTGACTTGCCCATGATCTTTCTCGCTCGTAGGTCGTGGCCCCATCGGGGGGCCGGAGGATGTTGAATCGAAAACTTTGCAGGCGATCGCGCGTCAATGCACCAGCTGCAGGAACAGCAATCCGGCCGCCATGACCACCGCGCCGCAGATGCGCAGGCGCTGCGGCTCCATCTTCAGTGCCTCGCGCGCCAGGTTCTGCCAACCGCGCGGCGAGGCGAACAGCACCAGTCCCTCGATCACCATGACGAGGCACAGCGCGGCAGCCAGGTCATGCGCCATGCCCGACGGCCTCAGCGCTTGCTGGCGCCGTCGTTGAAATACTTCAGGAACTCCGAATCCGGCTTCAGCACCAGCACGCCCTTGCCGTCGTCGAAGGACTTACGGTACGCGCCGAGGCTTCGATAGAACGCGAAGAACTCCGGATCCTGCCCGTAAGCCTGCGCGTAGATCGCCGCGGCCTGCGCGTCGCCTTCGCCGCGGATCTTGGCCGCGTCGCGTTCGGCTTCGGCACGGATCACCTGGCCCTGGCGGTCGGCGTCGGCCTGGATGGTTTCGGCGGCCTGGCGGCCGGTGGAGCGCAATTCGTTGGCCAGCTGCAGGCGCTCGGCGCGCATGCGCTTGTAAACCGACTCGCTCACTTCGTCCGGCAGGTCGATGCGCTTGATGCGCACGTCGACCACGGCGATGCCGAGGCTCTTGCGCGCGGTGGCGTCGGTCTGCCTGCGCACGCGCTCGGTGATGTCCTTGCGGCCGCCGGCGATCAGTTCCTGCAGGGTGCGGCCGTTGAACTCGAAGCGCAGGGCATCTTTCACGATCGGCGACAGGCGGTTGGCGGCCTGCAGCTCGGCGCCGGCGGTGGCGCGGTAGTAGGCGGCGTTGTCGGCGATGCGCCACTTCACGTAGAAATCGACGTTGACGCTCTTCTTCTCGGAGGTGAAGTAGCGCTCCGGCTGCGCCTCCAGGGTGAGGATACGGTTGTCGAACAGGATGGCCTGCTGGATCAGCGGCAGCTTGAAGTGCAGGCCCGGGGTGTCGCCCGTGCGCACGATGCGGCCGAACTGCAGCACCAGGGCGCTCTGCCCTTCGTGCACCACGTAGGCGCTGTTGAAACCGAGCAGGACGGCGACGACGACGAGGATGCCGGCGAGGAATTTCATCACTGCTTCTCCTTGCCCGAGTCGGCGGCCGGCGCCACCGTGCCTACGCCCGGCAGGTCGCGCACGGCGGCGCGGTCCAGCGGCAGATAGATCATGTTGCGGCCACCGGTGCCGTCCAGCACCTTGGGATTGTTGGACATCACGTCCTCGACGGTTTCCAGCCACAGGCGGCGGCGGGTCACTTCGGGCGCGCCGCGGTATTCCTTGAGGATGAGGTTGAAGCGGTCGGCGTCGCCGGTGGCGCGGGCCACACGCTCGGCCGAATAGCCCTGCGCCTGGGCGGCGATGCGCGAGGCTTCGCCGCGCGCTTCCGGCACCACCTTGCTGGCGTAGGCGCGGGCATTGTTCTCGGTGCCCTGCTTGTCTTCGCGCGCGGCGTTGACGTCGTCGAAGGCATCCTTCACTTCCTGCGGCGGCGAGACGTTCTGGAAGCTGACGTCAGTGACGGCGAGGCCGGAGTCGTAGCTGTCCAGCGTGGCCTGCAGGATTTCGCGGGTCTGCTGCTGCAGCGTGTCGCGCGCCTGCGCGGCGGCGGAGGCCTGGTTGACCGCGGCCTGGGCGGCGGCGACCGGCGCGGCGGTGGTGGTCGGCGTGGCGGGCACGGCGACCTGCTCGGCGGCGGAGCTGGTGAGGATGTTGTCCATCACATTGGCGCCGACCACCGAGCGCACCGCGGCCTCGGCCGCCTGGCGCAGCGTGTCTTCCGGCTGGCCGCTGAGCGAGAACAGGAACTTGCGCGCGTCCGACACCTGGTACTGCACGTTGAAGTCGACCGAGATGATGTTCTCGTCGCTGGTCAGCATGCGCACCTTGTCGGAAACCGAGCGCACCTCGGTCGTGCTGACCTTGGTGACCGTCTCGAACGGACGCGGCAGCTTGAAGTGGAAGCCCGGGCCGAGCGTGCGCGCGTACTGGCCGAAGCGCAGCACCACGCCGGCCTGGCGGGCGTCGACGACGGTGGCGCTGCTGAGCAGCAGCGAGGCCAGCAGCAGGGCCAGCACGATGGTGAGCAGGCCGCCGGGGCCGCCGCCGAGGCGCGACAGCCGGTTCTTCAGCTGCTTGAACGCATCGTCCAGGCCGGACTTGCCGGGCGTCTGGCGAGGCTTGCCCCAGGGGTCACGTTGCCCGTTACCGGGTTCGTTCCAGGCCATTGTCAGTCTCCTTGAGGCCGCTGGGAGGCCGGCATCGATGGCCGGAAACACCTTGGTCGGAAAGCATCATGGTGGCGAGTCGCGTCCGGGCAAGGTTCCGCCCGGCAGGGAAGCGGCACAAACAGCGGGCATTCTAGCAGAGGCAGGCGAGCGAAGGCCCGCCCCGCCTCATCGAATGGTGTATCCCATGGCGTAGGTCGGGGTGAGCAGAGCGAACCCCAACTAAGGCGGCGCAGCGAAGCGCCACGTTGGGGTTCGCTTTGCTCACCCCAACCTACCTCGCTCCATCAGGCTTCGCCGGGCTCCCCGAGCAGGCCGCGCAGCAGGTCCGCCTCGGCCAGGCTGCCGCCGCTGAGCGGGGCGATCACGCTGCGCGGCGCGTCGATGCGCAGGCGCCAGCCTTCCTCGTCCACGTTCTCGCTGGCGATGGCGCCGACCGCCTTGAGCCGCGCATGCAGGCGGCCGGCGGTGAGCGGCAGGCGCAGCTCGGACTGCACGCGCTCGCCGCCGAGCAGTTCGCCCAGCGCCTGGCGCAGCAGGTCCAGGCCCTGCCCCGTGGCGGCGGACAGCCACACCGTGACCGGGCGGCCTTCGTCGTTGCGGTCGATGCGCGGCTCGGTGCCGGCCAGGTCGATCTTGTTCATCACCCGCAGCTGCGGCACATCGCCGGCGTCGATCTCCTCCAGCACGCCGTCGACCACCTTGTGCAGGTACTCGCGCTCCTCATCGGCGGCGTCGCTCACATGCAGCAGCAGGTCGGCGTCGCGCGCCTCGGCCAGGGTGGCGCGGAAAGCCGCCACCAGGTCATGCGGCAGGTCGCGGATGAAACCGACGGTATCGGCCAGCACGGTGGGGCCGCAACTGAGGTCGTCCAGCTTGCGCACGGTGGGATCCAGCGTGGCGAACAGCAGGTCGGCGGCGAACACCTCGCCGGAGGTCAATGCATTGAACAGCGTGGACTTGCCGGCGTTGGTGTAGCCCACCAGGGCCACCCGCGGCACCGTGTTGCGCAGGCGCGCGCGGCGCTGCTGGGTGCGCTGCACCTGCACTTTTTCCAGGCGCTTGCTCAGCATCTTCACCCGCTCGGCGAGCAGGCGGCGGTCGGTTTCCAGCTGGGTCTCGCCCGGGCCGCGGTTGCCGATGGCGCCGCCGCGCTGGGCGTCCAGGTGGGTCCAGCCGCGCACCAGGCGGGTGGCGACGTGCTTGAGCTGGGCCAGCTCCACTTCCAGCTTGCCTTCGTGCGAGCGGGCGCGCTGGGCGAAGATGTCCAGGATCAGGCCGGCGCGGTCGACCACGCGGGTCTTCAGGTGCTTTTCGAGGTTGCGCTCCTGCACCGGGCTGAGGGTGTGGTCCACCAGCACCAGGTCGGCCTCGAGCGCGCGCACCATCTCGGCGACCTCGTCGGCCTTACCGGAACCGATGTAGAAGCGCGGGTTCGGATCCTCGACGCGGGCCGCGATGCTGCCCAGCACTTCGGCGCCGGCGGACTTCACCAGCTCGGTGAATTCCTCGGCGCGGCGGACGGTGTCGCCCTCGCCACGGGAATGCGGGAGCACCAGGACGGCGCGCTCGCCTTTCTTTTGTCTATCGAACACGGATGCGGAATGACCTGTGCGTGTGGGCCCGGCCTCGGGCCGGATGGCCGCGAGAGGGGCAAAGGCAGAGTGTAGCGGCGCGGGCGGCCGCGGGGTCGGCAACGACCAAGCGGCGGGAGCTCAAGCCCCGCCGCCTCCTGACACATGGGTCATTCCAGGCCCGTTTCAACCTTCCGTTTCGGGCGCCGCCGTAGCCTCGACGTGGCCCTCGTGGCCGGTCCCCATCCGCACGTTGCGGCTGGGCACCACGGTGGAAATGGCGTGCTTGTAGACCATCTGGCTGACCTGGTTGCGCAGCAGCACCACGAACTGGTCGAACGACTCGATCGTGCCCTGCAGCTTGATGCCGTTGACCAGGTAGATGGCAACCGGGACGCGCTCGCGGCGCAAAGCGTTCAAAAACGGATCTTGCAAAGATTGCCCTTTGGACATTGTTGTTCTCCCCTCGCATCGGACGGGCCGGATAAAAGACGCTCGCGCGCCCCGGCCCAAGGCCCCGGAATATTAACCACTTTTAAATCGTTGATGAAAGGCTATTCGCGAGCGGGTGAAACGGTTTCGTACAGGCTTCCGGGGAAGCGCGAACCCGGTCGCGAAAACCCCCGGCGCGAAGTCCCCAGGAACAGCTCCAGCGCATCGACGACCCGGGCCTCCAGGCCCGGCCGGTCGGGATCGAACGTCCGCGCATCCAGCTCGCCGCGCAGCCAGGTGATCTGGCGCTTGGCCAGCTGGCGGGTGGCGAAGATGCCGCGGTCGCGGAACGCGGCCGCATCGGTCAGCCCGTCCAGATGCTCCCAGGCCTGCCGGTAACCGACCGCGCGCATCGAGGGCAGATCCGGATGCAGGTCGCCGCGGGCGCGCAGGCCGCGCATCTCGTCGAGGAAACCGTCGCGCAGCATGGCGTCGAAGCGCTCGGCGATGCGTCCGTGCAGCGGCGCGCGGTCCACCGGCAGCAGGGCCAGTTTCAGCACGCGCCAGGGGAAGCGCTCGCCGCTGCCGCCGCGCTGCTGTTCGGACAAGGGGCGGCCGGTGAGCTCGATCACCTCCAGCGCGCGCTGGATGCGCTGCGCGTCGTTAGGCCCGATGCGCGCCGCGGCGGCGGGGTCCGCCTCGCGCAGGCGCTCGTGCAATGCCGGCCACCCGATCACGCCGGCCTGGGCGGCGAGCCGCTCGCGGATCGCCGGGTCGGCTTCCGGCAATTGTGACAAGCCTTGTTGCAGCGCGCGGAAATACAGGCCCGTGCCGCCGACCAGCAGAGGAACCTTGCCGCGCGCGGTGATGTCTTTCATCGCCTGCAGGGCGTCGGCGCGGAAATCCGCCGCCGAATACGGCTCGGCCGGATCGCGGATATCGATCAGCGCGTGCGGATAGCGCGCCAGCGTGGCTGCATCCGGCTTGGCCGCGCCGATGTCCAGGCCGCGGTACACCAGCGCGGAATCCACGCTTACCAGTTCGACCGGAAATTGCTTGCTCAGCGCGCACGCGAGCGCCGTCTTGCCCGAGGCCGTAGGGCCCATCAAGAAAATGCCAGGGTGACGCGAGTCGACAGGCATGTAGGCTTCCGGGGGGCTCAAGGTGACGTGCAGGGTCAGGCTGTCATGCAGCGGATTTGCCGCCCAACGGCAACGCAACGCCATTTGGACGGAATGGGCACGTGCCTTGCTTCACATTTTGAACGACAATCACGGTGTCTTGCATGATCGCACCGTGGTCAACCACAGCGAACCGCCGAGATAAGCAGAACGGGGGGAAGTATCGAATGAGCAAGCGCAAGTACATGGTGGCCGAACCCGGCAACCGCGCCTCGGCACCCGGTGCCGCCGCCAAGCCCCGCGCGGGCGACGATGGCGCGCCGCCGGTGTGGCACAAGGACAACCGCGGTTTCTGGTTCGTGGTGTGCGTGGCGGCCAGCCTGGTCTTCGCGCTGATCTATACCGCGCTGCGCTGAGCGCGCGGTTTCCTTTGCCGGCGCGTGGCGCCGGCCGGGAGGCATCGCCCCTTTCCCATTTTCCGACTTCGCCAACCGCGTAGGTTGGGGTGAGCGCAGCGAACCCCAACGCGACCGCAGTGCTGGCCTTGTCGTCCGGTACGACGACCTGAAACGTTTGTTGGGGTTCGCTGCGCTCACCCCAACCTACGTTCGTCGCCTTTGCAGCCTTACCTCGCCGGCACACCCAGCTCCTTCAGCAGCTGCGGCGCCGGATACACCTTGTCCATCAGCCAGCGCATGTAGCGCATGTCGACGTGGATCGCGCGCTTGTAGCGCGGATCGAACATCCAGCTTGCGCTCACCGCCTCCCAGTTGCTGTCGAAGTTCAGCCCCACCAGCTGGCCGTGCGCATTGAGCACGGGCGAGCCGGAATTGCCGCCGGTGGTGTCGAGGTTGCTGAGGAAATCCACCGGCATCACGCCGGAACGCTTGTCCAGATACCCGTCGTAATCGCCCTTGGCGATCGCATCGAGCAGCGGCCTGGGCGCGTCGAAGGGTTCGACGCCGGTGTTCTTCTCGACGATGCCGGCGGTGCTGGTCAGCGGCGAATAGCTCACCGCATCGCGCGCCTTCAGCGGCGTGACCTTGCCGTAGCTCACGCGCAAGGTGGAGTTGGCATCCGGATAGACCGCCCGCCCCTGCTGCTCGCGATAGGCGATCAGCGCCTGCATATAAGCGGGGCGCAGGCGCAGCAGTTCGCCGTCGCGCTCCTTGCGCTGGTCCTCGATGCGCAGCAATGCGGGCTGCAGCGTCGCCGCCAGCTTGAGCAGGGCGTCGTCCGACCTGGCCGCTTCATCCGGCGCGGCCTTCAGCCAGTGCAGGCGTTGCGCTTCGTCACCCAGCTGCGTGGCACCGTAGACGCGATCGAGCGCGGCGGCCAGCTCGGCCGGCGTGCGGCCGAAGGCGGCGTCGAATTCCGGCACGCGCTGCGGGTCGGGCAACTGCTGGTAGCGAGCAAGCAGAGCGGTAAGCAGGCGCTTTTCCACCGCCGCGTCGTAGCGGCGCTGCACCTGCTTGAGCATGCCGGCGGTCAGCTCCTCGTCGCGCTGCTGATAGCCGGTTTCGCGGTCGGCGTCCGGCTTCGCACGCTCGTGGGCGAAACGCTGCAGGGTGAGTGCCGAACGCAGCAGCTGCGTCTGCGATTGCAGGATCGCGAACAGCAGGTCGCGCTCGCGGTTGGCATTGCCGTTGGCGATCAGCTTGGCCACGGTATCGATGTCGGGACGCAGTGTCCTGGCCTGCGGCTGCTTGCCCAGCCAGGCCAGCATGGCGTCTTCGTCCTTGCGACGAATTTCGACCGCGTCGCTGCGCTTGAGCCCGTCGAGCTCGCCGCTGAAACGCTTGATGCCGTTCTTCAGCGACTGCAGCTGCGAGGCGTAGCGGATCGCCGCCTGCTTGTCGGCGCGGCCGGCATCCTCGATCACGCCTTGCAGCTGCTTCATCACCTCCACCGACTTGGGCAGGCGCCACTGCACCTGGTCGGCGAACTCCGCCGCGGTGCGGTGGCGATAGGTGGTGCCCGGATAGCCGGCGAGCATGACGAAGTCGCCTTCGTTCACGCCTTCGCTGGCGATCTGCAGGTGCGCCGGCGGATGGTAGGGCTGGTTCTCCCTGGCGTACGCGGCCGGCTTGCCGTCCGCGCCGACATAGGCGCGCAGCACGGTGAAGTCGCCGCTGTGGCGCGGCCATACGAAGTTGTCCACCTCGTCGCCGTAGTTGCCGATCGCGCGCGGCGGCGCATAGACCAGGCGCACGTCGCGGATCTCCAGCTGCTTCACCAGGTAGAAATCGCGCCCGTAGAACATGTTGACCACGCTGCAGCGATAGCCCGCCTCGCGCTCGCATTCGGCCACCAGCGCCTTGCCGGCGGCATCCACCGCGTCGTAATAGGCGCGGCCGGTCTTGCCCCTGGCCTGGGCCAACACCTGCTCGGTGACCTTGTCGAAGCCGGTGGTCACGCGCAGGCGGAAGTCCGGGTTGGCCGGCAGCTCCTGCGCGCGGTCGCCGGCGACGAAGCCATGCTGGATCAGGTCACGCTGCGGGTTGCTGTTGTACTGGATGACGCCGAACGCCACGTGGTGGTTGGTCAGCACCAGGCCGTCGCCGCTGACGAAGGCGCCGGTGGCGCCGCCCACCTTGACCACCGCGCTGAGCGGCGGCCTGGTCAGGTCGGCGAGGTCGGCGGGATTGCCCTGGTAGCCGGCGGCGCGCAGCCGCTTGCCGATCGAGGGCAGCTGCGACGGCATCCACATGCCCTCGTCCGCCTGCGCACCCGGCGCCAGGCCCATCGCCATGGCCGCGGCCAGGCCCATCGTCTTCTTACGCATCCTTACATCCCCTGTGGGCGATCGCACAAACTTGCGACCTTAGACCGAAGCGTCCCGCCGGGCAACGCTGCACTGCACGAAGACGGCCCACCATGCCCGCACTTTATAATCGCCGCTTTCCCCGCCCGCCCCCGCGGGCCAGCCGATGGATTCCCCATGCCGCAGACGATGAAAGCCCTGGTCAAGCGCTTGCCCGAACAGGGCATCTGGATGGAAGAAGTGCCCGTGCCCGAGGTCGGCCCCAACGAGGTGCTGATCAAGATGGAGAAGACCGCCATCTGCGGCACCGACCTGCACATCTACAAGTGGGACGAGTGGAGCCAGCGCACGATCAAGCCCGGCCTGACCATCGGCCACGAGTTCGTCGGCCGCATCGTCGACATCGGCCCGGGCGTCACCGGCTACAAGGTCGGCGACCGCGTCTCCGCCGAAGGCCATATCGTCTGCGGCCACTGCCGCAACTGCCGCGCCGGCCGCCAGCACCTGTGCCCGAACACGGTAGGCATCGGCGTGAACCGCAACGGCGCGTTCGCCGAATACATGACCATGCCGGCCTCCAACCTGTGGCCGATCCCGGACCAGATCCCCTCCGAGCTGGCCGCCTTCTTCGATCCCTACGGCAACGCCGCGCACTGCGCGCTGGAGTTCGACCTGATCGGCGAGGACGTGCTGATCACCGGCGCCGGCCCGATCGGCATCATCGCCGCCGGCATCGCCAAGCACGTAGGCGCGCGCAACGTGGTGGTGACCGACGTCAACGACTACCGCCTGAAGCTGGCCGCCGACATGGGCGCCACCCGCGTGGTGAATGTCGCCAACCAGTCCTTGCGCGACGTGGTGAAGGACCTGCACATCGAAGGCTTCGACGTGGGCCTGGAGATGAGCGGCAACCCGCGCGCCTTCAACGACATGCTCGACTGCATGTACCACGGCGGCAAGATCGCGCTGCTGGGCATCATGCCCCGCGGTGCCGGCATCGACTGGGACAAGGTGATCTTCAAGGGCCTCACCCTGCAGGGCATCTACGGCCGCCGCATGTACGAGACCTGGTACAAGATGACCCAGATGGTGCTCAGCGGCTTCCCGCTGCAGAAGGTGCTCACCCACCAGATCCATATCGACGACTTCCAGAAGGGCTTCGACCTGATGGACGCGGGCCATTGCGGCAAGGTCGTGTGCTCCTGGCTTTGATTCGAACGAGCTTTAAGCACAGCCTGAAGGCTCCCGCGCCAAGCGTGCGCGGGAGCCAACCGAAAAGTGTCACGCACGGGTAAACTCGCCCCGCGACCGACGCTTATAGGACTTGGGTAGGGAGTGTGCGGCCGGGGTAGGACCGCTCGCCGTCGGGTCGCTAATCGACGGAGCATCGCCCGCATGGCAGACCAGGTTTCTTCCGGCAGTTCCCGGTTGGCGGCCGCGCAGACGCGCGCGCTCGCCGTGTACCGCTCGCGGCGTGCGCGCAAGACGGCGCTGATCGTCGCCATCGTGCTGGTGCTGTTCGGCCTGTTCGGCTTTCTCGCCGCGCCGTCGATCATCCGCGGCCAGATCGAGAAGCGCGCCAGCGCCGCGCTGGATCGCCCGGTGACGCTGGGCAAGGTGCATCTCAATCCCTACACCCTGCGGCTGCAGCTGGACCAGCTGCATATCGGCGAGCGCGACGGCAAGACCGGCTTCGTCGACGTCGAGCAGATCGTCGCCAATACGTCCTGGTCGACGCTGTTCCGCCTGGCGCCGGTGCTGGACGAACTCTCGCTGCAGCAGCCGCGCATCCATATCGCGCGCACCGCCGACCAGCGTTTCAATTTCTCCGACATCATCGACCGCTACGCGTCGCAGCCGGCCGAGCCGGACGCCAAGCCGGCACGCTTCGCGCTGTCCAATATCAGCGTGCACGGCGGCGACATCGTGTTCGACGACCAGGCCGCCAAGGCCACCCATCACGTCGAACAACTGGAACTGGGCATTCCGTTCCTGGCCAACCTGCCCAGCAGCACCGACGTGTTCGTCAAGCCGCTGCTGGCGTTGAAGGTGGACGGCAGCCCGCTGCGCATCGAAGGCCAGACCAAGCCCTTCGCCAGCAACCGCGAATCCGCGATCGGCTTCCAGCTCGATCGCCTGGATCTACCCCGTTACCTGGGCTATGTCCCCAAGCCGCTGCCCGTGGCGATTCCGAAGGGCCTGCTCAGCGGCAAGCTGGAACTCAACTTCGTGCAGACGCCGGAAGCGCCGCAGGTGCGCCTGACCGGCAACCTGCAGCTGGACGATTTCGCCCTGGACAGCAGCAAGGGCGAGCCGATCGCCCGGCTCGGCCATGGCACGGCGGAGCTGGCGGACGTGCAGCCGCTGGTCTCGCGCTACCAGCTCGGCGCGCTGAAGCTGGAGCAGGCGCAGGTCTACTACACCGCGAGCGAGGGCGGGCACAGCAACTACGACACGCTGACAGCACCGTCCGCGCCGGCCGATCCCGCCAAGAAAGCCGCGCCCACCGACCTGCGCATTGCCTCGATCGCGCTCACCGGCAGCGCCATCCATTACACCGACGCCACGCAGAACAAGCTCGACCTGGCCAACCTGCGCGGCAGCCTGCTCGGCCTGAGCATGCTCGCCGCGCCGCCGGCCAGGCTCGACCTCGCCGGCCAGTTGTTCGGCGGCGACATCGGCGCGAAGGGCACGCTGGACCTGGCCGCCGCGAAGCTCAACGCGGCGCTGGCGCTCAAGCAGGTGGACATGGTGCCGCTGCAGGCGATGGCCGGCTCCGCCATGGCCGCGCGCGCCGCCAAGGGCAAGCTCGATGCCAACGGCCAGTTGGAGCTGGACTGGGGCAAGACCACCAACGTGCACCTGGCGCCGGCGCAGGCGACGGTCACCGACTTCGCCCTGGCGGCGGACGGCAAGAACCAGGCGGCGCCGGTGGCGTGGAACAAGCTGCAGGCGGATATCGAACAGATCGACCTGGCCTCGCGCCAGGCGCGCCTGAAGAGCCTGGTCGGCACCGGGCTGAGCCTGGATGTGCAGCGCGCCGTCAACGGCAACATCTCGCTTACCGAGCTGTTCGCTCCGCCGAAGACCACCGCAAAGACTGCGCCGCGCGCCAAGGCCAAGCCGACGGATGCGGAACCGGCATGGCAGTGGAGCATTGCCCACCTCGCCGTGGAGGACGGTGCCGTGCGCTTCGCCGACCACGCGGTGGGCAACGGCAAGCCGGCCGTGGTGGAAGTGAAGTCGCTCAAGGGCGGCATCGACGAGCTGAGCGACAAGTTCAACCAGCAGCGCGCGATGAAACTCGACGGCGCGATCGGCAAGGGCAGCTTCTCGCTCGCCGGCAAGGTGCAGCCCTCCCCCGCCCTGGCCGACCTGGACCTGACCACGCGCGGCCTGGACATCGCCACCTTCGCGCCGTACATCAGCGTGCCGCTCAACGTGACCATCTCCAGCGCGCGCCTGAGCGGCAAGGGCAAACTGCTTTACGACGGCCGCGGCAAGGAAGCCAAGTTCGGCTTCAAGGGCAACGCCGCGCTGGAACGCGTGCGCGTGCAGGACAAGGTCACCGGCGACGACTTCCTGCGCTGGAGCGCACTCAACGCCGGCAACCTGGACGTGGCCTACGGCAGCGGCACGCCGCGCATGCATGTGGGCAGCCTGGTGCTGAGCGCGTTTTACGCACGCATGATCGTCAATGCCAACGGCCGCCTGAATCTGGCGGACGTGGTGGCCAAGCCGGAACAGGAAGAACCCGTCTCGGTGACGCGCGCCGAAGCCAATGCGCCGGCGGCGCCCAAAGTGTCGAAGACGACGACCGAGACCGAGAAGCCCACCGAATCCATCGCGCCGGCGGCGGATATCCAACTGGGCCAGATCACGCTGTTGAACGGCCAGCTCAATTACACCGACAACTTCATCAAGCCCAACTACACCGCCAACCTCACCAAGGTCACCGGCAAGATCGGCGCCTTCGGCACCGCCGGCGGACCGCCGGCCGAGGTGGCCGTGCAGGCGCAGCTGGACGACAGCTCGCCGGTGGATATCAGCGGCACCATGAATCCGCTCGCGCCGGTGGCTTTCCTCGACATCCAGGGCAAGGCCAATGAGGTGGAGCTGACCCGGCTGAGCGCGTACTCCAGCAAGTACACCGGCTATCCGATCACGGCGGGCAAGCTCAGCGTGGACGTGAAGTACAACCTCGACCAGCGCAAGCTCAAGGCCGACAACCACATCTACATCACCCAGCTGACCTTCGGCGATCGCATCGAAGCGCCCGGCATCTCGCACCTGCCGGTGAAGCTGGCGGTGGCGCTGCTGAAGGACACGCAGGGCAATATCGACGTGAACGTGCCGGTGTCCGGCTCGCTGGACGATCCGCAGTTCAGCATGGGCGGCCTGATCTGGCGCGCCATCGGCAACCTGATCGTCAAGGCGGTGACCTCGCCGTTCCGCCTGCTCGGCTCGGCCTTCGGCGGCAGCAATCACGAAGACCTGGGCTATGTGGAATTCGACCCGGGCTCCGCGGTGCTCAACGCCGCCGCGCAGGAGCGCCTGGGCAAGGTCGTGGCGATGCTCAACCAGAAGACCGCGCTGACCCTGGACATCGTCGGCCGCACCGATCCGGCACAGGACCAGAACGGCCTGCGCAAGGTCACCGTGGAAGACATGGTGCGCAAGGAGAAGGTGCTGGACGACAACGGCAAGAACGCCGACACCTCTCCCGCCGCACTCGCCGCGGTGGCAATCACGCCCGACCAGGAAGAACGCTACCTGGCGCGCGCCTACAAGCATGCCGAGGACATCGACAAGCCGCGCAATGCGCTGGGCCTGAAGAAGTCGCTGGAACCGGACGAGATGCGCGCGCTGCTGGAGACCAATGTCAAGACCGATGATGCGGCGATGCGCGACCTGGCCGAGCGCCGCGCCAATGCGGTGCGCGACTGGCTGAAGGGCAAGCTGCCGGACAACCGGTATGGGATGAAGGATCCCAAGCTCACGCCGGAGGGGATCGACGACAAGGGCAAGACCACGCGGGTGGACTTCGGCTTGCATTGAGCAGGCCCGGACCGGCGTAGGTTGGGGTGAGCCGCAGGCGAACCCCAACGTGGCGTTTGTGATGTGAGGTCTGTTGGGGTTCGCCTGCGGCTCACCCCAACCTACGGCGGGTTTTCCGAAAGGCTCGGGTTTTCCGGCTGGCCGCAAAGGCTCACAATCGGCATCTTTCCCCCCAAGGGCCGATCCCGATGAGCTACCCCGACACCACCCAGGCGCGCTACGCCGCCGAGCTGGACTCCATCCGCGAGCAGGGCCTGTTCAAGGCCGAGCGCGTCATCGTCTCGCCGCAGTCGGCGCAGATCGAGCTGGAGGGCGGCCGCCGGGTGCTCAACTTCTGCGCCAACAACTACCTGGGCCTGGCCGACCATCCGCAGGTGATCCAGGCTGCCAAGGAGGCGCTGGACAGCCACGGCTTCGGCATGGCCTCGGTGCGCTTCATCTGCGGCACCCAGGACCTGCACAAGCAGCTGGAAAAGAAGATCGCCGAGTTCTTCGGCACCGAGGACACCATCCTCTACGCCGCCTGCTTCGACGCCAACGGCGGCCTGTACGAGCCGCTGCTGGGCGAGGAGGACGCCATCATCTCCGATGCGCTCAACCACGCCTCGATCATCGACGGCATCCGCCTGTGCAAGGCCAGGCGCTTCCGCTACGCCAACTGCGACATGGCGGACCTGGAGCAGCAGCTGCAGGCGGCCGACGCCGCCGGCGCGCGCACCAAGCTGATCACCACCGACGGTGCGTTCTCGATGGACGGCTTCATCGCGCCGCTGGACAAGATCGCCGCGCTGGCCGCCAAGTACAACGCCATGGTGCATATCGACGAATGCCATTGCACCGGCTTCCTCGGCGCCAGCGGCCGCGGCTCAGCCGAGGTCAACGGCGTGATGGACAAGATCGACATCTTCACCGGCACGCTGGGCAAGGCGCTCGGCGGCGCGCTCGGCGGCTTCACCACGGGTCGCGCGGAAGTGATCGAGCTGCTGCGCCAGCGCTCGCGTCCCTATCTGTTCTCCAATTCCCTGCCGCCGCACGTGGTAGCCGCGGCGCTGAAGGTGTTCGACATGCTCTCCAGCGCCGGCGAGCTGCGCCAGCGCGTGCAGGAGAACACGCGCTATTTCCGCGAGCAGATGACCCAGGCCGGCTTCGACATCAAGCCGGGCGTGCATCCGATCGTGCCGGTGATGATCTACGACGCCAAGAAGGCGCAGGCCATGGCCACCAGGCTGCTGGATGAAGGCATCTACGTCACCGGCTTCTTCTACCCCGTGGTGCCGCAGGGCCAGGCGCGCATCCGCACGCAGATGAGCGCGGCCCATACACGCGAGCACCTGGATCGGGCGATCGCGGCATTCACCAAGGTCGGCCGCGAGCTTGGCGTGATCGGCTGAAGCCACCGACGGGGGAGCGGATGCGCTCCCCCGCTTCGTCAATGCAGGGCGCTCAGCTCGGCGCGGTAACGCCAGGTTTCCGTGGTGGCCGACTGCACCGACTCGGCCATGTCGCGCTGCGCCGCCTCGTCGCCCGCCAGCAGCAAACCGGGGCTGCGCTCGAAGCGGTCGTAGCCGGACCAGCCATCGCGCGCCACCAGCAGCATGTACTGCGCGGTATCGCCGCCGGTCACCAGCCGGTACCAGGTGTGCGCCTGGGCGCCTTGTTCCTTCTGCAAGTTCTGGTGCACCCGCGCGAGTGCGCGCTCGAAGCGCGCTTCCATGCCCAGGCGGACGTGCACATGCGTCACCTGCATGGTGGCGCTGGGCTTGAGGTTTTCCAGCGGCGCGCCGGTGCTGACTGCGCGCAGGAGCACGTAGGCGGGCTGGCCCATCGGCGTCGCATGTGGCGCCACGTTGGCGCGGAAATCGGCGCCGTCGCCGGCCACGTCCACCCGGTGGTCGAACGCGGCGAACGGCTCGCCCACGCTGGCATCGACGAAATAGCCGCTGCGCTCGCCGTCCTCGATGGTCCAGGCATACCAGGACAGCGGGTCGCGGCGGGCGCGATGCCAGTCCAGATGATGGCGGTAGCCCTCCTCGAACTTCTCGGCGGCGCCGGGCTGCATGCGATAGACATAGAAGTGCGCGGCATCGCCGGAGCCGGCGTAGGCGGGCCAGGCGAGGCACAAGGCGAGCAGGAGCGTGAAACGGCGGCTCATTGGGGATTCCCGGTGGGCGGATCGATGGCGCGATTCTCGGCTTGCCGCTCCGCTCGGGGCCATGCGAATCTTTTTGGCCTCGCGGCGAAGTTTTTTTGCCCCTTCCCTCAGGGTTCCTGCGCATGAATGTGGAACTGCGTTACCTGCATGCCTTCCGCGCCGTCTGCGAAGGCGGCAGTCTGCGTGCGGCGGCGGCATCGCTGCATCGCACCGAGCAGGCGGTGAGCTATCAGTTGCGCAAGCTGGAGGAAGCGCTCGGCATGCCGCTGTTCCGCCGTGGACAGGGGCCGCTGGTGCCCAATGCCGCGGGCGAGCGGCTGCTGGCGTTCTGCCGCGACATGGGCCGCGACCTGGCCAAGCTGCACGAGGCGATGCGCGACGAACCCGCGCAACCGCTGCGCATCGCGGCAGTGAGCGGCTTCGGACGCTACGAACTGCTGCCGCTGTTTCGCGAAGGGCCGCTGGCCGACGTGCCCATCCGCATGAGCTTTCCCACCGCCGAGGAAGTGGTGCGGCAGGTGGAGACGGGCGCGAGCGACCTGGGCTTCGTGCACCTGATGCTGCCGCACGGCGCCTTGCGCCTGGTTGCGGTGGGCATGGAACAGGCGGCCTTGATCGCGCCGGCGCGGCAGGCCTTGCCGACCCTGGATATCGCCACCTTGGCCGAGGCCGATTACGTCACCTACGACGAGAGCGACTACGTCTTCGCCACCTGGTTCACCCAGGTGCTGGGCGAGAAGCCGGCGCGCCTGCGCAGCGTGGCGCATTTCGAGGAGCTGGAGGAGGTATTGGACTGGGTGGCCGCCGGCCGCGGATTGTCGATCGTGCCGTATGCATGCGTGCGGGAAGCGGAAGCGCGCGGCGATGTCGTTGCCGTGGGACGCGAGAACAAGCCCTGCCTCAATACGATTTACGCTGTGATGGATCCGGCGCGTACGCATCCGCTGCAGGAGCGCACGCTGGAGGTAGTGCGGGAACTGCTCGGCGCCTGATCAGCGCGACAGCGCGGCGACTTCCCCAGGGCTCAGATGGCGCCACTGGCCCTTGGCCAGTTCGCCCAAAGGCAGGCTGCCGATTGCCACGCGGATCAGGCGCAGCACGCCAATGTCGTGCGCGGCCAGCAGGCGGCGGATATGGCGGTTGCGCCCTTCGTCCAGGACGATCTCCAGCCAGGCGTTCTTTTCGCCGGCGCGCAGCAGCACGGCTTGCTTCGCGGCCAGTCGCTCGCCCTCTTCCACCACGCCCTGGGCGAGGCGCTCCAGCAGTGCGGCGTCGGGCATGGCGTCGATCTGCACGTGGTAGGTCTTGTCGACGTGTTGGCGCGGCTCGGTGAGACGGGCGGCCCAGGCGCTGTCGTTGCTCAGCAGCAGCAAGCCCTCGCTGGCCTTGTCCAGGCGACCGACCGGGCCGAGCCAGGGCAGGCCGGCGTCTTTCAGCAGGTCGTAGACGGTATCGCGGCCGCGTTCGTCGGCGGCGCTGACCACGATGCCGCGGGGCTTGTTCAAGGCGATGTAGACGCGCTTCGCCTCGCCTACCGGTTCGCCGTCGAGCAGGATGCGCTGGCGCGTGGCGTCGGCGGGACGCTCGGGATCGAGCACGACGCGGCCGTCCACCTGGACTCGCCCTTCGCGCACGGCTTTTTCCGCCTGGCTGCGCGAGCACACGCCGAGCTTGCTGAGCACGCGTGCGAGCCCGTGCTTTGGCGCAGCTGACGGGTTTGCCGTGCGGCCAGGCGCGGTTCGCCTGCCCTGCCCTTGCTTTCGGTCCATGCCGGCCATCGTGCCCCGTTCCACCCAAAAGAAAAGCCCGGCTTGCGCCGGGCTTTTCCACGCGACCTTGCGGTCGAGATTACTGCTGGACCTGCAGCTCGGTGCGACGGTTACGGGCGCGGCCCGAATCCGTGTCGTTGCTGTCGATCGGGTCGTTCTTGCCGTGACCGATCGGGCCCTGCAGGCGGCTGGCGTCGACGCCGTGGCCGGTCAGGTAGTCGAACACGATCTGCGCGCGACGCTCCGACAGGCTCTGGTTGTAGGCGTCCTTACCGACCGAGTCGGTGTAGCCGGCAACCGTCACCTTCACCTGCGGGTAGCGCTGCAGGGTGTCGATGGCCTGGTCGAGAATGGCGATCGAGTCGGTGCTGGGCTCAGCCAGTGCCTTCTTGATGTCCTTCTCGCCCTTCTTCGGGCGGTCGAACTTGAAGTTCACGCCGCGCAGATCGATCACGACCTGCTTCGGGCAACCGTCCGGACCGACGATGGTACCGGCGGGCGTACCCGGGCACTTGTCGTCGCAGTCGTTCACGCCATCACCGTCGCTGTCCAGCTTGGAGCAGTCCGGAGCCGGCGGCGGCGGCGGGGTGGCTTCGACCGGAGCCGACGGCGGAGCGCCGAAGCGCGACACCACGCTGAAGCCCAGGAACCAGTCGCCGTAGCCGTTCTTCTCCGGCTGCGACTTGTCGTCCCAGTCGTAGCGGTAGCCGGCTTCCGCACGGATGTCGCTGCTGTCGGTGATCGACTTGGAGATACCGACGCCGAGCTCGGCGGCCGGCGACCAGGCCTTGTCGAAACGGCTGTGGTGGTAGCTGCCCATCACGCCGGCCAGCAGGTACGGACGCCATGCATCGGCGGCGCCGAAGTAGTAGCGAGCGGTCACGCCGTAGTTGTTGCTCGACCAGTTGCCGCCACCGACCTTCGAGTCGATGTCGCGCTTGGTGCGGTCGATGAACAGGTCGATCGAGGTGTTCGGCGCGATGAACTTGCCGACGCCCAGGCCGTAGTAAACCTGACGGCTGTTGGTGTTGCGGTCGGTGTCGTTGTAGTAGCCGCCGACGGTCGGGGCGATGTACCAACGGTCATCGAAACCGGCGGATGCGCTGGAGCTGTTGTCCTGCGCGTGAACGGCACCCACGCCGCCCAGGGCCAGGGCAATCAGAAAATACAAGCCCTTACGATTCATCAGGTGTCTCCTCGTTTATTGGTTTTCGCGTCCGTTCCACCCCAGACGGAAATCGCGCGTCAGAACTTCAGGGTTCGACATTGAGGGACCTCATGGTCCCTTGCTTGGCGTTCCTAACAGCAAGCCGCGCAGAGTGTAGCAAAACCGTTAAGAGATACACACGTCCCTTAACAGGCAAACGTGACAGCTTAAGTTTTTGGTGGGTTGTCGTTCAGGCAAATTTGCGTGAAAACATGCGTCACCGAAATTTCTTAGCTCGCTTCCCCGCCCAAAAGAAAAGCCCGGCTTGCGCCGGGCTCTTCCGACGACCTTGCGGTCGGTTTACTGCTGGACCTGCAGCTCGGTGCGACGGTTGCGGGCGCGGCCCGACTCCGTGTCGTTGCTGTCGATCGGGTCGGCTTCGCCGTGGCCGATCGGGCCCTGCAGGCGGCTGGCGTCGATGCCATGCGAGGTCAGGTAGTCGAACACGATCTGCGCACGACGCTCCGACAGGCTCTGGTTGTAGGCGTCCGTACCGACCGAGTCGGTATAGCCGGCCACCGTGACCTTGACGTTCGGATAGCGGCCCAGCGTATCGATGGCCTGGTCCAGGATGGCGATCGAGTCGGCGGTCGGGGCGGCCAGGGCCTTGTTGATCTCGCCGGCCTTGACGTGACCCTTCTTCGGATAGTCGAACTTGAAGTTCACGCCACGCAGATCGATCACGACCTTCTGCGGGCAACCGTCCGGACCAACGATGGTACCGGCGGGCGTGCCCGGGCACTTGTCGTCGCAGTCGTTCACGCCGTCGCCGTCGCTGTCCAGCTTGGAGCAGTCCGGAGCCGGCGGCGGGGGCGGCGCGACGGTCGGGGCGGCCGGCGGAGCGCCGAAGCGCGACACCACGCTGAAGCCCAGGAACCAGTCGCCGTAGCCATCCTTCTCCGGCTGCGACTTGTCGTCCCAGTCGTAGCGATAGCCGGCTTCCGCACGGATGTCGCTGCTGTCGGTGATGGTCTTGGAAATGCCCACGCCGACTTCGGCGGCCGGCGACCAGGCCTTGTCGTAGCGGTTGTGGTGGTAGCTGCCCATCACGCCGGCCAGCAGGTACGGACGCCAGGCGTCCCACGCGCCGAAGTAGAAGCGCGCCGCGGCACCATAGTTGTTGTTGGACCAGTTGCCGCCACCGAGCTTCGAATCGATGTCGCGCTTGGTGCGATCGATGAACAGGTCGATCGAGGTGTTCGGGGCGATGAATTTGCCGACGCCCAGGCCGTAGTAGACCTGACGGCTGTTGGTGTTGCGGTCGGTATCGTTGTAGTAGCCGCCGACGGTCGGGGCGATGTACCAACGGTCATCGAAACCGGCGGGTGCGCTGGAGCTGCTGGTGTCCTGCGCATGAGCGGCACCCACGCCGCCCAGGGCAAGTGCGATCAGGAAGTACAAGCCCTTACGTTTCATCAGGTGTCTCCTCGTTTATTGGTTTTCGCGTCCGTTCCACCCCAGGCGAACGACCCCGCGGGCCATGCCGCCATGAGTCCCGGCCGAGACCGGCCTTGAAGCTAAACCACCCGAAACGGGCGCAGAGAGCTTAGCAAAAAACAAACAATTCTCCGAACGCCCGTTCAGTTTTTAGCTCACGCCGTCTTTACAACGTGAAGAGTTCCAGGAATTCCTGAACAGGCATGCTGTCGAGCCCGGCTGGGTCCGACGTGGCCTGGAGGATCGCCTTCACCCGGTGCGCCGGCAAGTGCCCGCGGATGGCCGCCTCGAATTTGCCGAGCAGGACCGGGATGCCCTCGGCGCGGCGCCGGCGGTGGCCGATCGGGTAGTCGATCGAGACCTTATCCGTATGGCTGCCGTCCTTGAAGAACACCTGCACCGAGTTGCCGATGTAGCGCCGGTCCGGGTCGAAGTAGTCCCGGGTGAACCGCGGGTTCTCGCTGACCGCCATCCGCTCGCGCAGCGCATCGATGCGCGGGTCGGCGGCGACCTCGTCGCCGTAGTCGTCGGCGGTGAGGCGGCCGAAGAGCAGGGGCACGGCCACCATGTACTGGATGCAATGGTCGCGGTCCGCGTAATTGGCCAGCGGGCCGGTCTTGTCGATGATGCGGGCGCCCGCCTCCTGGGTCTCGATCACCACCTGGTCGATTTCAGCGATCCTGCCGGCGACCTGGCCGTGCAGCCGCATGGCGCATTCCACCGCGGTCTGCGCATGGAACTCCGCCGGGTAGCTGAGCTTGAACAACACGTTCTCCATGACGTAGCTGCCGAATGGCCGCTCGAACTCGAAGGCCTTGCCCTCGAAGGCGACGTCGTAATAGCCCCAGGTCGCGGCGCTCAACGCCGACGGATAGCCCACCACGCCGCGGTCGACCGCGTTGATGGCGTGGATGACCGCGCGCCGGCAGGCGTCGCCGGCGGCCCAGCTCTTGCGCGGGCCGGTGTTCGGCGCGTGGCGGTAGCTGCGCAGGGCGCCGTTGTCGATCCAGCTGTGCGAGACGGCGGTGACGATCTGCTCCTTGCCGCCGCCCAGCATCGCGGTGGCTACCGCGGTGGAGGCCAGGCGCACCAGGATCACGTGGTCCTGCCCGACGCGGTTGAAACTGTTGCGCAGCGCGTAGCAGCCCTGGATCTCGTGGGCCTTGATCGCCCAGCCCAGCACGTCGCGCAAGCTCGAGGCCCGGCCGCCTTCGCGCACGGCCTTGCGGCCAAGGTAGTCGGCCAGGGCCAGGATGGCGCCGAGGTTGTCGGAAGGGTGGCCCCATTCGGCGGCCAGCCAGGTGTCGTTGAAGTCCAGCCAGCGGATCTGCGTGCCGATGGCGAACGCCGCCTGCGCCGGGTCGAGTTCGTGGCTGGTGCCCGGCACCCTGGCGCCGCCCGGAAGGACGGCGCCGGGCACCAGCGGGCCCAGGTGCTTGACGCATTCCGGAAACTTCATCGCCAGCATCGCGCTGGCCAGCGAATCCAGCAGCATGTAGCGCGCGGTGTCGTAGGCCTCGGCCGAATCGATCCGGTAGTCGACGACGTAGTCGGCGATATCGACCATCGGCGGGTCGGGGTCGGGGCGCCTGGCGGAGCGGAGGTCGTGCGTACTCATGGGACTCGCCTCCTGGTGGCGAAGCCTGTCGAGACCAGCCGACCATGTCGCCGTGGCAGCAGCGAGTCAATGCCCGGCCGCCGCCCTCGCCTCGCCGGCTCAGCCCGCCGGCACCCGCACCCAGCCCTCCATCAGCACGCGCGCGCTGCGGCTCATCACCGCCTTGGTGACGGTCCAGGCACCGTCGACCTGCGCGGCTTCCGCGCCAACCCGCAAGGTCCCCGACGGATGGCCGAAGCGCACCGCGTGCCGCTCGCCGCCACCGGCCGCCACGTTGACCAGCGTGCCCGGAATGGCCGCGGCGGTGCCGATGGCCACCGCCGCCGTACCCATCATGGCGTGGTGCAGCTTGCCCATCGACATGGCGCGCACCAGCAGGTCGACGTCGCCCGCCGCCACGCGCTTGCCGCTCGAAGCGAGGTAATCGGCCGGGCCCGCGACGAACGCCACCTTGGGCGTGTGCTGCCGCGTGGCGATCTCTTCGAGCGTAGCGATCAGCCCCATGCGCAATGCGCCGTGCGCGCGGATCGTCTCGAACATCGCCAGCGCCTTGGCATCGCTGTTGATGGCGTCCTGCAGCTCGGTGCCGGTATAGCCGATCGCGGCGGCCTCGACGAAGATCGTCGGGATGCCGGCATTGATCATGGTCGCCTTGAGCGTGCCGACGCCCGGCACCTCCAGGTCGTCGACCACGTGCCCGGTCGGGAACATCGCCCCGCCCGCACCGTCTTCCTCGGCGGCCGGATCCACGAATTCCAGCTGCACTTCGGCCGCGGGAAAGGTCACGCCGTCTAGCTCGAAATCGCCGGTCTCCTGTACCGCACCGTCGGTGATCGGCACGCGGGCGATGATGGTCTTGCCGATATTGGCCTGCCAGATGCGCACGATGGCAATGCCGTCGCGCGGCACGCGCGCGGGATCGACCAGGCCGTTGGCGATGGCGAACGGACCGACCGCCGCCGACAGATTGCCGCAGTTGCCGCTCCAGTCGACGAAGGCCTTGTCGATCGCCACTTGGCCGAACAGGTAATCCACGTCGTGGTCCGCACGGCTGCTGCGCGACACGATCACCGTCTTGCTGGTGCTGGAAGTGGCGCCGCCCATGCCGTCGATCTGCTTGCCGTAGGGATCGGGGCTGCCAATCACCCGCTGCAGCAGCGCATCGCGCGCGGCGCCCGGCACCTGCGCCGCTGCGGGCAGGTCCTGCAGGCGGAAGAACACGCCCTTGCTGGTGCCGCCGCGCAGGTAGGTGGCGGGGATGCGCAACTGAGGCGCGTGAGCCTTGATCGCGTTGGTCATGGTCAAGCCGCCTGCGCAGCTTCGAGGAAGTCCTGCGCGAAGCGCTGCAGCACGCCGCCGGCTTCGTAGATCGACACTTCCTCCGCGGTGTCGAGCCGGCAGGTCACCGGCACCTCGACGCGCTCGCCGTTGCGGCGGTGGATGACCAGGGTGAGCTGCGCGCGCGGCGTGCGCGCGCCGGTGACGTCGAACGTCTCGGTGCCGTCGATGCCCAGCGTCTTGCGGTCGGTGCCCGGCTGGAACTCCAGCGGCAGCACGCCCATGCCGATCAGGTTGGTGCGATGGATGCGCTCGAAGCCTTCGGCCGCGATCGCCTCCACGCCCGCCAGGCGCACGCCCTTCGCCGCCCAGTCGCGCGACGAGCCCTGCCCGTAGTCGGCGCCGGCGATCACGATCAGCGGCTGCTTGCGTTCCATGTAGGTCTCGATCGCTTCCCACATGCGCATGACCTTCCCTTCCGGCTCCACGCGCGCAAGCGAGCCCTTCTTCACTTCGCCGTCGACCACGGCCATCTCGTTGAGCAGGGTCGGGTTGGCGAAGGTGGCGCGCTGCGCGGTCAGGTGATCGCCGCGGTGGGTGGCGTACGAGTTGAAGTCTTCTTCCGGCAGGCCCATCCGCGCGAGGTATTCGCCCGCGGCGCTGTCGGCCATGATCGCGTTGGACGGGGACAGGTGGTCGGTGGTGATGTTGTCGCCCAGCACCGCCAGCGCGCGCATGCCCTTGAGCGTGCGCTCGCCGGCGAGCGCACCTTCCCAGTACGGCGGACGGCGGATATAAGTGCTCTGCGCGCGCCAGTCGTACAGCGGCGCGGCGCGGGTGCCGCTGCGGCCGGTGCGCGCGAACATCGGCTCGTAGACCTTGCGGAACTGCTCCGGCTTCACGCTGGCGGCGACGATCGTGTCGATCTCCTCATCGCTGGGCCAGATGTCCTTGAGCGTCACCGGCTGGCCGTTGGCGTCGATGCCAAGCACGTCCTGCTCGATGTCGAAGCGGATGGTGCCGGCGATGGCGTAGGCCACCACCAGCGGCGGCGAGGCAAGGAACGCCTGCTTGGCATACGGATGAATGCGGCCGTCGAAGTTGCGGTTGCCGGACAGCACGGCGGTGGCGTACAGGTCGCGCTCGACGATCTCCTGCTGGATCGCCGGATCGAGCGCACCGGACATGCCGTTGCAGGTGGTGCAGGCGAACGCGACGATGCCGAAGCCGAGCTTCTCCAGCTCGGGCAGCAGGTTCGCTTCCTTCAGGTACAGCTCGACCGCCTTGGAACCGGGCGCGAGCGAGCTCTTCACCCAGGGCTTGCGGACCAGGCCGCGCGCGTTGGCATTGCGCGCCAGCAGCGCCGCCGCGATCACGTTGCGCGGATTGCTGGTGTTGGTGCAGCTGGTGATGGCGGCGATGATCACGGCGCCGTCGGGCATCTGGCCGGGCTGCTCCTGCCACTGCCCGGCGATGCCGCGCGCGGCGAGGTCGGCAGTCGGCAGGCGCTTGTGCGGATTGGATGGGCCCGCCATGTTGCGCACCACCGAGGACAGGTCGAAGCTCAGCGTGCGCTCGTACTGCGCGGCGGCCAGCGTGTCGGCCCACAGGCCGGCGGCCTTGGCGTAGGTCTCCACCAGCCTGACCTGCTCGTCGCTGCGGCCGGTCAGGCGCAGGTAGTCGAGGGTCTGGTCGTCGATGAAGAACATCGCGGCGGTGGCGCCGTACTCGGGCGCCATGTTGGAGATGGTGGCGCGATCGCCCAGGGTGAGGCTGGCCGCGCCTTCGCCGCGGAATTCGAGATACGCGCCGACCACTTTCTCCTGGCGCAGGAATTCGGTGAGCGCCAGCACGATGTCGGTGGCGGTGATCCCCGGCTGGCGCTTGCCGGTGAGTTCCACGCCGATGATGTCCGGCAGGCGCATCCACGAGGCGCGGCCGAGCATCACATTCTCTGCTTCCAGGCCACCGACGCCGATGGCGATGACGCCCAGCGCATCCACGTGCGGGGTGTGGCTGTCGGTGCCCACGCAGGTGTCCGGATAGGCCACGCCCTTGCCTTGATCATCGTGTTGCACCTGGATCACCGGCGACATCTTCTCCAGGTTGATCTGGTGCATGATGCCGTTGCCCGGCGGAATCACGTCGACATTCTCGAAGGCCTGCCTGGTCCACTCGATGAAGTGGAAGCGGTCTTCGTTGCGGCGATCCTCGATCGCGCGGTTCCTGGCAAAGGCGTTCGGATCGAAACCGCCGCACTCCACCGCCAGCGAGTGGTCGACGATCAGCTGCACCGGCACCACCGGATTGACCTTGGCCGGGTCGCCGCCGCGATCGGCGATGGCGTCGCGCAGGCCAGCCAGATCGACCAGCGCGGTCTGCCCGAGGATGTCATGGCACACCACGCGCGCCGGGAACCATGGGAAATCGCGTTCGCGCTTGCGCTCGATGATCTGCTTGAGCGACTCGGCGAGGATCGCCGGATCGCAACGGCGCACCAGGTTCTCGGCGAGCACGCGCGAGGTGTACGGCAGCGTGTCGTAGGCGCCCGGCTGGATCGCCTCCACGGCGGCGCGCGCGTCGAAATAATCCAGCGACGTGCCGAGGAGGGATTGGCGGTAGACGGTGTTCATAGGTATCGGGAATCCTGGCGAGTGCCCGCCCCGCGTCCGCCACCCGGCGGCCGCTGGTCGCGTTGCAAAACCGGCCTATTGTAGCGAGGGAAAGCCTTCCGCTTAAGGGCCTTGGCTTGACTGGTATGCACGGCGGCACCGACAATGGCCGGCACTGATCCCAAAGGGGAGTAGTTCCGGACGTCGCTGCATGCGGCGTCCGTGCAGTGGTCGTCATCACGGGCGGAGCACCGCCCCGGTCACTGCAGCGGTTCTGCCGGGAACGAGACTTTTGCGGTAATCACGAGGCTGCGTGCGCTCGTGGTTGCTGCATTCGTCCCGCGCGCAGGAACATACACCGCATGGATTTCCTCAGCCCCGAATTCTTCTCAGGCCTGCTGGCCATCGTCCTGCTCGACCTCGTGCTGGCGGGCGACAACGCCATCGTCATCGCGCTGGCCGCGCGCAACCTGCCCAAGAGCCTGCAGAAGAAGGCGGTGTTCTGGGGCACCTTCGGCGCGGTGGCGGTGCGCGTGGCGCTCACCGCGGTGGTGGTCTACCTGCTCAAGCTGCCCGGCCTGATGCTGGCCGGCGGCGTGCTGTTGCTGCCGATCGCCTGGAAACTGCTGCGCTCCGACGAGGGCGGGCACAAGGTCAGCGCCGCCGCCGGCTTCTGGTCGGCGATCCGCACCATCGTGGTGGCCGATGCGCTGATGGGCCTGGACAACGTGCTGGCCATCGCCGGCGCCTCGCGCGGCCACATGCCGCTGGTGATCATCGGCCTGGCGATCAGCGTGCCGCTGGTGGTGTGGGGTTCCACCCTGATCCTGAAGCTGATCGAGCGCTTCCCGGTCATCGTGTACATCGGCGCCGGCGCGATCGCCTGGACCGCGGCGCGCATGATCGCGCACGACCATCTGCTGGCGCCCTGGTTCGACGCGCACGGCTGGGCCCGCTATGCGCTGGACGCGCTACTGGTGGCCGCCGTCTGCGGCGGCGGGTGGTACGTGCAGAAGCGGCGCGCGAGCACGAGGGCCGAAAGCGCCTGAGGACGAATGCGTGCGAAGAGCGGGAGCGAGCGACTCGCTCCCCTGGATCGCACCACCCTTCCCCGTCATTCCGGCGCAGGCCGGAATGACGGGCATGTGGTGCCGGCCTCAATACATCATCGGCACCCGCACCGTCACCGTCGCATCCGGCGTATCGCGCGTCACCCCGACGCCCAGCGTGAAGTTGAGCGTCCGCTTATCGTTGAAACGATACGAGCCGCCGATCAGCAAGGTGCCGAGCACGGTCTTGGCCGAGCCCGCCACCGTGCGGTTGTTCTGCTTGGTCACGCCCACCCAGCTCTGGTCGTAGCCGATGCTGAAGGAGGCCTTCTCGTTGAGCGCCAGGCCCATGCCGACGCTGAAGTCGACCACATCGCCCACCTGCACCTTGCCCAGTTGCTCCTTGCCTGCCAGCAGCAGCGTGCGGCTGACGTGGTTGCGCGCGAAATTGTGCAGGTAGCTGACGTTGCCGAAGAACACCACCGGATCGGACGGATACAGCCAGGTCACGCCCGGCTGCACCGAGTAGAAGCCGCTGCCGGTGGGCAGTTCCAGCGGCAGGCCGGTGCCGGTGGCGTTCTGCACGCAGCGTTGCACGCAATCGGTGGTGACTTCGAACGGGTCGCGCCCGGTGCGCGATTTCGCGCGCAGCCAGGCAATGTAGTACGGCTTGTCGGCGCCTCCGTCATTGAGCTGGTAGCGCAGCGTCGCCTCGACATCGCCCAGGCCGCTGCCGCTGGCGCCGAACACGCGATCGGTGGCGGTGCCGGTGAAGATCTCGCGACTGATCGTGTCGGTGTGCCCGTGCACGTAGGGGATGCGCACCTCGGCTTCCAATCGATTGGTGATGCCGTAGCGCAGCGCGACCGCGCCGGTCTGCGTGGTGGTCTTCACCTGGCGCACGTCGACCAGGCCGATCAGGAGGGCCGGGATGATGGTGTAGCCGACCAGCGCCACGCGGTCCGCCGACGAATAGCCGAACTGGTACGACGGCTCGACAATGAGCTTGCCGCGCGGCGTCAGCACGCCGGGCTGGTCGAAGATCGGCGCCACCTCGGGCGGCCGCGAGTCGCGCGGCGGCGCCTGGCCGACGGGCTGGGTGTCTTCGGCCGTACTCGCCGCCAGCGTGTCGCCGGCCGGCATCGGCAACGCCGTGGCGGAGCTGCCGGCCGCGCGGATATTGCCGGCGCGCTGCTTGTCCAGCACATCCAGGCCCACTGCCTGCCGCAGCTCCCGATATTGCGCCTCCTGCGCGGCCAGCGTGCGCTTCATGGCTTCGAGCTGTTCCATCTGCATGGCGATCTGGCTGCGCATCGCGTCCAGGCGCTCGCCCTGCGTCTTGACCTGCTGGTGCAGGTCGTCGGGTGGCGTCGGGGCCGCCTGCTGCGCTGCGCCCGTGCCGACCAGCAGTACAAGGCCAGCGGCCGCCGCGATGCAGCGACGCCCGCAGCTGCCGCGCTTCGTCCGTTCGTGTCTTGCCCCATGGATCGTGATCATCGCCCTCCCCCTTCTCCTGATCGAAATATCGGCCGACGCTATGGCGCTGGTTTTCCCCTCAATCTCCAAAAACAGACCCTTCTCCCTCCGGGAGAAGGTGGCGGCAGCCGGATGAGGGTCCGGACGGAGGCAAGCGCACCGCTCCGCCCGTACCCTCACCCCAACCCCTCTCCCGATGGGAGAGGGGCTTTGCTCTCAGCGCCCGAGCGGATTGGCCAGCGCCGATTGCAGGCTCTGTCCGAGATTCAGACTGCGGAAGGCGCTCAGCGTGTTCACCGAAACATTGAGCGTGGTGATCGCCGCGATGCGCTGGTTGTCGAGCGTGTTCTGCACCACCGCGGCGGCGGCGTTCCGGCCGAACGCGGCCGGGTCCACGCTGTTGCCCGCGCCGACCTGCACCACCGACGCGGTGTTGATCGCCGAGGACAGCGCGCCGGCTTGCGCCGGCGTCAGGTGGGCGACGTCCGGTATGTCGACGTGGGTGGAAACGACGAGCGCTCCGTTGACATACACCACGCGGTCCAGTCCGAGCGCCGCCACCAGGCCGCCGCCGAGATCGAAGCCGCCGCGCGCCGCATCGAGGCGCGCCTCGCTTACCGGCGCCCATGACGCTACGCCCGGTTCGTCCGCATGCACCCGCGGCGCCACCAGGACCGACGAAGCCAGCAACGCCAGCCCGAGGCCGGCGCGAAGCGTGCGCATGCTCATATATCCCCCGGTCCCCGCTTGGGGATCGTGATGCCGTCCAGGCCGCGGCGATCGATGCCGGCGCCGAGCGGCGCCATCGGCGCGGCGCGCCAGTCGGAGGCGCTGTTGAACACCGCCAGCGTGCGGCGGTTGTGGATGACGAAGACCAGGCGGTTCTTCCACATTGCGTCGAAGCGTGTGCGCGGCAGTGAGCGCGTGCCCAGCGCGGGGTCGCCGATCAGTACGCGGTCGTCGCGCAAGCCCTTCACCACCACGAAGTGGTGATAGCCGCGCTCGTCGATCAGCACGATCGCGGGCAGGCGTTCCTGCTCGAGTTTCTCCAGCGGCACCTCGAAGCCGTCCGCGTCGAAGCCGTTGGCGGCGAGGTAGCGCTTGATGTCCAGCAGCGAGAAGCCTTCCTTGCCGATCTTGGCGCGATCGCCGTGCGCATACATCTGCGCGAACGCCGCCTGCTCGTCGACCGGATAGCCATACTGGTAAGTCAGCAGCGTCGCCACCGCCGCCGAGCCGCAGCTGAAGTCGTACTTCTGCCGGATGGTGTTGCGGAAGCGCGCTTCCTTGAGGCTGGTCAGGCGCAGGCTGATGCCCTGCCCCTGCGCGCCCGGCACCGGGATCGACGACGCCGGCGCCGCGCCGTGCCAGCACAGCGCGGACAGCAGCAATACCGGCAGCCATGGCCTCACGGCGCTACTGCCGGAATTGCACGTTGATGATGGTGGCGTTCTGGATCAGCACATTGTTGCCGGTGTTCTGGATCACCATCGGCACGCCGGAGGCGCCCTGGAAGGAGCCCGCGCTGATCGAGTTGTAGCCGGTGACGACATCGTCGGCCTGGTTGTTGCTGACGGTACCGTTGAGCGTCATCTTGTTGCTGACGTCAGTGCCGCCGCTCAGGCCGGCGAGCACGTCGGTGTCGACGCGCCGACCGAAGTCGGTCACGTCGTCCGGACGCGATGCCGCCTCCGCGCGATACGCCGCGACCGGCGAAGCCGATAAATCACTGGCCGACGATTGCGCCTGCGCCCATCCGCAGGCAGCCAGACACAGGCACGCCGCGCCCGCAGCCCTGATCTTCCTCATGGCGGTTCTCCCTTGCGCAAACGTGGCGGGGCCGGAACCCCGCCACGGGTCTGCTCGTCAATGGCCGACGTTGAGGTTGGCCTGCACGTTCACGCTCTGCTGCGTCAGTGCGGCCACGCCGCTGTTCTGCGCCATCACGGTCACGCCTGCCGCCGCTGCGGCTGCGCCTTCCATGTGGTTGGACATGTCGAAGGCGCCGGCATCGGCCCACGCCGCTCCGCCTGCCGCGCCCGCGCCACCGGCGCCGCCGGCCGCACCGCCGCCGGTGCCCACGCCGCCTTCGCCGCCCATGCCGCCCGCGCCCGCGGTCGCATCGGCCGCGCCGCTGGAGCCGCCGGTCGCCGACGCGCCGCCACTGGTCGAGGTCGAGGTGCCGCCGGTCGCCGCGCCGCCGGCCCAGGCGCCGCTGCCGCCGGTGGACGTGCCGCCGGTGCTGCGGCGGCGCGCGTCCGCGCTGGAATCGCCGGAGTTGTCACCGTCGCTGCCGCCGCCCCAGGCGCCCGCGCCGGCCACCGCCGCACCGCTGCTTGCCGAGCTGTCGCCCACGCCGCCACTGCGCGCACGCGCATTGCCACCGCCGCCGCCGGATCCGCCGCTGCCGCCGGTGCCGTAGCCGCCGTAGGCCTCGCCACCCGTGCCGCCGCGGGCGCCATTGGCATTACCCCAGTTCTGCGCGACATTGCCGATGCCGCTGACCTGGATGTCGGTCACCGTGCCGTCGAGTCGGCTCACCGCCACTGCCTTGCTGTTGTTGAACGAGTTGGTGACCGCGGAGGTCGCCGTGCCGCCGTTGTTGGCCGACGCCGCACCCACCGCCGATGCGTTGGCATCGCCGACATTGTTGCGGTCGTTGCCCTGGCTCGAATTGGTTCGGGTATGGGTGGAGCTGTTGTTGTGCGAGTTGGTCGAGTTGTCGTCGTCTGCCATGGCGGGTAGCGTCAAGCCGATGCCAAGCAGTATTGCCGTGGCGATGAGTGTCTTGCGCATGGACTCTCTCCTGCGGAACAGTGGCCCCCTGGTACGCCGAGCTACGCGGCTTCCAAGCTTGGCAACATGCATGCCACTGCTTCGCATGATTTCTCGCCGCATGAAATCTTCGCTTGCAGTCAGTCACTTGCGCGATGAACGGCGGAATTTCCCGCAGGAAACGGCAGCGCGGATCGGGCTGGACTGCATCAATCGCGTTACGCCGCGAGCGCGCGGCCGCGCCGATGCCGCGCAAGGCCAGGGCGAGCGCGGCCCCGCGCAGCATGGCGTGCGCCACGCTTCGCTACGCTGTAACGCTCGCGTTACGCCCTGTACCTGCGTATCGGCAACAAAGCATCACGCGCCGTCGACCGACGGCGCGTGCGATGCCTATCGATAGAAAAGCCTGCGCGGATACCCGCGCAGGCCGGGGATGCGCAGGGCTCAATACACCAGGGTGGTGGTCGAAGCCGTGGCGGTGATGCCGTAGTTGCACTGCGGGCTGGTCGAGCCGACCGGGAAGTCCTTGGTCCACGGCGGGTTGGCGATCTGCACCTGGTTGAGGTTATAGACCGCGATGCTGGTGAAGGCGATCGAGCCGTTGCTCGGGTAGTGATTGCAACTGCTGACGCCATAGGCCTCCAGCACGCCGCCGAAGACCCAGTTCAGCGTGGCATAGGGGTTGGTGGTCAAGGTCGTGCTGGTGCCCTTGGTGACGTCCTTGGACACGATCTTCCAGGTCGCGCAGGTCACGCCGGGCGAGCAGTTGGAATAGGTGTCTCCGGTGATGCTGTCGCCCACCGACACGTTGATCGGCGAGCTGTGGTACGTGGTGCCGCTCACGCAGCAGTTCCAGCTGGCCATGGTCCACTTGTGGTCGTTGTAGCCGTTCCAGCCCAGCACGGGCTGCAGGATGGACTGCACGTTGGGCAGCTGCTCAAGGCCAGGGAAGAAATAGATCACCTGGCTGGCGGAGGTGGTCGGATTGCTCGGCACTTTCCAGCTGGCGACGATGCGGCCGATCGCCACGCTGCTGGAATAGTTGGTGTCGATCACCCAGCCGTTGATAGTGGGATTGTGCGCGGCCGGGAACGTCACCAGGCCGTTCGGCTCGATGCGCGTACCGTTGAGGGCGAAATGCGGCTGCGAGCACAGCGCGGGCTTGCGCAGCGAGCCGTCGACGCGCCGGATATTGCCGTCCTTGTGCAGCTCTTCGCCTTCATGCACTTCCTGCACGCAGGAAGGATCGAAATAGCCGTTGGGGGTCACCACGAAATTGCTGGGCACGCCTTGCGGACGCAGTGGCTGCTCCATCGTCCCGATCGAGGTGAGGGCCGCGTCGGGCTTGAGCGCGGCCTGCTCGGCTGCCTGCGCGCCTCCCGCGAAAGCCAGCAGGGACAAGGCGGCGATCAGCGATGCGCCGAACCAGCTCCGGCGCGTTCTTCCGATGAATCTATTCATGGGTCGCACACTCCTGATGACGGTTTGAGTGAAGCCGTCCTGGCATGGTGCGCACCGTCGACGCACGCGGCTGCGTGTGCGAAGACAGGCCGCGCGTATGGCCGTCCAGATGGCCGGGCAAGTTGACACCGAATGCGCAACGCTTGCTGCGAATCGCGCGTACATCGGACGTGAATGGAACGCAGCGGCGCCTTCACCGCGCGAAGACGATGCTGACGCGAACGCAAGAACCTGCGAAGCGTCGTGCGCGACAGACAAAAAAAGGGAGCCCGAAGGCTCCCTTTCTCATGCGCGGCGCAAGGCGCTTCAGCGTTTTTCGATCGGCACGTAGGCCTGGTCTTCGGGACCGGTGTAGTTCGCGCTGGGACGGATGATCTTGCCGTCCTGGCGCTGCTCGATCACGTGCGCGCTCCAGCCGGAGGTGCGCGCGATCACGAACAGCGGCGTGAACATCGCGGTGGGCACGCCCATCATGTGGTACGCGCTGGCCGAGAACCAGTCGAGGTTGGGGAACATCTTCTTCAGTTCCCACATCAGCTTCTCGATGCGCTCGGACACCTCGAACAGGGTCGGGTTGCCGCCCTCGGTGCACAGCTTGCGCGAGACTTCCTTGATGATCTCGTTGCGCGGATCGGACACGGTGTACACCGGATGGCCGAAGCCGATGATGATCTCCTTGCGCTCGACGCGGGCGCGGATGTCGGCTTCCGCCTCGGCCGCATTGCGGTAGCGCGCGATGATCTCCATCGCCACTTCGTTGGCACCGCCGTGCTTGGGGCCGCGCAGCGCGCCGATCGCGCCGGTGATGGCGGAGTACATGTCCGAGCCGGTGCCGGCGATCACGCGCGCGGCGAAGGTCGACGCGTTGAACTCGTGCTCGGCGTACAGGATCAGCGACTTGTCCAGCGCGTGCGCATGCAGCTCGCTGGCCTTCTTGCCGTGCAGCAGGTGCAGGAAATGCGCGGCGATCGACTCGTCGTCGGTCTCGGTCTCGATGCGCTTGCCGTTGTGGCTGAAGTGATACCAGTACAGCAGCATCGAGCCGAAGCTGGCCATCAGGCGGTCGGCGATGTCGCGCGCGCCGGTGAGGTTGTGGTCGTCTTTCTCCGGCAGCACCGTGCCCAGCACCGAGCAGCCGGTGCGCATCACGTCCATCGGATGGGTGGCGGCCGGCAGCAGTTCCAGCGCGCTCTTCACCGGCGCGGGCAGGCCGCGCAGGCGCTTGAGCTTGGCGCGGTAGGCGTTGAGCTCGGCCCAGTTCGGCAGCACGCCGTGCACCAGCAGGTAGGCGACTTCCTCGAAGCAGCCCTTGGCGGCCAGGTCGTGGATGTCATAGCCGCGGTAATGCAGGTCGTTGCCGCTGCGGCCGACCGTACACAGCGCGGTGTTGCCCGCGGCCACGCCCGACAGGGCGACGGATTTCTTGGCCTTGGGGAGGACTTGCTCGCTCATCGATGGTTCTCCTGCACGCATGAATCTCAGGGACGGAGGCGGCCGGCGCCTCCGTGGGGAAAGCGGCGCTCAGCCCTTCCTGGCGAAGAGCTCGTCCAGGCGGCGCTCGAAGTCGTGGTAGCCGATGCGGTCGTACAGTTCCTCGCGCGTCTGCATGGTGTCGATCACGTTGCGCTGGTGGCCGTCGCGGCGGATCGCCTGGTAGACGTTCTCGGCGGCCTTGTTCATGGCGCGGAACGCGGACAGCGGATACAGCACGATGCCGACGCCGGCGCTGCGCAGCTCGTCCACGCTGAACAGCGGGGTCTTGCCGAACTCGGTGATATTGGCCAGCACCGGCGCCTTCACCGCATCGGCGAAGCGGCGGTAGGTCGGCAGGTCGTAGACCGCCTCGGCGAAGATGCCGTCGGCGCCGGCCTCGACGCAGGCGATGGCGCGCTCGATCGCCGCGTCCACGCCTTCGGTCTGGATAGCGTCGGTGCGCGCGATCAGGAAGAAATCGGCATCGGTCTTGGCATCCGCCGCAGCCTTCACGCGGTCGGCCATCTCGCCGGACGACACGATCTCCTTGCCCGGCCGGTGACCGCAGCGCTTCGCGCCGACCTGGTCCTCGATATGGCAGGCGGCCGCGCCGAACTTGATCAGGCTCTTCACCGTGCGGGCGATGTTGAACGCGCTCGGGCCGAAGCCGGTGTCGATGTCGACCATCAGCGGCAGGTCGCATACGTCGGTGATGCGGCGCACGTCGGTGAGCACGTCGTCCAGCGTATTGATGCCGAGGTCCGGCAGGCCCAGCGAACCGGCCGCGACGCCGCCGCCGGAAAGATAGATCGCGCGGTAGCCGGCGCGCCGGGCCAGCAGGGCATGGTTGGCGTTGATGGCGCCGATGACCTGCAGGGGCTGCTCTTGGGCCAGGGCGGCGCGGAAGCGTGCGCCGGGGGATGCGATCTGGGTCATGGAACCTCCGCGTAAAGCGGCGATTTTAGCGCGCGGGCGGGGCTCGACCCGTGCTGCGCCGCAGCAACGCATCGAGACGATCGGGTATGAAAAACGGCGATCTGCGGATCGCGAGGCGACGGCGACCCACCTACATTCGGGCGGATGAGCACCCCGAACCGACTTGCCACGCGCATCCTCCAGGGCCTGCTGATCGGCGTCGTCGCGGCCATCGCCACGCTGGCGATCGGTCAGTTCCACCCCGCGACGCTGAAGACGATGCAGGCCTTCGCCACCGCGGTGCTCGATCCGCTGGGGCAGGTGTTCCTGCGCCTGCTGTTCTTCGTGGTGATTCCGCTGGTGTTCGCCTCGCTCGCCTCGGGCGTGGCGCAACTGGGCCGGCTCGGCCGCCTGGGGCCGTTGGCCGCGCGCACCTTTGCGCTGTTCGCTGCCAACATGCTGATCGCGGTGGCGATCGGCCTGCTGATGATGAATCTGCTGCAGCCCGGCCATCAACTGGAACCAGGCTCGCGCGAACGCCTGCTGCAGGAATACGGCGGCGGCGCGCACCGGGCGATGGAGCGCCGGCAACAGCAGCCGGACATGAGCCTCGCCACCGCGGTGGACATGTTCATGCCGCGCAATCTGCTGGGCGCCTTCGTCGGCCATGACCGCGGAGCGCTGGGCGACGTGCTGCCGCTGATCCTGTTCGCCATCCTGGTCGGCGCGGCCGCCACCCTGCTGGACGAGGACAAACGCCTGAAGCTGCAGTCCGGACTCGATCTGCTCAGCGAACTGATGACCGGCATCGTCGGCTTCGCCCTGCGGCTGGCGCCGGTGGCGGTGCCGGCGATGATCTATAGCGTGATCGTGAAGATCGGTACCGGTGTGCTGCTCACCCTCTCGGTATTCACCGCCGGCTGCGCGCTGGCGCTGGCGCTGCACCTGTTCGGCAGCTTGTCGCTATGGCTGCGCCTGCTGGCAAGGCGTTCGCCGCTGGCCTATTTCCGCCAGATCCGCCCGGTATTGATCACCGCCTTCTCGACCAGTTCCAGCAGCGCCACCCTGCCCGCTTCGCTGGCGCTGGCGCGCGACGAGCTCCGGCTCAGGCCCAGCACTGCCGGCTTCGTGCTGCCGCTGGGCGCGACCATGAACATGAGCGGCACCGCTCTGTTCGAAGGTTGCGTGGTGCTGTTCGTGGCCCAGGCCTTCGGCGTGGACCTCACGCTGGGCCAGCAATGCGTGCTGATGTTGCTGGCGGTGCTCAGCGCGGTGGCGGTGGCCGGCATCCCCGGCGGATCGCTGCCGCTGATCGCGGGCCTGCTCGCCACCTTCGGCGTGCCGCCGGAGGGCATCGGCCTGGTGCTGGGCGTGGACCGCATCCTGGACATGCTGCGCACCACGGTGAACGTCGGCAGCGACCTGGTCACCGCCACGGTGGTGGATGCCGGGGCGGTCCGGGGCGACCACGCGGACGCCTGATCCCGGCTGCCGTTCCCAAGTCCCCGATGCCGGGGCTCGCGTTCTTGTCACGGTAGGCAGCGCAGACTTCGCATCTTGCGCAAGGCCCGGCCGTCGATAGTCATTACCAATCGCCCCCATCCCAACTATCAATTAGATAAATGGGTACGCCGGCGCTATTCTTTAGGACTTCCAACCAACCACTACACGGGAAACTACCGATGTCGTTGATCAATACCCAAGTCAAACCGTTCAAGGCCCAGGCTTACAAGGACGGCCAGTTCGTCGAAGTGACGGATGCCAGCCTGAAGGGCAAGTGGTCCGTGGTGGTGTTCTACCCGGCCGACTTCACCTTCGTCTGCCCGACCGAGCTCGAGGACCTGGCCGACCACTACGCCGAGTTCCAGAAGCTCGGCGTGGAGATCTACGGCGTGTCGACCGACACCCATTTCGCCCACAAGGCGTGGCACGACACCTCCGACGCGATCAAGAAGGTGAAGTACACCCTGATCGGCGATCCGACCGGCACCATCACCCGCAACTTCGACGTGATGATCGAAGAAGAAGGCCTGGCGCTGCGCGGCACCTTCGTGATCAATCCGGAAGGCCAGATCAAGCTGTGCGAGATCCATGACAACGGCATCGGCCGCGACGCTTCCGAGCTGCTGCGCAAGGTGAAGGCCGCGCAGTACGTCGCCTCCCACCCGGGCGAAGTGTGCCCGGCCAAGTGGAAGGAAGGCGAGAAGACCCTGAAGCCCTCGCTCGACCTGGTTGGCAAGATCTAAGTCACCGCTTTCCCGTGACCTGCGGCCCGCTGCATCGGGCCGCCCCGGACCCGGCGTCCAGCCGGGTCCGCTTTCCGAAGCAAGCTGCCCACGACGCCCGGCCTTCCGCCGGGTGCTCGTGGCACTCACCCCGAATTTTTTTGCAACAGCGGAGTAACCACCATGTTGGACGCCGATCTGAAGACCCAATTGCAGGCCTACCTCGAAAAGGTCACGCACCCGATCGAGCTGGTGGCCTCCCTCGACGACAGCGCCGCCTCGCAGGAGCTGGCGGGACTGCTGGAAGACATCGCCTCGCTGTCCGACAAGGTCAGCCTGAGCCGCACCGGCCACGACGCACGCAAGCCCTCCTTCGCGATCAGCCGCGTGGGCACCGACGTGCAGGTGCGCTTCGCCGGCATCCCGCTCGGCCATGAATTCACCTCGCTGGTGCTGGCCCTGCTGCAGGTTGGCGGCCATCCGTCCAAGGCCGCGCCGGAGCTGCTCGAGCAGGTGCGCAACCTCGAGGGCGAGTACCGCTTCGAGACCTTCATGTCGCTGTCCTGCCACAGCTGCCCGGATACGGTGCAGGCGCTGAACCTGATGAGCGTGGTCAATCCCAACATCAAGCATGTCGCCATCGACGGCGCGCTGTTCCAGGATGAGGTGAACGAGCGCCAGGTGATGGCGGTGCCCACCGTGTTCCTCAATGGCGAAGCGTTCGACCAGGGCCGCATGACCATCGAGCAGATCGTCGCCCGTCTGGACACCGGCGCCGCCCAGCGCGACGCGAAGAAGATCGATGCCAAGGCCCCGTTCGACGTGCTGGTGGTCGGCGGCGGCCCCGCCGGCGCCGCGGCGGCGATCTATGCCGCGCGCAAGGGCATCCGCACCGGCGTGGCGGCCGAACGCTTCGGCGGCCAGGTGCTGGACACCATGGCGATCGAGAATTTCATCTCGGTCACCTACACCGAAGGCCCCAAGCTGGCCGCCTCGCTGGAGCAGCACGTGCACGAATACGACGTGGACGTGATGAACATGCAGCGCGCCGAGAAGCTGGTCGCCCCGGCCGATCCGAACGGCCTGTTCGAAGTGAAGCTGGCCAACGGCGCCACGCTGAAGTCCAAGACGGTGATCCTGTCCACCGGCGCGCGCTGGCGCAACATGAACGTGCCCGGCGAAAACGAATACCGCAACAAGGGCGTGACGTACTGCCCGCACTGCGACGGCCCGCTGTTCAAGGGCAAGCGCGTGGCGGTGATCGGCGGCGGCAACTCCGGCGTGGAAGCGGCGATCGACCTGGCCGGCATCGTCGGCCACGTCACCCTGCTGGAATTCGACGGCAAGCTGCGCGCCGACGAAGTCCTGCAGCGCAAGCTGCGCAGCCTGCCCAACGTGCGCATCATCGTGAACGCGCAGACCACCGAGGTGCAGGGCGACGGCCAGAAGGTCACCGCTCTGCTCTACACGGACCGCCAGAGCGGCGACAGCCAGCGCGTGGAACTGGAAGGCGTGTTCGTGCAGATCGGCCTGTTGCCCAACACCGAATGGCTGAAGGGCACGCTGAAGCTGTCGCCGCGCGGCGAGATCGAAGTGGATGCGCGCGGCGAGACCTCGATCCCCGGCGTGTTCGCGGCAGGCGACGTCACCACCGTGCCGTACAAGCAGATCGTGATCGCCATGGGCGAAGGCGCCAAGGCCTCGCTCAGCGCCTTCGACCACCTGATCCGCATGCCGGTGGTGGAAGCGGAAGCTGTCGCGGCCTGATCGTTTCAACTTCGCCCGCCCGGCGAGTCCCCGTTACGCCAACAGGCGGGGCTCGTCGGGCGGGCGATTTTTTGCCGCGCCGGCGTAGGTTGGGGTGAGCCGCAGGCGAACCCCAATGATGCGAAGCGCTCGACGTTGGGGTTCGCCTGCGGCTCACCCCAACCTACGTCTGGTCGGGCCCGCGCTCCAGCGCGCGACGGATCTCTTCCAGCGCCCCCGGATCGTCCAGCGTCGACAGATCGCCCGGATCGCGCTGTTCCGCCAAGGCCTGCAACGAACGCCGCAGCAGCTTGCCCGAGCGCGTCTTCGGCAGCGCATTCACCACGTATACGCGCGAAGGCCTGGCGATGCCGCCAAGCTGGTCGACCACGCGTTGCTGCATGGCCTGCGCCACCTGCCCCGCCTGCGTGCCGGCGTCCTGCTTGAGCGTGGCGAACACCACCGGCACCTGGCCTTTCAATTCGTCGCGCACGCCGATCACCGCCGCCTCCGCCACCGCCGGGTGCGTGGCGACCGACTCCTCGATCTCGCGCGTGCCCAGGCGATGCCCCGCCACGTTGATCACGTCGTCGGTCCGGCCGAGGATGGTGGTGTAGCCGTGCTCGTCGCGGATCGCCCAGTCCAGCGAGCTGTACAGCAGCTCCTTGAAGTGGCCGAAGTAGCTGCTCAGGTAGCGCTCGTCGTCGCCCCATACCGTGCTCAGGCAGCCCGGCGGCAGCGGCGGCTCGAACACCAGCACGCCCTTGTGGCCCGGCGCGGCTTCCTCGCCGGTGGCTTCGTCGATCACCTTCATGCGATAGCCCGGCGCGGGCAGGCCCGGCGAGCCGAACTTCACGCGCTTCAGCTCCAGCCCCGGCATCAGCGTGATCGCCGGCCAGCCGGTCTCGGTCTGCCAATAGTTGTCGATCACCGGCACGCCGAGGCCATCGGTGATCCAGTGCGCGGTCGGCTCGTCCAGCGGCTCGCCGGCGAGGAACAGCCACTGCAGCGACGACAGGTCGTACTTGCGCAGCCAGGCCGGATCCTGCTTCTTCAGCACGCGGATGCCGGTGGGCGAAGAGAACATGGTGCGCACCGAGTAGCGCTCGCACAGATACCACCAGATGCCCGGGTCGGGCCGCGTGGGCAGGCCTTCGTACAGCAGCGAGGTGGCGCCGGCGATGAGCGGGCCGTAGACGTTGTACGAATGCCCCACCGCCCAGCCCACGTCCGAGGTGGAGAACATCACCTGTCCCGGCGCGATGTCGAAGATATAGCGGACCGACATCGCCATCGCCACCGCATAGCCGCCGACATCGCGCTGGATGCCCTTCGGCTTGCCGGTGGTGCCCGAGGTATAGAGCAGATAGCTCGGCTCGTTCGATTCCAGCCACGCCACCGGTACCTCCGCCTGCTCGTGCGCCTTGCGCAACTGGGCGTAGTCCAGATCGCGCCCCGCCACGCGAGTCATCTGCGGATCGAGGCCGCGATCGACGATCAGCACATGCGGCGGCGGCGCGGCGGACTGCTCCAGCGCCGCATCGACCAGCGGCTTGTACGGAATCACCTTGCCGCCACGCATGCCGGCATCGGCGGCGATCAGCAGCTTCGGCTGCGCATCGTCGATGCGCAGGGCGAGGTTGTGCGCCGCGAAGCCGCCGAACACCACCGAATGGATCGCGCCCAGGCGCGCGCAGGCGAGCATGGCGAACACCGCCTCGGCGATGTTCGGCAGGTAGATCACCACGCGGTCGCCGCGCTGCACATCGAGCGCGGCCAGGACGGCGGCGAATACGTTCACTTCGCGATGCAGCTGGCGATAGCTCAGCTCGCGGGTCAAGCCGGTCTCGGTGGAGATCGCCACCAGGGCGAGCTGATCGCCGCGCGCCTCGAGGTGGCGATCGATGGCGTTGTAACAGAGGTTGGTGGTGCCCCCGACGAACCAGCGGCGGAACGGCGGGCGCGAATAATCGAGCACCTGCCGCGGCGGCGTCTGCCAATCGATCAGCTGCGCCTGCTCGGCCCAGAACGCCTCGGGCGCTTCGATCGAGTGCCGATAGAACGTCTCGTAGTCCATGTCCGCATCCGCCCCGCCTGGATAGACGGCAAGACTCACCCATGCGGCGAGAAGGATTGCACTAGACCTTGGTCGTACCGAACGGCGGGCTTTCTGGCTTTAAGTGGAATTAGCCAAAAGGCCTATTAGAACGATGCAATAAGCATAGGCATTAGAAAGCTAATGCATGGAAAATGCCAATCCCACCATCTTCACAAATGTGTTTGTCGCACTGAGAAATAAATCATGTAAATATCAAAAATAATCCCTAATTAACACGTGATTTTCACATTTATTCACTGAGTATCGGCCGCGCCCAGCAACGCGCGTTGAAGGTGCTCGGACGGGCATGGGGAAACGACGCGCACATGCCACTGGGACAGGGGAGTGGCTGATCCGTAAAGACATCCGTGATTTTCGATAACTGCCCTATTCCAGGACGGAGCAGGGCGGCGCGCGTGTCCCAGCGGAAGCCCATTACCAGACGCTCGGTTGCATTTCTCGGAGGAAATGGCGATGAGTAAACGACATGTGAGCACCGTGTTGAAACAGACCTTTCTCGTCACTTGCATGCTCGCCGCGGGCATCTCGCTGACGGCCTGCTCGGGTCACAGTTCCTATAAATCCGGCGGTGGCGGCAGCATCGTGAATCCCGGCGGCGCCGGTGGCGGTAGCGATGGCGGCGGTTCCGGCGGCGGCGATGGTTCGGGTGGCGGTGGCACAGGTGGTGGTGGTGGCGGTACCGGCACAGGTGGCGGCGGCACCGGAGGTGGCGGTGGTGGCACCGGCGGCGGTGGCGGCGGTACCGGAGGTGGCGGTGGGGGCACCGGCGGCGGTGGTGGTGATGGCGGCGGCACGGGTGGTGGCGGTACCGGCAGCACCACGCCCACCGGCGTGGTCGGCACCGTGGCGACCGGCGGCGGCAATATCGTCACCGCGGTGGGCAATACCGTCACCGGTATCGGCCAGCAGATTCCCAACACCACGATCCTCGGCAATACGCCGGTGACGCAGGGCCTGTCGGGCGTCGTCACCAATGTCGGCGAAGCCGTGGCCGACGTCGGCACCGGCCTGAAGAGCGGCCTTGGCCAGATCGGCAATACCAGCGATCCGGTCGGCACCACGGCGCTCGGCGCCAGCGGCGCGGTCGGCGATCTCGGCCAGGCGGTCACCAGTCTCGGCGGCACCGTGAAAGCGGCCGGCGCGTTCCAGGGTTCGCCGATCACGCCGATCACCTCGCTGGTCGGCAACGTGGTGTCGAATGTCGGCACCGGCGTCAGCACGCTCGACACCGGCCTCAACGGCCAGCTCGCCGGCGGCCTGCCGAAGCAGTTGACGCAGACGCTCAGCAATACCGTGACGCCGCTGGCCCTCACCGGCCAGAACGGCAGCGCCAGCGGCAACCCGACCAACCTGGTCGCGGCGGTGTCGACGGCGGCCGGCGGCTCGGCCACAGGCCTGGGCAATGGGCTCAATGGGATCGGTGCATCGCTGAGCGGCTCGCTCCCCGGCGGTCTCAACAATCCCACCACGTCGGCCCTGGGCAGCACAGTCAGCGGCCTCGGCAGCACGGTCAGCGCACTGGGCGGCGGCCTCACCAGCGGCCTGGGCCAGTCCGGCAGCATCGCCAACCCGGTCGGCGTGACGCTGGCCAGCACCGGCGGCGTCATCTCCGGCGTAGGCGCGACCACCAATGGCGTGAGCAATACGGTGGCGAGCCTCGGCAGCGGCCAGTTGTCCGGGCTCAACCCGGTGACCAGCCCGCTCGCGGCAGTGACGAACCAGGTGGGCACCGGCGTGACCAACCTCGGTGGACAAGTGGCCAATACCGCCAGCGGTCCGCTGCAGCCGGTCACCCAGGTGCTCAACAGCGTGGTCAACACGGTGGCCAACGCCACCACCACGCCGATCGGCACCGGCACCGCCGCGGGCGGCAGCAACGCAGTCGGCGGCCTGCTCGGTTCGCTCACCAGCACCGTGGGCGGCGCCACCGGCGTCGGCAGTACCACCGGCAGCACTTCGTCCAGCAACAACGGCGGATTGCTAGGCGGCCTGCTGAAGAAGTAAGCGGTAACGAAGAGGCGGCCGCACGGCCGCCTCTTCGCATGAGACATCCCTTCCCCGCCACGGCCTGCATGGCCGCGCTGCGCGCGCGTGGAAGGTCCAGCGACACTTACGGAGCGTCAGCGCATGAGGAGATGGTTGGTGTTCGCCACGGCCGCCGCGGCCTCGACCACCGGCTGGGCGCAGAGCCGCCCCCCGGTGCCCAACCCCTTGCAGACCCTGCCGCGCGTGGAAACGCCCGCCCGGCAACCCAGCGTCACCCTCAACGTGGAACAGCAGCGCAACGATCAGCTGGCCGCGCTGATGGCGCTCACCCTCACGCCGACGCGGATCGATATCGGCGGCGTGCATTCGGTGCCCTTCGACCAGGTGGCCGCGCTGTTCAAGCCGCTCACCGGCAAGACCGTGCGCATCGCCGACCTGGTCGCCGCCGCGGACGCCTGCACCAAGCTCTATCAGCAACACGACTACGCGCTGTCGTTCTGCTTCATTCCCGCGCAGAACTTCCAGGACGGCGTGGTCACCGTCAGCGTGGTGGAAGGCTATGTGGCCGCGGTCGATGTCACCGGCGCGCCGGGCAACATGGAGCGGAAGATCCGCGCCATCGCCAGCCACATCACCGCCGACCGCCCCCTGCGCCGCAGCACGTTCGAGCGCTACATCCAGACCCTCGGCATGCTGCCCGGCGCCAAGATCGACGCCGACATCCCCGCGCCGACCACCACCGACGGCGCCACGCGCCTGAAGCTGGCGGTGAAGCGCCAGCGCTATGACATGAGTACCGGCATCGATACCAACCATCCCGGCGTGCAGGGCATCTTCGCCGGCACGCTCAACGGCATGACGCCGCTGGCGGAACAGTTCAACGCCTCCGTGCTCTACCCGCCCGGCCGTGGCAAGCAGCAGTTCTACAGCGCCGGCTATGCGCAGATGCTCGGCTCCAGCGGCCTGATGGGACGGCTCAACGCGTCGCACTACTACGGCAACCCGGACATCGACAACCAGCTGCCGTCCTACCTGCGCCACCGCCTCACCCAGGACCGGCTCGACCTCAGCCTCAGCTATCCGCTGCTGCTGAGCAGCCGGCGCAGCCTGGTCCTCGGCGGCGGCCTGTACGGCTCCAACCAGCGCGACAAATACCGCAACCTCGACAACGGCGCGCAGTTGGAGCTGCAGAACGACGTGCGCGTGCTGCACGCGGAACTGGACTTCACCCAGGCCGCGGAAAAGCGCACGCGCAAGCTCGGCTTCGGCATCGCGCAGGGTCTGGATGCGTTGGGCGCGGCCAGCCGCGGCCTCACCAATATCCCCGGCGCCTTCGTCGCCAATCCGACCGACGTGAGCTTCACGCGCTATAACCTCAATGCGATGCAGAGCGATACCTGGCCCGCGCACCTGGTGACGGTGGCCAGCGTGGTCGGCCAGTACAGCCATTACCGCCTGCCCTCCACCGAGCAGATCAGCTTCGGCGGGCCGCGCTTCGCGCTCGGCTACGATCCGGGCTCGGTATCCGGCGACAGCGGCTGGGGCGCGTCGCTGGAACTCAACCGCTCGTTCAAGGTGAGCGCGAAGTGGGTGACCATGCTCACTCCCTATGTGCTTGGCCAGATGGCGCGCGTATACCTCAACGGCGCACGGCCGGCGGCCGACAGCCTGCAGACCGCGGCGCTCGGCCTGCGCCTCACCGACGGCAAGCACTACACGGTGGACGTCTCCGCCGCGCAACCGGTGGGCGACAAGACGCAGGACAACCTGGCGCGGCATACGCGGTATGACCTGACCTTTTCGTACCAGCTGTTCCCGTAGGTTGGGGTGACAACCCCAACATCGCCGTCCCGGGCGTCTCGCCATGTTGGGGTTCGCCTGCGGCTCACCCCAACCTACGCCGCTCCGTAGGTTGGGGTGACAACCCCAACATCGCCGCCCCAGGCGCCTCGCAACGTTGGGGTTCGCCTGTGGCTCACCCCAACCTACGCCGGCGAATCGGCCGTCTAGTAGGTATGTGTTATTTGCCCCCCGCCCCCCGCCTGACAAGCTCCCGGACACCCTCCACCGGGACCTCGTCATGCCTGCGTTCTTCCGCCACTTCTATTTCTGGGTGCTGGCCGCGATCGTCGCGGGCGGACTGATCGGCCATTACGCGCCGGAGACCGGCGTGGCGCTCAAGCCGCTCGGCGACGGCTTCATCGCGCTGGTGAAGATGCTGATCGGGCCGATCATCTTCCTCACCGTGGTGCTGGGCATCGCCGGCGTGTCCGACGTGAAGAAGGTCGGCCGCGTCGGCGCGAAGGCGATCCTGTACTTCGAGGTGGTGTCGAGCTTCGCGCTGGTGATCGGCCTGGTGGTGGTCAATACGCTCAAGCCGGGTGCCGGCTTCAATGCCACGCCCGCATCGCTCGACGCCACCGCGGTGGCCAAGTACGCCAACGCCGCGCACGAGCAGGGCACCGTTCCGTTCCTGCTGCACCTGATTCCCAAGACCTTCAGCGACGCCTTCAGCGGCGACGGCGACCTGCTGCAGGTGCTGCTGCTGGCGCTGCTGTTCGGCTTTGCCATGATCCATCTCGGCGAACGCGCCAGGCCGGTGATGACCTTCCTGGAAGCGCTGTCGAAAGTGTTCTTCCGCATCATGGGCATGATCATGCGCCTGGCCCCGCTGGGCGCCATGGGCGCGATGGCCTTCACCATCGGCAAGTACGGCGTGCACAGCCTGGGGCCGCTGCTGAAGCTGATGGGCAGCTTCTACCTGGCCTGCATCCTGTTCGTGGTGGTGGTACTCGGCGCCATCGCGCGCGCCACCGGCTTCAGCATCTTCAAGTTCCTGCGCTACATCCGCGAAGAGCTGCTGCTGGTGCTGGGCACCTCCTCGTCCGAATCGGCGCTGGTGCCGCTGATGCAGAAACTGGAGCGCCTGGGCTGCTCCAAGTCGGTAGTGGGCCTGGTGGTGCCCAGCGGCTATTCGTTCAACCTGGACGGCACCAATATCTACCTGACCATGGCCGCGATCTTCGTGGCGCAGGCGCTGGGCGTGGAGCTCACGCTGAGCCAGGAACTGACCCTGCTCGCCGTCGCCATGCTCACCTCCAAGGGCGCCTCCGGCGTCACCGGCGCGGGCTTCATCACGCTCGCCGCCACCCTGGCGGTCGTACCGTCGGTGCCGGTCGCTGGCCTGTCGCTGATCCTCGGCATCGACCGCTTCATGAGCGAGGCGCGCGCGATCACCAACATCATCGGCAACGGCGTCGCCACCGTGGTGGTCTCGCACTGGGAGAAGGAACTCGACCACGCCAGCCTGCAGGCCGCGCTCGACGGCCGCTCGCCCTCGCCCGCCGCGGACGAGGCTCCCCTGCTCTCTGACGCCGGCTGAGCCGGCCCCACCCGCCATTCACGAGGCTGCGATGAAGACCTTCCCGAGCAAGACCCTCAGTGCCGTCATGCTGTGCACGCTGGGCCTGGCGCCGGCGGCGCGGGCGGCCGACGTCAACAACTGGCCGATCAAGTACACCACGGGCGACGGCACCGAGTGGGCGCTGTACGGCAATTACCAGTACGACTGGATGGACGTGCGCCACAGTGACACCATCGAGGACTCGCACACCAACCGCCGCAAGGAATTCGGCTTCACCGCCAAGAAAAAGGGCGAGTGGGACGCGCTGGTCTACTTCGATTTCCAGTCCAGGCAATGGCTGGACGTGTACTGGCGCATGGAAACCAAATGGCTGTTCGGCCAGGACTACGGCAAGCTGCGCTTCGGTTACAGCAAGCTGCCGGTGGGCTTCGAAGGCGTCACCAGCGCGCGCAATGACAGCTTCGTGGAGATCGCGCTGCCGCTGCAGGCCATCTACGAGACGCGCCGCACCGGCGTCGACTGGGCCTATGAGCGCCCCACTTACCTGGTCAATGTCGGCTACTACTTCGGCGAGGATCTGCAAGGCGACAACGACGGCACCACCGTCGCCGCGCGCGCCGCGTGGACGCCGCTCAAGCAGGAAGGCGAAGTGGTGCACCTGGGCCTGTCCGCATCGATCGAAAATCCCGACGGCACCACCGACGGGCGCGGCGTCTACCACTCGCCCTCGGCGCGCTGGCGTTCGCGCCCCGAAGTGGGCCTCACCACCGTGCGCCTGATCGACTCCGGCTCGCTCACCCACGTCGACAGCAATCGCCGCCTTGGCTTCGAAGGCTTGTGGATCCACGGTCCGCTGTCGTTCCAGGGCGAGTACCTGCAGGCGCAGACCAAGCGCACCGACGGCCTGGCCGACTACACCGCGGACGGCTACTACGTGTTCGGCAGCTACGTGCTCACCGGCGAGTCGCGCCCCTACACCGCCGGCAACGTCGCCAACATCAAGCCGCGCGGTCCCTGGGGTGCGGTGGAGCTGCTGCTGCGCTACAGCGCGCTGGACCTGGACGACGGCAAGGTGCGCGGCGGCCGCGAGCACGACCTCACTTTCGGCGCCAACTGGTACCTGACCCAGCATTTCAAGTTCCAGGCGAACTACGTCAAGGCGCATTCCACGCACCTGGGCAAGCGCCAGGATCCGGACGTGTTCGAGCTGCGCGCCCAGGTGTATTTCTAAGCAACGGGAGCCGCAGCATGAACAGCACCACCGCCGGACTCATCGCGCGCGCGCCCGCCATGACGGCCGGGCAGCGCCTGCGCTCGATCTTCAGCGGCTCGATCGGCAACCTGGTCGAGTGGTACGACTGGTACGTCTATTCGGCGTTCTCGCTGTACTTCGCCCAGGTGTTCTTTCCGGCCAGCGACCAGACCACGCAGCTGCTCAATACCTCGGGCATCTTCGCGGTCGGTTTTTTGATGCGCCCGCTGGGCGGCTGGCTGCTCGGCACCTTCGCCGACCGCCGCGGGCGCAAGGCGGCGCTGCTGCTGTCGGTGTTCATGATGAGCCTGGGCTCGCTGATCATCGGCCTGTCGCCCGGCTATGCGCAGATCGGCGTGGCCGCGCCGATCCTGCTGGTGCTGGCGCGCCTGCTGCAGGGGCTGTCGATCGGCGGCGAGTACGGCACCTCGGCCACCTACCTGAGCGAAATGGCGCCGCGCGAGAGCCGCGGCTTCTGGTCGAGCATCCAGTACGTGACCCTGGTGGCGGGGCAGCTGATCGCGCTGGCGCTGCTGGTGGTGCTGCAGCATTTCGTGCTGTCCACCCAGCAACTGCACGACTGGGGCTGGCGTATTCCGTTCCTGATCGGCGCGCTGCTGGCGGTGATCGCGGTCATCATCCGCCGCAACATGGACGAGACGGCCTCGTTCAAGAAAGCCAGGCAGCTGGAAAGCCCCCTGCGCACCCTGATGCGCCATCCGCGCGAAGTGCTCACGGTAATCGGCCTCACCATGGGCGGCACGCTCGCTTTCTATACGTTCACCACGTACATGCAGAAATTCCTGGTGAACTCCGCCGGGATGAGCAAGGCCGACGCCACCTCGATCTCCACCGCCGCACTGTTCGTCTATGCGCTGCTGCAGCCGGCCTTCGGCGCCCTGTCGGACCGCATCGGCCGGCGGCCGCTGCTGATCGGCTTCGGCGTGCTCGGCGCACTGCTCACCTACCCCATCCTGTCGACGCTGAAAGAAGCGCACGACTGGTGGCAGGCATTCGGCCTGATCATGGCCGCGCTGATCATCGTCAGCGGCTATACCTCGATCAATGCGGTGGTGAAGGCGGAGCTGTTTCCCACCGAGATCCGCGCCATCGGCGTGGGCCTGCCGTACGCGCTGGCGCTGTCGGTGTTCGGCGGCACCGCGGAATACGTGGCGCTGTGGTTCAAGAAGATCGGCCACGAAGATTATTTCTACTGGTACGTCACCGCCTGCATCGCCTGCTCCCTGCTGGTATACATTGGCATGCGCGATACCCGGCGGCATTCGCGCATCGTCGAGGACTGACGCGCTTCGCCAACTAGGATGCCGCCGCGATCGAGGCGCTCTTTTCTCCTGACCCATGGCCATCCGGTTCCGCCACGGCAAGATCTTCGCCATCGCCGCGCTGCTCGCCGCCGGCATGGCGCTGTCCGCCCTGCTCGCCTACCGCATCGCCCTGCGCCAGTCGCTGGGCCGCATGGCCGGCGACAGCGCACAGCAACTGCAGCTGCAATCGCTGGCCCTGCAGCGCCTGATCGACCGTTATCGCGTGCTGCCCGGTACGCTCGCGCTCGACCCGGAACTGCGCGCCGCCCTGCTCGCGCCGCCCGACGCGACCATGCAGCACTACCTCAACATCAAGCTGGAACACGCCAACGGCGTGACCCATGCATCGACGCTCACCCTGCTCGATCGCGACGGCCTCGCGCTGGCCGCCAACAACTGGCGCGAGCCGAGCAGCAATGTCGGCCACCGCTACGATTTCCGGCCGTATTTCCAGGGCGCGGTCGCCCATGGCGTCGGCACCTTCTACGCGGTAGGCATTTCCACTCATGTGCCCGGCTATTTCATCGCCGAGGCGGTGAAGGGGCCGCGCGGCGAAGTGATCGGCGTGATCTCGGTGAAGGTACCGCTGGGCGAACTCGAACGCGAATGGCTGCACGGCGACGGCACGCTGCTGCTGAGCGACCGCAACGGCGTGGTCTTCCTCACCAACCAGCCCGAATGGGAATTCCGCGAACTGAGCCCGCTCAAGCCCAGCGAAGCGGCGCAGATGGAAGCCACCCGCCAGTACGAGGGCCAGCAGCTGCGCCGGGCCGACTATCGCGTGCTCGACGAACTCGGCGACGGCAGTCGCCTGGTGCGCATCGTGGAACCGGCCGGCCGCGGCGCCCGGCTGTGGAGCTCGCTCGAGCTGCCGCTGGAAGGCTGGTCGCTGCACCTGCTGCGTAACGCCGCCGGCAGCCTCGCCACCGCGCGCCTGGCCGCCGCCGTGGCCGCGGGGGCCTGGGCGCCGCTGATCCTGCTGGGGCTGTTCCTGCAGCAGCGCCGCCGCCTGATCCAGCACCGGCTGCAGAGCCGCGCCGAGCTGGAACGCCTGGTCGCCCACTACACCGGCGAGCTGCGCTCGGCGCAGGACAGCGTGGTGCAGGCGGCGGAGGCCGCGGCCAGCCGTAATGCCAGCCTGGAACATCTGCCGCAAGGCGTCAGCGTGGTCGACCGGGAGCTGCGCCTGGTGGCCTGGAACACGCGCTACCAGGAGATCTTCAAATTCCCGCCCGGCCTGCTGCAGACCGGCATGCCGATCGAGGACGTGCTGCGCTACAACGCGCGCCTGGGCCGGCTCGGGCCGGGCTCGGTGGAGGAAGCGATCCAGCGCCGCCTGGACCATATGCGCAGTGGCTCGGCGCATATGTTCGAGCGCGAGCGCCCCGACGGCAGCGTGCTGGAGATCCGCGGCAACCCGCTGCCCGGCGGCGGCTTCGTCACCAGCTTCGCCGACATCACCGCGTACAAAGCCGCGGCACGCGACCTGCGCAACCTCGCCACCACGCTGGAACAGCGCATTGAGGAACGCACGCACGACCTCGAAGCCGCCAAGGCCGAAGCCGAACATGCCAACCGCGGCAAGACGCGCTTCGTCGCCGCCGCCGTGCACGACCTGCTGCAACCGCTGAACGCCGCGCGCATGTATGTCGGCGTGCTGCGCGGCCGCCTGCCCGGCGGCGACGACCGCGCACTGGCCGATCGCGTGGAAAGCGCGCTGCAGGCACAGGACGACCTGCTCGCCAGCCTGCTCGACATGGCGCGCCTGGAAGCCGGCGCGCTGTCGGCCAGGGCGGTGGACCTGCCGCTGGAGCCGTTGCTCACCGGACTGGCGCGGCAGTTCGGCATCCTCGCGCAATCGCGCGGGCTGGCGCTGCATTACGTGCCCTGCCAGGCGACGGTGCACAGCGATCCGCTGCTGCTGCGCCGCGTGCTGCAGAACTTTCTTTCCAACGCGATCCATTACACGCCGCGCGGACGCGTGCTGCTCGGTTGCCGCCGCGTGGATGCTGGCGTGCGCATCGAAGTGTGGGATACCGGCGTGGGCATTCCGGAGGCGAAGCGGCAGGCGATCTTCGAGGAGTTCCGCCGGCTAGATACCGGCATCGAGCGCGACGGGCGCAGCGCGGGGCTCGGCTTGTCGATCGTCGACCGCATCGCGCGATTGCTTGACCACCGCATCGGGCTGCGTTCCTGGCCGGAGCGCGGCAGCGCGTTCTCGGTGACGGTGCCGTATGGCGATCCGGCAGGTGTGCCCGCGGCCCCTGTCGCCAGTTCGGCCGTGACGGACGAGGATTCGCCGCTGCGTGGCTGCCGCGTGTGGTGCATCGACGATGCGCCGCGCGTGCGCGAGGCGACGGGTGCCTTGCTGCGGCACTGGGGATGCGAGGCGACGCTGGTCGACAGCGCGGAGCAGGCGATGGCGCTCGCTCGTGCGGGCGAGGCGCCGGATCTGCTGTTGCTGGACTACCAGCTTGGTGAGGATGTCACCGGGTTGGATCTGCTGCCGCGCCTCGCCGGACGCTGGGGTGTACAGCCGCCGACCATCGTGCTGTCGGCGCAGAAGGATGCGCAGACGCGGATGCGCGTGCAGGAGGCCGGCTTGCGCTTCTTGCCGAAGCCGGCGGCGCCGGCGGCGCTGCGGGCCGTGATATCGCAGGCATTGCTCGCCAGCGGCGCCTCGTAGGTTGGGGTGAGCGCAGCGAACCCCAACGGGTGGCGCAATCGAAGATCGACGCGACGGTCGGCGTGAGAGGTTCGTTGGGGTTCGCTGTGCTCACCCCAACCTACGGGGACTCGTCGAGATCCAGCGACTTTGCGAGTACCGCCGCCTGCGTGCGGGAACGGCAGTCGAGTTTCTTCAGGACGGCCGTCACGTGGATCTTCACGGTGTTCTCGGCCAGGCCGAGCTGGTCGGCGATCTGTTTGTTGAGCAGGCCTTCGGCCAGCAGCATCAGTACGCGCAGCTGCTGCGGTGTCAGCTGTGCCAGGCGCGACGCAAGCGTCGCATCATCTTCGCTGCGCTCGGCCTTCTCCGCCGGAAACCAGCTTCCGCCCGCGAGCACCTCATGCACCGCCGCACCCAACGCACCTACCGGCGCGGACTTTGAAACGAACCCTGCGGCGCCGAACTGCTGCGCGCGGCGCACCGTGCGTGGATGGTCGTTCGAGGAAATCACGATCACCGGCACTTCCGGCCGCTCGCCGCGCAGCAGCACCAGCGAGGAGAAGCCCATCGCGCCGGGCATGGCCAGGTCCAGCAGCACCAGGTCGATCACCGCCTCGTCGGCCAGCGCCGCTTCGACGGCGCTCTGGCTGGCCACTTCGAGCATCCGGCCGTCGGGCAGCGCCTCGCGCAGCGCATGCAGCACCGCGGCGCGGAACATCGGGTGATCGTCGGCGACAAGAATGGTTTGCACGGCTGACCTCGTCTGACCGGCCCGCCCGGCGGGGCGCAACCAGGGATTGCTTTTAGCAGAGGCGCTCAGCCACGGCTATCGCCGGGCTTGACCCTTACGTAACGTAAGGCCCCAGTGTGCGGCCCGCACCGAAGGAGAACTCCATGCTGTTGACCGTTGGCGAACTTGCGCGGCGTTGCGGGCTGACTGTCCGCACCCTGCACCACTACGACGCCATCGGCCTGCTGAAGCCTTCGGTGCGCTCCGCCGCCGGTTATCGACTCTACGATCGGGCCAATATCGAGCGCCTGCATCGGATCCAGGCCCTGCACCAGCTGGGCCTGTCGCTGACCGCGATCGGAGACGCCCTGTCCGGGCCTCAGGCGCCGCTGCCGGAGGTGATCGATCGCCAGCTCGCCCACCTCGACCGCGAGCTGGCCAAGACCGCGCTGCTGCGCGAGCGGCTGCTCCGGTTGCGCACGCAGCTGGAGGCCGGACAGTCCCCCGACCTGGCCGACTGGCTGGACACACTCGAGACCATGACCATGTACGAGAAGTATTTCTCTCCCGACGAACTGAAGACGCTGCCGCTGCATACCGACCCCGACGTGCTGCCCGACTGGAAGGCACTGGTCATGGCCGTGCAGGCGGCCATGGACCGCGGCGCGACCGCGCACGATGCCGACGTGCAGCTGCTGGCGCTGCGCTGGATGACGATGATCCAGCGCGGCACCGGCAACAACCCGGCTTTCCTGCTGCGGCTACGGGCCATCAACGAACAGGAGCCGGCCATGCGCGAGCGCAGCGGCATCACCCGGGAACTGGAGCGCTTCGTGGAGCAGGCGCTGATCGCCGCGCGGCTGTCGATCTTCGCCCGCTACCTGGATGCGCGGGAGATGGAGCGGATGCAGCTGCACTACGGTGCGCAGATGCATGCCTGGCCGGTGCTGATCGCGGAACTGCGCAACGCCATGGCCGATGAGCTTCCGCCCGCGCACCCGCACGTGCAGGCCAAGGCGCGGCGCTGGATGGAACTGTTCCGCGCCTATGCCGGCGACGATCCGGTCACCCATGCGCGCATCCGCGAGGCCTATGCGAAAGAGCCGGAGCTGCGCAGCGGCAGCGCGGTGGACGACGCGCTGCTGGCCTATGTGCGCAGCGCGTGGGCGAGCGCGCAGACGGCGGCGCACTGAGCGGCACAACGAAGAAGGGCGGCCCCAGGGCCGCCCTTCCCTGCCTCGCTGCCGAAGCGGCTTACTTCTTGGCGAACAGATGCTCGACCGCGGCGCGCTCCTCGCGCAGTTCCTTGTCGGTCGCTTCCATGCGGGCGCGCGAGAAGTCGTTGACCGGCAGGCCCTGCACGATCTCGTACTTGCCGTTCTTCACCGTCACGGGGTAGCCGTAGATCACGCCCGGGGCGATGCCGTACGAGCCGTCGGACGGGATGCCCATCGAGACCCAGTCGCCGTCAGCGGTGCCCAGCGCCCAGTCGCGCATGTGGTCGATCGCGGCCGAGGCGGCCGAAGCGGCCGACGAGGCGCCGCGCGCCTTGATGATCGCCGCGCCGCGCTGCTGCACGGTGGGGATGAAGTCGCTCTCGTACCAGGCCTGGTCGACCAGCTCGAGCGCGGCCTTGCCCTTCACCGAAGCCTGGTGCAGGTCCGGGTACTGGGTGGAGCTGTGGTTGCCCCAGATGGTGACCTTGTTGATGTCGGTGGTGTGCGCGCCGGTCTTCTCGGCCAGCTGCGACAGGGCGCGGTTGTGGTCCAGGCGCACCATCGCGGTGAAGCACTTCGGATCCAGGTCCGGGGCGTTCTGCTGGGCGATCAGCGCATTGGTGTTGGCCGGATTGCCGACCACCAGCACGCGCACGTCGCGCTTGGCGTGGTCGTTCAGCGCCTTGCCCTGCGGGCCGAAGATGGCGCCGTTGGCTTCCAGCAGGTCCTTGCGCTCCATGCCCGGGCCGCGCGGACGCGCGCCGACCAGCAGGGCGTAGTCGACGTCCTTGAAGGCCACGTTGACGTCGTCGGTGGCGACGATGCCGGCCAGGGTCGGGAACGCGCAGTCGTTGAGCTCCATCACCACGCCCTGCAGGGACGGCAGCGCCGGGGTGATTTCCAGCAGGTGCAGGATCACCGGCTGGTCCTTGCCGAGCATGTCGCCGGCGGCGATGCGGAACAGCAGGGCATAGCCGATCTGGCCGGCAGCGCCGGTAACGGCAACGCGAACGGGGGCTTTCATCACTTGCACTCCTTCATGGTCGGGTGGGCCAGGCCCACCGAATGGTGTTGGCGGGCCCCTTGAGACCCACCGATACGGATGGATCAGCTCAGCTGCGCGAAGAAGGCCTGGATGCGTTCGAGGCCCGGCTTCAGCTGCGCCGTGGGACAGGTGTAGGAGATGCGCATCGCGCGCGGCTCGCCGAAGGCCGAACCAGGCACGCAGGCGACGCCGGTGGCTTCCAGCAGGGCCGCGCAGAACTCGACGTCGTTGGAGATTTTCGTGCCCTGGTGGCTCTTGCCGAAGGCGACGGAGATATCCGGGAACGCATAGAACGCACCCTGCGGACGCGGGCACACCACGCCGGGGATCGCCGTCAGCGCCTCGAACACCACGTCGCGCTTGCCGGCGAATTCCTCGCACTTGGCGCGCGGCACGTCCTGCGGGCCGCCGAAGGCCGCCACCGCGGCAGCAGTGATCACTTCCGGCACGCTGGTGATGTGGTTGGAATTGAGCGTGGTCACCGCCTTGGCCACCGACTCGGGGCCGGCGATCAGACCCACGCGCCAGCCCGGCATGCCGTAGGTCTTGGAGACCGAGTCGACGAACACCAGGCGCTCGCGCAACTCCGGTTGGGCGAACACGAAGTTGTGGTAGCCGATCCCGTCGAACACCATCGAGTTGTAGATGTCGTCGGTGACGATCCAGGTGTCCGGATACTTGACCAGCACGTCGGCCAGCGCGGCGATTTCCTCGCGCGTGTAGACCATGCCGGTGGGGTTGGACGGGTTGTTGAACAGGAACACCTTGGGCTTGCGCTGCAACGCCGCTTCGAGCTGCGCGGGCACCAGCTTGTAGTTCTGCTCCGGGCCGCAATGCAGCACGTTGGCCTTGGCGCCGACGATGTCCGCGATGTCGTGGTAGGTGGTCCAGTACGGCGCGGCGAAGCAGATCTCGTCGCCTTCGTCGAGCATCGCCTCGGCCAGGTTGTACAGCACCTGCTTGGCGCCGATGCCGATGGAGAGGTTCATGCGGCCGTAGCCGCTGAAGCCGAGCGCCTCGATGTGCCTGAGGAAGGCGTCCAGCAGCGGCTCGGCGCCGCGGTTGCTGCCGTACTGGCCGCTGTCGTGCTTGAGCGCCTCGCGCGCCGCCTCGTACACATGGTCGCCGGGGAGGAAGTTCGGCACGCCGATGGAGAAGCTGATGATGTCGCGGCCGGCGGCCTTGAGCTGCCTGGCCTTTTCGGCGATGACCATGATCGCGCTGGGCTTGGCGCGACCGACACGCTGGGCTAGCTGGGGCATGACTTCCTCTGGTTCGGGGGACGGAGGCAGCAAACCGGTGGATTTTAGCATGCGGCGCTGCCGCATCCGGCGCCCCCGCAAGTCCTTGCCACCCGGTGCATTCGGGGACCGGCCCGGGCATGATGCGCACGCTACCGGCCGCTTCGGCGCATTCCGGGACCGGGAGGCAGCGGGCCAACAGGAAGGCGCCCGCCAGTGGTACTCAGGGGACTATCCAACCATTGACGGAGGAGACGGGTATGCATTGGCTGTGGGTAATCATCGTCGGTCTGGTCGTCGGCCTGCTCGCCAAGGCCATCATGCCGGGCAAGGACCCGGGCGGCTTCATCATCACGGCCCTGCTGGGCATCGCCGGCTCCTTCATCTCCACCTATGTGGGCGAGCAGCTGGGCTGGTGGCCCGCGACGGGCTTCATGCACTTCCTCGGCTCGATCCTCGGCGCCGTGGTGCTGCTGCTGATCTACCACTTCGCGTTCAACCGCAATCGCACGGCCTGAGCATGAAAAAAGCCGCCGGCGGGTTGCCCCGCCGGCGGCTTTCATGTGTGCGCGAATGCTTAGGCCGACGCCTTGCTGCCGCCGAACAGCGAACCGGCCAGCGAGGCCAGCGAGCCCAGATCGATGCCGCTGCCGCCCTGCGGCACCTGGCCGTCGGGGGTGAGGTGATCCACCGCGTGCGGCAGCACCTGCGACAGCTGGCCGAGCAGCTGGCCCGGATCCACGCCCAGCTTGCCCGCGGCTTCCTGCACCACCGAGCCCAGACCGCCGTTCTGCAGCGCCTGGCCCAGCTGGTCGCCGGAGACCGATTGATTGGCGCCGGTGCCGACCCACGACTGCGCCGCTTCGCCCAGGCCATGCTGCTGCAGGATGTTCAGCAGGCCCTGCAGGCCGCCGGCCTTTTCGATCAGCTGGCCCGCCACGGAAATCAGCGAGCCGCCCTGTCCTTCCTGGCCGCCCTGCCCCAGCAGACTACCCAGGCCGCCCAGCAGATCATTGAGTGATGCCATGTTTGCTCTCCCTAAGATTGAAAGGTCTACCCCGGTAGCGCACGTCCGGCGCGTCCGGCGATTCTAGGCATGCCTCGGCTAGCCGCATGTGACGGCACCGTTAATGAAAGAAGGCCGCCGTCGTTGCCGACGGCGGCCTTCTTATTTCGCAAGAACGCGAGGCGCTCAGCCGCGCTGGTCGAGGATCGCGTTCCATTCCTTGACGCGGTCGGCCTGGGCGGCCAGCAGCGCGTCGACGTCGCCCTCGACGGTGGCCTTCTCGATCACGTCGTCCTGGCGGATCGCATCGACCACCTTCTGGTCTTCCGCGCTGACCACTTCGCCGAACACGCTGTGCTTGCCGTCCAGCCACGGCGTGGCGCCGTGGGTGATGAAGAACTGGCTGCCGTTGGTGCGCGGACCGGCGTTGGCCATCGACAGCACGCCGGGCTTGTCGTGGCGCAGCGAGGGATTGAACTCGTCCTCGAACTTGTAGCCCGGGCCGCCGCGGCCGCTGCCCTCGGGGCAGCCGCCCTGGACCATGAAGTCGTTGATCACGCGGTGGAAGCTCAGGCCATCGTAGTAACCGCGGCGCACCAGGTTGACGAAGCTGGCCACGGTCACCGGCGTCTTGTCGTCGTGCAGGCGCAGGTGGATGGGGCCGCGGTTGGTGGTGAGGGTTACGTTGATGGTCATCGGTACTCCTTAGGCTGTCGAGACGGCGCCGCTCCGGCAGCGGCGCGGAAACCGGCAAGGATACTCCAGCCGGCGGCTCAGGGCAGGCCGAGCGCCGCCCGCTCCATCGCCCCCGCGCCGCGGGGCCGGGCCGCCGGCACCGGCGGGTTGTCGCGCGGCCACGGCGCGGCGGCGTACAGGTGGCTCCACAGCCGGTCCAGCGCCAGATAGCCGTACGGCAGCAGCGGCACGTGGCGCTCGCCGAAGCCCGGCAGCGGCAGGAAGGCATCGAAATGCTGCGCATGCGGCACCTTCCAGTACAGCGGATGGCGCCCCTGCGCGTGCAGCCAGGCCACGTAGGGTTCGGAGGTGAACGCCGTCGGCAGCAGGCCGTCCTCGGCGCCGTGCAGCACCCACAGCGGCAGCTCCGGACGCGGCAGCCGCACCGAGGTGGCGGCCACGCTGGCGTGCAGCCCGGCCACCTCCGCGCCGGTGCCGTCCCACAGCGCGCGCAGGCAGCGCGTGCCGGGCAGCGCGGGGTCCGCGGTTGCGTCCGTGCCGCCGAGCAGCGCGATGCCGTTGCCGGGCGGAATGCCGGCACCGTCCGCCCACCACGAGGCGCGGACGGCCGGCGAGGCGTCGGCGGTGGCGGCGTAGCGGAAGCCGCAAGGCATGTCCGTCGCGCCGCGGCGCAGATACGACGAGGCATAGCCGGCGGCGATCGCGCGCCACAGGTCGAAGGCCTGCGTGCTTGCCGCCACGTTCAGCGCGTCGTCGGTCCAGCCGCCCTTGCGCAGATGTTCGTAGGCCTGCGCCGCCTGGGCCTGCGGCGTGTCGCCGCCGACCAGGCCCAGCTCGCGCAGGCTGGCGCAGCGGGCGAGCCAGGCAGCCGGCGGCTTGCCGTCCTTGCCGCGCGCCAGGGGCGTGCGGTCGAAGCGCGCGTCGCTCAGTGCGCACGGCAGCCACAGCGCGGCGTCGGTGGCGTAGTCGTAGAGCGCACGGCCGTGGCCTTCCACGTGCACATTGGGCTCCAGCGCGACGACACCGGCGAGCACACCTTCGTCGTCGAGGCCTGCCGCCTGCAACACCGCGCCGCCGCCGTTGGACAGTCCGGTGGCGATGATGCGCGTGTTCTGCGCGGTGAACGGCGCCTGCTCCGGATAGGCGCGATCGAGCATGGCCAGCCCGAAGCGCGCGGCCTGCAGTACGTGGCGGCCCCAGTCGGCTTCCGGATGATCGCCCGAGTGCAGGTGCTTGATCGCCACGCCCGCGTCGGCGGCAGCCGGCACCGGTTCGAATTCGAGCGGCGCCGAACCGCGCTTCGCGCGCGTGCCGTCCAGCTGCACGCCGCTGTCGTCGGCAGGGTCGAAGTAACCCGCGCCCGTGCCCTTGTCGGTATAGGCGACCGCGCAGCCGCGCGGCAGTCCCCACGCACCGGCCAGCGCGATCGCGCCGTAGATGCCGCGCGAACCGGACGATGCCGTCACCACCAGGCAGCGCCGCTGCGTGTCGAAACCATCGGGCAGCTGCAGCAGCACGCGGTGCGGTGCATGCGCGCCTGGAATGCGCGCAAAGGCCTGGTATTCGCGTCCCGGCACCGCGGGCACCGCGCCATAGACACGCCCGTAGCCGCCCAGCGGGCCGAGATCGGCGATGCCCTTCCAGCTGTTCTGGATCGCACGGCGGCGCAACTCGCCCGCGGTCGGATGCAGCGCATCGGCATATGGCGCCGGCGTCCCCGCCAACCCGGCCAGACCCAATCCCGCACTGAGCAGATCGTCGCTGCCGCGATGCCCGGTGATGCGCACGTCGCCTTGGATGAAATCCGGATCGCGCATGAAACCCTGTCCCGATCGGTGAGAGGAAGGCGGCTGCGCCGCGCAAGCGGCCAGCAGCGGCACCAGCAACAGCCAGGAGCGGTGGAGGATGGTCATCCGGACACCATAGCAACCGGCGGTGGGCGCGCCATCGTACGAAGGTACAGCAGGGGTTGTGGTGCAAATGCCTCAGTTTCCAAATTGGAACCCTTCTCCCGCCGGGAGCACGCGGGGAGCGCACATGGATGTGCGCGGCTCTGAGGAGCGAGGAAGGTGGCGGCAGCCGGATGAGGGTACGGGCGGAGCGGTGCACATCACTCTTGCGCTCCGCCCGTACCCTCACCCCACCCCCTCTCCCGGAGGGAGAGGGGATCACCTCATCGTTCCAAGTTGGAATCCTTCTCCCTCCGGGAGAAGGTGGCGGCAGCCGGATGAGGGTGCGGGCGGAGCGGTGCACATCACTCTTGCGCTCCGCCCGTACCCTCACCCCACCCCCTCTCCCGGAGGGAGAGGGGATCACCTCTCCGTTCCAAATGGTGACCCTTCTCCCTCCGGGAGAAGGTGGCGGCAGCCGGATGAGGGTGCGGGCGGAGCGGTGCACATCACTCTTGCGCTCCGCCCGTACCCTCACCCCAACCCCTCTCTCCCACGGGGACTACCTTCGGGTCGCCGGAGGGAGAGGGGATCACCTCTCCGTTCCAAATGGTGACCC
>NZ_FONH01000004.1:0-143111 GCF_900112865.1 Dyella marensis | reverse complement strand
GAGGGTACGGGCGGAGCGGTGCACATCACTCTTGCGCGCTGCCCGTACCCTCACCCCAACCCCTCTCTCCCACGGGGACTACCTTCGGGTCGCCGAGGGGAGAGGGGCTTTGCGTAGCGCTCCGCCCAAGCTAACGTCACTCGTCATGCCCACGCTGCTGATCGCCGACGACCATCCGCTGTTCCGCACGGCCCTGCGCCAGGCGGTGATGGAGAGCGTCGCCGACTGCGTGATCAACGAAGCCACCGACCTGCCGACCGCCCTCGCCGCGCTGGCCGCCGAACCCGACACCGACCTGGTCCTGCTCGACCTCAACATGCCGGGCAGCCAGGGCCTGTCCGGCCTCGCCGCGTTGCGCGGACAGCATCCGGGCGTGGCCGTGCTGGTGGTGTCCGCGCACGACGAGGCGCGCACCGTGCGCCGCGTGCTCGACCATGGCGCCGCGGGTTTCATCGCCAAGAGCGCTTCGCCGGCGGAAATCAGCGAGGCCGTGCGCACGGTGCTGGCCTGCGGCACCTGGCTGCCGGCCGAACTGGCGCAGGCCGTCGCCGCCCTGCCCGCCGATCCGGCGGATACCGAGCTCGCCACGCGCCTGGCGCGGCTCACCGAACAGCAATACCGCGTGCTCACCCTGCTCGGCGAAGGCCTGCTCAACAAGCAGATCGCCGACCGCCTGTCGATCCAGGAACGCACGGTGAAGGCGCATGTCACCGCGATCTTCGAGAAGCTCGGCGTGCGCAACCGCACCCAGGCCAGCCTGCTGCTGAACTCGCTCGCCTTGAGCGAACCCGCGCTGTAATCAGGCCATCGCCGTGGCCAGCCGCTGCAGCACCTGCTGCAGCGCCAGCGGCTTGAGCGGCTTGTACAGCACCATCGCACCCGCATCCAGGATGCGCTGGCGCAATTCGCCATCGCGGTCGGCGGTGAGGATCAGCGCCGGCACGCCGGGATGCGCGCGACGCACCGCACGCAACACGTCCAGCCCGGTGACGCCATGATCGAGGTGATAGTCGAGCACATACAGATCCGGGCGCCACGGCGTCTCCAGCGCCTGGCGCGGCTGCGCGGCGACATGCACCTGCCAGCCCCAGCCCTGCAGCAGGGTGGCCAGCGCCGTGCGCGCGGCGGGTTCGTTGTCGAGCACCACGGCGCGGCCGGCTGCCACGCCATGCGCGATTTCCGCGGCGGCCGGCGGCGCGGATACCGGCTGCGCGCGCGGCACGTCGAGATGGAACACGCTGCCGCGTCCGGGCCAGGAGCGCAGCCCCAGCGGATGGTCGAGCAAGGCCGCCATGCGCTGCGCGATCGACAGCCCCAGGCCCAGGCCTTGGCCGCCGGCATGATTCAGGCGATGGAAGGCCTGGAAGATGCGCTCGCGTTCTTCCGGCGCGATGCCCGGTCCGGTGTCCCATACCTCCAGCCGCACGCATGCGCCATGGCGGCGCAGGCCGAGCAGCACGCGCCCGCGTTCCGAATAGCGCAGCGCATTGGACAGGAAGTTCTGCAGCACGCGGCGCAGCAGCAGCGGATCCGAGCGCACCCACGCCGTGCTGTCGACCACGCTCAGGTGCATGCCGCGGTCGGCCGCCATCGCCTGGAATTCCGCCGCGAGCGGACCGAGCACCTCGCCCAGCGCGAATTCGCGCGGCTGTGCGCGCAGGCGTCCGCCTTCGAGACGGGCGATGTCCAGCAAGCCCGCCAGCAGACCTTCCGTCGCCGCCAGCGCACCTTGCAGATGACGCACCGTGGCTGCCTCGCCGCCGCGCTCGGCCAGCGCGTGCGCAAACAGCTGCGCGGCATGCAGCGGCTGCATCAGGTCATGGCTCACCGCCGCGAGGAAACGGCTCTTCGCCGCGTTCGCACGCTGCGCCTCGGCGGTGGCGTCAGCCAGCTCGCGCGTGCGCTCGTCCACGCGCTGCTCCAGCGTTTCGTTGGCGCCACGCAGCGCATCCTCGGCATGGCGGAACGCGGTCACGTCGGTGAAGGTGGCGACGAAGCCGCCGCCCGGCATCGGGTTGCCGCGGATCTCCACCACCGTGCCATCGGGAAAACTGCGCTCGGACAGGTGCCTTGTGCCGGCGCGCATGTGCGTGAGCCTGCGTTGCACGCGTGCATCGACGTCGCCCGCGCCGATCATGCCGCGCGCGACGTTGTATCTGGTGAGATCCGCCACCGGCCGGCCGACTTGCAGCAAGCCATCCGGATAACCGAACAGGCTGGCATAGCGCCGGTTCCAGGCCACCAGGCGCAGCTCCGCGTCGACCACGCAGATGCCCTGGCTCATGTTCTCCAGCGCCGCCTCCAGTACGCGCTGGTTGAAGCGCAGGTCCTGCGCGGCCTCGCCGACGATGGCGGCGACCGTCTCCAGTTCATCGCGGCGCTGCTGCCGCACTACTTCCAGCAGCAGGCGCGCGGAGGCGGCGCCGATCACTGCCGCCAGTTCGTGTTCGACCTCGGCCACCCGCGCCGCGCTGGCGATGCCTTGCGCCGGCGCATCCTCGAACAGATGCGCCACGCGCTCGGCCGGCAGGAAGCGCGAGGCCAGCGCGTGCAGTTCGGCGATACCGATGCCGCCCACCACCGCGGGCTTGCGCGCACGGCCGAAACGCGAGCCGGCGACGGCGAGCATGGTGGCGATATTGGCGGCCAGCCCTGCCGCGACGGCACGGCCGAGGCGACTCCATTCGTCGAGCCCGACGAAGCCGTCCGGCGACAACCAGCGCAATCCGTAGGACCAGCCGCTCCACCACGGCGCACCCGCGGGGAACATCGCCGGCAGCAAGACGTACAACCACACCAGCGTGCCGGCGGCCAGCCCGGCCGCCACCGCGCGCGGCCCAAGCTGCGGCCGAAACACCGCCGCCAGCAGCGCCGGCGCGAGACCCGCCAGCGCGGAGAACGAAATCGCGCCGATATCGGCCAGCACGTCGTTGCGCGCCAGCACGCGGCTGTACGCCCAGGCCAGCAGGATCACCGCGAGGATCGCCACGCGGCGCTGGTTGATCACTTCGCCGCGCAGGTCGCCGTGCTCGCCGCGTCCCCAGCCGGCCTGCACGCGCAGCGGCGCGATCAGGTGATTGACCACCATCAGGCTCAACGCCAGCGTCGCCACCACCACCATGCTGGTCGCCGCGCTCAGGCCGCCGAGGAAGGCCAGCAGCGCCAGGCCGTGCTGGCCGCGCGCCATCGGCAGCGCCAGCACGTAGAGATCGGACGGCACGCCGCTCGGCGCCAGCCAGGCGTCGCCCAGGCGCGCCAGCGGCAGGATCGGCAGCGCGATCAGCAGCATGTACAGCGGGAACAGCCAGCGTGCGGTGCGCAGGTGCGCACTGTCGCGGCACTCCACCACGCCGGCATGGAACTGGTGCGGCAGCGTGAACATCGCCAGCGCGCCGAGCAGGATCATCGCCGGAAAACCGGTGCTGTCGTGCGGCGGCGCGGCGGCGACGACGCCCGCGGGCAAGGGTGCGAACAGCAGCGAACCCAAGGCCAGCATCGCCGCCAGCTTGAACAGCGACTCGAACGCCATCGCCAGCACCAGCCCGCGGTTGTGCGCCATGGTCGAGGCGCGGCGGGTGCCGAACAGCATGGCGAACAGCGCCATCAGCAAGGCGACGTAAAGCGCGCTGTCCTGCCACGGCGCCGACTCCGCCACCTGCCCGCGGCTGAGCATGGCGAAGCTCATCGCCACGGCTTTCAGCTGCAGCGCGATGTACGGGACGATGCCGATCAGCACCACCACCGTCACCAGCGCGGCGAGTCCGGAATGGCGGCCAAGACGCACCGCGATCAGGTCGGCCAGCGACCCGGCGTTGTAGTCGCGCGCCAGCTGCACCAGCCGGCGCAGCACCGCGATGCCGAACAGATACATCAGGATCGCGCCGACGAAAGTCGGCGGCAGCCACCAGCCGGAACGGCTGGCCTGGGTCACGGTGCCGTAGAAGGTCCAGGACGTGCAATGGATCGCCAGCGACAGCGCGTAGACGATCGACCAGCGTTTTTCGAAGAGTGCGGGGCGGCGTTCCCCGAGCAGGGCGACGCCGAACAGCAGGCCGAGCCAGACGAGCGCGGCGGTGGCGATGATGGTGGGGGTCAGCATGAGCAAGCCCTGTGCGGGCGCTTCCGCGAGCCCCGGCCCCTCACCCCAACCCTCTCCCCGGCGGGGAGAGGGAGATGCAAGCACTCGCGAAGATCCAATGAGAGCACGCGGCAAAGCTGCGGCGTTCCGCTTGTGCGCTTTTGCCTTTGCTCTTGATCTTCGGATCCCTTGGCGCGGCGGTGAGGGCTGGACGAAAAGGCCCCGAAGGGGGCGAGGACAGGAGTCCTCGCCTTTTTGACGGGACATGGATGTCCCGTCAAAAAGCCCGGCCAGCCCTCACGTACCCTCCGGTGGCTACGCCACCGGAGGGCGCCGTGCAGGGTGCCCTTCTCTTTGGTTACTTTCTCTTGGGCAAGCAAGAGAAAGTAACTCGGGCCGCGGCAGCGGCTCGAAACCCTCGCCAACGGCGAGACAAGGCCACGCGCACCGCGACCATCGAGCGATACCGCCACTGGACCCCGGCCTGCGCCGGGATGACGATGCTCACGCATCGTCAATGCAAAGGCGGCAAACCGAGCGCCTCCACGGCACGCACCAGCCAGCGCAGCTGCACGCCCTGCCGCGTGTCGTAGTTGGTCCCCGAATAGCCCCACCAATCCCAGCATGCCTGCGGATTCAAAGGCGCCATGCTGGCGCGCGTCTGAGGATACAGGACCGCCACGCCGTACACGTCCGCCCAGCGATTGAAACCGGCATCCTTCACGAAAGCCTCGCCCACCGCGGTGGCGTTCTGCTTGCAGCCATGGAAAGCCACCAGCAGACCGCAGGGCTTGCCCGCCAGACACGACGGCGGCAGATAGACATAGCCCTCGTCCGCGAGGAACGCATCCGCGCCATCCGGCTTGTAGGCGTTCTGGTCGAAGCGGCGCAGCTCGCCCTTCGCCTCGCCCGCCGCGTGCGCCGGCTTGCCGTACAGCTGGGCGAAGATCTCGCCCGCCGCATCGAAACCGCAATGGCCCAGATACGGCGACACCGACTTGCCGCAATCGTCGCCGCTCGCCGCCAGCGGCAGGTTGTGGGCGAAATCGCGCGCGCCGTCGTCGTACACCTTCAGGCCCTTGAGCGCCGGATCGCCATCGCGCAGCTGCTCGTAGAAATGCGCGGCGGCTTCCGCCACCGGCGGCGCCACCACTGCATCGCTCTTGCCGTGCAGCAGATACACCTTGCCCTTGGCCAAGGCCGCAAGCGAACCGGTCTCGCCGGCCTTGGCGCGCTGCCGCGCCTTCGCCACCAGCGCCGCCACATCCGGCGCCGGCGTGCCCTTCATGCAGGTGCTCAAGGCCACGTCGAGCTTGCCGTCCGCGCAACCGTAAGGCCCGCCTGCCACCAGCGCGACAGCGGGGAAACGCTCCGGATACGCCAGCTGCACCTGGGTCGCCATGTAGGCGCCGGAAGACAGGCCCGCCACCGCCACCCGCGACGGCTCGAGCTTCAACCGCGGCAGCGGCCCCGCATCGGCCGCCTGGGCCTGTGCGGCGACCGCCAGCAGCGCGGTGCCGAGCATACCGATCCAACGCCAACGCATAGTCCCCTCCTGGTCGCGATCAGAACTTGTAGCGGGCGGTCAGCGTGACCATGCGCGGCGCGCCGTAGTAGCCGGTGACGATGCCCAGTGCCGCGATGTTATAGCCGGTCGTGCGGTAGGACTTGTTAGCCAGGTTGGTGCCCTGCAGGCTCAGTGTCCACGGCTGGTTCACTTCCCACACGATGCCGGCGTTCCACAGGCCATAGCCGCGCTGCATGATCAGCGGCGACAGCGTGGTCTCCGGATACACCGACGTCTGGTAGGTGTAATTGATGCGCGCGCCGATGCTGCCGCCATTGGCCAGCGGGTAGTTGTTTTCCACGCCCAGCCCGCCCGACCACTTCGGCGCATTGGTGAAGCGCTGCGTGTCGGCGATGTTCTTGCCGCTGCTCATGAACTCGGTGTACTTGGTGTGCAGGTAGGCCAGGTTGCCGCGCACCGTCCAGTTCTCGGACGGCTTCCAGGCAAACTCTTCCTCCAGGCCGTCGATATGGCCCTTGCCCGCGTTGGTGAAGTCGCCGAAGAAGCCCTGGCTGCCGTTCGGCAGCGCGTAGGAGGTGAACACGGACAGCTGGATGTCCGAGTAGATATTGTGGAAGGCCGAGGTATTGAGCATCAGGCGGCCGTCGAGGAAGCTCATCTTGCTGCCCAGCTCGAACGACTGCACCTTCTCGTCGCTGATCGGCCGGCACGACTGCGGGATCGCCACGCAGTTGGCGCGGATGTTGTAGCCGCCGGAGTGGAAGCCCGCGCTGTAGGTGGCGTAGAGCTTCACCTGTTCGCTGGCGTTCCAGGCCAGGGTCACCTTGGGCGAGGCGTTGCGCGAAGTGTGCGCGCCGCTGAAGTCCGCCGCGGTGGCGATGCGCCGGGTGAAGGTCTCGTCGGCGAAGGCGTAGTTCTGGATCACCGCGCTCTTCTTTTCCTGGGTGAGGCGCAGGCCCAGGTCCAGGCTCCACTGCGGGTCGATGTCCCAGGTCAGGTCGCCGTAGCCGGCGATGCTCTTGGTGCCCATGCTGCCGCCGGTGCTGCCGTAGGTGGCGAAGCCCAGCGTGCTGTACGGCGGCGAGCCGAGGAAGATGTTGTGGATCTGGCCATCGGCCGCGCCCTTGAAGTAGTACAGGCCGAACACGCCGTGGATGCTGCCGCCGGCGTCGTAGTTGGCCTGCAGTTCCTGCGAGAACTGGTGGTCCTTGTACACCGCGTTGACGTCGGCGATCTTGGCCGGCAGCGTGTCGAAGTCGATGTTGGTGTCGGTCGACGACTCGCGATACGCGGTGATGGATTTCAGCGTCCACACCGGACTGGCGATCCAGCTCAGCGTCAGCGCGGCGCCGGACATCTCGGTGTGGTTGAGCTGGGCCATGCCGCCGCGCGTATCGAAGTCGCTGGAGAGCGGCTGGTAGGTCGGATAGAACTTGTTGGTGGTGAGCAGCTTGGCGCCGCGCGGGTTGGAATTGTCGCGCAGGCCGTCCACCGTGAGCTGGGCGCTGAAGTCCTTGCTGGGAAAGAAGCCGAGCGAAGCACGCGCCGCATTGGTGTTCTTGTTGCCGTTGCGGCTGTCGCTGAGTTGGTTCTTGCCGAAGCCGTCGTTGTGCGCGCTCGATACCGCCACGCGCCCGCGCCACACGCCGTCGTCGGTGGCACCGCCGAGGCTGGCCTTGATGTCCTTCTCGCCATGCGTGCCGACGGTGGCCTCCGCGCTGCCGGTGAACCGGGTCGGCAGCGGGTTGGACACGTACTTGATCGCGCCGCCGATGGTGTTCTTGCCGTACAGCGAGCCCTGCGGGCCGCGCAGCACCTCGATGCGGTTGACGTCGAACACGTCCAGCAGCGCGCCCTGCGGGCGGGCCATGTAGACGTCGTCGAGATAGATGCCGACGCCCGGGTCGAAGCCCCAGGTCGGATCGGCCTGGCCGACGCCGCGGATATACGCGGTCATGGTGGTGTTGGAGCCGCGCGCGGCATACACCTGCAGCGACGGCACCTTGCCCTGCAGGTCGCCCAGGTTCTGCACGTTCTGCTTGAACAGCGCAGCGGAGGTGAACGCGCTGACCGCGATCGGTACGTCCTGCAGGGTCTCCTCGCGCTTGCGCGCGGTGACCGTCACCGCCTCCAGCTTCTTCGCCTCGGCCGGCTGCGCCGGCGGCTCCGCCTGCTGCGCGCGCACCGGCGCGGCGCAAGCCACGCCGAACGCCATGCCGATGGCCAGACTCATGTACGTGCGTTTCATGTCGCCCCTCATGGTGTAGACGCACCCTCCCCACGGATGCCGATGCCGCGAAGCGTAGGCAGGCCGGCGCGGGGCCACACTTGTACCTTCGTACAGTGCCGTGACTGATGGCCCATCCGGATACTGCGCCGGTCTTTGGCGCGCTTGGGAGTCATGAGGGATGTCGTTCGCGATCGTGCTGGCCGCACTGTGCTTCCTGATGCTGGCGGCGTACCGCGGCTACAGCGTGATCCTGTTCGCGCCGCTGGCCGCGCTGGGCGCGGTGCTGCTGACCGACCCGGCCCTGGTGGCGCCGATGTTCACCGGCCTGTTCATGGACCGGATGGTGGGCTTCCTCAAGCTCTACTTCCCGGTATTCATGCTCGGCGCGGTGTTCGGCAAGCTGATCGAGATGTCCGGCTTCTCCAAGGCCATCGTGGCCGGCACCATCGGCCTGGTCGGGCGCGGACGGGCGATGCTGTCGATCGTGCTGGTCTGCGCGCTGCTCACCTACGGCGGCGTGTCGCTGTTCGTGGTGGTGTTCGCGGTATATCCGTTCGCCGCCGAGTTGTTCCGCCAGGCGGATATCCCCAAGCGCCTGATCCCCGGCACCATCGCGCTGGGCGCCTTCACCTTCACCATGGATGCGCTGCCCGGCACGCCGCAGATCCAGAACATCATTCCCACGTCGTTCTTCGGCACCACCGCCTGGGCGGCGCCGTGGCTGGGCACGCTGGGCGCGGTATTCATCCTGAGCGTGGGCCTGGCTTATCTGGAATCGCGCCGGCGCCGCGCCGCCGCGGCCGGCGAAGGCTATGGCGAGGTGCTGGCGAACGAGCCCGCGCCGTTCGAAGGCGCACGCCTGGCGCATCCGCTGGTCGCGCTGCTGCCGCTGGTGGTGGTCGGCGTGGCCAACAAGCTGCTGGCCGATGCGCTGCCGCGCCTCTACGGCGCCACGCAGTCCTTCGTGCCGGCGGTGATCGGCGAGGCGAAGCCGGTGGTGCAGGAGGTGTCGAAGCTGGCCGCGATCTGGGCGGTGGAAGGCGCCCTGCTGCTGGGTATCGCCTGCGTGCTGCTGTTCGCCTGGAAGCCGGTGCAGCGGTCCTTCGCCGAGGGCAGCAAGGCGGCGGTCGCCGGCGCGCTGCTGGCCTCGATGAATACCGCCTCCGAATACGGCTTCGGCGCGGTGATCGCCGCCCTGCCCGGCTTCAAGCTGATCGCCGAAGGGCTGCATGCCATTCCCAATCCGCTGGTCAACCAGGCGGTGTCGATCACCGCGCTGGCCGGCATCACCGGCTCCGCTTCCGGCGGCATGGGCATCGCGCTGGCGGCGATGGCCGATACCTTCATCCGCAACGCGCAGGCGGCCGGCATCCCGATGGAAGTGCTGCACCGCGTGGCGGCGATGGCCTCCGGCGGCATGGACACGCTGCCGCACAACGGCGCGGTGATCACCTTGCTGGCGGTGACCGGCCTCACCCATCGCCAATCGTACCGGGACATTTTCGCCATCACGCTGATCAAGACCGCGGCGGTGTTCGTGGCGATCGGCGGCTATTACCTGCTGGGGCTGGTCTAGCCCATGACGACGCCTTCCCCCCGTCCGTCGACGGATGACGTCGCTTGCGAAACGGAGCCGCGCCTGCTGCGCAGCTCTTCACCGTTCCGCCACGGCGGGACTCGTCGAAGCGAAGGGAGCGTACCGCGATGTCGATCAAACGATGGGGTCTGGGCCTGCTGGCCCTGCTGTTGCTGATACCGGGCCTGGGCCTGCATGCCGCCTGCGTGGACAATGTCGTGCTGGTGCACGGCAATACCGGCAGTCCTGGTGATTTCCAGAACACCTACGACGCGCTGATCCAGCATGGCTATACCGACGCGCAGATCTACGCGCCGAGCTGGGGCAATCCGCTGTGCGCGGCCTGCAACGACCACAACGGCAGCGAGGAAACGCCGGTGGCCAATGCGCTCAAGGCGGCGATCGCCAGTTCCTGCACCGGCCGCATCGACGTGCTCGGCCACTCGATGGGCGCCACGCTGGCGGCGCGGGAGATCGACAAGCTGGGCCTGTCCTCGAAGGTCGATGTATTCGTCGGCATCGCCGGCGCATTCCACGGGCTGTGGTCGTGCGGCACCTATCCGTTCAACGTGGTCACCAGCACCTGCGGCTATTGGGGCTTGTCGGTGGGCAGCCCGCTGCTGGGCAGCATCGCGGGGCATCGCTTCGGGCAGAAGATGTATTCGATCAAGTCGTGGATCGACGAGATCAATTGCTACGGCGGGGTGTGCACGGTGGGCGGCGTGCATACGTCGAGCATCGACGGCGAGAACGGCAGCCTGACGTATGCGTATGGGCATTACGGCTTGCTGTGGTACACCGCCGCCGATCAGGTCGGCCTCCTGTAGGTTGGAGTGAGCAAGGCGAACTCCAACAGGCGCCCGGACGTGGCCGATGTTGGGGTTCGCTGCGCTCACCCCGACCTACGCGGACGCTGCGGCGGCCGTTATGATCGGAGCTTCCTCGATGGGAGCCCGCCATGCCCAAGCGCTGGACAATCCGCCTCCTTGGCACGCTGCTCCTGCTGGGAGTCCTGCCGGCCGCCGCGACCGACACCCTGCTGCTCCCGGCCCGCGTCTGGACCGGCGACGGCAACCAGGCCCATGCCGGCTGGGCGGTGCTGGTCCATGACGGCGTCATCGCCGCGGCCGGCCCGGCCGCGGGCATCCAGGTTCCCGCCGGCGCCCGCCGCGTCGAACTCCCCGACGCCACCCTGCTGCCCGGCCTGATCGACCTGCACTCGCACGTCTTCCTGCATCCGTACAACGAGACGCTGTGGAACGACCAGGTGCTGAAGGAGCCGCAGGACTACCGCACGCTGGAAGCCGCCGCGCACGCGCGCGACACGCTGCTGGCCGGCTTCACCGCGCTGCGCGACCTGGGCACCGAAGGCGCCGGCTACGCCGACGTCTCGGTCAAGCGCGCGATCGACGAAGGCCTGATTCCCGGCCCGCAGCTGTATGTCGCCACCCGCGCCATCGTCGCCAGCTCCAGCTATGGCCCCGGTCCGCGCGGCTTCCGTCCCGATCTCGACCTGCCCGGCGGCGCGCAGGAAATCAGCGGCGCGGACGAAGCGATGCGCGCGGTGCGCGAGCAGGCCGCCCGCGGCGCCGACTGGATCAAGCTGTACGCCGACTACCGCGTCGGCCCCGGCGGCGACACCGCGCCCACGCTGACCGCCGCGGAACTGAAGGCCATCGTCGACACCGCGCACCTGTCCGGCCGACCCGTCGCCGCGCACGCGGCCAGCGACGCCGGCGTGCGCATGGCGGTGGAAGCCGGCGTGGACAGCATCGAGCACGGTTACGGCGCCAGCGAGGCGACCTTCCGCCTGATGAAGCAGCGCAACGTGGCCTACGAGCCCACCTTGACCGCGGTGGAAGCCACCGCCGAATACTTCGAGCATTACGTGCCCGGCAAGAGCGAACCGACCGAGCGCATGCGGGAAGCCACGCGCGCCTTCCGCGCCGCCATGAAGGCCGGCGTGACGATCGGCAACGGCAGCGACGTCGGCGTGTTCGCGCACGGCGCCAACTGGCGCGAGCCGGCGGCGATGGTGCGCGCCGGCATGACGCCGGCGCAGGCGCTGCACGCCGCCACCGACGTCGCCGCGCGCATCCTGCACGCACAGGACCGCTTCGGCCGCATCGCGCCCGGCCTGCGCGCGGATCTGGCCGCGTTCGCCGGCGATCCGAGCGAGCGCATCGACGATCTGCGGCATCCGGTCTTCGTGATGAAGGACGGCACCGTCTACCGCCACCCCGACGACCAGGCCACGCATAGCCAGCCATGAGCCAGCCTTTCCTGATCCGCCCCATCGAGCCCCGCGACGATGCCGACGTCGCCGCCATCATCCGCGCCGTGATGCCCGAGTTCGGCGCCGACGGCCCCGGCTTTGCCATCCATGACGCCGAGGTCGAGGCGATGCATGCCGCTTATGCGCGGCCGCGCAGTGCTTACTTCGTGGTCGAGGTGAACGGGCGGGTGGTCGGCGGCGGCGGCGTGGCGCCGCTGGAGAACGGCGAGGCGGACGTGTGCGAGCTGCGCAAGATGTATTTCCTGCCGGCGGCGCGCGGCATCGGCGCCGGCGGCGCGATGATGCAGCGCTGCCTGGACGCGGCCCGCGCGCACGGCTTCAAGCGCTGCTACCTGGAAACGTTGACCGGCATGGATGCGGCGCAGGCGCTGTACAAGCGCAGCGGCTTCACCGCGCTGTGCGGGCCGATGGGCGGCACGGGGCATTTCAGCTGCGACCAGTTCTTTATCCGCGAGCTGTGAGGAGGATGCCGTGAGCAGCCACGATCCGCGCATCGATGCGTATATCGCCAAGTCCGCCGGGTTCGCGCGGCCGGTCCTGGAACAGATCCGCGCCACCGTGCATGCCGCCTGCCCCGAGGCGGAGGAAACGCTGAAATGGAGCATGCCGTACTTCAGCTACCGGGGCGCGCTGATGTGCGGGATGGCGGCGTTCAAGCAGCATGCGAGCCTGCATTTCTGGCACTACAAGGAACTGTTCGGCGAAACGGCCGGCGATGCCGATGAAGGCATGGGCCAGTTCGGCAAACTCGTTTCCGTGCGCGACCTGCCGTCGAAGAAGGAACTGACCGCTTACGTAAAGAAGGCCATGACGCTGATCGAAGGCGGCGCCACGCGCGCACGTCCGAAGGCCGCGCCTAAACCCGCCCTGCCCGTACCGGACGACCTTGCCGCCCTGCTCGCGCAGAAAAACAACGCCGCCGCGCGCAAGACGTTCGAAGGCTTTACCGCCAGCATGCAACGCGACTACATCGAATGGATCGTCGAAGCCAAGACCGGCGCCACCCGCCAGAAACGCCTCGCCACCACCCTGGAATGGCTGGCCGAGGGCAAGCAGCGCAACTGGAAGTACATGTGAACAAGCGACCCCAGCTCACTTTCGCGATCGAGGACCCGGGTACGCCCGACATCCTGCCGCTGACCCAGCAATTGGACGGCTATCTGGCGGAGCTCTACCCCACCGCCAATATCCAGCCTGTCGCGCTGGAGGAACTGCGCCAGCCCAACGTCACCTTCGTGACCGCGCGCGTCGACGGCACGCCGGTCGCCTGCGGCGCCTGCGTGGACGAAGGCGAGTACCTGGAGGTCAAGCGCATGTACGTGCTGCCGGCCTGCCGCGGGCTGGGCCTGGGCAAGCAGCTGCTGGAAGCGCTGGAGCAATATGTGCGCAACGGCGGCGGCCGCGTCATCCGCCTGGAGACCGGCACCGCGCAGGCCGAGGCGATCGAGCTGTACGAACGCTCCGGCTATCGCCGCTGCCCGCCGTTCGGCAGCCATCGCAGCAATCCCCAGAGCGTATGCATGGAAAAGGTGCTCGCATGATCCGCATCGCCGTTCCCGCGGATGCCGCCGCCATCCATGCCATCTACACGCCGCACGTGCTGCAGGGCATGGCCACCTTCGAGACGGAGCTGCCCGGCGAAGCCGCGATGCGCGAGCGCATCGCCGGACGCCTGCCGCATTACCCGTGGATCGTGTGGGAAGAACACGGCCGTCTGCTCGCCTATGCCTACGCCAGCCGTTTTCGCGAGCGCGCGGCCTACGACTGGATCGCCGAGACCTCGATCTACGTGCACGAGGATGCCCAGCGCCGCGGCATCGCACGCCGGCTCTACGGCGTGCTGCTGGACGGCATGCGCCTGCAGGGCATCAACCAGGCGGTGGGCGTGATCACCATGCCGGGCGAGGCCAGCGTGGCCATGCACGAGACGATGGGCTTCGCGCCCGCCGGCATCTGGCGCAAGGCCGGCTACAAGCTGGGGCAATGGTGGGACGTGGGCGTGTGGCAGAAGGAATTGCAGGCGCCGGCAGTGCCGCCGACGGCGGTGATTCCGTTCGCGCAGCTGCGCGACCGTGCCGAGTGGCAAGCGCTGCTGTAGGTTGGGGTGAGCCAGTGGCGAACCCCAACGGGCCTCGCCATGGCATCTGCCCTGTTGGGGTTCGCCCCTGGCTCACCCCAACCTGCGCCGCCGCGCTACCATTCCGCTTTTCGGCATCCCCGAGGACGTACCCATGCAGCTCCAGCAGGTCAAGGCGATCATCACCGGCGGCGCCTCCGGTCTCGGCTACGCCGTGGCGCAGCACCTGGTCGCCGCCGGCGGCCAGGTCGCGCTGTTCGACGTGAACGAGGACAAGGGCCAGGAAGCGGCCAGGGCGCTGGGCGCCAGCGCCCACTTCTTCCGCACCGACGTGACCTCCGAGGACGGCGTCTCGGCCAACGTCGCCGCGGCCCGCGAAGCCATGGGCGGCCTCAACGTGGTGATGAACTGCGCCGGCATCCTCGGTGCCGGCCGCGTGCTCGGCAAGGAAGGCCCGATGCCGCTGGGCACCTTCGCCAGCACCGTGATGGTCAACCTGGTCGGCAGCTTCAACGTGGCCAAGGCCGCCGCAGCGCTGATGCAGTCCAACGAGGCGGGCGAGGACGGCGAGCGCGGCGTGATCGTCAACACCGCCAGCGTCGCCGCCTACGAGGGCCAGATCGGCCAGGCCGCGTATTCCGCCTCCAAGGGCGGCGTGGTCGGCATGACCCTGCCGATGGCGCGCGAGCTGTCGCGCTTCGGCATCCGCGTGGCGACCATCGCGCCGGGCATCTTCTGGACCCCCATGGTCGACGGCATGCCGCCCCAGGTGCAGGAGTCGCTGTCCGCCTCGATCCCGTTCCCGTCTCGCCTGGGCCGACCGGAAGAATTCGCCAGCCTGGTGGCTTTCATCCTCACCAACCGCTACATCAACGGCGAGACCATCCGCCTCGACGGCGCGGTGCGCCTGCAGCCGAAGTGAGGCAATAGGGAGTCGGGAACAGGGAACAGCAAAAGCAAAGCCCTGCCAGACTCTCTCGCCCGCGCTTCGATTCCCTGTTCTCAATTCTCTATTCCCTAAAAAAGCCCATGAAAGCTTCCGACGTCAAGAAAGGCAACGTGGTCGAGCACGAAGGCACGGTCTACCAGGTGCGCGACATCGAGCGCAGCTCGCCCACCGCGCGCGGCGGCAACGTGACCTTCCGCTTCACCCTGTATTCGATCCCCGGCGCACGCAAGTTCGACCTCAGCCTGCGCGCCGACGACGACCTGAAGGAAATGGACCTGGTGCGCCGCGCCGCCAACTATTCCTACAAGGACGACGAGGCCTTCGTGTTCATGGATGCGGAGGACTACACGCAATACCTGCTCGGTCCGGAACTGGTCGGCGACAACGCCGGCTACATCGTCGAGGACACCGAGGGCTTCTACGTGCAGCTGATCGACGACGCGCCGGTGGGCCTGCAGGTGCCGACCAGCGTGATGCTGGAAGTGGTCGATACCGCGCCGGAACTGAAGGGCGCCAGCGCCACCAAGCGCACCAAGCCGGCCAAGCTCAGCACCGGCGTGGAAATCCAGGTGCCGGAGTACATCACCAACGGCGAGAAGGTGTGGGTGAACACCACCACCGGCGAGTTCGGCGGCCGCGCCTCGTAAATCAAGCACGCAAAAAAAGGCCCGTGAGAGACACGGGCCGAAATGGGCATCACCCGATTCACCCTTGGGAGGCCGTCGCGCCGGAGCGCGCCAGCCTCCCCCTTGCGGCGGCGTCCGCGCGCTCCCGGTCGCGCGGATCGCCAAAACCCGTCGCAGCCTGCCTCGCGCTGCGATGCGAGGTACGGGTCCGGCGCTTCATGCGCCGAACCCGCCCCCTTGCTGACCCCGCCCGGCGCGCTGATCAGCCATGGCACATCCTGTGCCCGGCGCTTCCGTTCGCCGCAGGAAAACCCGGGTCCTTGGGCTTTCCTCCGTCCCAATGCCCCCGCTAGACCGCTTCAGCCAGCCCCTGGGTGCCTGCCAGGGAAGCCGCCGCCGGGCGCATCATCGCCAGCTGCGCGGTCCAGAACTGGTCCCACAGATCGCAATAGCGCATGCACAGCGACTGCACGCGCGGATAGTGCTCGGGCGTCAGCGCCTGGGTGAGCGCCAGCCACAGATCGTTTTCGTGGTCGTCGTCGGCGGCGTCGGCGGTGACGTCCTCGCTGACGCCGTGCACGAAGTAGTAGCCGTCGTCGACATCGATGCCCAACGCGCGCGTGGCTTCGCGCAGCGGCGGGCTGAACAGGATCACTTCTTCCTCGGCGGCGGCGAGCAGCACCACCACGTCGAGATAATCGCCATAGCTGTGCTCGAGGAACTGCCGCACCGAACGCGAGATGCGGCTGGCCTGGTACGACAGCCGCTGCTGCGTGCCGATGCCGTAATCGTCCAGCACGCGCTCGAACAGCGGGTAATGCGCATAGGCCGGATTGCCGCGGTAATAGCCTTCCGCGTCCAGGCCCGGACGGAAGCCGAATTCGTCCAGGTCGTTGAGCGTGATCAGGAAGCGCGGCGCGAGCTTGGCGCCCGGCGGCAGGCGCGGCTCCAGCTGGCGCGTCTGCAACTGCGCGGCGAGCAGCGCGTCGGTGAAGATCTGCACGATCGCGTGGCGGTATTCCAGGTGGATGGTGCGCATCGCGTGCAGGTCCAGCCCGCCGCTGTTGAGCACGCCGATGGCGCGATGCCGCGCCACCGGATGCGTGGCGATCAGTTGCCTCAAGCTTTCGACGAAGGCGGCATTCCGTTGCCATAGATGCGGAGCGATGCTCGCCCGCATGGCGGCGATCGCCTTTCTGCGGGGTTGATCCAGATCAGCCATCAACGAATGCATGGTGTTCCCCCTGGGTCTGCCTGCACGAACAGCCAAAACCAAACGTTTGGTTTTCTACCAGACGGCATGGGGCCGTGTAAAGCGGTTTTTGCGAAGCTACAACAAGTTACGCACCTGTTTACTGCATTCGCGCAGGGCCTCTTCCTCCCCGGCGATCTGCAGCCAGATCACCGCCCCCTCGATCCGGGCCAGGGCGTCCGTGGCCAGGCGGTGTGCCTCCGCCTCCGCGTAGCGGGAGGCCAATAGACCGGCCAGCAGATCGCGCCAGTCGCGGAAGAACTGCTGGATCATGCCGCGCGCCTCGTCGCTTTCCTGCAGCGCGTCCGGCCATAAGTGAACCAGCGCGCAGACGCGGTGCTGTATGTAATAACTCTCGACCGCGTCGACCATGCCGTCCAGGCGCTGCTTCTCGCTCAGGTCGGCGCGCCGCGCCTCGGTGAACACGCCGTTCTCGAACAGGCCGATGACGTGCTGCACCACTTCGATCAGCAAGCGCTCCTTGTTCGGAAAGTGGTGATAGATGCTGCCCTTGAGCAGGCCGGTCGCCCGGCCGATATCGGCCATCGAGGTTCGCCGGTATCCCTTGCTCCGAAACAGCGACAGCGACACCTCGATCAAATTGGATGGATCAGTTTTCATATGGGCCTTCCAGATTGCTAAGCCGCGGCTTCCTTCCCGGGATGCCACGGCGGCCTACTGTAAGTGATTTAGCTTGCAAGTGATTTGAGCACCGGAATGGCCCGGATCGCGCCCGCCTCTTCGACCTATGCACTTCCGCCAGGAAGCGCTCGTGTTCCCAAGCGCGCGAAAGGCTTCCCACCCTCTTCAGCCCGGCTCGGGCAGAATCCACGAATCGTTTAGGAGCGAACGAGAACCCATGCCCGCCAGCGGCTATTCGCTACGTGCCACTGTCATCGAGAGCCTGCTGACCGCCAAGCGCCCCGACGTGCCGCCGCGCGTGGTGCTGCGCAATACCGCGGCGGTGATCCTGCCGCTGGGGCTTGGCCTGGCCACCGGCCATGCGGAAATCGGCCTGGGCGTCGCCGCGGGTGCGCTGGACACCATGTTCTCGGACCAGCCCGGCCCCTACCGCCAGCGCATGTGGCAGCTGTTGCTCGCCTCCCTGGCGGCGGGGCTGGCCTCGGTGCTGGGTTTCCTGCTGGGCGACCAGTTGCTGCCGATGCTGGTGGCGACGGCCGCGTTCGGCTTCTGCGGCGGCCTGCTGGTGGTGTTCGGCACCGATATCGCACGGGTGGGCATGACCAGCATGATCCTGCTGGTGGTCACCGCGGCCTCGCCCACCACGTTGGCGGGTGCGCTGGGCGGCGCCGGCCTGATCTTCGCCGGCGGCCTGCTGCTGGCCATGTTCTCGGTGGCGGCGTGGCCGCTGCAGCGCTACCGCCCGGAGCGGCACGCCCTGGCCGCGGTGTATCGCGGCCTGTCCAGCCTGGCGCGGCAGCAGGCCCATGACGATGCCGACGTGCCGGCGCTCAGCGATGCGATGACCACGCTGCAGCACACCCTGCTCGGCCGCCATCACGCCAGCGGACGCGCGATGGAAGCGTTCCGCGTGCTGCTGGAGATCGCCGAGCGCATCCGCCTGGAACTCACCGCGATGGCCGAGCTGCGCGCCAATCCCGGCGTGCATGCGATGTTCCGCGGCGACGCCGCGCGCGTATTGGCCGCGATCGCCGATGCGCTGGAAGCGGCCGAGCCGCCGCAGCAGGCCGAGCGCGCGCTGCAGACCCTGCAGGCGAGCGAGAACGCCCTGCTCGGCCGCGGCGGTTCCGGCGAAGGGCTGGCCGCGCATATCCATGCGCTGTCCGGCCAGCTCGCCGCGGCGGTGCGCAACGCCAACTGGGCCGGCAGCCGCGGCGAACTGCGCGCCTCGGCCGCGGAAACGCCGCTGCCGCTGGCGCTGCGTTCGGATTCCGCACTCGCCACCCTGCGCGCCAACCTCACGCCGCACTCGGTCGCATTCCGCCATGCGGTGCGCAGCGCCCTGTGCCTGAGCGCGGCGCTGTTCATCGCGCGCAAGCTGGCGCTGCCGCACGGCTACTGGCTGCCGATGACCGCGGCGATCGTATTGCGCCCGGACTTCGGCGCCACCTTCAATTTCGGTCTGCTGCGCGTGGTCGGCACCGTGCTCGGCCTGGTGCTGACCACGGCGGTGCTGCACTTCACGCCGCATGATCCATGGGCGCACCTGGTGGTGATGGCGGTGCTGTGCATGGCGTTCCGCTACCTGGCCAATGCGCACTACGGCATCGCCGTCGCCGCGCTGACCGGCACAGTGGTGATCCTGCTCTCGTTCGAAGGCGTCAATTCCAGCGCCGCGGTGGCCGACCGCGTGCTCAACACCGCGCTGGGCTGCGGCATGGCGCTGCTGGCGTATGTGCTGTGGCCGACCTGGGAACGCGGCCGCGCACGCGCCGCACTGGCCGACATGCTCGACGCCTACGCCGGCTACCTGCAGGCACTGACCCGCCCCGGCCGCCGCGACGCGCATCGCGAAGCCCGCACCGCCGCGCGCACCGCGCGCACCAATGCGCAGGCCTCGCTCGACCGCATGCGCGCCGAACCGGCCACGCCGCCGCACCTGATGGATCTGGCCAGCACCCTGTTCGCCAACGGCAACCGCCTGGCGCGGACGGCGATGACGCTCGAAGCCGTGATGAACGACCACGACGCGCTGCCCGAAGCCACCGAGATCGGCGCCTTCGCCGAACACACCGCCGCCGCCCTGCACACCATCGCCACCGCCTTGCGCGACCACCAGTCCCCCACCGACCTGCCCGACCTGCGCGCCCTGCAGCGCAGCCTGGCCTCGCTGCTGGCCATGGCCGAGGACCGCCGCGCGGCGGAACTGCTGGAGCGCATCAGCGACCGGCTGGTGGACAACGTCAACACGCTGGCGCACATCGTCGGGCGCGGCGAGCGCGAGAAGAGCGCAACCACGGCGTAGGTTGGGGTGAGCCGCAGGCGAACCCCAACAGGCGCGTGTACATGCAGGTTCGTTGGGGTTCGCCTGCGGCTCACCCCAACCTACGTCGGTGGCCATGGGCTTTGCCGCGCCGCGACAAGGCACCGCCACGGCAAGCGCCTACACTCGCCGGCATGCTCAAGATCGACACCCACGCGCACGTCCTGCCCCGCGACTGGCCGAATCTTGCGGCCAAGTTCGACGACCTCCGCTTCCCCGTGATGACCCATCACGACGGCAAGCACCGCATCTACAAGGACGGCAAGTTCTTCCGCGAGGTGTGGGAATCGGCCTTCGATCCGCAGCACCGCATCGACGATTACGCCCGCTTCGGCGTCGCGGTACAGGTCGTCTCCACCGTGCCGGTGCTGTTCTCCTACTGGGCGCCCGGCTACCAGGCACTGGAGCTGCACCGGCATCTCAACGACCACGTCGCCGGCCTGTGCCGCGACTATCCGCGCCACTACGCCGGCATCGCCACCGTGCCGCTGCAGTCGCCGGACCTGGCGATCCGCGAACTGGAGCGCTGCATCGACGAGCTCGGCCTGCACGGCGTGCAGGTGGGCTCGCACTGCAACGACTGGAACCTGGACGCGCCGGAGCTGTTCCCGTTCTTCGAGGCCGCCGCCGACCTTGGCGCGGCGGTGATGGTGCATCCCTGGGACATGATGGGCGCGGCCAGCATGCCCAAGTACTGGCTGCCCTGGCTGGTCGGCATGCCGGCCGAGCAGTCGCGCGCGGGCTGCTGCCTGGTGTTCGGCGGCGTGCTGGAACGGCTGCCGCGGCTGCGCGTGATGCTGGCCCACGGCGGCGGCAGCTTCCCCTGGAGCATCGGGCGCATCGAGCACGGCTTCCGCATGCGGCCGGACCTGGTCGCCACCGACAACCCGCGCAACCCGCGCGAATACCTCAAGCGGCTGTACTTCGACTCCTGCGTGCACGACCCGCAGGCCCTGCGCTATCTGCTGGATGTGACCGGCGTCGAGCGCGTGATGCTCGGCACGGATTATCCTTTCCCGTTGGGGGAGCAGCACCCGGGCAGCGGTATCGAGGCCCTGGGGCTGGAGGAGGCGGCGCGAGCGCGCCTGTTCCACGGCACGGCCTTGGAATGGCTGGGCCTGCCTCTCTACCGTTTCGCATCCGACTGACTTTATCGAGAGCACACCCGGCATGAGTTTCCTGCGCAACACCCTCCTGGCCTGCCTTCTGCTGCTGGCCGGTTCGGCCTACGCCGGCGAAGTGGAGATGGCCAACGGCACCCTCCACTTCAGCACTCCCGACAACTGGCTGGCCATCATGGAGACCCAGGGCGACCCGGAACTGCGCGTGTTCCAGGTGCCGGACACCTCGCCCACCGGCAGCACCGCCCTGGCGCGGGTCACTGTCACCGTGAAGCAGGTGCCGGACGTCAGCGCCTTCCAGGCCTACGTGAACACCGCCAACGCCAAGGCCAAGGCGCTCAGCGGCTACCAGGCCGGCAGCAGCCCCGCGCCGAACGCCAGCACCTACACCGCGCAGGAGAACGGCACCCAGTTCAGCTATGTGGAGCGCTACTGGTTCCGCGAAGGCCACGCCATCCAGCTGCGCTGCGTACGGCCGGCGCAGAGCCAGGCCGGCCCGGCCTGGAAGGCCGCCTTCGACAAGGGCTGCGACGCCATCGCCGACCGCCTGAAGTAAGCGCCGCCGCTTCGAAAAGCCCGGGCCTGCGCCCGGGCTTTTTCTTTGCGCGCCGGCATGGCCTAAGCTTCAGCGCTGTGCCAAGCGCGAGATCCGCCTCGATGTCGAACGCCTACCAAGCCACCCTGGAATGGGCCCGCGCCCAGGACGCCGCCGACCCGCTGCGCGCCTTCCGCGACGAATTCCTGATCCCGCCGCACGACGGCCGCGCCAGCCACTACTTCTGCGGCAACTCGCTGGGCCTGCAGCCGCGCGCCGTGCGCGAGGCGCTCACCGCCGAGCTGGACGACTGGGGCGCGCTCGCCGTGGAAGGCCATTTTAAGGGCCGCCAGCCGTGGCTGGACTACCACGAGTACGTGCGCGACGACCTCGCCGAACTGGTCGGCGCGCTGCCGTCCGAAGTGGTGGCGATGAACACGCTGGGCGTGAACCTGCACCTGATGATGGTCAGCTTCTACCGCCCCACGCCGGACCGCCACGCCATCCTGATCGAAGCCGGCGCCTTTCCCACCGATCGCTATGCGGTGGAATCGCAGATTCGCTTCCATGGCTTCAGCCCCACGCTGTCGCTGATCGAGCTGGAGCCGGACGAGCCGAACGGCACGCTGTCGATGGGTGCGATCGAGCGCGCGCTGGCCGAGCATGGCGAGCGCATCGCGCTGGTGCTGCTGCCGGGCGTGCAGTACCGCACCGGCCAGGCCTTCGATCTGAAGGCCATCACCGGGCTGGCGCATCGCCAGGGCTGCACGGTCGGCTTCGACCTCGCCCATGCCGTCGGCAACCTGCCGCTGCGCCTGCATGACAGCGGCGCGGACTTCGCCGTGTGGTGCAGTTACAAGTATCTCAACAGCGGCCCCGGCGCCGTGGCGGGCGCCTTCGTGCACGACCGCCACGCGCGCACCGAGCACCTGCCGCGCTTCGCCGGCTGGTGGGGCCACGACAAGCAGTCGCGCTTCCGCATGGGGCCGGAATTCGTGCCCACGCCCGGCGCGGACGGCTGGCAGATTTCCAATCCGCCGATCCTCTCGCTGGCGCCGCTGCGCGTATCGCTGCAGATCTTCCACCGCGCCGGCATGGCCCGGCTGCGCGAGAAGTCGCTGCGCCTCACCGGTTACCTGGAGTGGCTGGTGCAGACGCAGCTGGCAGACGTGCTGGAATCGGTGACGCCGCGCGAGACCGAGCGGCGCGGTTCGCAACTGTCGCTGCGCGTGCTTGGCGGACGCGAGCGTGGGCGGGCCTTGTTCGAGTACCTGATGGAGCACGGTGTCGTCGGCGACTGGCGCGAGCCGGATGTGATCCGGATTTCGCCTGCGCCGCTGTACAACCGGTTTGAGGATTGCGTGGGGTTTGCGGAGGCGGTGCGCGCCTGGGCACACCGCCCCGCGTAAGCGGCGTAGGTTGGGGTGAGCCGCCAGGCGAACCCCAACATCGCGAGATGCTCGAAGCTGGTGGTGTTGGGGTTCGCCTGGCGGCTCACCCCAACCTACGTCATTGGCAGTGCTCGATCCGCTGCGGCTTCAAGCCCGGCAGATCTGCGTCGTCGAACGCAAACACGAAGAACCGGTTCGGATTCGCCGCGCCCTGCGGATGCAGATCGTCAGTGACATCGGCCAGGAAGTCGTTGTCGTTGGCGATGAACAGCGTGTGGCGGCGATGCCCGTCCTGCGTCACGTCCGGCCCGAAACTCAGGCCCTCGAGCTTGGCCGGAATCTCCGACGGCAGCATGCCGTGGCGCCCCAGCTCGGCGACCACGTCCAGGAACGGCGTCTTCTGCACCGCCACGGCAGCCAGCGCCGCCGCGCCGCTGAGCTTGCCCACTTCGGTCGCGCCAGCCAGGTCGATCAGATACACGCGCTTGAACTTCGCCTCCGAGCCGTCGCCGAAGCCCTTGCCGTCGCGCTCGTCGACCAGCAGCTGGTGGTCGTTCACCGCCAGGATCTCGCTCACGCCGTTGTACTTGGGCTTGGCCGTCGTGCCTGAATTGGTCAGCGGATAGGCGTACTCGCGCACCTGGCGCGTGCGCAGGTCGATGCGCGCGATGCGCAGCACCGGCGCGCCGTCGCCGCCGTCCTGGATCAGCGGCGCCTGCATCGCGCCGAACAGCACGCGGCCGTCGGGCGAGATGGCCAGGCCCTCCATGCCCTTGTTGGCAACGCGGCCGGACGTATTGCCGGCGATCTCGTCCGCGCCGTGCGACGCCGTCTTCGCCACGTAGAAATGCGCCGGCAGCGCGTAGCTGTCGAGGCGGCGGCCGCTGCGGCGGTCGAACTTGTAGACATAGGGGCCGTACTCGTCGGAGACGAACACCGCGTCGCCGTCGGCCGACACGCGGATGCCTTCCGGATCCAGCCGCCCGTCCAGCGGCCAGCCGGAACCGCGCGACGGATCGGCATTGTCGGAGCGGCCGCTGAAGTAATGATGGAATGCATGGTTCTCACGCGGCGCGCCGTCCGGCAGGTTCGCCGCGCGGCCGTCGCCGTAGTACAGCGGGAACAGGTCCCACAGCAGCGTGGTGCGTTCCAGCTTCGGCGTCAACGCAAACGGCAGCGCGGCGTCCGCGCCGGCCGGGCGCAGTTCCATGCGCAGGGTGTGGAAGCGCGCGATATACGAGCTGGTGTCGTCCACCACGCTGTCGTAGGGCACCGCATTGGGCCCGCGATCGGGCAAGGCCACGAAGCGGTCGCAACCGGCATAGGCCAGCGCCGAACCGAGGCCACCGAGCAGATTGCCCGGCACGCCGTTCTCCAGCGGCGCGGCGGTACGCATCGCGCGATCGCCCTGGTGGGCGTCGAGGCTGCCCGCGGCGATCAGTTCGACGCCGGCATGGACCGGCGCAGCGGCGGCAATGGCGGCGAGCACAGCGAGAACGAGCTTGGTACGCATGCGAGGCACTCCAGGCTGGGACGATCCGCCGAGCCTGCTATCGGCGCATTGCCAATCTGTGACGCGGCCGATGACCGTTCGGAGATTGCGACGGGACACGCGCTTTTTTCGCGCAGCGCCGTGTCATCGATCTGTCACCTAGGGATCGCCCCAGATGCGGCTCCCGGTCGCCGGGGCTACGGTCGGGTGGAGACTGCCGACCGGAGCGCGTCATGAACATGAAACTCGACGGCGCCAGCGCGCCGCGCATCCTGCCCGAACTCGATCCCCAGGTCGTCGCCAGGGCGAATGCCAACGCCCTGCCCTCCGCGCACACCTCCACGCCGCAGTTGCCTTACAGCCCGCATGCGGACATGGCCGCCTATCGCCTGCCAGACGGCGGTGGCGATAGCAGCGGAAAGCACGCGAGCGACGACGAGATCAAGAAAACGGCCTCGGACATTCTCGGTACCGGCGATCGCTTCCTGATCGCTGACGACTACGACAGCCGCATGGTCCGCTTCAGCCAGGAGATGGCCAGGCTCGACACCGATTCGCGCGCGCGCCTGGTGCAGCAGCTGCTGAGCAAGGACCACGGCGCGATGCAGTCGTGGATGAAACTGGACATCCTCGATCGCATGCACAACGAAGGCCGCACCGACGACGCCGGCTATGCCGCCGTCGCCGACGGCTTCGCCCAGGCCTATACCAGCGGGCGCATCGACCAGGGCAAGGCCGAGGGCTTCCTGCAGATCCCGTCGCTGTCCGAGCGCGCGCCCGCGCTGCTGGACCAGCAGTGGAAACAGGTGCGCAACTTCCTCGCCGCGGGCGGCAGCTCGCCGGCGATGCAAGGCTTCCGCGAGCAGTTCGCCGGCAAGCTGCTGGCCGACGGCCACGGTCCGCACGCGGCCGGCATCGCGATGCAGATCGCCGCCGATTCCGGCGATCCTGGCATGGCCGCGCGCGTGTTCGCCGCCGTCCCCGCAGACAAGCGCGATGCCGCGCTGCAGGCGATCGGGCAGTCCAGCATCGGTTTCCAGAATTCGCTGGGCGCGGTGGATGGGTTGAAGAATCCGTTGTCCGTGCTGATCGATTCGGTGGCGCAGCTGCCGGCGTCGAAGGATGGCGATGCGATGGCGGTGCAGATCGCCCGCTACGCCAGCTCGGCGAACCACGAGATCTTCTACGACATGTACAGCGACAAGCCGCTGGGCCCGTTGTCGGCGTCGTTGACGCACCTGCTGGCGGGCGAGCATGGCAAGGCGGTGCTGGATGAGCTGGGCAACTGGGACGAGAGCGGCGTGCCGGGCAAGGACGGGCATGCGATGCAGTTCGGCGAGAACGCCATGGAACTGGGCAATCTGCTGCGGCTGACGGTGTTCAATCCCGACAACAAGGAATCGGCCGCGGCGATGAAGACCATTACGGCCTGGTCGCAGCTGCGCAACGAGATCGCCAACAGCGGCCAGCCGAAGGACGGCGTCAGCGTCAGCGACGCACGCAGCCAGCTTGGCATGCTCGGTGGCGCCGCGATGGATGCGATGCAGCAGGCCAAGATCGACAGCGACCAGCGCGCCGCGGCGAACGAAAAGCTGGTGGGCTTCGTGGTGGATGTGGCGCTGTCGGCGGTGCCGGGTGGCGGCACCGTCAGCGGCGTGGTCGGGCCGCAGCTGAAGGGCGTGTTCGGCAACAACCCGAAGCTGGATGGCGTGATCGACGAGGCCCTGAAAGGCGCCGATACGCTCAGCACGGCACAGACCGACGCATTGAAGAAGAAGCTCACCGATTCGCTCAATGGCGATCAGCAGGCCTTGGAGACCTTCCGGTTGAACGCCAGCAACTTCATCAAGAATTCGGTGCTGGAAGGTTTGCCGGTCAATGGACCGATGGCGTCGCAGGACATGGTGAAGTCGTACATCCAGGATGTGCTGGACAACATCGACGACAACCGCAAGTAGGTTGGGGTGAGCGCAGCGAACCCCAACAGGCGCGTGGCTTTGCGACGCCTGTTGGGGTTCGCCTCTGGCTCACCCCAACCTACGCCGGTGCGCTTGGGCCTCAGGTGCGGCTTTCGGGGTGGCGGACCTGCCCGTCCCCGCGCACCACGAAGCGCTCCACCGTCAGCGCCTCCGCACCCATCGGCCCATATGCGTGCAGGCGCGTGGTGGAGATGCCGATCTCCGCGCCCAGGCCCAGCTCGCCGCCGTCGCTGAAGCGCGACGAGGCATTGACCATCACCACCGCCGAGCGAATGCCGCGCACGAAGCGGCGCGCCGCGTCCTCGTCGCGGGTGGCGATCACCTCGGTGTGGTCCGAGCTGTAGCGATGGATGTGCGCGAGCGCGGCCTCCAGGTCGTCGACGATGCGCACCGCCAGGATCAGGTCCAGATACTCCGCCGCGTAATCGGTCTCGTCCGCCGGCTTCATCGCCGGCACCAGCGCCCGGCTTCGTTCGCAGCCGCGCAGTTCCACCTTGCGCCGGCCCAGTGCATCGGCAGCGCGCGGCAGGAACTCAGCGGCGATGTCCCGGTGCACCAGCAGCGTCTCCAGCGCATTGCACACGCCCGGCCGCGAGGTCTTGCCGTCGACCAGCAGGTCCAGCGCCAGCGCCTGGTCGGCGGCGCGATCCACGTACAGGTGGCAGACGCCCTTGTAGTGCTTGATCACCGGCACGCGCGCATGCTCGGCGACGAAACGGATCAGGCCTTCGCCGCCGCGCGGAATCGCCAAGTCGACGATATCGCTCAACTGCAGCAGTTCGACCATGGTCTCGCGGCGCAGATCGCTGACCAGGGTGAGTGCCGCTTCGGGCACGCCCTGCGCAGCCAGGGCCTGGCGCAGCACGCCGGCGATTGCCGTATTGGAATGCACGGCCTCGGAACCGCCGCGCAGGATCACGCCGTTGCCGGCCATCAGGCACAGCGCGGCGGCGTCGGCGGTGACGTTGGGGCGCGCCTCGTAGATCATCGCGATCACGCCCAGCGGCACGCGCACGCGCTCGACCTCCAGTCCATTGGGACGCGTCTCGCGGCGCGTGACCACGCCGACCGGGTCGGGCAGCGCGGCCACTTCGCGCAAGGCGGCGACGATGCCGGCCACGCGCGCCTCGTCCAGGCGCAGGCGGTCGAGCATGGCGCCCTGCACGCCCTTCTCCCGCGCCGCGGCCATGTCGCGCGCGTTCGCTTCGAGCACCACGCCGGTGCCGGCGTGCAAGGCATCGGCCAGCGCCTGCAGCAGCGCGCGCTTGGCCTCGGTAGTGAGTTCCGCCAAGACCTGCGCCGCATCGCGGCAGGCCAGCGCCTGGGTTCGCATCTCGCTCATGAATGGACCTCCGCCAGGACGACCAGATCGTCCCGATGCACGATTTCCGCGCCGTAGCTGTAGCCGAGCACCGCGTCGATCGCGCTGCTGTGCCTGCCGGCCAGGCGGCGCACTTCGGCGGCGCCGTACTGGCTCAGGCCGCGCGCCACCGGCCGCCGGGTGACGTCGACGATCTCGACCATGTCGCCGCGGTGGAACTCGCCGTCCGCGCCGACGATGCCGCCGGGCAACAACGAGGCGCGACCGCCGGCCAGCGCGCGCGCCGCGCCGTCGTCGACCAGGATGCTGCCGGGCGCCGCGGGCGCATGGCGCAGCCAGTACTTGCGCGCCTGCATGCGGCTGCGCGGCGCATCGAACAGGGTGCCGTGCAGCTGCCCTGCGGCAAGCGCCGCCACAGTCTCCGTGTTGCGGCCATCGAACAGCACAGTCGGCACGCCGGCCGCGCCGGCCTTCACCGCCGCCTCAAGCTTGGTATGCATGCCGCCGGTGCCGACCGCGCTGCCGCTGCCACCGGCCATCGCCATCACCTCGGCGGTGAGCGTGGACACATGCGGCACCGGCACGGCGGAAGGCACGCGGCGCGGATCGGCGTCGTACAGCGCATCGATGTCGGAGGCGATCAGCAGCAGGTCCGCATCGACCAGGGCGGCGACGATCGCGGCGAGGTTGTCGTTGTCACCCAGCTTGAGCTCATCCACCGCCACGGTGTCGTTCTCGTTGACCACCGGCAGCACATCGAGCAGCAGCAGCTCGCGCAGCGTGGCGCGTGCATTGAGATAGCGGCGGCGATGGCGCAGGTCGTCATGGGTGAGCAGCACCTGCGCCACCGGTCGCGGCGACAGCGATTGCCACAGCGCGATCATCGGCGCCTGGCCCAGCGCGGCCAGCGCCTGACGCGCGGCGAGGTCATCGCCCGGCAAGGCGCGTTCGCGCAGCAGGGCGCGGCCGGCGGCGACCGCGCCGGAAGACACCAGCACCACCTGCCGCCCCTGCGCATGGCTGTCGCCGATAAAGGCGGCCAGCGCCCTGGCATGGCGCGGCGTGAGTCCGCCACCGTCGGCCGCCAGCAGGTTGCTGCCGACCTTCAGCACCGCACGCCGCCAGTTCGGCAGTGGCTGCGCGGGCAGGTGCTCAGCCATCGACCGTCTCCCGGTCGCCATGGCTCTTGGGCGAGGACACCACGATGAAACGCAATTCGCCGTCCGATTCGTTGCGCATCTGATGCGCGGCGCCCGGCGGCACCTGCAGACCTTGGCGCGCGCCGAGGCGATGCGCCACGCCCTCCACTTCCAGCACCGCCTCGCCTTCCAGCACGTAGAAAAACTGGCGCGCACGCACGTGCCGGTGGCGCACCTCGGCGGTGCCCGGCGGCATGCGCTCCTCGATCACGCTGAGGTCGAAACCCTGCAGCAGGTGCCAGCCGTCGCACTGCTGGCCCCAGGTGTAATGCGGTGCGTTGGCAGTGCTGACGGGATCCATTGCGATAGCCTCAGTGCCCGGGCGTGAGCGCGGCCAGCCGCGCCTTCAGTTCGTCCAGCCGCAGGTCGTGGCCCGCGCCGGGCGATACGCGTGCCGCGAGGCTGCCCTCGGGCGTACGGCCGGCGCCTGCCGACGCCGCGGCATCGGCCGCGGCACGGTAGGCGTCGCGGAACGGCACGCCGGCGGCGGCCTGCTCGATCGCCACGTCGGTGGCGTACATCGCCGGCTCGATCGCCGCGCGCATGGCCGGCTCGTGCCATTCCATCCGCGCCAGCAGGTCCGGCACCAGTTCCAGCGCGGCCAGGCCGTGGCGGCAACCGTGGAACAGCGAGCCCTTGGAGAACTGCAGGTCGCGCTGGTAGCCCGACGGCAGCGACAGCAGCTGCTCGATCTCGGTGCGCGCGGCGGCGACGCTGGCGTAGCTGGCACGCAGCAGTTCCACCACGTCGGGATTGCGCTTGTTCGGCATGATCGAGCTGCCGGTGGTGTATTCGGACGGCAGCTTGACGAAGCCGAACTCGGCGGTGGTGAACAGCGAGAGGTCCCAGGCCAGCCGGCGCACGTCCAGCAGCGCGGCGGCGATCGCTTCCAGCACGGCCATCTCGAACTTGCCGCGCGACAGCTGCGCATAGACCGGCGAGACCTGCATGCGCGCGAAGCCCAGCGCCTGCGTGGTGTGCTCGCGGTCGAGCGGCAGGTTGACGCCGTAGCCGGCGGCGGTGCCGAGCGGGTTGCAGTCGATCAGCGCGGCGGTCTGGCGCGCGCGCAGGGTGTTGTCGATGAAGCCTTCGGCGAAACCGGCGAACCACATCGCGGTGGACGACACCACCGCGCGCTGGATATGCGTATAGCCCGGCAGCGGCAGGGCCGGCTGCGCGGCGCGCTCCAGGCAGACCTCGGCGATGGCGCGGCAATGCGTTTCCAGCACGGCCAGCTGGTCCTTCAGCCACAAACGCGTGGCGACCAGGATCTGGTCGTTGCGGCTGCGGCCGGTGTGCACGCGGCGGCCGGCGTCGCCGAGGCGCTCGGTCAGGCGCGCTTCGATGGCGGAGTGGCCATCCTCGTAGCTCTCGTCCAGCACGAAATCGCCGGCGCTGAAATCCGCGGCCAGCGCATCGAGCTCGCGCTTGAGCGCGGCCGCCTCGTCGGCGCTGACCACGCCGATCTTGGCCAGGCCTTCGACGTGCGCCTTGCTGGCGGTGATGTCATGCAGGAAGAACTCGCGGTCCAGCACCACGTCGTCGCCCGCGAGGAAACGCATGATGCGGGCGTCGATCTGGATGCCGGATTTCTGCCAGAGGGGTTGGGTCATGGGGAGGGTCCTGGGGAAACTTGAGTCAGCCTTCGAGCGGAATGGAGGTGTATTCGTCCACGCCGATCGCCCGGTTGATGTTCTGGATGGCCTGGGTGGCGGCGCCCTTCAACAGGTTGTCGAGGGTGGCGACGATCACCACGCGCTTGCCGTCGACCGACACCGCGAAACCGCCCACCTCGGCATGGTGCCTGTGCGCGATCTGGCTGACCCACGGCGCCTCGTCCACCACCTTGACCAGCTTCTCGCCGTCGTAGGCGTGGCGGAAGCGCTGCAGGATTTCCTCGCGCTTCATCGGACGCACCAGGTACAGGTTGGTGGTGACGGTAAGGCCGCGGAAATGCGGCGCCACGTGCGGCATGAATTCCACCGGCAGGCCGAGATGGCGGCTGGCTTCCTGCTCGTGCGTGTGGCCGGTGAGCGAGTACGGCATCAGGTTGTCGCGCAGTTTCTCCGGGTTGTTCTTGTCCGAGGGCGTGGTGCCCGCGCCGGAATAACCCGACACGCCGAAGCTCACCGGCGGCGCGGCCAGCACGTCCTTCAGCGGCGCGATGGAGAGCTGGATCGCGGTGGCGTAGCAGCCGGGGTTGCTGATGCGCCGCTCGCCGCGCCACTTGCCGCGGGTCAGTTCCGGCAGGCCGTAGTACCAGCGCTCGTTGAAGCGGTAGTCGGCGGACAGGTCCAGGATCAGCGTCTCCGGCTTCGCCGCATCGATCGCTTCCACATAGGGCGCGGCCTTGCCGTTGGGCAGGGCCAGCACCACCACGTCGGCGCCCTGGGCGGCGACGGCGGCGGGATCGAGATTGGCGTAGCGCAGCTCGCCCGCGTAGCCGTCGACGTGCTCGGCCACGCGCTGGCCGTCCAGCTCGCGCGAGGACACGAAGCCCAGCTCCAGCGCCGGATGCGTGGCGATCAGGCGGATCAGCTCGGCGCCGGTATGGCCGCGCGCGCCGACGATGCCGATGGTTTTCTTGTCAATGCTCATGAGCGTTCAGTCCATCAGAGTGGCGGGACGGACGGCGCAGTGCGCCACGCAGCGCTCGATCTCGCCGAAATTCTTCAGCCCGTACCAGAACACCTTCCAGCGCTCCTGCTTGAAGCAGCCGTCCGACTCGGCGTAGTAGAAGATATTGACCTGGTTGCCGTGGCGCGAGCGCCAGAACAGCTGCGGGTTTTCCTCGCGCATCACCTGCCACACGGCGCGGCCGAGGCCTTCGCCCTGGGCGTCGTCGAGCACGGCGAACTTGTCGAGATAGGCCAGGCCTTCCTCCTGGGTGAGGATCATCGCCGCGCGGTAGTTCTCGCTGACGTAGATGCGGTACGGCCTGGTGCGCTCGAAGTAATCCGCCACCACCTTGCGGCCGAAGCTGGATTCGATCAGCTCGCGCATGCGCGCCAGGTCGATGCCCTCCCATGACTCGTAGCGCAGCACTTTCTCGCCGCGGCGCACCAGGGTGCCGGAACCCTTGTGGGTGAACAGCTCCTTGGCCAGCTCCGACGGCTGGGTGATCGATACCGACGAGGTCAGCGGCAGGCTGGAAAGAAGATCCGCGATCTGCTCGATCTTCACGCGCATGCCGCCGTTGATCCACGGCTGCGCCATCAGATGTTCGTACTCGGTGCTGAGGTTGATCGAGTCGATGATGCGGCCCTTGTCGTCCAGCAGGCCGCCGGTGCCGGTGAGGAACACGATCTTGTACGGCTGCAGCACGCGCACCAGTTCGTTGGCGGCGAAGTCGGCATTGATGTTGAGGATCTGCCCTTCCGCGGTCTCGCCCAGGCTGGCGATCACCGGGATGGAACCGGCGCGCAGGCTGGCCTCGATCGGGGCCAGGTTGATGCTGCTGACCTTGCCGACCAGGCCGTAGACGTCGCGGTCCAGGTATTCGGAAGTGAACACGCCCGACGGCACCGAGGTGGCGCGCGTATCCATGCCCTGCAGCGCCTCGACCAGGCGCAGGTTCTGCTCCTGGAACACCTTGCGCACGATCGCCAGCGCCTTGGGCGAGGTCACGCGCAGGCCGTTGACGGTCTGCTTCTGGATGCCGGCGGCGGACAGCTCCTCGTCCAGCTGCGGGCCGGCGCCGTGCAGCACGATCGGGGTCAGGCCCACCTGCTGCAGGAAGGTCAGCGAGGAGGTCAGTGCCGGCAAGTCGTCGCGCAGCACCGCGCCGCCGACCTTGACCACGGCGAAGCGCTTCGCGTCCAGCTGCGAAAAGCGCTTGAGGTACTGCTGGATTTCCTTGGCGCTGCCCATGCTCGACAGCAGCCTCACGATGGTCTTGCGGGTGTGCTTATGCGCTTCCACGGTCAACGATCCGGTAGATGGTTTGGGCGTAATGGTCCAGCTGCTCCAGCGCGACCCATTCGTCGGCGGCGTGCGCCTGGGCGATGTCGCCGGGGCCGTAGACGAAGGAGATGTAGCCGGCGGCGGAGAACAGCGCCGCCTCGGTCCAGAAGTTCACCGCGTTGCCGACCGGGATGCCGAGCTCGTCGGCCAGGTCGCGCGCGGCCAGGCGGCGCGTTTCCGCGGTGGCGGTATCGCCGGCCGGCAGCGAATCGCCGCGGAAGGTCTCGCCGAATTCCACTGGCTGCGGCTCGACCAGGGTGCGGAAGGTCTCCAGCATCCGGTCCGCGTCCATCGACGGCAGCGGACGGAAACCGAAGCGCACGTCGGCGGTCGGCGCGATCACATTGGCCTTGATGCCGCCCTCGACCTTGCCGATGTTGAAGCGCAGGCCGGTCAGCCCGCCGAAGCGCTCATGCGCCTGGCTTTCCACATAGTCCAGCGCCGCGACGCCCCAGCGCACCGCCTGGTGCACTGCGCTGTCGGACGGCTTCTGCTCGCCCGAGGCGTGACCGGCCTTGCCGCTGAAGCGCATCTGCACCGAATGGATGCCACGATGCGCCAGCACCGCCTCGCCCTTGGTCGGCTCGGCCACGATCACCGCCTCGTAGACCGGATGGTCCTTGAGGAAACCGGCAATGCAGCGCGCGTCGTTCGCTTCCTCGTCGGTGGACAGCAGCAGCGCCATGTCGCCCTGCGTGGCGTTGGCCACGGCCACCAGCGCGGCGGCGGCACCCTTGATGTCGCAGGCGCCCAGGCCGATGGCGCGGTCGCCCTCCACGCGCAGCACGTGCGGATCGGCGCTCCAGTGCGGCGAATCCGGCACCGTGTCCAGGTGCACGTTGAACAGGTACTTCGGCTTGCCGCGCACGGCGTACAAGTTCACTGCGCCGGCGCCGAAATCGGTGACGGTCACTTCGAACCCGGCGAGCTGCTCGCGCAGGTAGTCGAAGATGCCGCCGGTGCCGATCTCGCGCGGCGGATTGCGCGTGTCATGGCTGACCAGGGCCCGGAGGTGTCGGAGGGTGTCGTCGAGTAGTTGGCTCATGAAATCCGTCTTCTTGTCGCTTATGCCCGGGCCTTATGCCCGGAGGTGTCGTCGTCGGGCGAACGGCATGGGCATGCCGCCGCGCAGTGGATGGCTCATGGCTGCTCAGCCCTTCCGGTTCACTTCCGCCCACAGGGTGCTGCTCATGCCGAACAGCTTGATGAAGCCCTCGGCCTCGGCCACGCCCCAGTCGGCCGACTGCGCATAAGTTGCACCCTTGGCGTTGAGGATGTGCGGCGAGCGCACTTCCACCGCGGTGACCTGCGCACCGGAGGTTTCCAGCACCACGTCGCCGTTGACCTGCTGCTGGCTGGAGGCGAGGAAGGCTTCCAGGTCGGTCTTGACCGGATCGTGGAAGAAGCCTTCGTAGACCACCTCCACCCACTTGCGCGCGATCTCCGGCTTGAAGCGGTTCTGCTGCTTGGTCAGCACGGCTTCTTCCAGCGCGCGGTGCGCGGCCAGCAGCGAGATCAGGCCCGGGGCTTCGTACACGATGCGGCCCTTCAGGCCGATGGTGGTGTCGCCGGTGTACATGCCGCGGCCGACGCCGTAGGGCGCGAACAGTTCGTTGAGCCTGGCGAGGATCTTTGCGCCCGGCAGCTTTTCGCCGTTGAGCGACACGGCCTCGCCGTGTTCGAAGCCAAGCGTGACGCTGAGCTTTTCGGACGGCCATTCGGCGCGCGGCTTGCACCAGCCGCGGGCGCCTTCGCCCGGCGCCTTCCACAGGTCGATCTCGCCGCCGGACAGGGTCACGCCGAGCAGGTTCTCGTTGATGGTGTAGCTCTTCTGCTTGGCGCGCACGGGGAAGCCGCGCTCTTCCAGATACGCCTGCTCATAGGCGCGGGTCTGGGTGTGTTCCTTCTGGATCTCGCGGATCGGCGCCACGATCTCGTAGTCGCCCAGCGCCTTCACGGCGAGGTCGAAACGCACCTGGTCGTTGCCCATGCCGGTGCAGCCGTGCGCGATGGCGCGGGTGCCCAGTTCCGCGCAGCGCTGGATCGCCGCGTCGACGATGAGGTAACGATCGGACACCAGCAGCGGGTACTGGCCCTGGTAGCCCTCGCCCGCCCACACGAACGGCTTGACGAAGCCGTTCCAGATCGCCGGACCGCCGTCGACGGTGACGTGGCTGGCCACGCCCAGTTCCTGGGCGCGGGCCTCGATGTAGGCGCGCTCCTCGGCATCCACGCCGCCGGTGTCGGCGAACACGGTGTGCACGTTCCAGCCGCGCTCCTTCAGGTAGGGCACACAGAAGCTGGTGTCGAGGCCGCCGGAGAAGGCGAGGACGATGTCTTTGCTCATGGCTTTCGGGAATCCTGGATGGAAAGGTGTTGTTTAAGAGCGGCGGTCAGGCGGAAACGACGATGCGCGGTGCGCAGCGCACGGGAAAATTCATGGAATTGGCGATGAAGCAGGCGTGGTGCGCATCGTCGTGCAGCGCCTCGGCCCTGGCCGCGTCGCCGGCGGCGATGGTGACCTCGGGATGCAGCACCACTTCGGTGAAGCGGCCGCCGTCGGCATCGACCAGCAGCGTGCCTTCGGCGCGGTCCACATAATGCGTGACCACGATGCCGGCATCGGCGGCCAGGTGCAGGTACCACAGCATGTGGCAGGCGCAGAGCGAGGCGACCAGCATGTCTTCCGGGTTGTGCTTGCTGCCGTCGCCGCGGAACGCCGCGTCGGAAGAGCCGGCAATGACCGGGCGACCTTCGACGCGGATCTCGTGGTCACGGCCGTAGCCCTGGTAGCTGCGCGTGCCGTCGCCGCGATTGCCGGTCCACACGACTTCGACCGGATAGTGGTGTTCATGCGCCATCGGCGGGTTCCTTGGTGGCGATCATCAGCGCAGCGAGATCGCGGTCGTGGCGCTGCGCGCGGGAGCGCAGGCCGTCGACCACGCCAGCTTGATTGCGGCTGGGATGGTTCTGGCTGAGCTTGAACTTGCCTTCGATGCGCTCGATGGCGATGTCCAGGCCGGCGATGGCGCCGAGCATCTTCTCGACGTGATCGGCCGGCGCGTCGTCGATATGCCAGGGTTGCGCCTGCCCCGCTTCGTGGCGGTCGGTGAGGCGTTCGAGCAGCGCGCGCAGCCAGGTCTTGTCCTCGACCACGCGCAGGCGGCCGTGCACGTGCACCACGGCGTAGTTCCAGGTGGGCACTTCGCGGCCGGTCTCGTGCTTGCTGGGGTACCAGTTGGGGCTGACGTAGGCGTCCGGCCCCTGGAAGATCACCAGCACCTGCGCACCGTCCGCCTTGGCCAGCTCGTTGCCGCGCGCCACGTGGCCGTGCAGCCGGCCATCGACCAGCTCCAGCGGCAGGTGGTTGGCGGCCAGGCCAGTCGCGCCGGCAGTGACCACCGTGGCGAACGGGTAGTCGCGCATCAGCGCCTGCAAGGCGGCTTCGCGCGTTTCCTGGAACGAGCGCGGCAGATACATCAGCGCTGGCCGAGCAGCGTGGCCATCACCGCCTTCTGCACGTGCAGGCGGTTTTCGGCTTCGTCGATGGCGATGCAGTACGGCGCGTCCATCACCGCGTCGGTGGCCTTGACGTTGCGGCGCAGCGGCAGGCAATGGCTGAACAGACCGTTGTTGGTCAGCGCCATCTTGCGCTCGTCGACGATGAAGTGCTTGTGCGCGTCGCGGATCGGTTTTTCCTGTTCCCAGCGGCCGAAGAACGGCAGCGCGCCCCAGCTCTTGGCGTAGACCACGTCGGCGCCGCTGTAGGCTTCGTCGATGTCGTGGCTGATGCGCAGCGAGCCGCCATTGGCTTGCGCGTTGGCGTAGCCGGCCTGCATGTAGCGATCGTCCAGCACGTAGTCCGGCGTGGGGCACAGCAGGGTCACGTCCATGCCCATCTTGGTGGCGATCAGCAGGGCGGAATTGGCCACCGCGGTGTTGAGCGGCTTGGGGTGGTAGGTCCAGGTGAGGACGTACTTCTTGTTCTGCAGGCTGCCGAGGTGTTCCTGCATGGCCAGCGCGTGGGCCAGTTCCTGGCAGGGATGGGTGATCGTCTCCATGTTGATCACCGGCACGCTGGCGTACTGGGCGAAGGCCTTGATCACGCGGTCCTCGCGATCGACCGTCCAGTCCTGGAACTTCGGGAAGGCGCGCACGGCGATCAGGTCGACGTAGCGGCTGAGCACGCGCGCGACTTCGGCGATGTGCTCCTCGGTGTCGCCGTCCATCACGGTGCCGACGTCGAACTCGATCGGCCAGGCATCCTTGCCCGGCGCCAGCACGATGGCATGGCCGCCGAGATGGAACGCGCCCAGCTCGAAGCTGGTGCGGGTGCGCATCGAGGGATTGAAGAACAGCAGCGCCACCGACTTGCCGGCCAGCTGCTGGCCGCGCGGGGAACGCTTGAACGCGGCGGCCTGCTCGAGCAGGGCGTCGATCTCGGCGCGGCTGTAATCCTGGGTGGTGAGGAAGTGGCGAAGCGTCATGTGATGTCTCTGCTAGTCAATCCGGTATTCGAAACGATGATCCTGCAACAGCCGGGACCACGGTGAGCAACTCCCGGCCGGGCCGGTTTTCCCCTGCGTACCCCAAAACCGAAACACAAAAAAACCCGGCGCGATGGCCGGGTTCCTTTGTCGTCTATACGCATGAAACGCGTGCGACAGCCTACCCGGCCGAATGTCGGACCAGCGGTCGGCGCGCACGCGACGTCATGCCAGCGGCCATGCGGGCGCTGGTGAGGACGGTGGCGGTATAGACGGCTGAGGACATGAGGTGCTCGGGTAGAAGAATCGGCATCATGACGGGAATTTCGTTGCTCTGCAACAGGGAAACGGTCCGATAAAAAGAAACCGCCGCCCGAAGGCGGCGGCTGGACTCGCTGGCGGCGACTCCGGCGCTCAGTCCGCCGGGGCCACGCTGACCCGGACGCGCAGGCGCTCGCCCGGGTCGTAGTTCAGGCGCGACACGTAGACCTCGCCGCGATAGCGGTATTCCACGTCGTAACCCATGATGCGGCGCTGCTCGCTGACCGCGGCGACCTGGCGGCAGTGCGTCTCGGTGCTCTCGTACTCGCCGCCACCGCTGCGCGACACGCCATTGCCTACGGCGCCGCCGACGACCGCGCCGGCCACGGTGGCGGCGCGGCGGCCGTCGCCCTTGCCCACGGTGTTGCCGAGCACGCCGCCGACCACGGCGCCCAGGATGGTGCCCGCGGCGCTGCCGGAGCCCGGCTCGCGGCGGACTACCTGCTGGTCGTAACACTCCTGGCGGGGTACCTCGGTGCGCGCGACGCCGTAGACCGGGTCCACGCGCAGTACGTCGGCCCAGCCGTAATGGGTATTGTCGTCATTGGGGTAACGCGCGTCCTGCGCACCGACGCTGGCGGCCGCAAGACTCAGCACCAGCGCGGGAATAAACAGCTTGCTCATCGCGGCCCTCCGACGGGGACTGTCACGGCGCTACGTAGCGCTTATGTGAATTGCAGCAAAACATCTCTGAATCGATGCTTAGAATTGTCGACCAGCCAGCGGATGCGCTTACAGCTTGTTAAGATGCCCGGCTGGCCCGCGCGCCGCGCGGCCCTCACCGGACCGGAACCGATGCCGATCACGCTCTACAACAGCCTCACCCGCCGCCCCGAGCCGTTCGCCCCGCGCGATCCGCAGCGAGTGACCATGTATGTGTGCGGCCCCACGGTCTACAACTACGTGCACATCGGCAACGCGCGCGGCCCGGTGGTATTCGACGTGCTGGCCAACCTGCTGCGGCGGCATTACCCGCGGCTGGTCTACGCCCGCAACATCACCGACGTGGACGACAAGATCAACGCCGCGGCCAAGGAAGCCGGCTGCCCGATCAGCGAGATCACCGAGCGCTACACCGAGGCCTACCGCGAGGACATGGCCGCCCTCGGCATCGCCCCGCCGGACCTCGAACCCAAGGCCACTGCCCACATCGAGCCGATCATCGCCATGATCGAAAGCCTGATCGCCGGCGGCCACGCCTATGCGGCCGAGGGCCACGTGCTGTTCGAAGTGGGCAGCTACCCGGCCTATGGCGAACTCTCCGGCCGCGACACTGAGGAGCTGATCGCCGGCGCCCGCGTCGAAGTGGCTCCCTATAAGAAGAACCCTGGCGACTTCGTGCTGTGGAAGCCCTCCACGCCGGATCTTCCGGGCTGGGACAGCCCCTGGGGCGTCGGCCGCCCGGGCTGGCATATCGAGTGCTCGGCCATGTGCGAGGCGCACCTGGGCGACACCATCGACATCCACGCCGGCGGCGTCGACCTGCAGTTCCCGCACCACGAGAACGAGATCGCCCAGTCCACCTGCGCGCACGGCGGCAAGGTGTTCGCGCGCTGGTGGCTGCACAACGGCATGCTCACCTTCGACGGCCGCAAGATGTCCAAGTCGCTGGGCAACGTGCTGAAGGTGCATGAGCTGCTCAAGCAGCATCCGGCCGAAGCGCTGCGCCTGGTGCTGCTGCGCGGCCACTACCGCCAGCCGCTGGACTGGTCCGACGACGCGGTGGCCCAGGCGGTCAGCACACTGGACGGCTGGTACCGCGTGCTGCGCGACCTGGCCGACGTCGCCCTGCCCGAAGTCCCGCTGCCGGTGCCGGCCGCGGTCGAAGCGGCGCTGTGCGACGACCTCAACACCCCGCAGGCGCTGGCTGAGCTCTCCCAGCTGGCCGATGCCGCGCGCCAGGCCGATGCGGCCGGACGCCCGGCGGCCAAGGCCGCCCTGCTCGGCGCCGGCGCCCTGCTCGGCCTGCTGCAGCAGGATCCGGAAGCGTGGTTCAAGCACGGCGGCGCCACCGAGGTCGACGCGGCCCAGGTGGAATCCCTGTTGGAACAGCGCCGCGCCGCCCGCGCCGCGCGCGACTTCAAGCGCGCCGATGCGATCCGCGAGGAGCTGAGCGCAATGGGCGTGGTGATCGAGGACGGCGCGCAGGGCACGCGCTGGAGCGTCGCCAAGGGTTGATCCGACGCGAACCGGCGCCGACCACAGCGCCTGTTCGCCATGGCATCGTCCGAAACGCGCGATAATCCGCGGATGAACACCACCGTATCCAGCGCCGGGCAGGCGCAGCAGGACATCATCGAGGAGTTCGCCTTCTTCGGCGACTGGACCGAGCGCTACCAGTACCTGATCGACCTGGGCAAGCAACTGCCGCCCTTCCCCGAGGCACTGAAGACCGAGGCCTACCGTGTACACGGCTGCCAGTCGATGGTCTGGCTGGTGCCCGAGGGCGACGCCGCGCGCATGCATTTCCGCGCGACCAGCGATTCGGCCATCGTGTCCGGCCTGATCGCCCTGGTGCTGCGGGTGTATTCGGACCGTTCCGCACGAGAAATCGTCGAGACCGAACCGCGCTTCATCGACGCGATCGGCCTGGCCAAGCATCTCTCGCCCACCCGCTCGAATGGCCTGGCCGCGATGCTGGCCAAGCTCAAGGCCTACGCCGCCGCCTCGCTCTGAGCCCGGCGGTCATTCCTGCGGCCACGCAAAAAGCCCCGCCGATGGCGGGGCTTCCTTGCCGGCATCGAACCAAACGCGTCGCTTAGTCGCCCATCTGCTTCTGCAGATGCTCGCGGCGCTCCTGCGCGTCCAGCGAGAGGGTGGCGATGGGGCGCGCTTCGAGGCGCTCCACGCCGATCTCTTCGTCGGTCTCTTCGCAGTAACCGTAGCGGCCTTCCTCGATCCGGCGCAGGGCCTTGTCGATCTTGGAGATCAGCTTGCGGTAGCGATCGCGGGTACGCAGCTCCAGCGAGTTCTCCGTTTCGCGGGTGGCGCGCTCGGCTTCGTCGCCGACGTCACGCACCTCGTCGCGGAGGTTCTCCATGGTCTGGCGCGACTCTTCCACCAACTGCTCGCGCCATTCGCGCAGCTTGTTGCGGAAGTAGGCGAGCTGCCGCGGGTTCATGTACTCCTCGTCGTCCAGGGGCTTGTAGCCCTTGGGCAGGTCGATGGAGGTCGTGGAAGGCAGGGCGTAGCGCCCGTCTTCCTTGGTGATGCCATTGTCGAGTACGGCTGTGGAGCTATTCATCGAGGACTGCGGGGTCTTCTGCTTTTTGGAGGGGATATGGCGCGCGGTAGCGGTTGCCACCTTGGGGGGCGCCACGGCGATGGCGCTCGCCACCTTGCCCGGGGGGAGCGCGGCGACGGGCTTCGGGGCTGCTTTCGCGGCGGCCGGAGCCGGCGCGACGATCTTCTTTTCCAGCGCCGGCTTGGCGACCGGCTTGGCCACCACCGGTGCTGCCTTGGCGGGCGCGGCGGGTTTCACCGGGGCCGCCTTGGCGGCGGGCTTCGGCGGCGGCGCTGCCTTCTTGGCGGCGGCCGGCTTCGCGGGCGGCGCGACTTTCTTCGGCACCGACTTGGCAGTCGCCTGCTTCGCGGCAACGGACTTCACAGGAGCGGACTTCACAGGAACTGCCTTCACAGGAGCTGGCTTCACGGGTGCCTTCTTCGCGGCCGGCTTGGGCACCGGCTTCTTGGCCGGGACCGCTTTCTTGGCGACCGCGGTCTTTACGGGTGCCTGCTTGGCCGCGGGCTTCTTGGCCGGCGCCGCCTTCTTGGCGGGCGCTGGCTTGGGGGCGGGCTTCTTGACCGTCGTCTTCACGGCCTTGGCCGCCTTGGCGGCGACTTTCGACTTGCTGGGCTTGACCTCTTTGGCCTTCGCCGCAGGCTTTCCCTTCTGCGACTTGGCAGCCGTCGAACTATGCGTCGTTTTCGCCATTTCCCTTCACCATTTTGGCCTTGGCGGCCGGGTGTTATAGCCCATGTGACCTACCCCGGCAACCATGCATCTGGAATACTTCACGCCTGCTCTGCCAACCTCACAGCCAGCTGTTTCGGCAGCGTAAAACCCTCGTGACACGACTCTTACTTCTACTGCTTGGCCTGTACAAGCGCCTGTTGAGCCCCTTGCTGGGTCCGCGCTGCCGGTTCCATCCGAGCTGCTCGGATTATGCACGGATCGCCGTGGCGCGCTTCGGTCCGCTGCGCGGCAGCCTGCTGGCCGGCTGGCGCCTGCTGCGCTGCCAGCCGCTGTGCGACGGTGGCATGGATCCGGTACCCGAGCAATTCTCTTTCCGCCGCTGCCGCAACCACGAGGAACCTCATGTCCACTGACTGGCTGATCAAGAACGCCGAACTGGTCAACGAAGGCCGCCGCTTCCATGCCGACCTGCGGGTCAAGGGCGGACGCATCGAGACGATCGCCGGCGACCTGGATGCCCGCCCCGGCGAACAGGTGATCGACGCCGCCGGCCTGTGGCTGCTGCCCGGCATGATCGACGACCAGGTGCACTTCCGCGAACCGGGCCTCACCCACAAGGCCGACATCGCCCACGAATCGAGCGCCTGCGCCGCCGGCGGCATCACCAGCTACATGGAGATGCCCAACACCAGGCCGCCGGCGCTGGACCGCGACACACTCGAAGCCAAGTACGCGCGCGCCGCGGAGACCTCGGCGGTCAACTACGCCTTCTACATGGGCGCCAGCAACGACAACCTCGAGGCGATCCGCTCGCTCGACCCGCTGGCCGCGCCCGGCGTGAAGGTGTTCATGGGCGCCTCCACCGGCAACATGCTGGTGGACGACCCGGACGTGCTCGACGGCATCTTCCGCGAGGCGCCCACGCCGATCATCACGCATTGCGAAGACACCCCGATGATCGACGCGCTGCACGCCAAGGCGCGCGAGAAGTACGGCGACGCCATCCCCGCCCGGGAGCATCCGCTGATCCGCTCGCGCGAGGCCTGCATCAAGTCGACCCGCCTGGCCATCTCGCTGGCGCAGAAACACGGCACCAGGCTGCATGTGCTGCACATCTCCACCGCCGACGAGCTGGCGCTGTTTCAGCCCGGTCCGATCAAGGGCAAGAAGATCACCGCCGAGACCTGCGTGCACTTCCTGCATTTCGACGATCGCGACTACGAGCGGCTCGGCTTCCTGATCAAGTGCAACCCGGCGATCAAGGCCGCGGCCGACCGCGAGGCGATCACCCGCGCGCTGGCCGAGGGCCGCCTCGACGTGCTGGCCACCGATCATGCCCCGCACCTGCTGGAGGAGAAGGAGCAGCTCTACGACAAGGCGCCGTCCGGCCTGCCGCTGGTGCAGTTCGCGCTGCAGGCGGCACTGCAGCGGGTGTTCGAAGGCAAGTTGTCGCTGGAGCGCGTGGTCGAGGCCGTGACGCATGCGCCGGCGCAGCTGTTCGACGTGAAGGAGCGCGGCTACCTGCGCGAGGGCTACGCGGCCGACCTGACCCTGGTCGATCCGAACAAGCCGCATACCGTGCGCCGCGACGAAGTGCTGTCCAAGTGCGGCTGGTCGCCGTTCGAGGGCTATACCTTCAACAGCTCGATCGTCGGCACCTTCGTCAACGGCCGGCGCGTGTGGGACGGCCAGCGGGTCGATCCCTCGGTGCGCGGCCAGCGCCTGGCGTTCGACCGCTGAGGCCATGACCGTCCGATGAAAAAAAGGCGCCGGAAGGCGCCTTTTTTCGTTTCGCGCGAAGCAACGCTCAAGCGCGCGCCGCGCCACCCAGGCCGCCGGCCACGCCCTTGCTGGCATAGGCCACGGCGTCGTGCGGATGCAGGCTTTCCTGGTGCTCCACGCGGATATGGAAATCGGCCAGGTTCGCATCGGCGTCCAGCGCCTTCTGGATGCGGCGCGCCGCGTCCTCGCAGAACATCAGGTTACTGCCGTTGGCCAGCGCGAAGGCCTGCTCGTCCTCGCGCTTGACCGCGGTCTGCACCGGCGTGCCCAGCGCCTGCTCCACCCGGTCGATCAGCTTGATCAGATGGAACGCCCCGCCCGCGGCGACGCGCACGCGCAGGCGCGCCACGCTGCGCTGCGCATGCGGCGTGGCGACGATGCCGCGCTCCGAACCGAGCCAGGCCAGCACGGCGGCATGCTCCAGCGGATGCGATACGTCGAAGTCCCGGGCGAACTGGTCCTGGATCAACTGCCGCGACAACGCGGCCGAAGCCGGACAGGTGCTCGAGTACACCACTTCGGTGCCGTACTCGAGCAGGAAATCCTCGCCTACCATGCTCGCCTCGATGCACACCGGATAGGCGCGCCAGCCGCTGTTGCCGCTGCGCAGGGCCGGACGGCGCACCAGTTGCTCGAAGCGGATGCTCAGGCAGGCGCGGTCGGACAGGTCCTTGTGCGATTCGAGGAAGGCATGCAGCAGGTCGCGCAGCGCACCCGCGGTCAGCTGTCCGGCGCTGAGCGCGTGTTCGACCAGCAGGTAGAGGCGCGACATATGGATGCCGCGCTTGTCCGGCCGATGCAGATTGACGAAGGCGCCGACCCGCGCGCTGGCCCGCTGCGGCTCGCCGTCGCCGGCATCGAAGCGCACCGGCACCTCGATGCCGTCCATGCCGACCCAGTCCAGCGCGCCGGCCAGGTGCGGCTGGGCGTGATGGGCCACGTCGGGAAGCAGGCGGGCGGTTTGTTCCTGGGTATACATGAGGAAACCCTTCAGACGGGCGCAGCACCAGCGTGCCCGGACCTGTCTATCTTGGGACAGCGCGCGCCGGCCGCAATAGTCGCGGTGCGGAAAGCGGCACGCTCAGCCGGCCTGGCGCTGCCACTGGCGCGCGGCGCGCCAGGCCTGCCAGGCGGTGCCGAAGCCGCTGCGCGAAAGCCCCGTGCGCAGCGTGGCGAGCGGATCGGTGGCCCTGGCGGCGCGGCGGGCCAGTGCGCGGCCCGTATCCGATTCCAATGCGCGGAACACGCTCAGCGGCCCGGGCAACTGCGCGCCATCGCGCCAGGCGGCAGCCAGCTCGCCGAGCTGGGCGCGCAGCGCCTGCTCGCGCGCGGGGGTGTCCTTGCGCAGGTCGGTGCGGCTGAGGCCGTAACGCGCCATGCGCGCCATCGGCAGCGGCAGGCGGTCGCGGTCCGCATCCTCTTCCACGCGCAGCAGGGCAAACAACAGGTGCGACAGCGTGGCCACGCGCGCCGCCTTGTCGCTGGATGCGGCCTCGCCGTACCACCACGCGGTTTCCAGCGCGGCCAGCGCGCCGTGCAGTTGACCGCCGGCGGCGAGCTGCGCCTCGAAATCGGCGGCGGTGCCTTCTTCCAGCTGCGCCATGCCGGCCAGCACCGGCGCCAGCCAGCGTTCGGCCGGCACGCGCTGCGCGCGCTCGTCGTCGAACAGCACCTGGGTCAACGGATGGCGGCCGCCGCTGGCGGCGGCGCCGGAGAGTTCCTCGGCCCACCAGTTGAGCTTGACCGCGGCGACCTGCGGCTCGCGGATGCCATAGGCGGCGGAGAGCAGTTCCTGTTCCAACGCGGCCAGCGCGATGTGGCCCGGATAGCGCGCACCGTCCACGAAAGCCAGCGCAATGCGCTGGCGCGGCTGCACCGCCAGCCACTTGTCGACGTAGCTTTGCAGCGGACCGCTGGGTTCGGCAGCCGTCATGCCGTGACCGCGCCGCGCTGGAGCAGCGCGGTGAGCGCGGACGGCTCGTCCAGCACCAGGTCGGCGTTCCACGCATGCGGATCGCCGCCGTCCAGATAGCCCCAGGCCGCAGCCACCGTGTACGAGCCGGCGGCGGCGCCGGCCAGCACATCGCGGCGGTCGTCGCCGACGAACAGGCAGCGCGCCGGGTCCAGGCCGGCGCGCTCGCAGGCCAGCAGCACCGGGGCGGGATCCGGCTTCTTCACCGGCAGCGTGTCGCCCGACACCACCGCGCTGGCGCGCTGGTCCCAGCCGATTTGGCGCACGATCCCATCGGTGAGGAAACCCGGCTTGTTGGTGACGATGCCCCAGCGCAGGCCCTGCGCCTCGATCAGCGCGAGCAGCGGTTCCACACCATCGAAAGCGCGCGTCTGGCGCGACATCACGTCCTGGTAGAGCTCCAGGTAGCGCGGCACCAGCGCGAGCACGCCGGCTTCGTCATGCCCCGGGAAGCCGCAGCGGATGAGTGCGCGCGAACCGCGCGACACCACCTCGCGCACCGGCTCGAAGGCCGGCGCGGCTACGCCCTGTTCCTGGCACAGCGCCACCAGGGCGTCGTAGAGGTCGGGGGCGCTGTCGAGCAGGGTGCCGTCCAGGTCGAACAGCACGCCTTGCAGATCGTTGGGGAAGGATTTCATGCAGGTTTGCGCGCGCACAGCACGTAGTTGACCGAAGTGATGCGGCCCAGCCAGGCCTTGCGGTTCACCGGGTTGTAGCCCAGGCCGGTGACATCTTCCAGTTCCAGGCCGGTGTGGCGCAGCAGGCGGCCCAGCTCGGACGGCTTGAGGAACTTGCCGTAGTGGTGCGTGCCGCGCGGCAGCATGCGCAGCAGGTATTCGGCGCCCAGGATGGCCGCGCCGAACGCGGCCGGCGTGCGATTGATGGTCGATATGAAGACCAGGCCGCCGGGCCGCACCATGTTGGCGAGGTCGGCGACCAGCGCGGCCGGATCCGGCACGTGCTCGATCAGCTCCATGCAGCACACCGCGTCGAACGAGCCCGGCTCGGCCGCCGCCAGCGCGGCGGAGGACTGCACGCGATAGTCCACCTGCAGCTTGGACTCATGCAGATGCAGCTTCGCCACCTCGATCACTTTCTCGCCCAGGTCGATGCCGGTGACCTCGGCGCCGGAGCGCGCCAGCGCTTCGCTCAGCAGGCCGCCGCCGCAGCCGACGTCGGCCACGCGGGCGCCGCGCAGGTCGATGCGCGCGGCGACGTAGCCCAGGCGCACCGGGTTCAGGTCGTGCAAGGGACGCGATTCGCCGTCGGGATCCCACCAGCGGGCGGCGAGCTTGCCGAAGCGGGCGATTTCGTCGGGGCTGACGTTGGGCGAGGCTTGCATGAGGGATACCTCTGGGGGACTTACCTGGGGGCGGGGCTTGCTCGGGGAGGCCGTAGCTTAACGCGCGTGCCACTCGTGAACGGTGAAATCCCACCCGCCGCTGATATAGGCCGGATCCGCATGGACCGTAGCCATGGCCCGCTCCAGGTTCTCGGCAAACAGCAGGTAGGCGCCGCCGCTGCCGTCGGCGAAGCCGCCGGACAGTTCCAGCCGGCCGCCGGCGCGCAGGCCTTCCAGGAAGTCCCGGTGCGGCTGCACCGCCGCCGGGTCGAAGCCGGCATTGCGCATGACCAGCACCAGATAGCGCTGCAGGGATGACGCCTCAGCCATGGGCGTCGATCGCCGCGATGCGGTCGCGCCAGGCATGGGTGCGGGCGCGGATGCCGTCCACGTCCATGTCGACCAGGATGCGGTCGGCCAGCTTGCGCCGGCCGGCGATCCACACGTCGGTCACCTGGTGCCGGCCGGTGGCGTAGACCAGCTGCGAGGCGACGTGGAACAGCGGCTGGGTTTCCAGGTCCGACAGCCGCACCGCGGCCAGGTCGGCCTGCTTGCCGCGCTCGATCGAGCCGATCTTCCCTTCCAGCCCCATCGCCCTGGCGCCGTTGAGCGTGGCCGCGCGCAGCGCATAGGCCGCATCGAACGCGGCGGCGTCGTTGGACACCGCCTTGGCCAGCATGGCCGCGGTGCGCATCTCGCCGAACATGTCCAGGTCGTTGTTGGAGGCGCAGCCGTCGGTGCCGATCGCCACGTTGACGCCGGCCAGGCGCAGCTTCTCGGCCGGGCAGAAGCCGGAGGCGAGCTTGAGGTTGGATTCCGGGCAATGCACCACCGACACGCCGGTCTCGGCGCAGGCGGCGATCTCGCCGTCGGTCAGCTGGGTCATGTGCACGGCGATCAGGCGGTCGTTGACCAGGCCCAGCTGCTGCAGGCGCTGGAACGGGCGCAGGCCGCTCTTGCGCTTTTCTTCCTCCACCTCGTGCGCGGTCTCGTGCGTGTGCAGATGGACCGGGATGTCGAGCTGGTCGGCCAGCACGCGGATGCGCTCGAAGCTCTGGTCGGACACCGTGTATGGCGCATGCGGCGCAAACGCCGTGGCGATCAGCGCGTCGCCGCGGAAGCTGTCGTGCACTTCGGTCGCGCGCTCGAAGTATTCGTCCTGGCTCTTGGCCCAGGCGGTGGGAAACTCGATCACCGGCAGGCCCACCGTGGCGCGGAAGCCGAGGCGGCGATAGGTGGCGCCGATCACGTCGGGGAAGAAATAGTTTTCGTTGGCGCAGGTGGTACCGCCGCGCAGCATCTCGGCCACCGCCAGCTCCACGCCGTCGCGCACGAATTCCGGTCCGATCACCTGGCCCTCGACCGGCCAGATGTGCTGCTGCAGCCACACCATCAGCGGCAGGTCGTCGGCCAGCCCGCGCAGCAGGGTCATCGGGTTGTGCGTATGCGTGTTGACCAGGCCGGGGATCAGCGCGTGCTCGCCCAGCTCGATGCGCTCGCGCGGTGCGTAGGCGGCGCGCGCCTCGGCGATCGGCAGCAGCGCGACGATGACGCCCTGGTCCACCGCCACCGCGTGGTTTTCCAGCACCACGGCATGCGGCTCGACGGGGACGACCCAGCGCGCTTCGATCAGAAGGTCAATGACAGTGCTGCCGGGACTCATGCGTTACCTCGCCGGTTCGATTCCAGAGAACAGCTATAAAAAAACGGCACGGCGTCCGTGAGGCTGCCGTGCCGTTCGATGTCGCCGCGGCGATTATTTACCGACGCGGCTGACGTATTCGCCCGTGCGGGTGTCGACCTTGATCACTTCGTCGGTGGTGACGAACAGCGGCACGCGCACCACGGCGCCGGTTTCCAGCGTGGCCGGCTTGCCGCCGCCGCCGGAGGTGTCGCCGCGCAGGCCCGGGTCGGTCTCGGTGATCTTCAGCTCGACGAAGTTCGGCGGCTGCACCACGATGATCTCGCCGTTGAACAGGGTCACCACGCACTCCTCCTCGCCCTTCAGCCACTTGGCGGCGTCGCCGACGCCCACCTTGCCAGCCTGGTGCTGCTCGAAGCTCTCCTGCTGCATGAAGTGCCAGTACTCGCCGTCGGAGTACAGGTACTGCATGTCGGTGTCGACCACGTCGGCGACCTCGAAGCTGTCGCTGGACTTCATGGTCTGCTCGGTGGTGCGGCCGTTCTTCAGGTTGCGGATGAAGATGCGGGTGAAGGCCTGGCCCTTGCCGGGCTTGATGAAGTCCGCGTCGGTGATGACCCACGGGTCGTTGTTGTGAAGGATCTTCATACCCTTCTTGACGTCGTTGAGACCGACGGTGGCCATGCGCTCGTGCTCCAGAGGTGACACCGCCCGGGGGCGGCTACAATAGGGGATCGTCCGGGCCCTCAGGCCCGATCAAGGCCCGACATGATAACCGCAAGCCCCGCCGCCCGCCTATTGCCGCCCGCTGCCGACTGGCGCGAGCTGTGGCGCGCGTCGATCACCGACGCCGGCGAACTGCTGCGGACCGTGCAGCTGGGGCACCTGGCCGGACGCCTGCCGCCGGGCGATGCCGGCTTCGCCCTGCGTGTCCCGCGCGGCTTCGCGGCGCGCATGCGGCCGGGCGATCCCGACGACCCGCTGCTGCTGCAGGTGCTGCCCCAGCTGGCCGAGCTGGAACAAGCGCCCGGCTACGTCGCCGATCCGGTCGGCGACCTGGCCGCGCGCGAGGCCCAGGGCCTGCTGCACAAGTACGAGGGCCGCGCCCTGCTGATCGCCAGCGGCAGTTGCGCGGTCAACTGTCGCTATTGCTTCCGCCGCCATTTCCCCTACGGCGAGGAGATGGCCGCGGCCGGGCAATGGCGCAAGGCGCTGGACCACCTGCGCCAGGACGCCTCGATCGCCGAGCTGATCCTCTCCGGCGGCGATCCGCTGTCGCTGGCCACGCCCAAGCTGGAAGAACTGAGCCGCGGCCTGGCCGCGCTGCCCCAGGTCACGCGCCTGCGCATCCACACCCGCCTGCCGGTGGTGCTGCCCGAGCGCATCGACGCGGCCTTCCTGGCCTGGTTCGCCGCGCTGCCGCTGCAGAAGGTGGTGGTGCTGCACGCCAACCACGCCAACGAGTTCGACGCCGCCGTCGACGACGCCTGCCGGCGCCTGCGCGAGGCCGGCGCCACCCTGCTCAACCAGTCGGTGCTGCTCAAGAACATCAACGACGATGCCGATACGCTCAGCGAGCTCTCGGAGCGCCTGTTCGCCGCCGGCGTGCTGCCCTACTACCTGCACCAGCTGGACCGCGTGCAGGGCTCGGCGCATTTCGAAGTGGACGACGCGCGGGCCCGGGCCCTGGTCGAGGCGATCCGCGGCCGGCTGCCGGGGTACCTGGTGCCGAAGCTGGTGCGCGAGATGGAAGGGGACGCTTCCAAGCGCCCTGTCTGAAATGAGTGCGCGCCGCGTCACCTCTAGGACTTTTTCGCTGGCGGTTGTCACGCGAATCCGTTAAAACCAAGCGCTGCCGGCTGGCGCCATGCCGGTCAGTCCCATCGACAGCTCGGGCGCCCATGGACAGCACGACGTGCCAATGAAGACAGACTCGGTCATCAAGATTCTTTTCATCGAGAAATCGGTCGAAGACGCGGAACAGATCGTCAGCCTCCTGCGCAACAACGGCATTGCCGTCCGCCCCGCGCGCGCCACCAATGCCGAGCAGGTGCAGGCCGCGCTGGACGACCTGGGGCCGGACGTGGTGCTCTACGATCCCGCGGTCGGCACCGTCACGCTGCCGGACCTGCTGCACCAGCTGGACGCCAACGGGCGCGATCTGTCGGTGATCGCGGTGGTGCCGCAGGTGGACAACACCATCGTGTCGGATTTCTTCATCAACGGCGTGCGCGCCATCGCACTGCGCCCGCAGCCCAAGCAGCTGCTGGCGGTGGTGCAGCGCGAGTTCGAGGCGCTCAACACGCGCCGCCAGCTGCGCCGCCTGGAGACCGCGCTGCGCGAATCCGAGCGCCGCTGCGATGCGCTGCTGGATTCCTCCACCGACGCCATCGCCTATGTGCATGAAGGCATGCACGTGCGCGCCAACCAGGCCTACCTCGACACCTTCGGCTACGCCGAATTCGACGACCTGCTCGGCCTGCCCGTGCTGGACATGATCGGTTCGACCCAGGCCGAGGATTTCAAGGCCACGCTCAAGAGCCTGTCGCGCGGCGAGAAGCCCTCCGGTCCGATGGAGCTGCAGGCGCGCCGCGCCGATGCCAGCACCTTCAAGGCCATGGTCGAATTCGCCCACGCCACCTTCGAGGGCGAGCCCTGCGTCCAGATCGTGTTCCGCCGGCAGCAGGTCGATCCGTCGGTGCTCGAGCAGCTGCAACGCGACCCGGTCACCGGCCTGTTCAACCGCGCGCGCATGCTCGAATGCATCGACCAGGCCGTGGCTGCCGCCACCGAAGGCACCAAGGGCCAGTCGCTGCTGCTGATCGAGCCGGACAACTGGCAGGCGATCGTTTCGGGTATCGGCCTGGGCAAGGCGGACGAGCTGCTGGCCGCCTTCGCCGCCCGCATCAACGCCCTGCTCGGCCTGGAGGACACCGCCGGCCTGCTGGCCGAGCACACGGTCGGTGTGATCCTGCATTCGCGCAACGACGACGGCATCAAGGAATGGATCGCCGGCCTGCAGCAGGCGGTGGCCAACGAGATCTTCGACGTCGGCTCGCGCTCGCTCACCGTCACCACCAGCATCGGCGGCAGCCTGCTGGGCGAGAAGAACGCCAATACCGAACTGCTGCTGGAGCAGGCCGGGCAGTCGCTGCGCAATGCGCAGAGCCTGGGCGGCAACCGCTACGACCTGCACGACCCGGCGGCACGCGAGAAAGCCGACGCCGAGCGCGAGCGCTACTGGCTGGGCCAGCTGAAGCAGGCGCTGAGCCAGGACGAGTTCGTGCTGTACCACCAGCACATCATCAGCCTGCAGGACGCCGAGGGCGAGTTCTCGGAAATCCTGCTGCGCCTCAACGGTCCGCAGGGCGAGGTGCTGCCCGGCTTCTTCATGCCGATCGCCGAGAAATACAACCTCACGCCCGCGATCGACCGCTGGGTGGTGAATCAGGCGATCCAGGCGCTGAGCTCGCGCGAGCGGCTGGCCTCGCCGACCACTTTCTTCGTCAAGCTCACCGCCGGCTCGCTGCACGACGAGCAGCTGATTCCCTGGCTGACGGCGCGGCTGAAGCAGGCCAACCTCAAGCACGGCAAGATCGTGCTGGAAATGACCGAGAGCAAGGTGGTCACCTCGCTGCGCCCCGCCCAGGTGTTCGTGCGGGCCTGGCGCCAGCTGGGCGGGCAGTTCGCGCTGGAACAGTTCGGCTCGGGCCTCAACTCGTTCCAGCTGCTCACGCATATCGACGCGGACTATCTGAAGATCGACCGCAGCTACATGTCCAGCCTGCCGCAGCAGCCGGACAGCCAGAAGAAAGTGGCCGAGCTGTGCCGCCAGGCGCGCGAGATCAAGCGGCTGACCATCGCCGAATGGGTGGAGGATGCCGCCAGCACCTCGCTGCTGTTCGCCTGCGGCGTGGACTTCGTGCAGGGCAACTTCCTGCAGGAGCCGCAGCGGCTGGCGATCACCCCGTAAGCCACGACATACCGGGCACCGCCGGCCATGCCGGCGGCGCGCAATAAAAAACCCCGCGGACGCCAGGCATCCGCGGGGTTTTCATATGCAGAACCGGAGCCGGAATTACTCGGCGGCGGCAGCGCCGGCCTTCGCCTTGGCGGCGGCGGCGACGTCTTCCTTGATGCGGGCGGCCTTGCCTTCCAGGCCACGCAGGTAATAGAGCTTGGCGCCACGCACCTTGCCCTTGCGCTTCACCTGCACCGACTCGATGGCCGCGCTGTGCGACTGGAACACGCGCTCCACGCCGGTGCCGTGCGAGATCTTGCGCACGGTGAAGGCGGAGTTCAGGCCGCGGCTGCGCTTGGCGATGACCACGCCCTCGAAGGCCTGCACGCGCTCGCGATTGCCTTCCTTCACCTTGACGTTGACGACCACGGTGTCACCAGGGCCGAACTCCGGCAGCTGGCGGGTGATCTGCTCGGCTTCGAACTGTTCGATGATCTTGTTCATGGCAACACCTATCTGATTTCAATGGCTGCGGTTACTGCTCGGCCGCATCGTTAGCTAGCCGCTCGCGCTCGGATTGAGCGTATTCACGGCGGAATTCTTCCAACAGCGCGCGGGATTCCTTATCCAGCGCGCGTTGCACCAAAAGGTCCGGACGTCGCAGCCAGGTCCGTCCCAGGGCCTGCTTCAGGCGCCAGCGGCGGATCGCCGCGTGGTCGCCGGACAACAGCACCTCCGGCACGTCACCCAGTGCGTGGCGCACCGGCTTCGCGTAGTGCGGGCAATCCAGCAATCCGTCCGAGAACGAATCCTGCTGCGCCGACTGCGCGTCGTTGAGCGCCCCTTCCTGCAAGCGGCCGACGGCATCGATGATCACCGCCGCGCCCAGCTCGCCGCCTGACAGCACATAGTCGCCGATCGAGAGTTCTTCGTCGACCTCGTGCGCAAGCAGGCGCTCGTCCACACCTTCGTAACGTCCACAGAGCAGGCCGATGCGCGGCAGCTTCGCCAGCGCTTCCACCCTGCCCTGCGTCAGCCGCGCACCTTGCGGGCTGAGGTAAATCACGTGCACCGGTTCTGCCGCGGCCTCGCGCATGGCCTTGAGGGCCGCACGCAGGGGATCGATCAGCATCACCATCCCGGGTCCGCCGCCGCAGGTGCGGCCGTCCACGGTGCGATAGTTGTCGGTGGCGTAGTCGCGCGGATTCCAGGTTTCCACCTGGAGCAGCTCGCGCTGCTGAGCGCGCCCGACGACACCGACGGCGGCGCACTGGCGCACGAAGTCGGGAAACAGCGTGACGACGTCGAAGCGCATGACCCTCAAACTCCAGCTGCGGCGGAACCGCCGTCAGAATTCAGGATCCCAGTCCACCACCATGCGTCCGCCGGACAGGTCCACCGAACGCACGTAAGAACCCTGGACGAAGGGAATCAGCCGCTCGCGCTCGCCGTCCCTCACCACCACGACATCGTTGGCTCCGGTGGCGAACAGGTGACTGACCCGCCCCAGGACTACGTTTTCCGTGGTGACGACCTCGATGCCCTCGAGATCGACCCAGTAGTACTCGTCCTTGCCGGGAGGCGGCAGCTGTTCGCGAGGGACGTAGATGTCCTGCCCGATCAGTGCTGTCGCCGTGTCGCGGTCGTCGATGCCGGGAAAATAGGCCACCAGGCCCTTGCCCTGCGGACGCCCCTTGACCCCGTGCAGTTCCTTTACCTCACCCGGCGCCGTGATGAGCAGCCAGGGCTGGTAGCGGAAAATCTGGGTGCGGGGCTCGGTCCAGGATTCGATCTTGAGCCAGCCCTGCACTCCGTACAGCCCGACGATGCGTCCTACCAGGACGCGCCGGCCGGCTGCGGTCATACTCAGGCAGCCTGCTGCTTGCCGGCTTCCTTCACCAGGGAGGCGACCTTGTCGCTCAGCTGGGCGCCCTTGGACACCCATTCCTGGATGCGCACGACGTTCAGCTCAAGGCGCTTGTCCTTGCCCGAGGCGACCGGGTTGTAGAAACCCACGTTCTCGATGTTGCGGCCGTCGCGCGCGCTGCGCGAGTCCGTGACGATGACGTGGTAGAACGGACGGCCCTTGGCGCCGCCGCGCGAAAGACGAATCTTGACCATAAATAAAAAGCTCCAGAGGCGCCGGCCGCACCGGCAGCACGCCCGAGCACGGGCGCGGTAAACGCGGCATTTTAGGGAAGGAACGAAAAAAAGGGAATAGGGAGCAGCAAAAGCGGGCGAAAAAACAGCCCGTTACCCCGCTCCCCGGCGATTTCCTGGGTTCTCAGCGCATGGGCGGCAAGCCGCCGCCCATGCCGCCCATGCCCTTCATGGCGCCGCGCATCTGGCGCAGCAGGCCCTTCGAGCCGCCCTTGGAGAGCTTGGACATCATCTTCTCCATCTGCATGTACTGCTTGAGCAGGCGGTTGACATCGGCCGGCTGGGTGCCGGAACCGCGCGCCACGCGGGCGCGGCGCGAGCCGTTCAGCAGGTCGGGATGGCGACGCTCTTTCTTGGTCATCGAGTTGATGATGGCCACCATGCGCTTGATCTCGCCGTCGTTGACCTTGGACTTCACGTTGTCCGGCAGATTGGACACGCCGGGCAGCTTGTCCATCAGGCCGGCCAGGCCGCCCATGTTGGACATCTGCTCGAGCTGGTCGCGCATGTCGTTGAGATCGAAGCGCTTGCCCTTGATGACCTTCTCGGCGAGCTTCTGCGCCTTCTCCTGGTCGACCTTGCGCTCGACCTCCTCGACCAGCGACAGCACGTCGCCCATGCCGAGGATGCGCTGCGCCACGCGGTCCGGATGGAACGGCTCGAGCGCGTCGGTCTTCTCGCCGGCGCCGAGGAACTTGATCGGGCGGCCGGTGACGTAGCGCACCGACAGCGCGGCGCCGCCACGGGCGTCGCCGTCGGTCTTGGTCAGCACCACGCCGGTGAGCGGCAGCGCCTCGGCGAAGGCCTTGGCGGTGTTGGCCGCGTCCTGGCCGGTCATGGAATCGACCACGAACAGGGTTTCGACCGGGGTGATCGCGGCATGCAGCGCCTTGATCTCGGCCATCATCGCCTGGTCCACGTGCAGGCGGCCGGCGGTGTCGACCAGCAGCACGTCGACCACTTCGCGGCGCGCGGCGGCGATGGCGTTCCTGGCGATGTCGACCGGGTCCTGGCCCGACTCCGAGGGGAAGAACTTCACCCCGACCTGCTCGGCCAGCGTGCGCAGCTGCTCGATGGCGGCCGGACGGTAGACGTCGCAGCTGACCACCATCACTTTCTTTTTCTTGCGCTCGGTGAGGAAGCGCGCCAGCTTGGCCACGGTGGTGGTCTTGCCCGCGCCCTGCAGGCCGGCCATCAGCACCACCGCCGGCGGCTGCTGCGCCAGGTTCAGTTCGGTGTTGGCGGTGCCCATCACCGCGGTCAGCTCGTCGCTGACCACTTTGACCAGGGCCTGGCCGGGGCTGAGGCTCTTGAGCACTTCCTGCCCGACCGCGCGCACCTTCACGCGCTCGATCAGCGCCTGCACCACCGGCAGGGCCACGTCGGCCTCCAGCAGGGCGATGCGCACTTCGCGCAGCGCCTCGCGGATGTTCTCCTCGGTCAGGCGGCCGCGGCCGCGCAGGCGGTTGACGGTGGCGGAGAGGCGTTGGCTGAGCGACTCGAACATGGCGGAGTACGGCAAAGGGAAAGTGGGCAAGTATAGCGGAGTGCGCCGGGGCCGCATTCACCTGCACTCAAGGCCTGTGCGACACTCGCCGGTCATGGCCATCCATCTGCTCTCCCTGCTCGCCGCCGTGCTCTACCTCGCCGCCGCCGGCGGGCTCGCCCGGCCGCTGCTGGGCGGGGGGCAACCGCTGAACAAGTCGGCGCTGGGCCTGGGCGGCGCGGCGGTGCTGATCCACGCCGGCCTCCTGCTCGGTGTGCATCGCGGCGCACTGGATCTGCATTTCTTCGCGGCGCTGTCGCTGGTGGCCTGCGTGGTCTCCGCGCTGACCCTGATGGTGAACCTGAGCCGGCCGGTGGCTGCGCTGGGCGTGATCGTGTTCCCGCTCACCGCCCTGCTGCTGGCGGCGGACAGCTTCATGGCGCCCGCCACCGCGCCGCTGGCGATGGGCTGGCAGATCAAGCTGCACGTGACGGTGGCCCTGCTCGCCTTCAGCGTGCTGTCGATCGCCGCGGCGCTGGCGATCCTGCTGGCCGTGCAGGAACGCGCGCTGCGCCATCGCCACTTCGGTCCCTGGCTGCGCGCGCTGCCGCCGCTGACGCTGACCGAGTCGCTGCTGTTCCGCCTGATCGGCGCCGGCTTCGTGCTGCTCACCTTCACCCTGCTGACCGGCGCACTGTTCGTCGACGACCTGTTCGGCCAGCACCTGATCCACAAGACCGTGCTGTCGATCGTCGCCTGGCTGGTGTTCGGCGCGCTGCTGTTCGGGCGCTGGCGCTATGGCTGGCGCGGCCGCCGCGCGGTCAATCTCACCCTGGTCGGCATGGGCGTGCTGCTGCTGGCGTTTTTCGGCACCAAGGCGGTGCTCGAGCTGATCCTGCATCGCACGTAGGTTGGGGTGAGCCAAAGGCGAACCCCAACCATGCGCAGCGCCCGGATAACTTGATGTTGGGGTTCGCCTGCGGCTCACCCCAACCTACGCCAAGGTTCTTGGCGATACCCTGGAGACAACAGATGAAGCTCATCGGCATGCTCGATTCGCCCTTCGTCCGCCGCGCGGCCATCACGCTGACGCTGAAGGGGCTGCCGTTCGAGCACCTGTCGCTGTCGGTGTTCCGCAACTTCGACGAGTTCCAGTCGATCAATCCGCTGGTGAAGGCGCCCACGCTGATCGGCGACGACGGCTGGCAGCTGGTCGACTCCTCCCTGATCATCGACTGGGCGGAAACCGTAGGCAGCGGCCCCAACCTGATGCCAGCCGATCCGGCCGAACGCCTGCGCGCCTTGCGCCTCACCGGCCTGGCGCTGATCGCCGCCGAGAAGAGCGTGCAGATCGTGTATGAAGGCAAGCGCAGCGAGGACCACCGCGACGCCGGCTGGCTCGCCCGCGTGCAGGGCCAGCTCAAGGCGGCGTATACGGGACTGGAGCGCGAGGCCAGGGGCCGCGACGGCTGGCTGGTCAACAGCACGCTGACCCAGGCCGACATCACCATCGCCGTGGCCTGGCGCTTCACCCAGCTGATGCAGCCGGAACTGATCGCGCCGCAGGACTATCCGGCGCTTGCCGCGCACTCGGCGCGCGCCGAGCTGCTGCCGGCCTTCGTCGCGCTGCAGCCGGTCTGACGCGCCAGGCGCCGCTCGTCGTCTTTGCGGCGAGCGGCCATCTCGCATCGACGCGCGCGACGATCGACGCATCGACATCCGCGTTTACCGGCAGGCGTCGATCGCCTGCGACAGGCGCTCCACGCCGGCCACTTCCAGCTCGCCCACCTTGCCCTTCTTCGGCGCATTCGCCTTGGGCACGATCGCGCGCTGGAAACCATGGTGCGCGGCTTCCTTCAGGCGCTCGTCGCCGTTGGGCACCGGACGGATCTCGCCCGACAGGCCGACCTCGCCGAACGCGATGGTCTTCTCCGGCAGGGGCCGGTCGCGCAGGCTCGACAGCACCGCCAGCAGCACCGGCAGATCGGCCGCGGTTTCCTGCACGCGGATGCCGCCGACCACGTTGACGAACACGTCCTGGTCATAGGCCGCGACGCCGCCATGCCGGTGCAGCACCGCCAGCAGCATGGCCAGGCGGTTCTGCTCCAGGCCCAGCGCCACGCGGCGCGGATTGCCCAGAGAGGACTGGTCCACCAGCGCCTGCACTTCCACCAGCAGCGGACGCGTGCCTTCGCGCGTCACCATCACCGCGCTGCCCGAGGTGGGGCCGGCATGCGCGGAGAGGAAGATCGCCGACGGATTGGGCACTTCGCGCAGCCCCTTTTCCGACATGGCGAACACGCCCAGCTCGTTCACCGCGCCGAAGCGGTTCTTGAATGCGCGCAGCACGCGGAAGCGGCTGCCGGATTCGCCCTCGAAGTACAGCACCGCATCGACCATGTGCTCCAGCACGCGCGGGCCGGCGATGCCGCCTTCCTTGGTGACGTGGCCGACCAGGAACACCGAGGTGCCGGTCTCCTTGGCGAAGCGGGTGAGCTTGGCGGCGGATTCGCGCACCTGGCTGACCGAGCCCGGCGCGGCAGTGAGCAGCTCGGTCCAGATGGTCTGGATCGAATCGATCACCAGCACGCGCGGACGCGCCGACACGGCTTGTTCCAGGATGCGCTCGATGCAGGTCTCGGCCAGCGCGTGCAGCGGGCCGAGCGGCAGGTCCAGGCGCTGCGCGCGCGCCGCGACCTGGGCCAGCGATTCCTCGCCGGTGACGTAGACGCTGGCCAGCTGTTCGCCGAGCTTGCCGAGCATCTGCAGCAGCAGGGTCGACTTGCCGATGCCGGGATCGCCGCCGATCAGCACGACCGAACCGTCCACCAGGCCGCCGCCGAGCACGCGATCGAGTTCGCCGATGCCGGTGAGCGTGCGCAATTCGGCGGTCAGCGCCACCGCGGTCAGCGGAGTCACCTTCGGCGCGCCGGCCGCGGCGCCGGCATAGCCCGAACTGCGCGCGGCGCCGGCCGACTTCACCGCCGGCTGCACCACGAACTCGCTCAGCGTGTTCCAGGCGCCGCATTCGATGCACTGCCCCTGCCACTTGGAGTGTTCCGCCCCGCAATCGGCGCAGACGTAGGCGGTCTTGGCCTTGGCCATGAAATCGAACCTCAAAAAACGAAAGGCGAGCTTAGCCCGCCTTGATCGCAATCGGCGAGACGGCGAATGACGACGTCAGCCGTCGTCCTCGACGAACAGCACGCGTCGGGTCATGCCGCAGGTGAGGTCATAGGAGATGGTGCCGGCCTGGGCGGCGATGTGTTCCACCGGCAGTTCCGCGCCCCACAGGGTGACGCGGTCGCCCACCTTGGCCTGCGGCGCTTCGCGCAGGTCCAGCGTGATCAGGTCCATCGACACGCGCCCGACCAGCGGCACACGCCTGTCGCCGACCAGCACCGGCGTGCCGCTGGCGGCGCTGCGCGGATAGCCGTCGCCGTAGCCGACCGCGGCCACGCCGACCGGCATGTCTTCCGGGCAGGTCCAGGTGCCGTTGTAGCCGACGCGCTCGCCGCGGCGGATCCGGTTCACCGCGATCAGCCGCGTGGTCAGCGTCATCGCCGGACGGAAGCCGAAATCCGCGCCGCTCTTGCCCGGCACCACCGACAGGCCGTACAGCAGGCCGCCGGTGCGCACCCAGTCGCCGCGCGCATCGGGCCAGCCGAGCACGCCGGCGGAATTGGACAGCGCGCGCGGGCCGGCCAGGTTCTTCACGGCTTCATTGAAGCGGCGGATCTGCGCGCGCGTTTCCTCGCCCTCGAATTCCTCCGATTCGGAGAAATGCGTGAGCAGGCCCACCTCCGGGTCGATGCCCGGCATCGAAGCCAGCCGCGCATGGATCTCGGCCGCGCGCTCCGGCGGAAAGCCCAGGCGGTGCATGCCGGTATCCACCTTCAGCCACACGCGCAGCGGACCGCGCGAGGACGAGGCGCCGTCCAGCCAGGCCAGCTGGGATTCGTGGTGGATCGCCGCATCCAGCTGCAGGCGCTGCATTTCCGCGATGTCGCTGGCGCGGTCCGGGCCGGACAGCACCACGATGCGCTGCCGGTGCCCTGCCGCGCGCAGGCGCAGGCCGTCGCCCTGCGCCGCCACCGCGAAAGCATCCGCGGCACCGTCCAGCGCGCGCGCCACGCGCTCCAGGCCATGCCCGTAGGCGTCGGCCTTGACCACCGCCATGACCTGCGCCGGCGCGGCCATCGCCTTGATGCGGGCGAGGTTGTGACGCAGAGCGCCGAGGTGGATGGTGGCGACGGTGGTGCGGCTCATGATTCCTTGGCGCCGCGCGCGGATCGCGGCGGCTGAGCTGGCGGGAGGTGTAATCGCAGAAAAGCTTAGCAGGCCGGGTCTGCGGCAGCCGGGGCTGGTCCGGGGAAATTCGCGGGCAGACCCCGCGCAGCACGTAGGTTGGGGTGAGCCAAAGGCGAACCCCAACAGGCCTGACCAGGTGGTCGCGAAGTTGGGGTTCGCTGCGCTCACCCCAACCTACGTCGCTAAAGGATTTCTGGCGGCGCTTACTCGAACGCGCCGACGAACGAATCCGGCGCGTAGTTCATGAACTTGGTGTAGTGGCCCAGGAAGGTCAGCTTCACCGTGTCGGTCGGGCCGTTACGCTGCTTGCCGATGATGATCTCGGCCAGGCCTTTGTCCGGCGACTCTTTGTTGTAGTAGTCGTCGCGGTAGATGAACATGATCACGTCCGCGTCCTGCTCGATAGCGCCGGATTCGCGCAGGTCCGACATCATCGGCCGCTTGTCGGCGCGCTGCTCCAGCGAGCGGTTGAGCTGCGACAGCGCGATCACCGGGCAATTGAGCTCCTTCGCCAGGCCTTTCAGCGAACGCGAGATCTCGGAGATCTCGGTGGCGCGGTTTTCCTTGTTGCCGGGCACCTGCATCAGCTGCAGGTAGTCGATCACGATCAGGCCCAGGCCGCCGTGCTCGCGATGCAGGCGGCGCGAGCGCGAGCGCAGCTCCACCGGCGACAGGCCGGGGGTGTCGTCGATGAAGATCTTGGCTTCGGACAGCAGCGCGATGGCATTGGTGACGCGCGGCCAGTCCTCCTCGGCCAGGTCGCCGTTGCGCAGGTGCTGCGCGTGGATGCGGCCGATCGAGGAAATCATGCGGAAGGCCAGCTGCGAGGCCGACATTTCCATCGAGAAGATCGCCACCGCCTTCTTGGCGCCCAGGGCGGCGGCTTCGGCGATGTTCACCGAGAACGCGGTCTTGCCCATCGAGGGGCGCGCCGCGACGATGATCAGGTCCGACGGCTGCAGGCCAGAAGTGAGTTCGTCCAGGTCGGTGAAGCCGGTGGAGATGCCGGTGAGCTGGCCGCGGTTCTCGTAGCGCTCGGACAGGATGCGAAAGGCGTCCTTCACCGCCTCGCGCATGGAGACGGTGTCCTTCTTGCCGCGCGCGCCGGACTCGGCGATCTTGAACACGCGCTGCTCGGCGCTTTCCAGCACCTCCTGCACGCTGCGGCCCTCGGGGCGGTAGCCGTCCTCGGTGGTTTCCGTGCCGGCATCGATCAACTGCCGCAGGATCGACTTCTCGCGCACGATGTCGGCGTAGGCGCCGATGTTCGCCGCGCTCGGCGTGGCGTTGGCCAGTTCGACCAGGTACGTCGCGCCGCCGACCAGTTCCGCCAGGCCGTTGGCCTCGAACCAGTCGCCCAGGGTCACCGCGTCGCAGGGCATGCCCTTGTTGGCGAGCTCGGTGATGGCGCGCCAGATCAGGCGGTGGTCCTTGCGGTAGAAGTCGCGCTCGCCCAGGCGGTCGGCCACCTTGTCCAGCGAATCGGGGGACAGCATCAGGCCGCCCAGCACCGCCTGCTCGGCCTCGATGGAATGCGGCGGCACGCGCAGCGCCTCGATGGCGGAGTTGCCGTGCTTGCGGTCAGGGGCAAAGGACATCGAGTCTCCTCGCGAGGTGCCGGGCGATTCCGACCAACGCGGATCGTCGCCCTCAGAGGATACGCGGCGTTTTCTCATGCGACGAGACAATAACTCTGTGGATAAGTTGTGGGTGCCGGTGGATAAAGTCCGCCAGCGCGGGCGCCTTGCACTAAAACAAACGGGCGCCCTGGGGCGCCCGTCTGATCAGCCAGGCTGAGGGCCGGCTTACTTCTCGCCGAGCACCGTCACCTTGACGGTCGACTGCACGTCGGCATGCAGCGCGACGACCACTTCGAACTCACCGGTGGTGCGGATCGGGCCTTCGCCCTGGATCACTTCGTTCTTGTGGATGTCGTGGCCGGCGGCCTGCAGGGCGTCGGCGATCTCGCGCGGACCGACCGAACCGTACAGCTTGCCTTCCGGGCTGGCGTTGGCGGTGATGGTCACCGCCGCATCGGCCAGCTTGGCCTGGCGCGCGGTGGCGTCGGACAGCTGCTGGTTGGCCTTCGCTTCGTATTCGGCGCGACGCTTCTCGAAGCTTTCGAGGTTGGCGGCGGTGGCCGGCGCGGCCTTGCCCTGCGGCAGCAGGTAGTTACGGCCGTAGCCCGGCTTCACGTTGACCTTGTCGCCAAGGTTGCCGAGGCCGCGGACTTTCTCGAGGAGGATCAGTTCCATGGGTATTCCTTTTCGTTAGCACCGGAGTGGCCCGGCGCAGCCGTGGACGGGTGTCCGAAATGTCTGGGAATAGGGAATAGAGAGTCGGGAATCGGAGAGCGGCGCCGCGAACTGGCGAACCTATTCTCTATTCCCTACTCCCCATTCCCTGCCACGCTCAGACGTCGTGGTTGTCGGTGTACGGCAGCAGCGCCAGGAAGCGCGCGCGCTTGACCGCGGTGGCCAGCTGGCGCTGGTAGCGCGCCTTGGTGCCGGTGATGCGGCTCGGCACGATCTTGCCGTTCTCGGTGATGTACTGGCGCAGGGTGTTGAGATCCTTGTAGTCGATCTCTTTGACCTTTTCGGCCGTGAAGCGGCAGAACTTGCGGCGGCGGAAGAACTTGGACATGGCTGTGCTCCTGATCAGTCGTCGCTGTCGCGATCGTTGTCGTCGCGGCTGCCGCGGCTGCGGCGGTCGTCACCTTCGCCTTCGCTGTCGTCGTCGCGGCGACGCGAGGACTTGGCGTCATCCTTTTCCTTGGACTTCAGGATGAAGGACGGCTCGGTGTCGGCTTCGTCGCGCTTGATCACCAGGTGGCGCAGCACGGCGTCGTTGAAGCGGAAACCCGACTCCAGCTCGTTCAGCGCGTTCTGGCCGACTTCGATGTTCAGCATCACGTAGTGAGCCTTGGCCAGGTTCACGATCGGGTAGGCCAGCTGGCGGCGGCCCCAGTCTTCCAGGCGGTGGATCTTGCCGCCGTCGGTCTCGATCAGCGCCTTGTAGCGCTCGATCATGGCCGGGACCTGCTCGCTCTGGTCAGGGTGGACCAGGAACACAACTTCGTAATGACGCAGAGTCGTCATTGGTAGGTAACTCCTTGCGGATGCGGCCCTTTCGGGGCCTGGCAGCCTCCCGCCGGATGCGGTGAGGCAAGGGCCTGCCCGGACCTTTTTCGCCTGGGCAGAAGCGGAATTGTAAACAACCGCAGGGATTTACCGCAAGGGCGCCAGCGGCGCCTTGCCAAACCTTCTCATTTGGAACCCTTCTCCCTCCGGGAGAAGGTGGCGGCAGCCGGATGAGGGTACGGGCGGAGCGGTGCACATCACGCTTGCGCTCCGCCCGAACCCTCACCCCAACCCCTCTCCCGAAGGGAGAGGGGCTCTATATCAGGAGATGGTGAAACTCTCGCCGCAGCCGCATTCGCCGGTGGCGTTGGGGTTGTGGAACACGAAGGCCGCATTGAGGCCCTGGCGCTGGAAGTCGATCACCGTGCCGTCCACCAGGGGCAGGCTCTTGGCGTCGACGATCAGACGCACGCCGTCCACGTCCAGGGCCTGGTCCTCGGGGGACATGCGCTCGGCCAGGTCCACCACGTAGGAGAAGCCCGAGCAGCCGGTGCGCTTCACGCCGAAGCGCACGCCGGCGGCGCCCGGCGTGGTGGCCAGGAAGTGGCGCATGCGTTCGTTGGCGGCGGGGGTGATGCTGATGCTCATAGGGGAACTGACGGCATGAAATGGGGATCGGAACGTCGCGGTCCGGTCGAAGCCTACATTATGATGCAGGTTTGCCCCCGGCGCTGCGATGCGGCGGGGCGCCCGAGCCCGGTCTTATAACGATTACATGTGCCAGATGCGGCACCCCAGCAGGAGTTTCAATCCATGACGGTGGTCAGTGTCAAACAGGCCCTCTCCGGCAAGCTCGAGGCCGGCAGCAAGGCGACGGTCCGGGGCTGGGTGCGTACCCGGCGCGATTCCAAGGCCGGCCTGTCCTTCGTCAATATCACGGACGGCTCCTGCTTCGCCCCGATCCAGGCGGTGGTTCCGGCCACCCTGGCCAACTACGAGACCGAGGTGAAGCACCTCACCGCCGGCGCCGGCCTGATCGTCAGCGGCACCCTGGTGCCCTCGCAGGGCCAGGGCCAGGCGTTCGAGCTGCAGGCCGAGAGCGTCCAGGTCACCGGCTTCGTCGACGACCCGGAAACCTATCCGATCCAGCCCAAGCAGCACTCCATGGAGTTCCTGCGCGAGGTGGCCCACCTGCGCCCGCGCACCAACCTGTTCGGCGCGGTGACCCGCGTGCGCCACACCATGATGACGGCGATCCACCGCCATCTCACCGAGCAGGGCTTCTTCTGGATCAACACGCCGATCATCACCACCTCGGACGCCGAGGGCGCCGGCGACATGTTCCGCCTGTCCACCCTGGACCTGGCCAATCTGCCGCGCACGCCGGACGGCAAGATCGACTTCCGCAAGGATTTCTTCGGGCGCGAGGCCTTCCTCACCGTGTCCGGCCAGCTCAACGTCGAGGCCTATGCGCTGGCGATGAGCAAGGTCTACACCTTCGGCCCGACCTTCCGCGCCGAGAATTCCAACACTCCGCGCCACCTGGCCGAGTTCTGGATGGTCGAGCCTGAGATCGCCTTCGCCGACCTGGCCGCCGACGCCGACTGCGCCGAGGCCTTCCTCAAGGCCATCTTCAAGGCCGTGCTGGACGAGCGCGCGGACGACATGGCGTTCTTCGCCGAGCGCGTGCTGCCGGATGCGATCACGCGCCTGGAGAACTTCATCGCCCAGCCGTTCGAGCGCATCGACTACACCGAGGCGGTCGAGATCCTGAAGAACTGCGGCCAGAAGTTCGAATTCCCGGTCGCCTGGGGCATCGACCTGCAGACCGAGCACGAGCGCTACCTGGCCGAGAAGCACGTCGGCCGCCCGGTGGTGGTGATGAACTACCCCGAGCAGATCAAGGCCTTCTACATGCGCCTGAACGACGACGAGAAGACCGTCGCCGCGATGGACGTGCTGGCCCCCGGCATCGGCGAGATCATCGGCGGCAGCCAGCGCGAGGAGCGCCTGGACTACCTCGACCGCCGCATGGCCAAGTTCGGTCTCGATGCCGCCACCTACGGCTGGTACCGTGACCTGCGCCGCTACGGCACGGTGCCGCACGCCGGCTTCGGGCTGGGCTTCGAGCGCCTGCTGGTTTACGTTTGCGGTCTTGCCAACATCCGCGATGCCATCCCCTATCCCCGTGCCGCAGGCACGGCCGAGTTCTGATCTCGAGATGCCTTCACGCCGACTGTTCCTCGCCCCGCTGCTTGCCGTCCTCGTCCTGGCCCTTGGCGCCTGCCACCAGGTCAAGAAACTGGTGCCGCCGAATTTCCGGCCGCCGGAAGACAGCAGCACCGCGCTGGACCAGGCCAAGGCCACGCTGCAGCAGGCCACGCCCTGCTGCAGCAGCTACGCGGACTTCTCCTACCAGAACCTGCTGCCGTGGGAACCGAAGCGCTTCGAGCTGGGCCCGGGCAGCCTGGTCGCCAGCATCAACGGCGAGCGCAGCTATTTCCTCAGCTTCCGCCTGCCGCCGGACAGCAAGCTGCCGTACCGCATCGCGCTCAAGTCGGAATTGAACGGCCGCTGGCTGCGCGCCAGCTATCTGTTCGGCCCGACCGTCACCATGCTGGACGAAGCGTTTCAGCCGATCAGCAGCGAAGACATTCCGCTGTGCGAGCACATGGGCTGGACCAGCGAGACCACCGGCGCATTCGGCAGCGTCAAGGTCACCAGCAAGCAGGCGCGCTACCTGGTGCTGTACAGCTCGGCCAAGCAGCAGGCCGGCAGCACCTATTGGGAACAGTCGCCGGCAGCGTTCTCCGCCGAGGCGCCGGTGAAGATGGCGACGACCGGCAGCTTCACCATCCCGCACGGTCCGGACGGCTCGGTGTGGATCGGCCTGATGAACAGCAGCTTCGCCGACGCGGTCGACAGCGCCATCTGCGGCAAGGCGCCGAAGGGCGAAGGCGTGCTCAACACCCTGCGCACCGCGCTGCCGGTGCCGCTGTGGCCGGGCGCCGACCCGGCGGCCAAGCCCGGCCCGGTCAATACGCCCGCCGCGGATACGCCCGCCAAGTCCGACGACGGCAACCAGGCCAAGCCGGACTGATCGTCCGCGCCTGGTCCCTTCCGGAATCACCAGCATGCTTACGCTCTATCTCTCGCTCCTGCTTGCCGGCGTGGTGTTCTTCCTGCTGCATTTCTTCGCGCAGGCGCGCATCGCCAGACTGTTGCGCGATCGCCATCCCGCGCAGTGGAAGATCATCGCCGAGACCGAGCGCGGCCGCAGCGGGCCGTTCGGCGTGTGGATGCGCCTGCAGCTGGCGCTGCGCTCGCCGATCCTGCCGGCGCTGGAAGACGTTGCCATCACCCGCTGGCGACGGGTGTGGCGCTACTCTCTTTGGGGCGCCTGGCTGTGCTGGTTCGCCGCGCTGGGCCTGCAATACCTGGCCCGCACGCACTGATACCGAGGAGGTTTCGATGCAGCTGGATCTGAGCGGGCGCCACGCCCTGGTCTGCGGCGCCACCCAAGGCATCGGCCGCGCCGCCGCGATCGAACTGGCCAGGCTCGGCGCCAACGTCACCGTGCTGGCGCGCTCCATCGAGACGCTCAAGCAAGTGGTCGACGAACTGCCGCGTACGCATGCCACGCAGCAGCATCGCTGGCAGGCCGCCGACATGCTCGACACCGCCAAGCTGCTCACCGCCGCCACCGATGCCGCCGCGACGGAACCGGTGCAGATCCTGGTCAACAACACCGGCGGCCCGCCCGGCGGCAGCGCGCACACCGCCGAGGGCGCGGCGTTCGAGGCGGCGTTCCGCCAGCACCTGCTGGCCGGACAGGCGCTGGTGCAGTCGGTGCTGCCGGGCATGCGCGACAGCGGCTACGGGCGCATCGTCAATGTGATTTCCACGTCGGTGAAGGAGCCGATCCCGGGCCTGGGCGTTTCCAACACGGTCCGCGCCGCGGTCGCCGCCTGGGCCAAGACGCTGGCCGGCGAACTGGCCGCCGACGGCATCACGGTGAACAACGTGCTGCCCGGCTACACCCGCACCGCCCGCCTCGACGGCCTGCTCGCCACGCAGATGGCCGGCAGCGGCCGCAGCCGCGAGGAACTGGAGCGCGGCATGCTGGCCGGCGTCCCCGCCGGCCGCTTCGGCGAGCCGGAGGAAATCGCCGCCGTGATCGCCTTCCTGTGCACGCCGGCCGCCGCCTATGTCAACGGCGTCAGCATCGCGGTCGACGGAGGCCGCACGCGCGCGCTGTCCTGAGCGCACCGCCCATACCGCGGCGTCCGGTGCAATCGCATCCTCCAGGGATTAAGCTTTCGCGGATGCCCAGCCTGCGCCTCGCCAATCTGATCGACGGTCGCCTGCAGGCACCGCGCCAGGAGCGTTGGCTCGAGGTGTTCGAGCCGGCCACCGGCGAGGTTTTCGCGCATTGTCCCGAGTCCTCTTTCGCCGACGTCGACGCTGCCGTCGCCGCCGCAGTCGCCGCCGCGCCCGGCTGGGCCGCGACGCCGAGCGAGCAGCGCGCCCGCCTGCTGCAGCGGCTGGCCGACCTGATTGAAGCGCGCCTGGACGAATTCGCCGCGCTCGAATCGCGCGACAGCGGCAAGCCGCTGAGTCTGGCACGCAGCCTCGATATTCCCCGCGCGGTGAGCAACCTGCGCTACTTCGCCGCGGCGATCGTGCCGTGGAGCAGCGAATCGCACGCGATGGAGCTGGGCGCGATCAACTACACGCTGCGCCAGCCGCTGGGCGTGGTGGCCTGCATCAGCCCGTGGAACCTGCCGCTGTACCTGTTCACCTGGAAGATCGCGCCCGCGCTGGCCGCCGGCAATGCGGTGGTGGCCAAGCCGTCGGAGATCACGCCGTGCACCGCGGCGCTGCTCGGCGAGCTGAGCATCGAGGCGGGTTTTCCGCCCGGTGTGCTCAACATCGTGCAGGGCCGCGGGCCCGAGGTCGGCCAGGCACTGGTGGAGCATCGCGACGTCAAGGCGGTGTCCTTCACCGGCAGCACGCGCACCGGCGCGCAGATCGCCGCGGCGGCGGCGCCGCGCTTCAAGAAGCTGTCGCTGGAACTGGGCGGCAAAAATCCCGCGATCGTGTTCGCCGATGCGGACTTGAGCGACGCCAACCTCGACACCATCGTGCGCTCCGGCTTCGCCAACCAGGGCGAGATCTGCCTGTGCGGCTCGCGCCTGCTGGTGCAGCGCTCGATCTACGACGCGTTCCGCGAACGCTATCTGGCCAAGGTGCGCGCGCTGCGCGTGGGCGATCCGCGCGAGGCCGCCACCGATCTCGGCGCACTGGTATCGCGCGAGCATTTCGACAAGGTCACCGGCTGCATCGCGCAGGCCCGCGCCGAAGGCGGCCGCGTGCTGTGCGGCGGCGACGCACTCGCCCTGCCCGGCCCGCTGGCCGGCGGCTGGTATGTGGCGCCCACGGTGATCGAAGGCCTCGGCCCCGAGACCGCGACCAACCAGCAGGAAATTTTCGGCCCGGTGGTCACCCTGATTCCGTTCGACGACGAGGCACAAGCGCTGGCCATCGCCAACGGCACCGGCTACGGCCTGGCCGCTTCGCTATGGACCACCGACCTGTCGCGTGCGCACCGCTTCGGCGCGCAGTTGGATTTCGGCATCGTGTGGATCAACTGCTGGCTGCTGCGCGACCTGCGCACGCCGTTCGGCGGAGCCAAGCAATCCGGCGTCGGCCGCGAGGGCGGCGTCGAGGCGCTGCGCTTCTTCACCGAGCCCAAGAACATCTGCATCCGTTACTAAAGAGGCCTGGCCTTGAACAACCCCCTGCAAGACCTGCTCGACAGCAACCGCCGCTGGTCCGCCGCCGTGCGCGGCGACGACCCGCACTTCTTCGAGCGCCTCGCCCAGCAGCAGGCGCCCAAGTACCTGTGGATCGGCTGCTCCGATTCGCGCGTGCCGGCCACGCAGATCGTGGACCTGCCGCCCGGCGACATCTTCGTGCAGCGCAACGTCGCCAACGTGGTCTCGCATACCGACCTCAACTGCCTCAGCGCGATCCAGTTCGCGGTGGACGTACTGAAGGTGGAACACATCCTGGTGGTCGGCCACTACGGCTGCGGCGGCGTGCAGGCAGTGCTGGACGATCGCCGCCTGGGCCTGGTCGACAACTGGCTGCGCCATGTGGGCGACGTCGCGCAGAAGCACACCGGCATGCTCGCCGCGCTGGACCCGATGCAACTGCGCAATACGCGCCTGTGCGAGCTCAATGCGATCGAGCAGGTGGTCAACGTCTGCCACACCACCATGGTGATGGATGCCTGGGAGCGCGGGCAGAAGCTGTCCGTGCACGCGTGGTGCTACAGCCTGTCCGACGGCCACATCAACGACCTGGGACTGCACGTCAGCTCGCGCGAGCAGCTGTATCCGGCCTACCAGGATGCGCTGCAGCGCCTCACGACCGGCCCGGCGCTGCCGCGATGAGCGATGTCGTGCGCACCGATGCGGCTCCCGCTCCGGTCGGCGCGTATCCGCACGCGCGCCGCGTCGGCAACCTGCTGTTTCTCTCCGGCGTGGGTCCGCGCATGCCCGGCAGCAACGCGGTTCCCGGCAATGTCCACGATGCCGAGGGGCGCCTGCTGAGCTACGACATCGAGGCGCAGTGCCGCCAGGTATTCGCCAATGTGCGCGCCGTGCTCGAAGCCAGCGGCGCGCGCTGGGAAGACCTGGTCGATGTCACCGTCTTCCTCACCGACATGGCGCACGACTTCCCCGCCTACAACCGCCTCTACGCCGAGCACTTCGCCGGCGTGGACGCCTGCCGCACCACGCTGGGCATCAGCTCGTTACCGACGCCGATCGCGATCGAGCTCAAGTGCATCGCGGCGCTGCCGGCGGACAGCTGAGAACGGGCAATAGCGCATCTCGACCCCCTCGTCATTCCGGCGCAGGCCGGAATCCAGCAGCGTTACCGCCTGATTGTCGCGGAAAGCTCAGGGCCGACTCTCTCGACGCCGAGTCACGATGCGCGCCTCGTGACTGGATTCCAGCCCGCGCCGGAATGACAGGCATCCATCGGACAAAGAAAAGCCCCGGCGGCAGCGCCCCGGGGCTTTCGACACGCCAACGATGCGCTCAGGGCGTCGTGGTGGTGGCCGGCAAGGCGTTCTTCTTGGAGCTCTTCGAGCCCTTGGCGCTCTTGTGGCTCTTGTTCTTGGAGTGCTTGGCATGATGTTGCGTCGCCGACTGGGTCGTACCCGCCTGCGGCGCGGCCGCGCCGTCCTGGGCGAACACCGATCCGGAAAGAGCCACGCCGGCGACCAGCAGCGACGCGATGGCCAGTTTGCGCATACGCATAGGGAAAACCTCTACATCCTGATTCGCCGCGGGCCCGGCCGGAACCCGGCGTCACGGGTGGCGCGGCGGGTTTACCTTGGCACGTTCGCGCACGCGCCGGAACCGGAAAATCAGCGCGCGCGGCGCACATGGACGCGACACAGCGGTTGACTTTCCGATGGCGCGCGGCATGACGAAATTCCTTGCGCCTACGCCACGCACTCGCGCAGCAGCGCAAGGATCAGCGGCTGCAGGCGCGCGGCCTTCGCCTCGTCGTAGGCGAAGCTGTCCTCGTCCATGTAGTTGAGCTGCGCCAGCTCCAGCTGCACGGTCTGCACGCCCTGCTCCGGCTGCGCGTATTGCCGCGTGATGTAGCCGCCCTTGAAGCGGCCGTTGACCACGAAAGCATAGTCGGACTGCGCCTCCAGACGCGCCGCCAGCCGCTCCTGCAGCGCCGGCGCGCAGCTGGCGCCATCGGCGGTGCCGAGATTGAGATCGGGCAGCCGGCCCTCGAACAGCATCGGCACGAGGCTGCGGATCGAATGCCCTTCCCACACCACCACGCGGCCGTGCGTATCGAGCAGCCGCGCAATTTCCTGCGCGAGCGCCTGGTGATACGGACGCCAATAATCGTTTACCCGCTGTTGAACTTCTGCGGCATCGGGCGCCTGCCCGTCGAGATACAACGGCACGCCATCGAAACCGATGGTGGAGACCAGGCCGGTTTCGCGCTGCCCCGGATAGAGCGCATGGCCGTCCGCCGGACGGTTGAGGTCGACCACGTAGCGCGACAGCCGCGGCCGGATCACGCTCGCGCCCAGCGCCTGCGCCAGCGGCTGGTACAGGCGGCCGACGTGCCAGTCGGTATCCGGCGCGCGGCGCGCGGACGGGTGCAGGCGCGCAGCAATGGACTCGGGAATGAAGCTGCCGTCGTGCGGCAGGCTGATCAGCAGCGGAGCGCTGCCCTGGTGGAGGGTGTAGGTATCCATCGGCGCAGTGTAACGGCCCATGTAGGTTGGGTGAGCCGCAGGCGAACCCCAACATGCGTCACCTGCGGGGGTTGCGCGACGTTGGGGTTCGCCTGCGGCTCACCCCAACCTACGACATCAGGACCAGTTCTTCGCCCGAGCTGGGATGGATCGCCACGGTGGCGTCCAGGTCGCGCTTGCAGGCGCCCATCTTCACTGCCACGGCGAAGCCTTGCAGCATCTCGTCGGCGCCCGGGCCCAGCACGTGCACGCCGGCCACGCGCTCGTCGTCGCCCACGCAGACCAGTTTCATCAGCGTCTGCCCGTGCTGGCCGGCCAGCGCCCACTGCATCGGAGTGAAGCGGCTGCGGTAGACGCGCACGCTGTCGCCGAACTTTGCGCGCGCCTGCGCCTCGGTCAGGCCCACCGCGCCCAGTGGCGGCTCGGAAAACACCACACTGGGCACGTCGTCGTAGTCGAGCCTGGCCTCGTTCCTGCCGCCGAACCAGCGGTCGGCCAGGCGCCGCCCGGCGGCCACCGCCACCGGTGTCAGCGCGAGGCGGCCGGTGACGTCGCCCAGCGCGGCGATGCCGGGCACGTTGGTGTTCTGCCAGGGATCGGTGACGACGTGGCCGAGCACATCGCACTGCACGCCGGCCGCGTCGAGGTCCAGGCGCTCGGTATTGGGCACGCGGCCCAGCGCCCACAGTACGGCGTCGTAAGGTCCGCGCTCGCCGCAGCTGTCATCGTCCAGCACGATGGCGTCGCCTTCGCGGCGAGCGGCGGAGATTCTCGCGCCGGTGGCCAGCGTGATGCCCTGGGTGCGCATGTGCTCCTCGAGCGAATCGACCAGCTCGCGGTCGAATGTGCGCAGCATCCGCTCGCGCACATGCAGCGTGACTTCGCTGCCCAGCGCGCGCAGCAGGCCGGCGAATTCCACCGCGATATAGCCGCCGCCGACGATGCCCACATGCCGCGGCAGTTCGCGCAGCGCGAACATGTCGTCCGATACCAGCCCCAGCTCGAAGCCCGGCAGCGGCGGCCGCTGCGGGCGCGCGCCGGTGGCGATGACGATCTGCGGCGCGCGCAGTTCGGCGCCGCTCTCAGTGGCCACGGTGTCCGCCGCCACGAAACGTCCGGCCTCGCGCAGCCACTGCACGCCGGCGGCGGCGAGGCGCTCTTCGTAGCGCTGCTTGATGCCGTCGATATACGCCAGCCGCCGCTGCCGGAAGTGTTCCCAGTCCAACCGGCCCGCCACGCCCTCGAAACCGTAGGGGCCGGCCAGCTGCAGCGAGTGGGCGATCTGCGCGGCGAACCACAGCGATTTCTTCGGCACGCAACCGACGTTGACGCAGGTGCCGCCCAGCGCACCGGGATCCAGCAGCGCGACGCGTGCGCCGTGCCGCGCGGCGCGGAAGGCCATGGCCAATCCGCCGGAGCCGGCGCCGAGCACGATCAGGTCGTAGGTGTCGGCCATGCGTCGAGGTTCCTCGCTATCGATTTCCAGCCCGGCCACGCTAACGGCCGCTGCTTTAAGCCCGCGTCAACAGCTCACAGCCCGAAGCGTGCCGGTGCATAAGGCGCCGGATCGAGCGCCGCCGTACCGCGCCCGGCGAGCGCGGCGACCAGCTCGCCGGTGGCCGCCGACATGCTGACGCCCAGCATGCCGTGCGCGGTGGCCAGCAGCAGGTTCGACCAGCGCGTGCTCGGGCCGATGATCGGCACCTCGTCCATGCTCATCGGCCGCCAGCCCCACCATTCTTCCAGCACTTCCGGCCCTTCCGGCTCGCGCAGCGCGGCGGCCGCGCCGCGGCGCAGCGCGTCCAGGCGCGTGCGGTTGAGGCCTTCGGCGTAGCCGGAGAATTCCATGGTGCTGCCCAGCCGGTAGCCGCTGCCCCAGGTGGTGACGCACACCGCCGCCTCGCGCAGCACCAGCGCATGGCGCGGCGCCTGCTGCGGGCGGGTGTAGGTGATCGAATAGCCCTTGCCCGGCTGCATCGGCAGGCGCAGGTCCAGCAGCCTGCCCAGCAGCGGCGACCAGGCGCCCAGCGCCATCACCACCTGCTCGCCGTGGAATACGCCGCGGGTGGTGCGCACATGCGAGATGCGGCCGTCCTGCAGGCCGAACTGGTCGATGCGCGCACCGCTTTCGATCACGCCGCCGAGCTCGCGCACGCGGCGCGCCAGCTCCGCCGCGTAGCGGTTGGGCCGCAGCTGCGCATCGCCCGGATGAAACAGGCCGCCGGCCACGCCGGGCAGCAGGGCCGGCTCGAGGTTTTCCACCTCGTCGCCGCGCAGGCGGTTCACCTCGATGCCGAGGCGGTCCAGCACCTGCGCATGATGGCGTTCGTCGGCTTCCATCTGGGCCCGCGTGCGATACACGTACAGCTCGCCACCGGCGACGAATTCGCAGTCCAGCGCCTCGTCCCGCACCAGCGCCTCGAGCAGGCCGCGCGAGCGCTGCAGGATGGCCGAGCGGGCCCGCGTGGCGCGCTCGAAATCGCGCCAGTTGCAGCGCCGCGCGAAGCCGAGCAGCCAGCGCAGGCGCTCCGGGTCGGGGCGGGGGTTGAGATAGAGCGGCGCATCGGCGCGGAACATCGAGCGCAAGGCCACGCTGACCATGCCCGGCATCGCCAGCGGCGCGGCGTGGCTGGGCGTGATGGTGCCGCAGTTGCCGTGGGAGCTGCCGCAGCCGGGGGTGCCCTGTTCCAGCACGCGGACCGTGGCGCCGGCCCGCAACAGGTAATAGGCGCTGGCGAGGCCGATCACGCCGCCGCCGAGAATCAATACGTCACTGCGCGAAGCATCCATGCGGGCTATTGTAGCGGGGCGAGGCCGCTCCCCCGCCGGCCTCGTTCACGGGGATGGGCATGGACCGATTTTCAGAGCACTGGCTGGCGCGGCTCGGACCCATGCTGGGCTTCGCGCTGCTCGCCGCCGCTCTCGCCGCGCCGGCAGTCGCGGCAGACCAGGCCACCCAGGCGCGCGATATCTATGCGGAGCTGCAACCGCTGAAGAACGACCTGCAGCGCTACCGCCACCTGGTCGACGCCATCCCGCGCCTGGAGCACGACGCGCGCATCCTGCCGCTGCAGCTGCTGGCCGCGGTCGAGGACGAACTGGGCCTCTACGACGAAGCGATCCGCGACTTCCCGTTCGACAACCGCGTCGCCTTCAACGGCGAGTTGCCACAGCCCGCGCAATGGCGGGCGGACGACGCCGCCGAGGTCATCGCGAAGCTGGCGCAGGACCGCCGCATCGTGATGATCAACGAAGCACACCACGACGCGCATACCCGCGCGCTCACCCTCGCCCTGCTGCCGCGCCTGCGCGCCGAGGGCTATACCCATTTCGCCGCGGAAGCGCTGCACGATGGCGATCCGGAATTGGCCCGGCGCGGTTATCCGGTGCCGGCCAGCGGCAGCCCATACCTGCACGAGCCGTTGTACGGCGAGATCGTGCGGCAGGCGCTGAAGCTCGGCTTCGTCGTGGTGCCTTACGAAGCGGACGAGGGCAGCGTCGGCCAGCGCGAGGCCGGCCAGGCGCGCCAGCTGTACCGCAAGGTGTTCGAGGCCGATCCGAAGGCCAGGCTGTTCGTCCATGCGGGCTACGCGCACGTCGACAAGGCGCCCGGCAATCTCGGCGCAGGCGTGCAACCGATGGCGATGCAGCTGAAGCAGCTCAGCGGTTTCGAACCGCTGTCGATCGACCAGACCCGCTGGCGCGACATCGGCTTCAAGCTGGACGGCGATCCGTATCGCCAGCTGCTCGCGCTTTATCGCCCGGAGAAAGCCATGGTGCTGGTACGCCGCGACGACGGCAGCGCGTGGAGCGCGGATCCGGCGCGGCACGATGTCGACGTGATCCTGCCGCCCTCTGGCCACCAGCGCCGGCCGCGCTGGCTCGCGCTGGACGGACGGCGCAGCTCGCGGCTGATCACCACCGACCTGTGCGCGGGCCACATCCCCTGCATGGTCGAAGCGCGCTACGCGGACGAAAGCGACGATGCGATCGCCGCCGACCGCTACAGCTTCCTCGCGGCGGATGGGATGAGTTCGCTGTATCTGTTTCCGGGCAAGTACCGGCTGCGCGCGTCGGACGCGGACGGCCGCGTGCTGGCCGAACGGCGCATCGAGGTCGCGCCCTGACCGCCTTTGTTGCGCTGCTTTTGCAACCGCGCATCGGCCCCATTAGCTTTCGTCGTCATCCACGGGGGAGAACGGATTCATGTCATCGGGCCATCGGGTTTCGCGCGGTGTCGCGGCCATCGCTTGTGCGTTGGGGTTGCTGTGCGGCGCATCGCGCGCGAACGAGATCGATCCCGCCACGCTGGCCCTGCTGCGCGACCTCAAGCCGCTGACCGACGACCTGGCGCGCTACCGCTACCTGGCCGCCGCCGTGCACAAGCTGCCGGAAGACCAGCGCCTGGTGGCCAGGCAATTGCTGGCCACCACCGAGAGCGAGCTGGGCCTGTACACCCAGGCCTTGCGCGACTTCCCCATCGACACCCGCAAGAACTACAACGACCCGCTGCCGGCGCCCGGCGCCTGGCAGGCCGTCGACGCCGCCGCGGCGATCGCGCACATGGCGGAGGGTCGCAAGCTGGTGCTGATCAACGAGGCGCACCACGACCCGCATACCCGCGCACTCACCCTGGCCCTGCTGCCGCGCATGCGTGCCGCAGGCTTCAACTACTTCGCGGTGGAAGCGCTGGGCGACGAGGATGCGGATATGGCCAGGCGCGGCTATCCATTATTGACCAGCGGCAGCGAATACCTGCACGAGCCGCTGTACGGAGAACTGGTGCGCCGCGCCTTGCAACTGGGCTTCGTGGTAGTGCCGTACGAAGCGGACACGTCTTCCACCGCCGTGCGCGAAAGCGGCCAGGCCAAGAATCTGTACAAGCGCGTGTTCGCCGAGCATCCGGATGCGCGCCTGTTCGTGCACGCCGGCTACGCGCACATCGACAAGGCCAAGGGCCGTCTCGGCAAGGCCGCGCCGATGGCGGCGGAACTGGCGCGGCTGAGCGGCATCGAGCCGCTGTCGATCGAGCAGACGCAGTTTCGCGAGGCGAATCCGCGCGTGCCGCACGCCGCCTACGACCAGCTCATTGCCAGCTACAAGCCGAGCGGGCCGGTGGTGCTCGAACGCAGGGCCGACGCCGCGCCGGCCGCGGGCACGGCACCGGCATCGCCTTACTGGAGCGCGAATCCCGATCTGCACGACATCTCGGTGATCCTCCCGCCCGACAGCCACACCGCGAAGGAAGCCACCGCCACGGCAACGTATGCCCAGGTCGGCGACCTGCTGCTGCCCTACCTGGCCGGCGTCGACGAAGGCCAGCGTCCGGACTGGCTCGGCCTGGGTGGCGAGCGCCTGCCGTTCGAGATCGGCAGCGAGCTGTGCGACAAGACCTATCCCTGCCTGGTCGAAGCCTTCCACGCCAAGGAAAACGACCAGGCGGTGCCGGCGGACCGTTTCGCCTTCCTGCATTCGGGCGTGCGCAGCGCGCTGTATCTGTTCCCCGGCGACTACCGCGTCCGTGTCCGTGATGCCGACGGCAAGGTGCTGGGCGAGCGGACGGTGACGGTCGGCAAGTGAGGATTGCGGTCTCAGCGGCTGCAGAGCCTCACCCCGGGACTCAAGACTTCCATCCAACTCATTGATTTGCTAGCCTCGCGCCCGTCGTTCGCCAGGGATGTCCCATGCGCCAGGCCGCCACCGCACCGAGCACCCGCCCGCCGCTGACGTTGCGGCATGCGGCGCTGGCCCTGGTGCTGCTGGCGCTGGCGGCCTGCTCCAGCGCGCCGCGCCGGCCGCAGCCGACCTACAAGGAATCCCGCTCCTCCCTCGCCAACCTGCCCGCGCGCGCGCCGGAAGGGGCGACGGGCACGGCCAACGACGTGCTGTTCCGCGCCATCGCGCTGGTCGGCACGCCGTACCGCTGGGGCGGCAATACGCCGGACGGCGGCTTCGACTGCAGCGGCCTGGTCGACTACATCTACCGCCAGGCCGCGGGCCTGCAGCTGCCGCGCACCTCGCGCGAGATGTCGGCGATGGGCGGCCACCGGGTCGGCACCATGCGCGACCTGGTCAGCGGCGACCTGGTGTTCTTCGGCGGCGGCGGCGGCATCAGCCACGTCGGCGTCTATGTCGGCAAGGGGCGCTTCGTGCACGCGCCCAACAGCGGCGGCACGGTGCGCCTGGACGATATCGACGGGCCGTACTGGAAGGACCATTTCGCCTTCGGCAAACGGCTGCTCGACTAGCCTCCCCCTGATTCGCCCTTCGCTCAGGTGCGCCCCGACGAGCGCCGCCTATCGCAGCGATTGAAAAATTGAATTGTACACAATTGAATTTTGCACCTAAGGTTCGCCTACATGAAGACCGCCAAGCCCACCGCCAGCCCGGACGCCCTGCTGCTCGACCAGCAGCTGTGCTTCGCGCTGTACGCCGCCTCCCGCGCCGTCACCGCCGCGTACCGGCCGCTGCTGGAGGCGCTGGACCTGACCTATCCGCAGTACCTGACCATGCTGGTGCTGTGGGAACAGGACGGGTTGACCGTGCGCGAGCTGGGCCGCCGCCTGCAGCTGGATTCCGGCACCCTGACCCCGTTGCTCAAGCGCCTGCAGCAGGCCGGCCTGGTCTCGCGCGAACGCCGCAGCAGCGACGAGCGCGAAGTGGAAATCCGCCTCACCCCGGCCGGGCGCGAACTGCGCGCCGCGGCCGAATCGATCCCCGCATGCCTGGCGGCGCGGCTGTGCCTCGCCCCCGACGACATGCGCCGCCTGCGCGACGAACTGCGAGAACTCGCCGCACGGGTACTGAGCCCCACCGAAGCCTGACCCACACCCACCCCGTACCACTCCCATCGAGGAAACCATCATGAGCAACGGCACTGTCAGCAAGATCCTCTACACCGCCACCGCCACCGCCCACGGCGGCCGCGAAGGCCATATCAAGAGCAGCGACGGCGTGCTCGACTTCGACCTGAAGGTGCCGAAGGAACTCGGCGGCCCGGGCGGCCACGGCAGCAATCCGGAGCAGCTGTTCGCCGCCGGCTATGCGGCCTGTTTCGAAGGCGCGGTGCGCTATGTGGCGCGCGAGCAGAAGGTGGCGTTGAAGGACGCCTCGGTCACCGCGCAGGTGGGCATCGGCCCGCGCGAGCCGACCGGCTTCGGCATCGCGGTGAAGCTGGAAGTGAGCCTGCCGGGCATCGACCGCGAGGTCGCGCAGAAGCTGGTCGACACCGCGCACAGCGACATCTGCCCCTACTCGCACGCCACCCGCGGCAACGTCGACGTGCAGATCACGCTGGCGGCCTGATCGCACACGGCAGAAAAAAACGGCGCCCAGTGGGCGCCGTTTTCGTTTGCCTCGCGAGAACCGCGCTCAGTGCGCCTCGGCGCCCGGCGGATGCGCGTGGCCGTGCTGGATCTCTTCCTCGCTGCCGTCGCGCACCTCGTTGACGGTCACGTCGAAGTGCAGCGTCTTGCCGGCCATCGGATGATTGAGGTCGACGTCGATCGCGCTCATGCCCACCTTGTGCACGGTGACCACGCGCTGGCCGCCCTGCTTGAGCGCCAGCACGGTGGTGTCGCCGACCTTCAGGCGGGCGCCGTTCTGGAAGTACTTCTTCGGCACGCGCTGGATCTGGCCGTCCTGGCGCACGCCGTAGCCTTCCTCCGGCGCCACTTCGACCTGCAGGCTCGCGCCGGCCTCGTGGCCGTCCAGCGCCTTCTCCAGGCCGGGGATCAGCTGGCCGTGGCCGAGCAGCACCCACAGCGGCTCGTTGCGATCGAGCGAGCTTTCCACCTTCTCGCCGTCCACCGTCAGGGTGTAGTGGAGCGAGATGACCTTGTCCTTGCCAGCCTTCATTGCCTGTCTCGTGATGTGCGAAAAGCGGTCATTCTAGCAGAGGCTTTGAGCCCCTCTCCCTCCGGCGACCCGAAGGTAGTCCCCGTGGGAGAGAGGGGTTGGGGGTGAGGGTACGGCCGGAGCGCAAGAGTGATGCGCACCGCTCCGCCCGCACCCTCATCCGCCTGCCGGCACCTTCTCCCGAGGGGAGAAGGATTCGCCCCTGGGGCCTGAGGAATCTCCGAACCCCACGCCCTGTTTTTCCGGCCCCAGCCATACCAGCAGGGCCAGCAGCAGGGCGATGCCGGCGATCCACGCGCTCATGGCGAAGGCCAGGTCGCCGCCGCGCCAGTCCGCGATCAGGTTCTGCGCATTGGCCGTATAGGCCGCCAGCAGGTTGCCCAGCTGGTAGGCCACGCCCGGCAGGGTGCCGCGCACCGCATCGGGCGACAGCTCGTTCAGGTGCGTGGGCACCACGCCCCAGGCGCCCTGCACCATCACCTGGATCAGGAAGGCGCCGACCGAGAGCCACAGCATCGAGCCGCCGTACATCCACAGGGGAATCACCGGGATCGCCAGCAGCGCCGCGGTGATCATCGTGCGCCGCCGCCCGAACCGCTCCGACAGCCCGCCGAAGAACAGGCCGCCGAACATCGCGCCCAGGTTGAGCATCGCCACCAGCAGGAAGGCCGCGCCGGAGCCCGTCGGCAGATGCAGGGTTTCCTCCTCGAAGGTGTGGTACAGGTCCTGCGAGCCGTGGCTGAACATGTTGAACGCGGCCATCAGCAGGGTCAGGTAGAAGGCCAGCTTCCAGTGGCCGCGCATCTGCTCGAACAGGCCGCGTTTGGCGCGGTCCTCGCGCCCGGCTTCCCACACCGGCGATTCCGGCACGCTGGAACGGATGTACAGCACCAGCAGCGCCGGCGCCGCGCCGACGATGAACAGGCCGCGCCAGCCGATGTGATCCACCAGCAGCCAGTTCACCAGCGCGCCGAGGAAGAAGCCGCACGGATACCCGCTCTGCAGTAATCCGGAGACCAGCCCGCGCGTGCGCGCCGGAATGCTTTCCATCGCCAGCGACGCGCCCAGTCCCCATTCGCCGCCCATCGCCACGCCGAACAGGAAGCGCAGCACCAGGAATGCGGTGAGCGACGGCGCGAACGCGGTAGCCAGTTCGAACAGCGAGAACAGCACCACGTCGATCATCAGGATCGGCCGGCGTCCGTAGCGATCCGCCAGCCGTCCGAACAGGAACGCGCCGAGCGGCCGCGCCGCCAGCGTGAGGAACAGGCCATACAGCACCTGCGCCTTGTCGGCGTGGAATTCCTTGGAGACCGCGACGATCACGAAGGTCAGCAGGAAGTAATCGAACGCATCCAGCGTCCAGCCGAGGAAGCTCGCCAGCACGGTGTGACGCTGCGTGGCATTCAATTCGCGCAAAGGCTCGAACAGGCGCATGGAAACTCCGCTGTCGGCGAGGGTGGCGCCACAAGACACCAATGCGCGCCGCGGCGCAAGGCGGCGTTCGCTCGCGACGCCGCATTCACATCGTGCCGGTGGTATCGCTGTCGCGCGAACGCTAGTCTCCCTGCATCGAGATTTTTTGCGAACCGATGGATCCCCACTCGCATCGACGCATTGCCGCCTGTTACGACGGCCGCTTCCAGCGCGGCTACGTGCGCGGCAAGCTCGCCTCCGATCCGGTGTACGCGGCCACCGCCGACGCCATCGCGGGCTGCAACCTGCCCCTGCTCGACATCGGCTGCGGCATCGGCCTGCTCGGGCTGTACCTGCATGCGCGCGGCGCGCTGCCGCGCTACGTCGGGCTGGATCGCGACGAGCGCAAGATCACCCAAGGCCGCGTGGCGGTGCGCCGCGCCGGCATCGAGCACGCGATCGAACTGCACGCCGCCGATGCCGCCGCGCTGCCGGACCTGCGCGGGCACGTCGCGCTGCTGGACATGCTGCATTACCTGCCGCGCGACGCGCAGGCCACGCTGCTGCAGGCGGCCATCGCCCGGCTCGCCCCGGGCGGGGTGCTGGTGATCCGCAGCGTGCTGCGCGACGGCAGCTGGCGCTTCCAGGCCACCCGCGCCGAGGAAGTGTGGCTGCGCGTGAGCGGACTCATCCGCGGCGGGGCCCAGCACTACCCGTCGACCGAGGAACTGCGGCCGCCGCTGGAAGCCGCCGGGCTGGCGGTCAGCATGGGCCCGCTGTTCGGCCGCACGCCCTTCAACAGCTACCTGCTGGTGGCGCGCCGGCCGCGCCAAGCGGCGGCGTAACAATTCGGCTATACTCGGCGGCGCGGCAACCGCCGCCCTCCCCTTTTGAACACTGCAACGCGGTTCGCCAGACGCTCCGGGTTGCGCCTTGGAGCATCCATCCATGTCTTTCGAATCGCTGGGCCTCGCGCCCGCGTTGCTGCGTGCGCTCGCCGATCAGGGCTACGCCAACCCCACCCCGATCCAGGCCGGCGCCATTCCCGTGGTGCTGGAAGGCCACGACCTGCTGGCCGCCGCGCAGACCGGCACCGGCAAGACCGCCGCGTTCGCGCTGCCGCTGCTGCACAAGCTGGCCTCCGCCGGCCCGACCATGACGCGCCGCCCGCGCGCGCTGGTGCTTACCCCCACCCGCGAGCTGGCCGCCCAGGTCAACGACAACCTGCGCGACTACGGCCGCCACCTGCGCGTCAGCAGCACCACCATCTTCGGCGGTGTCAGCATGGGTCCGCAGATGCAGGCCCTGCGCCGCGGCGTGGACGTGGTGATCGCCACCCCGGGCCGCCTGATCGACCACATGCAGCAGCGCAGCATCGACCTCTCCGGCGTGGAAACGCTGATCCTGGACGAAGCCGACCGCATGCTCGACATGGGCTTCCTGCCGGCGCTCAAGCGCATCCTCTCGGCGCTGCCGAAGCAGCGCCAGACGCTGCTGTTCTCGGCCACCTTCGCGCCGCCGATCAAGGCGCTGGCCATGCAGTTCATGCATGAGCCGCGCGAAGTGTCGGTGACGCCGCCCAATACCGTGGCCACCACGGTCAGCCACCACGTGCATCCGGTGGACGCCGCGCGCAAGCGCGACCTGCTGCTGCACGTGCTGGCCCAGGACAGCCGCCGCCAGACCCTGGTGTTCAGCCGTACCAAGCACGGCGCCGACAAGCTGGTGCGCTACCTGGAAACCGCCGGCCTGCGCGCCGCGGCGATCCACGGCAACAAGAGCCAGAACGCCCGCACCCGCGCGCTCAGCGATTTCAAGACCGGCCGCATCACCGTGCTGGTCGCCACCGACATCGCCGCGCGCGGCATCGACATCGACCAGCTGCCGATCGTGATCAACTTCGACCTGCCGATGGTGGCCGAGGACTACGTGCACCGCATCGGCCGCACCGGCCGCGCCGGCGCCGACGGCCTGGCCGTGTCGCTGGTCAGCCACGACGAATCCGGCCTGCTGCGCGACATCCGTCGCCTGCTCAAGCAGGAGATCGCGGTCACCGACGTGGCCGGCTTCGAACCCTCGCAGCCGCTGCGCCTGGACGCCGGCGCGCCGCGCCCCGTGCAGGGCCAGCGCCAGCCGCAGGGGCAGCGCCAGTCGTCGCAGGGCCAGCGCCAGTCGCGTCCCGCATCGCACCGCCCGCATGGGCATGCGCAGCAGGCGGGCAGCGAGCGCGCCAGCGATGGCAATCACAAGCGCCGGCGCCGCCGGCGTCCGGCCGCGAAGGCCTGAGCACGCAGCGCACGGCGTAGGTTGGGGTGAGCCGAAGGCGAACCCCAACGATGCGAGACGCTTACAAGGTGGCGAACGTTGGGGTTCGCCTACGGCTCACCCCAACCTACCCCTTGGGATGGATCAGCGACGTCAGCACGTGGTCCTCCCACGTGCCCGCGATGCATAGATACCGCGGCGCGTAGCCTTCGCGCTGGAAGCCCAGCCGCTCCAGCAGCCGCCCGCTGCGCTCGTTGCGCGGCATGTAGTTGGCCATCACCCGGTGCAAGCCCAGCGGACCGAGGGCCCAGGCCAGGCCCAGCTCCAGCGCCTCCCGCATCAGGCCCTGCCCCTGCCATTTCTGCGCCACCGCATAGCCGAGGTGGCAGGCCTGGAACACGCCGCGCACCAGGTTGGCCAGGTTGAAGGTGGCGATCACTTCGCGCTCGTCGGGATCGAACACCAGGAACGGATAGCCGCGGTCCAGGCGGATCGACTCGCGCCAGTCGAAGATGGTCTGCGCGCAATGGCCCTGCGTGTAGTAGCGCTCTTCGCGCAACGGCTCCCACGGCGCGAGATGCGCGCGATTGTCCATGCGGAACTGCCACAGCGCCGCGGCGTCCGCCTCGCCGGCATGGCGGATGCGCGTGCGCGGCGTGGTCAGCAGCGTCATGCCTCCAGCGCCCGCGCGTGATGACGCAGGTGATCCTCGATGAAGCTGGCGATGAAGTAATAACTGTGGTCGTAGCCGGCGTGGCGGCGCAGCCGCAGGGCCTGGCCGGATTCCGCGCAGGCCTGGTCGAACAATTCCGGGCGCAGCTGCTCGGCGAGAAATTTATCCGCCTCGCCCTGGTCGATCAGGATCTCGCCGTCGAAGCTGTGCTCGCGCACCAGCTCGCAGGCGTCGTACGCCGCCCACGCGGCCGGGTCGTCGCCGAGATAGCGCGGCAGCGCCTTGTGCCCCCACGGCACCTGGGTCGGCGCAACGATCGGCGCGAACGCCGACACCGAGCGATAGCGCTGCGGATGCTTCAGCGCGATGGTCAGCGCGCCATGGCCGCCCATCGAATGGCCGCAGATGCCGCTGCGTGCAAGATCTACCGGAAACTGCCGCGCCAGCAGCGCCGGCAACTCGTCCACCACGTAGCTGTGCATGCGAAAGCGCGCCGACCACGGCGCCACGGTGGCATCCACGTAGAAGCCGGCGCCTTCGCCGAATTCCCAGTCGCCGGTGGCGCCTCCGATGCCGGTGTCGCGCGGGCTGGTATCGGGCATCACCAGCACCAGGCCGAGTTCCGCCGCCATGCGCTGCGCGCCGGCCTTGATCGTGGCGGTCTCTTCGGTGCAGGTGAGGCCGGCCAGGAAATACAGCACCGGGCAGGCGCGCGTGGCGGCCTGCGGCGGCTGGTAGACCGCGAAGCGCATCGGGCCGCCGCAAGTCTCCGATACATGGCGGTAGAAACCCTGCACGCCGCCGAAACTGCGCTGCTCGGCGACGATCTCGATCTCGGACATGCCGTCTCCTCAACCATGGCGTAGCGGGTGGGCATGATAAACACCCGCTGGTGCACCGGGCTGAAAATGTCGCGATATAAGGGTGATGCGCGCCGCTCCGCCCGTACCCTCATCCGGCTGCCGCCACCTTCCTCGCTCCTCAAAGCCGGGCACATCCCTGTGCCCTCCCCGTGGGAGAGAGGGGCTGGGATGAGGGTACGGGCGGAGCGCAAGCGTGATGTGCCCCGCTCCGCCCACACCCCCAACCGCCTGCCGTCACCGCTCCCGCCACAGCCGAGATTTGCTGCCAGAATCCATGCAGAACGGTTTTTTAGCCATACATCCCACGGCTCAGGCCAGCCAGGCTGCTACAATGGCCGCCTTCTCACGCATGCGCGCCGCGCCTGCCCTGTCGAGGTTCCCCATGTCCTCCCCGTCCTCCGAATCCCAGCCGGCGGCCGCCGGCTTCGCTGCGCTCGCGCTCAAGCCGGAAGTGCTCAAGGCACTGTCCGACGTCGGCTACGAGTCGCCGTCGCCGATCCAGGCCGCCACTATTCCGCCGCTGCTGGAAGGCAGCGACGTGCTGGGCCAGGCGCAGACCGGCACCGGCAAGACCGCCGCGTTCGCGCTGCCGATCCTCTCGCGCATCGAGCTCAAGCCCGGCAAGCCGCAGGCGCTGGTGCTGGCGCCGACGCGCGAACTGGCCATCCAGGTGGCCGAGGCGTTCCAGCGCTATGCCGCGCACATGCCCGGCCTGCAGGTGCTGCCGATCTACGGCGGCCAGAGCTACGGCCCGCAGCTGCACGCGCTCAAGCGCGGCGTGCAGATCGTGGTGGGCACGCCCGGCCGTGTGATCGACCATCTGGAGCGCGGCACGCTCGACCTGTCCGAGCTGAAGTTCCTGGTGCTGGACGAAGCCGACGAAATGCTGCGCATGGGCTTCATCGACGACGTGGAAAAGGTGCTGCAGGCCACCCCGCCGTCGCGCCAGGTCGCGCTGTTCTCGGCGACCATGCCGGCGCCGATCCGCAAGATCGCGCAGCAGCACCTGAAGGAACCGGTCGAGGTGACGATCAAGTCGTCCACCACCACCGCCGCCAATATCCGCCAGCGCTACTGGTTCGTCAGCGGCCTGCACAAGCTGGACGCGATGACGCGCATCCTGGAGGCCGAGCCGTTCGACGCGATGATCATCTTCGCGCGCACCAAGCAGGCCACCGAGGAACTGGCCGAGAAGCTGCAGGCGCGCGGCCTGGCCGCCGCCGCGATCAATGGCGACATCGCCCAGGCGCAGCGCGAGCGCGTGATCCAGCAGCTGAAGGACGGCAAGCTCGACGTGCTGGTCGCCACCGACGTGGCCGCGCGCGGCCTGGACGTGGAACGCATCAGCCACGTGCTCAACTACGACATCCCCTACGACACCGAAAGCTACGTGCACCGCATCGGCCGCACCGGCCGCGCCGGCCGCAGCGGCGAGGCGATCCTGTTCGTCACGCCGCGCGAGAAGGGCATGCTGCGCGCGATCGAGCGTGCCACGCGCCAGCCGATCGAGGAAATGCGCCTGCCCACCGTCGAGGCGGTGAACGACGTGCGCATCGCCCGCTTCAAGCAGCGCATCAGCGACACCCTGGCGGTGGGCGAGCTGGAGCTGTTCCAGCAGCTGATCGAGCAGTACGAGCAGGAGCACAACATCCCGGCGGTCGAGATCGCCGCCGCGCTGGCGCGCATCGCCCAGGGCGACCAGCCGCTGCTGCTGACGCCGCCGCCGAAACGCGACTTCGCGCCGCGCGAGCGCGACGATCGCCAGGACAACCGCCGTGACGATCGCCGCGGCGCCGACCGCGACGGCCCGCGCAACAGCCAGCAGGATCGCGGCGAGCGCGAGCAGCGGCCGCGCGACCGCGACGGCGCCCCGCGCGAGTTCGGCACGCGCCCGGTGCGTCCGCACCAGACCGAGGAAGGCAAGCGCACCTATCGCGTCGAGGTCGGCCACGAGCACGGCGTCAAGCCGGGCAACATCATCGGCGCCATCGCCAACGAGGCCGGGCTGGAAAGCGGCTTCATCGGCCGCCTGAGCATCCGCGGCGAATACAGCCTGATCGACCTGCCCGACGGCATGCCCAAGGAAGTGTTCGAGCACCTCAAGAAGGTGTGGGTGAGCCAGCAACAGCTGCGCATCAAGGAATGGGACGGCGACGACAGTGGCGCCGGCGAGGCCCCGCCGCGCCGCAGCGGTCCGCGTCCGGGCGGCTTCAAGGGTCCGGCCAAGGGCGGCCCGGGCAAGCGTCCGCAGGGCGGCAAGCCGTTCAAGAAGAAGTACTGAGCGGCGCGCGCCGCTCATCGTTCCGCTCGCGCAACGCTTAGTCCGATACGGCACGGCTACCGTGCCGCCAAGGCGGTCCTACATTAAGGCGGTCCCCACGAGACCGCCGCCATGACCGCCCTGCCCAGCCTCTACATCTCCCACGGCTCGCCGATGACTGCCCTGCAACCGGGCCAGGTCGGCGAGCGCCTGGCCGAACTGGCCCAGGCCATGCCGCGTCCGCGCGCCATCCTGATCGCTTCCGCCCACTGGCTGGCGCGCCAGCCCACCGTGGGCGGCGCGCTGCGCCCCGAGACCGTGCACGACTTCTACGGCTTCCCGCGCGAACTGTTCGAGGTCCGCTACCCCGCCCCGGGCGAGCCGGCCCTGGCCGCGCGCGCGGTGGAACTGCTGGACCGCGCCGGCCTGCCCACCATGCTCGACCCGCGCCAGGGCCTGGACCACGGCGCCTGGGTGCCGCTGCGCCTGCTTTACCCGAAGGCGGACATTCCGGTGGTGCCGCTGTCGATCCAGCCGATGCTGGGCCCGCGCCACCAGTACGAAGTCGGCCGCGCGCTCGCGCCGCTGCGCGAGGAAGGCGTGCTGGTGATCGGCTCGGGCAGCATCACCCACAACCTGCACGACTTCCGTGCCGGTTTCAGCGAAGAGAACGAAGCGCCTTACGTGCGCCCGTTCATCGGCTGGATCGAAGAAAAGCTTGCCGCGGGCGATGTGGAAGCACTGCTCGACTACCGCCGCCAGGCACCGTTCGCCGAACGCGCGCATCCCACCGACGAACACCTGCTGCCGCTGTTCCTGGCGCTCGGCGCCGCCGGCGCCGAGGCCCGCGCCGAACGCATCGACGCGGGCATCGACCTGGGGTTCCTGGCGATGGATATCTATCGCTTCAGCGCACGATGACCGTGCCGACCATGTGCGGGTGGATCGAGCAGAAGTAGGCGTAGGTGCCCGGCCGGTCGAACACCGTTGCGTAGGTCTCGTCGGTGTCCATCGCCTTCGACGAAGCGAAGCGATTGCCGGCGCTGACCACGATATGCGGCTCGTCGTCGCGGTTGGTCCACACCACGCGCGTACCCGCCGTCACCGTCAGCACCTCGGGCGCGAAGGCGAAATGCTTGATCTCGACCTTCGCCGCCGGCGCCTTGCCGGCGGCGGCCGGGCCCGCGCCCAGCGCCGCCACGCCCAGCGCCAGCGCGCGCAGCCATGCCCGCCAGCCGCTCATGCCAGCACCTCCTCGGTCACTGCCAGCGCTTGCTTGCCGCGCACGTGGCGCACTTCGCGCACGCCCAGGTAGGTCTGCAGCGAGCCCGGCGCGATGTCCTTCAGCGGCCCTGGCGCATCCGCCTTGCCCGGTGCGGGTTGCGGATACGCCGTCGAGCGCGCGGTGTAGAAGGTGATGTTGCCTTCGACCTTCTGCTGGATCTGGTGGATATGCCCGTTGAGCACACTGACCGAACCGAAGCGGCGCAGATAGCTCATCGCCTCGGCGCTGTCGTCGGTGCCCCAGCCCCACTGCGGATACAGCTGCCACAGCGGCATGTGCGCGAACACCACCACCGGCGTTTCCGCCGAGCGCGACGCGAGATCCTTCTTCAGCCACGCCAGCTGGTCGGCGCCGAGCGAGCCGAAGCCGCCGGCCTTGAGGTTCAGCACATTGACCAGGCCGACGAAATGCACGCCGCGATGGTCGAAGCTGTACCAGCCGCCGGATGACTGGCGCTGGCCGAAGCGGCGGAAGAACTCCGCGCCGTTGTCGCCGATCACGTCGTGCTCGCCGGGCACGTAGAAGGTGTGCGCCGCCTTCGCTTCCTGCATCACGCCGGACAGCGTGTCGAATTCCTCCGGCTTGGACAGGTGGGTGAGGTCGCCGGTGTGCAGCAGGAAATCCGGCTTGTCCGGCTGCGCGTTGATCTTGGCCAGCGCGGCGCGCAGCGTGGCGACCACGTCGGGATTGGGTTCCTTGTGGAAGCCGATATGCGAATCGCTGATCTGCACGAAGCTGAAGCTGGCATCGGCCGCCTCGTCCCCGGCCAGGCCGTCCAGGGCACGGGCCTGCAGCACCCCGCCCTTCATCAGCCACAGCGTGCCGGCCCCGGCCCAGGCCATGCATTGGAGGAACTGGCGGCGGCCTCGCACCGCGTCTTTCTGGTTGTCGTCGTGATCTTGCATGGTGCGCTCCGAATGGACGGCCGGCAGGCCTGCGTGACCGGTATCGACGCGATGCCGGCGATTCGCAATACCGGCGCTCCCGGCGGCCTATTCCCGCTTTTCGGCGCCGGGAATAAAGTCGCGCGCAGCGAGGTAGTTGCTCCCATGACCATCGATGCGCCCCTGCTGCCGCACCGTGCCGAAGCCGCCGCCAACGCGCGCTTCCAGGCGCTGGTGCTGCCGTACCTGGACGCCGCCTACAACCTCGCCCACTGGCTGACCCGCAACGACGCGGATGCGCAGGACGTGGTACAGGAAGCGATGGTGCGGGCGTTGCGCTATTTCGACAGCTTCCACGGCACGGACGCGCGGGTGTGGCTGCTGGCGATCGTGCGCAATACCTTCTACACGCTGCGCGCCAGGCACGCGCCGGAGCTGGCGCGCGATCCGCTGGACGACGAAGCGCATCCGTTGATCGATCCCGGCCCGTCGCCGGAAAGCGTGGCCCTGCTCGCGGTGGACGTGGGCGCCCTGCAGGAAGCGCTGGCACGCCTGCCCGAGACGTGGCGCGAAGTGCTGGTGCTGCGGGAGCTGGAAGAGTGTTCGTACAAAGAGATCGCCGCCATCACCGGCCAGAAGATGGGCACCGTGATGTCGCGGCTGGCGCGTGCCCGCGAACGCTTGCGGGAAGAACTCACGCATCGACCGAAGGAGGGGCGCCGCCATGACCTGCGATGAGTCGCGCCTGCTACACGCCTATCTCGACGACGAGCTCGACGCCGCCCAGAGCGCGCAGATGGAACGCCACCTCGCTGCCTGCCCTGTCTGCGCCGCGGCGCAGCGCGAACACGAACGACTGCGCAAGGCGCTGGCCCAGCCCGAGCTGTACCGCCGCGCGCCCGACGCGCTGCGCCGCCAATGGGAGGCGCCGCCGGCCCCCGTCGCCGCACCGCGCCGCCACCCAGTGGCCTTGGCCGCCGCGGCCGGCTTCATCGGCGCGCTGCTGCTGTCGACGCCGGCCTGGCTGTGGCTGGCGCGGCCGGATGCGGCGCCCGCCGCCGTGGTCGACGAGGCGATCTCCGGCCACCTGCGCTCGCTGCAGCCGCAGCACCTGATGGACGTGGTCTCGACCGACCAGCACACGGTCAAGCCCTGGTTCGAGGGCAAGCTGGATTTCGCACCGCGGGTGAAGGAGCTGGCCGAGGAAGGCTTCCCGCTGGCCGGCGGCCGCCTGGACGCGATCGGCGGACGCAGCGTGGCGGCCCTGGTGTACCGGCGCCGCATGCACGCGATCAACCTGTACCAGTGGCCGGCGGACGGCGCTGACACGCCGCAGGCGATCGCCCGGCGGCACGGCTACACGGTGATCGACTGGCGCCAGGGCGGCATGCGCTTTGTGGCGGTGTCGGACCTCAACGAGGGCGAGTTGAAGCAGTTCGCGCTGGCGTTCGACAACACACCGCATTGAAGCAGCGGGTCGCATTGACTCGGCGCGCCGCGCTGAATCAGGCGCTCTGCGGCTGCAAGGGTTCCGCCCAGTCTTCCGGCGTCAGCGGCGCCAGGCCGTACGCGGCGCGCGCCTTGTCGCATTGCGCGCTGGGCGCGCCGGATTCCCAGGCCGGGATCACTTCGCGGCACACCGAAGGCCGCTGGGCATAGATGCCGCAATGCGCCGATTCGCCCACCACGCCCTGCAGCGCCACGCAGTGCGGCTGCCGCGCCTGGGTGCCGCGCATGGCCAGGCGGTGCGGGTCGATCTGTTCGGTCAGTTCCGCCGGCACCGTGCCGCCCATGAAGGCCTCGGCCTCGGACCAGTGGAATGCCACGCGGTAGTGGGCACAGCAGGCGCCGCAGCGCAGGCACGGATGGCTCATCGCGGTTGACGAAAGCGCACCCCCTGGCGCGCGGCGGCGGGATTGTGCACGGGCCTGGAGGCCCGTGGGAATAGGGAATAGGGAATAGGGAATCGGAAGAGCGGTCACCACGAGATTGGTGGGCGCGCTCTGCCGATTCCCTATTCCCTACTCCCTATTCCCAGCCCTCAGGGCTCGCCGGCAAAGGTGTTGCAGCTGCTCACGTTGCCGCTGTCGAAGCCGGCGCGGAACCACTTCACGCGCTGCGCCGAGGTGCCGTGGGTGAAGGAGTCCGGCATCACGCGGCCGCGCGCCTGCTGCTGCAGGGTGTCGTCGCCGATCTTGCTGGCGGCGTTGAGCGCGGACTCGATGTCGCCGGCCTGCAGCCAGTGCAGGCGCTCCTGGCTGTGATTGGCCCACACGCCGGCGAAGCAGTCCGCCTGCAGTTCCTGGCGCACCGACAGGCCATCGGCGCCTTCCATCCGCGCGCCCTGGCGGCGCGCCTGCTCGGCGCGGTCGAATACGCCCAGCAGGTTCTGCACATGGTGGCCGACTTCGTGCGCGATCACGTAGGCACGGGCGAAGTCGCCGGAAGCGTGGAAGCGGTCCTGCAGCTCCTGGAAGAAGGCCAGGTCCAGGTACACGCGCTGGTCGCCGGGGCAATAGAACGGGCCGACCGCGGTCGAGGCCGCGCCGCAGGCGGTATTCACGCCGCCGTTGAACAGCACCAGCTTGGGTTGCACGTACTGGCGGCCGTTGGCGGCAAACAGATCGCCCCAGGTCTTCTCGGTGGAGCCGAGCACGGCGCTGACGAAATCCTTCTGCTGCGGATCGACCTGGGCCGGCTGGCCGCTGGGCGCGGCTACCTGGCCGCCGCCCTGGTCGACCTGGCTGAGCAGCGCGGTGGGGTCCTTGAAGAACACCATGCCCAGGATGGCCAGGATCACGATGCCGCCGATCCCCAGGCCCCGGCCGCCGCCGAAGCGCGGGCCGCCGCCACCGCCGCTGTCGACCTCGACGTTCTGACTGCGCTCGCCTTTCTGCCAATCCATGTAGGTGCCTTTCTGCGTGGGCGTCGCGGCGGACGATAACGCCATGTCTGCGCCCGCGCCACGTAGGTTGGGGTGAAAACCCCGACAGACGGTACGGCGAACCGTGACGCCTCGTCGGGGTTCGCTATGCTCCACCCCAACCCACCCTCAAGGAAATTTATGTTCCAGCACCTCCCCGCGGTCGTCGTCCTGCTCACCGTGCTGCTGCAGGCCGGCACCTCCTACGTGGTGGGCCGCGCCCGCGGGCTGTACGGCATCAAGGCGCCCGCGACCAGCGGCCATCCCGCCTTCGAGCGCGCGTTCCGGGTGCAGATGAACACGCTGGAGGCGACCCTGATGTTCCTGCCGGCGCTGTGGCTGGCCGCCGGCTATGGCGCGCCGCTGTGGGCCGGCATCGCGGGGCTGGTGTGGGTGCTCGGGCGCGTGTGGTACGCGGCGGCCTATCTGCGCGATCCCGCCAGGCGCGAAGGCGGCTTCGTGGTGAGCGCGATCGGGCTGCTGGCCACCCTGGCGATCGGCACGATCGGCCTGGGCAAGGCCTTGCTGCCGGGCTGAGCCTCAGTCCGCCGGCGTTACCCGCAGCCGCTCGATGCGCGCGCCGTCCATCGCCATCACCTCGAAGCGCAGCCCTTCGCTGTCCAGGCTGTCGCCTTCGCGCGGCAGCCGGCCGAGCTGCTCCAGCACGTAGCCGGCCAGGGTGGAGAAGCTGCCGTCACCGCTCAGCGTGCGGTTGAGCAGGTGCTCGGCGCGGCGCAGGTCCAGGCCGCCGTCGAGCAGCCAGGCGCCGCTGGTTTCCTGCACGGCCGACGGATCGCCGCTGTCCTCGCCGGGGAATTCGCCGGCGATGGTCTCCAGCACGTCGGTCGGCGTGACCAGGCCGAGCACGCTGCCGTATTCGTCCACCACCAGGGCCACCTGCAGCGGCGAGCGGCGGAATTCGTCGATCAGGCGCAGCACGCTGAGCGACTCCAGCACGGTGAGCGGCTTGCGCACCACCTGCCCGGTCTCGATGCGACCGTGCTCGAGCAGGCTGGCCAGCAGGTCGCGCGAGGAGGCCACGCCGACCAGCTGGTCGAGGTCGTCGCCCGCTACCGGCAGCCACGCATGCGAGGACGCGGTGACTTCCGCGCGCAGCGTTTCGGCGTCTTCGCGCGGGTCCACCCAGTTGATCTCGGTGCGCGGAGTCATGATCGAGCGCACCGGCCGCTGCGCCAGGTCCAGCACGCCGCGCACCATCGCCAGTTCGTCCTTGCCGAACACGCCGATGCCGGTGTCGGCGGCCGTGTCGGCGGCCTTGGACACGTCTTCCTCTTCCTCGCCGCCGGCGCCGAGCAGGCGCAGCACGGCGCGCGCGGTGCGGTCGCGCAGCTTGCGCGGGCTGCTGAACAGCAGGCGGCGGCGATTGCGGCGCATGGTCTGGTTGAACACCTCGATCATGATCGAGAAGCCGATCGCCGCGTACAGATAACCCTTCGGGATGTGGAAGCCGAGGCCTTCCGCGACCAGGCTGAAGCCGATCATCAGCAGGAAGGACAGGCACAGGATCACCACCGTGGGCCGTGCGTTGACGAAGGCGGTCAACGGCTTGCTGGCGCTGATCATCAGGATCATCGCGATCACCACCGCGATCATCATCACCGACAGCTGGTCGACCATGCCGACCGCGGTGATCACCGAATCGAGCGAGAACACCGCGTCCAGCACCACGATCTGCGTCACCACCAGCCAGAAACGGGCGTGCGCGCGATTGCCGCCTTCATGGCCGTCGCCGCCTTCCAGGCGCTCGTGCAGTTCCAGCGTCGCCTTGAACAGCAGGAACACGCCGCCGAGCAGCAGGATGATGTCGCGCCAGGACAGCGAGAAGCCGTTCCAGTCGAACAGCGGCGCGGTGAGCTTGACCAGCCAGGACATCGCGCCCAGCAGCACCAGCCGCATCGCCAGCGCCAGGCCCAGGCCCATCAGGCGCGCGCGATCGCGCTGCTGCGGCGGCAGCTTGTCCGCCAGGATCGCGATGAACACGAGGTTGTCGATGCCCAGCACGATCTCCAGCACCACCAGGGTGAAGAGACCGATCCAGGCGGTGGGGTCGGCAAGCCAGTCGAATGCGAACATGGGTCGGCGCCTGGACGCCTGCTTCCTCCGTGCAAGTCCGGCCACTATACAGGGCGCTTCCGCAGCGACCATGACGAAGGGCAGGATTGCGCGGCCGCGGCGGCGGCGTTTAGCGTGGGTGCGTCGGAACAGTCAGGGAGTAGGGGCAACGGCCTGGCCTGGGCTTTGAGGCCGATCCACCCGCAGCAGGATGAACCCGATGGAAGCCCCCCGCCTTGACTCCGCGTTCACGCCGGCACCGGTGGCGCCCACGTTGTGGGCCGCGCTGGGGCTGATCGCGCTGTACTTCCTGCTGCAATACGTGGTGGGCGCGGTGGTCGGGCTGCTGCTCGGCCTCACTGTGGGCCTGCTGCACGGCTTCCGCCACGGCGAGGCGATGGCGCAGATCCAGGCGCTGCTGCTGCGCTCGGACGTCAACGCGCTGATGGTGATGCTCACCCTGCTGATCACCGCGACGGTGACCCTGCTGCTGGCGCGCCGCCGCTGGCCCGCGCTATGGCGGCTGCCGGCGCCGCCCGGCTTCGGCTTCGCGCCGTCTGCGCAGGCCGGTTATTACGCGATCGCGCTGGCGGCGGGCCTGGTGCTGCCCATCGTCGGCGGCCTGCTTACGCAATGGTTCGCGCGCGGCCACGAAGTCAGCCAGGACATCAAGCAGCTCGGCGCCGCCGCCTCGCCGCTGCTGCGCATGCCGCTGGCGCTGCTGGTGGTGACGCTGGGGCCGCTGGTGGAGGAACTGCTGTTCCGCGGCGTGCTGCTGTCGGCGGCGCTGCGCCATGCGCCGGCGGGTGCGGCGATGTTCATCACCGCGGCGCTGTTCGCCTGCGTGCACCTGCCTGACCTCGGTTTCCTGTGGTACGCCCTGCCCAACCTGCTGCTGCTCGGCATGGTGCTGGCGTGGCTGCGGCTGGCTTCGGGCTCGCTGTGGCCGGCGGTGCTGGCGCATGGCGTCAACAATGCGCTGGCGGTGGTGTCGTGGTTCGTGGTGAGCGCATCGTAGGTTGGGGAGAGCTGCAGGCGAACCCCAACGGGCCTGCACGAACGAACGCCTGTTGGGGTTCGCCTGCGGCTCACCCCAACCTACGCCGGGTCGAAGCGGCGCAGCAGGCGCGCGGTCTCGAACACCGGCAAGCCCATCACGCCGGTGTAGCTGCCTTCCAGATGCTCGATCAGCGTCGCGCCCAGGCCCTGGATCGCATAGGCGCCGGCGCGCCCGAACGGCTCGCCGCTGGCGACGTAGGCGGCGATGTCCGCATCGCTCAGCGCGGCGAAACGCACGCGCGACACGCTGGTCGCGCTTTCCGCGCGCGCGCCCTGCACCGCCCACACCACCGAGATGGTCTCGTGCGTGCGGCCGGAGAGCCGGCGCAGCATCGCCGCGGCGTCGGCGGCATCCGCCGGCTTGCCGAACACTTCGTCGTCCAGCACCACCTCGGTATCCGCGCTCAGCACCAGCGCATCCGGCGGCAGGCCCGCCATGCCGGCGCGCGCCTTGTCGCGCGCGACGCGGCTGACGTAGTGCAGCGGCAGCTCGCCCGGCTCGCGCTGTTCGGGCACGTCCACGTCGATCGGTGTGAAGGCGACGCCGATCTGCTCCAGCAGCTGGCGGCGGCGCGGCGATTGCGAAGCGAGGTAAAGCATCGGGGACCCTTTCACAGCGTGAGGTGGTATTCGCGGAAGCCGCTGTCGAGCTGCCAGCCCATCGATTCGTACAGGCGCTGCGCCGGCAGGTTGTCGTTGGCGGTGGACAGCGACATGCCGGCCATGCCCATGGCGCGGGCATGCGCGGTGGCTGCGTGCAGCAGCGCGGCGGCGACGCCAAAGCGGCGCTTTTCCGGCGTCACGAACAAGTCGTTGAGCAGGTAGCGGCGCGTCGCGCGCACCGAGGAAAACAGCGGATACAGCTGGGTGAAACCGACGCCCTCGCCGGTCGCTTCGTTCAATGCCAGCAGGACGACCGATTCCGCATGCCGGAAACGCTCTTCCAGGAAACGCCGTGCCAGCGCGAGATCCGCCGGCTGCGCGTAGAACTGGCGATAGGCGTCGAACAGCGGCGCGACGAGGTCGAGATCATGGATGGTGGCCTGCCGCACGATGATGGACATGGAATGACCCGCCGCGGGAAAAGTGCGGCGAGCATAGCAAGCCCACGCGCTTGCACCGGAGGGTCAGGCCCGGTGGTAGGGATGCCCGGCCAGCAGCGTGGTGGCGCGATACAGCTGCTCGGCCAGCACCAGCCGCACCAGCATGTGCGGCAGGGTGAGCGGACCGAGCGACCAGCGCTGGTCCGCGCGCGCCAGCACCTCGGGCGCATGGCCGTCCGGCCCGCCGATCAGGAAGGCCAGGTCGCGGCCGGACATGCGCCACTTCGCCAGCTGCGCGGCGAGATCTTCGCTGGACCAGGTCTTGCCGCGACCGTCGAGTGCGACCACGTGGATATCGCGCGGCAGCGCCGCTAGGATCGCGGCGCCTTCGTCCTGGATCGCACGCGCGTCGTCGCGCCCCTTGCCGCGCACGCCCGGCTTGAGCTCGACCAGCTCCAGCGGCAGCTCGTGCGAGAGGCGCTTGCGGTATTCGGCGAAGCCTTCGGCCACCCAGGCGGGCATGCGTTCACCGACGGCAATCAAACGGGCGCGCATGGGCGGAAGGCGGCAGGATCGAAAAAAGAGGGTGACAAAGACATGGCGTGCACCGTCGCCGGTGCCGCGCGAAGCAAATTCGGCGCGGGGCGCTCAGCCCGCGCCGACGGCCTGGCTGTCCTGCTCGCGGTCGCCCACGGTCCACAGCCGCTCGAGGCCGTAGAACTCGCGGATGCGCGGCAGCATCACATGGACGATCACGTCGCCCAGATCCACCAGCACCCATTCGGCTTCCTGCTCGCCTTCCACGCCGAGCGGCATCACGCCCGCCTTCTTGGCGAACTTGACCACTTCGTCGGCAATGGATTTGACGTGTCGCGCGGAGGTGCCGGAAGCGATGACCAGCAGGTCGGCGATGGAGGTCTTGCCGCGAACATCGATCTCGCGGATGTCCTTGGCTTTCAGTTCTTCGAGCGCGTCGATGACGTGCTTGCGGAGGGTGGCGGTGTCGGCCGCCTTGTTGCGTTGGGAAGTCTGACTCAAGTGGGCGTGCCCTCAGTGCGGAACGGTACGCCGCCAGCATCAGGCGGCGGCGCGGGCGCAGTATACCGCCGCACCCGCGAAGCCGCGTCAAGCCTGGGTTCCACCCCAGGTTTCAATCGAATGCGAAAGCGCGGCGCGCCTGGGCGTACTCGTCCATGAGCACGGCGACCAGCTCGCCGGCCGGCATGGTGCGCGACAGCCCGGCGCCCTGCCCGCACCATTCGTTGGTGAGGTCCGGGCGGCCCGCGGCGACGGCGGCCTTGCGCAGCGGCGAGGTCAGCGCGTTGGTGACCGGATAGGCCGGCAGGCTGGCCGAGATATCTGCCATGGCCTTTACGTAGGTGTTGCGCAGGCCGCGCGCGGCGCGGCCGGAGAAGCTGCGGATGGTGGTGACGTCCTGCTCGGCCGACTGCGGCAGGTCGCGCTTCCAGCCCGCCGCCGCGCCGCATTCCGGACAGGCCAGGAAGGCCGTGCCCAGCTGGCTGGCGGCGGCGCCCAGTACTTCGGCGGCGAGCATGCCGCGGCCGTCCATGATGCCGCCGGCGGCGATCAGCGGGATCTTCACCGCGCGCGCCGCCAGCGGCAGCAGCGCGAACAGGCCGATCATGCCGTCCTCGGCATCGTGCAGGAAGGTGCCGCGATGGCCGCCCGCTTCCGCGCTCTGCAGGCTCACGGCGTCGGCGCCGAGCGCTTCCCAGGCACGCGCCTCGGCCACGGTGGTGGCGGTGCCGACCACCACGATGCCCAGCTGCTTGAGCTGGCGCACCTGCGCGGAAGTGATCAGGTCGAAGGCAAAGCTCGCCACCGCGGGACGCGCCTCGCACAGCGCGGCGAACTGGTCATGGAAGGATGGCGCCCAGCGCGCCGGGATGGTGGTGCGGACAGCCAGCCCCTCGCGTTCCATCAGCGCATCGAGCGCGCGGCGCGCGGCGTCGACCGCGGCCATGTCCACCTCGAAGCTTTCCGGCAGCACGAACAGGTTGAGCCCGAACGGCTTGTCGCTGAGCGTGCGCACCTCGTCGGCCTGGTCGAGGATGGCCTGCGGCTCCAGGTAACCCGCGCCCAGCGAGCCCAGCGCACCGGCATTGGAAACGGCGGCGACCAGGGCCGGCGTGGTGGAGCCGGACATCGGCGCCTGGATCAGCGGATGCTCGATGCCGAGCCGCGCGACGAAAGAAGGGGCCATCGCGGATCTCCTCAGACAAGTCTCCTCGCGAAACCCGCGCATTACACCACGGAAACGCAGCGGCCCTCCCCGTCGCCGGAGAGGGCCGCGCGTGCGACAGCAAGTTTCGATCAGTGGCCGGCGGTCGAGGACGAAGCCGGTTCGGCGGTCTTCTTGTGGCCTTTCTTGTGGTGCGGCTTGGCGCCGGTGTCGGACTTCATCGAGTCGCCGGAGCTCATCGAATCGCTCGACTTCATCGAGTCGTTGGACTTCATCGAGTCCTTTTTCATCTGCGTGTCGGACTTCATCGAGGTCGACGAAGCGGCGGGGGTGGTTTCCTGCGCGCTGGCCTGGCCGATGCCTGCAGCGAGAGCGAGTGCGATGGAAAGACCGAGGACGGCGTTACGGGAAACTTTCATGGATGCGTTCTCCTTCAGTAGTGAGTTTCTGCGGCCAGGAGCCGCGCTTCCCCAAACTTTCAAGAACAGCTCTGCGACATAAAGAGCCGGGGCGGCCCCCTCCCGGGCCGCCCCGGCGGTACCGCCACCGGCGAACCGGCGGCGGACACGCTGCGTCAGGCGGTACACAACGTTTCCGCCACGACGCCGCGGCAGCGCCCCCTCCTGCGCCGCCGACCCGGCAAGCCTATCTCGCTGGCCCGCGCGACCTTCGCCAGGGAAAACCGCGCCGTTCAGCGTCAATACCGTCTCGCCCGCTTCGCGTGAATGCCGTGTTGCGATGCCTCAGAGCGCGGTTCTTGCGTTCACTGCGGCATCACCCGGCCGTCAGCTGCGGTGCGATGCGCTTCAGCGTGCTTTGCGCCGTGACGCGACGTCGCGAGCATGCGCGCCGCGCACGCCGCGCGTTGCGTCGCACCAGGGAAACGAAAGTTCGTACGGCTGTCGCGAAACTGACGATCTGCCGAAAAATCTCAGCGCGATTGCAACAGGCGGCCGCCCATCGCGGCATTGATGCCGATCACCAGCACCACCGCGAGCGCATGCGTCAGCAAATCGCTGGCCGCGGCATCGAACTCGTGGCAGATCTCCAGCAGGCTTGCCGAGGCGGCGGCGCTGGCCAGGCCGATCAGCATCGCGGTGAGCACCGGCCGCAGCGGGCAGGCGCGGCGCAGCAGCCAGATCAGCAGCGCCGACAGCGGCACCGAGAAGGCCAGGATGAATTGCAGGCAGCCGATCGGCTGGTGCGGTCCCGCCACCACCGTGCCCGGGGCGACCCAGTCGCGCAGACAGCCCAGTCCGCTGGCGCCGACCCACAGCAGCGCCGGCGCCAGCGGCAGCCAGGCCCAGCGTGGGCTGCGCCCGGGCACGCCCAGGGTGAAGGCCGCCCAGGCGGCGGTGATCGCGGTCAGCACCGCGCCGACGCCGGCCCAGGCCAGGTCCGGCGTGCCCGCCCAGCGCCGCAGCATGCCCTCGGGGCCGTAATGCGCGAACAGCGCCGCGGCGATGGCGGCCACCACCAGCAGCCACCCGGCCGCGCGCCGCCACGGCGGCGGCAGCCGGCGCACCGGCGCCAGCTCGGCGCCGAGCGCGTCGATCAGGGCGTGGTGGTTGCGTGGGTCGGACATGGCGATCAGGAATCTCCGTGGATACGGTTGCGCAGCGCCTTCAGCGCGCGATGCAGGTTGACCTTCAGCGCGCCGGCGTTGCGGCCGGTGTGCTGCGCCGCCTCGGCGAGCGAGCGTTCGCGCAGGGCCAGCTGTTCCACCGCTTCGCGCTGGCCGGGCGGCAGCGTGGCGATCGCCGCATGCAGGCGCCGCGCGGCCTGCTCGCGCTCGGTATCGAGCGTGGCGTCGGCATGGTCGGTCTGCATGTCGAGAACCTGCTCGTCGTGCAGCTCGCGGCGGTCGCGGCGGCCGTGGCTGCGCAGCGCGTCGATCGCGCGGCGCGAGGCGATGGCGGTGATCCAGGCGTCGTACGAGCGCGAAGGATCGTAGGTATGACGCACGCGATGCACGGTGAGCAGGGTCTCCTGCACCACGTCGTCGATGTTGTCGATCGGCACGCCCTGCCGGCGCGCGGCGGCGCGGATCAGCGGCAGCGAATCGGCCAGCACGCGCTCGTAGGCGCGGCGGTCGCCCGCCTGCGCCGCAGCCATCCACGCCGCTCGGCGCCGGTCGGCTTCGTGCTGGTCGCTGGCGGTGGTGGCGGACAAGGCGGCGCGTGAATCCGGACGGCGGAATACGCCATCTAGACCCAAGGCGCCGTCCGCGGTCAAGCTCGCATGCATGGCCGGCTCGCGGCAGGGGTTCGAGCGTTCTTCGCAGGACGCGGGTCCAGGGTTACCCGCGGCGAAGATTTTCTGCGCGAGGTAACTCCCTGCCGTCCCGCTCCGAATAGCCCATCAACCTGCTCCTGGATTCGCCTCCATGCTCGTACTGATCCTTGCCTACCTCGGCGGCGTGCTGACCATCCTCAGCCCCTGCATCCTGCCGGTGCTGCCGTTCGTGTTCGCCCGCGCCGACCGTCCGTTCCTGCGCAACGGCCTGCCGATGCTGCTGGGCATGGCGCTGACCTTCGCCCTGGTCGCCACGCTGGCGGCGGTGGGCGGCGGCTGGGCGGTGCGGGCCAACCAATACGGGCGTTGGGTGGCCTTGATCGTGCTGGCGCTGCTCGGGCTGACCCTGCTGTCGTCGCGCATCGCGGACTGGATCGCGCGACCGTTCGTGGCCCTGGGCAATCGCCTCACGCAACGCGCGGAAAGCGACCAAGGCTCGGCGCTGTCCGCCGCGGGCCTCGGCATCGCCACCGGCCTGCTGTGGGCGCCCTGCGCCGGGCCGATCCTGGGCCTGCTGCTGACCGGCGCCGCGCTCAACGGCGCCAGCGTGCAGACCACCCTGCTGCTGCTCACCTACGCCGCCGGTGCGGCGACCTCGCTGGCGCTGGCGCTGCTGGTCGGCGGCAAAGTGTTCGCGCTGATGAAGCGTTCGCTCGGCGCGGGCGAATGGGTGCGCCGCGTGCTCGGCGTGCTGGTGCTGGCCGGCGTGGCGGCGATCGCGCTGGGCCTGGATACCGGCCTGCTCACCCGCGTCTCGCTGGCCAGCACCGGCGGCATCGAGCAGCGCCTGGTCGATGCGGTGACGCCGCCGCCCGCGCCGCAGCCGGAGCGCAAGGCCGGCGAAGCGCTGCCGGTCGAAGGCCAGCTGCCGTCGCTGGCCGGTGCCACCGCGTGGATCAACAGCACGCCGCTGACCGCCGCTTCGCTGCGCGGCAAGGTGGTGCTGGTCGATTTCTGGACCTATTCCTGCATCAACTGCATCCGCGCCCTGCCCTACGTGCGCGCCTGGGCCGACAAGTACAAGGACCACGGCCTGGTGATACTCGGCGTGCACGCGCCGGAATTCGCCTTCGAGAAGGACCTGGGCAACGTGCGGCGCGCGGTGCAGGACCTGGGCGTGAACTATCCGGTCGCGCTCGATAACGACTATGCGATCTGGCAGGGCTTCAACAACCGCTACTGGCCCGCGCATTACTTCATCGACACGCAGGGCCGCATCCGCCACCACCATTTCGGCGAAGGCGGCTATGCGCAGAGCGAGGACGTGATCCGCCAGCTGCTCACCGAGGCCGGCCAGAAGGATCTTCCCGGCGGCTACGTGCAGCCGGACGCGAAGGGCGCCGAGGCCGCCGATTCGCAGGCTGCCGACCGCTCGCCGGAAACCTACGTCGGCTATGCGCGCGCGCAGAACTTCGTCGGCGGCCCGCTGATCCGCAACGACCGCGAGACTTACCGCGTGCCCGCCACGCTGCGCGCCAACCAGTGGTCGTTCGACGGCGCCTGGACCGTGGGCTCCGAAGATGCGCGGCTCGATGCCGCCGGCGGCCGCATCGTCTACCGCTTCCGCGGCCGCGACCTGCACCTGGTGCTCGGCCCCGGTGCCGACGGCAAGCCGGTGCGCTTCCGCGTGCGCATCGACGGCAAGGCGCCCGGCGCCGACCACGGCATGGATACCGACGCCGGCGGCAACGGCACGGTGACCACGCAGCGCCTGTACCAGCTGGTGCGCCAGGCGCAGGGCACCGGCGAGCGGCAGTTCGAGATCGAATTCCTCGACCCGGACGTGCGCGCCTACGCCTTCACTTTCGGTTGATGCGCCCGCAAGTGCGCAGCGCAAAGTCCCTCTCCCTCCGGCGACCCGAAGGTAGTCCCCGTGGGAGAGAGGGGTTGGGGTGAGGGTACGGCCGAAGTGGTGCGCTCCACTCCGCCCGAACCCTCATCCGCCTGCCGGCACCTTCTCCCGGAGGGAGAAGGAATTGGATCTGGAGACTGAGGAAATACACCGACGCCCACTGATGTCGGACCGATCAGTACTCAACGCAGAGGCTCCCATGAACACCCGCTCTATCCGCAACGTCCAGAACGAACAGCGCCGCTCGTTCCTGCGCATCCTCGCGCTAGGTGGTGCCGGCGTCGCAGCTACCGCGCTGCTATGGCCCCGCGGCGCATCGCCCCTCGCTACCGCGTCCGCCGCAGCGCCTACCGCCGTCAAAGACCTGATCCTCGAATGCTTCGCCGACGCCGACGGCCGCCACCTCGGCCCTTGCCACGTGCAGAAGCTGGTACTGACCGACACGCAATGGCGCCAGCGGCTTTCCGCCGATGCGTTCGACGTGATGCGCCGCGAAGCGACCGAGCGTCCTTTCAGCGGGCAGTACTGGAATCTGCATGCAAAAGGCCTGTTCCGCTGCCCCGGCTGCGACACCGCGCTGTTCGACGCATCCACCAAGTTCGACTCCGGCACCGGCTGGCCGAGCTTCTGGCAGCCGATCGCAAAGGCGAACATCGTCGAGAGCAACGACTACAGCCTGGGCATGGTGCGCACGAAAGTGAGCTGCGCCGGATGCGACAGCCATCTGGGGCATGTGTTCACGGACGGACCGCGACCGACGGGGTTGCGCTACTGCATGAATTCGGTGGCGCTGCGGTTTGTGCCGCGAGGTGCCTGACCAGCCGCGTAGGTTGGGGTGAGCCGCAGGCGAACCCCAACATCCGGGTGCACGGCAATGTTGGGGTTCGCCTGCGGCTCACCCCAACCTACGTTCTGCGGTACGGCGCGAGCAGCGCCGGATCTTCGAACAGCCCGCAGGGCAGCAGATAACGCGGGTCGCGTCCCGCCGCCAGCAGTTCGCGAATGCGCGTGGCGGAAATCTCCAGCGGCGTCACCGCCAGTTCGATCACGCAGCCGGCCGGGTGCGCGTGCAGTTCGGCCACATCGTCGGTACGACGTGCCTCGATCTCCGTCCACAGCGTATGCGGCAATTCCGGCTCGACGCCGGGCCGACTCAACACACCCAGGTGCGCCACCTCGAACAGCTCGCGCCAGCGATGCCAACTCGGCAACCCCGCGAACGCATCCACACCTAACAACAGCACCAGCGGCCGCGCACCCACCTCAGCGCGCAACTCGCACAACGTGTCATACGTATACGACGGCCCGCCGCGCCGCAGCTCCCGCGTATCCACCGCCAAGCGGCCCTGCTTCTGCAACGCCGCGTGCAGCATCGCCACCCGCTGCTCCGCATTCGCCAGCGGTGCCGGCTTGTGCGGCGGCACATTGGCCGGCATCAGCCGCACCTCGGCGTCGAGCAGCTCGGCCGCTTCCCAGGCCACGCTCAGATGACCCAGGTGCACCGGATCGAAGGTGCCGCCGAACAGCGCCAGGGGCTTCATGCGAGCGCGCTGGCGGCCCGCGGTTCGGCGATGGCGGCGATCAGGCGTTCCGCCTCCAGCCAGGCATCGCCGGCCTCGCGGCCCTTGGCGATGCGGTCGATGCGCGCGGCGCGCGCCAGGCACTGCAACCAGTGCTCGCGCGGCGCGCGGCGCAGCGCCTTGCGGAACAGCTGCTCGCGCGCCGGCCACAGGCGCTCGGCGCGGGCCTGCGCGGCGAAATCGCGCGCATTGGCCAGGCGCAGCGCCAGCTGCAATTGATTGACCAGCCAGCCCATCAGCGCGATCAGCTCGTCGCCCTCGGCGCGCAGGCCGGCCAGGATGTGCAGCGCGCGGCCGCCGTCGCCGGCGAAGGCCGCGTCGGTGAGCTTGAAGGCGTCGTAGCGCGCGCTGTCGGCGACCAGGTGTTCCATCTCGGTCGCGTCGATGCGAGCGCCACCGCCCTCGCCGCGCAGCACGGCGAGCTTGTCGATCTCCTGCGCGGCGGCGAGCAGGTTGCCCTCCACGCGCTCGGCCAGCAGCGCGGCGGCGTCCGGCGTGGCGCTGAGGCCGCGCGAGGCCAGCCGTGCGCCGACCCAGGCCGCCCATTCGTGCGGCTTGGGCGCGTTGAACACCACCAGCGCGCCGGCGGCATCCAGGTTCCTGGTCCACGCGCCCTCGTGCTTGCTGCTCCACTCGATCGCGGTGATCAGCAGGGTGACGTCCGGCGGCGGGTTCGCGCAGAACTCGTTGATCGCCTTGGCGCCCTCGGTGCCGGGGCGGCCGGTGGGCAGGCGCAGGTCGAGCAGGCGGCGCGTGGCGAACAGCGACATGCCGGCGGCCGAGCGCGCCAGGTCGTCCCAGTCGAAATGATTGCCGACGTCGAGCACTTCGCGCTCGGTGTAGCCGAGGCGGCGCGCCTGCGCACGCAGCGCGTCGGCGGCTTCCAGCACCAGCAGTTCCTCGCCGGCCAGCAGGTACACCGGACGCAGGCTGTCGCCAGCCAGCGCCTTCTGCCACTGCGTGGAATTGAGCGGCATGGGCTCAGTGCGCGGAGGAAGACGCCGCGGCCGGCGCCACCGCGCCGCCGCCGTGCTTCTGCAGCGCCTGCAGGCGGAACAGGATGGACTGCACCATGTCGTCGTTGAGGCTGCGCTGGATCTCTTCCACCTGGGCCGTGGTGCCGATGGTATTGGTGGCGTCGTAGCTGAATTCGCGCGACATGCTGATGTTCTGCAGCGGCAGCAGCACCTGGCCGGCGCCGTCGTTCAACTGGAACTGCACCTGGTAGCGCACCGCGTATTCGGTGACGCGCGCATAGCCGCTCACGGTGAGCGTCTCGGTGCTGAAAGCCGCCTGCGGGACGCGCAGCTCGGCGATGCCGGGGCCGGGCTTGTCTTCCACCGTCACGCCGGAAGCTTCCAGCGCGCGGGCGAGGTCGCGCTGCAGGTCGATGCCGCCGTTCACCGTCAGGTGCACGTGCTGCATCGCGGACGGCAGCGCCGCGCTCTGGCGGAGATGAAAGCCGCACGCCGTGAGCGCGAGGGCGGACACCAGCAACAACGAAGCTTTGAACATGCGGCTCATGGATTTCATCCTGCGACGATGTTGACGATCTTGCCCGGGACCACGATCACCTTGCGTACGCTCTGGCCTTCCATGAACGCGATCACGTTCGGGTGCGCCAGGGCCAGCTGCTCGGCCTGCTCCTTCGAGGCGCCGGCGGCGATCTCGATGGTACCGCGCAACTTGCCGTTGACCTGTACCGCCAGGGTCAGCGAATCGCGCACCAGCGCGGCTTCGTCCGCCTTCGGCCAGGGCTGGTCTTCCAGCACCTCGGCCGGGTGGCCCAGCACCTGCCACAGCGCGTGGCTGACGTGCGGCACCACCGGGTTGAGCAGCAGCACCATCGCCTCCAGCGCCTCGTGACGCACGGCGCGGCCCTGCTCGCTGTGGTCGTCGAACTTGCCCAGGGCGTTCAGCAGTTCCATCAGCGCGGCGATGGCGGTGTTGAACGAGTGGCGGCGGCCGACGTCGTCGCCGACCTTCTGGATGGTCTCGTGCAGCTGGCGGCGCAGCGCCTTCTGGCCGGCGTCCAGCGCGGCCGGGTCGACCACGGCGTGGTCAGGACCCGCGGCGTGCGTGGTCACCTCGCGCCAGAAGCGGCGCAGGAAGCGCGCCATGCCTTCCACGCCGGCCTCGCTCCATTCCAGCGACTGCTCCGGCGGCGCGGCGAACATCGAGAACAGGCGCACCGTGTCGGCGCCGAACTTCTCCACCATCGCCTGCGGGTCGATGCCGTTGTTCTTGGACTTGGACATCTTCTCGGTGCCGCCGATCCTCACCGGCTGGCCATCGCTCTTCAGCACCGCGCCGACCACGCGCGCTTTCTCGTCGCGCTGGATTTCCACGTCGGCGGGATTGATCCAGTCCTTCGAGCCGTCGGCGTTGTCGCGATAGAACGTCTCGGCGATCACCATGCCCTGGCACAGCAGGTTGGTGGCCGGCTCGTCGGCCTGCACCAGGCCCGCGTCGCGCATCAGCTTGTGATAGAAGCGGAAGTACAGCAGGTGCAGGATGGCGTGCTCGATGCCGCCGATGTACTGGTCCACCGGCAGCCAGTAATTGGCGCGCTCATCGACCTGCGCATCGGCGCCGGGGCTGGTGTAGCGCGCGTAGTACCAGCTCGACTCCATGAAAGTGTCGAAGGTGTCGGTCTCGCGCTCGGCCGGGCCGCCGCACTGCGGGCAGGTGGTCTTGCGCCACTCGGGGTCGGCCTTGATCGGCGACTGCACGCCGGAGAACGCGACGTCTTCCGGCAGCACCACCGGCAGTTGGTCTTCCGGCACCGGCACCGCCTCGCACTTCGAGCAGTAGATCACCGGGATCGGGCAGCCCCAGTAGCGCTGGCGGCTGACGCCCCAGTCGCGCAGGCGCCAGTTGACGCGGCGCTGGCCCTTGCCCTCGCCTTCCAGCGTGGCGGCGAGGTAATCGAAGGCCTCGCGGTAGTTCTTGCCGTCCAGCGCGCCGGAGTGGACCACGCGCATGTCGGCGCGGGTCTTGTCGGAGTACCACTCCTGCCACTTGTCCGGATCGTAGGTCTCGTCGCCGGCGGCGATCACCTGCCTGATCGGCAGGTCGTACTTGTGCGCGAACTCGAAGTCGCGCTCGTCATGCCCGGGCACCGCCATCACCGCGCCGGTGCCGTAGCCCATCAGCACGAAGTTGGCGACCCACACCGGCAGCTTCTCGCCGGTGATCGGGTGGATGGCGGACAAGCCGGTGGCCATGCCGCGCTTTTCCTGCGTCTCCAGTTCCGCCTCGGACACGCCGCCATGGCGCAGTTCGTCCAGGAAGGAAGCCAGCCCGGTATTGCCCTGCGCGGCCTTCAGCGCCAGCGGATGCTCGCCGGCGATGGAGACGAAGGTGGCGCCCATCAGCGTGTCGGGACGCGTGGTGAACACGGTCAGCGGCTCGGCCTCGCCCTCGACGGCGAAGTGGATCTCCAGGCCTTCGGAGCGACCGATCCAGTTGCGCTGCATGGTCTTCACCGCGTCGGGCCAGCCCGGCAGCGTGTCCAGGCCGTCCAGCAGTTCCTGCGCGTAGTCGGTGATCTTGAGGAACCACTGCGGGATCTCGCGCTTCTCGACCAGGGCGCCGGAGCGCCAGCCGCGGCCGTCGACCACCTGCTCGTTGGCCAGCACGGTCTGGTCGACCGGGTCCCAGTTCACCACCGCGTTCTTGCGGTAGGCCAGGCCCTTCTTCATCAGCCGGGTGAACATCAGCTGTTCCCAGCGGTAGTACTCCGGGCGGCAGGTGGCGAACTCGCGCGTCCAGTCGTAGGCAAAACCCATGCGCTGCAGCTGGCCGCGCATGTGCTCGATGTTCTGGTAAGTCCACTTGGCCGGCGCGGTCTTGTTCTTGATCGCGGCGTTCTCGGCCGGCAGGCCGAACGCGTCCCAGCCCATCGGCTGCAGCACGTTCTTGCCGTTCATGCGCTGGAAGCGGCTGATCACGTCGCCGATGGTGTAGTTGCGCACGTGGCCCATGTGCAGGGCGCCGGAGGGGTACGGCAGCATCGAGAGGCAGTAGAACTTCGGGCGCGAAGGATCTTCCTTCACCTCGTAGGCGCGCTGCTCGCGCCAGTACTGCTGCGCGGCGGCCTCCACCGCCTGCGCCCGATAACTGTGCTCACCGGCCTGCTCGCTGGCCTGGTCGGTGCTGCCCTGTGCTGCTTGGTTGTCCTGCATGTGTCCGGCGCCTGAACTCGTTTGCGGCAGCTCGAGCCGGAGTCCGCCGGCGGCTGCGGGTGAACGCGGCAGACTAGCAGATGCGAGGGTGCCCGGGGACCGGGGAGCGGGCGCGGACCCGCCCTCCGGCCATGTCGCGCTCAGCCCGCCGGACAGTCCGCGGCCTGGCCCGCGGCCACCGCCTGCGCCGCCGTGGCGATCTGCGCGGCCAGGCCGTCCAGCGCCCGCTGGTGGCCCTGCACCAGGGCCGCATAGCCCTGGCCCACGCTCTCCTGCACGCGGCTGGTGCAGGAGACCGGCGTGCCGCCCTTGAGCGGCCGCACGCTCCATGCCGCATCGAGCAGCGCATAGCTGCCCGGCACCGAGTCGAAGCGGCGCAGGTCGACCTTGATGCGCAGCACCGGCCTGGCGCCGGCCGGCAGGCCGCTCACGTCCTGGGTGTGCAGCTGGCGCGCCAGGTCGGCCGACAGCGCGCCGCGCACCTCGTCGCCCAGCGGGGCGATCCAGCGTTCGCCGTCCAGCACCGCCACGCCCTGCCCGCCCTGGCGCACCACCAGCTGCGGCTGGTCGACCTGGGCCGGCACACCGACCGGCAGCAGTTCGAACTGGAACGGCGCGGCGGACGGCGTGATGGCGGATTGCGTCGCGGTCGGCGCGTAGGCATCCGCTGCCGGCACCAGCGTGTAGTAGCGCACCGGCGCCGAGCCGCCGCAGGCGGCCAGCACCAGCGCGCCGCCGAGGATGATGGCGAGATGTCCGATGCGGATCATGGCTTGCTCCCTTCTTGCGTCGACGTCGGGGCCGGCGGCGCGTTGCGTTCCGGCGGGGCATCCGCCCGGCGGCCACGCAGCAGCGCGTCCGGATGGGCGCCGAGGTAATCGGTCAGCACGCGCAGCGAGCGCACCGTGCGCTGCATCTCCTGCACGGTGCCGCCCAGGTTCTGCTGCAGCGGGGAATCCGCCGACAGCGCGTTGTTGGCGTTGCCCAGGGTCTGCTGCGCGCCCTGCAGCGTGGTCTTGAACTCCGGCAGCACGTCGTCGTTGACCTTCTTCAGCGTGCGATTGAGCTCGGCCAGGGTCGCGTTGGCGTTCTGGCCGATGCTGTCGAACGGGATCTTCTGGATCTTGTCGACGATCTCCGCCAGCTGCTCCTGCAGCTTGTCGAAGCTGCCCGGCACGGTCGGGATCTCCAGCGGCTTCACCATCGGGTCGTACGGCACCTTCGGCGCCTTCGGCACGAAGTCCAGCGCGATGTAGAGCTGGCCGGTGAGCAGGTTGCCCGAGCGTGCCTGCGCGCGCAGGCCGTGCTCGATCAGGCGGCCCATCATCTGCGACAGCTGCGCGTCGTCGCCGCGCGCCTTCGCCAGCGCCACCAGCTTGTCGTGCGCGCGGCCGAGCCGCTGCGGATAGACCACCGCACCGACGATCACCGGGAAGGTCTGGGTCTTCTCGTCGAAGTCCAGGTTGATCGAGACCACGCGACCGAACGGCACGCCGAGGAATTCCACCGGCGCATCCACCTTCAAGCCGCGCAGCGATTGGTCGAAGCGCATGCGGATATAGCGCGGCTCGCCGTCCGGCGGCGCCATCGCGGTGGCCTGTTCGCCGAACAGGCGGAATTCCGCGCCCTGCTCGGCCGGCGTCTCGTCGTGCGGGCCCAGCGGTGCGCCGAAAGCCACGCCGCCGGCCAGCACGGTCGCCAGCGACTGCGTGTTGAGCTTGACGCCGTCGGCGCCGATCGACACGTCCACGCCGCTGGCATTCCAGAAACGCGTGGACTTGCTGACGAACTCGTCGTTGGGCCCGTCGACGAAGATCTGCAGGCTCACGCCCTTGCCGTCCTTGTCCAGCTGGTAGGTGACCACGCGGCCGACCTGGATGCGGCGGTAGTAGACCGGCGAGCCGATATCCAGCGAGCCGAGGTCGTCGGTGTGCAGCTTGAAGGTCTTGCCCGGCGCGCCGTGGGTCACCGCGGGCGGTTCCTCCAGGCCGGTGAATTCGTCGCGCGATTCCTTCGACTCGCCCACGTCCGCGCCGATGAAGGCGCCGGACAGCAGTGTATCGATGCCGGACACGCCCCCTAAGCCGATGCGCGGGCGCACCACCCAGAAGCGCGTGTCGGCGGTGGCGAAGCCCTCGGCGCTCTTTTCCAGCGAGACCTTGGCGGTGACATGGCTGCGGTCCTTGGCCAGGGTCACCGCGGTGACGCGGCCGATCACCACGTTCTTGTACTTCACCGGCGTCTTGCCCGGGTCCAGGCCTTCGGCGCTCTGGAAGCTGATGGTGATGGTGGGCCCGGCCTGCATCCACGCGTTGATCACCAGCGACAGGCCGACCAGCGCGGCGAGCACGGGGATCAGCCACACGAAGGAGGCGTTGATGCGCGGCTTGCGCACCACCGGTTCGGGCAGGTCGGAAGGCACTTGTTGGTCAGTCATCGGATTCCCTGCCATCCCAGATCAGCCTGGGGTCGAAACTCATCGAGGCGAACATGGTGAGGATCACCGTGAGGCCGAAGAACACCACGCCGGGCAGGGGTTCCACCAGGCTCAATACACCGAACCGCACCAGCGCCGTCAGCAGCGCCACCACGAACACGTCCAGCATCGACCAGTAGCCGATCAGCTCGACCAGCCGATAGAGCTTGGCGCGCTGCCGCCGCGCCCACGGCGTGGCGTGGCGCGAACTCCACAGCAGCAGCCCCAGCGCCAGGAATTTCAGCATCGGCACCACGATGCTGGCGGTGAAGACGATCACCGCCAGGTCCGGCGAGCCCTTCACCCACAGCTCGATCACGCCGCTCAGGATGGTGTTGTCGTCGATGTCGCCCACGCTGGCGGTGCGCATGATCGGCAGCACGTTGGCGGGGATGTACAGCATGAAGGCGGCCAGCAGCAGCGCCAGCGTGCGGCTGTAGCTGGCCTGCTTGCGCCGGTGCAGCGCCGAGTGGCAGCGCGGGCAGTGCGCGCCTTCCGCGCCGGTGTCGCGGCAGACCAGGCCGCAGACGTGGCAGCCGATCAGGCCCAGCTCGTCGGCGCGCGGCAGGTCCTGGCTCACGCGCTGCGCTCCGGCACCAGCTCCCACAGGCGGCGCAGGTCGATGCTGGCGAACACGGTGATCAGCAGGGTGAGCGCGGCGTAGGCGAAGATGCCCGGGTTGAGGATCACCTCGAAGTACACGCGCGCCTTGACGATCGCCACCAGCGCGCCGAGCACGAACACCTCGCTCATGGTCCACGGCCCCAGCCGGTACAGCGCCACCATGGCCAGGCGGAAACCCGGCGCGCGGCGGCCCTGCTGGGCGAAGAACAGCACCCAGCCCAGCAGCAGCATCTTGCCCAGCGGAAAGAAGAACAGCGTGGCGGCGGCCAGCATCGACACGATCTGCGAATGCTCGCGCCACATCATCACGATGGCGCCCCACAGCGTGGTGCTGATCATCTGCCCGCTGAGGCCGAGGGTGACGATGGGCCATACGTTGGCCTGCACGAAGACCAGCATCGCGGTGACCACCAGGGCGAACATCGCGCCCACGCCCAGGCGGTGGTGCCGCTCCAGGATGGCGTCGCAGCGCAGGCAGCGCGCAATCTCGCCGCAGCACAGCTCGCGCCGCCGGTAGACGGTGTCGCAGTGCTCGCAGATCAGCAGCGGCTGGCTATCGGCCATGAGGGGTGGTCTTAGGTGCGGCTCGTCATCCCGCGGATTCTCTCAAATCCGCGCAGCAAGCGACCACCTGCCGTTCGGGCCATTCAGCACGGGCCGGGAACGGCCTGCCGGCGCCTCTTGATATGCTCCGCGCTGCCCTGATCTGTTTCCGATTCCTCTTATCCCCCGGAGCTTCAGCCGTGACCAGCGACGCCCCCACCCATGTCTTCGACGTTGACCAGGAGAACTTCGAAGCCGAGGTGCTGCAGGCTTCGCTGACCACGCCGATCCTGATCGACTTCTGGGCGACCTGGTGCGGCCCCTGCAAGACCCTGGGGCCGCTGCTGGAGAAACTGGCGACCGCCTTCAACGGCGCGTTCCGCCTGGCCAAGGTCGACGTCGACAAGAACCAGCAGCTGGCCGGCATGTTCGGCGTGCGCAGCATTCCCACGGTGATCCTGGTGAAGGACGGCCAGATCGTCGACGGCTTCGCCGGCGCCCTGCCCGAGGGCCAGCTGCGCGAATTCCTGCAGCGCCACGTGCAGCCGCGCGAGGGCGCGACCGAAGAAGCCGAGCTCGCCCCGGCCGAAACCGCCGATGCGGCGATCGCGCGCCTGCGCGCCGAGATCGCCGCCGAGCCGGACCGCGCGGAGCTCAAGCTCGACCTGGCCCTGGCCCTGATGAAGGCCGGCCAGGCCGACGCCGCCGAAGCCGAGCTGACCAGCCTGCCCGCCAATCTCGCCACCGACGCCCGCGCCGTGCGCCTGCGCAGCCAGCTCGACCTGGCCCGCGCACTGCAGGGCGCGCCCTCGCTGGGCGAGCTGCAGCAGCGCGTGCAGGCCGATGCCGCGGACTGGCCGGCGCGCGACCTGCTCGGCGTGCGCCTGCTGCTGGAGGGCGATGCGGCCGCCGGCCTGGAGCAGTTCCTGGCCATCCTGGAGAAGGCCCGCGACTGGAACGAAGGCCAGGCCAAAAAGCGCCTGCTCGCCGCCTTCGCCACGCTCGACGACGCCGAGCTGGTCGGCAAGTACCGCCGGCGAATGGCTTCGCTGCTGTTCTGAACCAGCCCATACGGTGGCGTATGCATAGCGTAGACTGGCGTACCTTTCGCCAGTCACGCCCTCCGATGCGCGCATCCACCTTCCGCCGCCTGCTCAACCTCTGGCCGCCGTTCCTGTTCAACAGCATCCGCGTGCAGCACGTGGCGGAGGATTACTCGGAAGCGCGGGTGGTGCTGCGCCTGCGGCCGTGGAACCGCAACTACGTGCGCACCCAGTTCGGCGGCAATCTTTTTTCCATGACCGATCCGTTCTGGATGCTGCTGGTGATGCACCAGCTGGGCGGCGAGTACTTCGTGTGGGACAAGGCCGGCGCCATCGACTTCGTGGCACCGGGGCGCGCCGACGTCTATGCGCAGTTCAAGCTGGAACCGGCGGTGATCGACGAACTGCGCGCGGCCGCGGCGAATGGCGAGAAGGTGTTGCGCTGGTTCGAGACGGACGTGAAGACCGCGGATGGCGAGGTGGTGGCGAAGGTGCGCAAGCAGCTGTATGTGCGCCTGAAGCCGCGAGCCCGCGAGATGGCATAACGTCCGGCGTAGGTTGAGGTGAGCCGCAGGCGAACCCCAGCAATGCGGGGCGTTTCGTGGTGACACATGCATGTTGGGGTTCGCCTGCGGCTCACCCCAACCTACGCAGATGTTCCGGTCAGTCGTTTTCAAACCGGCGCACTTCGTCCAGCGCCGCTTCCGCGCGGCGCACGCTGTAGCCGGCCGCTTCGCGCTCCAGCACCCGCGCACCCCACACGCACCTGATCAGATGGATCGCCAGCCACGCCAGCGCGAGGCTGGCCACGCCGCTGGCGCACAGCCACAGCACCACGTCCGGATGCAGCCGCCATACATCGGCGCCCAACCCCGCGAACAGCATCAGCAGCGCGGGAATCCACACGAAGCAGCCGGTCACCAGGAATACCGGTGCCTCGATCCTGGTTTTCCATGCGCGCAATTCTGCCAGCCGCCGCTGGATCTCCAGCACCGGTGCCGCGTAATCCACCTGCTTGACCAGGTGCAGATTGCGCGCTCCGAACACGATCATCAGCACGCCGTACAGATGCACCAGCACGCCGCAGAACAGCAGGTGCGGAAACTGCCGATGCTCGAACCAGAAGTTGCCGGCGACCAGACTGAGCAAGGCGCCCGCGACGATCTGCACGATCTGGCCCACCCACAGCGGGCGCAGGCCGTGCTTCATCTTCTCCAGCCGGCTTTCGCGATGCAGCTGCAGGTTCAGTTCGTGCTGCTGCGCCAGACGACGGTCCAGCGCCTGCCAGCTCTGCTTGAGATCATCCAGTTCCATCGTCATGCCTCCGCGGCGACCATGCGGTCGCGCAATGTCTGTTTGATGCGACCGAGCTTGGTCGCCACGTTGGTTTCGCTGATGCCGAGCACCTCGGCGATCTCGGCGTAGCTGCGGTCTTCCAGGTACAGCAGGATCAGCGCGCGGTTGAGCGGTTCGAGCTGGCCGATGAAGGCGTACAGCGCGACCAGGCGCTCGTCGCGCTCCGGCGCTTCGTCCGCACCGATGGTGTCCAGGTGATGCGGCTGCAGCGGTTCCAGCCGTCCGGCGCCGGCCGCGCTGCTGCGCACCTGCGAGATCGCCACGTTCAACGCGATGCGGTAGAGCCAGGTGGAGAAGCGGGCGCGGCGCTCGTCGTAGCCGGGAAAGGCGCGCCACAGCTGCACGCAGATTTCCTGCTCCAGGTCGCGCCGGTCCTCCGCGCCGGCGGCGTAGACGCTCGCCACCTTGGCGATCAGCCGCCGGTGTTCGCGCAATCGCTGTTCGAATACGTGCTGGTCCGGCCTGCTGCCCATGCTCGCTCCCCTGGCTCTCCCTCCATGATTCGCGCGGCCGCGAAAAAAATCACAGCCGGCCGGCGAAAGGGCCGAACGTCACGGCCGGCCCCCGCCGCCCGCCCCCTACAATGCCCGCTTCCCCGCTACCCGAGGGCCCGCCCCATGCGGCGACTGCGCATCAAACGCTATCTGTTCACCGGCCTGCTGACCTTCATCCCGCTGTGGGTGACCTGGCTGGTGTTCAAGTTCGTGCTCGGCCTGCTGGCCGGGATCGGCACGCCGCTGGTCGCGGCCTTCCTTGCCGCGACCGGGCGCGCGTCGCCGGCCCTGGGCGAAGCGCTCAACCGCGGCTGGCTGCTGTTCGTGCTGGCCCTGGTGCTGACCTTGCTGGCGCTGTACCTGCTCGGCTGGCTGGCCAACCGGGTGATCGGCCAGCGCCTGCTGGAGGCCTTCGACGGCCTGCTCGCACGCATCCCGCTGGTGCAGACCATCTACGGCGGCACCAAGAAGCTGATGGCGGTGCTGCAGCAGAAGCCCTCGGGCGTGCAGCGCGTGGTGCTGATCGACTTCCCGCGCAAGGGCATGAAGGTGGTCGGCTTCGTCACCCGCGTGATGACCGAGCAAGGCAGCGGCCGCGAGATGGCCGCGGTGTACATCCCCACCACACCCAACCCTACCGGCGGCTATCTCGAAGTGGTGCCGGTGGACGAGCTGACGCCGACCGACTGGACCATGGACCAGGCCATGGCCTTCATTATTTCCGGCGGCGCGGTGGCGCCCGATACCCTGCCGGCTTCGCCCGCTACGTTGTCGCACCCCCAGGACCGCACATGAACCGACTGCTGTTCGCCGCCCTGCTCGTCACCTCCGCGAGCTTCGCCCATGCCGCCGACTGGACCACGCCCGCCGAGGCCGCGCACTTCCGCACCACGCCCAGCTATGCGGACACGCTGGCGTATCTGCGCAAGCTCGCCGAGGCGGCGCCCGGCAAGTTGAAAGTGGAAAGCTTCGGCACCTCGCCGCAGGGCCGTCCGATGACGGTGGTGATCGCCAGCGGCGACGGCACGTTCACGCCGGAAGCCGCGCGCAAGGCGGGCAAGCCGGTGGTGCTGGTGCAGGCCGGCATCCATCCCGGCGAGATCGAGGGCAAGGACGCCGGCCTGATGCTGCTGCGCGATTTCGCCGTGACCGGCAAGCTGCCGCACCTGCTGGATCATGCGGTGCTGGTGTTCATTCCGGTGTTCAGCGTGGACGGCCACGAGAACGCCAGCCCCTATCACCGCATCAACCAGAACGGCCCGGACCGCATGGGCTTCCGCGGCCAGTCGCAGTACCTCAACCTCAACCGCGACTACGTCAAGGCCGATGCGCCGGAAATGCGCGACTGGCTGAAACTGTGGCAGCGCTGGCAGCCCGACCTGCTGATGGATATCCACACCACCGACGGCGCGGATTACCAGTACGACCTCACCTGGTATCTGGAAGACCCGCACAAGCTCGATGCCGGGGTCAGCGCGTGGCAACAGCATCTGCTCAACGACAAGGTGATTCCCGCCTACGAACAGCGCGGCCACCTCGCCTCGATCTACCTGGAATTCAAGGACGGCCGCGATCCGCGCAAGGGCATCGTCAACTTCGGCTCCGGCCCGCGCTTCTCCACCGGCTACGCGGCGCTGCAGAACCGCCCGGCGCTGCTGGTGGAGACGCACATGCTGAAGAGCTACGAAGTGCGCGTGCGCGGCACCTACGACCTGGTCGCGCTGATGCTGGAGCAGGCCGGCGCGGACGCGGCGAACCTGATCGCGATCAACCGCAAGGCGGACGCGGCAGTGGTGGCGCGTGCGCGCGACCCGAAGGCGGAAGTCGCGCTGAGCTTCAAGGACGATCCGGCGCCGACGCCATTCAAGTTCAAGGGCTACGAGTTCAGCCTCACGCATAGCGATGTGTCCAACAGCGAGTGGATCCGCTACGACCCGTCGAAGCCGCGCACCTACGACATCCAGAACTGGAACGGCCTGCTGCCCGATACCGCCATCGCGCCACCGGCCGCGTACGTGGTGCCCGCGCAGTGGACGCAGGTGATCGAGAAGCTCGACGAACACGGCATCGCCTACCGCCGCCTGGCCAGGCCGGCGAAGCTCAAGGTGCAGGCTTACCAGCTGGACAAGCCGCAGTGGGCGAACAAGCCGTTCGAAGGCCATCTGATGCTGCGCGATTTCGCCCAGTCCGCCACCGCGCGCGAGGTCGAGCTGCCGGCCGGTTCGGTCATCGTGCCGATGGACCAGCGCACGGCCAATGTGGCGATCGAGCTGCTCGAGCCGCAGGCGCCGGACTCGCTGCTGCGCTGGGGCTTCCTCGACGCGGTGTTCGAGCCGAAGGAATACGGCGAGCCGCGCGTGCTGGAGCAGTTGGCGCGCGACATGCTGGCGAAGGATCCTGCGCTGAAGGCCGCCTTCGACAAGAAGCTCCACGAGGACGCCGCCTTCGCCGCCAGCCCCTCGCAGCGGCTGTTCTTCTTCTTCGAGCGCTCGCCCTGGTACACGGCTCAGGATGTCGGGCTGTACCCCGTGTACCGGATCGACGCGGCCAGTTTGCAGGGCCTGGCCCGGTAAGGGCCAACGTAGGTTGGGGTGAGCCGCAGGCGAACCCCAACGGGAGCCCGGCCGTGCGGGCTGTTGGGGTTCGCCTGCGGCTCACCCCAACCTACACCGGCTCAACGCATGCAGCCTGACATCCCCGCCCCTGACCTTTGACACTGGGCCGGACCGTGACCTTTGACCTAGCTTCGAGGGTCGCGGCCGTGACAGGGGATACCCGCGGTACCGGCCGTACCGGCATTTTCCGCCCCGCGGGGGCGCCATTCGTATGAGAGGGAGATCCATGACCAAGCCGTACCTGAAGCCGCTCGCCCTTGCGGTGAGCCTGGCCCTGACGCTGTCCGCCTGCGGCAAGCACGACGACGCCGGGAAGGCCCCTGCCGCCGCCGGCAGCGCGCCTGCCCCGGCCGCCACCACCGCCGCCGCCGCGCCGGCCGCCAAGAAGAGTCCCTTCGACGTCAGCGAGCTGGATACAGGCATCAACGCTTGCCAGGACTTCAACGGCTTCGTCAACGCCAAGTGGGTCGCCGCCAACCCGATCCCCGAAGACCGCACCCGCTGGGGCGCCTTCGACCAGCTGGCCGAGAACAGCCTCAACACGCAGCATGACATCGTCGACGCCGCCGCCAAGGGCGCCGCCCAGGCGCAGGCCGGTTCGATCGAGCAGAAGATCGGCCTGCTGTACCAGTCGGGCATGAACGAAGACGCCATCGAGAAGGCCGGCTTCGAGCCGATCAAGCCCAAGCTCGACGCCATCGCCGCGCTGAAGAGCGGCGCGGACGTGGCCGACTACATCACCAAGAGCTACGCCGAGGGCGACGGCCAGGTGTTCCAGTTCGGCGCCGGCGCGGACTTCAAGCACGCCGACATGCAGATCGCCTACGCCAACCAGAGCGGCCTGGGCCTGCCGACCAAGGACTACTACCTCGATCCGAAGTACAAGGACATCCGCGACGCCTACGTGGCGCATGTCGCGCAGGCCCTGCAGCTGACCGGCGTGGCCGAGGCCGACGCCAAGAAGCAGGCCGACGACGTGCTGAAATTCGAGACCGAACTGGCCAAGGCTTCGCTGGCGCCGGTGGAAGAACGCGATCCGAAGAACCAGTACCACTTCGTCAGCGTGAAGGAAGCCGACAAGGTCACCCCGCACTTCAGCTGGGAGAAGTTCTTCAGCGCGCAGGGCGTGACCGTCGACAAGGGCTTCTCGCTGTCGCAGCCGAAGTTCTTCGCCGAGTTCGACAAGCTGCTGGCCTCGGCGCCGGCCGAGCAGTGGCAGGCCTACCTGCGCTTCCACACCATCAGCGACGCTTCGCCGTACCTGAGCAAGGCGTTCCAGGACAACAAGTTCGACTTCTACGGCAAGACCCTGGCCGGCCAGCCGCAGCAGAAGCCGCGCTGGAAGCGCGTGCTGGGCGCGGTGAACGGCTCGATGGGCGAGGCGCTGGGCCAGCTGTACGTGGCCAAGGTGTTCAAGCCCGAGGCCAAGGAGCGTGCGCAGGAGCTGGTCGACAACGTGCGCAATGCGCTGAAGGCACGCATCCAGAAGCTGGACTGGATGAGCGACGCCACCAAGGAAAAGGCCGTCGCCAAGTGGAACACCTTCCTGCCGAAGATCGGCTACCCCGACAAGTGGCGTGACTGGTCCGGCCTGAATGTCAGCGGCGACAACTTCTACGCCAACGTGCAGGCTGCGTCGAAGTTCAATTACGACTACGACCTGGCCAAGATCGGCAAGCCCACCGACCGCAAGGAGTGGGGCATGACGCCGCAGACGGTCAACGCGTATTACAACCCGACCGACAACACCATCAACTTCCCGGCCGCGATCCTGCAGCCGCCGTTCTTCGACGCCAGCGCCGACGACGCCATCAACTACGGCGGCATCGGTGCCGTGATCGGCCACGAGGCCAGCCACGGCTTCGACGACGAAGGCAGTCAGTTCGACGGCGCCGGCAACCAGGAAAACTGGTGGACCAAGGACGACCGCGCCAAGTTCGACGCGCGCACCGACAAGCTGGTGGCGCAGTTCAACGACTACACGCCGATCAAGGACAAGCCGGACGCGCACGTCAACGGCAAGCTGACCCTGGGCGAGAACATCGCCGACCTCGGCGGCATGAACGTGGCCTACGACGCGCTGCAGAGCGTGCTGTCCAAGACCCCGGGCTCGACCGAGCAGAAGACTGACGGCTACACGCCGGACCAGCGCTTCTTCCTCAACTGGGCCCGCGTGTGGCGCGGCCACGTGCGCGAGAAGCAGGCCCTGCTCTACCTCAACACCGACCCGCACGCACCGGCTTCGCTGCGCGCGATCGGCGCCCCGTCGAACATGGAAGCCTTCGCCAAGGCCTTCCAGTGCAAGCCGGGCGACGCGATGGTGCGTGAGGGCGAGAAGCAGGTGAAGATCTGGTGACCTGCGGTGCCGCGGCGTGAGTCGCGGCACTTCGGCGTGAAATGAAAAGCGCCGCACGCGAGTGCGGCGCTTTTTTCTTTGCCGTCATCCCGGCGCAGGCCGGGATGACGAGCATCAAGCATCGCGTGTACGGCGGTGCTCGTACGCCTTCAGATGCGCATAGGCGATACGCAGCAGCGGCAGCGCGGCACCCGGCGCGGCGCGCGCAATCAGATCCCCGACCACATGCTCGGCTTCGACCGGGCCACCCTGCTCCAGGTCGCGCATCATCGACGCACTGAGCGTCGAGCCTTCTTCGGTCAGCACACCGCGCGCCTTCGCCAGCACGCTTTCCGACGGCGCATGGCCGTTGTCGGAGGCGACGCGGCGGCAGTCTTCCAGCAACGCCAGCGTGGCGTCGAGGCCGCCGGGCGCGGCGACGATGTCGCCGACCGGTGCGCGCATCAGGCAGGTGATGCCGGCCAGCGAGGCCAGGAACACCCACTTGTCCCACATGTCCTGCAGCACGCTGTGGCTCAGCCGCGCTTCGAACGTCACGCCCTCCATCGCCCGGGCAATGCGTTCGACGCGCGCCGAGCGCGAGCCGTCGCGCTCGCCGAAAGTCAGGCTGTGCGAGCGGTTGAGGTGGCGGATTTCGCCGTCGGCGCCCAGCGTTGCCGCGATCACGCACAGCCCGCCGAGCACGCGCGCCGCGCCGAAGCGCGCATCCAATGCATCCAGATGCCGCATGCCGTTGAGCAGCGGCAGGATCGCCGTGCCCTCGCCCACGGCAGGCGCGACGTCGGCGATCACCTGCGGCAGGTGGTAGGCCTTGCAGCTGAGCAGGACCAGGTCGTATGGCTCGTGCAAGGCGTCGGCGCCCACCGTCGGTGCGCGCAGCGTGGCGTCGCCGAACGCACTGCGGATCGCCAATCCATGGCGGGCCAGCGCCTGCGCGCGCGCCGGTCGCACCAGAAAGCTCACGTCCTGCCCGCTTTCCAGCAGGCGTCCGCCGAAATAGCCACCGGTGGCGCCGGCGCCGACAACCAGGATGCGCATCGAAGATCTCCTTGGGGGCGGCCGGTCCGAAACACGTGCGGGCCGGCGAGGGGAAGCCGGAGTGTACGCCGGGGCGGCATGGGCTCCGGCTGCGGTGCCCGGGAAGCCCGTCCGTGAACGGAATGATTGCAAATCATTCTCATTAAAAATACGATGTGAAGATCACGGCCTACCCAGGGGATCCGCCGGCAGCGCCGTGATCGACAACCCCGCAGCCCGTGCCGCGCGATCGCCGCGGCGGCATGGGCGCACGCGCGCATCGCTTGCCGCCGCCGGTGCGCCCGCCCCACTCCGATGCACTGGAAAAGCTCCATGGCCTACATCAAAAGCCGCAAGCATTCTGTCCCGACCGCCAGGCTGCAGCCCGGCCAGCTCGCCGTCGCCACCGCCGCGCTGCTGACCGGCCTGGCCCTGGCCACGCCCGCCCTCGCCGCCGACGACACCGCCGCGGATCCGCAGGCGGCCAAGGCCAAGAGCCTGACGGCAGTGAACGTCGAGGCGACCCGCGGCAGCGACTACGTCGCCGACAAAGTGGACTCCCCCAAGTTCACCCAGCCGCTGCTCGACACCACCCAGACCATCTCGGTGATCACCAAGGACCTGTTCCTGCAGCAGGGCGCCACCACGCTGACCGAGGCGCTGCGCAACACCCCGGGCGTGGGCACCTTCTATGCCGGCGAGAACGGCAGCACCACCACCGGCGACGGCATCTACATGCGCGGCTTCGACACGTCCAACAGCATCTTCGTGGACGGCGTGCGCGACACCGGCACTATCTCGCGCGACATCTTCAACATCGAACAGGTCGAAGTGACCAAGGGCCCGGCCGGCACCGACTACGGCCGCACCGCGCCGACCGGCGCGATCAACCTGGTGACCAAGCAGCCGCTGCTGCAGAACGCCATCTCCGGCCAGCTCGCCTACGGCAGCTCCGACCGCAAGCGCGCCACCGCCGACTGGAACCAGGTGCTCGGCGCCGACAGCGCGTTCCGCCTCAACCTGATGGCGCAGAACAGCGGCACGCCCGGCCGCGACGAAGTGGAGAACAACCGCTGGGCCTTCGCGCCGTCGCTGGCTTTCGGCCTGGGCACCGCGACCCGCGTGTACATCGATTACCTGCACGTCAAGCAGAACAACATCCCCGACGGCGGCGTCTCCACCATCGGCCTGCCCGGCTACAGCAGTCCCGATCCGGCGCGTCCGTGGCTGGCCAGTGCGCGCCCGGTCGATCCGTCCAATTTCTACGGCACCGACGCCGACCACGACCACGTCAAGGCCGACCTGTTCACCGTGCTGCTGGAACACGATTTCAGCGATGACCTGGCGTTGCGCAACACGCTGCGCTGGGGCCGCACCCGGCAGGACTATCTGCTGACCTCGTTCATGGCGACGGCGGCCAACCTGCTTACGCCGAACGCCAACGATCCTTCCACCTGGACCGTCGCGCGCAGCAATCCGACGTTCAAGGACCAGACCAACAAGATCCTCACCGACCAGTTCAATCTCCGCGCCAATTTCCAGACCGGCAGCATCACCCACAACCTCAGCTCCGGCATCGAGCTGACCCGCGAGGAAGCGGACACCACCGGTGTCGTGTCCCTGGTCAACACCTGGCCAAAGGCCAACCTGTACCGCCCCGACCCGCACGTGACGGGCATGCAGTGGTTCCGCAACGGCAGCTATACGCACGGCAAGACCGACACCTATTCCGCCTATGTGTTCGACACGCTGAAGTTCAACGAGCAATGGCAGGTCAACGCCGGCGTGCGCCTGGACCACTACCAGACCGATTTCGACAGCGCCGTCACCTGCGGCGGCCGCAACGCGCCGGCCTGCGGCGCCCTGCCCGCCAACACGGCGGTGCCGGGCCTGGATGCGCGCAAGAGCGGCAACCTCACCAACTGGAAGGTCGGCGTGCTGTACAAGCCGGCCCCCAACGGCAGCGTGTACGCCAACTACGCGATCTCGCAGCAGCCGCCCGGCGGCAGCACGCTGACGCTGAGCAGCTCGGCCAACAGCGCCGACAATCCCAACTTCGATCCGCAGAAAGCCAAGACCGCCGAAGTCGGCACCAAGTGGGAGTTCTACGACAGCCGCCTGATGCTTACCGGCGCCATCTACCGCACCGAGATCAACAACGACGTGGTGCAAGATCCGGTCGACCTGCAGTACTACCAGACCGGCAAGAAGCGCGTGCAGGGCGTGGAGCTCAGCGCCGTGGGCAAGCTCACCGAGCAGTGGGCGATCAGCGCCGGCTACACCGTGATGGACTCCAAGGTGATCAGCGGCAGCAAGGTCACCAGCGACGGCAGCACGGACCTGGCATACACGCCCAAGTCGGCGTTCACCGCCTGGACCACCTACACCTTGCCGTTCGGCCTCACCGTCGGCGGCGGTGCGCGCTACAACGGCCAGCTCAAGCGCGGCACCGATGGCGCGATCGGCACGCCGGCGTATACCAAGTCGTACTGGGTGTTCGACGCGGTGGCGACGTACCCGATCAACAAGCACGTCGACCTGCAGTTGAACCTGTACAACCTGTTCGACAAGGAGTACGTCGCGGCGATCAACAAGAGCGGCTACCGCTATACGCCGGGTGCGCCGCGGTCGGCTATGCTGACCGCCAACGTGCGCTTCTGACGCGCCCTGACGGTTCCTCGGCCTCCGGGCTGTAATCCTTCTCCCTCCGGGAGAAGGTGCCGGCAGGCGGATGAGGGTGCGGGCGGAGCGGTGCACATCACTCTTACGCTCCGCCCGCACCCTCACCCCAACCCCTCTCCCGGAGGGAGAGGGGCTCGGGTTTCGGCACCTTGCGAGGACCGCCATGCTGCTACATATCCCCAACGTGCTGGCGCCCGAGCAGTTGCGTCAGGTTCGCCATGAACTGGACCACGCCGACTGGACCGACGGCCGCCAGACCGTCGGCGCGCAAGGCGCCCAGGTCAAGCGCAACCTGCAGTTGCCGGAAGCCTCGCCGGTGCGCGAGGCGCTGGGACGGCTGGTTCTCGACGCGCTCGCGCGCCATCCGCTGTACCACGCCGCCGCGCTGCCGCTGCGCACGCTGGCGCCACGCTTCAACCGCTACGAAGGCGGCGGGCATTACGGCTTCCATGTCGACGGCGCGGTGATGGCGCTGCCCGGTGGCGGGCAGCTGCGCAGCGACATCTCGTGCACGCTGTTCCTGGCCGGGCCGGACGAGTACGACGGCGGCGAGCTGGTCGTCAACGACACCTATGGCGAGCATGAAGTGAAGCTGCCCGCCGGCGACCTGGTGCTGTATCCGTCGAGCAGCCTGCACGAGGTTCGCGCGGTGACCCGCGGTGCGCGGCTGGCGGCGTTCTTCTGGGTGCAGAGCCTGGTCCGCGACGACGGCCGGCGCCGCCTGCTGTTCGACCTGGATGTCGCGATCCAGGCACTCACCGCCAACCCGGGCACCGACCGCGGCGCCCTGCTCTCATTGACCGGCGTCTATCACAACCTGCTGCGCCAGTGGAGCGAGACCTGAGCGACGCCGCACAGGCGCCGCTTGCGCAACTTCAGGTCGGCACGCAGGTGCTCTGCACACCCAGCGATTGCGATGTCACGCTGCCGGAGGCATTCACCGTCAGCTGCGCACCGGGCACGGCCGTGGTGCTGGAGCCGGTGCCGCTGGCGCCGGTCGGACGGAAGCAGCTGGCGAATTTCGGCTGCTTGTTGTCGGAGCGGCGGATCTGGCCCTGCGACCCGAAGCTGGTGATCACGCTGTCCAGGCCCTGGATCGAGAGACCGTCACGCGCGTTGGCGGCGCGCAACAGAATCGCGCCGGACGCGGTGCTGTAAGCGGTGTTCGCCACGCCCTTGCCGGCCTGGTAGGTATAGACCAGCCAGCCGTTTTCATACGCCTTGCCGTTGCCGGTGCAGGTGGCCTGGTCCGAGCTGGGGCAGATCGACACCACGTTGCCGCGATTGATCGCCTCGCTGCGCGCGTAGGCGATGTCCGCCAGCAGCGCATTGCTCGCCGCGCTCACCTTGTTGCGCCGCATCGCGTCGCGGAAGCTCGGCGCCGCCACCACCAGCAGGATCGCCGCGATGGAAAGCGTGATCATCAGCTCGATCAGGCTGAAACCGTTCGTTCCCTGTCGCTTCATGGCGGTCACCAGCACGTGCCGTTGGTGGTCGTGCCGGTCGAGCCCTTCGCGCCGGCGTTGGTGATGTTCAGCGCCTTGCAGTCGTCCTTCGCCTGCGGACCGCCCGCCACCGGCGTGGCCGTGGCGGTGAAGGTCGTGCCCGGCGTCGCCGGCGTCACGGCGACGGTGTAGTAGCCCTTCTCCGACGTGTTGCCGCTGCCGAAGCCGATATCGCTCAGGCTGCCGTAGCGGTTATTGGTCGAATAGAACCGCTCCTGCGCGCTGGCCACGCGCAGCAGCACATTCTGTCCGTCCGCACGCCGGGCGCGCAGCCCGTAGCGCAGATAGTTCGGCACCGCGAAGGCGGCGAGGATGGCGATGATCGCCACCACCACCATCAGTTCGATCAGGGTGAAGCCGCGTGCGTCGCGATCGAGCAGGCGCATGGTCTTGATCATTGCGTAATCCCTCGCCAGGAACGGCGGCGCCAGATGGCGTCGTTGATGTTCAGAACATTGTTGCTGCCGCTGAGCTTGAGGCCGGGCACCAGCACGCTGCCGCCGCCCACCGTGGTCACCAGCGGCACCGTGCCGGAAGTGCGCGGATCGTTCACGCGTCCGCCCACCACCGCGGTGTTGGTGCCGGCCCAGGAGCTCACGCCCGGCGCCGACAGGCCCCCGTTCGCGCCACCGGTCGCCGCGTTCACCACCATCAGTGCGCCCTGGATGCTGGCATTGCACGGATCGTTGGTGCCCGGGATCAGCGTCTGGATCACCACGCGGCCGGTGTCGAACAGCGCGCCTGGCGTCACCACCACGCGTTCGCCGGCCGACGAGGTCGACGGACCCAGGTCGAAGTACCAGCCGTTCTTGGTCGATGGCACCGGGTTGTCGGTGATGCCGCGCGCGATGGTCTTGCCGTCGTCGGCCAGCGCCTCGCTCAAGGTCTGCGCCACCAGCTGGCTGCGCGTCACGGTCGAGCCGACGTCGCGGATGCCGTACACCGACTGCGTCACCGCGCTGCCGCTGGTGTTGTCGCTCACGCCCAGGTACTTGCCGGTGCCGAACACCACGATGAACTTGTTGGTGACCGGATCGGCGAACAGGCGCGGCATGCTGGTGATCGGCTGCGCACCCGCGGTGGCCGGCTTGAATGCCAGCGTCACGCTCCAGGCATTCGGGTCGCTCGAGGACAGGTCATAGCGCCACAGGTTGCCGTCCAGGTCGCCGGCGAAGGACACATCGTCGACCTGGTCGTCGTTGTAGTCGCCCAGCACCGGCGTGGCCAGGCCATGGCTGTTCGCGCCACCGGCGCTCGTGCCAGGCGTCTTCAGCTCGCGGATCAGCTTGCCGGTCTGCGCATCCAGCACGAACAGCGAGCTGAAGGTGTTGGAGGCCGCCGCCGGCGAAGTGCAGTTGGCGCCGGTGAACGGAGCCTTGGTGCAATCCGGGAAATAGCCGCCCGGGACCAGCACCACCCACTTGCCATTGTTGAGGCGGCCGATGTTCGGCTGGCCGTAGGTGTAGCCGATATTGGCCGGATTGCCGCCCGGGTTGGTGGTGCTGCCGTCGGTCCAGGTGCCCTGCACCGGAGTGTCGGCATTGAACTCCCACAGCACCTTGGCCGTGCCCATCGAGCTGGGATCGGTGATGTCCAGCGCGTACACGCCGCGGCCGCCAAGACGCAGGCCGCCGACCAGCAAGGTATGCCAGCCCTGAGAGGTGGACACCGGCGAGGTAGTTGTCTGGCTGAAATACACGTCGCGCGTGACCGGCACGCCATCGACGGTGGGCATGAACTTGAAGTTGTCCTTCAAGGTGAGGTTGCCCAGGTTGCCGTAGACCGAGCGCGGCACGTAGCCGAACAGTTCCAGGCCTGCACCCGTTGCCGGCGTCACGTTGCCGCTGGCATCCGTGGTCAACGATGCGTCGAACGCATGCAGCATGCCGTCATTGGCGCCGACGTAGACCACCGGCTTGCGGCTGAGGTTGTTCTTCACGAACGCCTCGTAGGTATGGCAGGTAAGCGGCGTCAGCGTGGCGCAGTTGGCCGCGTCGCCCGCCACCGCCGTCTGCTCCGGCGATCCCGTCGGCCAGCCGTTGCGATAGCCGCTGGCCGGATAGCTCACGTACACCGCCTGCGAACCGATGATCGCGCCCAGCAGATGGTTGCGCTGCCGGAACGTGGTGGACTCCTTGCTGCGATCGCCGCGCAGGTAGTCCACGCGGGTCTGGCCGGTGTCGTTGGTGGCGTCGATGCTGGCCGGCGTGCCGGACAGCAGGGTCTGCCCGGCGCTGTCCAGCGCAGTGAAGGTCTTGAACGCCACGCCGCCGGCGAAGCTGCCGTCGCTGCCTTCCTTTGCAGTGAGGATGTTGCGGCTGCCTGGCGGGGACTTGGTCGCATCGTCCAGCAGCGCACCCGCGTCCCACACCGTGGTCGAGGTCGAGCCGTTGGCCGAGACCGACACCGCCTGGAACGTACCGCTCCAGTCCGCCGAGCTGTAGCCGGTGTTGAAGCCGAGCGCGCCAGGCACCAGCACCGCCGAGTTCACCGCGCCCGTATTCGCCGGAATGGTGCGCGCGCTGATGTTGGTCAGGATCGCGCTGAGCTGGTCCACCAGGTTCTGCGGGTTGCCCGCGCTGAAGTAGGCGCCGCGGCTGTTGATCGCCGCATGCCAGGTGTCGTCGATGCCAGGCGGCGAGTTGTTGGCGGGCAGCGTCCAGCCCCTGGCACCGGTGGAGTTGGTCTGGCCGCGGCGCAGCGCGCACAGGTCGTTCGCGGTCGACACCACGCAGTCGGCATCGTTGGTGAAATTGAGTTCGCCGGCGATACCCAGGGTCACCATGTACTGGACCAGGTGCGGCCAGTTGGCGGGATCGTTCTTCGGGTTGAAGTACTGCTCCAGCGTCGTCGACGAAGCCCCCGTCACCACGCCGGTGCTCTTGTCGGGCATGTACGGCGGCACCTGCTTGCCATTGGCAGGATCGTAGAGATCCGGTCGCAGGTTCGACGACCAGTAATTGAAAGCGATATTCGCCAGCGAGGACGTGTACTTCGCGCCCTGCACGTCCCAGAACACGCGCGATTCCGCTGCGGCTGTGGAATACGCCGTGCCGTCAGGCAGCGTCTGCGCGGTCTCGCCGTCCTTGAAGGGCGTGGGCAGGCCGGGGTCGCTCTCGTTCCAGTAACCGTCCGTCACCACCATGTGGAAGTTCTGGCGGCAGGTCAGCTCCAGGCCGTCCGCACCGGTCTTCGCCGGCGGATCCCAGTACGGATCGTGCAGGTCGCCGTTCGCGCCGGTATTGCCGTAGCCGCGCTGGAAGAACGAGCCAGCGCGGATGGTCGATGCGCGCAGCGGCGTATTGCCGGTGGCCGGCACCTGGAAGATCCAGTTGAAGAACGCGGAGCGGTAGCAGTTCGGCGGCGTCTTCACCGTGCCCGTCTGCAAGCCGATGGCGGTCGGGTCCGTGCTGGAGGCATCGCAGGCCGGTGAATTGGCATCCATCAGGTTGCTGATGATGGTGCTGCTCTGCAGGCGGAAGGTGTCGTCGGTATAGAGGTTCTGCCACGCCACACGGAAGGTGCTGCCGTAGCCGCCGTCGGAATTCGGCGCACCCAGCTTGCCGAACACACGCGACAGCGCCGTGCGCGTCATCAGGTTGCGCGTACGGTAGTAGGCGTACCAGTTGGCGAAGTTCTGCCATTCGTTGACGGTGACGCCACCGATGGTCACGTTCTGGTTGCGGACTGCCACCGCTTCCCAATTGCTGCCGCTATAGAGATTGTTCAATCCGGTGCTGTCCGGATTGCCATAAGCATCGACGGTGATGGCCGGTGCGGAAGACTTGTAGCGGTAGTAGTACGGACCACCGTTCGGATACGCCACGCCATCCGGACCATTCTTGGTGTAGTCCATCGGCGAACTGCCGTAGCCGCACTTCCAGCGATTATCGGTGCCGGAATTTGGCGTGGTCTCCGTCCATTGCCACGATTTCGAGTTGGAGCGGCAGGTTCCGTTCGGCCTCTGGTCGATGCAGACGCAGGATCCGGGATCCGCATTCGCCGGGCAGCTCGAACCGGTCTTGGTCTGGGTGGAAGACCAGATGGCGGTGAGGTCGGTGGCACCCGTCGGGTCGGTGGTTCCGTTGGGGTTATTGCGATAGGCGCCGGTGGCGTCCAGCGCGACCGCGCTGCGGGGGCGGTTCACCGAAATGCCGTCCAGCGGAACGCGGACCAGGTTGGCATCGGCGTTAGGGAACGACGTACCGTCTGCCTCGATGGGCGGCGAATACACCACATTCGGGTTGTAGTACACGCCGTTCATGGCATGCGACAGGATGTTGGTCGCGCTGCTGACGCGCGGATCGATCACGCCGGCACAGCGCCAGGGACCGGTCCAGCTGCCATCGTCAAACGGCCGGTTATCGCCCATGTAATTGCTGGCCATCGAACCGGAATCGTCGAAGGTCACCGCAATATTCGGCGCCACGCCCTGGGTCAGGTTCGGCGGCGTGGGGCTGAGCTCCACCACCGCGGAAGGCGTCGCCGCCGTGCTGGTCGTCGCCAGGATGCTGCTGGCCAGCACCGGCGCGATCTGCGCATCGGCGGTGGGCACGAACGGCACCGGCAGGCCACCCAGCAGGGTCAGGCCGAGCGCGAGCGCGGCGATGCCGCGGCGCGTCGAGAAGAGTTGGCGAATACGCATGACTGGATGGCTCCGGCTCTAAGGCTCGTGTGCTCAATTGCTCTTGGCGGCGAAGGTGCTTTCCATCACCCGTACCGTGTTGGAATCGGCGCCGGTGGCGCGCGCGGTGATGCGATAGACGTGGCGGCTGGTGCTGCCGGTGCCGCCGCTGCCCGAGCCGGTGGCGCCGGACTCGTGCAGGCCGCCGCTCGCGCCCGGCGGCAGCTCCACGCCCATGTCCTCGATGATGTAGACGGGATTGCTGGCCAGCGCGCCGGTCTTGGCGGTGCCGGACAGCGCGGTGAAGTTGGTGCCGCTGTCCGAACCCTGGTAAGTGGCCGCGCCGGCGGTGATCCAGCCGGTGCCGTTGCGGAACTTGGTCACCGTGCCGGTGCTGCCGTACAGCGCGGTATTGCTCGGGTCATAGCGGTAACAGTTGCCGGCCAGCACGCCGGAGCCGCACAGCAGCGGCGTGCTGGTCAGCTTGGTCGTGCTGGTCCACAGCTTCCACTCGACGCCGCGCAGCGTGGTCTCCGCCGCCATGTCGGCCAGGCTGGTGTTGCGCAGGCCGCCGGCCATGCGCTCCTGCAGCAGCGAGCGGCCCGACGCGCTCAGCGCCAGGATGGTCAGCAGCACCAGGAAGATCAGCGCGACGATCAGCACCACGCCGCGCTGCTGGTGCGCGCGCGGCAACCGCCGACCGGAATGTGCGTACATCATTGCGTTTCCCCTCTAGACCGCGCGGCGGCGTCCCGCCTCACGGATTGAAATTGCGCACCGCCACCACCGCGGTGAACTCGCGGCGCAGCATCGGATCGACGAAACCCTGGTCGCTCGGCTTGATGCCATGCGCCGACGGCGCGGCCGGCGTGGTCTTGCCGTCGATACCGTAGGTGTAGGCCAGGTCGTTCGCGGTCAGCGTGTACAGCGGGATCTGTCCGTCGATCACCATGTTGATTTCGACACTGGACACCGCGCGCCACAGGCAGCCGGCGGTGGTGATCTTGTTCACCTCGCCCGGCGGGCAGGTGATGCCGGTGGCGGCATCCACCACGTCGGCGGTGACATAGCGCACCTTGCCGTCCACGTCCTGGATGCCGTAGCGGAAGTCCAGGCGTTCCACGCCGCGCACCAGTTCGTCCTCGGTACCACCCGGGTTGGCGGTGGTGCCGTCGGCCTTGAACGGGCCGCCGTTGACGCGGCGCATCAGCGCACCGGTGGTCTGGCCGTTGCCGTTGTCCACCACCTTGAGCCAATAGGTGACGGTCTGGAAATCGCGGTTGAAATCGAACAGCTTCGGCGCCGACAGCGGCTGCTGCGGCGCGGGCGCGGCAAAATTATTGGCGCTGGTCGGCGTCAGCGTGGCGGCGCCGCTCTTGGTCACCGCGAACACCTGCGCATTGGAGCAGTCGGCCAGCATGGCCATGTCGCCGCTGGCGAAATCGGCCGGCGGCGGCTCGCTGGAAGTGGCCTGGGCGATGGTGATGCTGGCGATGGCCGAACCGCTCGAGGCGGCCGTGGCGATCGAAGTGCCACCGGCGCCGATCGCCCAGCCACGGTCCGCGTTGACATAGCGCACGGTGATCACGTCGGTGCCGATCACCCGGCTGCCCACGGTCTTGGCCATGGCGGGAACGCCGGTGGCGACGTTGAGCACGGAGTTCGGATCGATCGGCTTGCAGGTGGTCGAGGTGAGGCCGCAGTCGTAGCCGCGCATGAACATGTACGACGGCATCGAATACTGCGCCGTCGGCTGCGCCGGATAGGTATTGGTGCCGCTGGTGGCGCCGAACGCGGTGGTGATGTCGCCGATCGCGGTGGTCACGTTCTTGGCATAGACGACCGGCGCGCGCAGGCCATCGAGATACAGCTGCGAGGCGGCCGCCGGCTTGGCCACGCCGCCGGAATTGGTGCAGTACTGGCCGTTGGCCATGCTCAGGTCCTGCTTGAGCCGGGTCACCGCGAAACGCCCCTCTTCCTGCAGCCGCGCCAGCTGCGTCTGCGCGCGGTTGCTCGAGGAGGTGGAATTGAAGATGGCCACCACGCCGCCGGCCACGATCAGGCCCAGCGCCATCGCCACCATGAGTTCGACGAGGGTCAGGCCGGCCTGGACGGCGCGGCCGGCAAGAGTCGGATGCGCGGAAGTCGTCACGGCTGGAAGGTCCAGGAGAAGGTCTGTGGGGCCACCGCGGTGGCTTGCTGTTGCTGCTGGTCGCCGGACTGCTGCTCGTCCCAGGTGATATTCATCGTGCAGATGCCGCCGTACGGCGGACGCATGCCGACCTGGCCGGGATCGGCCGGGACCGCGGCGGTCGCGCCCGAGGCGGGCGTACCCAGCGTCCAGCCCGCCGGGGTGAAGCCGGCCGGGTTGTTGTTGCACTGGACGCTCGCCTTCACGTTCGGCAGGAAGCTGCTCAGCTGCCGGCTCCAGGCGCGCTGGTCGGACTGCGCCAGCAACTGCGGCGTGCAACCGGAGGCGCAGTCGTTGTTGGCCGCGCTGCTGGCGGCCACCGGATAGCCGGCGGAGTTGTAGAACCCGCTCCACACGCCGACCGGGTTGGCGCCCATGCGGTCGGCCATGGTGCTGGCCAGGAAGGTCACCTGGGTGCGCTGGTAGGCCGAGTGATTGGACCGGGTCGCCATGACCATGAGACCGGCCAGGCCGATCAGGCCGATGCTGAAGATCAGCACGGCCATCATCACTTCGATCAGCGACACGCCACGCTGACGCGAGACGACATGCATGAAGGACTCTCCCCTGGAAGCCGGGGTACTGTCCTCAGGGCCAGATAATTCCTACAAGCGGAATCCGATAAGCGGCAGGAATCGCCCGATGAGCGGCAAGACCGCTCCGAGCGAGCTGCGTAGCTTCGCAACTCAAATGAGTACTGGATCGCACTAACCGACGACCGGTTTGGAAGGCCAGCCTGTCGGGAATCCCCTACGGCCAGCGGCCCCTGGGTCGGGATGACGTCTGCGGCGTCTCTAGCTCAGGCAGGCCTCTCCGGCGCCCAGCCCCCGGGTAGTCACCCGGCCGGAGGCATTCACCGTGAACTCCACGCCAGGCACGGCGGCCGTGCTGGTACCGGGTCCGGAGGCGGACGAACGGAAGCACACCGTGAATTTCGGTGGCTTCTTGATGGAGGCATGCAGTTGGCCCATTGCATCGAAACTGAGGCTGCGGTCCAGTCCCTGGATCGCAACACCATCGCGCGGCGGACCGAAGCGCAAGGGGAGCCCACGCGTTCGCATGGCGGGGATCGCGCCATCCGTGCCTGCAAGGCCCAGGTGGACCAGCCAACCAGGCTCGTAGGCATTGGTTTGATCGCACTTTTTCCGGTCCCTGGAGCTTGTGCAGACCGACACCACTATCCCGCCGAGAATCGCCTCACTGCGCGCATAGGCGAGGTCCGCCAGCAGAGCATTGGCTGCCGCGGTGACCTTGTGACGTCGCACCGCATCGCGAAGTGAGGGCACTGCCACAACCAGTAGAACGGCCATTACCGCCAGCGTCATCATCAGCTCGACCAGGCTGAAACCCCTCCCGCCCCGTTGCTTCATGGCGATCACCATAGACAGGAACCATTGGTGGTATGCCCGCGGAAGGTTTTCTGACCGAGATCATTGGTGTCCATGGCCAAGCAACCATCCTTCGCCTGAAAGCCACCCGGTATGGGTGTGGCCGAGGCGTTGAACCAGGTCCCCTTGGCGTCCGTTCTCAGGGTGATTTTGTAATAGCCCTTGTCCGATGTGGCCTCCTTGAAACCGAGGTCGGTCATGCTCGTCGCATAATGGTTATTGACGGCGTAGTAGCGCTCCTGCGCCATGGTGACGCTCAATAAGGTCTGATGCGCATCCGCGCGTCTGGCACGAAAGCCATAGCGCAGGTAGCTGGGCACCGCGAAGGCCGACACGACGGCGATGATCGCCACCACCACCATCAACTCGACCAGGGTGAAGCCGCGCACATGGCGATCGGGACGGCGGAAACGCACACTCATGGCGTAATCCTCCGCCAGGACCGGCGGCGCCAGATCGCGTCGTCGATGCTCAACACGCTGTCGCTGCCGCTGAGCTTCAGGCCGGGCACCAGCAGGCTGCCACCGCCGACCGCACTTACCACCGGCATCGTGCCGGAGGCGGTGCGCGGGTTGTCCACGCGGCCGCCGACCGCGGCGGTTCCGCTGCCGGTCCATGCGCTCACGCTCAGCGACGAGAGACCGCCCCCCGAGCCGCCGGTCGCCGCGTTCACCACCATCAGTGCGCCGCCGACGCCGCCGCTGCACGGGTCACTGCCCGGTATCAGCGTCTGGATCACCACGCGCCCGGAGTCGAACAGCGCGGTCGGTGTGACAATCACACGCTCGCCGATGGACGAAGCCGACGGCCCCAGGTCGAAGTACCAGCCGTGCTTGTTCGACGGCACCGCATGGTCGGTCAAGCCGCGCGCGGTGATCTTGCCGTCGTCGGCGGTCGCCTCACGCAGCGTCTGCGCCACCAGCTGGCTGCGCGTCACCGTCGAGCCGATATCGCGAATGCCATATACCGACTGCGTCGTCACGTCACTGCCGTCTTGCGGCCCCAGGTACTTGCCGGTGCCGAACACCACGATGAGCTTGCTGGTGGCGGGGTCAGGGAACAGCCGCGGCATACCGGTGATCGGCTGCGTGCCTGCCGTCACCGGCTTGAAGGCCAGGGTGACCTTCCATGCCGCCGGATCGCTCGATGAAAAGTCGTAACGCCACAGGTTGCCATCCAGATCGCCGGCGAACGCCACGTCGTCGACCTGGTCGTCGTTGTAATCGCCCAGCACCGGCGTGGCCAGGCCGTGGCTGTTGGTGCCGCTGCGAGCATCGGAGGTCTTCACCTCGCGGATCAGCTTGCCGGTCTGCGCATCCAGCACGAACAGCGAGCTGAAGGTGTTGGCGACCTGCGCCGGCGTGGTGCAACCGGCGAACGGTGCCTTGCCGCAGTCCGGGAAATAGCCGCCCGGCACCAGCACGACCCAGCTGCCGTTGTTGAGCCGGCCGATGTTCGGCTGGCCGTAGGTATAGCCCAGGTTGGCCGGATCGCCGCCGGGGTTGACCGCGCGCCCATCGCTCCACCCGTTCTGCCTGGGCGTGTCTGCGCTGAACTCCCACAACACCTTGCCGGTATCCATCGAAGCCGGATCGGTGATATCCAGCGCATACACCCCGCGCCCGCCCAGCCGCAGGCCCCCGACCAGGATCGTGCGCCAGCCCGGCGAGGTCGCCACCGGCGTGGTGGTGCTCTGGCTGAAGTACACGTCGCGCGTCACCGGCACGCCATCGACGGTGGGCATGAACTTGAAGCCGTCCTTGAGCGTGAGATTGCCCAGGTTGGCGTAGACCGAGCGCGGCACGTAGGCGAACAATTCCTGACCGGCGCTCGCCGCAGGCGGCGCGTTGCCTGAGCCGTCCTTCGTCATCGATGCATCGAATGCGTGCAGCATGCCGTCGTTGGCGCCTACGTAAACGGCTGGTTTACGATTAAGACGATTCTTCACGAACGCCTCATAGCTGCTGCACGTCGAGGGCGTGCGCCGGGCGCAATCGCTCGCATCGCGCGCCAGGGCCTGCTGCTCCGGCGAATTGGCCGGCCAACTGTCGCGATAGCCGCTGGACGGGTATCCTACGTGGACCGCCTGCGAACCGACGATCGCGCCAAGCAGATGGTTGCGTTTGCGGAACGCGGTGGCCTCCTTGCCACGGTCACCGCGCAGGTAATCGAGGAAATACTGGTCGGTGGTTCCCGCCCTGCGCGCGACATCGGCGAACAGGAGCCTCGCCTCCGCGTCGAGCTGGTAGGCCAGCTTGAACGCCACGCCTTTGACGCGGCCATCGCGGTCGCGGGCACCGGTGAGAACGTTGCGCGCGGCAGGATGCGACTTATCGAGCATGTCGCCGGCATCCCAGGCCACGTTCGAAGCCTTGCCGTTTGCGCTCAACGAGACTGCCTGGAAGGTGCCGCTCCAGTCCTTCGGGTCGTAGCCGGTGCTGAAGCCGAGCGCACCAGGCGCCAGCACGGAGGTGTTCACCGCGGAGAGGTTCGCCCCACTGACCGTGACCGGGGATGTACCCGCCTGGATGTCGATAAGCGCTGCCTTGATCTGGCCAATCAGATTCTCCGGATGACCCGGGCCGAAAAACGCGGTGCGGACGTTGGCGCCCGCACCCAGCGACTCGCCGCCGTAAGGCCTGTTGTAATCGGTAACGATCATGTGGAAGTTCTGCCGGCAGGTCAGCCGCTTGCCTGCGCCGCCGGGCTGTGCCGGAGGCTCCCAGTACGGATCGTGCAGGTCGCCAGTCGCACCGCCGCTGCCATTGCCGCGCTCGAAAAACCTCCGCGCGCGCGCGATGGCTTCGTTACTCGGCGTATCGGTAAATTTCGTATCGTCGAACAGCCAGTTGAAGAATGCGGTGTTGTAGCAATTCAATGGCGTCGACCGCTTGCCGGCCTGCAGGCCCTCGGCAACAGGGTCGACCTTCGCGGCATCGCAGAACGGGTCATGGAAGTCGATGAGCGGCGCGATGACTGCATCGCCCTGCAACCGAAAGGTGTCGCCAGCCCCGACGTTCTGCCACGCCACGCGAAGCTGACTGCCGAAGCCACCCCCAGTCCCCGGCACGGCCCTGCCTAACCGGCCGAACGCATGCGACACCACGCTGCGCATCATCAGGCTCGGGGTGCGGTAGTAGGCGTACCAGTTGGCGAAATTCGCCGTGTCGTCCACGCGCACGGCTTCCCAGTTGCTCCGGTCGTAGAGACGCGCCAGACCCGTGCGGGTAGGTTTACCCTGGGCGTCGACCTCGATCCTGGGCGACCATTGCTTATAACGGTAGTAATAGGGGCCGCCGGCATCGCCAGGCAAAGGTGACGATGCATCCGCACCGCAGGTCCAGCGATGGTCGGTTACTTTCTCCTCGTAAACGGTCTTCTTGACGTCGACAAGCTCCACCCACCTGTATTGCGTTGTGCCCTTACAAGCTCTACGGAAATCTTCAAGCCTCGAATATGAAGAAGCGGGAGTCCAGTTACCCCAGCCTGAGAGGCAAGCACAACCGAGGGCGAGTTTATAATCTGCAGCGCCAGGCCGAGGATTGCTCCATGGAGCAATCGTTAAATTGTCGAGAATATGCTCGCCAAAAACGGTCAATCCCGCATTTGAAAAGGTCGGGCATAAATAATAGTGGTCATACTTGTAATCTTTCACCTGTGTAACGATCGTTTTGGGTATGGCCTCCACCGTTCGCCGGGCAAGCAAATTGGTCGAAGAATTACGAATCTGCCACCTGCCGTCCGGATTCAAGCCATTCGAATCCGTGCCCATCCGGCTTTCGTAGTAAACGGGAGAAGCAGACATTCCCAGCGGTTGGCGCGGACGATTTGCCGCCACCCCCTCATCTGGCACCATCTTCGGATCGGCATCGCGAAGCGGAATGCTGCTCCTGAGCGGCGACACATATCGCACCGTCGGGTTGTAATACACGCTATTCATCGAATGTGAGCGGATGTCCGCCGGATCGGTAATCCGCGGATCGATCACGCCGGCACATTTCCAAGGGCCATTCCAGTCACCGAAGTCGAACGGGCGCGATTGCGGCGAATAGGTTCTGAACATCGGCCGCGAATTATCGAAGGTCACCACGATGTTCGGCGCTACCCGCCCCTGCACCAGGTTCGGCGGCGCGGGACTGAGTTCCACTGACTGTGCGTCGGCTGTCGGTACGGGCACGCCGCCCAGCAGAAGCAGGCCAAGCACCGCGGCTGCCTTGCCGCGTATGGATATGAAAGGAAAAACACGCATGCTGGATAACCCCGGCCCGAAGGCACGCTTGCTCAGTTGCTCTTGGCGGCAAAGGTGCTTTCCATCACCCGCACCGTGTTGACGTCCGCGCCGGTCGCCCGCGCGGTGATGCGATACATATGGCGGCTGGCGCCTGCCGTACTGCTGCCCGCGCCGGTGGCGCCCGATTCGTGCTGCCCGCCGCTCGTACCCGGCAGCGATTCCACGCCCAGGTCTTCGACGATGTAGACCGGGTTGTTCGCCAGGCCGTCCTTCGGCGCGGCAAAGTCGGTGTTGTTGTCCGCTCCCTTGTAGGTGGCCGCACCGGTCGTCACCCATTCCGTGCTCTTGCGAAATCGGGTCACGACCCCGTCGGGGCCGTACAGCGCGGCGTTGTCCGGGTCGTAGCGATAGCAGCTGCCATCCAGCGCTCCGGCGCCGCACAGCAGCGGCGTTGCAGTGGATTGGGCCGCGCCGGACCACAGCTTCCACTCCACCCCGCGCAGCGTCGTCTGCGCCGTCGCGTCGGCCAGGCTGGCGCTGCGCAGGGCGCCGGCCATGCGTTCCTGCAGCAGCGAGCGGCCGGACGCGCCCACGCCGAGGATGGTCAGCAGCAGCAGGAAGATCAGCGCGACCATCAGCACCACGCCGCGCTGATGTGCTGCGCGTGGCAGCCGACGGTTTGAATCTGCGTTCGTCATGTGATTTCTCCGCGTAGCAACGGGCGTCACGGATTGAAATTGCGCACCGCCACCACCGCGGTGAATTCGCGGCGCAGCATCGGTTCGGGGAAGCCCTGGTCGCTCGGCTTGATCCTGTGCTTCGACGGCGCCGTCGGCGTGGTCTTGCCGTCGATGCCGTAGGTGTAGGCCAGCTCGCCGGGCGCGAGCGTGTACAGCGGGTTCTGCCCGCTGACCACCAGGTTGACTTCGATGCTCGATACGGCGCGCCACAGGCAGCCGACGGTGGTGATCGGATTGGGCTCGCCCGGCGGACAGGGAATACCCTTGCCCGCGTCCACCACATCAGCGGTGACGTAGCGCACCTTGCCGTGCGCATCCTGGATGCCATAGCGGAAGTCCAGGCGTTCGACGCCGCGTACCAGCTCCTCCTCGGTGCCGCGCCAGCCGCCCCAACCCATGTATTTCGGGCCGCCGTCCATCCGGCGTACCAGCGCACCGGTGGTCTGGCCGTTGCCGTTGTCCACCACCTTCACGTAATAGGTGACGGCGTGGAAACTGCTTCCGAAGTTGAACAGCTTCGGCGCCGACATCGATCGCGGCAGCACGGGCCTGGCGAAGGTGTACCCGGTGAACCACAGCTGTGAACCGCTCCGTCCCATGTGGAACACCTGCGCACCGGAGCAGTCGGCCAGCATCACCGTAGCGTTGGCGTAGTCAGTGACCGGCGGTTCGCCGGGCAGCGGCCTGAGGGTGATGCTGTCGATCGCACCCGTTGAAGGAACGGTGGCGATCGATGTACCCGAGCCGCCGATCGCCCAGCCACGATCGGGATCGAGGTAGCGCACGGTGATCACGTCAGTGCCGATCACACGGCTGTTCACGGCCTTACCCATGTTGGGGATGCGACTGGGTCCCCACGAATACGCTCCTGGATCCACAGGTTTGCAGCTGGCGGCGGTGAGGCCGCAGTCGTAGCCGCGCATGAACAGGTATGACGGCATCGAGTACGGCGCGGTCGGCTCGGCCGGATAGGTGTTGCTGCCGCTGGTCGTACCGAAATACGTGGTTACGTCGAAGATATCGACCTGAAAGTACTTGCTGTACACGACCGGCGCACGCAGTCCATCCAGATACAGCTGCGATGCCTCTGCCGGCCTGGCCGCGCCGCCGGAGTTATTGCAGTACAGGCCATTGGCCTTTTCCAGGTCGCGCTTCATCCGCGTCACCGCGAAGCGCCCTTCTTCCTGCAGCCGCGCCAGCTGCGTCTGCGCCCGGTTGCTCGATGACGTGGACTGGAAGATCGCCACCACGCCTACGGTCACGATCAACCCCAGCCCCATCGCCACCATGAGTTCGATAAGAGTGAGGCCGGCCTGCGTGTCACGAGCCGAAGCCAACGAATGCGCAGGCCCCCTCATGGCTGGAACGTCCGCACGAAAGTCCTGACCATGCCGTCGTGAGCACGCTCGTTCCATCTCACATACAGCCAGCACATCCCGCCATACGGCGGACGCATGGCCAGCTGGCCGCGGTCGGCCGGCGCGGTAGCGGTTGCCGGCGTCCAGCCCTTCGGCGCGTATCCGGCCGGGCCGTTGTAGCAGCGGATGGTGCCCCAGGTCGTCTCGTCGTTCGGCAGCAAGGTAATCAGCTGGCGCCGCCATATGCGCAGATCGGCTTCGGCCAGTTCCTTCGGCGTGCAGCCGGCGCTGCAATCGTTCTCTGCACTGCCCAGCGAGGCATAGCTGCCCGGCGTTTCGTAGAACCCGCTCCATACGCCTACCGGGTTGGCACTCATGCGATCGGCCATGCTGTCCGCCAGGAAGATCGCCTGCGTGCGCTGGTAAGCCGAGTGGTTGGAGCGCGTCGCCATCACCATCAGCCCGGCCACGCCGAGCAGGCCCACGCTGAAGATCAGCACGGCCATCAGCACTTCGATCAGCGATACGCCACGCTGGCGCAATACGGCAGGCATGAGGTCGTTCCCCTTGAGATGGGAGCGACTTTCCACGCGACGCATCGATCGGGCCAAGCGAAGTCCGACGAATGGAAGCAGCTTTCCGACGAGCGCAAAGCCTTGCTTTGCGATCAGTACGCGGGCCGGCTCATGGGGTACCGCGCGGCCTCGAAACCCGTTTCCCTAGGCATCCGCCCCGCGTGAGCGGATAATCACCGACCCGATTCGCCGAAAAAGCAGCGCACGATGTTCGTACCAGGCCAACGTTGGATCTCCACCGCCGAACCTGAGCTGGGCCTGGGCACGGTGCTGCGGGTGGAGGGACGCGGGGTGCAGGTGCTGTTCGCCAAGGCCGGCGTGCTGCGGCCCTATGCGGTGGATTCGGCGCCGCTGGTGCGCGCGGAATTCCGCGCCGGTCAGCGCGTCTCCGGCAAGGGCATCGCCTTCCTGGTCGAGCGGGTCGAGATCAAGGAAGACCTGCTGATCTACCGCGGCGAGGGCCGCGAGCTGCACGAAGGCCAGCTGGACGACGAGCAGAGCGTCAGCCAGGCCGACGACCGCCTGATCGGCGGCCGCACCGACCCGGTGGCCCGCTTCGACCTGCGCCTGGAAGGCCTGCAGCGCCGCGCCGCCGCCCGCCGCTCCGCCGCCTGGGGCCTCGGCGCCGCGCGCATCGGCCTGGTGCCGCACCAGCTGCGCGTGGCCGGCATCGCCGCCTCGCGCCGCCCGCCGCGCGTGCTGCTGGCCGATGAAGTCGGCCTGGGCAAGACCATCGAGGCCGGCATGATCCTGGCCCGCCAGCTGGCCACCGGCCGCGCCCAGCGCGTGCTGGTGCTGCTGCCGGACACCCTGGTCTACCAGTGGTTCGTCGAACTGCTGCGCCGCTTCAACCTCAGCTTCGCCATCTACGACGAGGAACGCTGCGAGTCGCTGGACCTGAACGGCGACGGCGCCAACCCGTTCGAAGACGATCAGCTGGTGATCGCCGATTTCAGCTTCCTGGAACACAACCCCAAGCGCGCCGAGCAGCTGCTGGCCGCGCCGTGGGACCTGCTGGTGGTGGACGAAGCGCACCACCTGGCCTGGAGCCCCGAGGCCGCCAGCCCGCGCTATGCGCTGGTGGAGCGCCTGGCCGCCGCCACGCCGGGCGTGATCCTGCTCACGGCCACGCCCGAGCAGCTCGGCCGCAGCGGCCACTTTGCCCGCCTGCGCCTGCTCGACCCGCAGCGCTACAGCGATCTCGCCAGCTACTTGGGCGAGGCCGACCGCTTCCAGGAGCTGTCGCGCATCGCCGACCGCCTGCTCGACGGCGAGCCGCTGGACGATACGCAGCTGGCCCGCCTGCGCGAGGCCTTCGCCGGCGACGAGGCCCTGCTCGCGCATCTGGCCGACACCACCAAGCCCGCGCATGCGCGCGAACTGCTCGCCGCGCTGATCGACCGCCATGGCACCGGCCGCGCGATGTTCCGCAACCGCCGCGCCGGCATCGGCGGCTTCCCGCAGCGCCTGCCGGTGTGGCACCTGCTGGATGCCGGCCTGCTCGGCGAGGGTGGCCGCCAGGCGCTGCTGGCCGAGTTCCATGCCGACATCCAGCAGCCCTCGCCGCCGCTGGAGCCGGATTACTCGCTCGATCCGCGCATCGACGCGCTGGTGACACTGCTGGACGCGCATCCGCAGGACAAATTTCTGCTGATCTGCCGCAGCCAGGCCAAGGTACTGGCGCTGGAAGAAGCGCTGCGCACGAAGAGCGGCGTCGGCGTGGCGCGCTTCCACGAAGGCCTCGGCATCGTGCAGCGCGACCGCAACGCGGCGTATTTCGCCCAGCCGGACGGCGCGCGCCTGCTGATCTGCTCGGAGATCGGCTCGGAAGGCCGCAACTTCCAGTTCGCCCACCGCCTGGTGCTGTGGGACCTGCCGCTGGATCCGGATCTGCTCGAGCAGCGCATCGGCCGCCTGGACCGCATCGGCCAGAAGCACGACATCAGCATCCACATCCTCGCCGTCGCCGACAGCGCGCAGCACGTGCTGGCGCGCTGGTACGACGAAGGCGTCGACGCCTTCCGCCACAGCCCCGCCGACGGCCGCGAACTGCTGCGCCGCTACGGCGAGCCGCTGGCGCGCCTGGCCGACGAGCACGCGCGCGGCGACGACAACCGCGACCAGGAACTGGACGTGCTGCTGGCCGAGACGCGCGCCAGCCACGAGGAAATGGCCGCGCTGATCCGCGACGGCCGCGATCACCTGCTGGAACTGGCGGCCAGCCGCGACCTGCACGCCGACGAATTGCAGCAGGCCTTCACCCGCGAGGATCACGATCCGGGCCGCGACGATTTCATCCAGCGCCTGCTCGAACAGTTCGGCATCCATGCCGAGGAGCTGAGCAGCAAGGTGCTGCTGCTCGACCCGCAATACCTCTCCACCGACGCCCTGCCCGGCTTCGCCGAAGGCCCCGTGGCGGTGACCTTCGCCCGCGAGGTGGCGCTGGCCCGCGAGGACCTGCCGCTGCTGCGCCTGGATCATCCGATGGCCGCCGGCGCGCTGGACCTGGTGCTCACCGGCGAGGACGGCAATGCGGCCTTCCTGGTGGACGACGCCTTGCCGCCGCGCACGGCGCTGCTGCAGGCGGTGTACCTGCTCGAGTGCGTGGCCGATCGCAAGCTTGACGCCGAACGCTTCCTGCCCGTGCTGCCGGTGCAGGTCACCGTCGATACGCGTCTGGCCGAGCGCGCGGGTTTCCAGCCGAGCGACATTGCGTTGCGCAAGGCGGCGGACCGCAATATCGAGGTGCCGCGGTATCGCAAGTTCCTTGCGAAGCTGGTGCCGCCGATGCTGGAGAAGGCGGAGGAGCTCGCGAGCGAGCGCGCCAGGGGCGACATCGACGCGGCGGTGGCGGAGGCGACCGCTGCACTGGATGCGGATCTGTCGCGGTTGTTGGCGCTGCGCGCGGTTAATCCGGCCATTGGCGAAGGGGAGATTGCGGCTGCCGCAGCCGAGCGCACGGCGCTGCTGGAGGCGCTGCCGCAGGCGCGGTTGCGATTGGACGCGGTGCGCTTTGTGGTGAGCCCGGATTTTCTGGCGCTCCGCTGAGGGGGTGCTGGCGCACCCTTTGCTCGTCATTCCGGCGCAGGCCGGAATCCAGTTTCCGTATCGCCTGATGGTCGCGATCCGGTGACCTGGCCGCTTATGCAGCGGGCATTTCGGACGCCTGCCGGCGCCCGAGTTACTTTTTCTTTGCTGGCCCAAAGCAAAAGTAACCAAAAAGAAATGGCCTAAGAGC